>CAVTNH010000003.1:0-105254 GCA_963736025.1 uncultured Chloroflexia bacterium
GAGCCACGAGAACACGAGCTTGCGGGCGACGCCGGCCGCGATCATCTGGTCGTAGATCACGTCGGGCGTCAGCCGGGCGAGCGTCAGGTCGCGCTTGCGCTGGCGGATGATCTCGTGGCCGGCCGCGAAGCTGATGAGGTGGGTGAAGCCCTCGATGGCGACGACATCGCCGTCACGCACGTTCGCTTCGATCGCATCGTGCATCGAGGCGACCTTCGACGGGGGGCTCACACGCCCGATGATGCCATCCCGACCTACCACGCGCACGCGCCTCCATGCCGCGAGAACCAGTTGACGAGCGTACTACCATGCACCTGACTGTTCGCAGAGCGCCCAGACGTACGCATCGCGGCATGTTGTTCGGACCGCGCGCGCACCGTCCGGGGCCTGTGAGACAGCAGGAGAGGGAGGCGGCTCGTGTCGACAGGGTTCATCGAGGACTGGCGGACCTACGCGACGAAACATCGCCTGACGGCGGCCATCGTTGGCGGCCTCGTGGCGACCCACGTGACCACGAACCTGGGCATGTGGTACCACGGGATCGGGCTGCCCGACCTGAACTTCAACTTCCTCAATGGACTGCTCGTGTTCGGGAACTCGGCGATGGACCCGAAGGGGATGATGGATCCGGTCACCCTCACCCTCTTTGGTGCTGGTGCGCACTACGCGCAGGGCGTCGCGTTCGCGCTCATCTACGCGTTCGGCATCCATCCCTTGCTGCCGATCGCCAATACGGTGCTCGGCAACTTCGCCAAGGCGATCATCTGGGGCCTGATCCTGGGCACGCTCAGCGCCGTCTGGTGGATCAACCTCTTCCCGAATCTCGCCGGTCCGGGCGTCAACGCCGGGATCTTCATGTCCAACTTCGGGCCCGACCAGGTCAAATGGGTGGTCGCGGTCTACCTGTGGCACATCGTCTACGGCTTCAACCTCGGCGCGTTCTACCAGCCGCGCGACGTGCCGGTGACCGAGCCGGTGACCGAGGAGGTCTGACCGAGCGGGCTGGGATGCGCTCTTCGATCTCGAGGCGGCCCTAGCCGGCCGCCTCGACCTCGTGCAGCGCGCCGGCATCGGCGACCTCGGCGCGAACCTCCCGCTCGTGGCCGGCGACGCGCGCGACGGCCTCGCCGAAGATGCGCAGGGCGGTCACCATCTCGGCCTCGGTGACGGTCAGCGCCGGCGACATCCGGACGCTCGACTTCCCGCACTCGAGGACGAGCAGGCCGAGCTCGAAGCAGGCCCACTGGACCTCCTCGGCGTGCTCGGACGTGTCGAACTCGACGCCGATCATCAGGCCCTTGCCACGCACGCCGGTGACGAGCGCCGGGAAGCGCCCCGCCAGCACACGCAACCCGGCCTGCGCCTGGTCGCCGCGCACCCGGGCGTTGTCGATGAGCCCGTTCTCGAGCAGCTCGATCGTCGCGAGACCCGCGGCGCACGCGACGGGGTTGCCGCCGTAGGTCGACCCGTGCGCGCCGGGACCCCACGTCTCCAGCAATTCGGCCCTCGCGATCATCGCGCCCAGCGGCATGCCCGAGGCGATGCCCTTGGCGGTGAGCAGGATGTCGGGCTCGACCGCCCAGTGCTCGACCGCCCACATCGCGCCGGTCCGTCCGGCGCCAGACTGGATCTCGTCGGCGATCAGCAGGATCCCGTGCTCGTCGCAGATCCGGCGCAGGCCCTGGAGGAAGCCGTCCTCGGGGACGATGTAGCCGCCCTCGCCCTGGATCGGCTCGACGATGATCGCGGCCACCTCGTTGGCGGGCGCGAGCTTGTCGAAGAGGACTTCGTCGAACCAGCGCAGGTCCTCGACCCGCCCGTACGGCGCGTGGAAGATGCCGGGCAGCAGCGGCCCGAAGCCGGCGTGGTACTTGGCCTTCGATGCCGTCAGGCTCATCGAGCCGTACGTCCGCCCGTGGAAGGCGCCCTGGAAGGCGACGATGTACGGGCGCTTGGTCGCGAACCGCGCGAGCTTGATCGAGGCCTCCACGACCTCCGTGCCGGAGTTGCCGAGGTAGACGCGGGCGCGGCCCGACATCGGGGCGAGGCGCGCCAGCTGGCGGCAGACCTCGGGGTAGATCGGCAGGTAGAAGTCGCTCGCGCTGAAGTGGATGAGCTCCGCGGCCTGCTCCTTGATCGCGGCCACGACCTGCGGATGCGAGTGCCCGGTCGAGGTCACCGCGATCCCCGCCGCGAAGTCGAGGAACAGGTTGCCGTCGATGTCCTCGACGGTGAGCCCCTCCCCGCGGACCGGCACGATCGGGTACGCGCGGGGCAGGCTCGGCGACGTCCACGTCTCATCGAACGCGACGTGCGCCCGGGCCTTCGGGCCGGGCAGCTCCGTGACGATGTGCGGAACGGGTCGGTCGCCAGCGATGCGCGACGAGGCCGTGGCCAAGGGTCACCTCATCCGTGCCTGATGCATAACGAGTATGCAGATTGGATATTGCCGCGGAGTATATCCGCCCGGCGTTCCCCCGGGGCGGCGCCCGGGCGTGGCCAAATGGCGGGTCCGCATAGTCCGGTCGGGTGAGTGCACGGCAACCGTGCGCCCCTACCTTCGGCGCATGTCGGCGTCTGTCCCGCGCGACCTCGTGCCCGGCGCGCCTGCACCAACCGTGGTGCAGCGCCGGTCCGTTCCGCTCGCCCACCGGCTTGGGATCGGGCTCGGAGTCGATCGGTCCGTGTGGCCCGTGGACCGTGGCCTCGCCGAGCTCCGCTGGGGCGCGCTCACGGTCGGCGTCATGCTGGCGATGGCGCTGCCGGCCTACCTGCTCGCCGATTCGACCGGGGCGTACTGGCGCGGGACGCTTGTCAGCCTCGTCGCGCTGGTCCTGATCGGTGGGGTCGCCTGGAGCCCGTTCGCGCCGACGCTCGTGCGCCGGACGGCCGTTCGACGTGCGATCGGTCCGATCGTGGTCCTCGTCGCGCTTGCCGCGGCGGGGGGCTTCAACCCGCAGACCCTCGAGTCGCCGATCGGCCGGCCGTTCATCGTGCTCGCGCTGACCTACGCGGCGCTGACCCCCGGTTTCACCATCGCCGCCGCGATCCTCGGTGTCTCCTCCATCGGGCTCCTCTTCAACCACACGACGCAGCCCGGGCACTCCCTGCTCGACCAGGCCTCCGTCGACTTCGTCGTCCGGGCCTCGGTCACCTTCCTGACGGCCGGCGCCATCCACGCCGTGGACGCCGGCCTCCGCCGCGAGCGGCAGCGAGCGGAAGGGCTGGCGGCCCGCAAGGTCGCCCAGGTCGACCAGCTCGAAGGGCTGCAGCGGATCGTCGCGCGTTTCGACGGGTCGCGATCCGGTCAGCGAGATCATGCAGGACGTCGTGGACGACGTCGCCGCGACATTCGACATCACCCTCGTCTCGGCCTACCTGCCCGACGACAAGGGTCGCCTGTCGATGGTGGGCGTGGCCGGATATGACAGCCCGTTCCACATCATCGAAAACGGGGTCGGCATCATCGGCCGAGCGGCCGCGACCCATCAGACGGTCTTTGCGCCGGACGTCCTCGCCGATCCCGACTACCGCCCCGCGCGACCGGACGTCCGCAGCGAGGTGGCCGTCCCGGTGCTCCACGAGGATGAGCTCCTG
Organism: uncultured Chloroflexia bacterium; assembly: GCA_963736025.1. GTDB lineage: Bacteria > Chloroflexota > Limnocylindria > Limnocylindrales > CSP1-4 > SPCO01. Next base: position 3,598 of record CAVTNH010000003.1, read on the forward strand.
GGCATCGTCAACTTCGAAGGCACCGCGACGAAGCCGATCGGGCCCACCCACGTCGCGGTCGCCGAGATGCTGGCCCGCTCGATCGCGGCGGCTCTCCGATCGGCTCGCCTCGACGACGAGCGCCGCCTGCGTCTCCACGCGATCGAACGCGTCCTGGAGGTGAGCCGTGGCCTGACGGCCGACCTGGATCGGGGCCGGGTCATGGCATCCGTCGTCGACGCGGCGCGCGACCTGCTCGAAGCGGACGCGGTCGAATTCGCGACCCGTGGCGCCGATGGCACGTTCCGGGTCGAACAGGTCATCGGCGATGCGCCGTCCCGGCTCGGCGCCACCATCGCGCCCGGCGAGGGCCTCGCCGGCCAGGTCGTGGCCGCCACGGAGCGCGTGGTCAAGACCGGCGCCGACGGCGAGCACGTGGGACTCGGCCTGCCGATCCGGCTCGAGGGCGAGGCCAGCGCGGTCCTCACGGTGACGCGGGACCGCTCCGATCGGGCATTCAGCGAGCTCGAGCTGCGGATCGCCGACCTGCTGGTGACGCAGGCGGAGCTCGCGCTGCACAACGCGGAGCTGCACGCGCGGATGAGCGAGGCCGCCGTCCGCGACCAGCTCACCGGCCTGCTCAATCGACGCTTCTTCGACGAGGCCGTCGAGACCGCCTATGCCGCAGCCGAGCGGGCCGGGACAGAGCTCAGCCTGATCGTCCTCGATCTCGACCGGTTCTCCGAGGTCAACAACCAGCACGGCCATGCCGTCGGCGACGCCGTCCTCAAGCGCGTCGCGCGGGCGATGGTGAGTTCGGTCCGGACGAGCGACATCGTCGCGCGGTACGGCGGCGAGGAGTTCGTGGTGATCGCGCCGGCCTCGAACCGCGACGACGCCGTCCGCCTCGCGGAACGCATCCGCGCCGCGGTGGCGGCCGATTCGCACCGGCCGATCGACGGCCTCATGGTCCCGCTGACGATCTCGGCCGGCGTCGCGTCACGGATCGGCGACGAGACCGATGGCCGGGCCCTGTTCCGTGCCGCCGACTCCGCCCTGCTCGCAGCGAAGCGCGGCGGCCGCGACCGCGTCGTCAGCCTCTAGGCGCCCCTCCCGAACGGCGCTGGCCGGCGTTGCGGCCAACGCGCGCTCGCTCACGCACGCTGAGTGCGCTCACTCCTCGTGCTCGTCCGCGCCTGTCCAACACCGTCCAGGCGGGGCGCTGGGCCGGCGCCGTCCCGGCGCCGCTAGTCGACGACGGTGTGGCTCTGTTCGCGCAGGAACTGCGCGACGTAGTACATCGAGAGGGCCGGCCTTGCCGGTCGAGCCACTCCCCTTCCAGCCGCCGAACGCCTGGATGCCCGGCCACGCGCCGGTCGTCGCGCCGGCGCGGCGGTTCACGTACAGCACGCCGGCCTCGATGCGGTCGGTGAACCGCTCGACCTCGGCGGGATCCTCCGAGTACACGCCCGCGGTCAGCCCGTAGATCGTGTCGTTGGCGAGGTCCAGCGCCTCGTCGAGCGAGTCCACGGCGTGGACCGCGGTGAACGGCGCGAAGAGCTCGTCGCGGAAGAGCCGGTGCGAGGCCGGCAGCCCGCCGACGACCGTCGGCTCGACATAGAAGCCGCGAGCCAGCTCGCCGTCCCCGAGTCGCTCGCCGCCGATGAACACGGTCCCGTCGCGACGCGCGTCCGCGACCGCGCTCTGGTGCCGGTCGACCGCTCGCTGATCGATGATCGGCCCGAGCCAGTTCGCCCGGACCAGCGGGTCGCCGATCGTGATCGCCTCGGTCTTCTCGACCAGCAGGCGGACCAGCTCGTCGTGGACCGGCCGCTCGACGTACACGCGCGAGTTGGCCGAGCACTTCTGCCCGCCGAACCCGAACGCGGAGCGCATGATCCCCTCGGCCGCCTCCTCGAGATCGGCCGTGCGCGAGACGATGGCCGGGTTCTTGCCGCCCATCTCGACGATCGTCGGGCGTGGCCACGTCCGGCTGAACGAGTGGAAGAGACGCATCCCGACCTCGTACGAGCCGGTGAACACGATGCCGTCGATGCCGGGGTGGTCCTGGAGCGCCTGGCCGACCGTCTCGCCCGGGCCCATCACCAGGTTGACGACGCCGGCCGGCACGCCCGCGTCGAGGTACGCCTCGATGAGCTTGACCGCGGACAGCGGCGACGCGCTCGACGGCTTGAAGACGACCGTGTTGCCGGCCAGCATCGCGGCGCTCGTCGGGCCGGCGGACAGGGCCATCGGGAAGTTGAACGGGCTGACGACCGCGAAGACGCCGTGCGGCCGCAGGATCGAGCGCGTGTGGACCGTCGCGTCGCCGAGGTTGCCCATCGGGTGGTCGTAGAAGGCGTTGTCCTCGGCGGTCTGCGCGTAGTAGCGGATCAGGTCCGCGGACTCCTCGACCTCACCGAGCGCCTCGATCCGGTTCTTGCCGACCTCGATGGCCATGATCGCGGAGTCGTCCATCAGGCGATCGCTGATGAGCTCGGCGGCCCGGCGCAGGACGGCAAGTCGCTCCGGCCACGGGGTCTTGGCCCAGGCGGGCTGCGCGGCGCGGGCGGCCGCGATGGCGTCGTCGACGTCGGCCGCGGTCCCCTTCGCGAACGTCCCGAGCACGATGTCCGTGTCGATCGGCGAGCGCACCTCGAACGCACCATCGCCGTCGCGCCAGGCGCCGTTCACGAGGTTCTTGTGGTGGCCGCCGAGGCCGGCACGGACGCGAGCGACGGCGTCCTCGAAGCCCGAGTGGAGCTCCTCGTTGTCGGCGCGGAGCGTCGCGTAGGTGATCTTGATCCGCGGCTTCTCGTCGGTGGTCATGTGGTCCCTCGGTGTCGGTGTGGGCGCGATGCGCCGGGTTCGGAAGGTTGCGGTCAGTCTAGCGCGGCCACGACCTCGGCCAGCGATGCCGCGATGGCGTCGGGCCGGCGCTTCCGCCCATCGACGCGCTCGGCGACGTCGCGCGACGCGACCTTCCCGGTCAGCACCAGGATCCCGCGCAGACCCACCCGCTGGGCGGCCCGCACGTCGGCGTCCGGGTCGTCACCGACCATCGCAACCGATCCCGCAGGGATCCGACGTCCCAGGTCTGCGCGAAGCCCGTCCAGGGCCTGTCGGAAGACGACCGGCGACGGCTTGCCGAGGACCGTCGCCTTGTGGCCGGTCGCGTACTCGAGCCCGACGACCGCGGCGCCGGCGTCGAGGGTCGCTCCCCGCGGCGTCAGCCACCACGGATTGCGGTGCATCGCGAGGAACGTCGGCGCCGCCGCGGATCAGGCGGAACGCCGTGTCGAGATTGCGATACGAGAGGTCGTCGCCACCGTCGCCGATGACGACCGCCGCGACGTCCGCCGAGCCGGCCTCGGCCTCCTCGCGCGTCAGCAGGTGCTGGCCGTCGAATTCCCGCCGCGCGTCGGGGGCCGCGAGGACGAACAGGGGCCGGCCGGGGAAGCTGGCCAGCGTGTAGGCCGCGGCGGCCGACGACGCGGTGATGAACCGGTCGGCCGGGATCGGCGTGCCGCCCTCCGCGAATCGCGCGGCCAACGTGTCCCGGTGCGCGAGCGAGAAGTTCGTGACCACGCGGTACGGGATCCCGCGCGCGTCGAGCCGCTCCAGCGCGGCACCCGACCCGGGGATCTCCTCGCCCTTGAGGATCAGCACGCCGTCGGCATCGAGGACGAAGGCCTCCACGCCCTCGCAGGGCAGCGCGAAGGTCGGCCTGGGCGGGTCGGCGGTCGGGCATGATGGCAGCGTATCGGAATCATGAAGGAGCGAACGATGGGACTGCTGGACGGGAAGACGGCGCTCATCTTCGGCGTCGCGAACGACCATTCGATCGCCTGGGGCATCGCGCGGGCCCTGCACGCCGAGGGCGCCGAGGTCGGCTTCTCGTCCGTCGAGAGCCTCATCGAGAAGCGGGTCCGGCCGCTGGCCGCGTCGATCGGATCGACCTTCGTGGAGCCGTGCGACGTCTCGAACGACGACGACATCGCGCGCGTCTACCAGCGCTGGGGCGAGACCCACGACTCGCTCGACATCCTGGTCCACGCGCTCGCCTTCGCCCGCCGCGAGGACCTCGAGGGCGCCTTCGTCGACACGTCGCGCGAGGGGTTCGGGGTCGCGCTCGACGTCTCGGCCTACTCGCTCGTCGCGCTCACCCGGGGCGCCAAGCCCTACCTGCGGCGCGGGTCGTCGGTGCTGACGCTGACCTACTACGGGGCGGAGAAGGTCGTCGCGAACTACAACGTGATGGGCGTCGCGAAGGCCGCCCTCGAGGCCTCGGTCCGGTACCTCGCCGCCGACCTCGGCCCCGACGGCGTCCGGGTGAACGCGATCAGCGCGGGCCCGGTCCGGACGCTCGCGGCCGCCGGCATCGCGGGCTTCAAGCGGATGTACGGCGAGTTCGCCGACATCGCGCCGCTCCGGGCGAACATCACGCCCGAGGACGTCGGCCGGTCCGCCGTCTATCTCGCGTCCGACCTCTCGAGCGCCGTGACCGGCGAGGTCCTGTACGTCGACGGCGGCTTCAACGTCCTGGGCGTGCCGACCGGCGACTAGCGGAGCCCCGACATCGGCGACTCAGGAGAGCGGCACGCCGAAGATGATCTCGCCGGTCGAAGCGTCCAGGTAGACGACCGATGGGTCCTGAGGGGGCAGTCCGTCGGCCACCAGCGTGACGTCAGCCTGCGCGCCCGACTTCGAGCGTCCGGCTCCAGCGCGTCCGGGTCGTCGGCTGGCAGGAGCGCGATCTCCGACCCGTCCTGGAAGAGGAGTGCCCATGTGCCTGTGCTGAGGTCCATCGGGGAGCTGGCCTCGTAGTGGACGTCGACCTCGATCGAACGATCCGACGCATCCGTTCCGAACGTCCAGGAGGTGACCGTGACGCGTCCCGACGTCGACGCCGTCGACGGTGATCGGGCGGGCGTCGCCGACGTCGACGACCGTGACTTCAGCGTCCGACGCGACGGGGCCGTCTCGAGTCCGTTGGCAGCGGGCCGGTGGCGTTCCCGCCCGGCAGGAGGCTCGGGTCGAAGCGGTCTGACGTCAGCGGCGCTCGAGGACCGGAGGTGATCGGCAAGGCTGCGGTCAGACCCAGGAGCACCACGATGACCAGGCTCACGACAGCGACCCTGGACAGTGCGGCGGCGAGGGTGCCTCGGACCAGCCGGTCTGTCGGGGATCGGATCCGCGGAGCGCCGAGGCGATGAACGTCGTCAACGGGATCGCCGCAACGATCCCAAGGCTGCCGACCAGCGTTCGCACGATCTCGGTGACGATGACCTCGTCGTTGAAGACGAGGGCGGCGGGCTGGTGACTCACCAGCAACACGACGAGGAGCGGCAGGCCGGCCCCCACATAGGCCAGGAACAGGGTGTTCACGGTCGCCGCGATATGGGACCGCCCGACCGTCATCGCGCGCACGACGAGGTGTGAGCCCTCGATGCCTCCGGCCGTTGCGAGTTCATCGACCAGCACCGCCTGGGTCACGGTGACATCGTCGAGGACGCCGACCGCGCCGAGGATCATCGCCGCGAGGAGGACCCCGCGCAGGTCGAGGCCCCGTCCGTCGGGCAGCGTGAAGAACGCGAGGTCCGATCCCGCGATGTAGGTGAAACCGAGCGCCCCGGTCGCAGCGGCTGCCAGCAGCCCGGTGATCGCCAGGGCGCCGGTCGTCCCGAGGATCGCCGCGAGGCTCGACCGTTTCAGCCCCTCGGTCAGGAGGATCGTGAGGACGGTGACGCCGCTCGCCGTGACGACGGCAAGGGTGACGGGGGGATAGCCGGCGACGAGGAGCGGCAGGAGCACCTTGAAGATGACCGCGATCGTCAGCCCGAGGGCCACGAGTGCGCGGACACCGTGCCAACCGCCGACCGCGACGACAGCCAGGGCGAACAGGGCGACAAGCCAGCCCAGGGCTGGTAGCCGCCATCGATCGCTGACCGAGACGAACGGCGCACCGGCATCAGGCGACGCGGAGATCGTGATCACGACCTCGTCACCGGGCTTGTAGTCCGCCACGCTCTGCGCACCGCCCGGGCCGACGAGGTAGGCGTCGACCGTCTGGCCGACCTGCGGGCCTTCGAGGTAGGTGACCTTGGCCATGGTCACGGGGGGCGAGTCCGGGTCTGGCGCTCCCGACGGCGTGACGATGGACTCGATCCGACCGTGGTAGGCCGTGACCGTCGAGTCGCCTCCCTGGACGACGGGCGTCAGATCGGGCAGGAGCAGGACCAGCCCGACCAGCGCGATGCCGATGAGGATCGACCAGGAGGCGCGACGCGGGACCCCGCCACTGGGGGCTCCGGCCGGCGGCGCCGCCTCGACCTGATCCGCGTGTGCGTGGGCCGGGCGGCCGCGTCCGGATCTACGGGGGACATGAGAGCGCTGTGACGTCGACGCGATGCATCGCCCGGATCGGACGGTCTCGGGCCCCGGCAGGTCGCATCAAGCCAGCGTACCTAGAGTGCGCGAGGCTGCCAAGAGACGCTGTGACCGACGCAGGAGTATCTGGCGCACGCCACCGCTCACCGTCGGCTTGCCGCCATCGGCGACCGGGGTCGCCTACCAGCCGAGGCTGCCGGGCTCGCCCTTGATCGGCCCGACGATGCGCGACGTCACCCAGCCGCCGTAGAAGCCACCCGGCTGGGGCGTTGCCCGTTCCTCGCCGACCCACGCCTCGTCGACCTTGCCCGCGTAGAACGCGACGTACCCGCGGATCGCCTCGAAGCCGGGCTTCGGGCGCTCGTACGACCAGGCGACGTCATCGATCCGGCGGGCGCCCGCGTACGCGTGATACGTGGCCGCGCCCTTCCACTCGCAGACCGTCGAACGCCCGGTCTGCGTCAGTCGTCCCAACCGCACGTCCTCGGGCGGGAAGTAGTAGACGGGTGCGCCGGCGGTCTCGATGACCCGCAGCCCACGGGTCGTGTCGGCCAGGATCTCCCCGTCGACGACCACCCGAAGTCGCTCCGGCACGGGCTCGACGCGGGGCGGGCGCGGGTAGTCCCAGACGGACTCCTGTCCGGGTCCGGGGGCGATGCGTTCAGGGATCAAGGGCGGGTCCTCCTGGCGTGGATTCGCGGCCGGAGGTCATCCGGATGCCCGCGTCGCGCGTATCGCCTGTGTACGCAGATGCAACGGCTTGCGTTACCGGTCGATCCGACCGTACCATCTCGGTCCCGAAGCCCATCTCCGGAGTCACGATGACGGCCAGCTCGAGCGACCCCGCCACCCGCCTGGCGGGGACAGACACATGGACCTGATCGCCGAGGTCGCGGCGGCGGCGCCGAGCGCGTCCGCCCTGACGCTGCTCTCGACGGCCCTGCTGCTCGGGGTCCGCCACGGCATCGACTGGGACCACATCGCCGCCATCACCGACATCACGAGCACGACCGCGACCGCCGACGCCGGTGACGAGCGCCATGTCGCCGAGCACCGGGCCGGCGCGGAGTCACACCACCACGGCGGCGCCGCCGAGTTCACGGCGCATGCGTCCGCCGAAGCCACCATGGCGCTGCCCACCGCGGGGACGTTCGTCCTGACGCGACCCCGTTTCGTGTCCGAACAGCGTCACGCGATGCTGCTCGGCACGCTGTACGCACTTGGCCACGCTTCGGTGGTCGCCGCGTTCGGCCTCCTGGCCCTGATGTTCGGTGCGCTGCTGCCGGACTGGCTGGATCCGATCATGGGCCGCGTGGTCGGCGTCACGCTGATCGTGCTCGGACTGTGGGTGTTCTACTCCGTCTACGCCTACTTCCGCCACGGCACGGAGTTCCGGCTTCGCAGCCGATGGATGCTCGTGTTCAGCTGGATGCGGTACTCGTGGCGCTGGTTCGGCGCCAGGCTCCACGGGCACGACCACGTCGAGCCGGTCGAGATGAGCGCGTACGGCCGGCGGACGGCGTTCGGGGTCGGGATGATCCACGGCGTCGGGGCCGAGACCGGCACGCAGGTCCTGATCATCGCCGCGGTCGGCGGCGCGGCCAGCGTCGGCCTGGGGATCCCGATGATGATCGCGTTCATCGCCGGCCTGCTTCTCTCCAACACGGCGATCGTGGTCCTGACGGCGACCGGGTTCGTGGCCAGCCAGACGCGGAGCCGCATCTACCTGGTCATCGGGATCCTCGCCGGGATCTTCAGCCTGACGGTCGGCATCCTGTTCGTCCTCCAGGCCGAGAGCGTCCTGCCGGATCTGAACGAGATCCTCGGCTTCATCGGGGGCGCGCCCTAGCCCGTCCGACGACGCCGCCGCAGCGCTCAACGAGCCTTGCGATTGACAGACAAGGTGACTTGCATTACAAACGCAGGGTCACCCGATCGCGGCCGTCCCGCGAGCCCCAGGCCATGAGATCGGAGTCCCATCGTGACCTCTCGCTCCCGGTTCGCCGTCGGCGGCCTCCTCGTCATCGCCCTCGCCGCCTGCTCGGGCGCGCCCGCGGCCGAGAGCGGCGGCGCCTCGATCGCGGTGTCGGTGAGTCCTGAGGGCTGCGCGCCCAAGACCGTCACCGCCACGGCCGGCCAGGTGCTGTTCGTGATCACGAACACCGGCGCCGACCCGGCCGAGTTCGAGATCATCGGCTCCGACCAGAAGGTCATCGACGAGGCCGAGAACATCTTCCCGGGCTTCGTGGTCAACCTCAAGAGCCGGCTCGATGGCGGCACATACGAGCTCGTCTGCGGCACGCTCACCTCCCCGCGCGGGGCCCTGACGGTGTCCGGTGGCGTCGCGGCGACGCGCCCGCCGAGCACGGTCGTCGACCAGGCGGCGATCGACGCGGCGGTCGCCGAGTACCGCACCTACGTCCTCGCCCAGTCCGACGACCTCATCAAGGTCATCGACACGTTCACCGCGGCCGTCGATGCCGGCGACCTCGAGGCGGCCAAGGCGGCCTACGGCCCCTCGCGCGTGCCGTGGGAGCGGGTCGAGCCGATCGCCGAGCTGTTCGCCGACCTCGATCCGAAGATCGACGCCCGCGAGGACGACTACCAGGCCGGCGTCGACGACCCCGGTTTCACCGGGTACCACAAGCTCGAGGAGCTCCTGTTCGCGAAGGGCACGACCGACGGGACGACCGAGCTGACCGCCGGCCTCCGGGCGAACGTCGCCGAGCTCCGGACGAGGCTCGAGACGCTCGAGATCGACCCGCGCGTCATGACCCAGGGCGCCGGCGTCCTCATCGACGAGGTCGCGCAGTCGAAGATGACCGGCGAGGAGGATCGCTACTCGAAGCTCGATCTCTGGTCGATCGACCCGAACCTCGAGGGCTCCGCCAAGATCGTGGACATCCTGCGCCCGACCCTCACCACGATCGACAAGGACTACCTCAAGAGCCTCGATGACGCCTACGCGTCGGTGACGACCATCATCGACAAGTACGGCTCGCAGTCGAGTGGCTACAAGACCTTCGACCAGATCAGCGCGGCCGACCTCAAGGCGATGCAGGCCGGCCTGGCCAACCTCTCGGAGCTCCTCTCCGAGCTGTCCGGCCGGCTGGGCCTGGAAGCCTGAGCCGGGACCTGCCCTGATGGACGAAGCCAAGGTCCTTTCGCGCCGCCGCTTCCTCGCCGGTTCTGCCGCCGTCGGGGCGGCGGCAGTGGCCGGCGGCGTCGCGGGCGGACTCGGGGCGGTGGCGCTCGGCGGGGCCGCCCCGGCGGCCCAGGCGTCCGGCACCGAGCCCGGCTACATCCCGTTCGACGGCCCGCACCAGGCGGGCATCGTCCTGCCGACCCGCCCGCAGACCGCGGCGATCTTCGTGACGCTCGACGCGGTCGTCGGCAGCAAGCCGGAGCTCGCCACGGCGATCGCCGAACTGACCTCGCGGAGCCGCAAGCTGACCGCCGGGCTCGCGGCCGACCCGGGCGATCCGCTCTTCCCGCCGCCCGAGAGCGGGATCCTGGGGCCGACGGTCGGACCGTCCGACCTGACGATCACGGTCGGGTTCGGGGCGTCGCTGTTCGACGGCCGGTTCGGCCTGGCCGACCGCATCCCGCGCCAGCTGGTGCGGATGCCCGACTTCCGCAACGACCGGATCCAGGCCGAGCTCGCGCACGGCGACCTGCTGCTCCAGATCTGCGCGACCGACGAGGCGAGCTGCCTCCACGCGCTGCGCTACCTGATGCTCGGCACGCGCGGATCGCTCGTCGTGCGCTGGCTGATCCACGGCTTCCAGCAGCGACCGGGCGGGACCGTCGAGCACGGCGGCACCCCGGCCACGCGACGCAACCTGCTCGGCTTCAAGGACGGGACCGCGAACCCGTCCCCCGCCGACCCGGCGCTCATGGACGAGCTCGTCTGGGTGGGCGAGGGCCAGGGCGAGCCGGACTGGGCGGTGGGTGGCACCTACATGGTCGCCCGGACGATCCGCATGTTCGTCGAGCGCTGGGACCGCACCGCGCTCGGCGAGCAGGAGGCGATCATCGGCCGGACGAAGCGGACCGGGACGCCCCTGGGCAAGGGCCGTGAGATGGACGACCCGGCCTACGGCGAGGACCCGAACGGCGAGCGCATCCCGCTCGACGCCCACATCCGGCTCGCCAACCCGCGGACGCCCGAGACCGAGCCCAGTCGGCTGCTCCGGCGCGGCTACTCCTTCAGCCGTGGGTTCGACGGCGCGGGGCTGCTCGACGAGGGCCTCTTCTTCGTCGCCTTCCAGCACGACCTCGAGCGCGGCTTCGTCGCGGTCCAGAACCGGCTGTCGGGCGAGCCGCTCGAGGAGTACATCCAGCCGGTCGGCGGCGGCTACTTCTTCGCGCCCCCGGGCACGAGCGGCCCGGACGCGATCTGGGGAGCGTCGCTGCTCGCCTGACGAGCGGTCAGCGTCTCGCCGCGGTCAGGCCGGCGCCCGACCCGATGCGCCCGTCGGTCCCGAGGCGACCGGCGCCGGCTTCCGTCCGCCCCACACGAACAGGACCAGCACCGGGATCAGGTAGCCGAAGTAGCCGATGAGCTCGAGCGGCGTCGGGGCCTCGCGATAGCCCAGGAGCCCGGCCAGCACCGACCCGATCGGGCCGTTCTGGGGCAGGACGCCGCCGAGGTCGAACACGGCTCCCTGGTTGACGATGAGACCGGCCTCCCCGAAGGCGTGGATCGAGAACGCCACGAGCCCGGCGGAGACGAAGATCAGGACCACGCCCGTGTAGGTGAAGAACCGTCGAAGGTCGATGCGGATGCCGGCCGCGAAGATCCCGTAGCCGATGGCGATCGCCACGGCCAGCCCGAGCGTGGCGCCGATGACCGTCGAGGTGATGAGCTCCGATGTCTGGGCGCCGAGGGCGAACAGGAACAGGACCGTCTCGAGGCTCTCGCGGGCGACCGCCACGAAGGCAAGGCCCGCGAGCGCGGTGACGGTGCCCTGCGCGAGCGCGGAGTCGACGCCGTGCTCGAGCTCGCCCTTCATCGCCCGGCCCTGGCGGCGCATCCAGAACAGCATCCAGGTCAGGACCGCCACGGCGAACAGGCCGGCGAGCCCCTCGAGCGTTTCCTGGACGGCGATCGGCAGGCGACCGACCGTGAGGGTGACGATGAGCCCGATGACGGCCGACAGCGCCAGTGCGGCCCCGACGCCGAGCATCACGGGGCGGAGTCCATCGCGGCGGCCCAGCTTGACCAGGTAGGCGCAGACGATGCCGACGATGAGCGCGGCCTCCAGGCCCTCGCGGAGCAGCAGGAAGAACGCAGCAGCCATGGTCGAGGGAGCCTCCGGTGGCGACGGCCCGGGCCCGGTGCCGACTGCAAGTCCGCATGACCTGCAGATGCAAGGGCGCTTGTCATCGGGAATCTAGCGAGCGTCGCCCGGACGGTCAAGCGCTCAGTCCCCGGCGCGCACCTCGAACCGCGCGAGACGCCAGCTCGTGAGGAGGAGCGAGCCCAGGACGGCGATCGTCAGGACGACCGCGCCGACGCCGATCTGGAGCGGCGCGTCCGTGTCGACCTCGCCGCCGAGGCCCGCCACGATCCCCAGCGTGGCCTGCCGGATCGAGAGGAACTTCGTCCCCTCGAGCAGCTGGCCCAGGGCCCCCTCCCAGACGAGGACATAGACGAGGCCGATGATCAGGGCCCGCCCGGTCATCGTGCTCAGCGCGACGAAGACCGCCGCATAGGCCGCTCCGCCGGCCAGGCAGGCGACCGCGTAGGCCATCGTGGTCTCGAGCCCGTCGCCCCGCCCGCCGACCAGCAGGCCGGTCACGATCGTGACCGGGACGACGAGCACCGCCGTCGCGCTGACGGCCACGACGATCTTGGCCAGCGCCACGAGCCAGCGCCGGATCGGCTTGGTCAGGATGTAGACGACGGTGCCGTCCTCGATCTCGGGGCCAAGCGACGCGGTCCCGAGGATGAGGGCCACGATCGGCATGACCGTCTGGACGACGAGGATGGCCAGCACCCGTTCCACGTCCGCCCGACCGCCGCGGACCTGGACGACGGCGCCCAGCAGGACGGGGATGCTCGCGAGGCCGAGCATGAGGAGCAGGCGCCGGCGGCCGAGCAGCCCGCGCAGCGTGACCTCGACGATGGCGGCGAACGGCGTCATCGGCGGATCAGGTAGCTGAAGACGCTCTCGAGCGAGTCGTCGGTCGGCCCGACCTCGAAGAGGGTGATGCCACGTTCCCTCGCGACCACGGGCAGCGCCCGTGTGAAGCCCCCGAAGTCGGACGTCCGGATCGAGAGGCGCTCGCCGCTCAGCTCGACGCCGAAGACGCCGGGGTGGCCGAGCAGGGCCGCGGCCAGGCCCCGGTCGTCCGAGGAGCGCACGCGGAACGTGTGGGGCCGATCGGTCATGAGCCGGCGGATCGACCGGAAGTCGCCGGCCGCGGCCAGCCGGCCCGCGTACACGACGAGGATCGACTCCGCCAGCCGCTCGACCTCCTCGAGGATGTGCGAGGAGAAGAGGATCGTCCGGCCGGCCGCGGCCATCGCCTGGAGCAGGCCCATCATGTGCAGCCGTTGCCGCGGGTCCATGCCGTTGAACGGCTCGTCGAGCAGCAGGATCGAGGGGTCGTGGACCAGGGCACTGGCGAGCTTGGTGCGCTGGCGCATGCCCTTGGAGTACGTGGCGATCGGGCGGTCGGCGACCTCGGTCAGCTCGACCGTCGCGATGGCCCGCCGCGCCGCGGCGTCCGGGTCGGGCAGGTCGTGGAGTCGCGCGTTGAGCCGCACGAACTCGAAGCCGGTCAGGAAGGCGTGGATCGCCTCGCGCTCCGGGACCAATCCGATCTGGGCGTACATCTCGGGGCGGCCCCAGGCCGTCTGGCCTTCGACGAGGACCTCGCCCGCGGACGGCTTGAGCAGGCCGGCCATCAGATGCAGGAGGGTGGACTTGCCCGCGCCGTTGGGCCCGAGGAGACCGGTGACGCCGGGGCCGAGGGCGAACGAGACGTCGTTGAGCGCGACGACGTTGCCGTACCAGCGCGAGACGTGGTCGACGGCCAGGGCCGGCTGCGGAGCGGGACCGGTCACGCGGTGATCCGGAGATAGCGCCGGACGGTCAGGCCGATCAGGACGGCCGTGGCGACCAGCGCGGTCACGACGTACAGCTGCCCCGGCAGGTCGAGCGCGGAGATCGCCGGGTTCTCCGAGACCGACGCGAAGATCCAGGCATTCGCGCCGTCGAGGACGTCGCCCGGGCTGAACAGGACGAGGATGCGGGTCGTGTCGCTGCCGGTCAGCGACGTCAGGAGCGCGACCAGGACGGGCGGGATGACCGACACCGCGATGATGCTCGCGGTGGCATAGGCGCGCCGAGGCGTCCACGCCGAGATCAGCGCGGACAGCCCGCCGAGAAGGCTGGCCGTGAGGATGCCCTGGAGCAGGAAGCGGGGGACGGCGACCGCCTCGTGGCTGAGGCCGGTGGCCGGGTCCGGGGCGACCAGGACCCGCCCGACGAACAGGATCACCTGCGGTGCGAGGTCGACGATCAGGAGGGCCACGATCAACCCGACGACCTTGGCGAGGACGTAGTCGGTCCGGGTGAGCGCCCGCGAGAAGTAGAGCGGCAGCACGCCGTAGCGCTGGTCGCGGCCGAAGATCTCGGGTGCCTGGGCCGCGCAGAACAGCATCATCAGGGTGACCGTGAAGCCGTGGTAGGTGTCGTACCGGACCGGCGAGGCGCCAGCGAGGGCTTCGCCGCCGCCGGCCCGGGCGAGGAGGGCCGCGATCCCGACCGCGAAGATGGCCGGCAGGATCGCCAGTGCCGCGAGGATGAACGGCGCGAGCTTGGCCCGCCCACCGCGACCGATCCCGTACGTCGATCGGACGGTGCTGCGGAACAGCGCGGTCGAGGCGCTCCGCCGGCCCAGCCGCGGGCCGTGGTAGCCCTGATAGCCCAGGTCGTAGATGCTGCCGCCGGGTCCGGTGGCCGGTGTCGCGCCGGTCCGGGCGGCCTGGATGGGCCCGGTCATGACGGCGCCTCCGCGCCCGAGCCCGGACCCCTGCCCGTCCCGGTGGCCGCCGTCGTCGGGAGGGCCGCGGCCGGGACGTCGGTGAACAGGTCCTCGAGGCCCTTGCGCCGCTGCTCGAGGCGGACCAGCGGCAGGCCGAGCTCGGCGAGGGCGTCGCGCACGATGTCGTACGGCCGTTCGTCCTCGATGGGGACCACGACCGTGCGGCCGTCGACGGCCGGCGTCAGCCCGCGTGCCGTCAGAGCGGCGGCCAGCCGTGCCTCCCCTTCCTCGACCTCGACGGCGAGGTAGCCGGTCCGCTCGGTGAACGTCCCGAGCGGCGCGGCGCGGAGGAGCCGCCCCGCATCGATGGCCAGGAGGAAGTCCGACACGCGCTCGATCTCGCCCAGCAGGTGGCTGGCCACGATGACCGCGATGCCGAACTCGGCGCCGGTGCGACGGACGAGGGCCAGCATCTCGTCGCGACCGGCCGGATCGAGGCCGTTGGTCGGCTCGTCGAGCAGGAGCAGTCGCGGGTCGTGGACGAGGGCCTGGGCGAGCTTGACCCGCTGTTTCATGCCGGTCGAATAGCCGCCGATCGCGCGGTAGCGCTCCTCGTACAGGCCGACGTGCCGCAGGACCTCGGCCGTTCGCTCGCGCGCCGCCGAACCCGGCAGGCCCGACATCTGGGCCATATGGCTGACGAAGTCGGTCGCGGAGGACTCGGGCGGCAGGCAATCGGACTCGGGCATGTAGCCGACGTACTGGCGGATCGCGGTGCCGTGATCCCGCACGTCCATGCCCATCACCTCGGCCATCCCCGAGGTCGGCTCGACGAGTCCGAGCAGGATCTTGAGGAGCGTGCTCTTGCCGGCCCCGTTCGCGCCGACAAGGCCGATGACGCCGGGCTCGAGGTCGAGGGTCAACCCGTCGAGGGCGGTCACGCCCCCGGGGTAGCGCTTGGTCAGGCCGCGCAGGACGACGAGGGGCATCAGGGCGCGAAGCCTACCCGGTACCGAACGTCAGGCTGCGACGATCTGATTGCGCCCCGCGCGCTTCGCCATCTGGAGTCCCACGTCGGCGACCTGGAGCAGCGATTCCATCGAGCTCACCTGGGGACCGACCGCGGAGCAGCCCGCGGAGACCGTGGCGTGCACCGTGCCGCCACCGTCGAGCGGGATCGGCATGACCTGGAGCTCGCGACGGATGTCGTCGGCGATCTTGGCGGCCTCGCTGAGGCTGGCGCCGTCGAGGAAGACCAGGAACTCCTCGCCACCGAACCGGGCGACGATGTCGCTGGCGCGGAACCGGTCCTGGAGGATCGACGCGAACGTCCGAAGGACCGCGTCGCCGACCGTATGGCCGTGCTTCTTGTTGAAGTTGCCGAAGTGGTCCAGGTCGAACAGGATCGCCGCGACCGGCCGGCGCTCGGAGACGTCGAGCCGGTTGCGTGCGGCCAGCAGCCGTTCCAACGCCGCGTCGAGGTAGCGACGGTTGAAGAGGCCGGTCAGCGGGTCGCGGATCGCGGCATCGGCCATCTGGGCGTGCAGCTCGGCGTTGGCGATCGCGAGCGAGACGTGGCCGGCGATGATCGGCAGCACCTCCTGCTCGAGCTGGGTGTATGGCCGCGTCAGGTCGACGCGGAAGACCGCGAGCGCGCCCAGCACGGCGTCGTCGCTCAGGAGCGGGACCGCCGCCGACGCCATGACCTCGGCGAACTGGCCGCCGCGGATCGTGGACGGGAACGCGGTCTTCTCCAGGTGCGAATCGACGACCAGGCGACGCTCGGCGATCGCCCGCCCGGAGACGCCTTCGCCCTCCGGGATCCGGACGCCGACGAAACGCTGGTCGCCGCCCTGCATGGCCGAGATCCGGTAGTCGCCGAGGACCGTGTCGCGTGTGGTCAGCGCGACGATGTCGCTGCTCATGACCGCCCCGAGCGCTTCGACGATCACCGGATACAGCTCGTGCGGGTCGAGCGAGGCGTTGACGGTTCGCGAGAAGCCGGTCAGGGCCTGGAAGAGCTCGGCGCGCTGGGCGATGGCCTCGCGCTCCCGGCCCAGGGCGATGGCGGCCGCCAGTCGCTCGGCGATGAGGATCATGGTGGAGCGGTCGCTGTCATCGAGGCCGTCGACCCGGGAGTCCTCGACGTTCAGGACGCCGAGCAGCTCGCCCGCGGCCATCAGCGGCGCGGAGATCTCGCTCAGGACGTCGCCCTTCGCGACCCGGTAGTCGGGATCGTCGCGCACGTCGCGGATGAACGCGGTCTCCTGCGTGCGCATGACGCGACCGACGACCCCGGTCGTGCCGTCGAAGCTCTCGAGGACCGTCTCGTACCCGCGCTGTGCCCCGAGCTTGACCGTCCCATCCTCCTGGAGCAGGTAGATCGAGACGTTCTGGTACCCGAACCGGCGGGTCATCAGGTCCATGAGCTCCTCGAGTGCGGCCGTCGACGAGCCCCTGGCAAGCAGGTGCCCGACGGCTTCGATGCCGGCCATCTGACGTGCCCGGCGACGCTCGCGGCGGCGCGCCTCGCGGGCACGACCGATCGCGGCCTCGAGGGCGCCGACTGTTCGCCGGGTGATCACCGCGAGGAGGATCATCGTGATGAGGAGCGCCGCGCCGCGCTGGACCAGTGTCGGGATGCCCGTCTCGTCCATGAGCCTCGCGATGACGTAGGCGACGATCGTGGTGCCCCCGACGATGAACGCCTCGCGACGACCGTACGCCGCGGCCACGGTGACGACCGGGAGATAGAGGTAGGTCATCGGCCGGCTCGACGCGTCGCCGACGACGAGGCCGAGACAGAAGACGAACGCGACCGCGGCGAGCAGCCGGGGGGTCGCATGCGAGAGGGGCGACGACCAGGCCCCGAGGGCGAGCTGGAGGATGACGTACATCGCGCCCATCCCGGCGATCCAGAGGACCCCGAGGAGCCCCGTGTCCTCCGAGAAGGCCTCGATGATCGTGCCGGCGACCGCGATCGCGATCGCGAGCATGACATGGGTGTCGCTGAACAGGCGTCGGCGGCCCGCCCTCGCCACGCCCGCCTGTCGCGCTCGGAAGAACGCCGCTGGGTGCACCTGTGCAGGGTGGTCGCGGGGTCCTGTGGTGTCGATGGTCCTATAGGCCCACCAGACCGCCCCGGACGTCCCATTGCCACCCAACCGTCGGCGGGCCGGCCGCCCGGGCGCGCCGATCAGTTCTGGCGGAGGCTCCCGGCGACGTCGTCGGCGGTCTCGAGGATCGCGTCCAGGTCGCGCCCGTCGCCCGGCTCGATGACGATCACGAGCATCTGGTCGTCGACTTCGAGCGCGACGACCCGCGTGATCCGGCCTGGCTCCAGGAAGTACGTGCTCTCGCCGGCGATGAACAGCGCGATGCGATTCGAGCCGCGCGGGGTCACATCGACCGAGCGGCCACGGATCTTGTCGATCCGGACGCGCGCGGGGCGCGTCGCCGAGACGCCGTTCCGCTTCGCGACGGCGTCGACGAGTTCCTTGGCCGAGTCCTCCTTCTCCGCCGTGGCGCCGCGGACGTCCGGGCGGGCCGCGAAGGTCATGAAGCCCTCGTCGCGCGACAGGACGACCAGCCGATCGTTGTTCGTCGCCGCCGACCAGCCGTCGCCGAGCTTCACGGAGATCGATGGCTCGAAGCGGGACGGCGTGTAGCGGCCCGGGCCGAGCGTGCACGGCAGCTCGAAGAACGGGTCGCACAGGTCGGCCACCTCGCCCGGGCTCGACGGGCGTCGGTTCGGGCGTGGGCTCGGGGGTGGGTTCGGGCGTCGGCGTCGGCTTCGGCGTGGGTTTCGGTGTCGGCTTCGGCGTCGGCGCGGGAGTGGGTTCGGCCGTCGGGTCCACGACCGCCGCGGCAGAACGGGCCGGCTTGCCGGACGCCCCGACGAGACCGCCGCCATCGCCGAGCGCCGGCAGTGCTGCGAGCGCCACGACCGCAGCCGCGAGGATGACGATCGCGATGCCGACCTTGCGCCCGGTCGTTCGGCCCCGTCCGCCCGGCGGATAGGTCGCCCGACGGCGCGCGGCGGCCATCCCGGCTCGCGCGTGCGGCGTGTCGGACGCCCAGCCGCGGCGGTCGACTAGGGTCGTCGGGACGGCTGGATCGACGCCTCCGACGAGCGGCTCGAGCGCGATGGCCATCGCCGACCCGCTCGCGTAGCGCTCCGTGGGATCGGCCGCGAGGGCTCTCGTCACGACCCCGTCGAGCGCGAGCGGGACGTCCGGCCGGCTGTCACGCGGCGATGGCGCCCGCGCGCCCACCCGGGCGAGCGCGATCTGGCCGGGCGTCTCGCCGCTCCACGGTCGGCGCCCGGTCAACGCCTCGTACATGACCAGACCGAGTCCGTAGACGTCGGACGCGGGTGTCGTCGACAGGCCCTGCGCCTGCTCCGGGCTGAAGTACTGGACCGAGCCAAGGGTCGTGCCGGGCAGGGCGCCCTCCGCGTCGGCGGCGAGTCGGGCGATGCCGAAGTCGGTGATCATCGCCCGGCCGTCGCGCGCGAGCAGGATGTTGCTCGGCTTCACGTCGCGATGCACGATCCCGCGGATATGCGCGACGCCCAGTGCCCGCGCGATGTCGAGCCCGATGCGCGCCACGTCGGTCGCGGGGAGCGGGCCGGCCCGGTTCAGGCGGGCGGCGAGGTCCTCGCCCTCGATGAGGTCCATGACCAGGAACGGACCGGCGGGATCCGAGCCCGTGTCCACGCACGCGACGATGTTCTGGTGGCGCAGGACGGTGGCCGCCAGGGCCTCGCGCCGAAATCGATCCGCCAGATCGCGATCGGCGCTGATCTCGGGTCGGAGCAGCTTGAGCGCGACATCGCGGCCGAGGCGGGTGTCGTGGGCGCGATAGATCGTCGCCATCCCGCCTCGCCCGATGATCTCGCCCAGCCGGTAACGGTTCGCGATGAGCCGCTCGCCGTCCGGAACCGGTTCGGGTCGCTCGGTCACGCGGCCGACGATAGACCAGTCAGCCCGAACGGGTCGCCGGGGAGGGGTCGGGTGCGAGCCGGCCTAAGGTAGTGACGCGTGAACCCTTCGCGAGATTGAGGGTCCGCCCTCTCGAGGCATCGGGTCCGTGCCGGATGGCCGGGGAGCAGATCACGGCCAACGTGGACGACATCGCCGACACCCGTTCGGCGGAGCGTCCAAGGAGGATCGTGATGAATCACCCGGAGACCATGCTCCAGCTCGCAAAGCATCGTCAGCAGGACCTCCGTGACGAGGCCGAGCGCCACCGCCAGGTCCGGAATCGCAGCTCGGTGCCGCACGAGGAGCCGCGAGATCGGTTCCGCGTCCGTAACCTGCGCTGGCTCCTGCTCCGGCCGACCGGCGCATGACGAGGGGGTCGGTCGCGACCCGGGTGACGTACCGCGTACACCCGGGTCGTACCATGTTCGTTCCATCGCGACCCTGAGGGTGAGAGGAGGCTCGGGATGCATCTCCAGGTGAAGGCCAAGACGACCAAGGGCGGGACCATGAGCGTCCACGACGACGACGGCGATGACATCGCGGTGAGCGCGACGTACCAGCCGGGCTCGCTTGTCGGGATGCTCGACGTCCTCGAGCGCAACGGCTTCAATCTCCGCACCGCGAGCGGCAACAACGTGGAGCTCGGTGGGGAGTTCAACTTCTGGGTCGACGGGCGGAACGGCGACGAGGACCATGACAAGGCGACCCACGCGGCGGCCAAGTTGCTGCGACGCGAGGGGTACGAAGCGGAGGTCCACGAGGTCCACGCCAAGTACCTGAGCGACACGAAGGGCACGCTCAAGCAGTTCGTGGACGAGGTCACCGAGGGCAAGCTGCTGGTCATGGACATCAGCGTCGGCACGCCGGACGAGGAGGGCATCCCCGTCCAGATCTTCACTGCCAAGGTCCGACGCCACCCGGCCCGCGACTGAGCGCGGCGCCGGGGCGGCGCGGGCCGGCACCGTCCCGCCGCGTGGTCGGCGGCCGTCGTTCCCATACGCCACCCGGGATGGCGCTAGACGGCGGCAGGCCACCCAACTCGTGCCGGTTGTCACCCGGAATGGCGTCTGGGAACGCTGGAGCTCAGATCGAGCCGTTTTGACGGCGTCGGGCGTTCGCGCCCCCGGCTAGTGCCACCCGCGGTGACGAATGGGAGGACCGCTGCGTTGGTCCGCCGATCGACCATGCGACGAACATCGAGCCCTTCCGGCGCGGAGTGGTCGATCTGTCGACCGATGGGCACCGGAAACGCCCGATTCGAGGCCGGAGGCGCCCTTTCCTTCGTCGGATGGTCGATCCATCGACCAGGAGTGACCGACCCTATTCCGCGTCGTCGAGCGGGTCCGCGGCGGTCAGGCCGGCGCGGGCCGCGATCATGGCCGCCTCGATCCGGCTGCTCACCCCGAGCTTGTCGAGGATGTGGGTCACGTGGACGCTCGCGGTCTTCGGGCTGATGAACAGCTCCTTGGCGATCTGCCCGTTCGTCCGGCCGGCCGCGACGAGCGCGAGCACCTCGAGCTCGCGGACCGACAGCCCCAGGTCATTGAGCGGACGGGACGGCGCGGCCGGGACCGCCATGACCGGCTCCCCGACCTGTGTCGCACCACTCTCCCCCTCCGTCGTCACCGACGACGCGGGTCCAGCGGTCGCGATCGCCAGTCGTCCGCGCCGAGCGAGCGCGTCGATCGCATCGCTGAGCGGCCGAGCGCCCAACGCGCTCGCGGTGTCGCGGGCCTGGCCGAGCGTCGCGGCCGCGTCCTCGCGGGCGCCGCTCATCAGTGAGGCCTCGGCTTCGCGAAGGCGGGCGTACGCAGCCGGGAACGGCATCGGGATCGCGGTCCACGCATCGGCCACCGCACGCCACGCCGCCGCGCCGGCGGTCTCGGCCAGTCGACCGGCCTCGGCCGCGCACAACGCCTGCAGCGCGCGACCCGACGCGGTCGTCGGCGGATGCTCGGCCCACAGGGCGTCGGCTCGCCGCTGGGCCGTGGCCCCGTCGGCCTCGGCCGCGGCGACGTCGGTCGGCCGGCGCAGGGCCCGGGCTCGTTCCGCGCGATCCGCCGCGGCGCGCAGGCCCAGCGCACAGAGCGGGCCGACGAGGACCGTGTCGTCACCCGCGTCGAGATGGGCCCAGCCGGCCGTGACCGCGGCAGCGGCTCGCTCGGGGTCGACCTCCTCGAGGGCCAGCTCGGCCGCAACGACGGCCACGAACGCCCCGACATCGGCGTCGATCTCCCCGACCGCCAGCCGCTCCGAGGCCGCCAACAGGTCGCGCGCCACCCCGAACTCGCCCAGGGCGGCGAGCAGCCGCGCCGTCGCCGAGTCGCGATAGATGGTGCCGAGGCCGCCGGCCTGGCGATCGAGGCTCGACCGCGCGTCGGCCTCGGCCTCGGCCCAGCGGCCGGCCCGGAACAGGGCGTCGATCGCGACCGCATGGAAATGCGTCCCGAACCGTCGCTCGAGACCGTGCGATCGGGCGGCCTCGATCCCGGCGGCCGCGGCGGCCACCGCGTCGTCGAGGCGGTCGGCGACGATCAGCTGGTAGGCGAGGTTCGCGAGCGCGAGGATCTCGATGTCGAAGATCCCGTGCTCCTGGCCGATCCGGCGCGCCGCCTCGAGCTCGGCGATCCCCGCGTCCGGCTCGCCGAGCGAGACGAGGTCCGGGCCGAGGATCGCCCGCGCCCGCCCCTCCGCAGCGGTGGCACCCGATGCGACCGCGCAGGCGATCGCCGACTCCGCGACCTGGCGCGACTCGCCATAGTGGCCCGAACCCATCAGCCAGCCGGCGAGACCGACGAGGACGTGCGCGCGCTCGGCCGACGGCGGCTCGGTCGGGACCAGCCGGACGGCCTCGCGGTGCTCCGCCTGCGCCTCCTCGCTACGGTCCTGCGTCCACAGGCTGTAGCCGATCCGCGAGTGGAGGTACCCGGCCAGGGCCGGACGCTCGGTCTCGTCGATCCGCTCGAGGGCTGCGCGGAGCCAGGCGATCGCCTGGTCGCTGTCGCCGGCGTCGTCGGCCACCCACGCCGCCCGTCGCCGAAGCTCGATCGAGTCCGGCAGGTCGGGGTCGCCGCGGGCGTCGTCCGGCACGCGTGACTCGAGGCCGATGGCCAGGCCGTACTGGCGGCAGGCGGCCGCGTACGCGTAGACGGCTTCTGCGGCCTGGGCCGCCTCGATGCAGGCGCGGAACGCCTCCGTCGGCCGATCGGCGGACAGCCAGTGGTGGGCCAGCTCGGCCGCGGCCCCGGCAGGACTCGGGTCGGCGAGCTCGGCTCGCTCGGAGAGCACGATGGCGAAGCGCTCGTGGATCCCGCGACGCTCGGCCGGCAAGAGGTCGCGTTCGAGCACCTCACCCAACAGGGAGTGGCGTGGCCGAAGCGATCCCGTGGCCGGATCGGGGACGAGGATCCCGGCCGTGACGGCGGCGCGGATCGGCTCGCGGACCGTCGCCTCGTCCCGCTCGGACACGGCCGCCACCAGCCGCTCGTCGACGGGCCGGCCGGCCACTGCGACCACGCCCAGGAGTCGCTGGCTCTCCTCGGGCAACGACGCGATCTGACCGGCGAGCGTCTCGGACAGCGTCCGCGGGAGCGGGCCGGTGCCGCCGCGTCGTTCGACCCCGACCAGCTCCTCGACGAAGAACGGATTGCCGCCGGAGCGGGCGTGGATCCGCTCGACCTGCGCGTCATCCGCGTCGGACCCGAGGATCGTGGCGACCTGACGGCCCACCTCGGCACGGTCCAGCCGGTCGAGGTCCAGCCGTTCGGTCCGGGGATCGCGCTCGAGTGCGGCCAGCCACGTGGAGACCGGGTCGCCGTGCGCCAGCCCGTCGGTCCGGACCGTCAGCACCAGCAGCAACCGGTCGCGCTCGAGATTGCGGGCGAGGAACGTGACGAGGTCGCGGGTCCCGCGGTCGACCCAGTGCAGGTCCTCGAAGACGAGCACCGTCGGCGCCTCGGCTCCCAGGTCGCCCAGCAGGCCGAGGACGAGCCCGAACAGGCTCGCCTGCGCGAGACCGGATCGCGCGTCGGAGGCCAGCCCGCGCGCGCCATCCGGCGCCGGGGCGATCGGCCCGATGCCGGGCAGCAGCCGGCCGATCTCGTCGCGGGCCGGGCCGAGCACGGATGCGATGCGATCGGGCGGGAGGTCGCGCAGGAAGGTCCGCAGCGCCTCGGTGAGCGGGGCATACGGCAGGCCGTCGTCCGCGAGGTCGAGGCAGCCGCCGACCAGCACGCGGGCGCCGTCGCTCCGGGCGCGCCCGACGAACTCCTCGATGAGCCGCGTCTTGCCGATGCCGGCCTCGCCCGCAACCACGACGATCCCGGGCCCGCCGTCGGTCGCGCGCGTCAGCCCCGCCCGGAGCGCCCCGAGCTCGGGCTCCCGGCCGACCAGTTCCGGACTCGATACCAGGCTCACCATCGCGCGAGTCTACGCGTGACCCGTTTGTTTGAGGTACCCGTGGCGTCTCGATTGAGGCACCGCCCGATGGCGCGGGCGGGCGCCGGATCGACCCTTGCATCAGCCGGCGGACGACCGCCCGACACGCAAGGAGATCGACCGATGCGAGCGCTCTACCTGTTCCTCGACCGAACGACCGGCGTCGGCCGGCCCCGCCACACCGCCGACGAGTCACTCACCCCGATCCGGACCGGGGCGTTCACGGCCTGGATGGCGTCGGCGCCCTCCAGCCCACGGCCCAGGCTGCAGGTCCTCCGCGGCGGCCTCGCCGATCAGGGCACCGAGCAGGGCGCTGCGCCCAGCAACGTGCCCGCGGCATCGAGGCCGTAGCCGACGGGGAACACCGCCCCGTCGCACGCGTTCTTCCCGGTCCGGGGAGCGTCGTCGGGCGTCTTCGGCCACGTGTACGGCGTCAGGCCGCCGAACGGCGTGTCGCCGAGCAGGACATCGGCGACGCCCGATCCCTCGGTCCCGGGCAGCCACGCGGCGACGACGGCGTCGGCGTCGGACCAGAGCCGATCGAGCATCACCGGGCGACCGGAGAGGATGACCACGACGAGCCGGTCGACCAGCGGCCGCACGGCGGCCACGATGTCGACGTCCGCCGTCGGCAGGCGGAGGGTCCCCGAATCGCCCTGCGCCCTCGGCGTAGGGCGGCTCGGCGACGACCACGATCCCGGTCCGGGCGTGCGTGCCGGCCTTGAACGTCGCCGGCCGGATCGACCGTGAGGCGATCGCCCAGCCGGGCCGCCAGCGCGTCGGCGATCGTCGTGCCGGGCGTGATCGGCCCGGCGGCGCCCTGCCACTCGATCGTCCAGCCGCCCGACTGGAGGCCGATGTCGTTCGCGCCCGACCCGGCGAGCAGGACGTCGCCCGTGCCGGCCGAGCGGCAGCACCCCGGCCTGGTCTTGAGCAGGACCGCGGACGCGGCCACGGCCTTGCGGGCCAGCGCCCGGTTCGCGGCCGATCCGAGGTCCGCCCCGTGGCCGGACGGCGGCATCGGCGTCTCGAACAGGCCGAGCTCGAACTTCACCCGCAGGATGCGGGCGACGGCGTCGTCGATCCGGGTGCCCTCGATGGTGCCCGCCGTGAGTCCGGCGCGGACCGCCGCCTGGAAGCGCGGCGGCGTCGTAGGGGACCATGACCATGTCGATGCCCGCGGAGATGGACGGTCGCGACGGCGGTGTCGTAGTTCGGGTCGACCTGGTCGACGCCGGCCCAGTCGGACACGACGAAGCCCGTGAAGCCGAGCTCGCCCTTGAGGACCTCGGTCAGCAGGTGGTGGTCGCCGTGGACCTTGCCGGCGCCGGTGCTCGAGAAGGAGGCCATGACGATCCGGACGCCGGCGTCGATCGCGTCCTCGTACGGCGTCATGTGGATGGCCCGCAGCGTGGCCTCGTCGACGTCGGTGACGCCCTGGTCGATCGCGTAGCCCGCCGTGGTCGACGAGCCCCAGGCCGTGCCGCCGTCGCCGACGAAGTGCTTGGCGGTCGCGGCCGCGGAATCGGTCGCGGTCAGGTCGTCGCCCTGGAGCCCGCGGATGAACGCGCTCCCGAGCTCGGCCACGATCAGCGGGTCCTCGCTGAAGCCCTCGTAGGTCCGGCCCCAGCGCACGTCCTGCGGCACCGCCAGCACGGGCCCGAAGTTCCAGCGGATGCCGGTGGCGGCCATCTCGACCGCGGTCGCCCGGCCGATCTGCTCGACGAGCGCGGGGTCGTTCGCAGCGCCCAGGCCGACGTTGTGGGGGAAGATCGTGGCGCCGACGACGTTGCCGTGACCGTGCACGGCGTCGACGCCGTAGAGGATCGGGATGCCCAGCCGGGTCGCGAGGGCGGCCTCCTGGTAGGCCTCGACCATCGCGTACCAGCCGTCCGCGTCGTTCTTGGGCGGCGAGCCGCCGCCGCCACTCAACACGGAACCGAGGAGCAGGTTGGTCACGCCGGCGGGATCGACCGAATCCTTCTCGAGCTGGGTCATCTGGCCGATCTTCTCGTCGATCGTCATCTCGGCCAGGAGCGCCTCGGCGCGGACGTCGGGCGGCAGGCTCTCGTCGTGCCAGTCGGTCGCGGCGGAGGCGCTCGGGCTCCCGGTCGGCGGCGCCGACACCTCCGAGGTGCCGCACGCGCCGGCAACGAGCGCCGCGACGACCAGGGACGCGATCAGCCTCCGGGTCATGCCCGGTCCCGAAACGGTGTCCTGAGCGTCGGCCCCGGCCCGCGGGCGGACTCGATCACGGTGTGTCCTTCCGTCGCGACGTGTCGCGCATCCTGGCTTCGTATGCCTCGAGCGCGCGCCTGACCTGCCGACGCTTGGCTTCCGGGATGATCTCGACCAACACGACCACGACAGCCGCGGTCCAGAGCGCAAAGCCGAACGTATACAGCAGGTCGGCCAACAGGCCGAAGGGTTCCGTCGTCGCCGTCGATCTGAGGAAGTACCCGGCGACATACGCGACGAGGCCCACCACGAATGCGCCCGCGAGCGTGAAGTACAGGAAGCGCTGCCCGTAGGCGCCCTGCCGCAGCACGCTCATGTGCTCCTCGAACCAGGCCTGGACCTCGGGGTCGTCCAGGTCGATCTCGTCGTCAGGGCGCGGGGTAGGCTGCGACATGGTCTACCTCCGATCCAGGTCGACGAGCGGCCTAGCCGGCCGGGGTCCGGCTCGCAGCTCGTCGGGCTGAATCGTATCCTCCCGTCGTGCTCGGCGGCTCCTGGAGGCGAGCGTGGAGCTTCAGGCTGTTGCTCGCCCTGAGCACGAGATTGGGTGAGTGGAGCGGGAGACGAGGTTCGAACTCGCGACATGCAGCTTGGAAGGCTGCCGCTCTGCCAACTGAGCTACTCCCGCCCGCGGCGCGAAGTCTATCAGGCGACCTTCGACGACCCGGCCAGGGAGGTCGCGCCAGGCCCAGAGGTCTCGACGAGCCTGGCCGAGGACCTCGGTCGGACGAGAGCCATCGCGGCCAGGACTGAGGAAACGAAGCTGATGCCGGTCACGGCCACAGCCACGGGCACGCCAGCTTGATCTCCGGCTGCAGCCATGAGAAGGAACCCACCCACGATACCGGCGCCCATGAGGGGGATCCAGATCAGCATCGAAAAGGCGAAGGCGGCGGCGCCCGTGCGACGCCACAGGCCTATCCCCGCGAGGGCGCAGAGTGGCAGGAAGAACGCGAGGTCGAGGGCGTACACGGGATTGGCGGAGATGCCGGACGTGACCAGGTCCGCCGGCAGGACACCGGTGAGGCTCGTGGCGGCGATCTGTCCGAGCCACATGAGGCTGAACAGCCCGCCGACGGCGATCAGGAGGCCGCCGGCCGCGCGCCGGTTGAGTCGGTTTGCGAGGTCCTCGGTTCCTGCCACGGCTTCGCGGCCGCCCAGCACCAGGCTCCACAGCGCGAGTCCGAGGATGGCGACGTGCACCGCGGTCAGCGGGTTCATCGCCACCGAGAAGGCGAAGATGGCGTAGTTGTAGACGAGGTACAGGAGCCCGGCAACGACCGCCGATCGCCCGGCCCCTTGGCCTCGTCGGGCCGCCCACAGGCCGACGACAAGGACGGGCACGGCCAGGAAGAGCGTCGCGAGGTCCGTCCCCCGGGCCTGCCGGACCCAGTTGGGTGCATCGACGTAGAGGCCGCTGACGAGGAGACCAGCCAGGGCCGCGACTCCGGCCAGGACGGTGGCGATGGCTGCTAGCCGGTACGAGATCGCGTTCATTTGGAACCTTCTGTCTTCAGTCGCGGCGCTTGGCTGGTTCGGAGGATCTGGCTGCGGCCGCTATGCCGCGAGCTGGCCGGCGGACGGACGACCGGCAGCCTCTTTCGGCGGCGCCGTGCCGTCGGGTCCGGCGAGGACATACACGAGCATCGCGATGAAGCCGAAGCTCAGGAGCCCGAGCACGAGCAGAACGACGAACCACGTCTTGTCCTCGAGTCGGGACGTGTTGACGACGGCGCCGATCCACGCGATGAACTGGCCGAACCAGCCGCCGACGATCGCGATCACGCCGACGAAGGCGAGGCTGATCGCTGCCGGCGCCGAAGCCGAGAACTGGAAGCCTGTGACGTCAGGGCCGGTCATCTCGAACGTGCCAGTCGCCAGCGCGAGCACGAGGCCGAGAGCGACGAGCAGCAAACCGGCGACCATGGCGATCAGGCTGCCGACAAAGGTCTTGGTCACAGTCGACTTGGTCATGACTGTCTCCCATCGTTGCGATTCCATCGACCCACATCGAACACCCGGTGCGGCGCCGTGCGATAGCGCCAGATGTCATCTGTCGCCGGGCCGGTCGGCCCGAGATGAGGCCCGAGACTCGTGCCAACCCTTTGGAGACATCTGGCTCCCGGTGTCGGGACCTTCGGACCTGCCGACACCGTGAGGACGGTGTTGAACTCGTTTCATGAAAGCAGCGCGAGCGCCAGCCTCGTACCTGGTCAGGTCGATCACCCCGGGCGATCGGATCGAGCTGGCACGGTTCTACGCGGGACTGTCGTCGGACACCGCCTCAGCCAGGTTCCATGGCGCGACTCCCGGCATCGCCGTGCGCACAGCGCGGTCCTTCTGCGGTCCGGACCATCAGCACCGGGAGGGGATCGTGGCCGAGACGCTCGACGCGCAGGGTCGACCGGTCTTCATCGGCCACGTTTGCATCGAGCCGACCTCGAGCGACGAGGCGGAGATCGCCGTCGTCGTTGCCGACACCTGGCAGCGCCGAGGAGTGGGAAGAGCGATGCTCGGCGAGGCCATCGAGTGGGCCCAAGCGCATGGCATCGACCGACTTCTTGCGTCGATGCGATCCGGCAACACCGCGATGATCGGATTGATCCGATCGCTGGGATATCCAGTCACCTTCGGCATCGCAGATTGCGGTGTCAACGATGCTTTGGTCGACCTTCGCCGAACGCAGCTTGATCCGGCACCCGGTACGCGCACCATGACGCCGCGTCAGTGCGGCACGGCGTCACGGGCACATCACGTGGAGCGTCGGCCCTAGCGCGCGATCACCACGGTGGTATTGGCGTGGGTCGCGACATGCTCGGAAACGCTGCCGCGCATGAGACGAGAGATAGACCCGAGGCCGCGCGAGCCAACGACGATCGTGTCGAAGCGACCCATCTCGGCCACCCTCTCGATGGCCGTTGCGGGGTCACCGGATGGTTCGATCATCTCAGCGACAACGCCATGGCCAGCCAGGATCTCGCGCGCTTCTGCAAGCTGCTGGTCGTGGGTGGCCGTCTCATCCCACGCATCGATGCGAGAACGTCCCGGATGGACCGGAACGACACTCACGACGGCAAGGGACGCCTCGAACCGCTTCGCCAGGTCGACCGCCAACTCCAGGGCTCGATGTGCAGGCTCTCCGCCGTCATACGCGACCAGGATGTTCCTCATCGCCGGATGTTCCTCATCGCCGTTGGCTCCTTCGTCGTTGACGCTGGAGGATCCACCGGGAGACACGGGGCCCGCCGACCGATCGCGGCCGGCGGGCCCATGTCGGCCTCGCATCCCAGACGGGATGCATCAGGCGGACATCGCCCCGTGGGTGTAGTGGCCTCCCGTCAGGTATCGCGTGGCGAACTCCACGCCGAGACCGACAACCAGGCCACCTGCGAGGGCGGGCACGAGAGCGAGCCCGTCGACGACGGGACCCATCGCCTGCCACGCGATGATGAACTCGCTCGCGACAAGGGCGCCGATGCCGGCGGCGATCGCGTCGACGAGCCATTCGAAGCCCGTGCGCGTCTCGCCGATGAGCTGTGCGACCCCGCCGAAGACAAGTGAACCGACGATCAGGATGGCCCAACCGCCAAGTCCCAGAGTGATGATGAACTCCATCGAGGACCTCCTTCCACGTGTGTAGGCAGGAGCCATGGTCGCTGCCGTCGCGGCGGCGGCCCAGAGTCTGCGAGCATGACTCGGCGGGCCGATCGGACCGAACCGCCGGGAACATCACCCGTGCCGGAAGTCAGTCGAGGATCCGCGCCTCGAGCAAGGCGCCGGCAGCGTCCCAGGCCTCGGCAGCGGTGGCCTGCAGCCGCGTCGATTCACGCTGAAGGAGTCGACCAAGGTCGTCATCGATCGCGGCAGACGTTCGCGCCGCGCGCCGCCGCTGATCGGTGTCGCGGACGAACGCCGCATATCTGGCCAGCGGCATGGCATCGCCGAAGGCCATCTCGAATCCTGGCTTGAAGTCGACGGCGACCATCAACCGTCCGAAGAAGCCCCCGATCGCATCCGCTCCCGCATCCCAATCCTGCGAGTGGCCCCCGCGCCGAAGCAAGGGTGCAGGCGAGGTGAACGCGGCGACGACGACATCGTCGATCAGCGCGGCGTCCAGGCGGCCGCCGAAGGTCAGGTACTCATTCGAGATCCCTAGCCGATCGACGAGGCGGATCGGACCCCACGAGAAGTCCTCCGACCGGGGCATCGGAGTCTTCCCGGTCAGGGTGCGACGCTCACCACGACCGTGGTCGGTCACCCAGTAGTCGACCGCTTCCGGGTCGTAGTGGCGCAGGGTCGGCACCGGCCGAAACGCGACAAGGAGGAATGCGGGGCCCGGGCCATCGGGAAGGTCCGGATGCGCCAGGAATCCCCATTGGCCAAGCCGTCCGGCGACCTCATTCGCCCGCAGCCCGGATGTCGGACTCTGATCCGACGGCGCGCCGGCATCCGGGATCGATCGCGTCATCACGACGTCCGCGGGTGGCCGCGTTCCAGCAACGGCACGAGGAAGTGTTCCTCGCGCTCGAGGTCTGCGCGCACGAGGGCTTCAAGACCGAGCAGGTCGCCGAGCATCTCGGTCACGGTCTCGACTTGACGGACCGTGGTCGAGATGTCCCTGATGCGTCTTGATCCGATCTGCCTGTCGCAAGATCTGACGGTGGTCGAACCCGACCAGGCGCGCCACCCACGCCGCCTCGCCCTGGTCATCGACCTGCGGACAGAGCCATGACTCTTCCCAGACCATGTGAGGTTTGAGGCTGTCCTCGATCCACTGAAGCACCTTGCCGACGCTGGCGGACTTGCGGTCGGCTGGAATCGTGGCGAGGTCGTCCGCCACCTCGTGCATGCGATCGATCCCTGCCAGGATCTCGCGATGTTCGTGTTCGACGAAAGCCCAGATCACCTGGCGGCCACCCGTTGTCGAAGTCATGTCGACCTCCTTGAAGCGTCCACGAGAACCATCCATCTGGCGCCTCAGAGGAGACAGTGCCGTGCGGCCTCTGTTTGCCGGGCAATGCGACCTGTCGTGGGTCTTGGCGAGCTCGCCGCGGGAGAGCGCGCTCATCGTCCGCGGCGGGCGCGCGGACTTCCGTCAGGCGGCGATCGCCGCCGCGAGTTCGGTTCCCCACTGGTGGGCTCGTTCCAATTCGCCATCGCGAAGCGGACCGTACGACCCCTTGACGACGAAGCGTCGCGACTTTCCGAGGCGCCTGAACCCGGCCGCCTCGAGCTTGTGCCCGATGGCACTCGTCGCGCCGCCCGGCGACCAACGCAACCCGGTCTCGAACTGGGCCGAACGTCCGTGCCCGGCCGGCAGGTGGTCGAGCCAGGAGCGCATGGAGGGGTGCGACAGGTCTGGCGGAGCTGGCGCCTTCGCGTCGCCGGCGAGTGTGGCGAGCATCCGGTCGCTCGGAAGGCTGAACGCCATGACCGGCGCGCCGGCGATGATCAGGTCGGCGTCAGCGACTGCGGTCGGTGACGCCTCGTCCGTCGTCAGCGCCCGCGCCTCGGGTCCGAAGCCGTCCGCGATGGCCTGTGCGACGGACGCAGTGTTCCCCCAGTGCGATTCGTAAACCACGATGACCTTCATCTCATCTCTCCTTCTGGCGTGGCGGCGAGCTGTCGCTTGTGAGCCCGCAAGCACAGCCACGAGTCGGTCGCCGCTTGCCCACCGAGAGTCGGCCCGATCTGGCCGACTGCGTGCCGCACTAGACGATCCTCGAGGTCATCCTGTATGGCATGACCACGGGCCTGGTGCTGCAGACCACACCGTCCATCGTTTCGCCGCTCATACCCAAGTAGGCCGGGCACGCCCAGCAACCCTCGATGTCGACGACGCCACGACGGGGGCACAAGACCTGTCCGCCTTCGACGGCCAGGACACGTTGGTTGGTCGCTCGCCCAGAGGGGCGGGTTCGGAAGATGTTCATGGCGATCTGTCTCCTTGCGTGAATGGTCACGTCGGCACCATCGATGGGCACGTACCGGAGGTCATCAACCCGAAGCCCAGAGGGCCCAGGGCTCGGTGCTGCGGAGACGCCACCACGAACCGTCTTGTCATTCGAAGCCGTGATCGGCCACCAGTTGCTCGTTCACGAGCTGGTCGACCGTCTGGCGCGGCAACGTTTCGACGAGATCCTCGAGCCGCTCGACCAGCGTCTCGACCGCGGCATGTGTCGCGCTCGCGATCGGGTCCTCGAACATGCCTTCAGGTGCGGAGCAGCCGACGCCCAGGTGACGTGCCGGGTGGATCGCCGCGACCGCGATGTCCGTCAGGGCCTCGGCGATACGCCGGTGCGACTCATCGTCGCGCACGCGCAGACCCATCTTGTGCTCCAGGATCAAACACGGATCTGTGTTCGTCGCGATCGCCACGGATCCTCCTCAAGGTCGCGATCCGAGTCGTCGTCGCCGAGCAGACGAGCCCGTCGATGTCCGCGTCGCTTCGAATCGCACCAAGGACGAGTCTGGTTCGCGAGGGTCCAGGTGGGTAGGGACGAACGGCCCGTAGTCCGCGTGCCACTCAGCATCCGCCCTGCGACTCGGCCAGTCGGTCGGACCACGACGACCGTTCGTGACCTTGGCGGCCAACCGACATGACCTATGGCCCTGTGCTCGCCCGAGACGTCCTTTCAGAGTGAGCTCATGAACAGGCGTCAGCCGGGACGAGCCGCGCCCCGCAGCCTCTCGGTCCGCTCCTTTGGAGGCCAGTCATGACTCTCGTTGCCGAGACTCCGCGATCCGCCATCCGCGAGACGAGCACCATGCGCGCGACCGTGTTCCACGGCCCGGGCGACATCCGCGTCGAGTCCGTCCCGAAGCCTCGGGCCGGCGTCGGCGAGGCCGTGATCCGCGTCACCACGACGACGATCTGCGGCACCGACATCCACATCCTGAAGGGCGAGTACCCGGTCCGCCCCGGGCTGGTCATCGGTCACGAGCCCGTGGGCGTCATCGAGGAGCTCGGCGACGGCGTCACTGGCTACGAGATCGGCCAGCGCGTCCTCGTCGGCGCGATCACCCCGTGCGGCCAGTGCCGGGCCTGCCTGTCGGGCAACCTGAGCCAGTGCGGTCACGGCGAGGGCTTCGAGGCGCTCGGTGGCTGGCGCTTCGGCAACACCATCGATGGCGCCCAGGCCGAATACCTCCGCGTCCCGTCCGCCCAGGCCAACCTCACGCGCATCCCGGACGGGGTGAGCGATGAGCAGGTCGTCCTCCTCGCCGACATCGCATCGACCGGGTTCAGTGGCCCGGAGTCGGGCGGCGTGAAGATCGGCGACTCCGTCGTCGTCTTCGCCCAGGGCCCGATCGGGCTGTGCGCGACGGCGGGCGCGAAGTTGATGGGCGCGTCGCTCGTCATCGGCGTCGACAGCGACCCGGTTCGACTCGAGATGGCCAGGCGCATGGGCGCCGACGTCGCGCTCGACTTCACCCAGGTCGACGTGGTCGCCGAGATCAAGCGCTTGACCGGCGGCGGCGCGGACGTGACCGTCGAGGCGCTCGGAACCCAAGGGACGTTCGAGAACGCCCTACGCTCGTTGCGGCCCGGCGGCACGCTCTCGAGCCTCGGCGTCTACTCGGGCAAGCTCGAGATGCCGTATGACGCGTTCGCGGCGGGCCTGGGCGGTCATCGGATCGTGACGACTCTCTGCCCAGGCGGCAAGGAGCGGATGCGGCGGCTCATCGCCACCGTCGAATCGGGTCGCTTCGACCCGCTGCCCCTCATCACCCACCGCTTCGCGCTCGACGACATCGTCGAGGCCTACGACCTGTTCAGCAACCGACGGGACGGCGTCCTGAAGGTGGCGATCCGACCGTAGTCGTCGACCGGCGTCGCCCCGTGCTTCGAGGAGGAGCGCGGGGCGACGCTTCCATCGGGTTGGATAATCGCGGTCCGCGGATGTGGGCGCGAAATCGGGGCGTACCCGACGAGGGACGCGCTCCCAATCGGATCCCCGAAAGGGAGGCCTGCACGTGGATCAGCGCTTCGAGTGCCTAGACGGGAATGAGGCGGCGGCTCGCATCGCGTACGCCGTCAGCGAAGTCATCTCGATCTACCCGATCACGCCGGCCTCGCCGATGGCCGAGCACTGCGACGACTGGTCCGCCGCCGGACGGCCCAACCTGTGGGGCAAGGTCCCCGACGTCGTCGAGATGCAGTCCGAGGCGGGAGCCGCCGGAGCGCTGCACGGGGCACTCCAGAAGGGCGCGCTGGCCACGACCTTCACGGCCTCGCAGGGCCTGCTCCTGATGATCCCCAACATGTTCAAGATCGCTGGCGAGCTGACGCCGGCCGTGATCCACGTGGCGGCGCGCACGATCGCGACCCACGCCCTCTCGATCTTCGGCGACCACAGCGACGTCATGCACGCACGCACGACGGGCTGGGCGATGCTCGCGGCTGGCTCGGTCCAGGAGGCGCACGACTTCGCGCTGATCGCACATGCCGCCACGCTTCGCGCGCGGATCCCGTTCCTCCATTTCTTCGACGGATTCCGGACCTCGCACGAGATAAACAAGATCGCCGTTCTCGACGAGGGAGACATCCGTGCGCTGGTCCGCGACGACGACGTCCTTGCGTTCAGGACGCGCGGTCTGTCTCCCGACGCGCCCGTCGTGCGCGGCACGGCCCAGAACCCGGACGTCTTCTTCCAGGCGCGCGAGGCATCCAACCCGTACCACCTCGCCGTCCCCGGCATCGTCCAGGACGTGATGGACGAGCTGGCGACACGGACCGGCCGACACTACGGACTGGTCGACTACCACGGCGCTCCGGATGCGGATCGCGTGATCGTCGTCATGGGTTCGGCGAGCGGTGCGGTCGAGGAGACGGTCGACACCCTCGTCGCTGGCGGGGAGAAGGTCGGGATGCTCCGCATCCGGCTCTTCCAGCCGTTCCCCGCCGACCAGATCGTGGCGGCCCTGCCGCCGACCGTCCGCTCGATCGCGGTCCTCGACCGGACCAAGGAGCCCGGGGCGGTCGGCGAGCCCCTCTATCTCGAGCTGGTCGCGACCCTTGCAGAGGCGATGGACCGCGACGACCCGGCTTTTGCGCCAGCCCCGAAGGTGATCGGCGGGCGCTACGGGCTGTCATCCAAGGAGATGACGCCGTCGATGATCAAGCCCATCTTCGAGGAGCTCGCCGCGGCGCGACCGAAGCGCCACTTCACCGTCGGCATCTACGACGACGTGACGCACCTCAGCCTGCCGATCGACGGCGCCTTCAGGGTCCCGCGCCCGGCCGGCGAGGTCCAGGCGGTCTTCTTCGGCCTGGGGTCCGACGGCACGGTCGGCGCCAACAAGGCCTCGGTCAAGATCATCGGCGAGAGCACCGACCTCTTCGCGCAGGGCTACTTCGTGTACGACTCCAAGAAGTCGGGCTCGATCACGGTGTCGCACCTGCGCTTCGGGCCGCAGCCCATCCGGTCGACGTATCTCGTCGAGGAGGCCGACTTCGTCGCCTGCCACCAGTTCGGGATGCTCGGCCGGACCAAGGTCATCGAATCCGCGAAGCACGGCGCGACCGTCCTGCTCAACGCTCCCTATGGCCCGGACGAGGTCTGGGAGCACTTGCCCGGCGGCGTCCAGCGCCTGCTCATCGACAAGGAGATCGATCTCTGGGTGATCGACGCGCTCGCGGTCGCCGACGAGGCCGGGATGGGCAGCCGGATCAACACGGTCATGCAGCCGTGCTTCTTCAAGCTCGCGGGCATCCTGCCGCCCGACGAGGCCATCGCGCAGATCAAGGCGTTCGTCGAGAAGACGTACGCAAAGCGCGGCGACGCCGTCGTCGCACGCAACTTCGACGCCATCGACCGTTCGCTGGCGCGCCTCGGCCACGTGACGCTCGGCGCCGTCACGAACGAGCAGCCGACCACGACGCCGGTCCCCATCGATGTTCCCGACTTCGTGACCCGGATCACCGCGCGACTGATCGCCGGCGACGGCGACCAGCTGCCGGTGAGCGCGCTCCCGGTCGACGGCACGTTCCCGACCGGCACGACGCAGTACGAGAAGCGGGCGATCGCCCAGACGATCCCCATCTGGGATCCGTCCATCTGCATCGACTGTGGCAAGTGCGCGATGGTCTGCCCGCACGCGACGATCCGCATGAAGGTGTTCCCGACGGCTGCCGTCGAGGCAGCGCCCGTCGACTTCCTCCACAAGGAGTTCCGGTCGCGCGAGCTGCCCGAGCACCGGCTCACGATCCAGGTCGCGCCCGACGACTGCACGGGCTGCGGCGTCTGCGTTGACGTCTGTCCCGCCAAGAGCAAGACCGATTCGAGCCACAAGGCGATCAACATGGAGCCCGTCGCCGATCACCGCGACGTCGAGCGGGAACGGTGGGATTTCTTCCAGTCCATCCCGCGGCTGGACCGTGATGCGCTCCCGCACGACACGGTCAAGGGCTCGCAGGTCCTCGAGCCGCTCTTCGAGTTCTCGGGCGCATGCGGCGGTTGCGGCGAGACGCCCTACATCCGCCTCGTCAGCCAGCTCTTCGGCGACCGGATGATCGTGGCCAACGCGACGGGCTGCTCGTCGATCTACGGCGCCAACCTGCCGACGACGCCATGGACCGTGAACGCCGCCGGACGCGGGCCCGCCTGGAGCAACTCGCTGTTCGAGGACAACGCCGAGTTCGGTCTCGGGATGCGCCTCGCCCTCGATGCCCAGACCGACCAGGCCCGCCGGCTGCTCGAACGCCTGACCCCCGAGATCGGGGAGGATCTCGCCCGGGACCTGCTCGATGGCGCGCAGGACACCGAAGCCGAGATCACCGTCCAACGCGAACGGGTCGCTCGCCTGCGTGACGCGCTCGGGCGCGTCGAAGGGGCGGCAGCATCGGACGCGCGGCACCTGCTTGCGCTCGCGAGCGACCTCGTCCGCCAGGGCGTGTGGATCATCGGTGGCGACGGCTGGGCCTACGACATCGGATTCGGCGGCGTCGACCAGGTCCTCTCGTCGGGTCGCAACGTCAACATCCTCGTCCTCGACACCGAGGTCTACTCGAACACCGGTGGCCAATCCTCCAAGGCGACACCGCGCGGCGCGGTGGCCAAGTTCGCGGCCGCAGGCAAGGGCACGGCGAAGAAGGACCTCGGCGCGATCGCCCGGTCCTACGGCAACGTCTACGTGGCGCAGGTCTCGATGGGCGCGAACGACCAACAGACCACGAAGGCGCTCCTCGAGGCCGATGCCTGGCCGGGGCCGTCGTTGGTCATCGCCTACAGCTCGTGCATCGCCCACGGGATCGACATGTCGAAGTCGATGACGCACCAGAAAGACGCGGTCAAGAGCGGCTACTGGCCGCTGTACCGGTACCATCCGTCCGAAGTCGAGGGCGGCAAGCCATTCAAGCTCGACTCCTCGGCACCGTCGATCCCGATCGCCGACTTCGTCGCGACCGAGACGCGCTTCGCCGTCCTCAAGCGGACCCACCCGGAGCGCGCCGCCGAGCTCGCGACGCTGGCACAGGCCGATGCCGACGAGCGCTGGCACTACTACGAACAGTTGGCCGGCATCGAACGAACCGTGCCGCATCTTCATCGTCCGGACCCTGAGATCGTGCCCGAGGTCGATAGCGACGCCGGCTACCGGTACCAGGGCGAAGGAGACGGGGCATGACCGCGGACCTGCACACCCGCTATCTCGGGCTCGAGCTCCGCTCCCCCATCGTCGCCTCGGCGGCGCCCCACAATGCCGATCCGCAGGTCGCCCGGCGTCTCGAACGGGCCGGCGCCGGCGCGATCGTCCTCCCGTCGCTGTTCGAGGAAGAGATCCTCGCCGAGGAGGTCGAGCTCACCCGCTCACTCGAACAGGGCACGAACGTGTTCGCGGAGGCGCTCGACTATTTCCCGGCCGTCCAGGCGTTCGCGGGCACTGCCGACAGGTACGTGACCGCCCTGGCACGCGTCAAGGCGTCGGTCGCCATCCCGGTCATCGCCAGCCTGAACGCGAGCACCGTGGGCGGCTGGGTGACCCATGCGCGGGACATCGAGGACGCCGGGGCAGATGCCCTGGAGCTCAACCTGTACCACGTCGCAGCGGATCCCCGGCGGTCCGCGGCCGACATCGAGAAGGCGGACCTCGACCTCATCGCGGCCCTGCGCGCCTCGATCACGATCCCCCTCGCGGTCAAGCTGAGCCCGTTCTACTCGGCGTTCGCGAACTTCGCCGCGGCGGCGCGCGACGCCGGAGCCGACGGCCTCGTGTTGTTCAACCGTTTCTACCAGCCCGACCTCGATCTCGAGACCATCGAGGTCGTCCCGCGGCTCGAGTTGAGCCAGCCGTGGGAGATGCGGCTCCCGGTCCGCTGGATCGCGATCCTGCGACCGCAGCTCGATCCCGACGTCTCACTCGCGGCGACCTCTGGCGCCCACTCGGGCGCCGACGTCGCCAAGGGCCTGCTCGTCGGCGCCGACGTCGTGATGATGACTTCGGCCCTGCTTCGGCACGGACCCGAGCACATCGCCCTGGTCGAAGCGGAACTCAGCGGATGGATGGAAGAGCACGAGTACCGGTCCGTCTCCGAGCTGCGCGGTAGTGCGAGCGCTGCGACCGTCGAGGACCCATCCGCATTCGAGCGCGCGAACTACATGGCGACGCTCCACTCCTGGGCCACCATCCAGGACTGACTCGCTGGTTCGGGTGCGCGGGCAGGGCCCAGACGAGGCACGGGTTCGACACCAGAGACTGGGCCGAATGGCCCCTGCCATGGCGACAAACGGCGCTGGGTCACCCACGCAACCGGGCGCACGCTAGGGTCATGACTCGCAACGAAAGGACCACCTCATGAAAGTCCTTGTCACGGCGGCGTCGCGACACGGCTCGACGGCCGAGATCGCGACCGTCATCGCCGGCATCCTGCAAGCGTCCGACATCGACGCAGAGGCCCTCCCGCCGGAGGATGTCCGCAGCGTGGTGGACTATGACGCAGTCATCCTCGGCTCGGCCGTCTATGCCGGCCAGTGGCTGGAGCCGGCGCGAACCTTTGCAACCCGCTATGCCGACGATCTCGCGAAACGGCCCGTCTTCCTGTTCTCCAGCGGCCCATTGGGCTATCCACCGCGTCGTCCGGTCGAGCCGGCGGACGCGATCGCCGTCGGCACGACGACCGGCGCCATGGATCTCCAGGTCTTCCCCGGTCGGCTGATCGGGCGGGACTTGAGCCTGCCAGAGCGGCTCATCGCCATGAAGAAGCACTCGCCATATGGTGACTTCCGGACCTGGGACGACATCATCGACTGGACGCGAGAGATCGTCCGCTACCTGCAGGAGGAACCAGTCACGGCGGGGGCCGCGTGCCGGGCAGATAGTTCCGGGTGACCCGACCGCCGGCCCCGTCGATCGGTCGGGGTGCTTGGTTCGCGGCCCAATTCTCGAGAGGTCCCGGCTGCGAGCCCAACGCCGGACTTATACGGTCTCGCTCGGCGCCGCGCTGCTGAGGGCCTGGTCGAGGTCGGCGATCAGGTCCTCCACCGACTCGATCCCGACCGACAGGCGGACGACGTCGGGCCCCGCGCCGGCCGCGAGGCGCTCGTCGTCGCTGAGCTGCCGGTGGGTCGTCGACGCCGGGTGGAGGATGAGGCTGCGCGTGTCGCCGACGTTGGCCAGGTGCGACCAGAGGTTGACCCCTTCCACGACGCGCACGCCGGCCTCGTACCCACCGCGGACGCCGAACGTGAACACGGACCCGGCCCCACGCGGGAGGTAGCGCCGGGCCAGCTCGCGATAGGGACTCGTCGGGAGGCCCGCGTACGAGACCCAGGCGACCGACGGATGGTCCGCCAGGTAGGTGGCGACCGCGAGGGCATTCGCCACGTGGCGCTCCATCCGGAGCGGCAGCGTCTCGATGCCGGTCAGGATGTGGAACGCGTTCGTCGGCGAGAGGGCCGGACCGAGGTCCCGCAAGGCGACAGCCCGCGCCTTCATCGAGAAACCGAAGTCGCCGAACGTCTCGATGAAGTCGAGGCCGTGATAGGCGGGATCGGGGCCGGCGAGGAACGGGAACTTGCCGCTCCCCCGCCAGTCGAACCGTCCCGACTCCACGATGACCCCGCCCATCGATGTCCCATGACCGGACAGGAACTTGGTGAGCGAGTGGACGACGAGGTCCGCACCCCACTCGAACGGCCGGCACAGGTAGGGCGTCGCGAGCGTGTTGTCGACGAGGAGCGGGATCGACGCCTCGTGAGCGATGTTGGCCAACGCCTCGAGATCGACCACGACGCCACCCGGATTGGCGAGCGATTCGACGAACACGGCCTTGGTCCGCTCGCCGATCGCCGCCGCGACCGCCGCCGGGTCCGTCGCGTCGACGAAGGTCGCGCTCCAGCCGAGCCGGCCGAAGGTGTGCCGCAGCTGGGTCAGCGAACCGCCATACAGCTGTCGGGCCGCGACGACGTGGTCGCCCGGATCGAGAACGTGTAGAACGCGAGGAGCTGGGCCGCGTGTCCCGAGGCCGCGGCGACGGCCGCCCGGCCGCCCTCCAGCGCGGCGACCCGTTCCTCGAGGGCAGCCACGGTCGGGTTGGTCAGCCGCGAGTAGATGTAGCCGAAGGTCTGGAGGTTGAAGAGCGCCGCCGCATGGTCGACGTCGTCGAAGACGTACGACGTCGTCTGGTGGATCGGCACGTTGCGGGAACCGGTGACCGGGTCGGGCTTGGCGCCGGCATGGACGGCCCGCGTGGCGAACCCGTACGGCTCGTCGATCTCGTCCGGCGGCCCGTCCGCCTTGGGTTCGCTGCTCATCCCAGCTGTCGCCCGCGTCGGCTCGAGATGATCCTGGTGTTGATCCCGCTCCAGGCGAGTTCGCCGCTGAGACGCCCGAACTCGATCTTCATGCATGTGTCCTCGATGAACGTCAGTCCGCCCAGCCCGGCGATCGTGCCCGCCTCCGGGCTTCGGATGCCGAGCTGGAGCCAGAGGACCTTGGCGCCGATCTTCACCGCCGAGGTCGCGATCTCAGGGACGTCCTCGGGCCGGCGGAAGACGTCGACGACGTCGACCGGTATCGGGATCGATTCGAGGTCCGGGTAGACGGTCTCGCCGAGGATCGGCGCGTCGAGGGCCCGCGGGTTGACCGGGATCACCCGGAAGCCCTTGCGCTGGAGGTAGCGCATCACGAAGTAGCTCGGGCGGTTCCAGCTCGATGACGCCCCGACCATGGCGATCGTCCGGGTGTCGCGGTAGATCCGAAGGAGCAGGTCGTCGGGATAGGTCGACGTCTTCGCGGGCAGCAGGCAGGCGTATCCGCCTCCTCTCATGTCCATCGACGGATCGCCCACCTCTCGAAGATACCGAGGATCGCGTCGGTCGTCTTGCCGCAGGATGGCGAGCAGGACGATGGCCAGGAGGATCCGGTCGACTCGGCCGTTGCACTGGGAGTTTGGTAGGGCTCTAGATGCGTTCGGTTGTCGATGAGGACCGCACCGTGGGCGTCGCCGCGACCGCGGCCACCGCGAGCACGACCATCCCGATCTCGCTCGACCCGCGGACCGGCATGGCCGGCAGGGTGCCGGCCTCGCGGACCGCGGCGGCGATCCACACGATCACGACCGCGCCCCAGCAGGCGACGTTCGCAACGAGCACGAGGACGTCCATCGCGCCGGCAGCGTATCGCAGAGGCCCGCTGTTCAGCGCTCGATGATGGTCGGCTGATCGGCCTTGACCGTGGTCCATGGCCCTTGCTCGCCGTCGGGCCACTGCACCCTGACCTGGGCCTCGGTCGCCGGCCCGAGCCCGAAATGGGTCGGGCCGAGTTGGCCCCCGATGTGACCGCCGCCGACGGTAAAGGGGCCGGACGGTTGAAATCGTGCCACGGCCCACTTACCGTGGCGACTCATAAATCGAAGACTGTTCGTGGGAGCGTTCGTCGCGGCCATCTGGACGTTGGCTCTCGCCACGCCTGTCTTGGCCCACGGCGACCACGACGCACGGCCGCTCGCCCGCAACCTCGAGGCTGGGCCGTACAGCGTCTCGTTGTGGCAGGTCTACCCGGACTTCGGCGCGGCGATGACGCCACACCTGATCGTGATGTTCGACGGTCAGGCGGCGAACCCAGCGTCGGCCGCGTCAACGTCGCCGTGAACTCGACAGCCGATGGAGGTGCACCCCTCGACGACGACGCGCAACGGGTGGGAAACCACCGAGGGCATCGCCGAGGGGGACGAGGTCAGGGTCGCCATCTCCGACGGCACGCAGACATGGGATCTGGGCACGGTGGTCGTCCCGCCCGCCGCCCACCTCGATGATCCCGATGCCGGAGCTCATCTACACCTCGATCGCCCTGACGTTCGGTACCGCGTTGTGGGTGGCTGGAAGGACCGCCCGAGCCTGGCGAAGACCCGCGCTCAGACCGACCTGAGCAAGCGGCCATCACTGAAGGGAGGAGAACGGAGTTGGCAGAGATGACGACAGCACCCAAGCAGGGCTTCATCGAGAAGCTCAACGGGCCATGGCATGAGCGAGCGCTGTGGGTCTACCTCGCCATCGTGATCATCCACTGGGTCGAGCACCTCTTCCAGGCTGCTCAGATCTGGATCCTCGGGA
Organism: uncultured Chloroflexia bacterium; assembly: GCA_963736025.1. GTDB lineage: Bacteria > Chloroflexota > Limnocylindria > Limnocylindrales > CSP1-4 > SPCO01. Next base: position 46,178 of record CAVTNH010000003.1, read on the forward strand.
TGCCCCGCCCCGAGGCCCTGGGTGCGCTCGGGTACGTGTTTCCCTGGCTGGTCAAGTCCGAGGTGATGCATTTCACCTACGCCGTCCTGATGTTCATCGGGCTCGTCCTGCTCCGACCCGGATTCCGGGGTACGGCCAAGACGTGGTGGACCGTGTCCCTGGGCATCCAGACCTGGCATCTGCTCGAGCACTCGCTCCTGCAGATCCAGGCGATCACGGGCCAGAACCTGTTCGGATCCCCGGTCCCGACGAGCATCGTTCAGCAGTGGGTGCCCCGACCGGAGCTCCACCTGCTCTACAACCTGGCCGTGTTCGTCCCGATGATCGTGGCGATGTGGCTGCACACCCGTCCGAACCAGGCTGCGGTGAACGAGTGCAGCTGCGCCGAGGCACCGGTCCGGATGGAGCAGGCGGGTCTGACCGGGGCCTGACCGGCCGAGCCCGCGTCGGGTCGGCTAGATCGACCCCTTGGGGACTCGCTCCTGGTAGTCGGCCTTGGCCGCGTCGGCGGCTGCCCGCGCGGTTCCGGCCTCGCCACTGCGGGTGCCCGTCTCACCCTCGGCCGCACCGAAGGCTTCGTAGGCGGCATCAGCCGCCGTCCTCGACGCCTCGCGGGCGTTCAGCGCTGCCGCCATCACCGCTTCGGCTGCGGCTGCCGTGGCCTCGGCGGCCTCGGCGGCGCGCTTCGCGGCTGCCGACGCCCGGGTCGCCGTCGCGACGACCTCGTCGGCGACGTTGGCGGCCCGATCCGCGACGCGCCACGCCTGGAGGAGGTCCGCGGTCGTCGATTTCGCCTCAGCCATGGGAAAAGCCTACAACCGCCGAGCGATCCTGGGCCGACGCTTCGTCGGCCGCGCGGTGGTGCTTTGTGACTATTGGGTACAGGACGTAGTACCTCGGGGTGGGTAGGTTCAGGGTCCCTCACCCGGAGCCGCCCTTGTTCGGAGCGCCTTTCCGGTCGCTCAAGCGGCCGGTCCTCCTGATCGTCGTCTTTGGATTCTTCCTGACGATCGTCGGCCTGACGGCGTTGAGTCAGGCGATCGTCGTGTCGACGCAGTCATCACAGACGATGCTCAGCGCGATCGTCGGCTCCGATGCCGCGACCGTCCGCGGCTTCGTCAACGGCTACCTGCTGCCGGCCGACCTCGAGCCCGGCGGCCTGTCCGTGGCACGCGCCGCCACGCTCCAGGCGCAACTCAAGACGATCGACTCCGCCGGGGAGATCATGCGGATCGAGGTCCGGCTGCCTGACGGCACGGTGCTCCTGTCCGACACCGCGGACCCGGCCGGGCTGCGCGGGGACTCGACGCCTGACTTCACGGCGGCGGCCGACGGAACGGTCACGGCCGGGTTCCACCCGGTCGCCGATGCCGAGTCTGTCGGTGCGGTCCTGCCGGCGAACGACGTCCTGCGCGCGTACTTCCCGGTCAAGTTCAACGAGAAGGTCGTCGCGGTCGTCGGGATCTGGCGAGACGCGGCGCCGATCCTCGGCGACCTCGATCGGCTCCGTCGTCAGGTCATGATCGTCACGCTGTTCGCCGGCGCCCTGGCGGCCATCGCCCTCTACCTGGTGTTCCGGGCCGCGCAGCGACGCATCCTGAGCCAGACCGACGAACTGCTCGAGGCGACCCGCCTGGACCCGTTGACCGGCACGCTGAATCACGGCGCGCTCGTCGGGGTGTTGGCCGTCGCGGTCGAGGCTGCGCGGCACGCCGAAGAGACCCTCGGGGTCGCGCTGCTCGACATCGACAACTTCCGGAACCTCAACCAGACCTACGGCCACCCGGCCGGCGATCAGGCCCTCATCGCGGTCGCGGCCCTGCTCCGCGGCGTGCTGCCGGCGGAGACCCAGTGGGGGCGGTACGGACCCGACGAGTTCCTGGTCATCGTCACGCCAGACGTGACGACCGACCTCGAGCTGACGATCGAGCACGTCCGGATGCAACTCGTCGACCTCAGCCTGCAATTCGACGCGTCCGAGCGCCTGCCGGTCACCATCAGCGCCGGGATCTGCACCTTCCCGATCAACGGCGAGTCGGTGACGACGCTCCTGTCCAGCGCGTCGCGGACGCTCGACGAGGCCAAGTCGAGCGGCGGCGACAGCGTCCGCGTCGCCGAGGCCGGTGTCGTGCCGCTCGACGAGGCCGTCCGGTGGGACGTCCTCGAGGGCCTGGTCATCGCCGTCGACACGAAGGACCACTACACGCGCCGGCATTCGGAGGACGTCGCCCGATACGCCGGTTTCCTGGGCGCGCAGCTCGGTCTCGACGATCAGGTCCGCTCGGTGCTGTACCGCGCCGGTCGCCTCCACGACATCGGCAAGATCGGCATCCCCGACCAGATCCTGCGCAAGCCCGGTGCCCTCACCGAGGGTGAGTACGAGACGGTCAAGCAGCATGTCGCGCTCGGCGACCTCATCGTCCGCGACCTGCCCGACCTCGACGAGATCCGCGCCGGCATCCGCCACCACCACGAGCGCTGGGACGGGAAGGGCTACCTGCACGGACTGGCCGGCGACGCCATCCCCGAGGTGGCCCGCATCCTCGCGGTCTGCGATGCGTTCTCGGCGATGACGACAACCCGGCCCTACCGCAAGGCGTTGTCCGTCGAGGAGGCACTGACCCGGCTCGAGGACGCGTGCGGCTCGCAACTCGACGAGCGACTGGTGACGGCCTTCGTGAACGGCATCCGGACTGTCGCGACGGCGCCGATGCCCGGCGACGAGCGGACAGGCCTGTGGACACCCGGTCGCACGGTCGTCAGGACCAGTCGCGCGGTCGCCTGAGGTGCCCGCCAAGCTCCATCTGCGAACGCCGGCGCTTCGACTGGTCATCCCGGTCGCCGCACTCGTCGCGGCGCTGGCCCTGCCGCTGACCGGCCTCGCCGCGGCACCGCCCGACCTTGGCCGGGCCGAGGGCTACGCCATCGTCGCCAACACGACGATCACGAACACCGGCGTCAGCCTCATCGACGGGAACCTCGCGCTCGTCGGGCCATCGGTGACCGGGCTTGGCGGCGTCGTCACGGGCACGAGCGACATCGGCAACGCAGCGGCAGCCAATGCCGAAGACGACGTCTTGCGCGCCCACCACGACGCGACCGGCACGGAGCCGGCCACGGAGATGTCGGGCGTCGACCTCGGCGGCGAGACCCTCGGGCCCGGCGTCTACCACTTCGGGAGTTCGGCCGCGCTGCACGGGACGCTGACCCTCGATGGAGAGGGCGCATCGAACCCGACGTTCATCTTCCAGATCGGCTCGACCTTCACCACCGGCACCGGCGCGCGCGTCCGTTTGATCAATGGCGCGGACGGCTGCGCGGTGTTCTGGGCGGTCGGCAGCTCGGCGACGATCGGCACGGCAACGTCGCTGCAGGGAAACCTCATGGCCCTCGTCAGCATCACCATGACGACCGGTGCCACGATCGGCGTCGGCGGCGGCCGGAACGGCGGCCGGGCGTTCGCTCAGAACGGCGCCATCACCCTCGACACCAATACGATCATCGCGCCGACCGGCACCTGCAAGGCCCCGGCTCCGACCCCGAAACCCACGCCGAAGCCGACGCCGAAGCCGACGGCCAAGCCGACGCCAAAGCCCACCCCACGTCCGACGACGGCGCCGACCCTGCCCGTGGCCACGCCCCGGGACGCGACGCCAGTGCCGCCTGCATCTCCCTCCGATGCCCCGGTACCCACGGCATCTGCCGAGCCCTCAACGGGCGTGCTCATCGCCCCCGTCCCGGACAGCAGTGCGCCGCCGACCGGTCGACCCGAACCGAGCGGCCTCGACGTCCTGGCCGGGTTCGGGGGAACGGTGACGCTCGAGGGCGGCGCCATCGGGATCATCGGACCCTTCGTCGTCCCGGGACTCCTCGCCGCGGCGTCGGGACTCCTGCTGATCCTGCTGATGCTGGCCCAGGCGGTCGGCACGCTCGTGTGGCTGCCGGTCGTCCGCAGGCGGGTCGGTTCGTTCGGCTTCGGGCGGCGCTAGGAGCCAGCCACCTCTTCTGTCGTCGGTCAACCTCGAAGATTGAAGGGCAGTCGACGAACCGGCCCCATAGTGACCGGACAGCGCTCCCACTGGGCGCCACCATCGCGAACGGGGCCGAATGGACCGAGACCTGGTCGAGGCAGCACGGAACCGGGACCGAGAGGCGTATGCCGACCTGATCCGGGCGAGGGGCGACCGCCTCTACGCGCTTGCCCAGCGGATCCTTCGTGATGTCGATCGAGCCGAGGATGCGCTCCAGGAAGCGTTGATCGTGGCCTGGCGGGACTTGCCCGGACTCCGGGATCCGGACCGCTTCGATGCGTGGCTCCACCGACTCGTCGTCCGCGCGTGCCTGGCCGAAGCGAAGCGCGAGCGTCGTCGGGTCGCGAACCTGCGCGTCCTGCCGATGGACGCCCCGACGTTGCGCGACGACTTCCTGAGCGTCGTCGATCGCGACCAGCTCGAGCGCGGCTTCCGGCACCTGCCGGCGGAGCAACGCGCGCTTCTCGTGCTTCACCACTTCGAAGGTCGAGACGCGGCCGAGATCGCCGAGATCCTTGGTATCCCGGTCGGGACGGCCGGGTCCCGACTCCACCACGCCCACCGTGCGATGCGCGCTGCGCTCGATGCGGACGCACGAGTCATCGCCATCGGAGGACGACCGGCATGACGCACGACCACGACATCGAGCGCGTCCTGGACCAGTGGTTCAGCGAGGGTCCGACGCAGATGCCCGAGCGGTTCCTTGTCGACACCCTCGATCGCATCGACCGTGCCCCGAAGCACCGTCTCGCCGGTCTTCGAACAAGGTTTCCCGCCGGGCATCCCAGCCTTCGCTTTGCCGCAGCAGCGGTGGTCATCCTGGCCGTGGCGGGTCTCAGTGCGGCCGTGCTGACACGGACCGGCGGCGTCGGAAGTACGCCCGCCGCTGGAGCCAGTTCCCTGCAAGCCTCGCTCCAGGGATCGTGGCACTCCTCCGGGGAGCGCATCGTTCCCGGGCAGTCGCCCGGAGGCCTCCACCAGGACGCACGCGAGATCGTAATCGACGCCATGACCCTGTCGATCTGGGCCAAATTCGAGCTCCTCAGCTCCGTGTCAGTGCTTGCGCCGGACCGCATCGAGCTTCGGGTCGTCACGGCTGGCGGCGATTGGCACTGCAAGGTGGGCGACACAGGAACCTATGTGTTCAGCCTGTCGTTGGGCGACGAGCACTTGACGTTTGCTCCGACGAGCGACACCTGCGCGGAACGGGCGACGTTCCTCTCGGGCGATTGGGACCGGACCGACCTGGGCGACCTGCAGCCCGGTCGCCACGACGCGACACTGTTCCGACCATTCGGAAGCGGCACCACCGGGCGACTGGCGTACACGGTTCCGGCCGACTGGAGCAGGACCGGCACGGTCGAGGCTGCGTTCACGCTGGCAAGGCCGAGCTTCTCCGACCAGGCGGCACTCCGTCTGCTCTCGACGGCATTTCCGTCCGCCCAGGATGACTGCAGCGTGAACCGCGGCGCCGACGGCGTCGGTGCAACCCCCGCGGCGTTCGCGGCCTGGCTGCGGACCCTCCCGGGCCTCGTCGTCTCGACACCGACCGCGGTCACGATCGGCGGCCTCAACGGGGTCATGGTCGACCTCTCCATCGGCCCCGGCCGGGAGGCCCCCTGCGATGCCGGCTACTACACGTTCTCGTTTGGGGGTCCGGAGAACGGCGGCTGGTCAGACCGACTGAGGTTGAAAGGGAGCGACCGGGCGAGGTACTTCCTGCTCGATCGCGGCGATGGGTCGACCCTGGTGATCGCTATCGATGCGCCTGATCCTGAGTGGGATGTCTTCAGCGCCGAAGCGATGCGTATCGTCGAAAGCTTGGAGTTCACCCGATGACACGGATGCTTGTGGCCATCGTCGCCGTCATGGTCGTCGCCGGCTGTGGCAGTGCCACAACCTCACCTGGGTCGACCGTCGCGGCGACGAGTTCGCCTTCACCGGCCTCTTCGTCGACCTCGGTCGTCAGCACCACGCCTCGCCCGCCTGCCGAGGGAACGACTCCGATCCCCGACGAGTTGGCCTACGTCTGGCTCGGCCCCGCCCGCGATATCGCGGCTCTCGGCGGGCCGCAGGCCGTGTCCATCATCCGCATCCGGGGCGCGAGCAGTTCGACTACATCTTCGGGGGGCAGGGCGAGGAGGCCTTGAACTCCACCGTGACGGTCGCTGGCGCCGAGCCAGGTCCGTTTCACCTCGCTCAACACCACCGGCGGCTGTCACGTCGGTGACGAGGGAACCTACGATTGGACGACGACGGCCGATGGCGCCGGGCTGACCATGACCACGGCGACCGACGCGTGCGCGCCACGCGCGGCGGCCGTGACAGGCGACTGGGTCCGCGCGGCGTGCAAGGAATTCGGCTGCCTCGGCGATCTCGAAGCCGGGGCGCACCGAACAGCCTTCTTCGAGCCCCTGGGCGATCCGACGGCGTTCACAGGGTCGTGGCGGATGCAGTACGGCTCGATGTCGTACACGGTGCCCAGCGGCTGGGCGAACGCGGTCGACGATCCGAACCTCTACAACATCGTGCCGCAGGACGAGTACGCAAAGGTCGGCGTGGACATGACTCGCCTCTCCGGCATCACCCTGCTTCCTGACACCCATGTCGCCAGGCAGGACAGGGCGTGCAGCCCGACGGTCGAGCCCGGGGTCGACCAAGGCGCTGAAGCGATCGCGGCCCGGATCGCACGGATCCCGAGCCTCAGTGTCGGCCTCGCGAAGCCGATCAGCATCGCCGGACGGTCAGGCACCATGTTCGACGTCGGCCTCAAGCCGGGATGGACGACGCTGTGCCCGGTGGGCGGCGGCGTCCCGGTGCTCTCGGACGATCGACAGATGACCGCCGCCGAGCACTGGCGCCTCATCCTCGTCGACGTCGCTGACGATCGGACCCTGGCGATCATCATCGCCGACGCGACGGTACCGTCTCGGTTCGACGATCTCGTCGCGCAGGCGATGCCGATCCTCACGAGCTTCGAGCTGCATCTGCCGTCTTGATGCGGCGCGTCTGGCTCGGCCCGGTCCTTAACCCTCCATCCGCAGCTCTTCGAGGTCCAGCTCCCGCTCGATCTGACGGAGCGTCAGGTCGTTGATCTCGCCCGCATCGCGAAGCTGGATGACGGCCGTGCGTTGCGCCGCGATGACACCACGCTGGATCTCCTCGTGCTCGATCCGCTCCTGGTCGCGCTCGGCGGTCTCGCCCGGGTCCTCGGTCGCGAGGTGCTGCGTGCGGTCGCGAAGGCCCGACTCGAGCCGATCGAAGAGCGGTTGATGTCCCGGCCAGTCCTCGCGAGCGCGCTGCGACCTCGTCGAGCCCCGCCTGGTACGCGGCGGCCCTGGCGACCGTCGCCTCGTCGCCGTCGGGCTCGATCCCATCCCACCGGGCCCAGCGGAGGACCCATGGCAGGGTGAGTCCCTGGCCGACCAGCGTCACGAGGATCACCGCGAACGTCAGGAAGAGGATCAGGTCGCGCTCCGGGAAGCCGGCCGGGAGGGCGAGGGCCGCCGCCAGCGAGACCGCTCCCCGGAGGCCGGCCCAGCTCACGACGAACGTGAGCCGCGTGGCCAGGTGCGGGTCGCGTCGCGCGATCTGGCGTCGCGGGGACCCGGGCAGGAGGCTCGAGGCGAAGACCCACACGATCCGCGAGATGACGACGACCCCGCAGACGGCCGCGGCGAGCCCGAGCAACTGGCTCGGCGGCCGATCGCCGAGGCTCTCGAGGATCTGGGGCAACTCCAGGCCGATCAGGACGAAGACGAAGCCATTGAGGACGAACCCGATCATCTTCCAGCTCGTCAGCCACAGCACCCGGCTGTTGGGGGTCAGGATCGTGCCGAGGCGGCTGCCGATGACCAGCCCGGCGGTGACCGCCGCGAGCACGCCCGAGAGCCCGAACCGATCGGCCGGGAGATACGCCGCGAACGGGATGACGACGGAGATCAGGACCTCGACCGGCGGGTCGTCGAGACGCCGGAGGATCTCGCCGGTGACCCGGCCGACGGCGGCGCCGATGAGGATGCCGCCGACCGCGGCGACCGCGAAGCCCGCCAGTGATTCGGACAGGATGAAGCTGCCACTGACGGCCGCGAGCACGGCCGCCCGATAGGCGACGAGTGCTGTCGCATCGTTGAACAGCGCCTCGCCTTCGATGAGCGTCCTGATGATCCGCGGCGCACCGAGCCGACGGAAGACCGTGGTGGCGGCGAGCGCGTCGGTCGGTCCGACGATCGCGCCGAGCGCGAAGGCTTCCGGCCAGCCCAGTCCCGGCACCATGGCATGAGCCACCGCGGCGACGATCACCATCGTGAAGAGCACGAGGCCGATCGACAGGCGGAGGAGTGGCACGAGGTTCGCGCGAAGGTCCCGGATCGGCGACTCGGCGGCCGCGCCGAACAGCAGCGGTGGCAGGAAGACGAGCAGGACCAGGTCGGGCTCGAGCTTGATGGTGGGAAGACCCGGGACGAAGGCGAGCCCCAGGCCGCCGAGCACGAGCAGCGTCGGATACGGAACGCCGAGGCGGCGCGCGACCTCATACACGATCGCGATGGCCACGAGGATGGCCAGGACGGCGGTCAGAACCTCCACGGCCGAACGCTATCAGTCATCGCACCCTCGGCGCGACCGACGGTGCCAGATGATATGAAACGCACGACGCGCGATCGATCGATGGAGGGGTCTCGACATGGCCACACCACAAACGGGCATCTTCGCGCTCGGGACGGCGTCTCACGTGTATCTCGAACTCGACCTGCTGCCGTCGTCAGACCCGTCGACGACGGTCGCCCGGGTGGCGTCTCTTCGCGAGCCACGGACGACCATCGGGGGCGTCAACCTGGTCGCCGGGTTCCGACCGGAGCTGTGGGCGGGAGTCGCGCCGGACGCCGCGCCGCCTGGCGTCACCGGCTTCAACCGCCCTGTCACCGGCAAGGACGGCTACGCCCTGCCGGCGACGCAGCACGACGTCGTCATCTGGCTGACCGGCGCGTCCTATGACGTCGTGTTCGACCTGTCACGCGCCGTGATGACCGAGCTGGCCGGGCACGTCTCGCTCGCCAACGAGATCGTCGGGTGGCCGTACCACCACGACCTCGACCTGACCGGGTTCATGGACGGCACGGAGAACCCGACGCTCGTCGAGGCGACGAGCGTGGCCCTCGTCCCGTCGGGCGAGCGCGGCGAGAGCGGCTCGATCCTGCTCCTGCAACAGTGGGAGCACGACGCGGACGCCTGGGAGGGGCTCGCGGTCGCACGGCAGGAGGCGGCGATCGGTCGGACAAAGGCGGACAGCGTCGAGCTGGACCCCCGTCCGGACACGTCGCATGTCGCCCGCACCGACCAGGATTCGTTCGGCAAGATCTTCCGCCGGAACATCGCGTACGGATCGCTCGGCCGGCATGGCACGATCTTCGTCGGGTTCTGCGCGAACCAGGGGCCGCTGGCCGCGATGCTCGACAGCATGGTCGGCCGCGGGACCGGCGTCCGCGACGAGCTGACGCGATTCACGCGCGCGATCAGCGGCGCCTACTACGTGATCCCCTCGGCCGAGCGGCTGTCGGCGTTCGGCGGCGACCAGCGGACCGGGCTACCCGCGGGCGACGCGACGCTCGACCGGCCGGGATAGCGCGCCACTTGGCGCCGCGGTCACGGGCCGAAGTCGACCGCCGAGACTGTCGTGCTGACCCCGATCGTGCCGACGCCGAGCGCCTTCGTGGTGCCGTCCGCGAGCTCGAACACCGCGACATCGCAACAGCCGCCGCTCCGGTTGAAGATCTGGAGCCCGCCCTCGGGCGCGGCCAACGTCCCCTCGTTGTGCAACGTCGCCTTGACGACCTCCGCGTGCCCCGGGTCGCGGACGTCCAGCCTGGCCTGTGCGACGGCGAGCCAGGCCCCGCACGGGGTGACCGCACAGTCGGTCGGCTGGCCGATCGGCCAGCCATCGACGACCGGATCCGGCGCGGACTTGGCGCACGCCGCGACGATGACGACGAGCGCCATCCAGATCGCGAGCGACCGCACGATCCGGTCCCCCATCAGCTGCCCTGGGCCATGCTCCAGATCGTCCAGTACTGGGTCCGGAGGCGGCGCGGCTGCTCGAGGACCGTGCGGATGGCGAACGCGATGTCCTCGGGCTTGAGGTAGGTCTGCAGCTCGGGCATGTCCTCGGTGCGTCCCGCGCCGATGGCGAACTCGGTCGAGGTCCCGGCCGGCCCGATCGTCGTCACCCGGATCCCCTTGTCGCGCAGCTCGCGATCGAGCGACCCGGCGAGCCCCACCTGGGCGAACTTCGTCGCGGCGTAGACGGCCTCGTCGCCGCCGCCCCGGAACCCGGCGACCGAGGCCACGATGACGATGTCGCCGCGCCCTGCCTTGAGCATCTCGGGCACCGCCGCCCGGATCGGCCAGACCGTCCCCGCGACGTTCGTGTCGAGCATCGTCGCGAGCTCCTCGTCGGTGCGGTCGAGGATGCCGCCGTACATGCCGATCCCGGCGTTCGCGACCAGGCTGTCGAGCCGGCCGAACCGCGCCACGGCCTCCTGGACCAGGCGCCGGCTGTCGTCGGGCGAGCGGACGTCCATCTCGACCGCCGCCACCTGCCCGGGGAACTCCGCCTCGATGGCGTCGAGACGCTCGCGCCTGCGCGCCCCGAGGACGACACGCGCGCCCGCCCGGGCCAGTTCGCGGGCCGTCGCGCGCCCGATGCCGGCGCTGGCGCCGGTGATCGCCACGACGCTGTCCTTGAGGTCCTCCACGTGCGCCTCCTCCAGTGCTCCAGCCACGCTCGGCATCGCCACTCTAGCGGACGGTCGGCGGGTCATACTCTGCCTCCGAACTGGAGCAGGAGGGGTTCGCATGGCACCCGGGACGTCATCGGACGAGGCGATCGCGCGGGTCGTCGCGTCGGCCACTCGACTCGGCGTGGAGCTCAACGAGGACGAGGCGGCCGAGTGGGTGGCCGCGATGGAGACCGAGGCGAGCGGCGGCGATCTCGTCGTGGATGTCGACTCCGGCGTCTACGGCCATCGGGTCACGATGCTCGACTTCCACCCCGACGACCTCGCGCGATTCCGCGAGATGGCCACGATCGTCGGCTTCGAGGATCGGCCGCCCCAGGTCATGACCGCGCTCTCGATCTCCGGGTCGGCCGCGCAGAGCAAGATCAACGCGTACCCGGCCGACTGCGACTTCTTCGAGCGCGTCCACATCAAGGCGGACACCCGCGAGGAGGCGTGCGCGATCCTCGCCGACCTCATGCGCCAGAAGGCCCTGGACACCGCCTCCGGCCCGACCCATCGGCTGTGGGAGGTCAAGTTCGGGTCGCACCCGGTCGCCTCGACAAAGGGCGGCAGCCAGATCGGGGCCGGCTCGCCGATGTCGTGGACCCTCGAGGAGGTCAGGGCCGGGCAGATGGAGGTCACGCTGCCCGACGGCGCCCTGCGCGTGTACACGTGGGAGGACGCGTCGCACGACCCGGGCTGGTGCAAGCTCGACTGGGTCATCGCCGACAAGACCCGCGGCCAGCTCGCGAACGCGAGCAACGTGCTCGATCCGACCTGGGAGGCGCCCGACGGCAGCATCGTGCCGCTCGACGGCTTCCTCGACCCGTACTACCAGGAGGTCTACCTCGAGAGCGAGTCGATCCCGCTGTTCTCGAAGCTCGTGAAGGAGCTGTCCGCCGACTCGGTCGACGACTACGTCGACACGCTCGAGCACGAGGTCTGGAAGTACACCGTCAAGGAGCCGAACTACGGCAAGGCCGCGCGGCGCATGTACAACGTCTTCCGGATGAACGGGAAGTACCGCGAGGCGGCCTACATCCGCGAGCTGTTCGACGAGCCGGTGACCGCGCTGTACCAGGTCTCCGCGCTCATCCGGACGCTCGACGACGCGGCGTCATCGGGCGACACGTTCGCCACCGACACGATGGTCTCGCAGGTCGACGGCCTGATCATGTCGGCGATCCAGGCGCTCGACGGCCCCGAGGAGGCCAAGATGGTCGGCCACCTGCTGCAGCTCCGGAACTCGCTCCAGTCGCGCGAGTCGCACGCCGACCGGTCCGACGAGATGGCCGGCATCCAGGATGCCGCGATCGGCGCGGTCAACACCTACTTCGAGAAGGCGCTGCGCTCGGTCCCGGAGATCGAGGCGTACCTCGAGGACATCGCCAGGCGAGCCCCGTAGAGGACCGGCGTCAGGCGACGACCCGCGCCTCGGCCGTCGTCGTGCCGGTCTCGGCGAGGCGGAACTCGGCCGTCCGGCCGGCCCACGTCACCGCGTACTCACCGAGGAATCCGCTGACCGCGACGTTGCCGGCCTCGTCGGTGACCATCGGGGTCGGGGCGAGCCACCAGTCGCCCTTGATGAGGGCGGCGAGCGCCTCGTAGGCTGGCTTGGTCGAACCGTCGGTCCGGACCAGACCGGTCGGCGCGTTCAGCCAGCCGCCGTCGTCGATGCCCCACCAGGTGATCGCGTCGACCGCCGGATGCGACACCAGCGTCCGGTAGTGGCGGGTGACCTCGTCGGCCTGGCGCTGCTCGCCATCGGGCGTGGACGGCCACTCCGAGACCTGGTAGTCGTTGAGGTCGACGATCTCGGGCGGCATGATCCGCCCCGACACCAGGGTGTTCTCGGTGAAATGGATCGGCAGCCCGAAACGCGCGAACCGCTCGAGCACCTCGAGGGTCTTCGCCTCGCCCCAGTAGCCCTGGTGCATGTGCGACTGGATCCCGAGGACATCGATGTCGACGCCGGCGTCGAGACAGTCCTCGATGAGGCGCTCGTAGTCCGGCGAGACGTCGAAGTCGTTGAGCAGCAGCGTCGCGCCCGGGTTGGCGGCGCGGGCCGCCTCGAACGTCGCCTTGACGATCCCGACCTGGCCGAGCGCCTGGCACATGCGGGTCACGCCGTTCTCGTACCTGTCGAAGACCGGCATGATCACGGCCTCGTTGACGACGTCCCACGTGTCGATCACGCCGGCGAACGCCGTGACCTCGCGCTCGATGCGAGCGAGCTGGGCGGCGATCGCGTCCGCGGTCGAGAGCTCGAGCAGCCAGGGGGCGGTCTCGGTGTGCCAGCACAGGGGATGGCCCTTGACGACGCAGCCGCGATCGACGAGCCACTGCGCCGCGGTCAGCAGTCGCTCGGTGTCGGGGCGGCCGCGGACGGGCTCGAACCCGGCCCAGTAGAACGGCAGCGTGGCGAAGTCGAACAGGCCCAGCCAGTGCCCGGCGCGCTGCTCGGCCGACGCCCGGTCGGCGTCGGGCACCTCGTCGTTCGCGAGCGCGATGAGTTCGGCGCCCGTGCAGCCGAACGAGAAGGCGTGGCTGCGCTGGCCGACGACCACCTCCTGGCGGGCCAGTGGCTCGCCGTCGGCACCGAACACGGTGACCGTTGCGTCCGCCGTGCGGTGCTGCCGGATCAGCGCGTCGATCGGGTCATCGGAACGGAGGCCGAGGGCTGTCATCGAGCCCGATGATATCGGGGCGGTCGGCCCAGGCGGCCGCCGTCCCGTCAGCGGTCGTTCGGTCGGCCGCCGACGCGGGCGAGACGCTCGCCCGGCAGGGCCTGGGGCGCGCCGTCGGGGCGCTGGCCTGTTCGGGCGCTGGCCGTTGTTCGGACGCGGTCCGTGGTTGGGACGCGGCCCCTGCCCGTTGCCACCCTGGACGGGCCGGCCGCCCTGGTTCGGGCGCTGGCCGAGCCACTGGCCGGGCTGCGCGGGACGGCCGCCGGTCGGGCGACCACCCTCGAGACGTCGGGCCGGCGCATGACCACCGCGGTTGCCCGCGGGGCCGTGCCCACCACCGACACCACCGCGGTTCGCGGCGAGCGCCCCGGCGGGACGGCCGGCTGCCGGCGGGCTGAACGGTCGCGCGCCGACGTGCGGGCGAGGGCCGTTGCCGCCCGGGCGGCCGACGGCGTCGTGACGCGGAGCCCCGGCGTACCGGGGCGCACCGATCGGTCGCTGGCGGGGTCCGGCGCCGGGTCGCGCGCCACCGAGGCCGCCACGGAGGATCGGCTCGGGACGGATGCGGGGATCGGGCTCGAAGCCCGGGATGATCTCGGACGGGATCGACCGGCCGAGGACGCGCTCGATGTCGGAGAGCAGCCGCAGCTCGTCGACGCAGACCAGCGAGACGGCCTGGCCGTCGACGCCGGCACGGCCGGTCCGGCCGATCCGGTGGACGTAGTCCTCGGCCACCATCGGCAGCTCGAAGTTGACGACGTGCGGCAGCGAGTCGATGTCGAGGCCGCGCGCGGCGACCTCGGTCGCGACGAGGATCGCGTACTTGTTCGCCTTGAAGTCGGCGAGGGCGCGCACGCGCTGGGGCTGGCTCTTGTTGCCGTGGATGGCGGTCGCGGGGATGCCGTCGTGCTCGAGCTGGGTCGCGAGGCGGTTCGCGCCGTGCTTGGTGCGGGTGAAGACGAGGGCCTGGTAGATGACGCCGGTCTTCACGAGGTGGCTGAGCAGCTCGCGCTTGCGCTCGCGATCGACCGGGTGGACGACCTGGCTGACCAGCTCGGACGGCGTGTTCCGGGGCGTGACCTGGACGGTCGCCGGGTCCTGGAGGAGGCCGCCGGCCAGTCGCCGGATGTCGTCGGAGAACGTGGCCGAGAACATGAGGTTCTGGCGCTTGGCCGGCAGGATCGCGAGGATCTTGCGGATGTCGCGGATGAAGCCCATGTCGAGCATCCGGTCGGCCTCGTCGAGGACGAGGATCTCGACGCGGGACAGGTCGATGGTGCGCTGGCCGACGTGGTCGAGCAGGCGACCGGGCGTCGCGATGACGATCTCGGCCCCGCCACGCAGGGCGCGGACCTGCGGATCGAAGCCGACGCCGCCGTAGATGGCGACCGAGCGGATCGGCCGCCCGGCGCCGTAGGTCCGGACGCTCTCGGCGATCTGGAGGGCGAGCTCGCGGGTCGGGGCGAGGATGAGCGCACGCACGCCGCGCTGCCCGTCGCGGGCGCTGGCATGGAGCCGCTGCATCATCGGCAGCACGAATGCGGCCGTCTTGCCGGTGCCGGTCTGGGCGCCGGCCATCAGGTCGCGGCCGGCGAGGACCAGCGGGATGGCTTCGGCCTGGACGGGGGTGGGCACGGTGTAGCCCTGTTTGGCGACCGTGCTGAGGAGCTCGGGCGACAGCCCGAGACCATCGAAGGACATGGAGGAGACGCTCCTGACGAAGGGGCCCTCCCGCTCTTGGCGGGGCCCGGTCAGGGCGTTGGTGGATCGGGATCGGACGGTATGAGACCGGGGCGCCGACCGGAGCGCCCATCGAGCACGAGTGTGCCTTGAGCATACCCGATGTGGCCCCGAAGGGCTTCCAGCCGATGGTCCGGTGTCGTTCGGACCTCGCGTCAGGCCGTCGGGCGGCCCTGGTAGCGAGCGTTCGGCGACTCGAGGATCGAGCGCTGACGCTCCGTCAGGTCGGGCCAGCGGTCGCGGTCGTAGAAGGCGGCGCCGTATGCGTACGGGCCCGGGTCGTACTTGAAGAACACCGTCCGGCGTTCGCCTGCGCCGCGCCACGGCAGCGTCCCGTGGGTCATCGCCTCGGTGAAGATGATCGCCGTGCCCGCCGGCCCGGTCACCGCCCGGACGAGGTCGAGCTCCTCGTCCACCTCGAGCTCCTTCCACGACTCCGGGAACGCCACGTTCGCCTTGTGGCTGCCCGGCACGCACCCGAAGCCGCCGTCGCCCGGGTTGACGTCCCGGAGGTTGTACGCCACGACCAGCAGCCCGGACCGCGGCCGCCCCTCGACGAACGTGTACGACTGGCCCGCGTCGTACGGGATGGCGCCGCCGTGGAGCTTGGTCCCGATCGGGCCCTTGCCGTGCCGGATCAGGTCCGCGTAGTCGTGGTCCAGGCGGAAGCCACTCCCGAGGATCTCCTCGAGGTACGGCAGGATCGGCTCGTGGTCGATGAGCGCCCGGACCTCCGGCCCCCAGTCGAGCACGCTCCCGAACCGGTGCGTGTGGGCGTCGGCCGGCACGTCCGCCGCGATCCGCTCGTCCATCAGCGCGTTCAGCCGCTCGAGCGCCGTCGCCGACAGCATGCCCGGCAGCGCGAGATACCCGTTCAGGTCGAAGCGGTACCGCTCGAAGTCGTCCACGACGGGTCGAGGATGGCGGTCAGGCCCGGCGACGCGGGGCGGGCGCCGGCTTCGTCGGTGGGGCGAGGTGCCGCGATCTCCTCGGGCGGGAAGATGGCGGCCGCCAGGTCGCCGGGCTCGCCGATGTGGAGCATCGTCCGGCTGTTGCCGGCCAGGGCGCGGGCGACGCCGAGGCGCGTCGTGTCGAGGTCGTAGCGGGCCGCATCGGGGTAGGCCTTGATCCGCTCCTCGAGTCGCTGCAGGCGGAGCGACTCGTTCGCCGCCTCGAGATCGATGAGCTCGCGGTCGGCCGTGACACGTTGCCGGTCGAGCTGCTCCTGGTCGGCCTGGCGACGCTGCTCCAGCGTGTGCCGCTCCTCCTGCTCCGCCCGCTGGACGGACGCCAGCCGACGGCCCTCGATCGAGTCCATGTAGCTGGCAGGCGGGCGGACCAGGGTGACCACGACCTTGCGGATCGCGACGCCGTACGTCTCGAGGTCGCTCCCGATCTGCTTGCGGAGCTGGTCGGATTCGGCGCCGGCGAGATCGAGGACGTCATCGAAGTCGACGCTGCGGACCAGATGCCGGATCGCCTCCTGGCTCGACGCCTGGCAGACGGCGTCGAAGTCGGGGGCGGCCACGTTGAACACGAACCGCTCCGGGACGTCGATGCCGAAGGTCAGCAGGACGTCCACGTCGACGCGGACGCCGTCCTTGGTCGGGACCGACGCGACCGGGACGTCGAACGGGATCTCGCGTCGCGTGACGAGGTGCGAGACGACGATCGTCGGCAGCATCCAGTGCGTCCCCGGTCCGATGCTCCTCGTGAACTTGCCGCGTTGCAGCAGCAGCGCGACCGCGCTCTCGGGGACGCGCACCATCAGGGACCGGAAGATGCCGAGGAAGATCAGGACGGCCGCGACGGACGTGAAGGTCGCCCGGAACTGGAGCTCGAGGTCGAACAGCACGCCGATCGCGAGCACGACCACGCCGGCGAGCACGAACTCGTTGCGGATCCGGCTCCGCTCGCCGGTCAGCAGGACGATCGGCAGCCGGCCGGCCGCATCCGGGGTCGAGAACGCGTCGGCGGCCTCGTCGAGCGGGACGCGGACCTGGGTCAGCTGGACGTAGGGTGCCGTCGGCGATGCCCCGTAGGCGCCGTCCTGGTACTGCGTCGGATCATCGGACATCGGCGTTCACCACTCCCTGGACGTGTGGCCGGTAGTAGGCCGGGACAGGCCGAGTCGCGTAGGAGGGTCGGGCGGCCGGCAGCGGCTCGCCGGGCAGGACGCCGGCCGGGCGAGCGGGCTCGGACAGCCGGCCGTGGAGATAGCGCACGACATCCCAGAGCGCGGCGATCAGCGGCCCGGCGACGAAGAGCCATATGACCCCGAACTGGCTGATCGCCACGACCCCGAGGACCATGATCGCCGGCGGCACGCCGACCCGGGCCTCGATGATGCGACGCCCGAAGAAGGTGCCGACGACCCAGCGCGACGCGACATACACGACGAGATAGGCCACGGCCCGCGGCGGCGAGACGATGGCGATGAGGAGCGCAGGGGCGTAGCCGAGCAGAGGGCCGAGCTCGGGGATCACCTGGAGCATCCCGGCCAGGACGGCGAGCGCCAGCTTCGACTGATAGAGCGGGACCCCGGCACGCTCGGCCAGGGTCAGCCCGAGATAGGTGAACAGGCCGACGAGGAACGCGATGACGACGTAGCCGTGCACGTACGCGCCGGCCGCGCGATCGAGGATCCGGACGATCGCCCAGAAATCCGCGCGGAGCCATGGCGCCAGCCGCCGATCGACGGCGCGCTGGCCGGCCCGATGCCGGTTCACCACGGACAGGATCCAGGTCGGCAGGACGATCAGGCCGATGACGACGCTCGCGATGCTCGTGATCGTCTGGACGATCCCGTTGGCGACCGTCGGCAGGTCGACATCGGTGACGCCGGATGTGAGGCCCGACAGGCCGTTGGTCGCGGACACACCCACGGCGACGAGAAGCGCGTGTGCCTCGGGCGAGAGCGGTCCACCCAGTTGCGCTTCGATCGAATCGACCGCGTCCTCGATCTGCCCGGCACCAGGCAGGGTCCCGAGCAGGTCCCGACCCCGGTCACGAGGGGCGGCACGACGATGACGACGATGCCGACGAGGACCGCCACCACGGCCAGCACGCCGAACAGCGCGGCCAGCAGGCGCGGCATGAACCGGTCGAGGGTGTCGACGATCGGCCGGATCACGTAGGCGATCAGCCCGCCGACCATGAACGGCAGCAGGGCCGGCCACGAGGCGACCGCGAGCCACACCACGGATCCGATCACCGCGACGGTCAGCACCACCCGGGACAGGGCGGCGGGCGTCACGGTCGAGAGACGGGCGCCGAGGCGCGACCATTCGCGTCGCGCCCGCTGTGCGGCCGGCGATCGCGGTGGGGCGGTCCGGGCCGGGGCGGGTGCGGCGACCGTCACCGGCGCGTCGTCCGACCGCGGCTCGGACACCGGTCAGCCCTTGCGCTCGAGGATCGGGCGGGCGATGTCGGGCTTGTCGACGACGAACGCGAACATCGCGCGATCGCCCCAGCGCCCGAGGAAGAGGTGCCCGTAGATGTTCACGCCCGCGTCTGCGAGGGCGCGCGCGAGGCGGGCCATCCCGCCCGGGCGGTCATCGACCTCGGTGACGATCGACTCGCCCTCGATGTAGGTGTAGCCGCCGTCGTCGAGCACGGCCTTGGTCGCCGGATCGTCGGCCGTCGTCATGATCACGTGCCCGGAATCGCCGATGCTCCCGCCGCCGATCGCCCGCAGGTCGATGCCACGCGCCGCCAGGGCCTCCGCGAGGTTGGCCATCGCGCCGGGCTCGTTCTTCAGCTGGACGACGAACTGGTTGGCCATGGGGCCCTCCGGACGGGTGAAAGACTCGATTCTAGCGACCCGGCGGTGTGCTAGCGTCGCCAGTCCCATGAACGACACCGGCGTCCGCGCGACCGTGCTCGCGGCGGGCATCCCGTTCTCGACCCTGAACTGGGGCGACCCGGACGGGCGGCCGCTCCTGCTCACGCACGGCGTGACCGCCTCGGCGGCCGGCTGGTGGCGTGTCGGGCCCGCGTTGGCGGCGACGGGACGGCGCGTCGTCGCGGTCGATCTCCCCGGACACGGCCTGACCGGCCACTGGGTCGGCCACGGACGCTTCAGTGACACGGCCGCCGATCTCGCGGCATTCATCCGGGCCGCGGGTCTCGACCGGCCTGACCTCCAGATCGTGGCCCACAGCTGGGGCGCGATGGTCGCGACCAACCTGCCGGCCGCCGGCCTCCGTCCGTCACGACTCGTGCTCCTCGATCCGCCGACCATCCCTCTCGCCGAGATCGTGCGGGAGGCCACGGAGGCCGCAGCGAAACTCCCGGCAAGCCCCGAGGCGGCCCGTGCCGCTGCCCTCGCCGCGAACCCGGCCCTCGCCGAGGGCGACCTCGACGCCATCGAGCTGGCGGCCGCGACCGATCTAGGGGCGGCCACGCAGGTCCTGTTCGAGAACGGCGACTGGGACTCCGGCCTGGCCGCCCTGTCGGATCCGGCCGCGGCCGGCCTCGACGTCCGGGTGGTCCGCGCCGATCCCGCGACCGGCGGCCGTGTGCCGGACAGCGTCGCCGCGGTCTTCGCGGCGCGCTACGGAGCCGACCACGTGACGACCATCGTCGGCGCTCCCCATTCGCCGCAAGGGACACATCCGGACGAACTGAACGCGGCCCTCCGGCAGGCGCTCGACTAGGGCGCGGTCCGGCTCGCGGCCCGGATGGCGACGGCCCGCCGGTAGGCCTCGACGTAGCGCGGCGCCGAGCCCGTCACCCAGTCGAAGTCGACGGCCATGCCGCGGTCGAGCAGGCCCTGCCACGGCGGCCCGCCCGCGGCATGCAGCGTCATCGCCCGCTCACACGCCCCGACGAGCCCGTCGGGGGTCGCCTCCTCGAACACGAAGCCGGTCCCCTTCCCCGGCTTGGACGTCACGTCGATGACCGTGTCCGCGAGGCCGCCCGTCCGATGCACGACGGGCGGCGTGCCGTAGCGCAGGGCGATCATCTGGCCCTGGCCGCACGGCTCGAACCGCGAGGGCATGAGGAACGCATCGGCGCCGGCGTAGATCCGGCGGGCCATGACCCGGTCGAACCGCTCGATGAGCGCGACGCGGTCCGGGTTCGCGGCGACGAGCCGGCGGAACGGGTCCGCGAGCTCCGGGTGGCCACTGCCCTGCACGACGATCCGTCCGCCGCGCTCGAGGATCGCGGGCGCGGCGCCGGCCACGAGGTCGAAGCCCTTCTGGGGATCGAGCCGACCGATCATGCCGAAGACCATCCCGGGATCCGCCGGGTCGAACCCGGCGCTTTCCAGAAGGTCCGCACGGCAGGCGGCCTTGCCGGCCAGGTCGGTCCGTGCGTACGTGGCGGCGATGTCGGCGTCGGCCGCCGGGTCCCAGACCGTGGTGTCCAGGCCGTTGAGGATCCCGAAGAACCGGTCGCCCTTCGAGCGCAGCAACCCGTCGAGGCCCATCCCGAAGGCCGGGGTGAGCGCCTCGGCCGCGAAGGTCGGCGAGACCGTGTTGGCCAGCTCGGCCCGCTCGATCCCGGTCGCGAGGAGATCGAGCCCGTCGGCATCGGCAGGGAGGATCCCGTCGCCCGGCCGCAGCCCGAGCTGGCGCAGCGCATCGAGCGGCACCCACCCGTGGTAGGCGAGGTTGTGGAGGGTCACCAGGATCGCCGCACCGCCGACGACCGGGTCGTCGTCGTATCGGGCGTCGCGGAAGACCGCGGCCGGACCCGTGTGCCAGTCGTGCAGGTGGAGAACGTCGACCGGGTTGCCGTCGGCGCGCAGGGCCTCCAGTGCCGCCCGGCAGAAGAGGCCGAACCGCCAGGCGTTGTCGGCGTAGTCGCCCGTCGCGTCGCCGTAGAAGCCGTCCCGGTCGAACGCCGGCGGATGATCGACGAGGCGCAGCCGATAGCCGTCGGCGGAGACGTCGACGATCGTGACGTCGCTGGTCCCGGACGGGGCGCTGGGGTCCGCGACCCGCACGACGGTCTGCCGTTCGACGGCCGCCGGATCGGGCGCCGGCACCGTGCGATAGCGCGGCAGGAAGACGTCGACCGGGTCGGCGATGTCGTCGGCCGAGAGGTGTCCGAGCGCGCGTGCGAGCGCGTCGACGACGTCGGCCAGGCCGCCCGTCTTGGCCCAGGGCTCGCATTCGGCAGCGAGGAACGCGATCCGCAACGGCATGCCCGGCATCCTAGCCGCCGGGCCTGCCCGCCGTCGGTCCGGTCGCCCGGCACGGACCCGGCCGGTTGGTCGCGAGGGTGAGCGGGTATCATCCCGGCCCATGGACCCAGTCCGCGTCCCGGCGATCCCGGCGGCCACGTTCCCGCTACCGCCGAGGCTCGAGGGCCTGCGGCGCCTCGCGTACAACCTGTACTGGGCGTGGCACCCGCGCACCCGCGGTCTGTGGAGCATGATCGACCGCCGGGCCTGGACGCGCTACCGGAACCCGATCCTGGTGATCAGCGGCTCGACCGACTGGTCGCGCCTCCTCGACGACGCGAAGTTCCTCGCCGAGTACCACGACGTCCTCGCCGAGTTCGACCAGTACATGGCCAACGGCTCCGACCACTGGTTCCAGCGCAAGTACGGCGACGCGCTCGCCGGTCCCATCGCCTATTTCTGCGCGGAGTACGGCCTCCACGAGTCGCTCGGCATCTACTCGGGCGGTCTCGGCGTGCTCGCGGGCGACCACATGAAGTCGGCCAGCGACATGGCCCTCCCCGCGCTCGGGGTCGGGCTGCTGTATCGCAAGGGCTACTTCCGCCAGACGATCGACGCGGACGGCCATCAGGAGCACGCCTACCCCGACTACGACCTGTCGCTGCTGCCGCTGAGCCGCGTCCAGGACCAGAACGGTCTGCCCCTCACGGTCACGGTCGAGCTGCCCGACCGGGCGCTCGTGATCGCGGTCTGGCTCGCCCAGGTGGGCCGGGTGCCGGTCCTGCTGCTCGACACCGACCTGCCGGAGAACCCGGAGCAGGACCGGCCGATCACCCACATCCTGTACGTCCGCGGCCGCGAGATGCGGCTCCACCAGGAACTCGTGCTGGGCGTGGGCGGCGTCCGCGCGATCCGGGCCCTCGGACTCGCCCCGGCGGTCTGGCACCTCAACGAGGGCCACTCGGCGTTCCTGCTCGCCGAGCGGGCCCGCGAACGCGTGGCGGCCGGCGCGACACTCGACGACGCATGGGCGACGGTGCGGCGCGACAGCGCCTTCACGATCCACACGCCCGTGTCGGCCGGCAACGAACGCTTCGATGCCGAGCTCGTGCGGCGCGTCGCCGGCCCGCTGCTCGACCGCGGCGGCGTCCCCATCACCAAGGTCCTCGAGCTCGGCGTCGGGATGGACGGCGATCTCGGCCAGTTCGACATGACCGCGTTCTCGCTGCGCCTGACGAACGGCGCCAACGCCGTCAGCCAGCTCCACGCGCAGACCGCGAACGCGACGTGGCACGGCATCAACGACCAGGACATCCTCGGCATCACGAACGGCGTCCACGGCCCGACGTGGGTCGGGGCGCCCATCGCAGACCTGCTCGCCCGCTACCTCGACGCGGACCTCGACGACCTCGATGCCGGCACGCGCCAGGGTCGGTTCTGGGAGCGGATCGAGCGGATCCCGGCGAAGGATCTCTGGGACGCGCACCTGCGCCAGAAGCGCGAGCTCGCCCTCTTCGCCCAGGCCCGGCTGCGCAGCCAGTTCGCCCGCCACGGCGAGGCGCCCTCGGTCCTCGCCGAGCTCGAGACGGCCCTCGACCCGTCGATCCTGACGATCGGCTTCGCGCGCCGGTTCGCCACGTACAAGCGCTCCGGTCTCCTGTTCACCGAGCTCGACCGGCTCGAGCGGATGCTGCGCGACCCGAAGCGCCCGATCCAGGTCGTCTTCGCGGGCAAGGCGCACCCCGCCGACCGGCCCGGGCAGAAGGTCATCCAGGAGATCTTCCAGCTGTCGCGATCGCCGGGGCTTCGCGGCCGGGTGTTCATCGTCGAGGACTACGACATGCAGGTGGCGCGCTTCCTGGTCCAGGGCGCGGACGTCTGGCTCAACAACCCGCGGCGACCGCTCGAGGCGTCCGGCACGTCGGGCATGAAGGCCGCGCAGAACGGCGTGCCCAACGTCAGCGTCCTCGACGGCTGGTGGGACGAGGGCTACACCGGGGACAACGGCTGGGCGATCGGCGGGCGCGACACGAACCCCGACGAGACCGCCCAGGACTGGGCCGACGCGCAGGATCTCTATCGGATCCTCGAGGAGGAGATCGTGCCCGCCTACTACGACCGCGACGAGTCGGGCGTCCCGACCGGATGGGTCGGGATCATGCGCCGCTCGATGGCGACGGCTCTGTGGCGCTTCTCCACGACCCGGATGCTCCACGAGTACACGGAGAGGCTCTACCTGCCGGCGGCCGGCGTCACCGTGCAGGAACCAGTCCTGACGCCGGTCGTGACCGAGGCCGGCTGACCACCCACGTGACGGCCCGCATCGCGCTCGCCCTGGCGATCCATAACCACCAGCCCGTCGGCAACTTCGGCTGGGTGTTCGCCGAGGTCCACGACCTCGCATATCTCCCGATGCTCGATGCGCTCGAGCGCCACCCGACCATCCGAATGGCGCTGCACTACTCGGGGCCGCTCCTGGCCTGGCTGCGCACGGAGCGCCCGGAGTTCATCACCCGCCTGCGTGCGCTCGTCGCGCGCGACCAGGTCGAGGTGATGGGCGGCGGCTTCTACGAGCCGGTGCTCGCCTCGCTCCCGGAGCGCGACCGGATCGGGCAGCTCCAGCGGATGCGCCGTGAGCTCACCGAGCTGTTCGGGCGCGCGCCGACCGGTGCCTGGCTCGCGGAGCGGGTCTGGGAGCCGGACCTGCCGACGTCGCTCGCCGCGAGCGGCTACGCCTGGACCATCCTCGACGACGCGCATTTCCGCGCCGCCGCCATCCCGGAGGAGGCCCTCTGGGGTCCGTACACCACCGAGGACCAGGGCCACCTCCTGCGCGTCTTCGGGACCGAACAGGGTTTGCGCTACCGGATCCCCTTCCGGGAGGTCGAGGACGTCGTCGGGTACCTCCGCGACCACGCGACCGAGGACGGCTCGCGGGTCGGGACGATGGGCGACGACGGGGAGAAGTTCGGTGCGTGGCCCACGACCTGGGAGCGCTGCTGGGGCGAAGGGCGCTGGGTCGAACGGTTCTTCGAGGCCATCGAGGCGAACGCGGACTGGCTCACGACCGTGACGCCCTCGGCGTGGCTCGCCGACCACCAGCCCGTCGGCCGCGTCTACGTGCCGACCGGCTCCTACGCGGAGATGGGCGAGTGGGCGCTGCCCGCGGACGAGAGCCTGGTCTTCGCCGACGTCCTGCGCCGGGCCAAGGCCGACGGCCGACCCGAGGCCCGCTGGCTGCGCGGCGCGTTCTGGCGCAACTTCCAGGTGAAGTACCGCGAGGTCAACGACCTGCACAAGCAGATGCTCCGGACGTCGGACAAGGTCGAGGCCATGGCGCCGGGCGCGGCCCGCGACCTCGCCGTCGACCACCTCTACCAGGGCCAGTCGAACGACTGCTACTGGCACGGGCTGTTCGGCGGCGTCTACATCAGCCACATGCGCCTCGCGACGCACGAGCACCTCATCGCGGCCGAGGACCTGGCCGACACGGCCCACGGCCGGCTGGACGCCTCGGAACGCGTCGACCTGGACATGGACGGCGTCGACGAGGTCCGGCTCGCGACCCCCGGCCAGGTGGTCACCGTCGATCTGCACGAGGGCGCGGGCATCGGCGCCTGGGACATCCGGGCGGTGCGACACGCTGTGACGGCCGTGCTGCGACGCCGCCCCGAGGCGTACCACGCGGTCCTCCGCCAGCACGACGCCGACGTCGCGGCCCAGACGGCCACGGGGGACGCGCGCGGCGGCTTCGATCCACGAGGCCGTGCGGGTCAAGGAGGCAGGGCTCGCGGCGCGCCTGGTCTACGACACCCATGAGCGTCGGAGCGGGCTCGTCCGGTTCCTGCCGATGGATGCGACACCCGAAGGACTGGGCCGACGCGACGGTCCCGGAGCTGGGCGACGCCCTCACGGGGGCATTCGACATCGTGGAGCTCGGATCCGGCTCGCTCGTCGCGGGCCGCGACACGACGGTCTCGATCGGCGGCGTCCCGGCGCCCGTCCGGCTGACCAAGCGCCTGCGGCTCGGGGGCGACCGCCGGGGGCCCGACGCTCGAGCTCACCATCGACGTCGAGAACACCGGGTCCAGGCGGGTCGACGCCCGGCTCGGCATCGAGTGGACGACGACGATGCTCGGCGGTGGCGGCAACCCGGCGGCCTGGTGGGAGGTCGGCGGCGAGCGGAGCGGGCACGACACGAGCGGCCAGGCCGCGGCCGTCGAGCGGCTCGCCCAGGGGAACGACTTCATCGGGATCGCGATCGAGACGACGGTCTCCAGCCCGGCCGACGCCTGGTGGGCGCCGGTCGAGACGATCTCGAACTCGGAGCAGGGCTTCGAACGCGTCTACCAGGGCAGCGGGCTCTTGCTGTCCTGGCCGATCGACCTCGCCCCCGGGGCGCGCTGGTCGGCCGTCATGACCAACGCGGTGACCACGGCTCGCGACCGGGCGCTCGACGCATGACCCGACCGCGGCTCGTCGTCCACGGCCACTTCTACCAGCCGTCGCGGATCGACCCGGCGACCGGCCTCGTCCCGGTCGACCCGACGGCCGCCCCGGCGCGCGACTGGAACGCGCGGATCGCCGCCGACTGCTACCGGCCCAACGCCGAGCTCGGCAATCTGGGTCGGATCTCGTGGGACCTCGGACCGACGCTGGCCGGCTACCTGGAGGACGCCGATCCCGTCGCGTATCGCGGCTTCGTGACCGGCGACGACGGCGTCAACGGCCTCGCGCAACCGTTCCACCACACCATCCTGCCGCTGGCCACGACGGCGGACCGGCGGACCGAGATCCGCTGGGGCCTGCGCGACTTCGAGCTCCGGTTCGGACGGCGGCCGACCGGCGTGTGGCTCCCCGAGACCGCGGTCGACCTCGAGACGCTCCGCCTGCTCGTCGACGAGGGCGTGACCCACACCATCCTCGCGCCCTGGCAGGTGACTGCGCCGGATCTCGACACGCGCCGGGCGCATCGCGTCGAGCTGGGCGATGGGCGCTCGATCGTCGTGGCCCTCTACGACGCGGGCCTCTCGACGTCGGTCTCCTTCGAGACCGACGCGACCGCGGACGCCGACCGGTTCGCGTGGGAGCGCGTCGGGCCGCGGCTCTACGCGGACGATGTCGGCGATGGCGACCCGCCGCCGTTCGCCCTCATCGCCACGGACGGCGAGCTGTACGGCCATCACCAGGCCTTTCGTGACCTGTTCCTTGCGCGCCTCGTCGGCGACACGGACCTCGGCTACGACGTGGCGACCCTCGCCGACGTGGTCCGCGAGGACGGCCGGCCCTTCCGCACGGCAACCCTGGTCGAAGGCACCTCGTGGAGCTGCCACCACGGCGTCGCCCGCTGGGGCTCGGCTTGCGGGTGCGTGTCGGACGGCGGATGGAAGGCGCCGCTCCGGGCCGCCCTGGATCGGTTGGCCGAGGGCGTCGACACCCAGACCGAGCTGATCGCCCGGACCCTGCCGGGCTCGCCCGACCCGTGGGCGGCGCGCGACGCCTACATCGACGTCATCGTCGGCGACGTCGACGGGGTCGCGTTCGCCAGGCAGTGGCTCGGTCGCGACGCCGACGAGATCGCCAGGCGACGGCTCCTCGACGTCATGGCCGCCCAGCGCTGGCGCCTCGCGATGTACGCGAGCTGCGGCTGGTTCTGGGAGTCGTCCGATCGGATCGAGACGGCGCTCGTGATCCGGGCGGCGGAGTACGCCGCGCGGGTGGTCGACGGCCTGTCGGGCACGCGCCTGGCCGATCGGCTCGACGCCGACATCGCCGCGGTCCGGGCCGGGAATCCGTCAGCCCGCGGCCTGCGCGCCACGGGCTGACGAGAGAGGCGGGTCGTCGCGAACGATGACCCGGGATGAGGACGAGTGAGTGGTCGCTTAGCGGATCCCGGCGGGATACAGCTGCCGGCGAGGATCCGTGGATCCGTCGCGGCTGTCGACGCCCCACTTGAGGGACACGATCCCGACTGCCGCGATCACGGCCGTCAGGACGGCGAAGACCATACCTTCCATCAGGCACCTTCCTTGACTTGCTATAGTTGACTAGGCCAAGGCGGACGTTACTTGGACTACTGGACTATGTCAACTAGTGATTTGGTACCTGGGCCGGTGACCGGCGGCGGACGCCGGATCGCTCGATGTCGAGCGCGATTCCGACGTGCCCATCTCGACCCAGATCTACTGGCAGCTGGCCTACCAGATCGACTCCGGTCGGCTCCTGCCTGGTTCGCGTTTGCCGCCGGTCCGAGAACTCGGAGCGGCACTGAGAGTGAACCCCAACACGATCCGGGCGGTCTATCGTCGTTTGTCCGACGCGGGCTACGTCACGAGTCGCCACGGCGCGGGGACGCACGTCGCCGATCGGCCGCCCCAGCGGCGCGGCGCCGAGGCCCTGGCGGGCATCGTGTCCGAGATGCTGCGCCGGGCCTCCCACGCCGGCTTCACCGCCGACGAGCTCGCCGGCGCGACCTTCGCGGCCGCCACCGAGCGCAAGCGGCCGGGGCCGCTCGTCCACGTCCTCTTCACCGAGTGCACGAACGCCGATGCCGGCTACGACGCCGAGCGCCTGGTCGATGCCTTCCCGGGCATGATCGAGGCCGAGGGCGCCCTGCTCGACGACCTGCCGGACCGCCTCGAACGGTTCCACTACGACCTGGTCGCGACGACGACGTTCCACGCCGACGAGGCCCAGGCGCTCGTCGCCGGCCGCGTGCCGGTCGTCGCGATGCTCGTCGGACCGGGCTACCTCGAGATGGTCCACGAGATCGCCGGCTTGCCGCGCGGCTCGCGGGTGGGTCTGGTCTGCGCGTCGGAGCGCGGCACGGACAACATCGTCGAGACCCTCGCGCTCTCCGGCACGACCGGCGTCGAGATCATCTCCGCGTTGATCGAGAGCGACGAGGAGCTGGCCCTCATCGATCGCACGGCCGACCTGATCCTGCTGTCGCGCGAGGCCCAGACGTCGGGGCTCGCGAAGCGGTTCACCAACCCGGAACGCATCCGCTCGTGGACGTACGAGTTCGACCCGTCCGGCCTGGAGCTCCTGCGACGGTCCATCGAGCATGTCGTCGCGAACCGCCGCGCGGCCGAGGCCGCACCCGCGACCGAGGCCGCTCCGGTCTGACCGACCGCCGCCCGCGGGCGCGCGGCGCGTGCGCGTGAGCGCCGGCTCGCCATGCGATGCTGTCCGCGATGCGTGCATTCCACGTCCAGCGCCGTGCCCGGAAGCGCTACGCGATCGACCGGAGCCTGACCGGCTCGACCGGCGACCTCGTCACCACGGATCTCATGGCCATCCGGCGCCTGACGAACCGGATGAACGACCTGCGGCCCGACGGCGTGCCGGCGGTCTCGGCCGGGGAGATCGGCGCACTCGGGCTGATCCACGAGATCGGCCACCTGGTGATCGCCCGCCACCGGGAGGCCCGGGCAGACGGGCAGGACGACGCCATCGAGGCCGCCCTCGCGGCCCTCCAGGAGCGCCTCGGTCGCCGGGACGCGACGCTGCTGCTGGATCGGTTCGCCGAGGAGTTCCCCGGTCGCACGGCTCGGCCCGAACCCCGGCCGGCCCGGCTCGAGGAGCTCATCCTCATCCGCGTCGCGAACGAGAACCCGGCGCTCGGCCCGCTCCGCGAGCTCGTCGACGACCGGCCGCTGGCGAAGGCGACGCGCTACCGCGAGGCGATCGCCGGGCTCGAGGTCGGGTTCGCGGACGGACCCAGGTTCGGGCCCGACGGCCAGTCCCTCATCGAGCTCCTCCGGACGCCTGCCCGTCGTTCCCCGACCTCGCTCGCCGGGCAGCTCCGCTTCATCCGCGAGCATTGGGCGGGCATGCTCGGCGACGCCCTCGCGGCGCTCATCGCCCGGATGGACATCGCGATCGGCGTGCTCGCCGAGGAGGAGGCCGCGCTCCACCTGCGCTTCGGTGGCGGCGGCGGTCCGGGTCACGGCGAGGCGCCCAAGCTCGGCAGCGCGGACGAGCCGGAGGCGTTCTCGTCGGACTCGGCGTGGATGCCGCGGGTCGTCCTGATCGCCAAGAGCACCTACGTGTGGCTCGACCAGCTGTCCCGGGCATACGGCCGCCAGATCCGGACGCTGGACGCGATCCCCGACGAGGAGCTCGACACGCTCGCCCGCTGGGGCGTCACGGGTCTCTGGCTGATCGGCCTCTGGGAGCGCTCCAAGGCGTCCGAGCGCATCAAGCGGATGCGCGGCAATGCCGACGCCGTCGCGTCCGCCTACTCGCTCGACGACTACAGGATCGCCGACGACCTCGGCGGCGAGGCCGCCTACGGGACCCTCCGCGACCGGGCCTGGGCGCGCGGCATCCGGCTGGCGAGCGACATGGTGCCGAACCACATGGGCATCGATTCGAGCTGGGTGGTCGAGCATCCAGAGTGGTTCCTGTCGCTCGACGAGCCCCCCTTCCCCGCCTACACCTTCGGTGGCCCCGACCTGTCGTCCGACGATCGCGTCGGGATCGTCCTCGAGGATCACTACTGGGACGACAGCGACGCCGCTGTCGTGTTCAAGCGGTTCGACCGCGCGACCGGCGCGACCCGCTACGTCTATCACGGCAACGACGGGACGAGCTTTCCCTGGAACGACACCGCCCAGCTCGACTTCCTGGACCCCGCCGTCCGCGAGCAGGTGATCGCAGACGATCCTCGCGGTCGCCCGGCGCTTTCCGATCATCCGTTTCGACGCCGCGATGGTCCTCGCCAAGAAGCACATCGAGCGCCTCTGGTGGCCCGAGCCCGGACAGCCGGGCGGCATCCCGTCGCGCGCCGAGCACGCGATGCCCAGGAAGGAATTCGACAAGCGCATGCCCGTCGAGTTCTGGCGCGAGGTCGTCGACCGGGTCGCGGCCGAGGTCCCCGGCACGCTCCTGCTGGCCGAGGCGTTCTGGCTGCTCGAGGGCTACTTCGTGCGGACGCTCGGCATGCATCGCGTCTACAACAGCGCGTTCATGCACATGCTCCGCGACGAGGACGGCGAGGGCTACCGCCGGGTCATCAAGGAGACCATCGAGTTCGACCCGGAGATCCTCAAGCGGTACGTCAACTTCATGAGCAACCCGGACGAGAAGACCGCGCTCGAGCAGTTCGGCAAGGGCGACAAGTACTTCGGGGTCGCGATGGTCCTCGCGACGCTCCCGGGACTGCCCATGCTGGGCCACGGCCAGGTGCAGGGGTTCAGCGAGAAGTACGGGATGGAGTTCCAGCGGGCCACGCTCGACGAGCACCCGGATCCCTGGCTGCTGGAACGCCACGAGCGCGAGATCTTCCCGCTGCTGCATCGCCGGGCGTGGTTCGCCGAGGCGAAGGACTTCCTCCTGTACGACCTCGTGACGACCAGCGGCCGGGTCGACGAGGACGTGTTCGCCTACTCGAACGGCTCGGGGCCGGAGCGCTCGCTCGTGGTCTACCACGACCGGTACGGCTCGACCAGCGGCTGGATCCGCGAGTCCGCGCCGTACGCCCGCAGGGGCGCCGACGGCCGGAAGCGACTGGTCCGGCGGACTCTCGCCGAGGGCCTGGGCATCCCCGACGATCCCGGCGTGTTCGTCGCGTTCCGCGATGCCCGCAGCGGCCTCGAATCCCTGCGCTCCGCGCGCGACCTGTGGGAGCGCGGCCTGTACGTGTCGCTCGATGCCTACGGCGGGTACGTCTTCTGGGAGTTCCGCGAGATCCACGACGGCGTCGCCGGCCAGTGGGCGCGCCTCGCT
Organism: uncultured Chloroflexia bacterium; assembly: GCA_963736025.1. Lineage (GTDB taxonomy): Bacteria > Chloroflexota > Limnocylindria > Limnocylindrales > CSP1-4 > SPCO01. Next base: position 77,277 of record CAVTNH010000003.1, read on the forward strand.
GCGCAGCTCGGCGAACGCGCGGTGCCGTCCCTCGATGACGCCCTGCGGGAGCTGCAGCTCGAGCCCGTCCACGCGCCGCTCCGCGCGATCTTCGCGCACAGGCTCGCGACCGCGGTCCTCGACGGGACGGCACGTCCGGCCGACCTCGACACCCTGGAAGGGCGGTTCGTCGCGTTCCTCGCCGCGATGGCGGAGGCGACCGGCGTCGCTGGCGACCCCGCGGCCGTGGCGGCGGCCGTCCGACAGCGGGTCGAGGCGGCCCTCGCCACGCCGGACATGCCGCCCTCGCGACTCGAGCGGGCCGCGCTGCTCGCATGGCTGGCGCTGTCGCGGACCGGGGAACTGGCACCCGGCGCAGACGCGGCCGCGACCAGCCGCGCCTGGTACGACGAGCTCCGCCTGCCCGGCGCGCTTGCCGCGGGCTTGCGGGAAGCGGGCCTCGACGAGGGCGAGGCTTGGACCGTCGCCGACCAGGTCCGGGTGCTGCTGACGCTGCCTCGGCCGTCCGAGATCCGCGGCCCCGCACGGACCGCGGACGCCCGTCTCCTCGACCGCTGGCTGGCCAGCGACATCGTCCGGACCGCGATCGGGCTCAACACCTGGGAAGGCGTCGAGTGGCTCGATCGCGACCGGTTCGAGACGCAGCTCGAATGGGCACGCCGACTCGACGCCATCGAGGCCGCACCCGGCCGTCGGGCCGCGACGGCGGGGCCCGATGCCGAGGCCCGCCTGGCGGCCGCCGCCAGGGCCGCGGGCTACCGCCTCGACAAGCTCATGTCGTCGCTTCGCGACACGCGAGCAGCGACCACCGATCCGGCGGGCGGGAAGCCCAGGGCTCCGAAGGCCGGGCCGTCGCGACCGACCGAACGCGCGCCGAAGCCGGCGCGCACGACGAAGCGTCGCCGACCATGACGGTGCTCGAAACGGGCTTCCTCGGCGTCGTACACTGACGACGGCGCGCTCCCGCGCCCGACTGCCAGACCGAGCCCCCACGCGGCGCGGCATTGCGGCGGTAAAGGGGATACGGATCCTCGGGACGAACCGGTCGACCATCCGACCGGCCGACGACGTGGCGGTGTGGGCGCGTGCGTCGACGGCCGTGACGGAGAACTGACCGATGACCACCGACAAGGCATTCAAGCGGGTCGTGCGCGCGCGCATGGCCAAGACCGGCGAGCGATATGCCGCCGCCCGTCGAACCTTGCTCGAGGGCGCCACGGACGAACGCGGCGCGAAGCCGACGAGCGACGCCTCCGATCCAGCCACCCGATCGGGTTATCGGATGCGCGGCGGCCTCCACCCGGAGACGGCAACGCTCGCGAACGTCCTCGCGAACCAGGGCGTCGTCTCGGGCCTGACGGGTGAGCCGTTGACCGAGGCCGCGATCCTCGGCATCGGCGGCGGCCTGGGCGCCGGCTACATCCTCTGGGAGTTCAAGAGCCACGGCACGCCGACCCTCACCCTCGGCTTCCGGAACCAGTGGCAGTACCCGGCGATCCCGGGCTGGACCGGCAAGACGCTCGATCGGCTCGGCATCGAGCCCGACCTCCACGAGACCGGCGGCACGAAGGGGGCCCGCGAGGCGCTCGATGCACGCCTGGACGCCGGCCAGCCCGTCATCGCCTACGTCGATCCTCAGTCGATTGGGGACGTGGGGCCAGCCCGAGGCGCTGTCGGGATACGCCGGTCTCGTCGTCGTCGTCTTCGGACGTGATGACGATGGCTCGTACCTCGTGGACGATCGTGGCCGGAGCCCATTCCGCGTGTCGCCCGCCGTGATGGCCGCCGCGCGCGGGCGGATCGGCTCGTTCAAGCACCGGATCGTCGGGCTGCGAACGACGCCCGGACCGATCCCGGCCGAACGGCTTCGGGCGGCGATGCACGCCGGCCTCGAGGACCAGGTGGATCACCTGCGATCGCGCGTCGGACTCGTTCTCCCTCCCGGCCTGGCGCAAGTGGGGTCGTCTGACGACCGACGAGCGGAACGCGAAGGCGTGGCCGCGGGTCTTCGCTGACGGCCACGGCTTGTTCGGTGCGCTCCTGGCGCTGCTCGAGAGCGTCGACGGCCAGGTCGGGCCATGGGGCGGGCACCTGCGAGAGCTGTATGCCGCATCACTCGATGAAGCGGCCGTCGCGCTCGACAACCCTGCGCTCGGCGACGCGGCGCGGGCGTGGCGCGGTGTGGCAGATCGGTGGGAAGAGCTCGCCGATGCGGCCGTGCCGCCCGATCTCGACGGCGCAGCCGACGCGGTCGAGGCCGTCGAGACGCTCCACGAGGCGGTGATGGACGGCGAACAGGGTCGGTCGCGCGTCAGCGCGGCCGCGGAGACCGCGTGGGCGATCCGGGATCGCTACGCCGACGCCTTCCCCCTGCCACCGGACCGCGTCGCGGCGATCCTCGAGGACCTCGGCGACCGGCTCGGCTCGATCTACCAGGCCGAGGTCGACGCGCTCGAGGTGACCGCTCGGGCCATCGGCCGATGAGGCCTCAGTCGAGCAGGATGCGGCGCAGGAGCGACGTCGGCGGCGCGCCATGGCCGATGACCGATTCGAGGTGCTGCCGGTAGACGAAGCCCGGCGTCTCGCCGAAGTCCCCGACGACACGCGGCTCGGGGACCGCATCGGCGCCGCGCGGGTCGCCCGACGCGACGGCGGCCCGCCGGCGCACCTCGCGTTCGATGTCCCACATCTCGATCGAGCCCGCGAAATAGGTCGACAGCTGCGTCGACGACAACCGCGCCCGGTCGTACTTCGCGCGCGCCTCGGCCTCCTCCTGGAAGCCGCCGTCGACCATCAGCCGGACGGCCGCCTCGCCGTCCATGTCTCCGGCCTGGATCCGCCCGTCGATGATCGCGTTCGTGACCGCGCGCAGGTAGAACTTCCAGTGGGTGAGCATCAGCGCCGGATCGTCGGCGCCGTACCCGACGTCCATCATCACCTGCGTCACGTAGACGGCATACCCCTCGGCGAACAGCCCGCTCGCGAAGATCGCCCGGGCCAGCGACGAGCTCCGGTTCCCGTAGACGCCCTGGAGGTAGTGGCCGGGCACGGCCTCGTGGATGCACAGGAGGCGGAGCATCCGCGCGTTGTCCTCGCGCAGGTAGGACTCGCGCTGCTCCGGCGACCAGTCGTCGGGCATCGGCGTGATCGCGAAGAACGCCTTCTGGCCCTTGTCCAGCGGACCCGGCGACGAGAGCATCGCCCCGCCGAACGAGCGCATGAAGACCGGCGTCCACTGGATGTCGAGCGGCTCGTCGGCCATGCCGATCAGGTCGTGCTCGCTGCAGAACCCCTCGATCCGGGCGGTCTCCTCGCGACACCAGTCGAGCAGCTCGTCGGCGGCGGGATGGTCGGCGGCGATCGCATCGAGCACGCCCCGGACGAGCGCGCCCTCGTCGTCGGGCGCCGGCGCATCCGGCACCCACACCGGCCAGAGGTCGCGCGCGAGACGCACCATCTCGGCGCGGACCGCGGCGTACTCGCGCTCGGCGGCGGCCATGATCCGCTCCGGGGTCAGGTCGTCCGATCGCATCGTGTGGCGCATCTTCTGCGCGAAGAGCTCGGGGCCCAGGCGGGCCTCGCCCTCGCTCGCCGGCAGGACCACGTCGCGCAGGTGGGTCTCGAACCCGGCGATCGCGGCCCGGGCGGTCTCCGCGGCGGCCTCCAGGCGCGGCGTGACCGCCGCCACCGCCGGATCGTCCGCGTGGGTCTCGGCCTCGGCGAGCGCGTCGTCGATCAGCGCGCCGATGCCCGGCAGTTGCTTGAGCGCGGTCTCGGTCTGGAACCGCCCGACGGGCCGGCCGTCCACGCCGACCAGCGTCCCACGGGCGCCATCGAGGACGTCGGGGAGGCGCTCCAGCCGGCTCGCCACCGACGCGAGACGGTCACCGAGCGGCGCGAACTCGCGGGCAAGCAGGTCGAACAGGCCGCCACCGATGACATAGATCCACTCGAGCGGGTTCCAGGCGTCCTCGCGCAGCTCGCCCTCGGCGAAGCGGATGGCCGCGATCTCGCCGAGGACCAGGTCGCGATCGATGGCCTCGTCGGGACCGAGGCCGCTCAACGCCTCGAACGCCGCCTGCCAGCGATCCATGGCCGCCAGTCGCTCGACGCGGCCGGCGTCGGTGGCATCGGACCAGAGGCCGTCGAAGCGGTGGTCGCCGATCGCGGTGGCCGTCACCGGATAGAGCCGGAACAGGTCGTCGAGGAACGGCCGGAGGACATCGTCGAACGTGGTCACTGGTTCCAGACCCCCATCGCTTCAAGGTCGTCGCGGAAGTCCCAGCCGCGGGTGTCGCCCGGCTCGATGCGGACGACGACGCCGTCGTGGCTGTCCGAGTAGAACAATTCGCCCTTCGCGCCGACGTACCGACGGGCCATCCGCCGCGCCACGGGCGCATAGGGGACGTCGGTCAGCTGCGCGAGGCCCCGCATCTCGAAGCCGCGGTACGGCAGCGCGTCCTCCGCGACGACGATCGTGACCCGCGCGTCCCGCCCGATGTGCTTGAGCTTGCCGTCGGTGGCGGCCATCGCGAGCGTGAAGCCACCGTCCTCCCAGATGTACCAGATCGGCGAGAGCAGGACGCTGCCGTCGATCCGGACCGTGGCGAGGGTGGCGAGGAGCACCTCGTCGAGCAGGCCGTCGAGCTGGTCCGGGGTGAGACCGCGGTTCATCGTCCGAAGCGTACATGGGGAGGCCCGCCGCGGGCCGGGCCCGCGTGGACGCGGCGGCTACCATCCACCCATGGCAGCGCAGACGTGGGTCGGGCCGGTGACGCTCGAGGGCCAGCGGGTCCGGCTCGAACCGCTCGAGGAACGCCACTTCGAGGACCTGTCCCGGGTCGCGATCGATCCCGAGCTGTGGCGCTGGACGATCATGGGCCCGCAGGACGAGCCGGGCCTGCGCCGCTGGTTCGACCTCGCCCTTGCGAACGCCACGGCCGGCACGGAGCTGCCGTTCGCGACCATCGACCCGACGTCGGGCCGGGCGGTCGGCAGCACCCGCTTCCTGTCCATCGCCCCCGAGCACAAGCGCCTCGAGATCGGCTGGACCTGGGTCGCCACGCCGTTCCAGCGGAGCGGCGTCAACCGCGAGGCGAAGCTGCTCCAGCTGACCCACGCCTTCGAGACCCTGGGCGCCAACCGGGTCGAGTTCAAGACGCACAGCCGAAACGAGCGCTCGCGCACGGCCCTGGCCGGCATCGGCGCGACCTTCGAAGGCGTCTTCCGCCAGCACATGATCATGCCCGACGGCTCGCTCCGCGACTCCGCCTACTTCAGCGTCATCTCGCCCGAGTGGCCCGCGGTCAAGGCGCACCTCCGGGCCGGCCTGGCCTGGTGAGCCCGAACGCCGATCCGGTGGTCCTCGACCGCGATATGCTCGCCGGAGGTCCATCGGCCATCATCGGGACGACGGTCGCACTCACCGTCGTCGGCGGCGAGGTCGTGCACCAGACGGAGGGCTTCGGATGAGAGGGTTCCTGATCGGAACGGCCGCGACGGCCATCACGTTCGCGATCGTGGCGTACTTCCTGCCCCAGATCGACTACGGCGACAACCTGCCGGGTCTGATCCTCCTGTCGGTCATCGCCGGCGTGGTGAACGGATTCATCAAGCCGATCATCAAGCTCTTCTCGCTGCCGTTGACGGTCATGACGCTCGGGCTGTTCGGGCTCGTCATCAACGCCGGGATGCTGCTGCTCATCGCGTGGATCGCGGACCTGGTGGGCGTGACGTTCACGGTCGGCGGTTTCCCGCCCGACTTCGGCCTCGACGCGATCGGCGCGGCCTTCATCGGCGGCATCGCGATCTCCATCGTCGGCTCGATCGTCGCCCTCGTGGTCCACGACTGAACGACGAGGACCGGCTCCCGGTCATCGCGGGGGCGCTGCAGGCGGCGGCCCGCCGGTTCGGCACCCCCGCGTACGTCACGGACCTCGCGGCGCTCGATGCGGCGTGCGCGTCGGTCGTCGCCGCGTTCCCCGACCCGATCGTCCGCCAGTACTCGGTCAAGGCCAACGACGTCCCGGCGGTGATCGCGGCGGTCGCGGAGCGTGGGTTCGGGGCCAACGTCGTGTCGCGCGGCGAATGGGCGCTCGCGCGACGCGCGGGCGTGCCGAACGCGCGGATCACGCTCGAGGGGATCGGCAAGACGCCGGCCGACCTGCGCGCCGCGGTCCGGGCCGCCGTCGACGGCGCCCCGCTGGCGCTGGGTGGCCCTCGAATCGGTCGACGAGGCGGCGGCCCTCGCCCGGGCCGCCCGCCGCGCGGGCGCCCCGCCCATCGACGTGCTGTACCGGGTCAACCCGGACGTGGCGCCGGAGACGCTCGCGGGACTCGCGGTCGGGGCGGGCGGCACCAAGTTCGGCATGACCGAATCGGAGATCGGCGAGGCCATCGAGGCCGGCGGCGGGGCCGGCGCATCGGCGCCGCTCCGGCCGCGCGGCATCCACATGCACGTCGGGTCGCAGCTCGGCGCCATCGACGCGTGGCGGGAGGGCGTTCGCAAGGCGCTGGCGCTCGCGGCGCTCTGGCGCGGATCGATCGAGACGTTCGACACCGTCGACCTCGGTGGCGGCTTCCCCGTCCGCCCGCTCGGCGAGCCTTCGCCCACGCCGGAGCACTTCGGCCGCGAGCTGCCGGCGCTGCTGGCCGGCATTCCCGCGGACCGGCGGCCGACGCGTCTCGCCATCGAGCCCGGACGCGCGCTCGTCGCCCGGGCGGGCTGGCTCGTGGCGCGGGTCCTCCACGTCCGCGACCGGGCGGGCCGCCAGGTCATCCTCGACGCCGGCATGACCGAGCTCATCCGCCCCGCGCTCTACGGCGCCCGACACCCGATCCACGCGCTGACGGCGCGTGCGGGTGCGACCGAGCCGACCAGCGTCGAGGGTCCCATCTGCGAGTCGACCGACGCGCTCGGCACGCACGACCTGCCGCCCCTCCGCCGGGGCGATCTCGTGGCCATCGCCGACGCCGGCGCGTACGCGACCTCGCTCGGATCCACGTACAACGGCCGGCCGCGCCCGCCGCAGGTCCTGCTGGGTCCGGACGGCACGCTGACGCTCGGCCGACGCCGCGGAGCCATCTAGCCCGACCGGCACGGTACGCTGTGCCGCGATGGACGCTCGAACCCGCCTTCGCGAACGCCTGGCCGCCGGCCCGATCCTGGCCGACGGGGCCATGGGCACGCTCCTGTTCTCGCGCGGCATCCCGCAGCGGGCCAGCCTCGACGAGCTGGTCGCCACGCGTCCGGACCTGATCGGGGCGATCCATCGCGAGTACCTCGACGCCGGCGCGGACATCATCGAGACCGCGACCTTCGGCGCCAACCGGATCCGGCTGGCGCCGCATGGCCTCTCCGACCAGGCCGGCCGGTTCGCGCGACGTGGCGCCCAGATCGCCCGCGAGGCGCGCGACGTCGCCGGTCGCGACGTGCTGGTCGCGGGCTCGGTCGGGCCGCTGGGCGGGGCGACCCCGGACGTGCTGCGACTCAAGGACGCCGCAGTCCGGGCCGCGTTCCGCGAGGTCATCGACGGCCTGCTCGAGGGCGGCGTCGACCTCTTCCAGTTCGAGACGTTCTCGTTGCTCGCCCACCTCGCGATCGCGATCGAGGAGGCGCGGGAGGCGTCGGCCGACCTGCCGATCATCGCGATGCTCACATTCGGCGAGGACGTCGAGCTGCCCGACGGCACGCTGCCCTTCGCGGCGGCGAACCTCCTCGACCAGATGGACGTCGACGTCATCGGCGTCAACTGCGGCGCGGGCCCGCAGGGCTGCCTCGACGCGCTCACCGGGATGGGCGGCACGTCCCGGGCGATCATCCCGAACGCCGGCCTCCCGCAGCGCATCGAAGGCCAGTTCGTCTACGCAGCCGCGCCCGACTACCTGGCCGACATGACGGCCCGCTTCGTCGACGCCGGGGCGGCCATCGTCGGGGGCTGCTGCGGGACCACGCCGGACCACATCCGCGCGATGCGGGCGGCACTCGACGCACTCGCGCCCGATGCGCACGCAGAAGCGGCCGTCACGACCCGCCGGACCAGCACGCTCACCGTCGCCTCGGCGCCCGACGAGACCTCGAACGCCCTGCCCCCGACCGGCCTGCTGCGGGCGCTCGGGGAGCGCCGATTCGTCATCTCGGTCGAGATCGACCCGCCGCGCTCGATCCGCATCGAGCGGACGATCGAGGCGGCCAGGCTGCTCCAGGCGGCCGGCGTCGACGCCGTCAACATCAGCGACTCGGCCATGGCCCGGGTCCGGATGGGCGCCATGGCCGTCGCGTTCGGCATCCAGCACGACCTGGACCTCGAGTGCCTCATCCACTTCACCACCCGCGACCGGAACCTGATGGCCATCGAGTCGGAGCTGCTCGGGGCCCACGCCCTTGGCGTCCGCAACATCCTGGCCCTGACCGGCGATCCGCCGCGGGTCGGCGACTACCCGTCCGGGACGGGCGTCTGGGACGTGGATTCGATCGGCCTCGTCGAGATCCTTGCACGCCTGAACCGGGGCGAGGACGGCGCGGGCAGCCCGATCGGCGCGCCCGCGGGCTTCACGATCGCCTGTGCGCTGGACCCGACCGCGGCCGACGCCGCCACCGAATGGGACCGCCTCGAGCGCAAGATCGCGGCGGGGGCGCACCTGATCATGACCCAGCCGCTGTACGACCTCACCCAGGTCGAGGCGATGGACACGGAGGCTCGCCGGCGCTTCGGGCCTGCCGGCTTCCCGCTGCCGGTGCTGTTGGGCGTCCTGCCGCTCCAGAGCACCCGTCACGCGGAGTTCCTCCACAACGAGGTGCCCGGGATCACGATCCCCGACGAGACCCGGGTCGCGATGCGCGAGGCCGGCGACCGCGGCGCCGAGGTCGGGCTGGAGCTGAGCCTGGCGCTCCTCGCCCAGGTCGACCACCTGGTCGCCGGGACCTACATCATGCCGAGCTTCGGACGCTACGAGCAGGCCGCCGAGCTCGTGCGCCGACTGCGCCTCCGACACGCCGGCGTCGGGGCGCTCGCGTGACCCGACGAACCAGGGGTCGTCGCCAGCCGCATCCGATCGTCGGGGTCATCGCGGCCATCGCGTGGACGATGCTCGCGGTGGGCAGCGTGCTCGGGGCGAGCCCGTCACCAGGCGCGCCGCCGCCGGGGCCGCCCTACCCGGAGCCCGTCGACGACCAGGCGGTCTACGACTACGCCGGTGTGCTCAAGCCCGAGACCGTCACCCAGTCCGAGCAGATCATCGACGCGATCGAGGCCCAGACCGGGGTCGAGGTCGTGGTCTACACGCAGGCGATGGGCCGCGACGACCTCACGACCGACGAAGCCGCCGCGGACGCCGGCGCGCTGATGGACGAATGGGGCATCGGGCAGGCCGGCGTCAACGACGGCCTGGTCATCCTGTTCGAGCTCGACACGAGCCTCGAACACGGGCAGGTCCAGCTGTACGCCGGCGACGGCTTCGAGTCGACCTACCTCGACACCGATGCGCGACAGGCGATCTTCGACGACGAGATGGTGCCGCTGCTCCGGGGCGGCGACATCGACGGCGCCATCCTCGTCGCGCTCGGCCATGTCCTCAAGGCGACCTTCGATCCGCCCGTGGACCCCGGCAAGCCCGCCCCCGCCGGACCGTCGCCGGGCCCGCCCTTCCCCGACCCAGAGACGGACCGGGCGGTCTACGACTTCGCCGGGATCCTGAGCCCCGACGCGATCGTCCGGGCGGAGTCGGTCATCGACGGCATCGAGGCGCGGACCGGCGCCGAGGTCGTGGTCTACAGCCAGCTGACCGACTACGGCGTCGACACGTCGGAGACCGAAGCGCGCGCCCGCGCACTCATCGACCAGTGGCACATCGGGCGGGCCGGCTTCAACGACGGGATGGTCATCTTCTTCGACATCGACCCGTCGCTCGAGCACGGCCAGGTCCAGCTCTACGCCGCACCCGGCTTCGAGGCCGCGTTCCTGAGCAACGCCGAGCGCCAGTCGATCTTCGAGAACGACATGGTCCCGCTGCTGCGCAACGCCGACTTCGACGGTGCCCTCGAGGTCGCACTACGGCGCGTCGACGAGGTCGCCACGCCCGGACCACGCCGCCTCGCTCGAGCGGGCCCGCCAGCTCAATGCCGTCCTCGGGCTGGTCGGGGCGCCGATCGCGCTGCTCGGGCTCAGCGGCTGGGCGTTCTTCAACTGGCGGCGATACGGCAAGGACCCGGTCTACCTCGACGACCCCTCGATCCTGATGCCGGCGCCGCCACCCGACCTGACCGCCGCGTCCGGGGCGATGGTCATGGACGGTGGCACGTCGCGCCGGGCCCTGACCACGGCGATGCTCGATCTCGCGAGCCGCGGCCTGCTCTCGTTCCGCGAGGAGAAGGGGCTCCTCGGGATCAGCAAGAAGGTCGGCGTCGACGTCGACCCGGCCAAGGGCGACGACGTCGAGGAGGCCCAGCGGGCGCGCAACGCCCGGCGCCCCATCGGCCCGGCCGAGGAGGTGGCCCTCAAGAAGCTCCGCGGCCTCGGCATCGGCGAGGAGAGCGGCTACATCACGCCCGAGGACCTGCCCAAGTTCGGGTCGTCGGTGGCCGACTTCGACAAGGCGCTCGAGAGGCACGTCGTCGATCGCGGCTGGTTCGGAGAGGCGCCGAGCAAGGTGGCCACCCGCTGGACCGGGCGCGGTGTGCTCGCCATCGCGGCCGGCGTCGTCGCGCTCATCGCGGGCTGGAACATCCCGATCTCGGGGCTCGTGCTGATCGGCGGCGGGATCGTGCTCGGCGGCATCGTCATCCTGCTCTTCGCGCAGGGCATGCCGGCCGTGACGATGACGGGCGCGATGATCCGGGCGATGCTCGCCGCCTACCGGCGCACGCTCGAGAAGACCATGGCCCAGGCCCGCACGATGCAGCAGGTGGTCGACGAGGCCGGGCTCGCGTGGCTCGAGACGCCCGATCAGGCCGTCGTGTGGGGAACGGCCCTTGGCCTCCAGCACGAGATCGAGGGCGTCCTGAGCCGCAGCCTCGACGAGGTCAAGGCGGCCAGCCCGAACTCGTCCGCCATCTGGTTCCCCACGTGGTACCGAACCTCGGACGGGGCGTCCTTCGCCGGCGCGGGCGGGGTGGGCGGCAGCGGCGGCGGCCTCTTCTCCGACTCGGGTGTGCCCGACATCGGCGGCATGATGTCGGCGCTCGGGACCATCGGGAACGCGCCGTCGTCCTCGGGCAGCGGGGGGAGCGGCGGCGGGTTCAGCGGCGGCTCGTCGGGTGGTGGCGGAGGCGGCGCCGGCGGCGGCTTCTAGTCAGATCCCCTCGATGATCTCGGTCCGCTTGCGGTCGCGCTCCTGGTCCGTGAGCAGGCCGGCCTTCCAGGCAGCATCGAGTGACTGCAGGCGACTCGACGCGTCCGGGCGTCCGTCACCGCGGCGCGCCAGGATGAAGACCACGAATCCGAACACGACGATCACGATCGCGAGCGGCAGGAGACCGGTGAGGACAAGGCCGAGGAGGCTCGCGTCCGGCGACGACACCGCCATGTAGGCATCGGGAGGCAGGGTGACGCCGCCACGGCCGGCAGCCGCCTGCATCTCCGCGTACACGTCGGTGAGGATCGACGGGACGACGACCGCGTAACGACTCGATCCCTCGGAGACGGTCAGGACATCGCCCTCCTGCGCGACCCCGGTGACCTGCCCGGCCTCGACGTCGGCGAGGAACTGCGTGTAGCCCATCGGCTTGTCCGCGCCCGCCTGCATGGCGACGAACAGGACCGCTGCGACGATCAGGATGCCCAGGCTGGCGAAGATCGCGATGGCCAGCCATCGCGGCAGGACCCGATTCGACGGTTGGACCGACATACCGACGCTCCTCAGTCCGGACGGTCACCCTAGCACCGAGTCCCGTCGTGGACAACGCCTCCTAGGCGACGCCGAACATCTCGCGGCAGGCCTCGAGACCCTCGATGGTGACGGTCGGCCGCGGCCGTGACTTCCACATGTCCGCCGTCATGCGGAAACGTTGCGTCTCGCGGGGCACGCCCTCGGGTGCGAGCGATCCGAACCCGTTCTCCTCGTAGCCGAGCGCTCGCGAGACCGCGTTCGAGGCAGCGTTGTCGAGGAACGCCTCGGTCTCCGCCAGCTGGGCGCCGAGCCCATCGAACGCCAGCGCCAGCAGGGCGGCGCGCATCTCCTTGCCGAAACCCCTCCGCTGGAAGTCCTGTCCGACCCAGGATCCGGTGTCGACCGTCCGCCGGGTCGCGAACCCCCGCGCGTGCAACCCCTGCATCCCGATCAGCGTCCCCTCGAACGACGCCCCAAGGCCGAGCTCCCATCCATCGGCGGACCAGCCGGACCGGTTGCCCCAGTGGTACGAGAGGTAGCCGCGTTCGAAGGCCGGACTCGGCATCGTGGACCAGGCGACCCCGAACGGCATCTCCTCCGGCGGGTGGATCCCCGCCTTGGCGAGCTCCATCAGCTCGAGCAGCTCCTCGTCGGTCGGCAGCCGGAGGACGAGGCGCTCGGTTCGCAGCGTCAACCCGAACAGCGGCCACGCGGCGGCGAGGCGGGCCCGCTCGTCGTCGATCGATCGCTGGGCGGCGTCCATGGGCGCCCGACGGTACACTCAGGCCATGGGTGCTGTCGAGACGATGGAAGAGTTCTTCGAGAAGCTCAACGGCGGCGACCGCGAGGGTGCGGTGGCGCTGATGGACGAGATGACCGAGATGCGCGTGCACGTCGGCGACAGCGTCCAGATGCTGCGCGGCGTCGAGCGCGTCGGCGGCTGGTTCCTGCGCGGCGACAAGGGCCTGCGCATGATCCCGGGCGAGATCCGGGACACCGGCAACACCTACGAGGCGGACCTGCTGGTCGTCCGGCCGGGTGCGCCGACCCAGCACATCGACGCCACGTTCCGCGTCGAGGCCGGCAAGATCACCGCGATCAACATCGCCCCGCGCTAGTCCGGCGCGCCCGGGCCGGGCCCGCGCCTACGGTTCTGGAGTCGCGCTGTCCTCGGGCGCCGCGGCGGACGGGTCGGTCACCTCGTCGGGCGTCGACACCGGGATGATGATCTCCTGGCCCACCTTGATCTTGTCCGCGTTCTTGATCGTCTCCTTGTTCGCGGCCAGGAGCTCCTCGAGCGTCAGGTCGAACTTCTTGGCGATCTTGAGCAGCGTGTCGTTCTTCTTGATGATGTAGGTCTGCGCCGTCGGCTCCGGGATCGGCGTGGGATCGGGGGACGCGGTGGCGACGGCCGCGGTCCTGCTGGGGCTCGGGCTCGCGCCCGTCCCGCCGCCACCGACACCCAGCAGGGCAGGCAGGAAGAAGACCGCCAGCGCGGCCACGCCCAGGGCGCCTGCCCAGACGGCGATCCGCGGGATGCCCGGCAGGCCCGCCCGCGTCTTGATCGTCGGGTACGCCTCGTAGCGTTTCGCACTCTCCCAGGACGGACCGTCGTGCTGCTGCGTCCTCGACCGTGTCGAGCTGACCGTCGGCCGGCGACCCGACGCCGTCGTCGTGGGATACGCGCCGCTCGGCGGTCGGGTGAGCGGCGCCGGCGGCTGGGCTCGCGTCCCGACCGCCGCCGTGGCCGCCGCGCCTGCCGCGGCCCCCGCACCGATGGCTCCGACAAGACCGACCAGGTCGTCCGATGGCGCGGCAGATGGCGACGACGACGGCTCTTGCGTCGGGGGTGGCACGGCGGGCGATCCGCCGGCCAGGCGGTCCGCCGCACTCCCCGCGAGGCCGCGGGCGGGGTCTCGGCTGGCCAGGAAGTCCGGCGCCTCATTCGGTCGCGCGCCGCCGGCACCACTCGCGCTCGCTGCCGCCGCCGCGCCGGCACCTGTCGCCCACGGTGGCGGGGCCGCCCAGTCGCGTGGTGGATTGCGATAGATGACCGGCTCGACGTCCTCGTGCGGTGGCGCGGCCCAGGGGTCCCGGTCGTCGTCGGCATCGTCCGGTCCGCCCGTCGCCGCGGCAGCATCGTGCTCAGCGTCGGCGTCGCTCGGCGGTCCGGGTTCGCTCTCGGCCTCGGGCTCCCGCTCGTCGTTCACAGCGGCCGAGATCGCCGGCGGCGCGGCGGCCGCCCGACCGGCCGAGCGGGCCTGGGCGGCCTCGCGCCGGGCCCAGTCCTGGAATGTCGGGCAGACCGGGAACGCGCTCGAGAGGCAGTACGCCTCCTGATGGGCGAGCGCGCGCGGCGCCGGCTGGACCTCCGCGTAGCAGCGGTGCCGGTGATCGGGACTGGACGAGCGCTCATCGCGCTCATCCTCGAACGCGATGAAGGGGCAGGCCGGGGGACCCTCGACGCCGGGCAGTGCTCGGTCGCTCATCGCGGCGATGATACCCGCCCGCGTCCGCGGGTCGTCCCGATCATGACCGGCCCGGACGGATGGACCGCCCGGGCCGAGCTGTGTGGCCTAGTACGCCGTCGGCGTGGTCGGCGTGCTCGTCGAGCCGTAGCGATACGAGGATCGCTCGAACTGATAGCGATCGGGCCCGAGGTTCGTCGCCATCTGGACGGCGATCCCGGCCGCGGCGATCGCGAAGAAGACGATGAGGTAGAACCAGCTGTCCGTGATCAGCCGGCCGATCTGCGTCCAGTGGATCGAATCCTCGGGCACCTTGCCGATGAGGATGAACCAGCCGGCCAGGACCGTGGCGGCGCCACCAAAGCTCGTCAACACGATGACCAGGTACTTGGGGACGTTGAGGAGCAGGGTGCCAGCGGCGACCACGACGGCGAGCACCAGCCCGATCACGAACGCGACCACGCCGAACTCGTTGCCGATCATGCCCCACGCGCCCGACCCGATCGCGTACCCGACGGCACCGGCCAACACCGCGACCGCGATGTAGTAGTACAGGTACGAGAAGATCGCGAAGATCAGGGCCAGGATGAAGCCGATCACCCAACTGGTGACCGTCGCGAACGTGCCGTCACCGAAGAGCGCGCTGACCGCGTCGGTGCCCACGTTGAAGCCGACCACGAACGCCCAGATCGGCAGCAGTAACAAGAAGAACCGCCAGCCGCCGAGAGTGAACGCGGCGCCGATCAACAGCGCCAGGATCGCGATGATGAGCTGCATGTCGCCTCCCTACCGATGAGCCTTGCGATCCGATCCGGGCCCGCGCGCCGGCCCCCCAGACCGCCCTCTCCACCAGTGTGGCCCGGAAGCATGGTCTTCCACAAGGGGTGCACGGTTCCGGGCCCGTGGCCGCGGAGCGACGCGCGTTTGACACGTCCCCTCGAGGCTCGGACACTTCGATGCACTCCCCGAGACGGTAGGGTGCGGTCCTCAGCCCAGAACGAAGGAGTCCCATGTCTCGTCTGACACGCTGGTTTGCCCCCAGCACCACTGCCCGAGCCCATTGCGACCTGCCCTGCGGCGTCTACGACCCCGAGCAGGCCCGCATCGAGGCCGAGTCCTGCCACAGGATCAACGAGAAGTACGCGGCCAACGAGGACACCGCGTACCGGACGCGCGCCGTCGCGATCAAGGAGGAGCGGGCCGAGCTGGTCAAGCACCACCTCGACGTCCTCTGGCACGACTACTTCAAGCCCGAGCACCTCGAGAAGGTCCCGAACCTCCACGAGCTCTTCTGGAACGCCACCAAGCAGGCGTCGAAGGTGAAGGCGTCGACCGACGCCGCCGAGTCGAAGAAGCTGCTCGACCTCATCGACGAGATCGATGCCGCCTGGAAGTCGACCGGCGGAGCCGAGAAGACCCGCGTGGCCGGAAGGCCCGGCTGACCGCCACTCCCCGTTCCGTGACGGACCACAGGCCCCGCCGACCGGCGGGGCCTCGTCGTGCCGCGGGCCTGCACGAACGCCTGCGGGGACCATGGCGGGTCGCCGTCCAGGAAGCGAGCATGCACCCGGCCATCGAGGACGGCGACTGGCTGCTCGTCGATCCCACCGTGACGCACTGGCCCCGGCGCGGGTCGGTCGTGGTCTTCCGCGAGCCGGACGGCGAGCAGCTGGCCGTCAAGCGCGTCGCCGCGGGTCCCGGCGACCGCGTGCCGTTCGCGGACGGCTTCCTCGAGCTCGCCGAGGACGAGGCCTGGCTCGTGAGCGACGCCTCGACCGCCGAGACCCAGGCGGCCGGCTTCGGCGAGCCGATCGACTCGCGCCGCTACGGACCGGTCCCTCTCGAGCTCCTCGTCGGGCGCGCCTGGTTCCGCTACTGGCCGTGGCGCCGCATCGGTCGCATCGACCGGGCCGACACGGATCGCCCCGAGGTCGACTAGGTCGTCGTCGCGACCGTCCCCGCGTCCAGCGTCAGGCCCGCGGCCCGGCAGTCCTCGGCGAAGGCGGCCTGCGCGTCGAGCGTCGGCGACCAGCGCGTCGGGAAGCAGACCACCCGATCCAGGCCGATCTCCGCGAATCCCGCGATGACGTCGACCCGCTCCTGGCCGGCATGGCGCACCGGCTCGTCCTTCGTGTAGATCGAGAAGCGCAACGTCGCCGGGTCACGGCCGGCGGCCTCGCAGAGGGCGCGGACCTCGGCCATCCGCTCCGCGACCTCGTCCGCGTCGATGAACACGAAGTTGAGCTCGTCGCCGTACTTGACCGCGTAGCCGGCGGTCCGCTGCCGGCCGTTGCCGCCGATGATGATCGGGATGCGTGGCTGCTGAAGCCCCTTGGGCATGTTGATCGCGCCACGCACGTGGGCCTGCTCGCCCTCGAACCAGGCCCGCCCCGGCGCGAACATCCGGGTGATGACCTCGAGATGGTCGCCGAGGGCTTCGATCCGCTCGCCGAGGGACGGGAACCCGTACCCGTAGGCGATCCACTCCTCTTCCTTCCAGCCGGCCCCGATCCCGAGCTCGAAGCGCCCGCCGCTGATGACGTCGACGGTCGAGGAGAGCTTCGCGGTCAGCGCCGGGTTGCGGAAGCCCGTGCACACGACCATGTGGCCGAGGCGGACGCGGCGCGTCAGGACCGCGAGCGCGGTGAGCACCGAGAACCCCTCGAAGGTGATCTCGTCGGTCGGATCGGGCACCGTGTGGAAGTGGTCGAAGACCCAGATCGACTCGAAGCCGAGCGTCTCCGCCTGCATCGCGAGCTCGACGGTCCGCGCCCACGCGTCGGCGGCCGGCCAACCGTCGTACTCGCCCTTCCATCCCTGGGGCACCAGCAACCCGACCTGCATCCGATCCTCCTTGCGTTGGACTGTCGCCCCTAATGGTGCCCGCTCGGGCGGGCGGGCGCTGCGGACCGCACGCGTCGCGTGCCATGGGCCGGCCGGCGCGGGTGCCGCGGGCGCCCCTATGCTCGGTCGATGACGACCGACGCCGGCTTCGACGCCAACGCTCCCCTCCCCGGACCGCCGGACCCCTGGGCCTCGACCGACACCCCGGTCCGCCGCTCGGGACCGCCGTACCACATGACCGACATGATCGCGGCCGAGCCCGCGGTCGCCCGCCGGATCCTCGCGAGCCAGGCCGAGCCCCGACAGCCAGGCCGCGGCCCTCGCGACGGCCATCGCCACGGCCGCCCGGGCCGGGCGAGCGATCATCGTCACCGGCTGCGGCACGTCCGAGCACGCGGCGCTCGGCACGGTCGAGATCCTGCGCGAGGCGGCGCGCGCGGCCGGCCTGCCGGGCCCCGGAGCGATCGCCGCGCAGGCGTTCGAGCTGTCGCTGGACCCGCCCGCGGATGCGCTGGTCATCGGCGTGTCGCACGAGGGCGGGACGACCGCCACGAACGCGGCCCTCGCGGCTGCGCGCGACGCCGGATCGCAGACGGCGCTGCTGACCGTCTCCCGCCGGTCGCCCGGGCGCGGCGTTCGCCGACCTCGTCGTCGAGACCCACGAGCTCGACCAGGGCTGGTGCCACGTCGTCGGCTACACGAGCCCGATGCTGGCCGCGGCGGCCGTCGGGGCGCACCTGTCGGGGCGTCCGCTCGACGGCGACGAGGTCGCCCAGGTCCTGGCCGGCGGATCGAGCGACGAGACCGGCGCCGAGCGGATCGCCGGCCGGTTCGCGGACGCCGAGCATCTCATCGTCATCGCGTCCGGCGCCGATCGCCCGTCCGGCCGCGAGCTGACGCTCAAGGTCGAGGAGGCCTCCTGGCTGCCGTCGGCGTTCCGCGACCTCGAGACGTTCCTGCACGGCCATCTGCCGGCGACCGGCCCCGAGACGGCCCTCGTGCTGATCCTGGCCGATCGCGACCACCGTGCCGAGCGTGCCGCCCGAGCCGTCGGGGCCCTCCGCGCGGCCCGCGGCGTCGGCATCCGGGCCGCGGCGATCCTGGCGGCCGACCTCGATGGGACCTTCCCGAGCGACCTCACCCCCGCCGGTCGGATCCTCGTCCCCGAGGCGCCAAGCCTGCCGGCGCCGGTCGCCGCTCTGTTCGGGGCGGCGACGGCGCTCCAGCTCCTGACCGAGCGCGTCGCCCGCGCGCGCGGCACGGACCCGGACCCGATCCGCCGCGACGATCCGCGCTACAAGGCCGCAGCGGACGCCGCCGACGGCTGATCCGCGGCAGCGACGCCGGGCTCGGAGGACGCCCTCGACCGCTCGCCCTAGACCTGGCCGACCAGGGTCTCGCCCATGACGTCGATGTGGTCGAGGTCCCACGGCAGGAAGTCCTGCAGCATGATCCGCTGCACGCCGGCGTCGCCGAACCGCCGGACCATCGCCCGCGCCGCGTCGGCGGTCCCGACGACCCAGCGCTCCCGGCGTTCCTCGATCCAGTCGTCGCCACCGGCGTCCTCGCCGAAGGTGGCGAGCAATGCCGCCTCGCGCGCCCGGACCTCGTCCTCGGTCCGCCCGATGAGCACGCCCGCCATCGCGGACCGGGAGATCTCGCCCGGGTCGCGCCCGATCGCCCGGCACGCGTCGTCGAGCTTCGCGAAGATCTCGGTCGCCTCCGCGGGCGCAGTCGACGAGAGGTTGTACTCGTCGGACCAGCGAGCGGCGATCCGGAGGCCGCGCGGCGATCCCTGACCGCCCGTGATGATCCGCGGCCGTGGGGCGCCGTTCGGTCCGACCGGACGGCCGGGCACGTCCACCGGTCTCGGCCGGAAGAGCGCGTCCTCGACCGTGACCGCGTGCCCCTCGAACGACCAGCCGTCCGGCTCGCCCCACAGGCCGTGCAGCACCGCCAGCTGATCCTCCAGCAGGTCGGCGCGCTCGTTGATCGGCGGGAAGGGCAGACCGTACTGGCGATGCTCGAGGTCGTTCCAGCCGGCCCCGACGCCGACCTCCACGCGGCCGCCGCTCATCTCGTCGACGGTCGTCACGACCTTGGCGAAGTTGCCGAGGTGGCGGAACGTGACCGGCGAGACCAGGGCGCCCAGCCCGATCCGCTCGGTCTCGCGGGCGAGCCCGGCCAGGACGGTCCAGGCGTCCGTGGTCGGCATGCCGGCGGGCCCCGGGAAGCTCGCGTAGTGGTCGGAGCGGAAGAGCGCATCGAAGCCGTTGGCCTCGGCGCGCTTGGCCACCGCCACCTGGTCGCCGTACGACATGCCCTGCTGGGGCTCGATCATCAACGCGAAGCGCATCGGGACTCCTGCATGTGGGACGAACCGTTCATGTTGACAGGATGATTTACTTGACTATGATAGTTCACATGACACGAAGCATCACGCCCGTTCCGGGCGCGATCCACGCGACGACCGTCGGGGCCGACCCGACCGATCGCATCATCGCCGACTTCCGGGCCACGATGACGCAGATCAAGTGCGCCATGAGCGAGCGCCTGCTTCGGCTGGGCATCAGCATGGCGCAACTCAACATCCTCTACACGCTCCGCCGAAGCGGCGAGATGCCCATGAGCCGCCTGGCCGACGTCCTCAACGTCTCGCTGTCGAGTGCGACGGGGCTCATCGACCGCCTCGAGGAGCGCGGCTACATCGAGCGGACGCGCGTGCCGGAGGACCGACGGATCGTCATGGTCCATCTGACCCCCGCCGGCGTCCAGATGATCGACGAGCAGGACGCCCTCGCGGACGACCTGCTCCGGACCGTCCTCGGCCGGCTCAAGGCCTCCCAGCTGACCGCGATCGCCCAGGCGACCGCCGATCTCCGCGCCGCGCTCGAGGCCACGACCGGTCCGACGCCGGATCGCCACTCCGAATCCACGCCTGCTCCACGATCGACTTCGACCATGCGAGGTGCCGAAGGTCCGACGGGGGTCTCTCGGCCAAGCCAACACCTCGCCGCCACACCACGGAGGGACTGACCACTCATGGAAGCGTTCCCGGCCGAGCCGCACGGGTATACCCCGTCGCTCGCCGAAGACCCCGCCCTCGGGCTGAGCCACCGGGCGAAGATGGAGATCCTCTTCGCCGTCATGCTCGGCCTGTTCCTTGGCGCGCTCGACCAGACGATCGTCGGGCCGGCGCTGCCGACCATCGTCACCCAGCTGTCGGGCAACGACTACTACGTCTGGGCGATCACCATCTACCTGCTGACCAGCACGATCAGCGTCCCGTTCTGGGGCAAGCTGTCCGACCTCTACGGCCGCAAGCCGATCTTCATGATCGGCATCGTCATCTTCCTGGTCGGCTCCGCCCTCTCGGGCCTGAGCCAGAACATGGGCATGCTCATCCTCTTCCGAGGCATCCAGGGCATCGGTGCAGGGTCACTGTTCCCAGTAGCACTCGCCGTCATCGGCGACCTGTTCACGCCCCAGGAGCGCGGCAAGTACCAGGGCCTGTTCGGTGCCGTCTTCGGCATCGCGTTCGTGGCCGGACCGCTCATCGGCGGCTTCCTGACCGAGAACTACGGGTGGCACTGGATCTTCTACGTCAACATCCCGATCGGGATCGTCGCGCTGATCGTCATCCAGCGGCTGCTGCCGACGGTCAAGACGCCAGCCGCGACCCGCAACTTCGACCTGATCGGTGGCGCGATCTTCACGGTCGCCATGGTGTTCCTGCTGGTCGGCCTGACCAACAAGCAGTTCGGCGAATGGACCGATCCGACCGTCGGCGGGTTCATCCTCATCGGGCTCATCGGCACGCTGGCCTTCATCTGGGCCGAGGCGCGCGCCAAGGAACCGATCATCCCGCTCGACCTGTGGAAGGGCCGCACCTACTCGGCCACCATGGTCTCGGTCTTCTTCGCCGCCTTCGCGTTCTTCGGCGCGATCGTGTTCCTGCCGCGCTGGTTCCAGGTGGTCGAAGGCTTCTCGCCGACCAACTCCGGCCTGGCGGCCCTGCCGCTCATGGTCGGCCTGATCTTCAGCTCGATCGTCTCGGGCCTCATCGTCGCCCGGACCGGCCACTACCGATGGCTGATCGTGGGCTCGGTCGCGATCATGGGCTTCGGGGTCCTGTTGATGACCCAGCTCACCAAGGACACGCCGGTGCCCGTGGTGTGGCTGTGGATGTTCATCGCCGGCCTGGGCGTCGGACCGACGTTCTCCGTGCCGACGATCGTCATCCAGAACGCCGTGCCGTTCCGGCAGCTCGGCGTCGCGACGTCGAACCTCACGTTCTTCCGCCAGATCGGCGGCACGATCGCCCTGGCCTTCGTCGGGACGATCTTCGGCACGTCCTTCAAGGACAACCTGGTCCCGCAGATGTCGGCGGCCGGGGTTCCGCCCCAGGTCATCGACGGGTTCACCCAGGCCAGCGCGAGCGGATCGTTCGACCTCGGCCAGCTGACCGGCGTCGGCGACCTCGGCAAGGCCCTCCTGGCCCAGATCCCGGCCCAGTTCCAGGAGGCCGTCAAGCCGTTCATCGGGGCGATGGTCGAGGGCATCCACGGTGCCTTCAGCCTCGCGACCGCCCAGACGTTCTGGCTCGGCGTGGCCGGCTCCGTCGTCGCGCTGCTCGCCGCGGTCGCGATCAAGGAGATCCCGCTCCGCGCCACCAACAGCGATCCCGTCCCGAGCCGAGCCGTCGGCGCAGGGGCTGCACCGGCGCCGACCGCCGACTGACCTCGCTCCCTCCTCTCGTCCACGACGCCCCGGTGGTCCCCATCGGGGCGTCGTGGTGTCCCGGGCGGTACGATCGGTCGCGATGACCGACCAGCCCGCACCCTTCCCGCCACGACTCCAGGCGCCCGGCACGGCCGGCGCCGCCTTCGAGCCCGTGCTCGATCTCGCGTCACTGCCGGCGGGTGCGATGCGGCGCGTGTCGCGCGGCGACGTCGACCTGCTGCTCGCCAACACGCCGGCCGGGCATCGTCGCCACCGACGACCGCTGCCCGCACATGTCCGCGCCGCTGTCGATCGGCGAGCTCGATGGCTGCGTCGTCGCCTGTCCGCTCCACGAGGGCCGCTTCGACCTGTGCACCGGCGACGACGGTCCAGATGCCGACGACCGGCGGGCTCGACCCCGACGGCATCTACCACCCGACCTGGTCGCCGGCCGGCCGGGACGCGAAGGTGGATCCGCCCGGCAAGAAGGCCGAGGCCCGCCGGCTGACGCGCGTCCGCCGCCTGCGCTACTACCCGGTCCGGGTCGTCGATGGCCGGATCGAGGTCGCGCTTCCGGTCCTGCCGCCCGAGGCGGACTAGGCCGTCCGAGTGGCCGATCGGTCAGCGGTGGCCGCGGTCGATCACGTCCGGCCCGGGTCCGTCGTCGGCGTGGGCCCGCATGATGGCGACGACCTCGTCGGGATCGTCGGAGATCTGGAGCAGGTCGATGTCGCTCTCGGACACGGCGCCCGACGTCAGGAGCGTGCCGCGGATCCAGTCGAGCAGGCCCGACCAGTAGGCCGAGCCGACCAGCACCACCGGGAAGTGGCGCACCTTGCCGGTCTGGATGAGCGTGATCGCCTCGAACAGCTCGTCGAGGGTCCCGAACCCGCCGGGCAGGATGACGAAGCCGTCCGCGTACTTCACGAACATCGTCTTGCGCGCGAAGAAGTAGCGGAACTCGACCCCGAGGTCGACGTACCGGTTGATGAACTGCTCGCGCGGCAGCTCGATGTTGCAGCCGACCGACAGGCCGCCACCCTCCTGGCAGCCCCGGTTCGCGGCCTCCATGCTGCCCGGGCCGCCGCCGGTGATCACGGCGAAGCCCGACTCGGCCAGCTTCCGCCCGATCGTCCGCGCGAGCTCGTAGAGCGGGTCGTCGGGCTTGGTCCGCGCGGAGCCGAAGACCGTCACCGCCGGCCCGACCTTGGCCATCGCGTCGAAGCCCTCGACGAACTCCGCGAGGATCCGCAGGGCTCGCCACGGGTCGGTGTCGAGGAAGGCCGCTTCCGGGCGGCGCTGGAGGAGCTTCTCGTCCTCGGTCTCGGCGACCGCACGTCCGAGCTTCTGTTCCGCCTCGGGCGTCACCCGCAGCCGACCGGCCCGGCGGCCTCCGGGGCGCTGTGCATCCATCAGGGCTAGCATGGCACCTGGGAGGCATCGATGCGGTCACGCTGGATCATCGCCGCCGTTCTCGTCCTGGTCGGGATCGTCTGGATCGGCCAGGGCTCGGGCGTCATCCGGGGCTCGGGTTTCATGATCGACGACATACGCTGGGCGTTCGCCGGGGCGGCACTCGTCGTGTGCGGAGCCGTCGTCGCGGTGACGGCGCTCAGGGCGCGGCCGCGGACCTGATCCACTCGGCCCAGGTCGCCTCGGCCCGACCGACCGTCACGGCCTGGCCGCTCCGCGCGAGCGGCAGCCGCAACAGACGCGGATCGGCCAGGAGACGCGCCACGATCCCTGCCTCGTCGAGGCTCAGGTAGGCGAGACCGCCGTCCTTGTAGGGACGCGACGTCTCATCGAGGAGAGCGCGGGCACCCAGGCGTTCCGTGAATCGCCTGAGCTCGCCCGGCGCGATCGGGCGCTTGCGCAGCTCGGCGTAGCGCACCACCACGAGCCGTTCGCGGAAGAACCGGAGCGCCGCCCGCGTGTCCGGCGAATCGTCGCGCCCGAAGACCTGGACGTCGGGCATCTTGCGGGTGGGGACCTTGCCGAGCGGGGCGGGCATCTGGGTCGGTAGCGTAGCCGGTCGGCCCCACCCGATGCCCGAGGCGAGCGGGTACCATCGGTCGGACAGGAGGTGCCTCGTGACGGTCTGGTTCACGGTCCAGCTCGACGATCGGCCGGGTTCGCTCGCCCGGGTCGCGACCGCGCTCGCCGAGCGCGGCGTGAACATCACCGGGATCGTCGGCGTGGCCGAGGACACCGATGGCGCCCTGATGCTCACGACCTCGGACGCGGCGGCCACCCGCGAGGCGTTCAGCGGCCTCAGCCTGGCCTTCGAGGAGCACGACCCGACCGGCGGGTTGGAGCCCGACCAGCTGTCCGTCAACGACCTTCGGCCCGGCGCGGCCGGTCGCGGCAGCCTGGGCTGAGCCGGACCGCGCCCCGATGCCCCGCCGTCGGGCGGCCGAGACGGCCGCCATCCGCTTCGACGTCGTCGACCGCGCGGAGGCGATCTCCGCCATCACCGGCACGGTCGCCGAGGCCGGCGGGCGCATCCGCACCCTGGCGACGGTCCGCCTGATCGACGGGACGCCGCCACTCGTCGAGATCGAGCTCGAGGTCGAAGGCGTGTCCGAGGACGTCCTGGTCGGGGCACTCGAGCGACTCGAGGACATCCGGGCCGTCCACCGGACCCAGGCGCTGGGCACCGTCTTCGGCAAGCGGATCATCGTCGTGGGCGGCGGGGCCCAGGTTGCCCAGGTGGCGCTCGGCGCGGTCAGCGAGGCGGATCGTCACAACCTGCGCGGCGAGCGGATCAGCGTCGACACCATCCCGCTCGTCGGCGAGGCCCACATCGCGGCCGCGGTGCGCGCGGTCGCCGACCTGCCGCGCGCCCGGCTGCTCGTCCTCGCGGGCTCGATCATGGGCGGCGACATCAGCGTCGCGGCCGAGGAGCTGCGCGCGGTCGGCATCCCGATCATCGCGCTCAACATGGTCGGCTCGATCACCGAGCACGTGGACCTCGTGATCTCGGATCCGGTCCAGGCCGGCACGATGGCGGTCATGGCGGTCGCCGACACGGCCACCTTCGACCTCGAGCGCCAGCGCGGCCGGCGATACTGAGCGTCCGATGCGAATCGCCACCTGGAACGTCAACTCGCTCAAGGCCCGACAGGACGCGGTCGAGAACTGGCTGAAGCGCGCCGATCCCGACGTCCTGCTGATGCAGGAGACGAAACTGCCGGACCAGGACGCCCCGGTCATGGCGTTCGCGATGGCGGGCTACGACCTCATCCACCACGGCGAGGGCCGCTGGAACGGCGTCGCGGTCGCGGTCCGACACGGCATGTCGGCGGGTGGCGTGCTCACGAACTTCGGACTCGGTGGCGTCCGCGACAGCAGCGCCGGCGCGTCGGCGTCGGTCAGCGAGGAGGACTTCGACCCGCTCGACGAGGCGCGGATGATGAACGTCACCGCGAACGGCATCCGGATCGTGAGCATCTATGCCCCGAACGGCCGCGTCGTCGGCTCGCAGTTCTTCGCGGGCAAGCTCGCCTGGTATCAGCCGGCTCCTCCAGTGGCTGCGCGAGAGCTGCGATCCGGGAGACGACCTCGTCATCGGCGGCGACTTCAACATCGCCCCGACCGATGTCGATGTCTGGGATCCGAGTGCCGCGCACGGCGGCACCCACGTGTCGCCCGCCGAGCGAGGCGCGTTCGAGCGTCTCCTCGAAGTGGGGCCTGGTGGACTCGTACCGACTCCAGCACGACGAGCCGGGCCGCTTCACGTGGTGGGACTACCGGGCGGGCATGTTCCACAAGAACTTCGGGATGCGGATCGACCACCTGCTGGTGACGAAGAGCGTGGCGGCACGGGTCGTCGACGCGGAGATCGACCGCGAGGCGCGCAAGGGCCCACCGATCCCATCCGACCATGCGCCGCTGACCATCGACCTCGACAAGCCCGGCAAGCCGTTCGACCCGGACTGGGACGGCGCGCTCAAGCGGATCGCCTCACGCGATCGAACGCGCCGCGTGACGCACGGCGAGAGACACTGACGGCTGCTCGCACGCGCCGCGGCGCGGCGCGAGCCATCGGCCGACTGAGCCGCAGCGCATCGGTCGTGTGCCTTCGGGATCCAGCCGGTGAGGCCGTCTGGCGTCTTGACCTGGAGGAAGCCCTCGTAGGAGCCGACGACCTCGACCTCGTCGCCGCGGTCGAGCCGACCGAGCTCGCGTGAGCTGACGTCGTCGACGCCCTCGCTCAGTCGAACCATGCGGTAGCCGACCTTCAGGCGCTCGACGCCCTTGCCCGGCGGCTTCGAGAACGTCTGGGGGCCGGAGGAGGTCTTGGGCTTCGGCCTCGTCAGATCGGAGGCGGCCCAGGACGCGACGCCGACCGTCGCCGCCGGGGCGACAGGCTCGGGCGCGGCCAGCTTGGCGGCCACGGCGACCTTGGCGCCACGCTTGCCGTTCGACTTGCCTTCAGCTGCGGACTTGCCGCCCTTGCCCTTGGCCGCCGGCTTCGGCGCCTCGGCAGCCGGCGCTTCGGCCTTCGCCGGGCGCGCCTTCGCGGATACGGCGGCCGGTTTCGGGGCCGGTGGCGGGGTCGTCGAGGTGGGCGGATGCACCGGGTCGGGGATCGATCCGGCCGCGACAGCGGCTGCCGCGAGCGTGAACGAGCCGCCTGACTCCTCTTCCTCTTCCTTCCTGCGGCGCATCAGCAGCAGGAACAGCAGGGCACCGCCGGCGCTGGCGATGATCCAGGCAAGGAACGGGCTGGTGGTGTCGACGAATCCGAGCAGGGCATTGACGCCGCCACCGTCGCCTCCGCCCGGTGCCGCCCGAGCCGCTGGTCACGCCGGCACCCGCTGCCGGCGACTTCGTGGGCCGCGGCAGCACGGCCGTCAGGGTCGGACTGGGCGAGGCGCCGGCCGATCCCGTGTCGGACGGACTGGGCGACACGACGACTGCGGTCTTCGGCGTGGCCGTCGGCTTCGGTGTCCTGCTGACCTTGGCCGGCTTGGCCGTGGCCTTGGCCGGCTTGGGCGTCGGCTTGGGCGTGGCCCTCGCCGGCCTGGGAGTCGGCCTGGGGGTGGCCTTGGCTGGCTTCGGGGTCGGCTTTGGTGTGGGCTTCGGGGTCGGTTTGGGGGTTGGCTTCGGGGTCGGGACCGGCGTGGGTACGGGTGTCGGTGTCGGGGTCGGCGTCGGCGTCGGGGTCGGGGTCGGTGTCGGCGGGCGCGCTCACGGTGATCGAGCCGCCGGACACCTGGCAGGTTGATGTCGTTCCATCGGTCCCCGGTTCCACGACGAAGCGTGATAGCTCCACGTCGTCGGCCGGCCGCGTGACGACGTCCGGCCGTGAGGTCTCCCGTCTGGAGGGTGCCGGACTCGAGGACGAGTCGCCGCCCGTTCGCTCCGTCGAAGCAGACCCGGATCGAGTGGCGTGTCGCCAGCGGTGTCCTGGTAGGTCGGACAGTGAAGTGGAAGTTCGTGTTGGTCGTTCCGGACCCGGCGAAACGTTGCCGTTCGTCAGGAACCCGTTGTCCGGACAGGTGACCGCCAGGACCGGCGCGACGAAGGCCGGCAGCAGGGCCACCATCGAGATCCCGAGCGCAAGGGCACCCGCCCGTCCGAGTCGGGCTCGACGGCCTGCGTGCGCGTTCGGGATCGCCTTCTCCAGCATCGTTGGCCGGAACGTAGGCCATCACGCGTGCGCGCGTCCTTGGAACGGTTGGCGGCCTCGGTCGGTACTTTGGTCGCAGTCACAGGAGGGACGCTGGTGACGTACACCCTTCCTGACATCTTCCGTCCTCAGCATGGCCATGCCCGACCAGACCGACCCCAACCCACCAGAACCCACCTCCAACGAGACCGCCGCCGCCATCCGCCGCCGGATGATCCGGATCATGACGGTCGAGTTCGTTGCGCTCATGGGTGTTGCCGCGGTGCAAGGGTTTTGGCCCGGCGGCGGCCCCGGCCGCGGCCTCGCGCTCGTCTTCCTTGCCGCCAGCGCGATCGTCATGCCCGTCGTCATGGCCCGCATGGCCGCCCCGATGCTTCGCGACGTCGACCGACTCACCCAGGATCGCGACCGGCTCGAGGACCTCTACGGCCAGGCCCGCGAGGATTCCCTGCTCGACGGACTGACCGGCCTCGGCAACCACCG
>CAVTNH010000004.1:0-95851 GCA_963736025.1 uncultured Chloroflexia bacterium
TTTCCGTCAACGCCCGGTAGATCCCGACGACGCTCGAGCCCCCGGTCGTCGCCCAGTCCGCGCGGCCTCGCTCCTCGGCGGCTGCGGCGAGCGCCTCGGCGATCCGCGTGCCGGCCTCGAGCGACGCGGCGCCCGGGTCCGCGACGACCATGACCACCCCCTCCGACGTCTCAACCACCGGTCGCTCCTACTGACGTGTCCTTGGGCGCGATGAGTGCAGCGGCGGCGCGCAGGGCACCGCTCTCGACGGGGTCGCGGCCGCTGGCCTCGATCGACTGGGCGAGAAGGTCGACCTCGGACATCCGCGGCGACAGGAAGTGCCGATCGAGCGCCTCCACGCCGTCGAGCCAGACCCGGACGTGGACCGTCTCGGCCTCGGCGGTCACGTCGGCCCGCAGCTCCGACCCGCGCCGCTCGGCCAGGAGCTCGACGCGCAACGTCGTCCCCGACGGCATCTTCGAGACCACCGGTCGCATGACCACCGACACGTCGGCCCGGCCGTCGGACAGCATCGCGACGAGGCTGCGGCCCAGGACCGGCTTCGCGCTGGGTCCGCGGGCGACCTTCGCCGAACCTGCCGCTGCCGGGCCGTGCCCCGTCATCGGGGCGAGCGCCTTCCTGACGTGGAGATCCAGCCGAGAGGCCAGCCAGCCGATGTGGTAGACGGGCTTCACGAGGTTCGTCGAGCCGAGCGCCCCGGTCTCGTCGTGGGTGCCGTACGTCACGGCCACGCGGCGCAGCGATCGCAGGTAGGGCGTGAAGTCCGGGTCGTCGAAGATCGAGGCGATGGCCTCCCGCCAGCGCGCCTGCCGCAGCAACGCGAAGTCGCTGATGGCCATGCGCGTCGTCTCCAGCAGCTCGGCCATGTCGTGCAGCCGCTCCAGGCCGTCGCCGCTCCAGGTCGAGCCGTCGACGATGAGCCGGTCCGCGAGCGAGAACAGGTCGCGGGCGGGACGCGCGCGGAAGGGCGGCTCGCCCGGCCACCACACGGTCACCGGCAGGTCGTGGACGATCAGCGGCGTGGCGATCGCGGCGAGATGCTGGCCCGCCTCGCCCCCCGCGGTCAGGTGGATCATCTCGGCGCACGTCTCGGGCGCGTCCACCCGCGGCAGCACGCAATGCGCCTCGACGCGGGCGTCCACCCACGATGGCCCGTCGGGATCCGCCGAGCCGATGACGACGGTCCGCGACGGATGCTGCCCGGTCAGGGCCTGCATCGTTGCCGCGCAATGCTCGGCGAGCTCCGGGCGGCGGGCGATGACGATGAGGTTCATCACGCTCGTCCGGGCGGCGATGCGGCGGCCCGTCTCGCCTTCGATCGTCATCGCGACGTCCCGGTCGGCCCAGATCCGGGCCAGCTCGCTCTCGATCTCGGCGATGCTGTGCGCACGCGACGACCAGCGCAGGACGGGCTCGCCGATCTTGAGCGGGGTGTCGACCGCCATCGTCGTCGCGCCTAGAACCGGCGCCAGCGCCGCCCGTCACGGGCGAGCAGCTCGTCGGCCTCGGGCGGGCCCCAGGCGCCCGCCTCGTAGTTCGGGAAGTCCGGCGCCGATTCGCCGGCCCACGCGTCGATGCACGGGTCGACGATCGACCAGGCCTCCTCCACCTCGTCGGCGCGGGTGAACAGCGACGCGTCGCCCTGGAGGGCGTCGAGGATCAGCGTCTCGTAGGCGTCCGGCGAGTCCACGCTGAACGCCGACCCGTAGGTGAAGTCCATCGTCACCGAGCGGATGTCCATGCCCAGGCCCGGCACCTTGGCCCCGAAGCGCAGCATGATCCCCTCGTCCGGCTGGACCCGGATGACGAGCAGGTTCGGGTCGGGATCGACATTCGCCTCCTGGAACAGGCGGTGCGGCACCTCGCGGTACTGGATGGCGATCTCGGTCGAGCGCTTGGGCAGGCGCTTGCCGGTCCGGACGTAGAAGGGCACGCCGGACCAGCGCCAATCGTCGATCGTGAGCTTGGCGGCGACGAACGTCTCGGTCTCGGATCCGGGGTCCACGTCGGGTTCCTGCCGATAGCCCGGGACGCGTGTCGCCGCGATCCAGCCGGGACCGTACTGGCCACGGACGACGTCGGTCGTCGCCTCGGCCGGGCTCCATGTCGATGGCGCGCAGGACCTTGACCTTCTCGTCACGCAGGGCGTCGGCCTCGAACGTCGCCGGCGGCTCCATGGCGATCAGGCTCACGAGCTGGAGGAGGTGGTTCTGGAGGACGTCGCGCGAGGCGCCCGTCTCCTCGTAGAACGCGCCGCGATTGCCGATGCCGATCGACTCGGCCACGGTGATCTGGACATGGTCGACGTAGCGGCGGTTCCAGAGCGGCTCGAAGATGCCGTTGCCGAACCGGAAGACCAGCAGGTTGCGGACCGTCTCCTTGCCCAGGTAGTGGTCGATGCGATAGACCTGCGACTCGCGGAAGACCTTGCCGACCTCGCGGTTCAGCCGCTTGGCGGAGTCGAGGTCGTGCCCGAACGGCTTCTCGATGACGATCCGCCGCCAGCCGCCGTCGTGGTGCTCGTGATCGAGCCCGACCCGACCGAGCTGGGCCACGATGTCGGCGAACTGGGACGGCTGCGTCGCGAGGTAGAACATCCGGTTGCCGCGGGTCCCGTGCTCCTCGTCGATCTCGTCGAGGCGGGTGCTCAACGCATCGAACCCGGCCGCGTCGGCGAAGTCGAGGCGGTGGTAGCGGATCCGCTCCTCGAACGACCGCCAGGCCGGTTCGTCGAGCGGCAGCACCCGGCTGAACTGCTCGAGCGAGGTCCGGATCTCGGCGCGGAACGCGTCGTCGTCGTACTCGCGCCGGCCGACCGCGAGGACCAGGAACTCGTGCGGCAGCAGGTTCGTCCGCCAGAGCTGGTAGAGCGCGGGCAGGACCTTGCGGTGGGCGAGATCGCCGGTCGCGCCGAAGAGCACCAGGATCGCCGGGTCCGGGACGCGCTCCAGGCGCAGGCCCTTGCGCAGCACGTTCTCGGCGGGCTTCGCGCGCGACGCGCGCTTGCCCTGACGCGTCTCGCGCAGCTCCTTCATCGTCCGCGGCGAATCCTTCGGCCGCGGCGCGGGCCTCGCGGGAATGGGCTGGTCGGCGGGGACCTCGTCGGCGTCCGGCTCCTCGACCGTGGCCGGCTTCTTGACCGGCTTCTTGACCGGGGTCTCCACGGCACCCTTGGCGCGACCGGCCGCCATCGTCGCTACTCGGTCTTGACTTCGTGGCCGCCGAACTCGTTGCGGAGCGCGGCAAGGACCTTCGCGCCGTACGAATCCTCCTGGCGCGAGCGGAACCGCGTCAGCAGCGACAGCGTGATGACCGGCGCCGGCACGTCGTGGTCGATCGCCTCCTGGACGGTCCAGCGACCCTCGCCCGAATCGGCGACCCAGCCCTTGAGGTGTTCGAGGTCCTGGCCGTTCGACTTGAACGCGAGCCCCAGCAGCTCGAGCAGCCACGAACGGACGACGGAGCCCTGCATCCACAGCTCCGAGATGGGTCCGAGGTCGAGGTCGTAGTCGCTCGCGTGCATGATCTCGAAGCCTTCGGCGTACGCCTGCATCAGGCCGTATTCGATGCCGTTGTGGACCATCTTCACGTAGTGCCCGGCGCCCGGGCCGCCGACGTGGAGGTAGCCGCCCTCGGGCGCGAGCGAGCGGAAGATGGGCTCGAGCGGCGTCACCGCGTCGGCGTCCCCGCCGACCATCAGGCAGTAGCCGACCTTGAGGCCCCACACCCCGCCCGAGGTGCCCGCGTCGACGTAGCGGATGCCCTTCGCCGCGAGGTCCGTGTGGCGGCGGACGTCATCGTGGAAGTTCGTGTTGCCGCCGTCGATGATCGTGTCGCCCGGCTCCAGGTGTTCGAGAAGCTCGTGGATCTGCGCCTCGGTGGCGTCGCCCGCGGGGACCATGACCCACACCGCGCGCGGCTTCTCGAGCTTCTCGACGAGCTCGGCGATCGAGAACGACCCGATGGCGCCCTCGCCGGCGATCTCCTTGGTCTTCTCCGGGGTCCTGTTGTACGCCACGACCTCGTGGCCGTCGCGGATCAGCCGGCGGACCATGTTCCCGCCCATCCGGCCGAGCCCGATGAAGCCGATGCGCATCTGGGTCATGCCTCCTGGCTGGCCTGCAGCGCGGCCTCGAGCGCGCGTTCCAGCGCCGCCAGGCCGGCGTCAGGGTCGGCGCCGAGATGGACCCGCACGATGGGCAGGTCGTGGGCCTCGATGGCCGCGAAGTCACCGGCCGACTGCGCGTCGATGAGCTGGCCGAAGGTGAACGCCCAGCCCGGGATCTGCCGGTCTGCCGGATGGTCCGACGTCAGCTGGATGAACCAGCCGCTCGCCGGTCCGCCCTTGTGGAGCTGGCCGGTCGAGTGCAGGAAGCGCGGACCGTAGCCGGATGTCGTGGCCCGGCCCGTCCGGTCGCGGAGCAGTGCCCGGATGCGCGAGAGCGCTTCGTCACGGGCCGGGCGTCGGCGCGATGAAGGCCTGAAGCGCGAGGTACGCGTTCGGCTTGCGCCGCGCGAGATGCCGGACCAGCTCGGCCTCGATGGTGCTGTCGATGGCGGTCAGGCGCAGCGCCGCGTCGCCGTACAACGTCAGGCCGCCGCCCTCTGCGATCGGCGGGATCGGATCGCTGTCGGTCTCGCCCCGCTCGGCCTTCGCGAGCTCGGTCCGCGTCAGCTCCTTGGCCTCCTCGACGTTGGGCTGGTCGAACGGGTCGATGCCGAGCACTGCGCCGGCGATCGCGATGGCGACCTCCCAGCGCACGAACTCGGCGCCAAGGTCGATCGGGTCGGCCACCGTGATTCGGATGACCGGGTGGCCGGCCGCCTCGAGGGCGTCGGCGAGGGCATCGTGGCCGCCGTCGTCGGAGTCGGCCAGGTCGATCCGGACGAACGCGCGGTCGGACCCGTAGGAGGCCGGGGCGCCCAGCGGCTCGAGGTCGACCGGCACGATCCCGGTGCCGCGCTTGCCGGTGCTCTCCGCGATGAGCTGCTCCGCCCAGGCGCCGAAGCTCCCGATCTCGTCGTCGGTCAGGAACGTCAGCTTGTCCCGGCCGGCCTTGGCGAGCGTGCCGAGGGCCAGCCCCAGCGAGACGCCCGGGTTGACGGCCGGGTCCGGCTCGCGGCAGGCGCCGAGCATCGCGATCGCGGACGCGATCAACGCGTCGAGATCGAGGCCGATGAGCGACGCCGGCACGAGGCCGACGTAGGTCAGCGCCGAATAGCGCCCGCCGATGTCGGGCGGGTTGAGGAAGATCTCGCGGAAGTCGTCGTGATGGGGGATCGCATCGGCGCTCTTGCCGGGATCGGTGATCGCGACGATGAACCCGCCCGGGCCCTCGTAGGTGTGGTGGTGGATCGCATCGAGCGCTTCATTGGTCCGCGCCCAGGTCGCCTCGAGGAAGGCGTTCGGCTCGACGGTCGTGCCCGACTTGCTCGCGACGACCGTCATCGTCCGGAGCGCGTCGAGGTCATCGAGCGTCGCCGAGACGAAGGCCGGATCGGTCGAGTCGAGGATGCGCAGGGTCGGGTATCCCTCCACGCTTCCGAACGTCCGGTTCAGGACATCGGGCGCGAGGGTGCTGCCGCCCATCCCGGCCACGACCACGTCGGTGAACCCCTCCGCGACGACCGCGTCGCCGAACCCCTCGAGGCCGGCGGTGTTGTTGGCGAAGTGGACGGGGGCTTCCAGCCAACCCAGCCTGTCGGCGATCGCGGCCTGGATCCGCTCGTCACTCGACCACAGCGTCGTGTCGTGGTCGAAGAGTCGCGTCACCCACTCCTCGGAGCGCGCCCGATCCACGGCCGCCTCGTAGGCGGTGCCGGACTCGCCGAGGCTGAGTCGGGCCGGTGTGGGGGCGATCGAGGTGGGGTCGGCCATCGTGACCTCCGAAGGATAGGCAGGCGTTTGTGAACGGACGGTGACCGGTCGCTCTCGACGGATCTGGGCCGGCGCGAACGCGGGCGCTCATGGTACGCCGGTGGGCGGTCGGGTCGCGGGCGTCAGTCGGTCAGCCTTCGGCCTCGATCGCGAGGACCTTGCCGAGACGCCGGCGGTGGCGCTCCTCGCCCGAGAACGAGGCCCCGATGAACGCGAGCGCGCACTCGTAGCCCGGCTCCGGCCCGATGACCCGGGCACCCAGGGTCAGCACGTTCATGTCGTCGTGCTCGACGCCCTGGTGGGCGGAGTAGGTGTCGTGGCAGACGGCGGCGCGGATGCCGCGGATCTTGTTGGCAGCCACCGATGCGCCGACGCCTGATCCGCAGATGAGGATGCCGCGATCCGCCTGGCCGTCGACGATCGCCTCGCCGAGACGCTGCGCGAAGTCCGGGTAGTCGTCGTTGGGGTCGGAGCCGTCGCCGCCGAGGTCGATCAGCTGATGGTCGAGCCCGGCGCCGGCGAGTCGTCGGATGAGGGCGTCCTTGAAGTCGGCCCCGGCGTGATCGGCAGCGAACGCGATGCGCATCGTGGTTCAAGGATACGGCGCGGCCCGATCGGCCGGTTCGACGTTCGCGGGCTGGGATCGCGTCGCATACCCACGTGAACCGACTGCCCAGTGATCAGCGGCGATGCGAGTCGTAGTCCTCGTCGTCGTCCAACCGGCACGTATGGATCGGCGACGGCCGCGATCAGGAGCGTCGGGATCGGGATCGCATCCGCCGGTACCCGGCCGTGCGACCGCGCTGAGGGCGCGATAGACGGCACGGAGTCGGTCCCGAGCTCAGCAGGCTCGATCCTGAACGGCGGATCGCCGACAGCACCGACTCGAACTCAGTCGAATTCCGACTGGTTGCGCGCGCCGCGCAGGCCGACGCCGACCGGGCGAACGATCGCTGCGGCATCGGCGAGCGATCGCCGTCCGAAGCCAGCTCGCGAACGGATCCTCGTGCCCGTCGCGCCAGGATCTCGGACGCCTCGGTGTCGACGAGCTCGGTCACTCGGCCGAGGAGCTGTTCCTCTCCGAACCGCCGCGCCGGTCAGCTTCGAGGCCGTCCAGCGTCAGTCTGACTCGAGACCCAGCAGCATCAGGCGGCCACGGGCGTCGACGAGCCTCCGAAGCGCGGCATGCACGGTCTCGCTGACGCGCTGGTCGAGCGGGACCGAGGCTTCGCCGACCGAGGATCATGTCCGGAGGTCGAGCCGTGGTATGCTTTCGCATCTGTCAATGCCACGCCATCTGTCGTCCGTGATGACAAGCAGTAGCGATGGCACCTTCGCATATCCTAGCTGTGGCCGGGGTCCGAGCCTCCGGTCCGATCGACGCCCGAGTCGCCCGTGCCGAGGGTCGGGTGCTGGCCGCCGAAGTGGCCGCCGTCGACGGTCGGGATGCGGCCGTGCAGGCCGTCGCGGACCACCTTGCGGGCGACGTCCGCGACGCGGTCGGCGGTGAACCCGAAGTGCTCGAAGATCGTGCCGGCCGGCGCCGAGGCGCCGTAGTGGTCGAGCCCGATGATCGCGCCCTCGTCGCCGACCCAGCGCTCCCAGCCCAGCGAGACGCCGATCTCGACGCTGACCCGCTTGCGGACGTCCGGTGGCAGGACCGAGTCCCGATAGCCCTGGTCCTGTTCGTCGAACGTCTCCCAGCAGGGGAGTGACACGACGCGCGTCGAGATGCCGTCCCCCTCCAGCTGCTCGGCCGCGGCGAAGGCGAGCTGCAGCTCCGAGCCGGTGCCGATGAGGATGAGCGCAGGCTTGCCGCCGGACGCGTCGCGGAGCACATAGCCGCCCCGCCGCACGCCCTCGCGCGCGTGCTCGGCCGTGCCGGGCAGCACGGGGAGCTTCTGGCGGGTCAGGGCCAGCGCCACCGGTCCGCCGTGCCGCTCGACGGCCAGCGCCCACGCGGCACTCGTCTCGTTGGCGTCGCCCGGACGGATGAACCACAGGTTCGGGATCGCCCGCAGCGCCGCGTAGTGCTCGACCGGCTGGTGGGTGGGGCCGTCCTCGCCGAGCCCGACGGAGTCGTGCGTCCAGACGTCGACGACATGCAGGCCCGACAAGGCGGAGAGCCGTACCGAACCGCGCATGTAGTCGCTGAAGGTCAGGAACGTGGCGACATACGGGATGAACCCGCCGTGGTACGCGATGCCGTTGCCGATGCCGCCCATGGCGTGCTCGCGCACCCCGAAACGCAGGTTCCGGCCGAACACCTCGGCGCTGAAGTTGTCGTCGCCCTTGACGTCGGTCAGGTTCGACTCGGACAGGTCGGCGGCCCCGCCGAACAGCTCGTGGAGGTGCGGCGCCAGTGCCTGGATGGCGTCCTGGCTGGCGTTCCGGGTGGCCACCTCGGTCCCGGTCTCGTACGTCTTGAGGTCGGCGTCCCAGCCGGCGGGCAGGCCACCCGCGATCCGGCGTTCGAACTCGACGGCCAGCGTCCGGATGGGTCGTGGCGTAGACGTCGAAGCGTTGGCGCCAGTCGGCCTCGAGCCGCTCGCCGTTCGGGATCGCGTCGCGGAAGACCGCGAGCGCCTCGTCGGGGATGTAGAACGACTTGTCGGGGTCCCAGCCGTAGGCCTCCTTGACGAGACGCACCTCGTCGGGGCCGAGCGGCGCGCCGTGCGCCTTCTGGCTGTCCTGCTTGTTCGGGCTGCCGTAGCCGATGTGGGTGCGGACCGCGATCAGGCTCGGCCGGTCGTCGGCGCGCGCGGCCACGATCGCCGCCTCGATCGCGTCGATGTCGTTGCCGTCCTCGACCCGGCGCGTGTCCCAGCCGTAGGCGTCGAACCGCTCGAGGACGTTCTCCGAGAAGGCCATCGCGGTGGGCCCGTCGAGCTGGATGTGGTTGTCGTCGTAGAGGACCACGAGCTTGCGCAGCTGGAGATGACCGGCAAGGCTCGCCGCCTCCGAGGCGATGCCCTCCTGGAGGTCGCCGTCCGAGGCGATGACGTAGGTCCAGTGGTCGACGATCGAACCCTCGGGCTGGTTGAACTCGACCATCAGCCGGCGCTCGGCGATCGCCATGCCGACCGCGTTGGCGAAGCCCTGGCCGAGCGGGCCCGTGGTCGCCTCGACGCCGGGCGTCAGCCCGTACTCCGGATGGCCGGGGGTCTTGCTGCCCCACTGGCGGAAGTGCTCGATCTCCTCGAGCGAGAGGTCGTAGCCGGTCAGGTGGAGGAGCGAGTACAGGAGCATGCTCGCGTGCCCGGCACTCAGGACGAACCGGTCGCGGTCCGGCCAATCGGGACGCGTCGGGGCGTGCCGGAGGAACCGCGTCCACAGGACGTACGCCATCGGGGCCGCGCCCATCGGGGCGCCGGGGTGTCCGGAGTTCGCCTGCTTGGACGGCATCGATCGAGAGCGTCCGGATCGTGTCGATCGCGAGGCGGTCGAGGTCGGGCTTCACGGCGGTCATGGGTCGACTCCGATGGGACCTGGGTGGTGGTCAGCGGGCGGAAGCGATGGCTCGTCATTGTAGGTCGCGGTCCGCCCTCGACCACGCCGCTACCATCGGGTCATGCCTCGACTCCGGACGCCTCGGCCACGTCGCCCCGGCCGACCACGCCGCCCGCGCGCCCGGCGGACTGGCGGTCCGGCGCGGATCGTGGTCCTCGGCGACCTGATGCTCGATGTCGTCCTCGCGCCGGACCGGGCGCTCGAGACCGGCACCGACGTCCCGGGCCGCGTCGGGCTGGTCCAGGGCGGCTCGGCGGCCACCACGGCCCGCTGGCTCGGCCGGCTCGGGGCGCAGACGACGCTGATCAGTGCGGTCGGTCGCGACACGGCGGGCCGCGCCCTCGTCGACGCGGTCCGGGCCGACGGGGTCACGCCGCGGGTGCGCCGCGTCCAGGGGGCGAGGACCGGCCGGATCGGGGTCTTCGTCGCGCCGGGCGGCGAGCGGTCGTTCGTCGCCGACCGGGGCGCGGCCGACCTGCTCCGGCCCGAGGACCTTCGGCCGACCTGGTTCCGCGGCGCCGACGCCCTCCACGTGCCGGCCTATTCGCTCCTCGGCGAGCCGCTCGGGCTCGCGGGCCGGCGGGCCATCGAGCTCGCCCGGGCCGCCGGCGCCTCGTCAGCGTGGATCTCGCCTCGATCGCTCCACTGCTCGCGGAGGGGCGGCAGGCGGCTCGGTCGCTCATCGCCGAGATCGCCCCGGACCTGCTGTTCGCGACCGCCTTGGAGGCCGAGGTGCTGATCGGCCGCTATGCCGTCGAGTGGCTGCTCGAGTTCGCGCCCGATGGCCGTCGTCAAGCGCGGGTCCGAAGGGCGCGACGGTGCTCGCCGTGGAGGACGGGCGCCAGCTCCGCTTCGAGGTCGCGACCCAGCACGTCCAGGCGGCCGACACCACCGGCGCCGGCGACGCCTTCGATGCCGGGTTCCTCGTCGGCTGGTTCGCGGCACGCGCGGCCGGGCGATCGACGGCGGCGTCGCTCCAGCGGGCCGCCCTGGCCGGCCACCGGGCGGCGACCCGCCAGCTCACGACGCCACGCCCGGAGCTGAGCCTCTCCTGAAGTAGGCTTGGCCGATGCTTGCCGATCGCCTCCTCGTCGCCCCGGATGTCGCGGCCGCGCTCGCCGAACGACGGCCGGTCGTCGCGCTCGAGTCCACCCTGATCAGCCACGGCCTGCCGTATCCGGCCAATCTCGAGGTGGCCCGGGCGTCGGAGGCCGCGGTCCGCGATGCGGGGGCGACCCCGGCGACCGTCGCCATCCATGCGGGCCGGCTCCTGGTGGGGCTCGACGAAGCGGCGCTCGAGGCCCTCGCCACGGCACCCGCGGGTTCTGTGCGCAAGGCCGCCCGACCGAGCCTGGCCGCCGCGATCGCCGATGGCGGCTGGGCCGCGACCACCGTCTCGGCGACGATGATCGCCGCGCACGCGGCCGGGATCGCGGTCTTCGCCACGGGCGGGATCGGCGGCGTCCATCGCGGGGCGCTGGGCGTGCCCGGGTCCGGCTGGGGGTCGGCCGCGACGTTCGACATCTCGTCTGACCTCGAGGAGCTGGGCCGGACGCCGATGGCCGTCGTGTGCGCCGGCCCGAAGGCCATCCTCGACGTGCCGGCCACCCTGGAGTACCTCGAGACACGGGGCGTGCCGGTCGTCGCGATCGGGCAGGCGGACCTGCCCGGCTTCTACGCCCGCTCGGCGGGCATCGCGGCCCCGGGGTCCGTGCCGGACGTCGCGGCCGCAGCCGCGCTCGTGGCCGCCCACCTGGACCTGGGGCTGACCGGATCGATCCTGCTCTGCGTCCCGGTGCCGGCACTCGAGGCCCTCGACCCCGAGGCGGCACGCGACGCGATCGGGCGAGCGATCCGTGACGCCGAGGCGGCGGGCATCGCGGGACCGGCGCTCACGCCGTGGCTCCTCGGCCAGGTCGCCCAGCTGACCGGGGGCGCGTCCCTTCGGGCCAACACGGCCCTCATCGTGAACGACGCGCGCGTGGCCGGCGAGATCGCGGTCCAGCTCGCATCCGGGAGTCCGCCGGCCGCCCACTGAGGCCCACCCCGGGCCCTGGTCGCAGGCGACCGGGGTGGTATCCTTCCGGTCCTTCCAACGGTTCTTTCCCGGGGACCCGTATGTCCGTCTGGTCCGGCCCGCCCGCCATCGAGGCACGGGGCGTTCGCCGCGTCTACAACGTGAAGCCAACGCCGGTCGTTGCCCTCGATGGCATCGACCTCGACGTCGCGCCCGGCGAGTTCTTCGGGCTGCTCGGGCCCAACGGCGCGGGCAAGACGACGCTCATCAAGATCCTGACCACGCTGCTGCTCCCGTCGGCCGGGACGGCCCGGATCTTCGGCTTCGACGTGGCCGGCGACGTCAAGCGGATCCGCCGGATCATGAACATGGTCGCGGGCGGCGAGCAGTCGGGCTACGGGATCCTGACCGTCCGCGAGCAGCTCTGGATGTTCAGCCAGTTCTACGGCCTGCCGCGCAAGGACGGCTGGCGCCGGGTCGACGAGCTGATCGAGGCGGTCGGCTTCGGCGACCAGGCGCAGCAGCGTGTCAGCACGCTCTCCACGGGCGAGCGCCAGAAGATGAACTTCGCCCGCGGCCTGCTCAACGACCCGTGGATCCTGTTCCTCGACGAGCCGACGCTCGGCCTCGACGTGGCAGCCGCGCGATCGGTCCGGGAGCTGGTCACGTCCTGGAAGGCCGCGGTCCCCGGGCGGACCGTCCTGCTGACGACCCACTACATGGCCGAGGCGGACGAGCTGTGCGAGCGGATCGCCATCGTCGACCACGGCCGGATCCTGGCCATCGGCTCCCCCGAGGAACTCAAGCTTCGCGTCCAGCGCGAGTCGATCTTCCGCCTCGAGCTGGACCGCCTCGATGGCGGCGCGGATGCGCTCGCCCGGCTGCCGGGGGTCGTGTCCGCGGCCCCGGCCGCCGAGGTGGACGACGGCGTCGAGCGCCAGACCGTCAGCCTCAACCTCGTTCTCGAGGAGGACGGCGCGCTGGGCGGCGTCGTCGGGGCGCTCGGGGGCCTCGGTGCCCACATCCTCGCGCTGCGCAAGTCCGAGCCGTCGCTCGAGGACGTCTTCGTCGAGCTCGTCGGGCGCGGCTTCGACGACGACGACTCCGGCCCGCACGGGGGCAACGGCCGGCATCCCGGCGACGGTGGCGCCACGCCGGCGCGGACTCGGGACCAGCTCGAGC
Organism: uncultured Chloroflexia bacterium; assembly: GCA_963736025.1. GTDB lineage: Bacteria > Chloroflexota > Limnocylindria > Limnocylindrales > CSP1-4 > SPCO01. Next base: position 12,588 of record CAVTNH010000004.1, read on the forward strand.
ATGAGGTCGGCGAGCCGGACGAGAGCGAGCTGGTCTGACGATGTCGCTCTACGAGTACCGGCTCAGGACCAACCCGGCCGACGACTCCGACTGGAGTCGGCGCCAGGTGCTGCTCACCGACCTGCGGGCGATCGGCGGCCGCGCCTATCCGCGCGTGACCGGGATGTTCCGCGAGAAGTCGTGGATCGCCTTCGAGATCCTCCTGCCGTTCATCGCGACGTCGGCCTTCGTCTTCGTCTACCGCTCGCTCCAGGCGCCGCCGGAGTACGTCGGGTTCGTCGTCCTCGGCGGGGCGATGACCGCGTTCTGGCTCAACGTCATCTGGATGATGGCGAGCCAGCTGTACTGGGAGAAGAGCCAGGGCAACCTCGAGCTGTACTTCGCGGCGCCGATGAGCTTCATGTCGATCCTGTTCGGGATGGCCGTCGGCGGGATGGTCATGAGCACCACCAGGGCGATCGTCATCCTCGCGGTGTCGTCGCTCGTGTACGGCGTCACGTTCTCGGTCGACCAGTGGCTCCTGCTGGCGGTCGTGTTCGCGCTCACGCTGATCGCCCTCTACGGCCTTGGCATGATGCTCGCGAGCCTCTTCCTGGTCTGGGGCCGCGAGGCCAACCAGCTCACCGACCTGTTCACAGAGCCTGTCTACTTCGTGTCCGGCCTCAACTTCCCGGTCGGTCGCCTCGGCCTCCTCGGCGCGCTGGCGATCGCGACCATCCCGTTGGCCGTGGGTCTCGACGCGATGCGGCAGCTGGCGTTCGTCGGGACGGCCCTGCCGTTCGGGACGCCGTCGCCGGAGGTCGAGGCGCTCATCCTCGTCGCGATGAGCGTCGTCTTCCTGCTGGCCGCCCGGTGGATGCTCGGGGCGATGGAGCGGATGGCCCGCCGCGAAGGCCGCCTGTCGATCCGATGGCAGTGATCCCGGGCGGCGCGCCGGTGTCCGCAGCGGGTCTCGCCTCGCCGGAATGGGGCGGCTTCGACCCGGCCCGGACCCGCGGTCGAGGGTTCGCCGACGCGTGGCGCAGCTTCCGGACGGCGGCCAAGCTGGGCTGGCGGATGGAGGCGAACTGGACCGACCCGATCCTGTTCTTCATCTACTCGGTCGCGAAGCCGGTGGCCGGGGCCCTGATCCTCGTCGTCATCCTCGACATCGTCAGCGGCGGCTCGAACCCCGAGTACCGCGCCTTCGTCGTGACCGGGACGGCCCTGTGGTCATTCGTCGTGGCCGCGATCGCCGGGCTCGCCTGGTCGATCCTCGACGATCGCGAGCGGTACCGGATGCTCAAGTACGTCTACGTGAGCCCGAGCGACTTCCTGGTCATCCTGCTGGGCCGCGGGGTCGCGCGCGTCGGCGTCGGTGCGATGGGCGCGATCATCACGATCGCCTTCGGCGTCCTCCTCCTGGGCGTTCCGTTCGATCCGGGCGCCGTCTCGTGGATCGCGCTCGCGGTGGTCATGGTCCTCGGGATCGCCTCGATCCTCGCCATCGGGGTCCTGCTCGCCGCCATCTGCCTCCAGACGCGGCAGGAGTCGTGGCACTACCCGGAAGCCGTCGCGGGCGCCCTCTTCCTCGTGAGCGGGGCCGTCTTCCCGTTGTCCGTGCTGCCCGAACCCGTCCAGGCGCTCGGGCTGGTGACGCCCCTGCCCTGGTGGATCGAGGGCGTCCGCCACGCGGTCTTCCCGGGCGGCACGTCCGGCATCGGCGGACCCGGAAGTCTGTGGACTTCGGTCACCGGAACCGCCTCCCCGGACCCCGCGACCGTCGTCGTCGCCTTGCTCGTCACCGGGGCGCTGGTTACACTCGCCGCCACCGGCATCTTCCGGTCAAGCGAGCGCCGCGCGAAGGATCGCGGGCTGCTGGACCGGACGACTGGCTCCTGACGGAGGATCGACCCGCATGCGGATCTACGAGGGCAGTCCCCGCCAGGACTTCGAGGAGGTCTTCCGCTCCATCGGGGCCTTCATCGACCAGCGCGGCATGCGCGACGTGCTGCTGGTCGAGGCGCCGGACGGCTTCATCGTGCAGGGCCTGGTCATCTCGGGGACCAACACCGGCACCTGGAGCGACACGATGGGAACCCTCATCAAGGAGACCCTGACCTTCGTCGACGACGACATCGGTCGGTTCATGGAGGAGGCATCCGCGCGACGTGGCCGGAAGCCGCCGCCGCCGCCGCACCAGGCCGGGCGCTACGAGAACGCGTTCCGCGTCATCGGCCGATACGTCGACGAGCAGAAGCCGCAGGACGTCTTCTTCTTCGAGCAGGACGGGGCGTTCGTCCTGCGCCTCATGCTGACCGGCCAGGCCGGCTCGCACCACCAGCTCACCGAATTCACCCGTGACGACATCGAAGGTCTGGTCCAGCGGGGCCCCACCCTTCGGTACCCCGAGAACGCCCCGAGCGCGAAAGCAAAATGACAGGAGGATCCGACATGAAGGCTCTCAAGACGGTCGCCGTCGCCCTCGGCATCACCCTCGCCGCGCTCATCGTCATCCCGCTCGCCGTGCTGGCGGGCCTGTTCGTCTGGCTCAAGCTGACCGAAGAGGCCGATGAGGAGATCCTCGAGCTCGACGGCGAGAGCGTCTGATCGAGTCGCCTGAGCCCGCCGCCAGCGTGGCGGCCGGGCCTTCGACCGACCACGCACCCCGGACGCCCGCCGACCGATCGGCGGGCGTCGGCACGTCCGCGGGACGCGCCGCCGAACGACGCCGCGCCGCCGACCGGCGCCGTGCCGAGATCGGCGTGCTGGTCGTCATGGTCTTCTGGGCCGGCAACTTCATCGTCGTCAAGGGCGCGCTCGAGGTCCTGCCGCCGATCGGGTTCTCGCTGCTCCGGTTCGCGCTGGCCTCGACGATCCTGCTCGCGCTCCTGCGCTGGCGCGAGGGCACGCTCCGGATCACGCCGCGCGAGCTGGCCCCGCTGGCGCTGCTCGGGATCCTCGGGTTCGGCATCTACCAGATCCTGTGGACCACCGCGCTCGGCCGGATCTCGGCGGGCGACTCCGCGGTGCTCATCGCCTCGACGCCGGTCCTGACCGCGCTGATCGCGGTCGCGATCGGCTCGGACACGCTCACCCGGCCGAAGCTCGTCGGGGCCGTCGTCTCGTTCGCCGGGGTGGTCGTGGTCGTCGGCGCGGGCGCGGGGCTGGACTTCGCCGGCGAGGCCGTCGGCTATCTCCTGACGCTGCTCGCCGCAGTCTGCTGGGCGACGTACAGCGCGTTCGGCGGCCCGGTCCTGCGCGGCCACTCCCCGTTGCGTGCCACGGCCTGGGCGACGGTCGCCGGCACGGCGTTCCTCGCGATCCCGGGCGTCGTCCAGCTGTCGGCCGTCGAGATCTCGACCCTCGGCGTCGCGAGCCTGCTCGCGGTCATCTACTCGGGCGCGCTGTCCGCGGGCATCGCGAACGTCGTGGTCCTCAACGGGATCGGCCAGCTCGGGCCGACCCGGGTGACCGCCCTGCAGACGCTGGTCCCGGCGCTCGCGGTCGTCCTCGCGTTCATCGTCCTGGGCGAGCCGATCCGCATCGGACAGGTCGTCGGCGGCGCGATCATCGTCAGCGGGGTGGCACTCACGCGGATCGGCGACAGCATGGCCGCCCGGCGTCGGCGCGCCTGACGCGATGGCCGACGTTGCGGGCGCCGCGCCCCCGATCCCGCCCCTCGAGCCGGGTGCGCCGCCACTGGCCATCCTCGTCGACTACGACGGCACGGTCGCGCTGACCGACGTGTCCGACACGGTCATGGCCGCATACGTGACCGGCGCCTGGGAGGCGGAGGCGGCCGCGTACGACGCCGGGCTGATGGGCTCGCGCCGGCTGATGACCCTCGAGATGGCGATGCTCGACGCCGACCCGGCCGACCTGCTCGCGACCGCGGCCGAGCAGCCGCACGACCCAGGGTTCGTGCCGTTCGTCCGGCGGGCCCAGGCAGCCGGGATCCCGATCGAGGTCGTCTCCGACGGGTTCGGGTTCTTCATCGAGCCGGCGCTCCGGGCGCTCGGGGTCGGGGAGCTGCCGGTCATCACGGCCCGGACCACCTTCGACGGCCGGCGGGCCGCCATCGCCTACCCGAACGGGCACCCGACGTGCTTCGTGTGCGGCACCTGCAAGCGCCAGCGGGTGCTCGACCACCAGGCGGCCGGCCGCGCCGTCGTCTTCGTCGGCGACGGCGAGAGCGACCGGTATGCCGCGGGCTACAGCGACGTCGTGTTCGCGAAGCGATCGCTCGTGCGGATCTGCGTCGAGGCCGGCTGGCCGTTCCAGCGCTGGACCGAGTTCAGCGAGATCGATGCGTGGCTGGCCGACACCGTGGCCGCGTGGCAGGCCGACCCGGCGACCCTGCCGCCGCCCCGGCGCCGCCCGTTCTTCTGCGGCCCCGAGGTCTGGGGCGAGGGCCTCGAGGACCCGCCGTCCGGACTCCTGGCCGCCGGCCCGCTAGGTCCAGCGCTCCCAGCGGGCGAACGCCTCGAACGGGACCCAGCCGCGTTTCAGGCTCGGCGAGCGGACGTCGGGCAGCGGCCTGCCGACCGGCATGACCCCGATCGGCACGAACTCGTCGGGGATGTCGAGGTAGCGCGCGCAGGCCCTCGATGTCGGGCCCGACGAAGCCGCAGCCGAGGCCCTCGTCGACCGCCGCCAGCATGATCGTCTGCATCGTCGCCCCGATGTCGACCCACCAGAACGGCACCGGCCACTCGATCTCGTTGCCGTGCTCGTCGACCTTGTCCGGCTCCTGGTACCGCCGGTGGTAGATCGCCTCGCTGACGCACGGGATGAACTGCGCGGCGCACTCGCTGATCCACGGCCCGAAGTCCGCCTCGTACTCGTCCTCGCCGCAGATCCGCGCGACCTCGCGTCGCCGGTCGGGCTCGGTCACGACGACGAGTCGCTGGCCCTGGCTGAACCCGGCCGACGGCGTCCGCTGGGCGAGCCGGGCGATCCGCTCGATGACGTCGCGCTCGACGCCGCCGTCCTCGAACCGACGGACCGCCCGCCGCTTCATCACCACGTCCTGGAATTCCATCGGCCCCTCCTCGGATTCGACGGCGCGGGCCCATTCCGATAGCATTGGAAAAACCCCCGGAGGACCTGACCCATGGCGAAGTATGTCTTTGTGACCGGAGGCGTGACCTCCTCTCTCGGCAAAGGCATCACCGCCGCCAGCGTCGGACGCATCCTCAAGGCCCGCGGCCTCACCGTCTCCATCCTGAAGCTCGATCCGTACATCAACGTGGATCCGGGCACGATGTCGCCGTACCAGCACGGCGAGGTCTTCGTCACCGACGACGGGGCCGAGACCGACCTCGACCTGGGCCACTACGAGCGCTTCATCGACGAGAACCTGAGCCAGCTCAGCAACGTCACGACCGGGCGCATCTACCAGGCGGTCATCGCCAAGGAGCGCCGCGGCGACTACCTCGGCGGCACCGTCCAGGTCATCCCGCACATCACCAACGAGATCAAGGAGCGGATCGGCCGGGTCGCGCGCGACGGCGATCCGGACGTCGTGATCGTCGAGGTCGGCGGGACCGTCGGCGACATCGAATCGCTGCCGTTCCTCGAGGCCATCCGCCAGATGCGCAAGGACGTCGGGCGGGCGAACGTGCTGTACGTCCACGTGACGCTGCTCCCGGCGCTGGCCGCCACGGGCGAGCTCAAGACCAAGCCCACCCAGCACTCGGTCAAGGAGCTGCGCGGCATCGGCATCCAGCCGGACGTCATCGTCCTGCGCTCCGACCACCCGGTCCCCGACGAGATCCGCGAGAAGATCGCGCTGTTCACCGACGTCGCGACCGAGGCGGTCATCCCGGCCGAGACCGCCGACACGATCTACGAGGTCCCGCTCCTGTTCGAGGCGTCCGGCCTCGGCGAGCTCATCGTGCGCGAACTCAGCCTGGGCGACCCGGACGTCGCGCCCGACCTCGACGAGCTGGCGGGCCCTGGTCGCGCGGATCAAGGCGCCCAAGCCGGTCCTCGAGATCGCCCTCGTCGGCAAGTACATCGAGCTGCCGGACGCGTACCTCTCGGTCACCGAGGCGCTCAAGCACGCCGCCTGGGCGCACGAGGTCGACGCCACGCGTGCGCTGGGTCGACTCCGAGGCGCTGACGAAGGAGAACCTCCACGAGCGCCTCGAGGGCGCGGCCGGGATCCTCGTCCCGGGCGGCTTCGGCCATCGCGGCATCGAGGGCAAGGTCCTCGCCGCCCACTTCGCCCGCGATCACAACGTCCCGTACCTCGGGCTGTGCCTGGGGCTCCAGTGCGCGGTCATCGAGTTCGCGCGCGAGGTCGTCGGCTCGGCGGACGCGAACTCCACCGAGTTCGACATGTTCACCGAGCACCCCGTCATCGACTTCATGCCCGACCAGCGCGACATGGAGGACAAGGGCGGCACGATGCGCCTCGGCCTCTACCCGGCGAAGCTGACGCCGGGCTCGAAGGCCGCCGCGGTCTACGGCCAGGAGGTCATCTACGAGCGCCACCGCCACCGCTTCGAGGTGAACAACCGCTATCGCCAGACGCTGGAGGCGGCCGGCATGCTGCTGTCCGGCCAGTCGCCCGACGGCCGGCTCGTCGAGATCGTCGAGCTCAAGGACCACCCGTGGTTCGTGGCCAGCCAGTTCCACCCGGAGTTCAAGAGCCGGCCGGAGCGGCCGCACCCGCTGTTCGACGGATTCGTCGCCGCGGCCCTCGCCGTCCGCGACGGCCGCGAGCCCGTGTTCTCGTCCCGCGCCGAGCCGGAACGGGCGCCCGCCCCGAAGCCGACCGGCGAAGAGGTCGCTGCCAGCCAGGCGTGAGGCCAGCCACCGAGGCCCGAGACGGTCCGGACGTACTATCACGACGACGCGTCACGACAGGAGCCTCGACCCATGAAGATCTTCCTCGACACCGCCGACATCGAAGAGATCAGGACGGCCGCCCGCTGGGGCGTGCTCGACGGCGTCACGACCAACCCGACGCTCTACGCGAAGGTCGGCGGCTCGTACGACGAGATCCTCAAGGAGGTCTGCCGGATCACCAACGGGCCGGTGTCCGCTGAGGTCGTCGCCGACGACGTCGACACGATGCTCGAAGAGGGCCGCCACTTCGCGACGCTCGCCCCCAACATCGTGGTCAAGGTCGCGATGAGCGAGAACGGCCTCGAGGCGATCAACCGCTTCGCCGAAGAAGGCATCAAGACCAACTGCACGCTGATCTTCTCGGCGAACCAGGGACTGCTCGCGGCCAAGGCCGGCGCCAGCCTCCTCTCGCCGTTCGTCGGCCGGCTCGACGACATCAACCAGGACGGGATGACCGTCATCCGCGAGCTGGCCGAGATCGTCGCGATCCACGAGCTCGACACCGAGGTCCTGGCCGCGTCGATCCGCAACCCGCTCCACATGACGCAGGCCGCCCTGGCCGGCGCGCACGTCGCGACCGTGCCGTTCAAGGTCCTCCAGCAGATGGTCCACCACCCGCTGACCGACGCGGGCATCGTCCAGTTCAAGAAGGACTGGACCGCAGCGCGCGAGGCGGCGGCCGCCAAGGCCTGACCGCTCGGGCCGCCGGACCGAGCGCCGGGCGACCCCGTCATCGACAGACAGGCCTATTGACGCTCCGGCTCCGGCGCGTCTATGCTCCAAGTGTCCCGACCGGCATTGACGCTGCGACTCGATTCGCGCGCATCGCCCGCTCGGCCCCCACGCTACCCGGCCTCATCGTGAGCCGACCAGCCCTTTCCCACAGGTGACCCCTACCCATATGCCCGGACCAGGCCCCGACCAGCGCGACCGTTCCCGAAACCGCCGTCCCCGCCGACGGAATCCCGTCGGAGGCGGAGGTCGCGCCCCCGTCACCGAATACGAAGAGCAGCAGGAGCTCGAAGCCGCCCGCGAGCGCAACGACCTCGAGGTCAGCGACCTCCGCGAGATGAGCGTCGCCGAGCTGCGCCAGGTCTCGAAGGAGCTCGAGCTCGACGCCGAGACCGGCGAGCGCAAGGACGACCTCGTCGACAAGATCCTGCAGCGCCAGACCGAGCGCGCGGGCCACGCCTACGCGAGCGGCATCCTCGACATCGTCGACGAGGGCTTCGGCTTCATGCGCCGCCACGGCCTGCTGCCGAGCCCGGACGACGTCTACGTCAGCTCCAGCCAGGTCCGCCGCTTCGGGCTCCGGATCGGCGACCGCGTCGCCGGCGCCGTCCGTGCCCCGCGCGAGGCCGAGAAGTACTGGGGCATGCTCCGGGTCGACTCCGTCAACGGCGTCGACACCGAGACCGCCCGCCGCCGTCCCGTCTTCGGCGACCTGACCCCGGTCCACCCGGACGTCCTGATCAATCTCGAGACGGACCCGAAGAACCTGAGCCAGCGGCTCATCAACCTCGTCAACCCGATCGGCAAGGGCCAGCGCGCCCTGATCGTCAGCCCGCCGAAGGCCGGCAAGACGATGCTCCTCAAGCAGATCGCCAACGGCATCAGCGCCAACTACCCCGAGATGCTGCTGATGGTCGCGCTCATCGGCGAGCGGCCCGAGGAAGTCACCGACATGCGTCGGAGCGTCAAGGGCGAGGTCATCAGCTCCACGTTCGACGAGCCGACCGAGAACCACACGCACGTCGCGGAGATGGCCCTCGAGATCGCCAAGCGCCAGGTCGAGACCGGGCGCGACGTGGTCATCCTGCTCGACTCGATCACGCGCCTCGCGCGTGCCTACAACCTGGCCCTGCCGCCGTCGGGCCGGACGCTGTCGGGTGGCCTCGACCCGATCGCGCTGTACCCGCCCAAGCGGTTCTTCGGCGCCGCGCGGAACATCGAGGAGGGCGGCTCGCTCACGATCATCGGGACGTGCCTCGTCGACACCGGCTCGCGCATGGACGACGTCATCTACGAGGAGTTCAAGGGCACCGGCAACTCGGAGCTCATCCTCGACCGCAAGCTCGCCGAGAAGCGGATCTACCCCTCGATCGACGTGCAGCGCTCCGGCACCCGCCGCGAGGAGCTGCTGCTCGAGGAGGGCACGCTCAAGATGGTCTGGACGATGCGCCGGATGCTGTCGGCGGTCGGGGCCAACGAGGGCATCGAGATCCTCCTCAACCGGCTCTCGAAGACGCAATCGAACGCCGAGTTCCTCTCGACCCTGACGAAGAGCCTCGACGCCTGATTTCGAACCCGATCTGAAACCTTCGGATCGCTGCGTTCGAACGTGAAAAGTGGTTCCAGCACGCACGACCGGGTTTGTCAGGGTTGCAACGCGCGTGGTACCGTTGAGCACGATGTCGTAAGCCCGTAGTCGCGGGCGTCGGCCGCGTATGAGACCCCCAGCTCGATACCGCGACCCGGACGGTCGTAGCCCTCGTCCCTCCGCAGCGCCCCAGCGCCAACCGACCGTCCACACGCCAGGAGACCGTATTGCTGAACGCCTCGGTCGGCTTCCAGCGCGTCATCGGACGCCTGCGCCGGCCCCAGCTCCTTGAAGCCGATCCCGCGAAGGTGCTCCAGACCCGGAGCCTGGTTGCCGCACGACAGGTGCGCAGCTCGATTCGCTCGGCCACGGCCGCTGCACGTCTGCACGCGAGTGCGCCAGTGGCGGCGCCACGCGTCTCGACCACCCGACTCGACTCTCCCCATCTGGCCACGCCTCACTACCGCGCACGCTCGGTCCAGCACGCCGCTCGACGGCAGCGCGTCGGGCTGCTGACGCGGCTCGGCCCGGATCGCGTCGTCGGATTGGCCGTCGCAGGCATCGTGCTCGGCGCCTCGGTCATCAGCGTCTCGGCCGGCAGCCCCGGCTCGGGCGGACCGGTCGGCGGCACCACCGGCAACGGTGACGGCCCCCGGATCGCGGTCGGCGGCGGCGCCGGCCTCCAGCGCACGGACCCGATCGAGCAGTACGACGAGTACGAGAACGACGGCAGCGGCGCGGACATCATCTACACCCGGATCCCGTCCGCCGACCTGCGCGATTCCGAGCTCCTGGGCAACGGCGACACCGGCGTGACCACCCCGGGCGTGACGCTCGCCGCGATCACCGGCCCGTTCCTCGTCTGACGGCACGCTGCTCAAGCCGGTCGCCGTCGACACCACCGTCGAGGACGGCTCGGACCTGCTGCGGACCTACAAGGTCAAGTCCGGCGACACGCTCACCGGCATCGCCGACAAGTTCGACGTCTCGATGATGACCCTGTGGTGGGCCAACGACCTCGACTCCAAGGACGAGCTCCACCTGGGCCAGGTCCTGACGATCCCGCCGATGAGCGGGCTGGTCCTCACGGTGACCGCGAACGACACGCTCGACACGCTCGCCGCGAAGTACAAGGTCGACAAGGCCGACATCGTCGAGACCAACGACCTGAAGGACCCGAACCTCGTGGTCGGCCAGGTCCTCGTGGTGCCCGGCGCCAAGGGCAAGCCGATCCCGACCCCCAAGCCGGTCAAGCACCCGGCCGTCAGTCACCCGCGCACCAGCAGCGGCGGCGGCGGCTCGACCCGCCCGCCCACCCGCTACACCGGTGGCCGGTTCGTCTGGCCGGTCGTCGGCGGCGGCAACTACATCAGCCAGTACTTCCACTACGGCCACTACGCCATCGACATCGCGGCCGACTACGGGTCGCGCGTCCGCGCCGGCGGCAGCGGGACGGTCATCTTCGCCGGCTGGAAGAGCAACGGCGGCGGCTACCAGGTCTGGATCGCCCACGGCTCAGGGCTGTACACGACGTACAACCACATGTCGGCGATCACCGTCGGGCGTGGCCAGCACGTCGGGCGCGGCCAGCAGGTCGGCCGGGTCGGCCAGTCCGGCAACGCCACGGGCCCGCACCTCCACTTCGAGGTCTGGCGCGGCCCCGTCTGGGATGGCGGCACGCGGGTCAACCCGCTCGGCTACCTCTAGGTCCATCCCGCGCCACGGCCGTCGGCGGGAGCCGGCGAGCCCCGTGCGAGAATGCCCGCGATGTTCCTCGACCGCGTCAAGATCTGGGTCCGTGCCGGCGACGGCGGCGACGGGGCCGCGACCTTCCGGCGCGAGGCGCACGTCCCGCGCGGCGGCCCCGATGGCGGCGACGGCGGCCGGGGCGGCTCGGTCTACCTCGCCGTCGACGCCGGCCAGACGACCCTCCGCGACTTCCAGGCCAAGCGCCATTTCAAGGCGACCCCGGGCGGGCGCGGCGAGGGCTCGCGTCGCCACGGCAAGGCCGGTGACGACCTGATCCTGACCGTCCCGCCCGGCACGGGCGTCTACGACGACGAGACCGGCGAGCTCATCGCGGACCTCGTGGCGGTCGGCCAGCGGGCGATGGTCGCGCGCGGCGGCCGCGGCGGCCTCGGCAACACGCACTTCAAGACCTCGACCCACCAGGCGCCCGCGGCACGCCCAGAAGGGCGAGCCGGGAACGGAGGCGGCGCTCCGGCTCGAGCTCCGGCTCATCGCCGACGTCGGGCTGGTCGGGCTGCCGAACGCCGGCAAGTCGACGCTGCTCGCGGCGCTCACCGCGGCCCAGCCGAAGATCGCCGACTACCCGTTCACGACGCTCGAGCCGAACCTCGGCGTCATGGACCTCGGCGACGAGGACGAGCGCCGGCCGACGATCGCCGACGTGCCCGGCCTGATCGAGGGCGCCAGCGCGGGCCTCGGCCTCGGGCACGCGTTCCTGCGCCACGTCGAGCGGACCCGGATCCTCGTCCACATCGTGGACGGCTCGTCGCGCGACCCGGAGTGGGATCACGACGTCATCCGCGAGGAGCTGCGGGCCCACGACCCGGCCCTGCTCGAGAAGCCGATGCTGGTCGCCTTCAACAAGATCGACGTGCCCGCGGCCCGCGAGGCGTGGCCGGCGTTCAAGCGCGCCCGCGAGAAGGAAGGCCTGACGGTCGTCGCCATCTCCGCGGCGGCTGGCGAGGGGCTCGACGCGGTTCGCGCCCATCTCGGCGACCTGCTGCCCGACGCCGCCGAGCTCGCCGGCCCGCCCGAGCCGACGGGCGTCGTCGTCCATCGCATCGAGGCGATGACCGACGGGTTCGTCGTGGAGCGCCTGGAGGCCGGCGTCTTCCGCGTCCGCGGCGCCCGCATCGAGCGGATCGCCGCCCAGACGAACTTCGACGTCGAGGAGTCGGCCGAGCGCTTCCAGCGCGACCTCGCCCGCCTCGGCATCGACGACGAGCTGCGCCGGGCCGGGATCGCGCCGGGCGACACGGTCCGGATCGGCGCGACCGAGCTCGAATGGGAGGCCCAGCCCTGGGAGGGCCGTTGAGCGCCACCGCCGACCTCGGTCCGGCCCCGATCGTGCCCGGCAGCCTGGGCATCTTCGGGGGCACGTTCGACCCCATCCACCTCGCCCACCTCGCGGTCGCCGAGGCGGCACGCGACGCGCTGGGCCTGGAGCGGGTGCTGTTCATCCCGGTCCACGAGCCGCCGCACAAGCGTGGCCAGCAGGTCACCGACGCGGTCCACCGCCTGGCGATGGTCGAGCTCGCGATCGCCGGCAACCCGGCCTTCGGGACCAGCCGGATCGAGATCGACCGGCCCGGCCCCTCGTACACCGCCGACACGCTCGAGTCGCTCGCGGCCGAGAACCCGGACCTGACGCTCATCGTCTCGGTCGAGGCGTTCGTCGGGCTGCCGACCTGGCACGAGCCCCGGCGCGTGCTCGAGCTCGCACGGCTGGCGGTCGCGCCCCGCGACGGCTATCCCGACGCCGACACCGGGTTCCTCGCCGAGCACTTCCCGGAGACGCCGGCACGGGTCGTCTTCCTCGACGGGCCGCGACTCCGGCTGTCCGCCTCGGAGCTGCGCACGCGGGCGGCGACCGGCCGATCGCTGCGATATCTCGTGCCGGATGCGGTCGCGGGCTACATCGGCGACCATGGACTCTATCGAGCCGACAGGAGGGATGATCGATCGTGACCGACCCCGGGATCCAGACCAAGCGCGCGTCCGTGCCGAGTGCCGATGGCCTGCCGCGTCGCGGCACCAAGGCGCCCAAGGCGGAGCGTCAGCCGCTGGACCTCGCCCGGCGCATCGTCGAACTCGCCGAGGACAAGAAGGCCGCCGAGATCGTGCTGCTCGAGCTGGCGCCGCTGACGACCATCGCCGACTACTTCGTCATCGCCTCGGGCGGGTCGGAGCGGCAGCTCGACGCCATCGCCGACGGCATCATCAGCGCCCTGCGCGACGAGAAGGTGAAGCCGATCGGGCGCGAGGGGACGCCGGCGTCGCACTGGGTCCTCATCGACTTCGGGTCGGTCATCGTCCACATCTTCACGCCGCCCGAGCGCGACTACTACGGCCTGGAGAAGCACTGGGCCGAGGCGAAGACCATCCTGCGGGTGCAGTGATCCGCGAATAGCGAGGGGGCCATCTGCCTGACGGATCGGGGTACCGTCGGGTCATGCCGACGGGTGCGGGCGGACTCCTAGCATCCGCACATGTCCTCCCTCCGCGAACGTTGCCCAGCCTGCGCTCGACGGCTCATCACGACCCGGTTCGACACGACCTTTCGGTTGCCCGACCGGAGCGAGCGCCTGTGCTTCGGCATCCCCGGCGGCCTGTGCGAGGACTGCTCGCAGCTCTACATCGATCCCGACCTGATCGAGCTGCTCGATCTCGGCGAGGGCCGCTGCGTCTTCGCCATCGAGAGCGATCTCGTCGTCCAGGAACAGGCCTGGTCCGCCGCCGACTGATCCCGGCCTGACCTCGGGTCTAGGCCGTGCGCCGCTCGCGGCGCGTCGTGTGGTCCATCACCCAGAGCGTGAACGCCAGCCGTCGCTGTGCCGCGTCCGCCGACGTCCCGGGCGCCCCCTTGACCAGCGCATCGAGTTCGACGAGCCCGTCGAGCGCGTCGGCGAGCTCCGCGGTGGTCCAGTCGCGGGCCTGAGCCGCGAGCAGTCTCGGCCCGGTATTCGCTGCCTTGATGCCCATCGCCCGCGCCGCGGTCGCGAGGTTCGCGCCGACGGCCAGCCGATCGCCCAGCTCCAGCAGCTCGCGGACCCGCCGGTGGAGGACGACGACGAGGACCGGCTCCGCGGTCGCCGCGAGCAGGCGCTCGAGGAGCGCCAGGGCCGGGCCGGTCTTGCGCTCGCCGACCGCGTCGACGAACGCCCAGATCGAGCCCGGCATCGCCTCGGGGACGAGGGCCCGGACGTCCTCGATCGAGATCGGCTCGGTGTCGCGATAGAGCGCGAGCTTGTCGAGCTCCATCGACGCGTTGCGCGTCTGGAACTGGCGCGCGGCGTCGTTCTCCTGGACGAAGCCGCCGACCCGCTGGGCGATCTCGTTCGCCGCGCCCGGCGCCAGCTTCAGGTTCCGCTCGCGTGCCTCGCGCTCGATCCAGCCGGCAAGCCCGTTGCCCTTGGGCGACTCGAAGTCCCTGACCGAGCCGCCGGCCTGCCGTGATCGCCTCGGACAGGCGCTTCTGCGACGGCTGCTTCGCGCCCGACTTCGTCGCGTCCAGGATGACCAGCGCGTTGCCGGGCGCGAGCAGGCCCACGGCCGCGAGCATCGCGTCGCGGCCGACGTTGGTCGTCATCAGCGCCCCGACGTTGGACACGACCGCGAGCGTCCCGCCACCGAACATGACCGGCGTCGCGATCCGCTCGTGCAGCACGGCGAGTTGCGCCGCCGCCGCGGCCTTCTCGCCGCGGAGGTCCCACCGCTCGAGCGGCGTCCCGCCCTCCTTGGCCAGCGCCTTGGCGAATCGGTCGACGGTCCGCCCGAGGCCGAGGTCGTCGTCGCCCCAGACGTAGAGCAGCGGGGTGGTCGTCACGTGCCGCGGCTCCCCTGGCCGCCTTCAGGGCCGCGGCGGTCCAGCGGAGCTGCCCGACCTCGGACGGCTCGATGCCGGCCGCTCGGCAGACATCGGCCTCCAGCCTGTCCGCCCGCCTCCGGACGGCCTTGAGGGCGTCGTCCTCCCAGCCGGCATCCTGGCCGTCGGCGATCGAGACGCGCGGGTAGCGCTGGCGCCACGACTCGAACCGGGCGTCCATCGACTCCAGGCGCTGGGCCGCGCGCTTGTCGGCGTAGGCCACGATGCGTTCCTCGCGGCTCGCGAAGGACGACCAGCGCTTGTACTCCTCGCCGTCGAGCAGGCGCGTCACCGGGTGGGCCGCCACCGCGCGGGCGAGCTCAGGGTGGCCCTGTCGCGTCAGCCAGTCGGCCGAGCCGTCGCCATGGGGGAGGGCGCGGGCGCGATCGCCCGGCGGCACGATCTTGTCGATGTCGTGGAGCAGTCCCGCGGCCTCGACGACGTGCCGATCGACCGCGGTCCCCCGGCCTCGATCCTGGCCGCGAGGAAGGCCGCGATCTCGGCGACCGCGCGCGCGTGCCGCACGAACCAGTCCGGGGGATCCAGGGAGAGCAGGAGGGAGGCGGCGTCCACGCGCCCCGGGATCGTCATCGGGAGGATGGTAGCCCACGCTGGCCGTCTGGCCCGGCCGGACGGCGACCGGAGCGATCGGCTTCGGCGGCCTCGGATCGGGGACGAGGCCCGCAGCGGGGATCCCGCACAGGAACGCGAAGGCTCGTCGATCCACGGCCGGCCGCCCGAGCTCGCCGGGACCGCCCGGCCGCCCTCGGCGCGGACCGTCAGCTCGGGCGACCCGAACGTCACGGCCACGCTCCCGTCGCGATCCGTCCGGAAGACGCGGGCGCCCGCCGCGGACAGTCGCTCCAGGGTGGCGCGCGCCGGATGGCCGTACGGGTTGCCGGTCCCCGCCGATGCGATCGCGATGCGCGGCCGGACCGCGTCGACGAACGCCTGCGTCGTCGCCGTCCGGCTGCCGTGGTGGGCGACCTTGAGCAGGTCGAGCCGGGGCAGGCGCTCGGCGAGCAGTGACGGGTCGATCGCCTCCTCGACATCGCCCGCCAGCAGGAACCGGTAGTCGCCGACGGCACCGAGCAGGACGACCGACACGTTGTTGATGCCGGTCCCGCCGTCCGGCGGCGCGAGCGGGACCCGGCCGCGGACCGGCCACAGGACGCGGAGGTCGATGTCGTCGACCGCGAGCCGGTCGCCCGCGGCAAGACCCAGGCGCATCGGCGATCCCGCCGACGCCAGTCGCGCGAGCCACGCCGCGTAGCCGGGCCCGGGTCCGCGCATGCCGGGCTCGAAGACCCGCCGGACCTGGTACCGATCCAGCAGCCGGGCGAGACCGGCCACGTGGTCCTCGTGCGGGTGGGTGAGGATCACCGCGTCGATCCGCCGATCCCACGGCGGGATCCGCTGGTCGAGCACGACGAGCAGGCGGCCAGGGTCTGGCCCGCCATCGATGAGGAGGCGCCCGCCGCGCGAGCCCTCGACGAGGATCGCGTCGCCCTGTCCGACATCGAGCACGCTCACCCGCGCGACGCCGCTCGGCCGGCTGACGAGGACGGCACCCGTCACCACCACGGTGATCACGAGGGTCATGGCCGCGAGCCTCGGCAGGCGGGAGGGTCGGGCGGAGGGACGCTTGGTCCGTGGCACCTGATCGGGGATCGGCGGTTCCACGGCGACGGCCGGCCGTGCATGGCGCCCTCGCCACCGGACGTGGACGACGGCGATGAGCGCGAGCGTCGCCACCGCTGTGACGGCGGCGATCGGCCCCGGCAGGGTGACGCTCGCGAACGGCAGCGACGCCATCGCGTCGACGATCGCGACCATGATCCGCAGCGAGACCCAGCCGGGTGCCGCGAGGACGCTCCCGACCAGCGGCGGCGCACCGGCGAGGACCAGGAAGCCGCCGAGCATCGCGACGAGCCCGGCCGCCATCGCCGGAGCGACGAGCGGCACGACCGCGAGGTTGACGACCGGCGACAGGATCGCGAGCCGGCCGAAGGAGGCCAGCACGATCGGCAGGGTCGCCGCCTGCGCGGCCAGCGACACGCCGAGGCTCTCCGCGAGCCAGCCAGGCACATGGCCTCGACCCACGCGATCGATCCAGCCGGTCAACGGCGTGGCCCATGCGATCAGGCCGGCCGTCGCCAACGCGGACAGCTGGAAGCCCGCGTCGCGGATGAGCCCCGGATCGGCGACGAGCAGGATCACCGCTGCCCAGGCCAGCGCGGCGGCCGCGCGCCCGGCTCGCCCGGACTCTCGTGCCAGCAGCACGACCCCGGCCATCGCTCCCGCGCGCACGACCGATGCCGACGCGCCCGCGAACGCGACGTAGGCGACGATCGCGACCATCGTCAGGATCGATCGACGGCGTCGGCGCATCCGGCCGGCCATCGCGGCGACCGCCGCGGCGACGATCGCGATGTTCCAGCCGGAGATCGCCACGACGTGACTGACGCCGGCCGTCGTGAACGCGGCGGCGAGATCGCGGTCCACGCGGTCGCGGAGTCCGACGAGGATGCCGGCGGCCAGCCCGGCTTCGGGTTCGGGCAGGACGGCCGCCAGCGCGGAGGCTGCGGCCTGCCGAGCGGCCTCGATCGCGTGCGACGCGTCGGCCGGTGGGCGCTCCACGCTCATCGAGCGTGCGGTGAGCGTGCCGATCGCCCCGATCCGTTCGAGGTAGTCGCCGTAGGGCGAGTCGGGTCGCGGCCGGATGGCCCCCTCGATCGTCAGGCGGTCGCCCGGGATCACCTCCGGATACGCGGGCAGGGTCGCGGCGACGCGGAACGGGCGTCTCTACGCCGTCACGTGATCGCAGGGTGGCGGTCTGCTGACCGGCTCGCGCCGCGCCGACCGCCTCCACCTCGAACGTCCACGGTCCCTTGCCGTCCGGCACGTCGCCTGGCGGCGCCGCGGGCGGCCCGACGGCGAGACGCACCAGCAGCAGCGCGGACCCGACGATGACCACGACGCCGGATCGAGTCGAGATGCGCGATGACCACCACCACGCCACGAGGAGCCCGGCACCGGCGAGCGCCAGACCGGCGACGCCCATCGACCAGCCGATGACCGGGATCGCCCAGGCGGCGGCGATCGCCCCGACCGCCAGCCAGCCGCTGCGAGGCACGTCAGCGAACCGTCACCAGCGGCTTGAGCTGCTCGAACGTCTTCTCGCCGACGAGCTTGCGGGTGCGCAGGTCGTCGATGGTCGCGAACGGCGCCTCCTCGCGGGCCGAGATGATCTTTGCGGCCGTGACCGGCCCGATCCCCGGCAGAGCGTCGAGCTCCGAGCTGGTGGCCCGGTTCAGGTCGACGAGGCCGCCGCCGCTCGCCGGTCCGGGCTCGCCGTCGCTCGCGGCGGGGACGTCAGGCTCGGTGTCGTCCCGGGACGGGACGCGGACCTGGTCGCCATCGGAAAGCACCGCCGCCTGGTTCAGGACCTTGGCGGCACGCTCGGTGTCGACGCGCGGGCTGTACCCGCCGGCGGCATCGACGAGGTCGCCGACGCGCGAACCTGGCGGCAGTTCGTAGACGCCCGGATGCGTGATGGCTCCGACGATCTCGACGACGACGCGTGTGGACGCGCCTGGTCCCGCCGGATCTCCCGTCGCACTCGGGCTGCCGCCCGGATCGTTCGACGCGCCGTCGAGCGGGGCGCCGCCGGCGACCGAGACGGCACCCGCCGCACCCGATCCGAACGCGAGGACGAATGCCGCGATCGCGACGAGCGCCGCGGCCACCGAGCGCGACAACCGCTCCGCGCGCGACGCGGGATGGCGGCCCTTCGTTCGTCGGCTCGCCGGGCGGCGGGACGGCGGTCGAGGTCGCCTCGATCGTCCGCCACGGCATCGGGTTCTGGTCCACGCGTGACCTTCCCCGGCGGGATGTATTCGGCGGGTGGACGTCGGCAGACGAACGCGACGTCTCGCCACTTCGGGGGCACTACCGACGCGGCGAGACGTCTACTCGGACGGTAGCGACGACCGCTTAGCTGCGGCTTATCTCACGGGACGCTCGGGAGGTGCCTGACGCATGATCGTTAGGGCCCGTGCGGAGCCGCGTCCGTCGGTCCTTGGATGTACGCTTACCGGACCCATCGGGCGCGTATATATCGACCATCGATATATCGCCTGTCGTAAGACTGGAGACCGGATGGAACCGAAGCTCCCCGAGTTCGGACGGTTCGCCGAACCGTCGTTGCTCATCCTGGTCAGCCTGAGCGACGGCCCGAAGCACGGCTACGCGATCATGCAGGACGTCGAGCGCAGCACCGGTCGGCCGATGGGCGCCGGCACCCTCTATGCCGCGCTCGCGCGCCTCGAGGAACGCGGCCTTGTCGAAGCCCTGACCCCGGTCGATCGCCGGCGACCGTATCGCCTCACCGCGGTCGGAGCGTCGATGCTCGCGGAGCAGCTGCAGGGCCTGTCCGCCTTCGCGCAGCAAGGTCTCCGCCAGCTCGGCGACACTTCGTCATGAGGTCGTTTGCTGATCCGCTGCTATCCCGCCCGCTGGCGGGCCCGGTACGGCGACGAGTTCGAAGTCGATCCTCGAGGAACGACCGCTTGGACCGTTCGACGTCGCTGACATCCTGTTGGGCGCCCTCGACGCCCATCTCCGCCGCGCCGGACAAGGCGCCACGAACCACACGGGAAGGGATCTTGCCATGTCGCTCCGCATCGGCGGTATCGCCGCGATCGTCGGCGTTTCGCTCTTGACCGTCGGCCTCTTCGTGACCTCCGGCCTCGTCGTGACGGTCGACGTCGCCCGTCCCGTCGCTCCTGGTGATCGATCGGGACCGTGTCGCTGCTCGTCGCGATCGCCGGGCTCAGCGCGTTCCAGGCCCGCGTTCATCCCGTCCTGACCTGGGTCGCCTTCGCGATCCCGACGATCGCGACCCTCGTGTGCATCGTGGGGATCGTCGGGATGTACGTCGTGGAATCCACGACGCCCAGCCTCTGGAGCAGCACGTGGGCCCCGTTGATCAACATCGGGGGCTTCTTGGGGTTCATCGGCTTCGGCTTGTTCGGGATCGCAACGTACTGGACAGGTGCGTTCTCGCGAGGGGCGGCGTTGTTGCTCAGCCTCGGCTCATTCCTGACGCCGATCGCGATCTTCAAGGACCCGTGGCTTGCCGTCGCGTGCGTCGCTTGCTTTCTTGTCGGCTGGCTCGTCCTCGGGTTCCAGGCGATCCGACTCGACCGACGTGCGCCGGATCCTCGGCCAGCCTGACCGGGATCCGGTGGGTGCTGGACGCCGACCGTGAAGGCCATCGTCCTGCTCCTGCTCGCGGCCCTCACGTTTGCTTGCACCCGGCCGGCTTCCGACGACTCGCTTGTGCCGGCCGAGGTGGCGCCGGGCGCGGCGCCCCCACCCACGGCCATAGAGCCCGGCTACTAGCCCGAGGTTGGCCGGTCGCTACCCCTTGAGCGCGCCGCTCAGCCCGTCGCCGCGCAGGAACAGCCGCTGGAACAGCAGGAACAGCGCGATCGGGATGATGCTCGAGATCGTCAGCGCCGCGATGAACAAGCCGAGGTCCGTCGTCGGCTGAAGGGTCGGGAGGCGGACCGAGAGAGGCTGGATGTCCGGGTCGCGCAGCACGAGCAGCGGCCAGAGGTATTCCTTCCAGGTCACGATCACCGCGAACACCGACACGACCCCCACGATCGGGCGCGACATCGGCAGCACGATCGACCAGAAGAGCCGGAACGGGCCGGCGGCGCCGATATCGCGCGACGGGGCCGAGACAGGGTGGCGATACTTTGCGGGCAGGGAGGTCAAGCCTTCGATGACCAGACATGCTGCGCGAACCCTCGTCGCCGTCCCGCTGGTCGCGGCGCTGAGCGTCGGGATGTGGGGCTGCTCTTCGGGCACGCCGTCCGGGCAGCCGAGCGTCGCGAGCGGATCGCCGTCGCCTTCCGGCTCCGCGATCGAGTCGGAGTCGCCCTCGTCAGCTCCGCCGTCCGGAGGAGCGGTCTCCGTGTCGTTCGTGACGCCGATCCCCGAGGCCACGTGGGGCGCCACGTTCGTCGTCAAGGCCGAGGCGACCGACGGCAGTGACATCACCTACAGCGCCGAGGGCAGCTGCAGCATCGACGCGACCACGGGCAAGGCCAAGGCGGACGCGCTCGGTTCGTGCACGATCATCGCCGACGCGCCGGAGACCGATCCGCTGGCGACCGCGTCGCAGGTCTTCGACGTCAGCCAAGGCCCATCCGGTCATCAAGTTCAGCGACGCCTCGACGAGGTTCGCCAGGCCGTTCAAGTACCCGCTGAAGGTGACCTCGATCCCGAAGATCCCGCTCGACATCGTCGTCGATCACGGCGCGGCCGGCGGCAACAACGACGAGTTCTGCAAGGTCGATGCCAGCGGCGCGCTGGTCTTCGACCCAGTGCCGACCGCCACGAACTTCCCCCAGATCCCGGCAACGTGTGTCGTCAAGGTCTCGGGCACCGCAACGGAGAACTACGACGCGCCGAAGTCCGTCTCGCGCAAGATCAAGATCGGTCTCGCCGCCTTCGACGTGAACGCCCAGGAGCTCATCAACGTCGACCTCTCGAGCGACGGCGACGTCGTGGACTTCAAGGTCCGCGAGAACTCCGGCGACGCGTTCGGGATCTTCGTCTCGAGCGAGGACTTCGAGTGCGAGGCGCTCCCGACCACGCCGGACCCGGGCCCGGCCGGCACGAAGCTCTACATGGGCCACGTCAAGTTGCAGGCCACCGGCGTCCCGTACGATTGCCGCATGACCGCGCAGGCGGCGCCGCCGGACTACCAGGGCGGCAAGTTCAAGGACGACTTCGTCATCCACGTCGTGCCCTGACCGGGACATGCCGGCCAGATGAGTTCGGTCTTCCTGAGCTACTCGTCGAAGGACGTCAAGCTCGCGACCCGCATCCAGGAGCTGCTCGAGGAACGCGGATACGACGTCTTCCGTGACAAGGACCGCGACGAGGGGATCCCGGCCGGCACCAAGTGGGCGGAGGAGCTGTTCCTCAACCTGGAGCGTTTCCGGATCGTCGTCTTCCTCGCGACGCCGGCGTCGCTCGAATCGCGCTGGTGCCACACGGAGCTGGCGGTCGCGATGGCCCGACGCAAGCACGTCGTCCAGATCAGCACGCGGAAGGAGCCCGTCCATCCCGTTCTGGCGGCGACCCAGTCGATCGGTCCGATCCGCGACGTCGAGGAACTCGTCGACAAGCTCGTGGCGGACCTGGGACGGGTCGGGCTCGGGCCGCGCGACAGCGCGAGCTGGGACCCGAACGTCTCCCCGTACCCAGGCCTGGAGCGACTGACCGAGAAGTACGCGGCCGTCCTGTTCGGGCGCGACGACGACATCGAGCTGGTCATCGACCGCCTCGAGCGACCGAAGCCCGCACCGGTCCTGGTCGTCGGCCCCTCGGGGAGCGGCAAGTCGTCGCTGATCCGGGCCGGCGTCGTGCCGGAGCTCAAGCGGCGGCCGCGGAACACGGTCCTGCCGGTCGTCGATCCCGGCGACGATGCCCTGCGGTCCGTCGCCCTTGAGCTCGAGCGAGCCGATCCCAAGAGCAACGCCGAAGACCTGATCAAGGACCCGGCGGCGTTCGCGCTCGCGATCGAACGCCTGGCGGCGACCACCGACGACGGCCGGGTCGTCCTCGTCATCGACCAGGCCGAGGACCTCGTCCTGCCCGCGAACCGGGCTCGGGCAGTCGAGCTCGTCAAGCGGCTCGAGGCGATCGACCGCGACCGGCTGGCGGTCATCGTCGTCCTGCGCAGCGCGTCGCTCGACCCGTGGATGCTCGATGCGGAGATCGGGGCGCTGACACCGGGCGATCCGGTGCAGATCCGCCCGCTCGACCGGGCCGCACTGCGCGAGGTGATCCTGGGACCGGCCCAGCTCGCCGGGATCCGCATCGAACCGGACACGCTCGTCGAGCAGATCCTCGACGACACCGTCCAGGGCGAGGCCCTGCCGCTCCTCGCGGCACTGCTCCAGGAGCTGACCAAGAACCACTCCCGGACGAATCCGGCGGTCATCACGCCGACCGAGTACGCGGCCGTCGGGCCGGTGAGCCGCGTCATCGAGCGCCGGGCGCAGGCCGCGGTGGACGACGTCAAGGCCAAGGTCGGACGCTTCGAGGCGGACGTCGTGGATTCGTACCTCCGGCTCGTGGCCATCGACGAATCGCGGCAGCCAGTCCGGACCCAACTCGTCGCGGACGGGCTGCCCGCCGACGTCGCGGCGATCTTCGGGATCCTCGAGGACTACCGGCTCGTGACGCGCGATCGCCGGGCGATCCCGGTACCGGCGGACGCGCCGGCGGCACGCCGGCACTGGTCAGCCTCCCGCGGCGCAGGAGATCCTGATGGCGGTCCACGAGGCGGTCTTCCGGGCCTGGACGGCGCTCAAGGCGGCCATCGACGCCCGGCTCGATGCCCTTCGGATCCGGACCTGGCTGCGTCACGACGCGGAGGAGTGGGCCGGCTCGAAACGAGGGCAGGTGTCGCTGACGGGAGGACGGCTGGATCTGGCCCTGGAGTGGTCGCGCGACAACGCCGACGAGGTGACGCCGGAGATCAGGGCCTACATCGACCAAGCGAAGAGTCAACGACGGCGCGGCAGGATCGCGAGGCTCGCTGTGGCCGGCCTGGCAGTCGTGGTCCTGGCGGTCGGATTCGTGGCGTTCCAGGCGGTCCAGGCACGCAACGATGCCGAGGCCTCGCGTCTCGCCGCGGACGCGCGGGCCAACTTCGGGACGCGGCTCGATCTCGGGCTCCTGCTGGCGCTCGAGGCCCGTGCCAAGAGTGCCGACCCGCGGTTCCAGGCGATGCCCCTCGTCGGCCTGTCGCAGGGTCCGGGTCCGCGCCACTTCGGGGGTCCGCAGGGAGGACACCCCGACTCGGCGGCGCTCAGCGCGGACGGGTCGCGAGCCGTCGTCTCCTTCTCGAACGTGGTCCAGCTCTGGGACGTGGGGGCCAACAGACGGTTGGCCTCGATCCTGGGCCCTCCCAACGTCGCGGGTATCTCTCGTGACGGGTCCACGGTCGCGATCGCCTATCAGATCGAGAACCAGCCCTACCAGATCAACATCGGTTCGTGGCCGGAGGAGGCCCCACGCCTGTCGTGCCTCGTGCCCGGTGACATCCAGACGATCGCTGTCTCTCCGGCGAACGACTTCGTCGTCGCGGTGGTTGACACGCCCGAGCGCCGCGTGGTGCAGGTCGTCTCGACGTCGGACTGCCGCGGACCGTCGCTCGATCGACTGGAGGACGTGGTCGGGGACATCGACATCGCCGATGGGCGCATCGCCATCGGCACGGAGCGCGGCGCCGCCATCTGGGATCCAGTGAGCGACACGCTCGACACGTGGTCCACCGACGACACGAGCACGGTGCGGGCGATCGCGTTCGGCGACGGCGACCGTCTTGGTGCGACGTCCGATTCCGGCGACCTCTTCGTCTGGGATGCGTCGGTGCCGGGTTCGCCTCCGCGCCAGTTCCCGGTCTTTGCCAGTGACGTCGATGGCGGCAAGCTCCGCTTCTCCACCGACCTGAACGCCTGGATCGTGGGGTCCATGTATGGGGACCTTCGCGTCGTCGGGTTCGACGACAAGTTCACGGTCGGTGCGTCGGCCACCTCCCTGCCGGAGGACAACCCGTTCGACGACAGTGCACACGGACGCCCACGCCCTGGACATCGCCGCCACACCGACTGGCGCCGTCACCGTCGATGAGAGCGGCCGCATCGTCACGTGGGACCTCGTCGGGACGCCGCCACTCGGTGGCCGTGTGTTCGCCGACGCGAGGATCGATCGGCTTCGTGTCCTCCCGTCCGGGCCCCTCATCGCCGGAGGGCCTGAGGGCGTGTGGCAGCTCGACGGGGTGACCGGTGCGGTCCTCGGCCACCGCGCGACCGATGCCGGTGACGGCGATCGCCCCGGGCGCCAACGGTTGGGCCATCGGCCTCTCGACGGGCGAGGTCCTGCGCACGGCGGGCC
Source organism: uncultured Chloroflexia bacterium (assembly GCA_963736025.1). Taxonomy (GTDB): domain Bacteria; phylum Chloroflexota; class Limnocylindria; order Limnocylindrales; family CSP1-4; genus SPCO01. Next base: position 37,346 of record CAVTNH010000004.1, read on the forward strand.
CCGTCGACGGCCTCGCGACGGTCGGCCACGGTGGCGGGTCCGGTCGCGGCGATCGCCATGCTCGACTCGGGCGGCCTCGCGATCGCCGACCACGCCGGTGCGGTCACCGTCGTCGAACCGTCAGGGGCCTCGACGGCCGTGCCGCTCGCCAGCCCGATCCTGTCGCTGGCCAGCCGCGGGAACTGGCTCTTCGCGGGTGCGCAACGACGGGACGATCCACGTCGTCGATACGAACGGGCCGGCGCGAGAGGTGGCGCAGTCGGAGAAGCACGGCATCGAGGTCAACACCCTCGAGGTGAGCCCTGACGGCAAGACCCTCGTCAGCGGCGGCGACGATCGGCAGGTCATCACGTGGACCATCGGCTCCGATGGCAGCCTGACCCCCCATTGGTTCCTCAGCGGCCACACGGATCGGGTCAACACGCTGTCCATCAGCCCGGACGGCCACTGGCTCGCATCGTCCGGCGAGGACGAGCACGTCATCCTCTGGAACCTGGACACCGGCGATCGTGTCGGCGACCCGATCCCGGTCGGCCGGGAGCCGGTGCTCGCCTTCGGGACCGGGGACCGGCAGCTCTTCATCTCCGACGATCTCGAGGGCGTGCGACGCTGGGACATGCGACCCGAGGCGTGGGTCAAGGCCGCCTGCGACATCCTCGGTGGCCGCACCCTCGGTCCCCTCGAGCAGCTTGAGTTCTTCGGTAGTCTGGGGCTGAAATCACCTGACCGCTGCGGTGCACCATGAGCGGGCATGACCGACGATCCCCGCGACGATCAGGCGACCCAGATCAACCTCGAGGGCGGCAACCGGGCGCTGATGGTCCAGGCGCGCGCCCGGACGCCGGTCGCCTCGATGACCGCGGCGCTCGGGATCGCCGGCCCACGCCCGGTCCTGCTGGTGATCGGCGGCGCCGACGGGCTGTCGAAGGCCGCGGAGCCGAGCATTCGGACGCTGGTCGACGCCGGCGTCGTCCCCGCGGTGGAGACCGTGGGACCGGTGGTCGTCGACGGCGGCACGGACGCGGGCATCATGGCGATCGTGGGCGGAGCCATCGCCGCCGCGCACGTCCAGGTGACCGTGCTCGGCGTGGCGCCCGCCGGGCGCGTGACCTGGAAGGACGACACCCGGTCCGGCATGTCCGGGGCCACCGCTCTAGAGCCGCACCACACCCATTTCGTCCTCGCGGACAGCGATGCGTGGGGCGGCGAGACGCCGCTCCTGTTCGAGGTGGTCGAGGCGATCGCGGACCCCTCCCGGACGGTCGCGATCGTCGCGGGCGGCGGTCCAGGGACGCTACGCGAGGTCGCGACGGCCGTCCGCCGTGGCATCCCTGTCATCGCTCTTTCCGGCAGCGGCGGGGTCGCCGATGACCTGGCGGCCGCCGCGGCGGCGCGCGACTCGAAGAGCCCGTCGAACAAGGCCGATCCCGAGCTGACCACGATCCTGGGAGATATCGAACTCACCGTCGTCGCAGCCGAAGCGGAGCCCGCCCTGCTCGAACGCATACTCGTCCGACGACTCGAGCCGGACGAGACGCTCCGGACGGCCACGCGCCAATACCGGATCCTGTCGCGCACCGCGCGAGAGCAGCAGCGCGCGTTCGCGTGGTACCAGCGGGCGATCCTCGCGCTGGGACTTCTCGCGACGATCCTCATCGTCCTCCAGGCCCAGCTCCGGAACGGAGAGGCGTCGTTCAAGGGCTCGCCCGCCGACCAGGTCCTCCAGTTCGGCATCGTGCTGATCCCGATCGCGGTCGGCGTGCTCGTCGCGGGCGCCGCCCGCCTGCGACCCGGCGGCCGCTGGGTCCTGTTGCGCGGGGCGGCGGAGGCCATCAAGCATGAGACCTATCGATACCGCGCCCGCACGGGGCTGTACGCGCCCGACGAGACCCGCCGGACGTCGCGCGAGGTGAAGCTGGCCGCGGCCGTCGGGTCGACGATGAACGCCCTGATGCTCACAGACGTCAACCTCTCGGCGATCGACACCGGCCGTCCGGAAGACGATCCCGTGGCCACGATGGACCGCGACAGGGATGACTGGACGCGCCCGCTCGGAGCGGCCGAGTACATCCGCTTCCGGATCGACGACCAGGTCAAGTACTACCGGAAGACCGTGCGTGAACGTGAGCGCCTGGTGCTGGGCCTGCGTTGGGTGATGCTCGGGTTCGGCGGCCTGGGGACGGTCCTCGCGGCCGCCGGGTTCCAGCTGTGGGTCGCGGTGACCGTGGCCGTCGTCGGGGCCCTGACCACCTACCTCGAGGCGATGCAGCTGGAAGCCTCGATCATGCTCTACAACCAGGCGGCGACGACCCTCGAGGGCATCCGGGCCTGGTGGACGGCCCTTCCGCCCGATCAGCAGGTGCTCCGGCGGAACTTCGACCGGCTCGTGGAGCGCTCGGAGCGGGTGATGCAGGCCGAACACGGCGGCTGGGTCCAGCAGATGCAGGACGCGATGACGAAGCTGCACCTCGAGGAGATCGACGAGGCCGCCGCGGACGCCGACGACGGCGAAGGCGCGACCGAGAAGACGCCCGCCTAGGTCTCGCGGGGATCGGTCGCGCCGTCCGCGGTCTGGTGTGCTGCCCGGTAGTGCGCCGCCAGACGGTCCTCGCCCCAGTCGTTCGTCAGGTCGCGCCAGACCGAGTGGATGTGGTTCCCGCCGTTCTGCGTGTTGTCGTACTCGATGAGGAAGGCCGGCCCGTGGATCGCGTAGTAGTGGCCGCGGCCCGGCATGTCCGGACCCGGCCCACGCGAACGTGACGGGCGGCAGACCGGCGCGACGAATGCGCGCCCATTCGGCCTTCGGCGATGTCGGGTCGCGCCCGCTCGAGGTAGTGGCGGATGAGCCGCTCGAGGCCCTCGCGTTGAGCGGTTTCGAGCCGTTCGTACGGGATGCCGTCCGGCACACCCCGCAGCTCCGCCCGACGGCCGTTCCCGCTTCGGATGTCGGGCGGCGCGACGGGATCGACCACGGCGATCGCCCGCTGCTCGGCTGACAGGCTCGCGAGCAGCGCCCGGGCCAGCGTCTCCTCGCCGTCGATGGTCCGCTCGCCGGCCCGCGGTCCCCCAGGGATCGTGGCCGGGTTCGCGCCGAGGAACGAGGGAGCGGCCGAGATGACCTCGCCGCCCGCCATCGTCAGCACGATCGCGACGTGGTGTCCGTTGATGCGCAGGGCCCAGGGCTCGGGGCCGCCGGGGTCGCCGAAGACCGAGAACCAGTACAGCTCCGGATCCCGCCGCGGCGCATCGAGCCAGCCGGCATCGCGTTCGACCTGGCCGAGGACCTCCTCGAGGGCCATGATCGCCCGGACCTCTCGGGCTCCTCGGATGCTGAGCGCGGCATCGAGAGTGGCGGTCGCGGCCTCGCGTTGGCCAACGGACATCGCGGCGATCGGCAGGCCGTTCCGGTCGCCCGGCGTGTAGGCCCACGCGAATCGCTCGTCGGTCTCGAACGGGAAGGTCGCCCGGGCGCGCTGCGCCGGCTCCAGCGCGTCGAGCCAGGCGCTCACGGCGTCGGCGATCTCGGTCGCGGAAGCGCGCTCAAGCGGGTCGGCGGTGCTTGGCTCCGGGCGGGTGGCCATCGTCGGACAGGATACGGGCCGCGCGGCCGTCGCCTGCAACGCAGCAGTCACGGCACCGGAGTAGGGTGACGGCGATCATCACCGACCTCCCCAGAGGTGCTCCGATGTCGCGTCTCCGACTGTCTGCCGTCGTCTCGTCTGCGCTGTTGCTGCTCGCATCTGCCGGGAGCGCCCTGGCCGCATCGCCGGCCGCCGTGTGGCACATGGACGAGACATCAGGCTCGACGATGACCGACAGCTCGGGCCATGGGTTCAACGGCCGGCACGAGCACATCCAGAAGGGCGTCGCCGGGATCGGCGGGACCAAGGGCTACGGGTTCAACGGCACCTCGTCGCGCGTCATCGTGCCGGATGCCAGCGGGCTCGACCCGGGCTCAAGCGACCTGGTGATCTCGGTGCACGTGGCCTTCACGAGCGCCCCGGCCGACGACTACGACCTGATCCGAAAGGGTCGCCAATCGACGCCAGGCGGCGACTGGAAGGTCGAGATCGTGAAGAAGGACGGCGCCAGTGTCGCTCGTTGCTACCTGCGCGGCTCGTCACGCGACTGGCAGAAGACGACCGGGCCGAACCTGGCCGACGGCGCCTGGCACACGATCACGTGCGAGAAGCACGCGACGACGGTGCGGCTGACCGTCGATGGCCGGGTCTGGCAGACGACCCGGACCATCGGCACGATCTCGAACGACCAGCCCGTCAGCGTCGGCGCGCAGGCCGAGGGCGGCGACTGGTTCAAGGGTTCGATGGACGAGGTCAGTCTCACGATCGGTTGAGCCGTCGCCCGTGCCCTGACGCCGTTCGCCCGAGTTCCGGGCAAAGAAAAACGGTGGACGAGACTGTGAGTCTCATCCACCGTCGGTTGGTGGGCGTTTGTCCCGCATCGAGCGCGGGTTACTTGGTCGAGGCGAGCGTCCGGCCGAGGTCGTCGCCGACGTACGAGTCGAGGCGACGAGCTGCTGCGGCGGACCCGCGGCTCACGATCGCGAAGGCGCTCGCGAGGCCTCGGCGCGGCCACGACGGCCGGACCGGACGGTCGCTCTGGGCGAGCATGACCCGCCGGTGGAACTCGACCTCACGGGCCCGTTCCGCCGCGAGATCGAGGGCGAGAAACGTGATGGGATGCATGAGGTTTGGACTCCTGGTGCGTGGAACGGTTGCGGCGCGACGAGTCGCCTTAGCGGCGGTGGTCGTCCGGGATGCTGTCGCGGGAATCGACGCCCCGGCCGATGGCCGCGAGATCGAACATCGCAAACGCTGCGATGAGGCCGACGATGATGACGATGGGCTCCATTTCGGGCCTCCTTCTTGCTACGCCGATAACCGTTTAAGAGTTCTTTATCGGTTACTCGTAATGTAGACCCTTGCGCGTAACCTGTCAAGTGGTCTAAAGTGGTTACACGATGCCAACCAAGACCGCCCTGCACCCCACTGAAACGGGCCACGCCCACGACGTCAGCGTGGAGACCACCTTCGACTTCCTGAACACCCTCGACCACGACGATGGTTTCCCCAGGGAGAAGCTCCCCGACATCGATGGCGTCCTCTCCTGGTTCGCCGAACGCGGCCTCATCCATCACGAAGGCGCCGACAAGGCACGCCGCGAGGCTGCGTCCCACCCGCGCGTCTCGGCGCGCGATCTCGAGCGGGTCAGGACCGTCCGGGCGGCGCTCCGCGAGGTCGCCGACTCGGTCGTCGAGCACCGTGCGGCGCGCAAGGACGCGCTCGCGACCGTCAATCAGGCGCTGCACGCCCGCCAGGTCATCGAGCTCGCCCCGTCGCCCGACGGCGTCAGCGTCGACCATCGCCATGTCGGCGACCCGATCGACGACGCACTCGCGCGACTGTCAGAGGCGATGGTCACCGAGCTGACCAGCGGCCATCCGGACCGGTTCCGCGTCTGCGACAACGACACGTGCCAGTGGATCTTCTACGACACCTCGCGCACGGCCCGACGCCGCTGGTGCGACATGGCGACCTGTGGCAACCGGGCCAAGGCGGCGCGCCACCGCGCCAAGATGTCGCTCAGGATCTGAGGCCGGCTACCCGGCGCGTTCCAGGACCGGCCGGACCTCGGTCGCGAAGCGGGTCATCGACTCCTCGTCGTGCGGCGACGGGAAGCCCGCGATGAGGTGGCGGTAGCCGATGTCGAGGTAGGGGAGCAGTCGCTCCGCGACGTCCTCCGGCGTGCCGACCGGCTGGTCCGTCCACAGGTCGGCGTGGCCGTTGCGCTCGAAGATCGCCTTCTGGACGCGGACGGCCTCCTCGCGCGAGTCGCGGATGATCACGGCGCCGATCCCGCTCGTCCGCTCGATCTCGGCCGGGTCGCGCCCGACGGTCTCGCAGTGCTCGAGCAGGAGCGCTTCCTTGCGCTTCACGGTCGCGAGCCCGCCGCCGACGTTGTTCGCGTCGCGCGTACTTCGCGACCAGCTTGAGCGTGACCCGCTCGCCGCCACCGCCGACGAGCAGCGGCAGCCGCTCCTGGATCGGCGGCGGGTCGTTGCGGACGGCCTTCGCCGAGTAGCGCGGCCCGGCCGCGGTCGGGCGCTCGCCGTGGAGCATGCCGCGCATGATCGGGAGGGCCTCGCCGAGCCAGCGCAGCCGCTCCGGGAACCCGCTCCCGAACTCGAGGCCGTAGGCGATGTGCTCGGTCTCGAACCAGGCGCCGCCGATGCCGAGGATGGCCCGGCCGTTCGAGATGTGGTCGAGGGTCGTCGCCATCTTCGCGGTGAGCGACGGCTCGCGGAACGTGTTCGCCCCGACCATCAGGCCGATCCGGACCTGCTCGGTGGCCTGCGCCCAGGCGGCCAGCGTCAGCCAGCCCTCGAAGATCGGCCCCTCGTGGCTGCCGACGATCGGATAGAGGTGGTCCCAGGTCCAAAGCGGTCGAGTAGCCGAGCCGGTCGGCGCGGATGCCGGCCTCGAGAAGGCTCGGCCAGTCCGTGTACTGGTTCCAGCAAAGGGCTCCGATCCTGACTTCGGGCACGTCTCCTCCAATGGATCCGAACGGCGCTAGCCGACGCGCCGATCTCGCCGCAGGATATCGAGGTAGACACCAACACCGACGACAGCGGCGATCACCCAGACGAGGAAGTTGGCGGAGCCGAAGAGCCATTCGGCCAGCCAGGTGACCGCGAACCACGCGATCACGAACGAGCCGAAGGCTATCCCGACTCGGCGAGCGATCTTGTACATGGACCGACTCCAAGGCGTCTGGGCGCGATTCACTCTTGCCTGACGATATCGACCGAGATCTCCACCGCCGGGGTCGTTCCCCTGTTCTCGAGCCAGTGGGTCGTGTTCCGATCCTCGGGCCAGCCCAGTCCCGGCCCGTACTCCGTGGTGACGCCGTCTCGATGGTCGGTGATCGTTCCCTGCAGGATGTACACGGTGCCCGGTCTGCCGATGTGGTCGTGGATCGGGCCGAAGACGCCTCCGGGCTCGATGGTCACCATCCGCATGCGAAGCTGGCGCCCTTCCATGCCCTCGATCTCCGGCCCAAGGTCGACGGTGGCAAGCAACTGCACCGTCACACCCTTCGTCGCAGGTGCCACCTGCTCGTCGCCCATCGCGCTCGACCGCGATCAGTCGCGGACGACGATGTTGATGAGCTTGCCGCCGGCGTGGATGACCCGCTCGGGGGTCCGGCCGGCCAGGGCGGCGACGATCTTCGGGCGCGCCAGGACGAGCGCCTCGAGGTCCTCCTTGGCCGTGTCGATCGGCACGGTCACGAGGTCGCGCAGCTTGCCGTTGACCTGGACCGGCACCTCGCGGGTCGCCTCCGCGGTCGCGGACACGTCGACCTCGGGCCAGGCCTGCGCGTGGATCGATGACCAGGGCTCGCCCGCGGCCGTCAGCCGACGGCTCCACAGCTCCTCGGTGATGTGCGGCGCCGCCGGCGCCAGCATCAGCAGCAGCAGCCGGATCGCCTCGTCCCACTCCGCGGAGCCGGCGATCGGCGTGCCGCGATAGCGGAACAGGGTGTTCGAGAGCTCCATCAGCTTCGCGAGCATCGTGTTGAAGTGGAACGACTCGTAGTCCGCGGAGACGTCGCGCAGCGTCTTGTGGACGGCGCTGCGGAGCGTGGCCTTGGCCGTCGCCTCGGTCTCGCCGGCGGCCAGGACGCCTGAGTCCGGATTGCCGGCCTCGCGACCCTTCGCATCCAGCACGAGCGTCCAGACGCGGTTCAGGAACCGATGGACGCCGCCGATCCCGCTCGGGCTCCACGGCCCACCCTGGTCCCACGGGCCCATGAACATCAGGAACAGGCGGACGGTGTCGGCGCCGTACCGCCGGACGAGGTCGTCCGGGTCCTGGACGTTGCCGCGCGACTTCGACATCCGCTCGCCGTCGGCGCCCAGGATCTGGCCCTGGTTGAACAGCTTGAGGAACGGCTCCCGCTCGGTGATCAGGCCGAGGTCGGCCATCGCCTTCGTGAAGAAGCGGCTGTACAGCAGGTGCATGACCGCGTGCTCGGCGCCACCGGTGTACTCGTTGACCGGGGTCCAGCGCTTCACCATCTCCGCGTCCACCGGCCCGTCGCTCTTGTGGGGCGAGAGGTAGCGGAACCAGTACCACGACGAGTCGACGAACGTGTCCATCGTGTCGGTCTCGCGGCGCGCCGGCCGGCCGCACACGGGGCACGTGACGTTGACGAACGCGGCGTCGTGGTTGAGCGGGTTGTCGCCGCTGCCGTGGTAGTCGACGGTCTCCGGCAGCAGGACCGGCAGCTGGTCGTCGGGCACCGGGACGATGCCGTCGACCTCGCAGTAGATGACAGGGATCGGCGTGCCCCAGTAGCGCTGGCGGCTGACGAGCCAGTCGCGCAATCGATACGTGACCTTCGGCTCCGCGCGGCCGGTCTCGGCCAGCCAGGCGACGATGGCCGCCCCGCCCTCGTCGGCCGACTGGCCGTCGAAGCGGCCGCTGTTGACGAGCACCTCGCCCTCGGTGTGCGCGACGAAGGCCGCCTCGACCGGCGCCGTGGCGTCCACGCCCGGCGCGGCGACGACGCGCCGGATCGGCAGCCCGAACTTCTGCGCGAACAGGAAGTCGCGCTCGTCGTGGGCGGGCACGGCCATGATCGCGCCCGTGCCGTAGCCGGACAGCACGTAGTCCGCGATGAAGATCGGGATCCGCTCGCCGTTGACCGGGTTGACCGCATCGGCGCCCAGGGCGACGCCGGTCTTCTCGCGGTCGGTCGACAGGCGCTCGATCTCGGTCCGCCGGCGGGCCTGCGTGACGTACGCCTCGACCTCGGCCTGCCTGTCCGGGTGGGTCAACCGCTCGACGAGCGGGTGCTCCGGGGCCAGGACCATGAACGTGGCGCCGAACAGCGTGTCCGGCCGGGTCGTGAAGACACGGATGACGTCGCCGCCAGGCTGGTGGTCGTCCGCCGCCGTCGCGAAGTCGATCTCGGCGCCCTCGGAGCGGCCGATCCAGTTCGTCTGCTGGATCCGGATCGGTGCCGGCCAGTCGATGCCGTCGAACTTGAGCAGCTCGTCCGCGTAGGCGGTCGTCCGCAGGAACCACTGCTCGAGGTCGCGCTTCTCGACGAGCGCGCCGCAGCGCCAGCAGCGGCGGTCGGGTCCCTCGACCTGCTCGCGCGCGAGCGTGCCGTCGTTGGGGCACCAGTCGACCGGCGACATCGCCCGATACGCCATGCCGGCCTCGAGGAGTCGCAGGAACAGCCACTGGTTCCACTTGTAGTAGGCGGGGTCGGCGGTGACGACCTGGGTCTCCCAGGCGAACATCGCGCCCATCGTCTGGAACTGGCGACGCATCGTCTCGATGTTCTGCATCGTCCAGGTGAACGGGTGTCCGCCGCTCTTGATGGCCGCGTTCTCGGCCGGCAGCCCGAACGCGTCGAACCCGATCGGGAAGAACACGTTGTAGCCGTGCATCCGACGGAATCGCGCGAGCGCGTCGGTCGGCGTCACGATGTACCAGTGGCCGATGTGCAGGTCACCCGACGGGTACGGGTACATCGTCAGCTGGTACCACTTGGGCCGCGAGTCGTCGCGCAGGTCCGTCTCGTCCATCCCGAGCTCGGCCCAGCGCGCCTGCCAGCGCGGCTCGATCGAGGTCGGGTCGTAGCGTTCGATCCGGGTTCGGGCGTCGGTGGTCACGGGCCAATCGTGCCAGATAACGGGGGAGCCGTTGGCGGGTCGGGTGGCGCCGGTCTCTAGCGGGGGAGGACCTCGGTCGCCTGGATGATCGGGCCGATCTGGCAGATCGACGCCATGTCCGTCGCCTCGCTGCCCTTGACCGACACGGTGTCGCCGGCCCGGCTGTGGACCGAGCCGTCGGGTGCGAGGAGCTCGAGCGGCGACTTCTGGAGGGTCCAGCCCTCGGGATAGAGGACCTCGAGCTTGCGGCCGTCGGCCGCCTGGAGGAACGCGCAGCCGCCCTCGATCGCATCCGAGGAGAGGACACCGGTGTACGTGTCCGCGGCGTCCGGCGCCAACGGCTTGCTGGGACCGGGCGTGATCAGCGAGATGCTCGGCGACGCCGACGGGGTGGCAGCCGACGGGCTGGAGCCGGCCGCTGAACACGCTGCGACCAGCAGCGTGCCGGCAAGGAGCAGTCCCGCCGTGGCGCGCCGGCGGGTCTGGCCGCGGCTGATTCGACGCTCAGTTGCCATGGTCCCCTCGCGGAAATGCGTTGCCAGTCGTCACCACGCCACATGGGTCGCGGCTCATCCGGATTGCGGCGGTGATACGGACCGGCCATGATGCGCACACGAGGATACGCCCACATCCGCCCCTATGCCCCAGCTCTGGGCGATCCTGCTCCTGGCGCGCGCCACAGGCGGTGCGGCCGCGCTCCACCGCATCGATCTCGGAGGTGTCGAGTACGTCCAGCGGTCCATCTGCCATCGAACGGACTCAACGATTCGTCTGGGAGGAGAACGAATGCAGAGGAAGACGTTCATTCGGGGCCTGTTCCTCGCCCTACTGACCCTGTCGCTGGCGGCCACGGCCGCCGCCCCGGTCCTGGCGAAGGACGGAAGGAAGTCGTACATCGTGGTCCTCGCGGGGGCCCCGATCGCGACGTATGAAGGCGGACTCACCGGGTACGCGCGAACCAAGGCCCCCGAGGGCAAGAGAGTCGCCGTCAACACCGCCCCGGCCAGGAAGTACGAGAAGTTCCTGACAGCCGAACACAACAAGTCGCTCAAGACGGCCGGCGTGGGGACGGCGGCCAAGCTGCACGACTACACGGTCTCGCTCAACGGCTACTCCGCCGTTCTGACGCCGAAGCAGGTCGACGCGATCAGGACGCAAAAGGGCGTCCTGCACGTCTTCGAAGACCAGATGCGGCAGCCAGCGACCGACAGCAGCGGCAAGTTCCTGGGGCTCACCGCACGGGGCGGCGCCTACGCCAGTGGCTTCACCGGCGAGAACGTCGTGGTCGGCGTCATCGACACCGGCATCTGGCCGGAGCACCCCTCGTTCGCCGACAACGGCTCCTACGGGCCGTCCCCGATCCCCGCGGTGCCGTGCGAGTTCGGCAACACCGCGCACAACGCGAACGACGTGCCCTTCACCTGCAACAACAAGCTGCTGGGCGCTCGGCAGATGCTCGAGACGTACCGGTTCTTCATCGGGGCCGACCCCGATGAGTTCGACTCGGCACGTGACGACAACGGCCACGGGACGCATACCGCCTCGACGGCCGCCGGCAACAAGAACGTTCAGGCCAGTCATCCACGGCGACCCCATCGCCAAGATCACCGGCATCGCCCCGCGCGCCCGGATCGTGGCCTACAAGGGTCTCGGCAACCTCGGTGGGTTCACCTCCGACCTCGCCGCCGCGATCGACCAGGCCGTCGCCGACGGCGTCGACGTCATCAACTATTCCATCGGGAGCGGCCCGGGCCTGCCCGGCGCCGACGACCTCTCGTTCCTCTTCGCCGCCGACGCGGGCGTCTTCGTGGCCACCTCGGCCGGCAACGACGGCCCGGGCCCGGAGACGGTCGGCAACCCGGCGACGATGCCGTGGGTGACGACCGTCGGGGCGAACACCCAGAGCCGGTTCTTCGAGGGCTTCATCACCCTCGGCAACGGCCGGCGGTACGAGGGTGCCTCCCTGACGCCAGGACCTCGGCTGGACCCCATTGGCCGACGCGGCCGCGGCCGGTGACGAGCTGTGCACACCGGGCGCTCTCGATGCGACGGTCGTGACCGGCAAGATCGTGCTGTGCAAGCGCGGCGTCGTCGGGCGCGTGGAGAAGTCCCTCGCCGTGTTCGAGGCCGGCGGCGTCGGCATGATCCTGTACAACGCCGACAACGTCGACAACCTGTTCACCGACAACCATTGGGTCCCGTCGGTCCACGTCGACAACAAGCCGGGCCTGAAGATCAAGTCGTACATCGCCAAGGCCGCACACCCGCGCGCCAAGCTCGACTCGAAGACCAACAGCAACAAGCCCAGGGTCACGAAATGGCGCCCGGCCCCGAGCATGACGATCTTCTCGTCGCGGGGCCCGAACGCCGTGGCGCCTGACATCCTCAAGCCCGACGTGACCGCGCCGGGTCTGCAGATCCTCGCCGGAGCGTCCCCGTTCACCGACGAGGGCGAGGTGGCCGGTGAGCTGTTCCAGGCCATCGCCGGGACGTCGATGTCGAGCCCGCACGTGGCCGGCATCTACGCCCTGATCAAGCAGGCGCATCCCGAGTGGTCCGCGGCCGAGGCCAAGTCGGCCCTCATGACCACGGCCAACACGAACGTCAAGGACAACGACCGCGTCCACCGCGCGGGTCCGTTCGCCATGGGCGCCGGCCAGGTCGATCCGGGCGGCCGGTGGAGCCTCAAGGGCTCCCTCAACAAGCCCGGTCTCGTCTATGACGCCGGCCTCTTCGACTACGTCGGCTTCCTGTGCGGGATGGAGTGGGGCCTTGTCAGCTCCGACGACTGCGACTTCCTCGCGAGCGTCGGCGTTCCGACCAGGCCCGTCGATCTCAACCTGCCCTCGATCGGCATCTCGTCGGTCGTCGGCAACGAGACCATCACCCGAACGGTGACGGCTGTGACCAGCGGGCACCCACAAGGTGACCTACAGGGCCCATGTCGACGCACCTCCCGGATACAAGGTCAAGGTCACGCCCTCGAAGCTCAGGCTCCGGGGCGGCGAAACCGCCACGTTCACCGTGACGGTGACGAACAAGAACGGCCCGGTCGACGAGTGGCGCACCGGCTCCCTGACCTGGAAGGGCGAGGGCTATTCGGTCCGCAGCCCGATCGCGGTCAAGGCGGCGCTGTTCCACGCCCCCGCGGCCGTCTCCGGGACCGGCGCCTCCGGCACCGCGAGCTTCCCCGTGAAGTTCGGGTACACCGGCTCGTACACGGCTGGGGCCCACGGCCTCATCAAGTCGACCGTGACCCAGGCCAACGTCAAGCAGGATCCCAATCAGGACTTCGACCCGACTGACGTCGTCGCAGGCGGCGCCAACGTCCACACGTTCACCCTCACCGATGCAGCTCACTTCCGGGTGGCTATGCCGCCGGAAGCGACCGAGCCCAACGCGGACCTTGACGTCTACGTCTACGGTCCCGATGGCGCGCTCGCCGCGACCAGCACCGCTGGCGGCACCGACGAGCACATCGACATCGACGACCCAGCCGACGGCGCGTGGAAGGTCTTCGTCCACGGCTGGCAGACCATCGGAACGGACTCGGACTACTCCATGTGGTCCTGGATCGTGCCGAACGCGACCGGCGGCAGCCTGACGATCAACTCGGCCCCGGCTTCGGCCGTGACCGGTGCGTCCGGCACTGTCGTCGTCGGCTGGACCGGCCTGGAGACGGGCCTGACCGCCGACTGGTATCTCGGAGCGGTGTCGCACACCGGACCTACCGGGTTGATGGGTCGCACGTTCGTCAACGTCGACAACCGCTGACCCAGCGTCCGTAGCGAAACGAGAGGGCGGGCTCCCATCGGGGGCCCGCCCTCTTCTCTGTGTCCCGGCGCGTCGGCCGTCAGTGGCGCGTCGGCCGTCAGCGGCGTTTCGCCGCCTCGCACAGGAAGAGGCCGCGCCGGCCGCCGTAGTGGTAGTCGTACCGCCGGCCGTCGGCCTCGAGGACGATCTTCGCCCCGTCCGATGGCACCTGCAGGTAGGCCATGCCCGGTTGCGGGCAGCCCATCGCGGAGTTCGGCCAGACGACGCCGGCGGCCTCGACGACCTCGATGGTCTCGGGCGGGACGGACGACCGGCGGGCCAGGTCGGCGCGGGCCTCGTCGATGAGGCGCTCCAGCCCGGAGGCGGGCGGTGACGGCCGATCGGGTGTCATGCGCGGTGTGGACCCTGGTGGCTTGGTGGAGCCACGGGGACTCGAACCCCGGACCTTCTGCATGCCATGCAGACGCTCTTCCAGCTGAGCTATGGCCCCACGGAACGCGGAGTGTATCAGTGTCGCGTCGCCCCCGGCCGCGGCGGCCAGACGTGGCACCATGGCCTTCGTGACAGGATTCGACCTGCTCCTGCGCGGCGGGAGCGTCATCGATGGGACCGGCGCCCCGGGGGTGCGTGCCGACGTCGGCGTCCGCGGCGATCGGGTCGTCGCCGTCGGCGACCTGGGCGTGGTGGCGGACGGTGAGGTCGGCCTCGAGCTGGACGTCACCGGCAAGGTGGTCGCGCCCGGCTTCATCGACCCGCACGGCCACTCCGACGGCTCGCTCTTCGTCGACGGGGCGCTGATCAGCCACGTGCGCCAGGGTTTCACGACCCAGCTTTCGGGGAACTGCGGCGACACGCTCGCGCCGATCACCGCGATCGGCCGGGAACTGGTCGCGCTCTCGCTCCGACCGAACGGCCTGACCGCGCGGTGGCAGTCGTTCGCCGAGTACCTCGACGAGGTCGAGCGCGAGCCGCTCGGTCCGAACGTCGCGTTTCTCGTCGGCCACGGGACGGTCCGCGGGATCGGTCATCGGGGCCGAGGCTCGCGCCCCGACGCCCGACGAACTGCGGGTGATGGTCGGGGAGGTCGAGGCGGCGATCGAGGCCGGCGCCATCGGCCTGTCGTCGGGGCTCATCTACGCGCCGGGCGTCCACGCCGGGCCGCACGAGATGGCCGCCCTGGTGAGCGCCGCGACACGGGCCGACGCCCTCTACGCGACCCACATCCGCAACGAGGCTGCCGGTCTGTTCGAGGCGCTCGACGAGGCGCTGACGGCCGTGCGCGCCTCGGGCGAGGGCGGCCGCCTCCAGGTCTCGCACCTCAAGTGCGGGTCGCGCTCGGTCTCGGGCCGCGCCGACGAGGCGGTCGGCGTCCTCGAGGCGGCCCGCGAGGACGGCGTGGACGTCGCCGCCGACCAGTACCCGTACACGGCCGCCGCGACGACCCTGGCCATCGTGCTGCCGCCCGCGCTGCTGGGCCTCGGGGTCGAGGAATGCGTGGCGGCGCTGGGCGACCAGGAGGTCCGCTTCCGGGTGCGCGACGAGATCGCCCGGGGGAGTTCCGGCTGGGAGAACGTGGCGTCCGACCCGGGCTGGTCCGGGATCCGGATCTCGCACGCGGCGAGCCATCCGGACTGGGCGGGCCGCTCGCTCGCGGAGCTCGGCGAGGCCCTGGGCGCCGAACCGGCCAATCTCGCGTTCGACGCCCTGATGGACGACCGGCTCGACGTGTCGGTGGTCATCGACTGCATGTCCGAGGCCGACGTCGAGACGATCATGGCCGTGCCCTGGATCGCGGTCTGCACCGACGCCGAGGGCCGCCGGCCCGGTCATCCGATCCTCGACGCGGGACGGCCGCATCCGCGCACCTACGGCTCGACCGCCCGGGTCCTCGGCACGTACGTGCGCGAGCGGGGCACGCTGACACTCGAGACGGCGGTCGCGAAGCTCACGTCCGTGCCGGCCGCACGCCTCCGGTTGCGCGACCGCGGGACCGTCCGGGAGGGCGCGTTCGCGGACCTGGTCGTGTTCGATCCGGCCACGGTCGCCGACGAGGCCACCTACCTCGAGCCTGCCCGCCACCCGATCGGCATCGAGCACGTGATCGTCAACGGCCAGCCGGCGGTCCTCGCGGGTCAGGAGACCGGGCAACGGCCCGGGCGTCTCCTGCGTCGGGGCGCGTGACCCGCTCGACACCCGGGGCCACCGAGGAGCCCGCGATCGCGCGCCTGCCGGGAGGGCCCGTCCCGTACACGCTCCGTCGGTCGCCGCGGGCGCGCACGCTGCGCGTGGTCATCCATCCGGAGCGGGGTGTCGTCGTGACGGTCCCGTCCGCCGGCCGGCGGGGATGGACCGACCCGGAACGCCACGTCACCGCGTTCCTCGCAGAGCGCGAGCCATGGCTCCGCCGCCACCTCGCTCGCCAGTCCGACGCGCGCGAGCAGCTCGCGGCGCGGGGCGGCCTGGAGGACGGCGCCCTGATCCGCTATCGCGGCGACCTCCATCGACTGCGTTTCGAGGCGGCCCGGCCGCGCATCCGGCGATCGAGCGTGGAGCGTGTCGGTGGCGACGGCGAGGACCTGATCGTCGTTCGTCGGGCCGCCGCGGATCGTCGATCCACGGCCGTCGTCCTCGAGGCGTGGTTCCGTACCCGGGCCAGGACCGAGATCGAGCGGGTCATCGCGCGGTACGCCGAGGGCTTCGACGTCGGCCCGACGGTCGTCACGATCCGCGACCCACGCTCGCGCTGGGGGAGCGCGTCGCGCGGCGGCCGCCTGTCGTTCTCGTGGCGACTCATCCTCGCCCCGCCCGAGGCCCTCGAGACCGTCGTCATCCACGAGCTGGCCCACCTGCGGATCTTCGGTCACGGCCCCGGCTTCTGGGCGCTGGTGGCCGAACGGCGTCCCGACCACGTGCAATGGCGCCACTGGCTGCGCGACCACGCGCTGGAGCTGCACGGCGCCATCGATCAGTCGAGCAGCGAGGACGGCTCCTCGTCGTAGGCGATGACCGTCGAGCCGGTCCAGCGCAACGGCTCGATGTCGAGCTCGTCGGCCGAGCCGTCCGCGAAGACCTCCCACATCGCGACCGCGAGGTCCAGGTCCACCGTCCTCGGGCAGGCTGACGAGCGCATTCCGGACCGGTGTCAGCAGCGTGCGTGGCTCGTCGCCGAGGATGGGTCCGAGCCGGTCCGGCGCGAGGATCAGCGCCGATCCCCAGCCCTGCGCCTGGACGACGGTCGTCGGCATGCCGCGCCACGTCGTCGACTCGACGATCGGCGGCTCATCGACCACGCGCCGGCGAAGGTTCTCGAGCGCGGTGCCCAGGAGCGTGGCGTCGTCGACGCCCCAGCGCGTGAGGAGGTCGCGCGAGACGTGCGCCCACATCGGCCCGACGTCGATCCCGAAGCCCGTCCAGACGCCGGGCGGCACGCGCAGGTGGATCGGCGCGGCCTGGGCCGGGAACGGGTGCCGCACGCGCTTGAGCAGCGGCATGATCGACGACGCGACGTCCGGCCACGGGCCGCTCGGATCGAAGGCGACGAACGCCTCGAGCGCCCGCCGCGCGATGACCGGGTCGACCGGTCCGCCGAGCGGCACGATCTCCCACTCCCCACGACCGCGACGGGCCGCGTCCCTGGCCGCGCGTCTCGCCCGCCGCTCCGCCTTGCCCGTGGTCGACTGCTGGGCCTTGGTCGTCTTCATGCCCGGCATCGTGACCGGGGCCCTTAGCTGCGGCGTATCCCCGCTTCACCCGCGCTGCACGTCAGGTCGGGCGTCCGCGTGGGTCGGGCTCGACGGCAGGCCAAGGCGATCGACGATGTCGCCGACGACCTCGCGTGGACGGCGCAGGTCGACATCGATGACGAGGTCTGCGACCGACGCGAACCAGGGGGATCGCTCGGCCGCGACGCTCTCGATCCACTCGGGTGAGAGGGCGTCGGCGCGGCGGCCCTGGCCGGTCCCGGCACGGGCGAGGAGCGTCTCGGGCTCCGCGCGCAGCCAGACCACCCGGCCGGCGTCGTGCATCTGCGATCGCAGGTCCGGCCGGGTCACGACCCAGGCGGCGACACCGACGATGACCGGCGGGTCGAGGGTCAGCGAGCGCTCGAACGCGACCGTCTCGGCGGCGTGGAGGGCGTCGACACCGCCGTGCGGCTTCGAGGTCCGGGGCGGCCTGCCCGGTCACGATCGCGGATGAGCTGGTCGTTGTCGAGGTAGGGCCAGCCGGTCTCGCGGGACAGGCGACGGCCGATCGTGGACTTGCCACTGCCCATCAGCCCGATGAGGAAGATCCGTCCGTCGCGATCCGTCTGGCTGAATGATGCAGATCGACGGGGCGTCGGGTGGTGGAGATGAGGGGACTCGAACCCCTGACCCCCGCGATGCGAACGCGGTGCTCTTCCAGCTGAGCTACATCCCCACGGGGCGTCGGTCGCACGAGGGCGCCGAACCGGTGGCAGAGTCTAGCACGCGACCCCCGGCCGGCCGGCCGGGCGCGGCGACGCCCGCGCGGGCGCGGCGTGCGCAACCGCGTCCGGCCGATGAGACGCGGCCCGTAGGCTGCGCCGATGCCCTTCGGACTCCTGACCGGTCTCGGTGCCGCCTTGTCCTGGGGCACGCTCGACGTCATCACCGCGCTCGCGAGCCGGGTCATCGGCAGCCTGCGGGTCACGGCCGGCATGCAGTTCGTGAGCGCCGTCATCTTCGTCGCCCTGCGCTCGTCACCGGCACCGCATCTGCCGACCGAACCGGGCGTCGTTCGCGATCGCCGCGCTGCTCGGGTTCATCGGTGCGGGCGCGTACCTCTCCTACTTCACCGGGCTGCAGCACGGTCCGATCTCGGTGGTCAGCGGGGTCGTCGCGGCCTTCGGCGGCCTCACGGTCGTGCTGTCGGTCGTCTTCCGCGGCGAGAGCCTCACGACGCTCCAGGCCGCCGGCGCGACGATCGCGACCGTCGGCGTCGTCCTGACCGGCATCGCCTTCGATGGCGGCTGGCGTGCGACCCGGTTCGCCGGCCCGGGCGTGATCTTCGCGATCGTCGCGCTCGTCCTCTTCGCGCTGATGACGATGGTCACCGACATCGCGCTCGAGACGATGGAGTGGCTCCAGGTGTACTCACTCGCGCGCGGCGTCAACGCGGCGATCTCGATCGTCGTTCTCGTCGTGCTCGCGCGCACGGAGCCAGCGGTCGAGCCGGCGCCCGGTCGGTGGGCCCGCCTGGTCGGAGCGCCGGATCGTCGGCGCGATCGTCCTGGCCGCCGTGCTCGACGTCCTCGGGCTCATCGCGTTCGCGATCGGCCTCGAATCCGCCCCGACATGGATGGTCGGCCTGGCCGCGTCGTTCGGGCCGGCGGTGACGATCGTGGTCGCCGTCGCGTTCCTCGGCGAGCGCCTCAAGCCGATCCAGTGGTTCGGGCTGGCCGGCGTGGCGGTCGGGATGATCGCGATCGGGCTGCCGTAGCGGCCGCGGGCCGCCGCGCCTCGCGTGCCTGCTCAGTCGGGCTCGAGCGGGTCGCACGGCTCGGGCCGGCGGTCGGCTCGAGCATCACGCGCAGCCTCGCAGATCCTGGAGAGGCTCAAGACCCGCCGGGCGCCTGCGCCGGTCGACGCCAGACTGTGGCCGGTCGGGGCGGGGAGCCGTCGGCTCGGCTGAGGCGGACCGACGGTCCAGCCCGGGAGGCTGAACCAGACGCGCGTCAGGCCGTCGCCCGACTCCGCGCCGACGCGGCCGCCCGCCGCTTCGACGAGCTGCTTGACGATCGGCGAGCCCGATGCCGGCGCCGCCGCGCGCGCGGTCGCGCGACTTCTCGACGCGGTAGAAGCGCTCGAAGACGCGCTCGAGGTCGTCGGGCGGGATCCCGTCGCCGGTGTTGATGACCGAGACGAGCAGGTCCGCCGGGCCGTCGCTCCGCACGGACCGTGACCGTGCCGCCGGCCGGCGTGTAGCGGGCCGCGTTCGAGAGCAGGTTGGCGAGCACCTGGGCGAGCTGGTCCGGGTTGGCCCGCGCCGGCAGCCGGTCCGGGCAGCTCGATCACGACCGTGAGCCCGGCGCGCTCGAGGGCGGGCTGGGCCAGGTCGACCGCCGATCCGCACGGCCGCCGACAGGTCGAGCTCGACGACCTCGGGCGCGCCGACCGCCGCGTCGCCTTCGGCGAGCGCGTCGAGCGAGCGCGACAGCCGGACGAGCCGGTCGGCCTCCTCGCAGAGCGACTCGTAGGTCGCCCGGTCGGCGGTGATGACGCCGTCGCGCAGGGCCTCGAGGTAGCCCTGCAGGTTCGTCAGCGGCGTCCGCAGCTCGTGCGCCGCGTTGGCGATGAAGTCGCGGCGCATCGCCTCCTGGCGCTCGAGGCTGGCGGCCATCTGGTTGAACGAATCGGCGAGCGACGCCAGCTCCTCCGGGCCCTCGCGCGGGACGCGCGCGGCGTAGTCGCCTTCGGCGACGCGCCGGGCAGCGGCGCCGACCTCGGCCAGCGGCCGGGCCAGCATCCGGGCCAGGACGACGGCGAGCACGATGCTCGCGAGGGCGGCCAGGACGAACGCCGCGACGACGACGACCGTGACCGACTGGTCGTACATCGCTCGCGCGTGCTCGGCCGAGTCGCCGGCTTCGACCATCAGCGCGGTGAAGACGTCGGCGCCGACGACGGCCACGCCGACGGCGAGGATGACGAGCCCGACGGCGGCCGAGGCGAGGGCGGCCAGCGCGATCCGGACCGCGATGCCGCGACCCATCAGGCGCGCCGGATCGACGCGCGCGGCCCGGTAGCCGACGCCACGGACCGTGGCGACGTAGCGCGGCTGCTCGGCGTCGTCGCCGAGCTTGTCGCGCAGCCGGCCGACGTGGACGTCGATCGTCCGGTCGAGGATCTCGGCGCCGTCGTCGCCGTAGACCGCGTCGAGGAGCTGGTCGCGCGAGAGGACGCGGCCGTCGGCGGCGAGGATCGTCTCGAGGAGGCGGAACTCGACGCGCGTCAGGTCGATCGGGCGGCCGCCGGCGGACCTCGTGGCGGTCGGGGTCGAGGACGCAGGTCGCCGTGCCGGATGATCGACTTCGGGCGGGCCGGTCTGGCGTCTGCCGCGGTCGGCGCGGTGCGACGTCGGCGTCGCCCGCCGCAGGATCGACTTCACGCGCAGGACGAGCTCGGCCGGCGAGAACGGCTTGGGCAGGTAGTCGTCGGCGCCGTCCTCGAGGCCGGCGATGCGGTCGATGGTCGTGCCGCGCGCGGACAGGATGATGATCGGCGTCGCGGCCGCCTCGTCGTCGCGGCGGACGGCCCGGATGACGGCCCGCCCGTCCAGCTCGGGGAGCATCAGGTCGAGGACGACGAGCGCCGGCCGGTGGGTCTCGATGGCGTCGAGCGCGGCCGGCCCGTCGGCCGCGGTGACGACCGCGTACCCCTCGCGTTCGAGGTAGGTCCGCACCAGGCGGACGATCTTCGCGTCGTCGTCGACGACGAGGATCGGGCGCTCGGGTCGTGGCTCGGTCGGGGCGGCGGGCATCGGCAGCATGGTAGGGGAGCGAGGCTAGCCTCGGTCGTGTCGGTGAGCGTGACGGTCGGTGAGGGTGACGGCCAGATCCACGGCCGGGCGGTATCGGTCGTCGAGTTCGTCATCAGTGGCCTCGAAGCCGCCTTCGACGGCCGCCACGATCCGATAGATCAGGGCTCGTGCGAGGAACTGCTCGAAACGGTCGAGGTGGGCGACGGCCGCGAGCAGGGTCTCGTCCGCGCCCTCCCAGACGAGCGCATCGGCGACGACGATCGCGCTGGCGAATGCGGGCGGGCGCCAGCACAGCGAGACATCGATGACCGCGGGCGCGAGCGCGTCGTCGAACAGGATGTTGCCGGTCAGGTCGCCGTGGATGAGCTGGTTCGCGCGGTCAGCGGCTCCAGGACGTCTGCGAGTCGGGCGACCTGATCGATGTGCCGGTAGGGCTCGAGCGGCGCCTCGCCCCACGCGACGCGATCGCCGATCGCCCACGGGTCGGTCCGCGCGGCGATGAACGCCGGTCGAGGGAGCCCGGCGATCGCGCGGTGGAAACGCTCGCCGACGGCGATGACCTCGGCCCATCGACCGGGTCGGTGCTCGCCGGCGAGGTACGACCAGGCCGCCCAGCCGTCCACCACGAGCGCACCGTTGGCGGCGCGTTGCGGCAGGGCGAGGCGGAACCCGTCGGCGCGGACCGTTGGCAGGACGTCGGCCTGCCACTCGAGCTCCGCCCGAGGTCGGCTGGCTTCAGGACGAGATCGTCGACACGCCAGGCCAGGCCCCGACCGCCCGGCAACGCCACCGGTGCCGCGGCACGTCCGAAGGCGCGGCGCACGTGCTCGGGCTGGAGGCTGCCCGACCGAGTTCGAACGGGTCATCGACCCATGGTAGGGCGGTGAATCGGCCAGATTCGGGGCTTGTCTGACTAGAACAGATGTTCTAATCTAGCGGTCCGATGTCGACCGCCAATGGAGATGTGGACGCCGCTGTCGCGGGCCTCCGGGCTCGATGGGGTGCCGCAGCTCCGCGGGTGATGGGGGCCCTGGCCCTGGCGTCCGCGCCGGCGGTCGCATCGGACCAGGACGATGAGCCCCAGTACGAGCCCGAGCCCCACGTCGCCGACGACGACCGGGTCATCCACACCGGGTTCGCCGCGCTCGATGCGATCCTCGGGCCGGGCGGCCTCCCGAAGTCGGCCAGCGTCGCGATCCGCGGCGACGGCTCCAGCGGCCGGACGACGCTCTCGCTGCGCGTCGTCGCCGAGGCCCAGGCGCAGGGCTCGGTGGTGGCCTGGCTGGACCTCTCGCGCAGCTTCGACCCGGTCGAGGCGGTCGCCCGCGGCGTCCGGCTGGAGTGGCTCGTCGTCATCACGCCGGCCAGCCTGGACGAGGGCCTCTCGATCGCGGGCTCGCTCCTGGCCGGCCGCTCGGTCGACCTGCTCGTCCTCGACCTGCCCGGCGGTCGACTGGCGAAGACCGACAAGCCGGCCAAGGTCGCCGACCGCCTGCATCGACTCGCCGCGCTCGCCCGTCGGGCGGAGACCCTGCTCCTGATCCTCGATGCGCCCGGGCTCTCCGGCGGCCTCGCGACCGCGGTCGCAGAGTCGAGCGGCCTGCGCCTCGAGCTCGCGCGACGGTCGTGGATCCGGCTCGGGCGCGACATCGTCGGCCAGCGGACGGAGGCGCTGGTCGCACGCAATCGATACGGCCCGCCGGGGCGGCGGGCGACGCTCCGGATCCTCTACGCGGACGGCGGCGAACGCGACGCCTGCCTCCGCCGGGACGACCTCCTCATCGAGGCGATCCCCACCGTCGACCAGGCCCCCGCCACCGACATCGAACGGACCCACCGCGATGCGACTGCTCCACCTCTACCGCCCGCACCTCCCGCTCGATCTGGCGACGGCCCGCGCCTCCGAGCCCTTCCCGCCGGGCCCGCTCGTGCTGGGCGGCCGGCCGTGGGATCCGGGGACCGTCATCGACGCGAACCGCGACGCCCGGGCGCTCGGCGTCCGGCGGGGGATCCCGCTGGCGAACGCCCATCGACTCGCACCGGAGGCGGTCTTCGTCGATCCGGATCCTGAGGCGGACCGGGCCGCGGCCGAGGCCGCCTTCGAGGCGCTCGCCGCGTTCAGCCCGGGTCTCGCCGGGACGACCGATCCGGCCGACGCGGCCTTCGGGCTGTTCGAGGTCCAGGTCGATGGCCTCGAGCCGTTGTGGGGCCCCGAGCCGGTCCTCGTCGAGCGGCTGACCGCGGCGCTTGCCGCGACCCTGCCGGGGAGTGCCGGGACCACGTTCCGTGCCGGGATCGCCGGCACGCGCTTCGCCGCGACCATCGCCGCGGTCCATGCCCGCGACGGCCGGCCGGTCATCGTGCCGCCCGGTGACGAGGCGGCGTTCCTCGCCCCGTATCGGTCGGGCCTGCTCAGCCAGGACCCCGACGTCCGGGCCCGGCTCACCCGCTTCGGGCTGCGCCGGATCGGCGCGGTGGCGGAGCTCGCCCGGTCCGCGCTCGTCGCCCGGTTCGGGGAGGAGGGCGCGCGGCTCCACGCCCGGGCGCGCGGCGAGGAGACCGATCCGTTCCGCCCGCGCCGGACCCCGGAGCGGCTGGCCCTGCACCTCCCGATCGAGCCGCCGTCGGAGGAGCTCGAGTCGCTCCGCTTCGTCCTCCACCGGCTGGCCGGCGCGCTCACCGATCAGCTGCTGGCGCGCGGCCTGGCCGCGACCCGGGCGCACCTGCGACTGGAGCTGGACCTCGCGTTCGCCCGGGCCGGGACGCGCGCCCGAGGTGGCCGTCGAGCAGCGCTTCCCCGAGCCGACCGCCGACGCCGAGGCGATCGAGCGCCTCCTGTTCGCCCGGCTGGAACGGACCCGCCGCTGGCCGCGGTGGCGCGCCTGGACCTGGAGCTCGCCGGCGCGGAGCCGGCCGTCGGTCAGCAGCTCCCGTTGTTCGTGCCGCAGGCCGCCCGCGACGCGCGGCTCGGCTGGCAGTCTGGCGCGTCTCGCGCTGACGTTCGGGGAGGATCGGGTCCGGCGGGTCGCGCTGCTCGACCCCGAGGCGCCGCTCCCCGAGGCGCGCTGGACGTGGCGGGGTCGGTCGGAGCTGGGTCGGCCGGGGGATCGGGGAGCGGCGATGACCCGCCTGCTGCGCGAGCACCCGGCGCATCGAGGTCGAGACCGACGCGACCGGCCAGCCCGTCGCGATCGTCTGGAACGGCCGACGCGAGCCGGTCGAGGTCTGCAATCGCTGGCGGGTGGAGGAGGCCTGGTGGCGCGAGCCGATCGCCCGCGACTACGTCAAGGTCGTCGGTCCGCGCTGGCTCGCGCTCGTCTACCTCGACCGGGTCGACGGCACGTGGCACCTCGAACGCCTCTACGACTGACACGACAAAGAGGCCGGACGCTCGTGGCGCTCGGCCCTGCCGCGCGTCGGTCAGCGTCGCGGCCGATCCGACCCAGGTGCGTGTCCTGGAACGAGGTCGGCAGCTTCAGGCCGTACCCGGCCAGCCGGTCCATGCCGCTGTGGGCGACGAGGATCGCGCCGACCGCGACGACCGGCACGGATCCGAGCGCCAGGCCGAGGCCCGCGACGACGACACCCGTCGAACAGGTCGTGGACGACGTTGTAGACGATGGCCCCGACCCGCGGGCCGCGCAGGTAGCCGATCGCCGACACGTCCGGCACGAGCAGCAGCAGCGCGAAGGCGTACCACGGCACGCCCAGCCAGAGGAAGCCGGCGAGGCCGGCCGCGAAGGCCGCCGCCCCTCGAGGCGAAGCCACGGCCGGATCCAGCGCGTCGCGTCGACCGGCTCCGTCGCGGCGGTCGGGCGTTCGGTCATCGTCGTCGACAGTACGGTCATCTCGGTCTTCTCGATCCGGCTTCCGGGGATCGTCCGTCGTCCCGCGTCATGGCTACACTCTATAGCCTTCATGGCTAATGTCAATAGGCTATGATCGACCGACATGAGCCCAGCCCCAGCCCGAACCTCACGCGACGCCATCGTCTCGGCCGCCCGCGCGATCCTCGAGGAGGACGGCCTCGACGCCGTCACCATGGCCGCCGTCGGCGACCGCGTCGGGGTCCGCGGCCCGTCGCTGTACAAGCACGTCCCGAACCGCGCGGCGCTGATCCGGGCGGTCGCCGAGGCGGTGACCGCGGACCTCGCCCGGGCGCTGCGACGGCCGTCGCGACCGGCGACCCGCAGGCGGACCTGCGCGCGGCGGCCCTCGCCTATCGCGCCTTCGTCCACGCGAACCCGAACGGCTACGGGCTGCTGTTCGCGCACGTCGCGCCCGAGCAGCAGCCCGATCCGGAGGCCGTCGCCGAGACCGGCCGTCCACTCGTCGAGGCGATGGCACTGCTCGTCGGGCCCGACGCGTCGCTCCCGGCGGCGCGCACGGTCGCGGCCTGGGCGCATGGCTTCGTCAGCATGGAGCTCGCCGGGGCGTTCCGGCTGGGCGGGGACCTCGACGACGCCTACGAGGCCGGGATCGAGACGATCCTCGCCGGGGTCAGCGCAGGGGCGACCCCAGCGTCAGGGTCACGACGAAGAGGATGAGGAACAGGCCCACGACGAGGATGAGGGCCCCGATATCTCGCGGTCGAGCTGTCTGCATGTCGCCTCCCCCAGGCACCCGGACCGAACCCCGCGACGGTCCACCGCCAGCATACGACGCATCCGCGGTCGTTGTCGGCGCGCACCAGACCTATCGCCTATGGCGGCGTTACGGATGCGGGCAGCCGGCTCCGTAGAGGAGAGTCAGCCGACGCGTCCCGCCGAGCGGCGCGATCGTCATCGAGACCCGGCAGGCCGGATCGTCGCCTGACGCCTCGAGGATGTAGCCGCCGTCCTCGAACGGCCCCGACAGCGAATCGGTGAAGAAGGCCGCCGTCGAGAAGGCATCCTGGTACCACGTCGCGAGCGCGGCCGGCTTGGCGCCTTCGACGACGTACACCGCGCGTCGCCGGACCGGTCGCGGCCTCCTCGGACAGGGTCGCCTCCGGGAAGACCGGGAACCCGCCCGGCGGCGTGTCCCAGATCCGGCCCCACTCCGTCTCGGTCTGGCCCTCCGCGGCCCCGGCACTCGCGGCCGGCGTCGCCTCGGCGCTTGGCGTCCGTGCCGGCTCGCTCGCCTCGGTGGACGACGATGGCGCAGGACTGATCGATGCGCCGCCCGATGCCGCGGGCGAGACCGACGGAACGGACGAGCCGCACGCGACGACGGCCAGTGCGATGGCGAGGGAGCCGGCGAGGCGAAACGCGAGTCGGGTCATCGCCGAATCCTACCGGCGGGCGAGTCGAAGCAGGGAGTTCACGCTCGGGCGGACCTAGTCGTCCTTGATCGTGCGGACGGATCCAGCGTGCCCGGGCAGCCCGGGTGTGATGTCCGCGACCCATACCTCGCCAGCCGGCCCGAGGTGCTGGTCTTCGGGAGTCCACGGCGGCTCGCCCGTCTCGTGATGGCGACGACGTGCCGCCTCGCGTCTGGCGCGCCGGGAGGCCAGCGGCGTGAAGGTCGACCCGCCGGACAGGAATGCACGCAGCCGCGACCACAACGTCATCGCGCCAGTCTAGGGCCGGCGTGGCAGGGCCCCGCGTCACGGGATCGACCACGGCAATCGTGGGCTCGGGCGGAGGAGGTCGACTAGATCCCGGGTGCTCGTCCGATACCTGAGCGTTAATCGTGCGTTGACCGAGTCACTTCAAGGTGTCGGTCATGAGCATGGCCATCAGTCCCAAGCGAGCCACCCTTCTCCTCAAGGAACTTCGCGATGAAGCCGCCTACGCGGTCTACGCGGACGGCACGCGTCTGCGACTGGGCCGAGCTCGGATCGTCGCCCACAAGCGTGGGCATGACACGTGGGTCGAGTGGGGCGGCGTCAAGGTCAAGGCGACCGGAAGGATCCAGGCGATCGACGTCTGCCAGACCACCGTCGACGTGGTCCCGCAAGCGGTGTTCGAGGGGATGACGTTCTCTGCGAGCGTCCTGTTGGCGGAGGTCCTGGAGGCGCGCGCTTCGACGCGATAGGGCGTTCGCCCCATAGCCACCGGTTCGTTCCGGCGACGACACTGCGGCGGGCACTCACCGGCGAGCGTCCCCGGCAACACGTCGACGCGCCGTTTGACCCCTTAGGCGGCTCGTCGCGCGGTCGCGCCGGGGGCGTCGCTGGGCCCACCGGCCGTCGGCGGAGAGTACTGCGTCGATCGGCGTCGCTCGTACCATGGAATCGAGGCACGGCTGCCGTCAGAGTGGCGCCATCGCCGTCGTTCCCCGCCGGCGAACTCCCGACAGCAGGGGCTCTGCATGCCGTACCAACGCCTCGCCGTCGCCGTCCTGGCCGACTGGTGCGAGGTCCAACGCACCCTGATGACCGTGCGGCCGCGCTCGCGAGAGGCGTCCCTGCTCCGGAACGAATTGCGCCACCTGCGGGACGAGTACCAGCGGTTGCGCGACGCCGCGGTCCTGTTCCATCTGCCTGTGCCGGCCGCGTTCCCGTCGCCGCGGCTCGACTGACCGATCGGCTAGTAGCCCGGCGCCAGCGAGGGCGGCGCCGCCGAAGCCGGCGCCGCCGCGCCGGTCGGCACCGGCGTCGCGCCCGTTGACGGTGAGGTGCACGCCGCCAGCACCAGGGCGATCGCGATCCCCGCGATGAGTCGTTTCATGTCTGGATTTACGCCCGACTCGGCTGAGAACCCGCGCGACGTCAGGGTCGTGATCGGGCAGACGCCCGCTGGCTATCATCCGCTTCGTAGCGATCCCCATCACCGCGGCACTTTGGGCGTCGCGGGTGCTCCTCGCAGCCAGTTGGTAACCAGAGGAGGAGAGGTGACCGAGTCGCTTGAAACGCCGCTGAGCCGATGGCGCTACGGCATGCATCCGCACGCGACGGAGATGCGGATCCGTCTCCCTTGGGCGCGTCTACCTCCAGCTCGGCGAAGCGCTGCGCCTGGAGATGTCGCCCGTCAGCCCAGACGGAGATGACGACGTTCACCTCCAGTACTACGTCGCCACGGAGCTGGGCCCGTGGGCGATCTGGATCTCGTGCCCACGAGAGGATGTCGAGGCATGCGAGGCGTCTCTTCGGGACGTCACCCCACCCTTCGAGCCGGAGCAACAGAACCAGCCCCAGAAATGACGTGACAACCAGACGTCGCTCGGCCTGGACCTAGGCCATCACGATCAACAGGATCGCGATCGCTGTTGCGGCGATGCCACCGAGTTGAAACGGCAGGCCCATCGAGATCTGTCGGGCCGTGAGTACCTTCGCCGTCGTGTCGTCCACTCCCTTCATCGCACGCAGCGTCCGGGAGCCCGTGAGCCCGATCCCGAGTGCTGACGCCCCGAGGACGAGACCGAGAACCACGAATGGCCACCATCGGCCGGGTCCCTCTCGGCCGGGAGAAGATGGCCAGTGCGGCAACGATCCGGGGACCGAGGGTTGCCTGTCCGATGAGGAATGGCAGTGAACCGGCGGCAGCTACCGGATCGACGTGCACAGTCCTGCCACGGACGATCAGCACGACGCCGACGATGAAGCCCATGGCTCGGCAGTCGCTGCAGCGATGACGCTGCGGCCGAGCGAAGTCGCCGGCGCGCGCTGATCGCCTCGGCGACCACGTCGCCCGTCGCGTATCGATCGAGATCGCCGATCAGGACGCCTGCGAGCGACTGCGGTGCGACGCAGGACCGCGATCGACCGGCGTACCGTCACGACCGGCGCGCCACGACCGCCGGTGCCGCCGCGAACGACGCGCTGGCCGGGTCGCCACGGCTCGCGTCTGGATCGCCACGAGCCCGACACGACTCCCAGGACGCCGGAGCCGAACGCGACGCGATCGAGATACCGCGAGACTGCGGGTCCGCGGCCTGAGGGTCGACGAGGCGATCGTTCTTCACGTCTCGAACAGGCTCGCGTTGCGCCTGCTGCCATCCGACGTTCTTGCGCGTGTGGCTCTCGCAACGCACGAGGCCGCAGAGCTCGAAGTCGAAGTCGCAACACGGCTGGCTGCAACGGACAGTCCCGTGGCGCTTCTCGATCCTCGAATGGCGCCGCGCGTCTACGCGCGCGACGGCTTCGCGATCACGCTCTGGACCTACTACGAGCCCCAACCGGCTCGCGAGCTCTCACCAGCCGATTACGCTGACGCGCTCTCGCGGCTTCACGTCGGTATGCAGCACGTGGATGTCACCACGCCGCATTTCACGGATCGCGTCAAGGAAGCTCAGCGACTCGTTGGAAACCGCGACCGGACTCCGGAGCTCGGCCAGGCGGACCGTGACCTTCTCGTGAGCACGTTCAGTCGCGTGATGCGCGCGATCGCCGGGCGGGGCGCCGCGGAGCAGCTGCTGCACGGCGAGCCACACCCAGGGAACGTCCTCAACACCAAATACGGCCCGCTGTTCATTGACCTCGAGACTTCGTGTCGCGGTCCGGTCGAATTCGACCTCGCCCATGTCCCGAAGGAGGTCAGCGAGTGCTACGCCGGCATCGATCAGGCACTGCTCGACGATTGCCGCGTCCTCGTCCTTGCGATGGTCGCAGCCTGGCGGCTGGATCCTGAAGACCAGTTCCCGAGCGGAAGGCAGGCAGCCGTGGAGCTCCTCGCCGCTTTGCGGGCCGGTCCACCGTACCCGGCGCTCGGCGCCATCTCCGGCCTCAACTGAGGCCGAGTCGAGCAGGGTCCGCACGCCAACCCGACATGTGACGTCCGGTACCGTCCGAGTAGGCCGCGTTCGGGGTGACACTGCCGCACTTGACGTGGCAGGACCCCGACGCTTGGGAGGTCTGGTCACTGCCCCCAAGCGTGACAGGACCCCGTCGCCCCCAAGCGACGGGGTCCTGTAGGTCGGGCGAGTCGCTCACCGGCTCCCCGACAGGTCGGCTCTCGACCATCGCGGTCGATCGCCGCCGGATCGTCCCGAGGCCCCCAGGCACCGAGACGTTCTGTGGTGATCTAGGTGCTGGACGCCTGCACGGAAAGGACCGCCGGCAGCAGGACCAGGATCAGCGCCATCGCCAAGGCGACCAGCAACGCGCTCCGGAGAGCGTCATTCGCGATCGGTCGGATGGGCGTGTGCATGGCCGTGAGACGCCGGAGGCCCGCAAGATGTTGCGAGGTTTCGCGGAATGATCCTGAGCGATTTCGTCCGGGGTGCGCTCAGTACCGCTGACGGAACTCGATCACGGGCGAACGCCAGGTCTTCTTCGACTGGATGAACCGCACGCGGAGCGTGTACATGCCCGCCGGCAAGGCGCTCGCGAGACCGAGCCGGAGACGGACGGTGTGCTTCACGAGCCGACCCGGATAGAGCGTCTGCTTCTTGTACGCCCCCGAGCGGACGAGCTTGCCGGTCGTGTCGCGGATGGTCCATTTCCACGAGCCGCGCTCCGGCACGGTCCCGGTCACCCGGGCCTAGACGCGCACGTTGGCGGACACCACGCCATTCGAGCGCGTGATCGTCCCGACCTTGCCACTCACCTTCACCGCGTGGATCGGCGCGTAGAACTTGTCGCGCAGGACGTTCGAGAGCGCGGCGTAGCCCGCGATCGTTGTCGAGCGTCCAGATGCCGATCCCGCCGAGGCCGCTGGTCAGGACGTAGTCGTACTTGGCCGCGAGGCTGTGCTCGTCCTCGAAGTAGACCTGGCGGTACGTCTTGTACGTCTTCGACCAGTAGGTGTAGTAGGCGCTGCCCTCGAGCGCGTCGTAGTGCCGTTTCACCTTCGGGTGGGCTGCCAGGAAGTCGCGCGCGCTCGTGTACGTGACGCTCTTGACCGCGCCGTACTTCTTCTTGTTCGACTGGACGGTCGCATGGGGGACCTTGCTCGTGACCGGCCAGTTGTAGCCGTAGTACGGCACGCCCAGGAGCACGTGATCGGCCGGGGCCCACTGCAGGATCCGGGCCATGTGGATCTTCACGTTGCGCGTGGCGTTGTCGAGCGGCGCGATCGCGCCGGTGACGCTCGAGCCCGAGGAGCGGTAGTTGTAGGTCATCACCATCTGGTAGTCGACCAGCGGCACGAGCCCCTTGATGATCCGCTCGCTCGCCCCGGCCGAGGTCGCGTTGACCAGGGTCGAGTCCGGGAACCGGGCCTTCATCGCGTCGCGGAACTTGGCGACGAACGGCACGTAGTACTTGCCCAGCGGGTTCAGCGCGGGAACCCCTTCGAAGTCGAGGCCGGCGCCGTCGGCCTTGCGTTCGGCCATCAGGTCGAGCGCCTCGGCGATGAACCGGTCCTGGGCCGCTGGGTTCGTCAGGAACTTGGTCATCTTCGGGTAGCCGGCCTTCGAGTCGAACAGCTGGAAGGTGGGCACGACCCGGACGCCCTTGTCATGAGCGGCGTTGGTGACGGCCGCGGCCGCGTCGCCGACGTATTCCTTGTAGCCGACCCAGTCGCGATCGATGGCCCCGCTCGACTTGATGCCGAGACCGAAGAACGCGATGGTCGAGACGAGGTTGTAGTTGATCCGATCGACCGTGCCGGCGTCGAGACGCCAGTACGGCAGGTAGCCGTAGACCTCGTGGCTCAGCGGCTGGATGCCGGTGATGCGGGGTCGGATCTCGGTGGCGGCACGGGCCGGGGGGACGCCGCCGAGCAGCGTGGCCGAGGGGAGCAGGCCGACCGCGAGCACGGCCCCGAGCCAGATCGGGACGAGCCGACGGACGGGCGGTCGGGCAGGTCGCATGCGCCAAGGAAACGCCCTGCGGCCTCGAATGTCCACCCGACCTTCGTCCCTGTCGTCGCCGGGACGTCGCTCCAGACTAGAACACATGTTCTATACTGACCAGCCCCCAAGCAGCCGGCCATGCGACCGGAGCGACTCGTGGCACCCACTCCCTACGCCGAACTCCACAGCCACACCAACTTCTCGTTCCTCGATGGGGCCTCGCCCGCGGACGACCTGGTCGAGCGGGCCGTCGAGCTGGGGCTGACCGGGCTGGCCGTCACCGACCATGCCGGGTTGTACGGGGCGGTCCGCTTCGTCGGGGCGGCCGAGGCCGTCGGCCTGCATCCGGTCATCGGGCTGGAGATCGAGCTGCTGGACCCGGCCGTGGCGGATCCGGGCGCCATCGTGGTGGCGCCGCGCCGGGCCCGGCGACGGACCCGCCGGCCGGAGGATGCCGCATCGCTCCTCGCCGATCCCGTCGTCGAGGGCGTCCCCACGCGGCCGCGGCCCGAGCGTCAGCGGTTGCCCGGTCATCGCGAGCCGGTCAAGGAGGATCTGCGAGGCATCGGCGAGCGCGGCCGCGGCCCGCATCTCGTGCTGCTCGCCCGGTCCGCGGTCGGGTGGCGGAGCCTGTGCCGGCTCATCTCTCGAGCGAACATGGCCGGCACGAAGGCGGTGCCGCGGTTCAGCCAGGCGCTGCTGGCCGAGCACACCGAGGGCCTCGTCGCGCTCTCCGGCTGCCGCGACGGGGAGCTCGCGCGCCGCCTGCGGGTGGGCGACCGGTCGGGCGCGCGCGCCGTCGCGGAGCGGTACGCGGCGCTCTTCGGGCGCGGGGAGGCGGCCTCGACCAGCGGCTTCTTCATCGAGCTCTCGCACCACCTGCTCGCCGACGACGACTGGCTCGTGGCCGAGTCGGTGGCGCTCGCGGACGACCTCGGCCTGCCGGTCGTCGTGACCAACGACGTCCACTACGCCCGGCCCGAGGATCGCGAGCTGGCCGATGTCCTGACCGCGATCCGGCACGGCCGGACGCTCGAGACGCTGGGCGACCTGCGCCGCCCCGATGGCGAGTCGTTCCTGAAGCCCGGCGCGGAGATGGCGGCCATGCCGCCGGGCGTCGGGGAGGGCGCGGACGGCGCACGCCTGGGCGGAGGGGATCGCGACCTCGGTCGAGCTCGCGGCGTCGTGCTCGGTCGATCTCGGCTTCGAGCAGTACCGCTTCCCGGGCTTCCCGGTGCCGGACGGGGAGACACCGTTCTCGTACCTCGTCGGGCTGTGCCACGCCGGCGCCCGGAAGCGCTATCACCCGCTCACCTCGGCCGTCGTCAAGCGGCTCGCCCACGAGCTCGATGTGATCGAGCGGGCCGGGCTCGCCGAGTTCTTCCTGATCTGCTGGGACCTCATGCGGTTCGCCCGCGAGCAGAAGATCCCGGCCCAGGGTCGCGGCAGCGCGGTGAGCTCGATCGTCGCCTACACCCTCGGGATCAGCCGGGTCGAGCCGATCAGCCACAACCTGCTGTTCGAGCGGTTCATCAACGAGGGCCGGACGACCTATCCCGACGTCGACATCGACTTCAGCTCGGCGCGGCGGGAGGAGGTCATCCAGTACGTCTACGACCGCTACGGGCCGGACCACACGGGCATGGTCTGCAACCTCGTCACGTACCGGGCGCGATCGGCGGTCCGGGAGGTGGGCTATGCGCTGGGGTTCCCGCGGCCGCTCGTCGATCGCGTGGCGAAGGCGCTCGAGACGTACGACAGCGTGATGGTCCGCCGCGACCTCGAGGCCGACGGCGGGTTCGCCGAGTTCTTCCGACGGACGGGCGAGGGACTCCCCGCCGAGGCACGCGCGGCCGAGGCCGCCGAGGCGCTCGGCCTGGTCGACGGGATGGGCCAGCTGAACACGCGGATACCGCTCGTCGGGAAGGTGCCGCCCTGGCGCCAGCCACCGAAGCCGGAGGACCCGAACGCTCCGCGACCCTTCGCCTGGCTCCGGGAGGGCGACACCAGACCGCCGAGCAGGGCGGTGCCGGCCAGGCGCCGCCGAGCATGTGAGCAGCGCGCTCCGACGCGCGTGAGCGAGCAGGCGGAGGCGGCAACGCCGGCCCGCGCCGTCCGCGCGGCGGACCGACCGATGACGAAGGCGGCCCCGGGGACACGCCGGCGAGCGTGGCCTGGCTGCGGGCGGGGAAGGGGACCGGCTACAAGGCGGATGCGGACCGGCTCGTCGCGCCCCCGCTCATCGATGGTCGCCGGGTCGATCCCGAGAGTGGCCAGCTCGAGCCGCCGCCACGGGCCGCGGATCGCCTGGGGCGACCCAGCCGCTGGGACCCACCCGCGTCGCGATCGTCGGTCGCCCGGATCGAGCCGGAGCCGCCGCCCCAGGCCCGCGGCGGCTCGACGGTCGACATGAGCGACTGGGAGCGCTGGCTGGAGTTCTGTGCCCGGATCGACGGCTTCCCCCGCCACCTCAGCATCCATTCGGGCGGCATGCTCGTGACGGCCGCGCCGCTCATCGACATCGCCCCGATCGAGCGCGCCACGATGAAGGATCGCGTCGTCGTCCAGTTCGACAAGCGCGACGTCGAGACGCTCAAGCTCATCAAGCTGGACCTGCTGGGTCTCGGGATGCTGGCCGCGATGGACGAGACGCTCCAGCTCATCGAGCACGACTGCGCGGTCTGCCTCGACATGGACCGCCTCCCCGAGAACGTCCCGGAGGTGTTCGAGATGCTCCAGGCGGCGGACACCGTCGGGGTCTTCCAGGTCGAGAGCCGGGCCCAGATGCAGACGCTCCCGAAGTCCCGGCCGCAGGACCTCGACGACCTGGTCGTGGAGGTGGCGATCATCCGGCCGGGCCCCATCCAGGGCAATGCCGTCCACCCGTTCCTGCGCCGGAAGCAGGGTCTGGAGCCGGTGACCTACCTCCATCCAGCGCTCGAACCGATCCTGAAGGATTCGATGGGGGTGATCCTGTACCAGGAGCAGGTCATGCGCGTCGCCATCGATGTCGCGGGCTTCAGCCCGGCCGGCTCGGACGGCTTCCGGCGGGCGATGGGCACGTGGCGCTCGAGCAGCGAGATGGAGAAGCTCCATCGCCAGTTCGTCGATGGCGCGATGCAGCAGCCCGGGATGGAGGAGGCGACCGCCGAGGAGCTGTTCCGCCAGGTCGCCGCGTTCGCGAGCTTCGGGTTCGCCAAGTCGCATGCGGCGGCGTTCGCCCGGACGGCCTACGAATCGGCCTTCCTGAAGCTCTTCTATCCCGCCCAGTTCCTGGTCGGGCTCATCAACGCCCAGCCGATGGGGTTCTACCCGGTCGAGGTCCTCGTCAACGACGCGAAGCGCCACGGCGTGTCGGTGCTGCCGGTGGACGTCAACGCCTCCTCGTACAAGACCACGACCGAGTGGGTGGGGCGACCCGGCGAGCCGCTCCCGGACGGCGCGGGGATCGATGCTCGCCCGGAGCCGGTCCTGTCGCCGGCCTGCGTCATCCCGACCGACGCCGTGCGCGACCGCTGGACGCCCGAGCTCACGGCCGGCTGGGGCGTCCGCCTGGGCCTGCACCTGGTCAAGGGGATCGGCGAGCAGCACGAGGCGCTCCTGGACGCGGAGCTCGCGCGCGGGCCGTATCGGTCGCTGGCCGATGTCGTGGAGCGGACCGGCCTGCCCGAGGAGACCATCGAGCGGCTCATCCGGACCGGGGGGCTGGACTCGCTGGGGCGGCCGCGGCGGGAACTGCTGTGGCAGCTCCGCGAGGTGGCCGGCGCGTCTCGCGGCCGCGTCGACGGCCAGACGCTGCGCGGGCTGGGCCGGGCAGCCGGCAAGCGCGGGGCCGCGGCAGGGCGCCCACTGGACCTGCGATTGCCCGCGACCGAAGCGCCCGTGCTCCCGCCGCTGACCGAGTCGGAACGGATCGGCGACGCCTACGCGGTGATCGGGATGGACGCCAGGCGACAGGTCACCGGGCTGTTCCGGGGAGCCCTCGACCGGCTGGGCGCCGTCACCAACGCCGCGCTCTCGGAACGCCGGCCGGGGCCGGTCCGCGTGGGCGGGCTGGTCGTCACGCGCCAGCACCCGATGACCGCGAAGGGCACGGTCTTCCTCGCGGTGGAGGACGAGACCGGCATGGTCAACGTCACGCTCTGGCCGGACACGTGGGCACGGCTGCGGTCCGTGGTGCGGCGGCACGCGCTGCTGCTCATCGACGGGGACCTGCAACGGGAGGGATCAGTGGTGAACGTCATCGCCCACGACGTCCAGCCGCTCCCCGAGGTGGCCGCCGCGGCCGGGGGACCGGAACGGCCCGACGGCGTCCGCCAGACCGGCTATGCCGGGATGCGTCGGCTCGGCTGACCGGGTGGTGGCGCGGCCCCCGGAGCGCCCGTCGCTACCGGGTCTTGGTGGCACCGGTGCGGGACCGGCCCTTGGCGTTGTTGGCGCCGCGCTTCGCTGCCGCCTGGCGGCCGCGGTTCGGGTTCGACAGCTGGAGGAAGCGGCGGTACCAGGCCGCCCCTGCGGCGAACAGGCCGCCCAGGACCGGGGACAGGACGAACGCGGCGATGACCACGTCGCGCACGGCCGCGTCACTCGGGGCGCCGAGGACGCCGCTGGCGATGACCACCGTGTAGCACAGGGCCGAGAGGAGCCCGATGATCACGCCGAGCAGCCAGCTCGCGCGAGGGGCCAGGAAGCCCGCCAGGAAGACCCCGCCGATCGCGGGGGACTGGATGAAGTAGGTGTACAGCAGCGCCGATGCGAAGTTCGATGCGCCGGTGGCGAGGACCAGCACCGTCGAGCCCACCGTGATGGCGACCGGGATGTACAGCGCCTTGTCGGTCGCGAGCTTCGGCAGCGCCTTGAGGTCCGAGCGGACGTCGATCGGGTGGATCGACTGGCGGAAGGCCGCCCCGATCCCGAGTCGTCCGGGCGGGCTGGACATCTGCTTGCCCGCGGGTCGTGCCGGCGCGGCGCCCGACGGGGCTTCGCCGTCGATGCCTTCCGCGGTGCCGTCGGCGTCCGCCATCTCGGCTCGATAGCGACGTCGCGCCTCGGCGCGGTCGGTCCTCTTGGCGCGAGCCACGGTCTCTCCTGTGATCTGACGGTCGGACGGGTGTTGCGCATCGTAGTCGATACGTGACCGGTGAGCGGCTGGTGAGTCCCGGATAAGCGCGTGGTGAGTCCGGGTGAACCGTCGCTTGGTACAACGGTCGCCCCGCCATGCATGCCGCCCGAGTCCCGCCGGGAGGTTCGTCATGGATCGCGCCCGGTCGGGACGCCTCGGGTTCATCGTCGCCATCGTCATCGCGCTTGCCTGCTGGCCTGGTTCGGCCGCGGTCGGTCCGGTGTCGGCCGCCGCCGTCGCATGGCCGCCGTCCACGCTCGTGGTGAGCGAGGCCCAGACCGGCGGCGCCTCGGCGTCCGACGAGTTCGTCGAGATCGCGAACCAGGGCGCCGGCGCCGTCGACCTCGCCGGCCTCGAGGTCGTGTACGCGACCTCGTCCGGCTCGACCGTGACGCGCAAGGCGACCTGGGCGGCATCGACGATGCTCGAGCCGGGCCGTCGCGTCCTGATCGCGAATGCCGCGGGCTCCTATGCGTCGATCGCGGACCTGACCTACACGGGCGGGTTCGCGGCGACCGGCGGGGCGCTGGCATTGCGGGTCGTGGGCGGGACCGCGATCGACGCCCTGGGGTGGGGCGACGCGACGAACGCGTTCGTCGAGGGGACGGCGGCCGTGGCCCCGCCCGCCGGCTCGAGCCTCGAGCGGGCTCCCGGCGGTGCCGCCGGGAATGGCTGGGACACGAACGACAACGCGACGGACTTGTTCGTGCAGGGCACGCCGTCGCCGCAGGGACTGGCTTCGGCTCCCGTCCCGGGCCCGGGTTCCACGCCGGGTCCGACGGCCGTGCCGACGGTGTCACCGACACCGCTCCCGACGGTCGCGCCGACGCCGACGGCCAGCCTCCCGCCGAGCCCGGTCCCGTCGGCGACGGCGACGCCGACGGCGGCGACCCGACCACGACTCCGGCGCCGACCCCGACGCCGCCGACGCCGACGCTTGCCCCGACGCCGACACCGACTCCTGCCGCGATCTCGATCGCGGCCGCCCGGGCTCTGCCCGACGACGTCGACGTGACGATCGAGGGCACCCTGACGACGGCCCTGGGTGCGCTCGAGAGCGGGCGCAGCGCGTTCGTCCAGGACGAGACGGGCGGCATCGGCCTGTATCTCGACGCGACCGTCGTGTCGCCGCTGCCCGCCGGCACGATCGTTCGGCTGGCCGGGACGCTCGACTCGCGGTTCGCCCAGCGGGTGATCCGCGTCGACGAGGCGGCCATCGAGACGGCTGGCGTCACGGCGCTGCCGGCGGCCCTCGAGATCGCGACGGGCGCGGCCGGCGAGCCGATCGAAGGGTCGCTCGTCACCATCGACGGGATCGTCGACGGCGCTCCCGGCGAACTGAGCGACGGCCTTGGCCTGACGGTCGACGACGGCACCGGGCCGGTCAAGGGCGTCATCGGGCCCGATGCGCTCGGTGGCCTCGCGCCGCACTCCGGCGACCACGTGATCGTCCGCGGGCCGCTCGGCCAGCGGGACAGCTCCGGCACGGGCGTCGAGGGCTACCGCGTGTACGCGACGGCCGCGGGCGACTTCACGATCGTGGCGCCGCCCCCGACCCCGTCACCGACGCCCACGCCATCCCCGTCGGCCACGGCGACCCCGAGCGCGAGCCCGTCTGCGTCGCCCTCGCCGAGCACGAGCGCCTCGCCGACCCCCGCTGCGACACCGGCTCCGGTGTCCGTGGCCGCGATCCGGGCGCTGCCGGTC
The DNA here is from genome assembly GCA_963736025.1 of uncultured Chloroflexia bacterium. Lineage (GTDB taxonomy): Bacteria > Chloroflexota > Limnocylindria > Limnocylindrales > CSP1-4 > SPCO01. The sequence goes on from CAVTNH010000004.1 coordinate 75,814, forward strand.
GGGACCGTCGTGTCGGCACGGGGCGTGGTGACCGCCGAGGTCGGCCGAACCGGAACGCCCCAGCTGCTCACGATCGGCGATACGACCGCCGGGATCGCCGTCCGACTCCCGGCCGGCACGGTCGCGCCATCGAGAGGAACGGTCATCGTGGTCACCGGCCCCTTGGCCGCCCCGTACGGCCAACTCGAGATCCGGCCGGCGGCCGGCGGTCTCACGACGGACGGTCGTCGGGGCCCTGCCCGATCCCGTCGCGGTCGGCGCCGCCGGTCTCGGTGAGGAAACCGACGGACGCCTCCTGGTCGTCACCGGCCGACTGGCCACCCGACCGACGAAGGCGTCGAGCGGCGACCTCAGTCTCGTTCTCGAACGAGCCGGCGAGGCACCGGTCAAGGTGATGTCGGACGCCACCAGTGGCATCACCACGGCTGCGTTCCAGGTCGGGGCGACGTACCGGATCGTCGGCATCGGCGGCCAGCGAGCGACGCATGCGGGCGCCCTCGATGGCTACCGCCTCTGGGCCCGCGACGTCGCCGATGTCGTCAAGATCGCCGATCCGGATCCGCGTTCGAGTGCGACACCTGGATCGAGCGCCAGCCCGAAGCCGTCGGCCTCCCATTCGCCGAGCCCGAAGCCGAGCGCGACGATCCCGACCGTGTCGATCGCCAAGGCGCGCGGCCAGATGGACAAGAAGGTGGCGATCGTCGGGATCGTGACCGCACCCGCGACGCTGCTCAATTCCTCCCGCCGGCTCATCGTCGTCCAGGATGCGAGCGGGGCGATCGAGGTCCGCCTGCCCGATACGACCGCGCAACCCGTCGGGACGCGCCTTCGGGTCGAGGGCAAGGTCGGCCGGTCGTACGGGGCGCCCCGGATCGCCGCGGATGCGGTCAAGCGGCTCGGTTCGGCCGCCGTTCCGGCGCCGGTGCTGCTGTACGGGACACCCAGGGAGGCGCACGAATGGCGTCTGGTGACCGTGCGCGGCCGGATCGACGCCGTGCGGAAGCTCGGCGACCGCTGGCGCGCGGAGCTCGTCGTCGGTCGTGATCGCGTCGTCCTGGTCGGCCAGTCCGGTGCCGGCATCCCGGTCGCCTCGGTCCTCACCGGCCATCTCGCGACCGTGACCGGCATCGTCCGACGGCCGTACCCGTCGGCGACGGATCGCCGGTTCGGGATCCTGCCGCGGAGCAAGGCGGACCTGCGGGTCGATCCGGGCAGCTCCCCGGGGAGTGGCACGAAATCCGCGGCCGGCGCCGGTGGCACGGGCCGAAACTCGGGTCCGGGCAGTTCACCGGTCGGGGCCGGGCCGGCGGCGGGCGTCATCGCCGCGGCTCCCGATGCGAATCTCGCAGACCTCGCCTCACTTGCCGGTCGAACGGTCCGCGTCGGCGGGCTCGTCGGCGATCTGCTGCCCGGCGGCTTCACGCTCGACGACGGCACCGCGATCGGCCCGGTCGTGCTCGAAGGCGCGGCGGCGGACCTGTTGCCGCTCATCGAGCCCGGTGACGCGATCAACGTCGTCGGCCGCATCGAGTCGACGGACCGCGGCTGGACCGTCGTCGTCGCGGATCCTGCGGGAATCGTGCTCGCGGGCGACCCGGTCGCCCCTGGATCGAGCCCCGACACGGCCGCGAACGGCTCCGCCGCGCCCACCGACGCTGCAGCCGCGCACGGCGACACACGCTCGGCGGGCTTGACCTCGATCCCGGGTCTTGACGCGGGCATCGCGGGCCTCGGGACGCTGGCCGCCCTGACGGCCGCTTCGGTGGCGGTGACCCTCCTCCGACGACGCCATCTGCGGCGTCTCCTGACCGCCCGGATGGCCGTCCGACTGGCCGCCTTCGCCGGCGGCACGGCGTCCCGCGACGGCCCCGATCGGCACGCTGCGCCGGCCCGTCCGGCCGACCCGGTCGGGCCACGCACGGCCACGCACGATCCACGCACGACGGACGCTGCTTGACGCTCGTGAGAGCGCGGGACTATCCTCGGCCGAGTTTCGCGCCTGCGGAACAGCAAACCTGAGCGAGAGGATAGGTCTTGCCGAACGCGGATACCCGCGTCGAAAGCTCCCCGGATCGCCGGATCGCGATCCCCGACGGTGAACGGCAATACCACATCGGACTCGGCCCTGGCGACTTGGCCGAGTACATCCTCCTCCCCGGTGACCCCGACCGAACCGCCCGCATCGCGACGCGATTCGAATCCATCGAACTGGAGCACCGACATCGAGAGTTCGCCACGGTCACCGGCCGATATCGCGGTCAGCGCGTCTCGGTCGTGGCCACTGGCATCGGTACTGACAACGTCGAGATCGTGGTGGCGGAGATCCTGGCCATCACGACCCGTCCGACCTTCGTACGGGTCGGCTCCTGCGGGGCACTCCAGCCGGAGATGCAGCTCGGCGATCTCGCCATCACGACCGGAGCCGTCCGCCTCGAGGCGACCACGAGCTTCTTCGTCCACGATGGCTACCCCGCGGTCGCCGATTACGAGGCGGTCGCGGCCTTGATCGAGGCGGCAGCCCGGCTGGGCCACCGCTACCACGTCGGGGTGACGGCCACGGCTCCGGGCTTCTTCGGTGCGCAAGGGCGCCCGATCCCGCAGCTGCCCATCCGCTACCCTGACCTCGCGGAGGAGATGGCGCGCCAGCGCGTCATGAACTTCGAGATGGAGGCGTCGGCACTCCTCGTGCTGGCAACCCTCGCACGCTGCCGAGCCGGCGTCGTCTGTGCGGTCTATGCCAACCGGACGACAGGCGAGTTCGTCAGCGGTGATGCGAAGGATGCAGCCGAGGCGGCCTGTGTCGAGACGGGGCTCGAAAGCCTTCTCGTCCTGGCCGAGATGGATCGCCAGAAGCACGACGCTGGGACGGACCGCTGGCGGCCGTCACTCTGGCAGGACTGATCGAGGGGATACCCAAGCGAAACAGCGAACACCGTGAGCCCAGGGCGGATGCGAGACGAAGGTTCTCGTGACGCTCCGACATCTCCGAGGAGGAGCCCGATGGCTGAGGCCTATTGCGTCAAGGACAAGAAGAAGGTCGAAGTCGTGAACCCGCAGCGAATCACGATGAAGAACGGCAAGGCCGCGCTCCAGGGCACGTGCCCGGTGTGCGGCGGCAAGGTCTTCAAGATCGGCGGCTGAGACCGAACCTTCGCTGACGCGAAGCCCGAGACCCCCGTCGGAGACCGGCGGGGGTCTTTCCTTGCCCGCGTCGCGTCAAGGGCCGACCGGCCCCATCCGACGGGCGTCGTGCCCGCGTTCGCAACCCTCTCGTACCGTTCGTCCGGGCACCCGACGTCGTACGATGTTCTCCCGCGGTCCGGTGACGGCAAGCGTCCGCCGACTGCGCTGAAGGCCGAATGTGTTCGGACCCAGATCGGGCGTCCGCCACTGATCCGCAAGGCAAGGAGCTTGGACCATGACCACGCGTGTCGGCATCAACGGATTCGGCCGGATCGGCCGCCAGTCGCTCAAGGCCCTCATCGAGCGCGCCCCGGACATCGAGGTCGTCGCGGTCAACGACCTCGTCGATGCCGAGATGAACGCCCTGCTGTTCAAGCACGACTCGACCTATGGCGCCTACGACGGCACCGTCGAAGCGGGCGATCGCTCGATCATCATCGACGGCCGCGAGATCAAGATCCTCGCCGAGAAGGACCCGGCCGCCCTGCCGTGGGGCGACCTCGGGGTCGAGATCGTGCTCGAGATCGACCGGCATCTTCACCAGACGCGGCGAAGGCCCGCGCCCACATCGACGCGGGCGCCCGGAAGGTCATCATCAGCGCCCCGGCCAAGGGTGAGGACATCACGATCGTCCTGGGCGTGAACGAGGAGCGCTACGACCCGGCGACCCACCACATCATCAGCAACGCCAGTTGCACGACGAACTGCCTCGCCCCGGCGGCCAAGGTCGTCCACGACCTCGTCGGCATCGAGAAGGGGCTGATGAACACGATCCACAGCTACACCAACGACCAGCGCATCCTCGACGTCGCGCACAAGGACCCGCGCCGCGCGCGCAGCGCCGGCCAGAACATCATCCCGACCACGACCGGGGCGGCCAAGGCCCTGGCTCTCGTGATCCCGGACCTCAAGGGCAAGTTCGACGGCTTCAGCCTGCGCGTGCCGACACCGACCGTGAGCGTCGTCGACTTCACCGCGACGGTGAAGCGCGACACGAGCGTCGAGGAGCTCAACGCCGCGTTCCGGGCGGCCGCCGCGGGTCCGCTCGAGGGCATCCTGGGCGTGTCCGACGAGCCGCTCGTCTCGACCGACTTCCGGGGCGACTCGCGCTCCTCGATCATCGACGCGGAGTCGACCATGGTCCTGGGCGGCAACATGGTCAAGGTCATCTCCTGGTACGACAACGAGTGGGGCTACAGCTGCCGGGTCGCCGACCTGATCGCCCACGTCGCCGCCCGCCTGCCCGTCCCGGCCTGATCGGGACAGGTGGCGCGAACCGTGGACAAGCTGACGATCCGGGACGTCGATGTCTCGGGCCGGCGCGTCTTCGTCCGGGTCGACTTCAACGTCCCGCTCGCCGACGGCAAGGTCACTGACGACTCGCGGATCCGGGCGGCCATCCCGACGATCGCGACGCTCCTCAATGCCGGGGCGCGACTCGTTCTCGCGAGCCACCTCGGTCGCCCGGATGGCAAGGTCCAGGACGGCCTACGCCTGCGCCCGGTCGGCCAGCGCCTCTCCGAGCTGATCCGCCGGAACGTGCCCGTCACCGGCGACGCGCTGGGGCTCGGGACCGAGGATGCGGTCAAGCGGTTGCGTCCCGGCGAGCTGCTGCTCCTCGAGAACCTGCGGTTCCATGCCGCGGAGGAGAAGAACGACCCGGTCTTCGCCGAGGCGCTCTCGCAGTACGCCGACCTCTACGTCAACGACGCGTTCGGGACCGCCCACCGGGCACACGCCTCGACGGTCGGGATCACCAAGTTCCTGCCCGCCTACGCCGGACTGCTCATGGAGCGCGAGCTCGCGATGCTCTCGAAGCTCATCGAGGCACCGGTCCGGCCGTTCGCCGCGATCCTCGGCGGCGCGAAGGTCTCGGACAAGATCGGCGTGATCGACAACCTCCTCAACAAGGTCGACATGCTCATCCTCGGCGGCGGCATGGCGAACACGTTCCTGCTGGCGCAGGGCAAGGCGGTCGGCAAGAGCCTGGCCGAGCCCGATCGCGTCGAGGACGCGCGCCGGATCATGGCCGCGGCCGAGGCCAAGGGCGTGCGGATCGTCCTGCCGGTCGACGTCATCGTCGCGAAGGAAGTCACGCGCGGCACCGAGTACAAGACCCTGCCGGCCGAGAAGATCCCGGCCAGCTGGCACATCGTCGACCTCGGTCAGGCCAGCCAGGACCTCATGGTCGAGGCGCTGGCCAACGTGCGGACGGTGTTCTGGAACGGCCCGCTGGGCGTGTTCGAGATCCCGTCGTTCGCCCACGGCACCAAGGCGGTCGCGCGGATGCTGGCCGAGCGCGCCGAAGCCGGCGCCACGGTCGTCGTCGGTGGCGGCGACTCGGTGGCCGCCATCACGCAGCAGGGCCTGGCCGACAAGATGACCCACATCTCGACCGGCGGCGGCGCCTCGCTCGAGTTCCTCGAGGGCCGCGAGCTGCCGGGCGTCACGGTGCTGCTCGATCGCCCGGCCCCGGAGCCGAAGAAGAAGGCCGCTCCGACGAGGACGCCCGCGACGGCCGCGGCCGCGAAGGCGGCGACGGGGGCACCGACCGCGAAAGCCGCCGCCCGCGAAAGCCGCGCCCGTGAAGGCCCCGGCCGCGAAGTCGGCCCCGGCCGCGAAGACGGCGCCCGGCCGCGAAGACCTCGGCCGCGAAGGCCGCACCGGCCAAGGCCGCACCCGCGAAAGCGGCGCCGGCCCCGCGAGCCGCCGCGGCGAAGCCCACCGCCGCGGCGAAGCCGAAGGCCGCGACCAGCAAGGTCAAGTCGAAGTCGTAGCCGGAGACGCCCGCGTGAACACCGCCATCGATGTCGTCGACGCCCGCGAGATCCTCGATTCGCGCGGCAACCCCACGGTCGAGGTCGATGTCATCCTCGAGGACGGCTCTGTCGGCCGGGCCGCGGTGCCGTCCGGGGCGTCGACCGGGGCGCACGAGGCGGTCGAGCTCCGTGACGGGGACAAGGGCCGATACGGCGGCAAGGGCGTCCTTCGCGCGGTCGCCAACGTGACGGAGACCATCGGGCCGGCCCTGTACGGCCTCGACGCCGGCGACCAGGTCGGCATCGACGACGTGCTGCGCGACCTCGACGGCACCGCGAACAAGGCCGAGCTCGGTGCGAACGCGATCCTGGGCGTCTCGCTCGCGGTCGCCCACGCGGCCGCCGCCGCGTGCGACCTGCCGCTGTACCGGTACCTCGGCGGGGTCGGCGCGCGAACGCTGCCGGTCCCGATGTTCAACATCCTCAACGGCGGCAAGCACGCCCAGGACTCCACCGACTTCCAGGAGTTCATGGTCATGCCGGTCGGCGCTGGCCACGTTCAGCGACGCCCTTCGGGCCGGCTCCGAGGTCTTCCACGCGCTGCGGACGATCCTCCACGACGAGGGGCACGCCACCGGCCAGGGCGACGAGGGCGGGTTCGCGCCGTCACTGGCCTCGAACGAGGCGGCGGTCGAGGTGATCCTGCGCGCGATCGAGAAGGCCGGGTATCGACCCGGCATCGACATCGCCATCGCGCTCGACCCGGCCACGACCGAGCTGGTCGAGCCGGGGAGTGGCGAGGGCGGCGCCCCGACACGGTACGTGCTGGCACGCGAGGGTCGGACGCTCGACTCCGGCGAGCTCATCGACCTGTGGGCCGACTGGGCCGCGCGCTACCCGATCGTCTCGATCGAGGACGGCCTCGCCGAGGACGACTGGTCGGGCTGGCAGGCACTCAACGCGCGACTGGGCGGGACCGTCCAGCTCGTCGGCGACGATCTGCTCGTGACCAACACCGAGCGGATCGCCCGTGCGATCGAGGTCGACGCCGCGAATTCGGTGCTGATCAAGCTCAACCAGATCGGGACGCTCACCGAGACCATCGAGGCGATCGAGCTCGCGCGCAGCGCCGGCTGGTCGGCGGTGGTGTCGCATCGCTCGGGCGAGACCGAGGACACGACGATCGCCGATCTCGTCGTCGCGATGGGGACGGGCCAGATCAAGACCGGCGCGCCCTCCCGCTCGGAGCGGGTCGCCAAGTACAACCGCCTGCTGCGGATCGAGGGCGAGCTCGGCGACGGCGCGCGGTACCCGGGCCGCCGGGCGCTCTCGGGCGTCCCGTCGCCGGCGCGCCACGCCCCCGAACCGGCGGCGGCCCAGACCGGCTCGTGAACCGGATCGCGGACCGTGGCGCCGTCCTTGCCGCGTACGTCGGGATCGGGATGGCGCTCACCATCGGGGTCAGCTTCCTGCTGATCATCCCGATCGAGCCGCTCATCTGGCTTTTCGCCCTGCCGTCGGGCGTGATGATCGGCTACTACGCCAACGCGCGATCGAACCGCCGCCTTGGACCGTGGCACAGGATCCTCACGAACGCGGTCTTCGCGGCGGCGATCACCGGCCTGACCGCGGCCGTCCTGCTCCTGGCCATCAAGGGACTGTTCTTCTTCGCGGACAACGGCTATCGCGATCCGGGCCTGGGCGGGTCGCTGACCTGCCAGTCGGGCGCCGATTGCGTGTACCAGCGCTACCTCGACGCGGGCCGGGGCCCGGACATGGCGTCGATCGGCGTGACCGATCCGGCGACGTTCACCGGGTTCTACTGGACCGAGCAGCTCGGGACGGCAGGCAGCGTGTTCGTGCTGACCGTGGTCGGCGGCGTGATCGGCGGCGCGCTGTACGGCGTCTTCCGCCCCAAGGCCGAGGCATCGACGACAACGGGGGCTGTCGCCCGACCGACCTGACGCCCGGAACGTGCCCGGAATCGAAACGCCCCGGTCGGTGACCGGGGCGTCGTCGTTGTGAGGGCCGCGCTACTTCTTGTCGGCAGCCGGCTTCTTGGCCTTCGGGGCGGCCTTCGCGGTCGCCTTGGGCGCGGCCTTGGCTGTGGTCGCGGCGGCCTTCTTCGGGGCCGCCTTCGTCGCCGTCGCCTTGGCGGCGCTCGCCTTGGTCTTGCTGGGCTTCGCGGCCGCCTTCGTGGCCGGGGCCTTCGTCGGCGCGGCCACGATCGCGGCGTTCGCCTCGGCTGCCTTCGCGGCAGCGGCCTCGGCGCGGGCCGTCTTGCTCAGAGCGGCACGAGCCTTGCCCGCGGCCGTCTGGGCGCCCTTGGCCTTGCCGGCCTTGCCGGCCGCGATGCGAGCCTTGGCAGCCTTCTGGGCGGCGAGCTTGCCGGTCGACTTGGTGACGTGTCCGCCAGCCTGGACCGTGGTCCCGCTGAGGGCCGCGTTGACCTTGCGGGTCAGGCGCGACTTGCGACGCGCGGCGGCGTTCGGATGGATGGCGCCGGCCTTGGCCGCGCGGTCGAGGGCGCTCAGCGCGTCGAGCAGCGCGGCGTTCGCGTCGACCGACGAATCGCCGGGAGCCGCGGCGACGGCCAGGGCCTTCGCGACGTATGTCTTCGCGGCGCTGCGGCGCGGCTGGAGGACCTCGTGGCGGCTCTGGGCCTGACGGACGCGCTTGAGTCCTGACGGCGTGCGAGCGCCCGTCCAGGTGCGGGGCGTCTTGGCCAAGGTGGGCTGACCTCACTGGTTGTTGGATGGTCGACGGCACGCGGCACGGGGTGAGTGCCGGGCGCGAAGGCGGATGGTAGCACAGGTCGGTCGGGCCACCCGGCGGTGCTGGCCGCGCCGCAGACCCGCCACGCAGCCCTCACACTTGTGCGCGTGACCGCGATCCTCGGCGGGCTCATCGCCGCCGCGCTGTGGGCCGCTGCCACCCTCGCTTCCTCCCGCTCGAGCCGGATGCTCGGCTCCCGTGTCGTGCTCGGCTGGGTGATGCTCATCGGCGTCATCGTCGGCGTCCCGCTGGCGTTCATCGACGCCCCGGTCGAGCGCCTGGAGCCCGGCACGCTCGCCCTGCTGCTGCTCGCCGGGTTCTGTTACGTCGGCGGCCTCGGGCTGACGTACGCGGCGCTCCAGATCGGCAAGGTGTCGATCGTGGCCCCGATCGTGGCCACCGAGGGTGCCGTCGCGGCGGTCATCGCGATCTGGCTCGGCGATCCCGTCACCCTCGCCGCCGGCGTCATCCTGGCCGTCATCGCCGTCGGGGTCGTCCTGTCCTCACTCGAGCGGTCCGGCACCGACGTCCCCGCCGGCGACATCGACCTTGTGGCAGATGCTCTCGACGGACCGCCGACGACCTCCGCGCTCTCGCCCACCCCACCGATCGCGCCCGGTGACACGCGCAAGAGCGCCCTGCTCGCGATCGGCGCGGCCCTGATCTTCGGGGTCGGCCTGGTGTCGATGGGGACCGCGGCGTCGCTCGTCCCGATCGCGTGGGTCGCGCTCACGGCGCGTCTCGTCGGGGTCGTCGCGATCACCCTGCCGCTGCTGGTGCGCGGCCGGCTGCGCCTGACCCGTGCCGCGCTGCCGTTGCTCGTCATCGCTGGCGTGGGCGAGATCCTCGGCTCGATGGCGTCGGCCTGGGGCGCCCGCGAGAGCATCGCGATCGTCGCCGTCCTGGGCTCGCAGTTCGCGGCGTTCAGCGCCGTCGCCGCGTTCCTGCTCTTCGGGGAGCGGCTCAGCCGCGTCCAGGTGATCGGGGTCGTTCTCGTGGTCGCCGGGGTCACCGCATTGGCGGTCGTCCAGGCCTGAAGGTCGTTACAGGGAGAACCCCGGCGGCGTCGCGAGGTCCGGATGCTCGGCCTCGAACGTGCGCGCCGCGTCGAGCGTCCGCACCCAGTCGTAGTAGACGCCCTTCGCGTGGCGAACCTCGATCCCCTCGTCGCGCATCTGGCGCAGGCCGTGCTCGTGCATCGCTCCGGGCGAGAAGGTCGCGTCGGCGACGACGACGACCCGGAAGTCGCGGTCGTGCAGTCCGATGGCCGACTGGGCGACGCAGACGTCGGTCTCGGCGCCGACGATGACCGCCGTTCGGCGACCCGTGGCGACGACGGCTGCCAGGATCTCGGGCACATCCGCGAGCCCGAACACGGCCTTGGGCAGGATCGACGCGCCGGCGGGCAGCCGATCCAGGATCAGCGAGTCGGTCGGGCCGTTGCGGTCGGCGTCCTCCTCGGTCACGACGACCGGCACGTCCAGAGCCGCGGCGACCCCGGTCAGCCAGCCGGCGACCTCGCGCGACAGCGCCGCGGCCGCGGCCTCGTCGCCGGACGCACCGGAGAATCCGGGCTGGGCGTCGATGACGATCAGCACCGAGTCGGCGCGCTCGATCAGGGACATGGGCGCGAGTGTGCCACCGCTACAGTGACCGCGATGCCTTCGCCGATCCTTCGCCGACGCGTTCGCCCATCACGTCTGGGCCACGATCCGGTTGCTGGATACGTGCGCCGATCTCGATGACGCGCAACTGGCGACAACCGTGCCCGGCACCTACGGCTCGATCCTGGACACGCTCCGCCACCTCGTGGACGGCGACGTCTTCTATCTCAACGTCCTGCGCGGCGGCGAGCCTGAGTCCTTCGATCCGGATGCGAGCGACATCCCGACGCTGCGCGCCGTGATGGAGACGCCACGATCCCATCTGGCAGGCCCTGGTCGCGCGCGACCTCGATGCCGCGACCGACGTCGTCGAGTACGAGGACAGCGGCTACGAGACGCACGCGCCGCTCGGGATCCGGCTCGCCCAGGCGCTCTACCACGGGACCGATCACCGCAGCCAGGTCTGCACCGCGCTGACGGCCCTCGGCATCGAGCCGCCGCGCGATCGAGGCCTGGGACATCGCCCGCGCGGACGGCCGGATGTTCACGACCGAATCGCCCGACGCGGCCGAAGCCGAAATCGCCCGCCTTGGCCACGGAGCCTGATCGACGTTGACCGACCTGTGGACGACCCTCGTCCCGCTTGCGATCGCCACCGCCGTGCTGCCCATCCAGGTCGCGATCACCATCCTCATGCTCCGATCGGCCGGTGGACGCGCCAAGGCCGGTGCCTGGATCACGGGCATGACGCTCGTGCGGCTGGCTCAGTACGCGGTCTTTGGGCTGATCCTCGAGCGGGGCATGGACGATGCCGCCACCGGCACCAGTCCCGTCGAGGGCGCCCTCCTCCTGGTCGTGGCCGTGCTGCTCCTCGTCTCGGCGGCGCGCAAGGTCGCGAACCAGCCCGATGAGGACGCCCCACCGCCCCGCTGGATGACGGTGGTCGAGGGGGTCAGCACGGGTCGCGCGTTCATGATGGGCACGGGCCTTGTCGCGCTCAGCCCGAAACTCTGGGCGTTCACGCTCGGAGCGATCGGCGCGGTCCAGGACGCCGAGCTGGACCCGGCCGCGGGATGGGTCGTGTTCATCGTCTGGGTCGTCGCGGCCGAGGCGCTCCACTTGGCCGCCTTCCTCGCAGCGGTCCTGGCGCCCGCGCGGGCGGACGTGCTGCTCGCCCGAGCGGGTGACACCCTCATGCGCTTCAGCCGCCAGGTGATGATCGTCGTCAGCCTCGTGTTCGGTATCTGGTTCCTGCTGAAAGCCCTCTCGTCGTTCGGGTTCAGCTTGGGCACCTGAACCCGCTGGCGCCCGCGCCGTCCCGGTCGCCCGCCGCCGACCGGCTACACTCCGGCACCGTGACCATCCCCCAGGACCGCCTGCGCAACTTCTCGATCATCGCCCACATCGACCACGGCAAGTCGACGCTGGCCGACCGGTTGCTGGAGATGACGCACACGATCGACGCCCGGCAGATGACGAGCCAGGTCCTCAATTCGATGGACCTCGAGCGCGAGAAGGGCATCACGATCAAGGCCCGCTCCGCCCGACTCGAGTACACAGCCAGGGACGGCCTGGTCTACGGCCTGAACCTCATCGACACGCCCGGCCACGTCGACTTCGCCTACGAGGTCAGCCACAGCCTCCAGGCATGCGAGGGCGCGATCCTCGTCGTCGACGCGACCCAGGGCATCGAAGCCCAGACGCTGGCCAACGTCCATCTCGCGATGCGCGAGAACCTCACGCTCATCCCGGTCCTCAACAAGATCGACCTGCCCTCGGCCGACCCCGACACGATCATCGAGGAGCTCGAGACCGTGCTGGCGATCCCGCGCGAGGAGGTCATCCTCGCCTCGGCCAAGGACGGCACGGGCGTCGCCGACATCCTCGAGGCCATCGTCGCCCGGATCCCGTCGCCCAAGGGCGACCCGAAGGGCCCGCTCCAGGGCCTGATCTTCGACAGCCACTACGACGCCTACAAGGGCGTGATCGTCTACGTCCGGCTCGCCCAGGGCACGATCCGCGACGGCGAGTCGATCCAGTTGATGGGGAGTGGCGCGGTCGCCGAGCCGTTGGAGCTGGGCGTCTTCCGGCCGCAGCTCGTGCCGGTCAAGCAGTTGGTCGCGGGCGAGGTCGGCTACATCGCCACGGGCCTCAAGAACGTCCGCGAGGCCCAGGTCGGCGACACGGTCACGAGCTCGACGCGGCCGGCCGCGACGCCGCTCCCTGGCTACCAGCCGGCCAAGAGCCTCGTGTTCGCGGGCATCTACCCGGTCTCGGGCGAGGACTACCCGCTGATGCGCGACGCGCTCGAGAAGCTGCACCTCAACGACGCGAGCTTCACGTACGAGCCGGAGAGCTCGGTGGCGCTCGGGTTCGGGTTCCGCTGCGGGTTCCTCGGCCTGCTCCACATGGAGATCGTCCAGGAGCGGCTCGAACGCGAGTTCAGCCTCGACCTCATCGCCTCGGCCCCATCGGTCGAGTACCACGTGATCCTGACCAACGGGCGCGGCCAGGTCGTGGTCGACAACCCGGCCCGGCTGCCGAACCCGAGCGACATCGAGGTCATCGAGGAGCCCTGGGTCAAGCTCAGCGTCGTCACGCCGTCGGGCTACATCGGACCGCTGATGGAGCTCTCGACGAACCGGCGCGGCACCTTCGTGAACATGGAGTACCTCGATCCGACCCGCGTCGTGCTCCATTTCGAGATGCCCCTCGCCGAGCTGATCGTCGACTACTTCGACCTGCTGAAGAGCCGCAGCCAGGGCTACGCGTCGATGGACTACGAGCCTCTCGGCTATCGCGCGGCCAACCTCGTGAAGGTCGACATCCTCGTCAACAGCGAGCCCGTGGATGCCCTCTCGCTCATCGTCCACCGGGACCGGGCGCAATCCACGGGGCGCCAACTGGCCGAGCGACTCAAGGAGCTGATCCCGCGCCAGATGTTCGAGATCCCCATCCAGGCGGCCATCGGCTCGAACGTCGTCGCGCGCGAATCGGTCCGCGCCATGCGAAAGAACGTGCTCGCCAAGTGCTACGGTGGCGACATCACGCGCAAGCGGAAGCTGCTCGAGAAGCAGAAAGAAGGCAAACAGCGCATGAAGCGGGTGGGTTCGGTCGAGATCCCACAGGAGGCCTTCCTGGCGATGCTGCGCATGGGCGAGGGGTAGCAGCCGGCGGTGGACGACTTCGTCGGGTGGTCCCGCGGCCTCATCACGATCGGTCTGACGCTGCTGCTGGCGCTCCTGCGCCTGGACGCGGAGCGCTTCGGCACGGCCGAGTACTACGAGGCGACGCGCGACGGCGAGCGCCCGAAGATCCGCCGTCGGATCTCCTGGTACGCGCTGGGCGTGGGCCTCGCGCTCGCGATCCTGTTCATCCACCCACGGCCGCAACAGGAGCTGTTCCTGGGCTCGGGCGACCGGCTCGGGGCGGTCATCGGCGGCCTCGCGTACGGCCTCGCCGGGGTCGCGTTCGCCATCGCGTTCGCGACCGTGCGCTATCACCGCATCCGCTTCCCCGAGACGTGGTCGTACCCCGGTGCGCTGCTGAACTCGACGGCGACCGCGTTCATCGACGAGGCGACGTTCCGTGGCGCCCTCTTCGGCCTGCTCCTCTCGACCGGCCTGGACCCGACGCTCTCGAACATCATCCAGGCGCTGCTCTACACGCTGACGACGCGCCTCGGCGCGCCCGGTCGCGATCGGTACCTGCTGCTCATGGCCCTCGCGATGGGACTCATCGGCGGCTGGCTGACGGCGGCGACCGGCGGGATCGCCGCGGCGTTCCTCGGTGCCGCCATCACCCGGTTCGCGGTCTTCCTGTGCACCGGTCACACGGGCCAGACGAAGCCGCGCGGCCGCGAGGAGGAGGAGATCGAGAAGCGCCGTCGCACGCCCGAGGGCTGGCGGGTCATCGGGTCGCGGGAGCGGTGAACGTGGCGGCCACGGTCGGGACGTCGGTCGCGACCCGCCCGCCTGTCGCGCTCTACGTCCACGTCCCCTTCTGCGTCTCGCTCTGCCCGTACTGCGACTTCGTGGTCTACGCCGGCGCTGCGACGCGCGGGCCGCGGGCACGGGTCGACGCCTTCGTGCCCGCCCTCGCGGCCGAGCTGGAGCTTCGCGCCGACGACCTCGACGCGGCCTTCGGGCGGACCCGCCCTGCCCTCGAGACGCTGTACCTGGGCGGCGGCACGCCCTCGCTGCTGGAGCCCGACGTCGTCGCCCACCTCGTCGAGCGGATCCGGGCTCGCTACGGGCTGACCGCCGAGGCCGAGGTCACGCTCGAGGTCAACCCCGGACCGGACGAGCGCGGCGACGCGGTGGGCTGGGTCCGCGCCGGCGTCACGCGGCTCTCGATCGGCGCGCAGTCGCTCGATGACGCGCAGCTCCGTCGACTCGGGCGCCGTCACCAGGCGCGCCACGTCGCCGATGCCGTCGCCGAGGCCCGCGAGGCCGGGATCCGTTCGGTCAGCCTGGACCTCCTGTACGACGTGCCCGACCAGACCGTCGCGGGCTGGATGGCGACGCTCGACGCCGCCCTCGACCTTGGGCCGGACCACCTGTCCCTCTACGCGCTGACGCTCGACGACCCCGACGCGGAGGGCCTGACCGGCCCCGACGGCGATCACCTCCCGACGACGCTGGGCGCCCGTCGCTGGCGCGAGATCGCGGGCCCGGGCCAGAACGAGGACCGCGCGGCGGCCATGTACCACCACGCGGTCGTGCGCCTGGCCGAGGCCGGCTTCCGCGGGTACGAGATCAGCAACTGGGCGCGCCCGGGCCACGAGAGCCGGCACAACCTGACCTACTGGGAGCGACGGTCGCACGAGGCGGTCGGGCCGGGCGCACACGCCTTCGATGGAGCGGTCCGGCGCTGGAACGCCGCTCGCCTGGACAGCTATGTCGGGGCGCTCACCCCGTCCGACGGCTCCCGGCGGCAGCTGCCGCCAGGCGGCTCCGAGCCGATCGATCCCACGGCTGCGGCCGCCGAGCAGATCATCCTCGGCCTCCGCCTCGACACCGGCATCCCGCTCGCCGCGTCGCAGGAGCCGCCGCTCGCAGACGTCTTCGGGTGGGCTCTCGCGGCCGAGCTGCTCGACGTCACCACCGACGATCGGGTCGTGCTGACGACACGCGGCCGGCTGCTCTCGAACGAGCTGTTCGCCCGCCTCGTCTGACCTAGTGAGCCGAGGCGACCGGGTCTTCCCAGGGGGATCGGACGGCGCGTATTCGCGGTCCCGGAAGTAGGCCTGGATCGATTCGAGGACGGCCGGCGAAGCGGTGAACAGGACGTAGCGTTTGCGCGGTCCGCCGTAGCCGGTGGCCACCAGCGGGACGCGCAGGTCCACGAGCCAGCCGTTCGCCGTGGCCAGCACCTCCAGTGACGCCGGTGTGTAGTAGGACGTGTGGCCGGGCGTGAAGACATAGGACTGACGGCGCAGGTCGCCGCCGTCGTACACGTTCGTCGAGCAGACGAGCAGCCCGTCGGGCTCCACGAACCCGAAGAGCCGCTCGAAGTCCGCACGGGGCTCGAGGAAGTGCTCGATGACCTCGCTCGCGATCACGACCGGGAACCGCCGCGTCGCCGGTTCGCTCGAGTCGTAGAACTCGGCGTCGTCGCGGAGGCGGATGACGTCGGAGATGGCCACGCTGCGCACGCTTGGCAGGGCCGCGATGTGGTGGTTGTCCAGGCTGCGACCCGCGCTGTAGACGAGGACGTCGAGGTCGGTCCGTCCGAGGATGTCGACGGCCATCTGGGCCATGTAGAACTCGCGGCCCTTGCGGTCGGCGGTCCCGACGCGCGGCTTCATCGGGATGTCACCGACGGTCTCGTACTGGCCGTAGTCGTGGCGCGTTGCGCGAGGTTGGAGACGTGGCCGCAGACGGTGCAGATCTCCATGTGGCACGTCCGCCTCGGCCCGGCCGTGGCCGTGAGATCGGCGACCCAGACGGCCTCCCCGCAGATGACGCAGCGCTGGTCCCTGGAGAGCCGACGGCGTTCCGCTGAACCGGAGCCGCGCGACGCTTCACGCCCCGCACGACCCGTCGGACGGGCGAGGGGCTGGCAAGCGTGCTCACCCGGGTCCTCGCACGCCGGATAACGTACCACGAAGCCGGGTCGGCCCGGCGGTCCCCCGACATTGACACTCGGGAGGCCTCGCTGCTACGATGCGAGCACCGCGTTAGCACTCTCGACTCTAGAGTGCTAACTACCGTGGGAGACCGAACTTGGCGCGACGAAGCCGCCCCATCGGCCCCCTGGACCTTCGCACACAGGCGATCCTTCGGGCCGTCATCGAGGAATATGTCACGACCGCCACGCCGGTCGGATCGCAGGCGCTCGTGGAGCGCTACGGCCTCGGCGTGTCCAGTGCGACCGTCCGCGGCATCCTCGCCGAGCTCGAGGCGGCCGGTCTGCTGACCCACCCGCACACCTCGGCCGGGCGCGTGCCGACCGATGCCGGGTACCGCTTCTACGTCGAATCGATCGTCGATGCCGTGCCGCTGCCGGCCGTCGAGCAGCTGATGATCCGCCACCAGTTCGGCCAGGTGGAGTTCGCCAGCGAGCACTGGTTCCGCCTCGCCGCCACCACGCTCGCGAGCATCACGCGATCGGCCGGCCTGGCCACGCCGGCGAAGCCCCGCTCCGCCCACGTCCGGCGGATCGACCTCGTCGCGATCAACGAGCGGATGGCCAGCCTCATCCTCGTCCTGCGCGAGGGCGCCATCAAGCAGGCGCTGGTCAACTTCGCCGACGACGACTCGATCGACCAGCCGACGCTCAACCGGGTGGCGGGTCTCCTCAACGAGCGGCTCGCGGACAAGACCGCGGTCCAGGCCGAGGCGATCGTCGAGCGGTTCCGGACGGACGACCGTCTCGAGGCCCTTGCCCGCCGGATCGGCGAGCGGGTCGCGCGCATCGTCAAGGACTACGACGGCGAGGCGATCGAGGAGGTCTTCAGCGACGGCCTGCTCAACGTCATGGACGCCCCCGAGTTCGCCCAGAGCGACAAGCTGCGGCGGGTCTTCTCGGCCCTCGAGAACCGGGCGTACCTCGGCCAGCTCGTCGGCGACGTCGCCGACGCCGGCCGGATCCGGATCTTCATCGGCCACGAGAACCAGCCGATCGAGATGCGCGACGTGTCGCTGGTCCTCGCCCCGTATGGGCGGGCGGGCCAGGCGATCGGCGTCGTCGGGGTGCTCGGACCCACGCGCATGAGCTATTCACAGGCGATCGGCACCGTCCGCTTCGTCTCGAGCCTGATGAACGAACTGGTGGACCACCTCTATGCCTGAGCATCGGACCCGCGCGCAGCGGCGCGTCGAGGAGATCGACATCTCGCCGACCAAGCTGCTCGGCGACATCGAGACCCTCAAGGGCGAGCTCGACGAGGCCCGCAAGGGCTCGGACGAGTACCTGACGGCGCTGCAGCGCGAACGCGCCGAGTTCCAGAACTTCCGGCGCCGGACGACCGAGGAGCGCGAGCGCGACGCCGGCCTCGCCGGCGAGGACCTGCTCCGCAAGGTCCTGACGGTCGCGGACGACTTCGACCTCGCGATCGAGGCGCGGCCGGACCAGATCGCCACGCACCCCTGGTTCGAGGGGATCGCGGCGATCGATCGCAAGCTCCGGCTCCTGCTCGAGTCGGAGGGCGTCAGCTCCATCGACGCGACCCGCGGTCGGGCGTTCGATCCGCGCGAACACGACGCGATCGCGACGGCGCCCGGGACCGGTCTGGCGGAAGGCCAGATCGTCGAGGAGATCCGGCGCGGCTATCGGCTCCGTGACCGCGTGCTTCGACCGGCCCTCGTGGCGGTCGCCGGCCCGGCCGACGAATCAAGCAACGACGACGGCCACGGTGGCGGCGGGACGGACGGTCCCGCACCCATCAACGGCCACGCACCTCACTGACACCAACACCAAAGGGAGACAGCAGCAGCATGGGCAAGATCATCGGCATCGACCTCGGGACGACGAACTCGGTCGTCGCGGTCATGGAGGGCGGCGAGCCCACGGTCATCGCATCCGCCGAGGGCGGCCGGACCATCCCGTCGGTCGTGGCCTTCACCAAGACCGGCGACCGGTTGGTCGGCCAGCTGGCCAAGCGCCAGGCCGTGACCAACCCGACGAACACCATCTACTCGATCAAGCGCTTCATGGGTCGCCGCTGGGACGATCCGGAGGTCAAGCGCAGCATCGGCCTGGTCTCGTACACGGTCGAGAAGGATCCCAAGAGCGACGGCGTGGCCGTCAAGATCGCCGACGGCAAGGTCTACACGCCGCCGGAGATCAGCGCGATGATCCTCCAGAAGCTCAAGACCGATGCCGAGGCCTACCTGGGCGAGAAGATCACCGAGGCCGTCATCACGGTCCCGGCCTACTTCGACGACACCCAGCGCCAGGCGACCAAGGACGCCGGCCGCATCGCCGGCCTCGACGTCAAGCGGATCATCAACGAGCCCACCGCGTCGGCGCTGGCCTACGGCCTCGACAAGAAGGGCGACGAGAAGATCGCCGTCTACGACCTGGGCGGCGGCACGTTCGACATCTCCATCCTGGAGCTCGGCGAGGGCGTCTTCGAGGTCAAGGCGACCAACGGCGACACGCACCTCGGCGGCGACGACTTCGACCAGCGCGTCATCGACTGGCTGCTGGCCGAGTTCAAGAAGGACCAGGGCATCGATCTCTCCAAGGACCAGCAGGCCCTCCAGCGCCTCAAGGAGTCGGCCGAGAAGGCGAAGATCGAGCTGTCCTCGACGAGCACGACCGAGATCAACCTGCCGTACATCACCGCCGATGCCTCGGGGCCGAAGCACCTCGTGATGTCGCTGACGCGGGCCAAGCTCGAGGACCTCGTCAACGACCTGATCAAGAAGACGGCCGGACCCGTGACCGCGGCCCTCAAGGACGCGGGCCTCAAGCCCGGTGACATCGACGAGGTCATCCTCGTCGGTGGCATGACCCGGATGCCGGCGGTCGTCGAGGCGGTCAAGGCCCTCTTCAACGGCAAGGAGCCCCACAAGGGCGTGAACCCCGACGAGGTCGTGGCGATCGGCGCCGCGATCCAGGCCGGCGTCCTGGCCGGTGACGTCAAGGACGTCCTGCTCCTCGACGTGACCCCGCTGTCGCTCGGCATCGAGACGCTCGGCGGCGTCATGACCAAGCTCATCGAGCGGAACACGACCATCCCGACCTCGAAGTCGCAGGTGTTCTCGACCGCCTCGGACAACCAGAGCCAGGTCGAGATCCACGTCCTCCAGGGCGAGCGCGACTTCGCGACCGACAACAAGACGCTGGGCCGGTTCATCCTCGACGGGATCCCGCCGGCGCCGCGGGGCGTGCCCCAGGTCGAGGTGACGTTCGACATCGATGCGAACGGCATCCTCGACGTGCGGGCCAAGGACCGGGCGACCGGCAAGGAGCAGCAGGTCCGCATCACGGCCTCGTCGATGCTCGACAAGAGCGCCGTCGACCAGATGGTCCGCGACGCCCAGGAGCACGCCGACGAGGACAAGAAGCGGCGCGAGGAGGTCGAGACCCGCAACCAGGCGGAGGCCCTGACCTTCCAGGCCGAGCGGACGATCAAGGACCTCGGCGACAAGGTCTCGTCCGAGGACAAGATCGAGGTCGAGAACAAGGTCGAGTCGCTGCGCGAGTCGCTCAAGGGCTCCGACGTCGAGGCCGTCAAGAGCGGCATGACGTCGCTCGCGGAGACGC
>CAVTNH010000005.1:0-267521 GCA_963736025.1 uncultured Chloroflexia bacterium
CGAGCTTCTCGACGCCGCCCGCATCGATGGCGCGCGCGAGTTCGCGGTCTTTCGGCGAATTGCGCTGCCGCTCGCGATCCCTGTCGTCGCGCTCGTAGGCTTCTTCAACTTCGTCACCAACTGGAACAACTATTTCCTGCCCTTCGTGATGCTTCCCGGGTCGAAGACACAGCCCATTCAAGTGGGTCTGGTGGAATTGCTCGCGAATGTCCGGGAGATCAATCCGACCACCGTCGCCTCCGACTCGATCCCATTTCCACAGCTGGCGCTCGCGACGCTGATCTCCGTCGCACCGGTGCTGATCGTGTTCATGTTCTCGCAGCGCTTCCTCGTGGCCGGCCTCACCGCCGGCGCGACAAAGGAGTAGCTCCGCCATCGTTGAGAGGACGCGAAGATTTGGAATGGCGTGCCGCATGCTTCCGGACACCAGAGACGATTGCCTGGCAAGGATTCGACGCGGTGTGGCACCTCGACGGAAACGG
Source organism: uncultured Chloroflexia bacterium (assembly GCA_963736025.1). Lineage (GTDB taxonomy): Bacteria > Chloroflexota > Limnocylindria > Limnocylindrales > CSP1-4 > SPCO01. The sequence continues at coordinate 483 of CAVTNH010000005.1, forward strand.
TTCCGCTAGGTGACGCCCGGCGCGCGCCTTCGTGTCCATGCCTTCGCGATGTGTTCTCGCATCGCCGTCGCGGCGGTGTCGCCGTCGCCCGTCGCGATCGCCTCGCATATGGCGCGGTGCTCCTCGAGCGACAGCTGCGCTGCGTCGTCGGTGGTGATGCCCGTGAATCGACTGCTCTCGCGAGCGCGCTCGAACATGATGCGTGTGATGTTGGCGGCGAGCCGAATTCCCGATTGTTCCATGACAAGGTCATGAAACGCGGCATCCGCGTCGTTGTAGACAGAGATGTCGTCGATGTTTGCCGCGGCAAGGTCGAAAGCCGCACGCAACGCAGCGGTGCGCTCTGGGGTTTGCCGAGCTGCCGCGGCGCGCGCCATGGTCGCCTCGAGGCTCCCACGGACGATCGCCAACTCATCGAGCACCTCCAGGGTCTCGTCGTGGTCGACAAGAGCCGAAAGGACATCAGGATCGAGCACGTTCCACCGACTCGACTGGTTCACGACCGTGCCTCGGCCCTGACTGACGGTCACGAGGCCCTTTTCTTCGACTCGCTTCACGGACTCGCGAATCACCGTGCGACTCACGGCAAACTGCTTGGCTCAGGGTGCCCTCTGGGGGGAGGATGTCGCCGGGAGCCACCGTGCCGGTGACGATCGCTTTCACCAAGTCCCTCACCACGGCGACGCCGAGGTTGGCTGCACGCACCCGGACGACGCTGTCGCCGAAGATGGTCTGCCCCTGTGAAGTGGCGGTGCTTGCGGGGTCCGCGTCGTTCTGCGCCATGTCCTCATCCTACTGTCGGGGACCTATGTGCCGCGGCGACGCGACGGCGAACTGATCGGGAGGCAGGGCTCGGTCCGGTACGCACCCTCTCCACTACTTGTATGATGTCGTATCAATACTACGCCAACTGAAGATGAGCCGCACGGCGAACGGTCCAGGTTGGCCGAGCGGTTCGTCACTGCGAGACCCCGAACTCCGCACGAATGAGCAAGGGTGACGATGAAGATCACAGGCTATCGCACGCTGCAGACGATCCATGACTGGGGTCGTCCTGTGGGCGACGTCAACGGGCACGTCGCATCGGGTATCACCGAGGTGCCGGTCGTCATCGTGGACACGGATGAGGGCGTCAGCGGCGTCGGAATGGGCTCGCACCAAGACTTGGCACGGATCTTCCCGGCGATCGAGGGCGAGGATCCCCGCGCGGTATCCGCGCTCTACGACCGCATGCTCGCGCGCGTGTTCAAGGCGAGCCATGCTGGCGCGACATTCGGAGGCATCGGCACGTTTGACATGGCGCTTTGGGATATCAAGGCAAAACTTGCGGGCGAGCCGCTTTGGCGCCTGCTCGGGGGGCGCGATCGGTTTGTCTCCGGGTATGCGTCCGGACTGGATATCGCGCTCGATGATGATGAACTCGCGCTCTTCTATTCCGACATGGCGGGCCGTGGATTCACGAGCGGGAAGCTCAAGGGCGGCAGAAACGTTGCCAGCGACATTCGCCGGCTAGGCATCATCGGCGATGCGCTTCGAGTCAACACCCCGGAGCCGAGCCTCATGCTCGACGCGAATGAGTCCTGGAATCTCAAGCAGGCCGTCCGCTATGTGTCCCAGATCGAAGAGGTTCACGACCTCGTCTGGATCGAGGAGCCCATGCGCCGCTGGGACGCAGAGGGTCATGCGAGGTTGAGCGCTTCAGTACGCGCTGCGGTGGCTACCGGAGAGAACCTCACTGGCCTGGAACAATATCGACCGCATTTCAACGCGGGCGGCATCGACGTCGTTCAAGCTGCCGCAACCTGGGGTGTGACGCACTTTCTGCGCGTGTCTATCGCGGCACACAGCCGAGACCTGCCAGTCAGCCCGGTGGGCCTCACGGCGAACGCCGCGGTCGCTCACGCTGCCGCGGCAGTGCCAAATCACTTGTCCGCCGAGATCCAAGACGTCGGTTCGCCGTTCGGCGTTTCGATCGACCAGGAGTATGCCGACGGTGGGATCGTGCTCGGCGACCAGCCCGGGGTTGGGGTGGGCGTCGACGAAGCTCTCATCGCCACGCTCGAGCACGCCGAACCGGGGTGGCGAGCGGAGGCCGGCCCACATGTCAGGCCCGCCCGCGCGGGACTGCAGCTCTCGGGCGAACCAGAGTCGGCCGCCTAGCTGTAGTCCCCACACGTTGTTGACAGACGAGAGTCCCGCTGCAGGGTTTGGGGTGTTGAGCACCAAGCCAGGCAGGAGACTCTCGTGGCACATCGTAGGGCGCGCCTGACCGTCTTCGGTCGTCAGCTCCTCGTCGCTCGAGTGGAGGCCGGCTGGCCGGTAGCGCATGTCGCCGAGCAGCTCGGGATCAGCCGAGCGACCGCGTACAAGTGGGTCCGTCGGCATCGACGGAAGGGCCGGCTGGTCTCGAGGACCGCTCGTCTCGACCGAGACACTCACCACGTCGGCTCGCCGCGCTGCAGGCAGCGTCCACCCAGACAAGGTTGCGGTGGCGCGCCCGACAGGTGTTGGACACGCGCTAACAACCTACACCATGCCGATCGAGGGTCGCGATGAGTGGCTCGCCGCGGCGGGACGGCTGGCATGAGGTCGTGTTACTGACAGTGCTGCGCGTCCACGACGGTCTCAAACGATGCCGGCGTTGCTTGAGCCACGGAACGGCCACTTCAACGCTCAACGCCACGGCGTCGTCGCTCGCCAGTCCCGCGCCCCAGGAGGGCGACGTACGTCGGCGTGCCGATCACCGAGGCGAGACCGCCATCGATCGCTGGCCCGACGACAGGTCGCCGAGTCCGATGTGCATCAGCTGGTCGAGGTCGGCGTAGTAATGGTCGACGCCGCCGCCCCAGACCGTGATCAGTTCGGGTTCCCGCTCGTACGCCCGCGACCATGGTGCGCCCCGCTCGTAGAACGCCGCCAGCGCTCGCGGCCGAGTCACGCGCGTTACGAGATCCCCAGCGCGGTCGAAGGACCGTCGCAGTCAGGGCGAAGCCGCCGACGCGCTCGAACACGGCACGAGCGGGATCGTCGTCCGGGAAATGGTTCCGAATTGTCGCAGGGCCACGACGTCGAGCGATCGCCAGAGTTCAGGCTCCATCCAAGCCGAGTTCTCGGAGACCGCCAGACCCGCGCTACGATCCGGGCCAGGTATCCGCCTTGGGCGCGGCCGGTCGGCGAGGGTGCAGGGGCGTGGCATGCCGGGTCCCTTGAAATATATTGACTACGATTGGTAGATAAATGATACTCGGCCATACGAAGGCCCACCCATACGGCGGCGATCCGCTCCGACAGGACGGCAAGAGCGAGGCGAGATGGCCAGGAAGGCGACGATGTTCCGCCGACGATGGCGCCTGCGATGAGCATCGCTAGGACACCACCGGTCACGGCTGCGAGGCGGATGAATCGCGTCGAGGGTGAGGCGGTCAGGCCGAGGGTCTTCGCGACCTCTGCGGTGCCGATGACGATGCCGGTCGCGATGGCGAAGGGCCACGCCAACAACGTGAACGGGGCGAGCACCCCGACCGCGCTGGCGACGATCAGGTTCCGTCCGAGCTGTGGTGGCGTGGTCTCCATGGGGCGCCTCGGCCTCGATGCGTCCGCCGTGCGGCGGTCGTCGGTCCCATGGTGACGTTTGGGGCGCCGCACCGTTACGTGCCTGCGCCGCGCCGTTACGTGCCCGGCTCGACGGTGTTCACCCGCGGTCGAGGTCGGGGACACCCGGACGAAGCGAATGAAGGCAAGGATCGTGGCGCGCCCGACAGGACTCGAACCTGCGACCTTTGGGTCCGGAACCCAACGCTCTATCCACTGAGCTACAGGCGCGCGAAGCCACGCCGCAGCGTGGGGTCGGAATGATACCCCGGCCCGACGCGGGTCAGACGATCGCCGCCAGCCCCGACGAGAGGTCGCCGTCGCCCCGGACCTCGATGCGCTCGAGCTCGAGCCAGTCGGCCATCAGGCGCAACTCGTCGGCCAGGGCCGCGACGACGGCGCCCCGGTCGATCTCCGGTTCGCCGTGCGCCGCCCTGGACGAGGAGCGTCCCGCGCGCCCGATCGGCCTTCAGGTCCACGCGCCCGACGAGCGTGTCGCCGAGCAGGAACGGCATGACGTAGTAGCCGTAGACCCGCTTCGGCGCGGGGGTGTAGATCTCGATGCGGTAGCGCATCCCGAAGAGCCGCTCGACGCGCTCCCGGTCGAACACGAGCGAGTCGAACGGGGCCAGCAGAGCCCGGGCGTCGAGACGACGCGGCCGCCGCGCGCCGGCGGCGATCCAGGCGGGATCGCTCCACCCGTCGACCCTGACCGGCAGGAGCTCGCCCGCCTCGACCAGCTCGGCGATCGCCCGGCCGGTCCGGTCCGCGCGCAGGTAGAGGTAGTTGAAGATGTCGCGCCGCGTCGCAACGCCGAGCGCATTTGCAACGATCCGGACGAGGTCGCGATGGGCGTCCGCGAGCGAGGGTGTCGGTGTCGCGAGCACCTTCGCGGGCACGACCCGCTCGGTCAGGTCGTAGGTGCGCTCGAAGCCGTTCCGACGGCCGGCGACGCTCAGTTCACCGACCCAGAACAGCCACTCCAGCACGGCCTTGCCGTCGGCCCAGCCCCACCACGGTCCCGTCGCGGCCCCGCCATCGGTGAGCTCGCTGGCCGCGATCGGTCCCCGGTCGCGCACTTCGTCGAGGACCGCCTCGACGTAGCCCGGCCGTTCGCGCGCGAGCCGGCTGACGAAGCCGCTTTCGCGCTCGCGCATGTGTTCCATTCGCCACCGCCAGAGGGGCTGCATCGCCATCGGCATGAGGCACGCCGCGTGACCCCAGTACTCGAACAGCTCGCGATGGCGCTCGGTCAGGTCCTTGATGAGCGTCCGCGGATACGGCCCGAGGCGCGCGAAGACCGGCAGCTCGTGCGCCCGGACCAGGACGTTGACGGAGTCGATCTGGATGAGGCCGATCCGCTCGACCATGCGACGGAACGCGGCACGGCCGACCGGGCGCGCCGGCCGGCCGTCACCGAAGCCCTGCGCGGCGACCGCGATCCGCCGCGCGGCGGGCGCGGAGATCCGGGGGATGGGGGTGGGCACGTTGTGCACGGTACCCGAGGAAGACCCTCGGTCGTGTCATGTATCGAACCGCGCGGGTCACAGGGCCGCGGCGAGTCCCGACGATGTGACACTAGGATTGAAGCGTTTTCGCTGGCGCGAGCATCTGGTAGTCATGAGCGGGGTCGCACCGAGCACAGCGATCGGTCGGTCGGACGTCGAGTTGGCGGCCGAGGGGGATGAGGTCGCCTTCGCGCGGCTGGTCGCCGCGCATCACGCCGACATGGCCCGGGTCGCGTACATGATCACCGGGGATGGGGCGCTCGCGCAGGATGCCGTCCAGTCCGCGTGGATGATCGCCTGGGGCAAGCTCGGCTCGATTCGCGACCCGCTCCGAGTCCGCCCATGGCTCCTCGCGATCACCGTCAACGAAGCGCGGCAGATCGTCCGTCGGCAGCGACGCGTCCAGGTCGTCGAGATCGACCCGCAGCAACCGGCGAGTCAACAGACCGACCCGGCCATCGGGATCGCTCGTATCGATCTGGTTCGGGCGATGGGCCATCTGTCGACCGATGACCGCGCCCTCCTCGCGCTCCGCTACGTCGCCGGCCTGGATGCCGCCGAGCTCGGGGCGCTGACCGGTCGGTCTGCATCGGGGACCCGCGCCCGGCTGTCACGCCTCACCGCCCGCCTTCGAGGAGAGCTCGGCGATGGTTGAGTACGACGCGTTCGAAGGCCGGCTCGCTGACGCCCTGCGCGACTACGCCGCCGAGCTGCCGGTCGAGGTCGACGCCGCCGCTGTCGCGCGGTCGATCGCCCGCGGTCGACCGAGGCGATCCGGCTGGCGCACGATGACATTCCCCTCGTACCGACGCTCCCCCTCGTTTGGGTGCTGCTCGCGACGCTCCTGCTCCTCGGGACCGCGCTGGCGCTCGTGGCCGTCGGGTCCCTGCTGTCGCGCGACGAGTTCGCGGTCGACCCGGCGCACCCGATCCCCAACGCGCTCACCGGCGAGTTCGAGGCTCAGCTGGCGGTGCCCGGGCCCGCTGCCTGGCTACGTCGACTACGTCTGGTACCTCGTCGACCTCGACGCGGACAACTTCCTGCACGGCCCGAACTCATCGGATGTCCGACGCCGACATCCGCGGCCCGGACGATACGACCGCTTCGTGGGCCGGTCATGCGGTCGCCTTCAACTTCCACCGAGCCGGGAGCGGGCGAGCTGGTCATCCACGCCTACCGAGGCGATGCGGCGACGCTCGATATCACCTGCTGTTCGGCGACGACGGGCATCACCTTCACGCGGCCCGACGATCCATGCGCCGATCGCGTCGCCATCCTGACCAGCAGGGCCGTGGAGACGCCATGCAACCGATGCTCGACAGTCGGCGAGCGCTACGGCTCATGGTTCTTCACAGAGCCGTTCCACTTCGTGCTGCCGCAGATGGAGCAGGGTGGCGGGCCGATGGTGGGCATGGTCTATTCGTCGCGCAAGGGTCGAGCTGAGGATCGGCCACCCGTACTGGCGAACCTGGTTCATCGACGACCAGTCCGTCTACGCTGACGTCTGCGATCCGTCGAAGGGCACCTTGGCGGATGTCCCGGCGACGCCGGAGGCGGTCGGCGAATGGCTGCGATCGAGCTCCGGCACGACCGTGTCTCCACCGGTCGAACTCGTCGTCGACGGCCGGACTGCGCTGCGCTTCGACATCGTGCAGTCGGAGGCGTGCGTCCGCGGGACCGACCCCGAGTCGCCCGACGTGTTCTCGATCGACGGCTTCCGCGTCTACGCCATCCCCACCGGCGACGACACGATCCTGTTCACGGCGTGGACCGACGGCGGTAGCGACATCGCGTCAGGAGCGGACGAACTCGTTCGCTCGATGACGTTCGACTGACCCGAACCCGTGGAGGACCAAGTCATGGACGTCGTGCGTCGATCGGCGACGCGATCGCTGATGTTGGCGCTGGCCCTGCTCCCGATCGGCTGCTCGTCGACCGCGGACCAGGCGGCGAGCGCACCGCCCGCGCCGACCGCGGCACCGACGATCCCCAAGATCCTCGGCGTCGGGCCGACGGCCGCACCGACTCCGCAGGCGTTCCCGGACGACGCGCCATTGGCAGTCGGGGAGTACGTCCTCGATGGGGACGCCTTGTACGGCGTCCCGCCGCTGACGATCTCGTTCTTCGTGCCCAGCGACCGCTGGCTGTCGTGGGGTCCGGGTCTCGTGACCAACGAGTCGGATATCCATGCGAATGTCGGACTCGGCTTCGCAGGCGTGACCAATCTGTACGCCGATCCGTGCCGGTGGGACTCCGCGGGAGCGCAGGAGCCGATCGATCGGGCCGACGGTCGATGACCTGGTCACTGCCTTGGCGAAGCTGCCGCACGTCGCGGCCACCGCGCCGGTCGATGTCCAGCTGGCCGGGTTCTCCGGCCGATACATCGAATTGTCGATCGACGATGACCTCCGGTTCGCGGATTGCGATAGTGGCGAGGTCCATTTCTGGATCGAGCACCAGGGCCGGAGCCGGTACTACCAGGGGCCAGGCCAGATCGAGCAGTTCTGGGTCCTCGACGTCGATGGCGTCCGACTCGTGATCGAAGGCAGTCGCTTTCCGGCAGCATCGACATCGAACCTGGACGGACTCCAACAGGTCCTCGAATCCGTCGTGATCTCCGGCTAGCCCGGCGACGGGCCACGCAACGCCTCGTCGACCACGAGCCCGATGACCCCGGCGATCACGACCGCCCCGAGCCAGAGGTGGATGGTCCAGGCGATGCCACCGTGAGCTGCAGGGTGACGAAGTACGCCGCATAGAACATGGCCGGGATCGCGAAGGCGATGACGGCATCGGTCCGGCGCGAGGCGCCGTACGGGAAGCGCCAGACCAGCACGTCGGCGAGCAGGCCGGCCACAAGCGCCCCGGGCAGGAAGCGGTACCCGTCGCCGACGAGGGCCATGAGCGCGGTGGGCACCAGGATGAGCACGGTCAGCCCGCCGAACGGGACCGACCCGCGCCGCAACGCGACGAGGGCGAAGCCCGCCAAGAGCGCGGCCTGGATCAGGATGCTCGCGGCCCCGAGTGCTTCGCGGCTGTCCGCGGCCGCCTGGTCCGGGATCTCGCCCTGGCTGGGGTAGAGGATCGTGCGCCCGTCCGGCGACCAGGACGGTCCGAACCAGCCGTCGCGGATCCCGGCGCTCCGGGTGAGGTTCCGCTGGTCGGTGCCGTCGGAGCGCATCGCGTACACCTCGAGGTCGCCGTCGCGGTCGGTCGCGAACACGATCGACGACCCGTCCGGCGACCAGGCCGGCAGGTAGCTGCTGCCCGCGGCATCGGTCAGGCGCCGGACATCGCTCCCGTCGACCGCCATCGTGAAGACGTCCGGGTCGCCGTCCGCGCCGGCGGACGAGAACGCGATCCGCGACCCATCGGGCGACCAGGCCGGATCCCCGCCTCCGTCGTGGGTGAGCCGGACGACCTTGGTCCCGTCCGCGTCTGCCGCATAGATGTCCGTGGCGCCATCGCGGTCGGACGCGAAGGCGATCCGCCTCCCGTCCGGCGACCAGGCCGGCGCGAAGTTCGACGACGGCTCCGTCGTGACCCGCCGGACATCCGTACCGTCGGCGGCCATCGTGTAGATGTCGAGCGAGCCGGCGCGGTCCGAATGGAAGGCGACCCGGCTGCCGTCGGGTGACCAGGCCGGCCCGGCGTTGTTGCCCTGTGTCGTGATCGGCCGCCGGTTCGCGCCATCGGGATCGCTCACGACGATCTGCGCGGTCCCCTCGGCGAAGGCCCCGAAGGCCAGCCGTCGACCGTCCGGCGAGAGTTCCGGGTTGCGCTCGTCGGCGTCGGAGATCGCGATCCGATGCTGTCCCGTGCCGTCGGCGGCCATCGCGTACAGCTGGGACTGCGGCGCCCGATCCGTCGGACCTGCGATCGTCGCGGCGAGCGGGTCGACGACCGGATGCGCGTACTGTGTGAAGGCCGCGAACAGCGCGAGCATGGCGGTGAGCCCGATGACGGCCGGCCCATGTCGTCGCCATGACACAGGGCTCGCCGGGCGTGCCCAGACCGAGCGGATCGGTCCACTGAAGGCCACGATCCCGCACGCGGCCAGTGCCAGGTGGGGCGGCGACAGCAGGGCGTCGACCGAGACCTCGAACCCGAACATCGAATGCCACACGAAGTCGAACTGGCCCGCGACGAGGAAGGCGATCGCCCCGATCAACGACACCATGTACGGACCCGGCAGGGCCGACCGCCAGGGCGCCCCGCGTACGAGGTTGCGGGTCGCCAGGATCCCGAGGGTCAGCCCGAACGTTGCAGCCCCGGCATAGAGGAACGCGTGCCAGGGCGTGAGGAATGTGTCGTCGACCATCCCGTGGGCATGCGCCCAGAGGTCGAGATAGAAGCCGACGACCACCCAGATCGTCAGGAGCGCCATGCCCCAGTCGAACCGGATGCCGGCTTCCGCCTTCGCCATCGATCGCCCTCGCCTCACAGCCGTCCCGTTGGCGATCGACTCGCCACGCGACACATACAACGCGGGTGTCCACGAGGTTCCGGGGCGAAGTCTAGGTGCGCGTGCCCGCCGGGTCGGAGGGGCGATGCTCGCCGGTCGTCGGCGCAGCGCAGACGAGCGCGAGGACCTCGCTGAAGCGGGCCGTGGCGAGGCCGATCACTGTGTCGGCGGCGCCGTAGTAGAGGTACAGCTGGTCGGTCTCGGCGTCGTGCACCCAGCCGCACGGGAACACGACCCGGCCGACGTCGCCGGTGATCTCGTACGGCGCCTCGGGGCCGAAGATCCACTCGTCGGTCTGGCGCAGGACGACCCGCGGGTCCTCGAGGTCGAGCAGGGCGAGGCCCATCCGGTAGATCGGGCCGTCGCCGGTGGCGTGGACGCCGTGGTACATCACGAGCCAGCCCTCGGCGGTCTGGATGGGCGGCGGGCCGAGGCCGATCTTGCCGGCATCCCACCAGGCGCCGTCGCGGGCCTCGAGCAGCAGCGTGTGATCGCCCCAGTGGCGCAGGTCCGGCGAGAACGAGATCCACATGTGGGCACCGCCGCGCAGCGGCGACGGGCGGTGGATCATCGCCCAGCGGCCGCCGAAGCGGACAGGGAACAGGGCCGCGTCCTTGTCTTCGGGCGGCATGACCGGCCCGAGGCGATGGACGGTCCGGAAGTCGCGGGTCATCGCCAGCGAAACGAGGGGTCCGCGACGGCTGTAGGCGGTGTAGGCGATCGCCCACTCCTCGCGCTCGGGCAGCCACGTGACGCGCGGGTCCTCGCAGCCCCAGATCTCCTCGGGGTAGTGATCGACGTCCGAGCGCAGCAGCGGCTCCGGGTCGAAGGTCCAGCCGCCGACGCCGTCGCGGCTTCGCGCGACGTGGAGCTGCGAGATGCCGCGCAGGTCCTCGGCGCGGACCAGCAGGACCGTCTCGTCGCCGACGCGGGCGGCGGCCGGGTTGAACACGGTGCTCGCTGGGTAGGGCAGATCGGCCGCGGTCAGGATCGGGTTGGCGTCCGAGCGGCGGAAGAGCTCGGCGCGGTCGCGTCACGAGGTCGCGGCCACGAGCAGCGCGTCGGTCCTGGCCCGCGTCGTCGGACGTCCGCCGCGGACGCCCCGGATGTGCTCGAGGGCGGTCAGCCACATCAGCGTCGACTCGGCGCCCTGGTTGGTGTTGACGCCGTGCGGCGTCAGGCCGTCGTAGCCGGCCCCTCGCAGCGGATCGGCCACGGCCACGCCGAGGTCGTTCTCGCCGAGGAACCACGCGTACGCGCGTTCCATCGCGGTGCGGTAGAACGCGTCGCCCGTCACCAGATAGGCCGACTCGGCCGCCAGGAGCATCGCCGTCGCCTCGATCGGCTGCTGGTCGAACCTGGCCTTCGCCCGTCACGATGCCACCACCCGTTGCCGATCGGCGAGAAGTGGCCGTCGGGCGTGGTCTGGGCGTTGATGAGCCAGTCGAGCACGTTGAGACCGGTGTCGACCATCGCCGTCGAGGCGAGAGCGGTGCCGGCGACGATCAGCGCCCGGGGCGGCAGCGCGTTCTCGTAGGTCATCGGCGATTCCGGCCATGGCCAGGGCGACGACGCCGACGCCTGGAACCGGGCCAGGAACGGATCGGCGATCCGGCTGCAGGCCGCCTCTGTCGCTGCGTCCGGCGCGGCCCGCAGCTTCGCCGCGCAGGCGAGGAGCACGGATGCCTGGGCGCGAAGGGCGGTGAGCTCGGTCGCGGCCGGCAACGCGCGATCGAACAGGGACGTCGCGATCCGGACGATCTCCGCGTCGGGAGCGTTCTCGATCACGTCGCCAAGCGCGTGGAGCGCGCGCCCGTGGCAGTCCTCAGAGCCGATGCCGCCGGTCCACGTCCCGTCCACGGCATGGAAGTTGCGGAACCGCCCGCTGGTCGCGTCGAACGCCTCGACCAGGAAGTCGAGGCTCCGTGCGGCGCTCTCAGCGACTGCCGGCCAGCCCAGCTCGTGGCGGAGGAGCAGGTCGACCTGGAGAGCCCGGGCGACATCGTCCACGCAGTGCCCGTGCGCCGGATCGGGTTCGGACCCGATCGCGTGCTGCATGATCCCGACGCGGTCGGTCATGGCGACGAGATGCATGCGGCTGACGGGATGGAGCGGCGCGAGCTCACGCATTGACGGCCACCAATGGGCCCGTCCGGACCGGCATCGGCGATGTCGTGAGCGCATTGACCGCGACCTGGGCGAAGAGCCGTCCGTAGTCGGCGCCGACCGCGGACCAGACCATGCCCCGGCTGTATGCGTGGGCACGACGGCCGATGGCGGCGCGCAGCCCGGGGTCACCGAGGACGTTGATGAGCGCGCTCGCGAGGCTCGACGGCGAGCCCGGTTCGATGAGGATGCCGCGTCCATTGGCGAGCAGCTCGTTCGCGTACGCGTACGGCGTCGAGACGACCGCACGTCCGGCCCCCATCGCATAGGAGAGGGTCCCCGAGACGATCTGTTCGAGATTGGGATAGGGCGTCACGAAGACGTCGGCGGCCTGCAGCCAGCGGGTCAGCTCGACCCGGCCGACGAAGCGGTCGACGAACTGGACGTGGTTCTTCATCCCGAGCCGCGCGACCTGGCGAACCAAGGTCTCGCGGTACGCCTCGCCCTCGGTCCGGAGGAGATCGGGATGGGTCGCCCCGACGACGACATAGAGCGCCTTGGGATGGGCCGCCACGACCGCGGGGAGCGCGTCGAGGGCGAGCTCGTAGCCCTTGCCCGGGCCCAACAGCCCGAAGCTCAGGATCACGTCGCGACCGTCGACGCCGACACGGGGCTTGACCTCAGCCGAATCGATGAGGGGCAGGTCCGGCACGCCGTGGGGGATGATGCTCAGGCGTCGGGGATCGACGTCGTAGGCCTTCGTCAACAGGGTCGCCGCGGACTTCGACATGACGACCGTGGCCGCGGTGCGGGCGACCAACTCGGAGAGGACGGCTCGCTGGCCCGGTGTCGGATCCCGCATGACCGTGTGGAGCGTGGCCACGGCGGGCACGTCGAGGGCGCGGGCGAAGTCGAGGACGTGACTGCCGTCCTGGCCGCCCCAGATGCCGAACTCATGCTGGATCGAGGCGACCTCGACGCACGAATCGAGCGATCGCGCCGTCTGCGTGTAGTCGGCTGCCTCGTCCCGGCGGATGCGGTGGTGCACCTCGATCGGGTACGGCATGGCCTGGCACGGGCGGATGGAGGGCGACGACCTCGCGGCTGCCGGTCACGGCGGCCAGGTCATGGGTGAATGTCGCGATCCCGCAGTGTCGTGGTGGGTACGTGGAGACGTAGGCGATTCGAACGATGGCAGGGCTCCTCTCGATCGGTCCGCGTCGCGGGACCCCGAAGGGTGAGCGCACGCGGCGCTCGCGGGACCGGGAATGGACAGGCAAGCCGAGAGGGCCTGATCGACGCGCCGGGGCTGCGGGCAGAGATACCGAAGCGGCCCGCTGGGGAGCGGGCCGCTCAGGGGTTAGGCGGAGCGCACGTTCGCTGCGCGCGGGCCCTTCGGGCTCGCTTCGATCTCGAACTCGACCTTCTCGCCGCCGACAAGGCGGTCGAAGTCGAGCGAGGAATCCAGGCCGCCACGATGGAAGAAGTATTCCTTCTCATCCTCGGCGGAGATGAAGCCAAAGCCGCGATCGGCGATGACCTTCTTGATGGTACCGGTGGTCATGAGGACCTCCAACACTTCCCGAACACGGATAGCAGACGCACGGCCCGTTCGAAAAGGGGGTCGACCACGCGGAGCATCGTCGCGAGTTGCGGCGAAGCATGCATCGTAGCACAAATGTTCGATGAGCGACACCCCTTCGTCGCAGGAACGGGACCGGTATAGTCCGCGTCGATGACGCGGCATGAGTTCCTCCGGCGACTCCATGAGCGCGCCCGTCCCCGGAACTATCTCGAGATCGGCGTGTCCGACGGCCGCAGCCTCGCCCTCTCGCGCGTGCCGAGCATCGGCGTCGACCCGGCGTTCAAGGTGACCCAGCCGCAGCGTCTCGACGTCCACCTTGTGAAGCAGACCAGCGACGACTTCTTCGCACGGCCGGATCCCATCCTGCATCTGCGCAGCGGCCGCAACCCGCTCCGGAACCTGCGACGTGGCCGTGCCCCGTTCGCCCACTACCGCGGCGGCACGACCATCGACCTCGCCTTCATCGACGGGCTGCACCTGTTCGAGTTCGCCTTGCGCGACTTCATGAACGTCGAGCGCTTCGCCCGATGGTCGAGCGTCATCGTGTTCGACGACATGCTGCCGCGGAACGTCGACGAAGCGGCCCGCGACCGCCACACCGGCGCCTGGACCGGCGACGTGTTCAAGGTGATCCCGGTGCTGCGGCAGTACCGGCCCGACCTCACCCTCGTCCTTGTCGACACAAGGCCGACGGGCGTGCTCGTGGTCTTCGGCGCCGACCCGACCAATCGCGCGCTCACGGCCCACTACGACGAGATCATCGAGGCGTGGGTGACTCCTGACCCACAGGACATCCCGACCGCGATCCTGGAACGGAACGACGCCGTCGAGCCGGAGGCCTTCCTCGACGCGGCGTTCTGGCCGGACCTGGTCAAGGCGCGCAACCGCCGAACGAAGCGCGACTCCGCCTACGAGCGGCTGGCCAGGCAGATCACGGCGGTCGCCCGACCGAGCTGACCGCGCCGATCGCGTCCCGGTCGAGCGGTGGCGGCGCGTCAGCGCTTCCGGCGCGGACCAAGGGCGGACCGGATCGGCGCCTGGAGGCGGGGTGGGATGCGCTGCCACCCTGCTCGACCGTACCGCCGGACCGTCCGCCGTAGCCGGGTACGGCGGCCGACCCCAGTCTCCTCGAAGTAGATCCTGCCGGCGAGGTCCCGCCGGACCGTCCCGAGCGCGGTATCGGGCGCCTCGGCGTCATGGGATGAACGCACCTCGACACTCCGGCCACGGCTCGGCAGGTCGACGGTGCGTGACGTCGAGCCGAAGCCCGAGGCCCTCGTCGGGCGGCGGGCCCGCCGGTCGGGTCGTCGTGCCCGCCCCGTCCGGTGAGAGGTCGATAGGCCGTCGCTGCCGCTGACGTCCAGCCTCAGCTTGGACCCGAGCGACGGCACCACCAGCCGGGGCGGATCGCCGACCAGGACAGGGATCAGCGTGCGTCGAGTCCGCTGGGTCCTCGCCTCCGAGACGCGTTCGCAGGTCGAGACCGAAGGCGGCCATCCGCAGCCCGACGTCCCAATGCCCGGGTCCGGTTGGAGCCACCGCCAACGGGCCGGGCTCATCGAAGCGACGCCTTCGACGAGGCACCGGGCGGGCGCGCTGTCATCAGCCTCGCCTCCAACCAGCTCCAGGCGGACCGTCGTTTTCGTCGGGAGGTCCCACTTGACATGGCTCATGCGGTGGCGCACCGAGATCGTCGCTTGGCTGCCGGAGACGTCGTCGGTCGCGTCCAGAGGATCGACGCCGAGGCCGTCGGTCAGGGCAGGATCGAGGATGCAGCCGGCCGCCGCGGCGGACGAGGGTGACTGGGTCACCGCCCGGGCCGACCGTGGCTTCGGCCTCGAATGACAGCCGCATCGTGCCGGCGACCCAATCGACCGACCGGATTCGCGCGGACACCTCGAGCTGCGATGTTCGGCGGGCGAGCTCCCGCATCGCACTCGGGTCATCGCCCCGTAGCAGTCGAGAACGGAGGCGCGGCAACAGGGGCAGACCTGCCTCGACATCCTCGCCCATGCGTGCGATCGCCAACTCGCGGATCGTCCGGAAGAGGAGGTCCTGATATTGCGGTTCCTGGGAGAGGTACCAGCTGTTGCGCAGACGTCCCAGCATCTCGCCTCGGTAGAAGCGCCGCAGCAGCCGGTCGCGGAAGGGCCCCGGTGGCGTCTCGCGGACGACCACGTCGAGGACCTCTCGCAAGTTGGCGTAGTAGCCAGGCGGATCGAGTCTGACCGAGCCGGCGTTGGCGCCGTCGTCACGCTTCATGTAGAAGTAGCATGGGTAGCGCTCAGGACCGACACGTCCCGGTGAGCGAAAGTACGCCTCGATGACGAAGAGCTGGTCCTCGAGGCGACGACGGCCTTCCGGAAAAGCGAGCCCGTGATGCCGCAGGAACGACCGTCGGAACATCTTGTGCGGGTGAGGCTATCAACGAGCGGCGCATCGTGGATCGTGCAGGCCTCCCGATCCCGTCGGAACAGGTCGAAACGGTACCTCCCGGAAATCGCTGGTGACCTTGCCGATAACGATGTCGGCGTCGTCGCGTAGGCGTTCGAGGGCGGGAGCGACGTCCGACGGTGGCATCAACCCGGACCGACCCGTCCATCTCGGCCGCGCCCGTCTCGAGGACGACCTGTGTCTTCGCCGGAGCCTGCCATTCGACGAAGGTGGCCTGATCGCGGACCCGGATGGTCGCCCGCGGCAGCGCCACTCCAGAGGGCGGTCACGGGTCGATGTCGTCCGCAGCAACCCCATCGGTGATGTCGGGACCGAGGACGTACCGATCGCCGCGGACGCAGGACGTGGAAGCCAGACACCGTCGTCCCGCCGGATCCCGACCTTGAAGCCGACACTGAGTCGGCCCCGGTCCCACGCGCAAGGTGATGCGACCAGGCAGCCCGTGCGGCGAAACGCGACGGGCGACTTCCAGCAGGGCCTCCGACCGTCCGTCTCGAGGAGGTGGGCGCGCAGACGGCGGACGCCGGCCCAGTCGGCCTCGACCTCCGGGTCCAGGAGATCGACGAGGACGGCTCGGGCCGCCGCCACAAGCTCCCGCGGTACTCCGTCGTCGTGGCGAGGAAGGTCGGCTCGCTCAGGCGGCCGAGGATCTCCACCCGGACGAACCGTCGGAGCAGTCGCGTCGCGCCGTCGCCCGGCTCGGTGTTGGCGATCACGATCGGCGAGCACCTCGCGCAGGTTGCCGAAGTACTGGATCGGGCACGATGAGCGTCGAGCCGGCGTTCCGCTTGTCCGACGCGCTGGACGGTAGAAGTAGCACGGGTAGTCGGCGAGGATCGCCACGCTCGCGCCGCGGAAGTACGCCTGCACCATGAACAGCTGGTCTTCCAGGCGACGCTTGCCCTCGGGAAAGGCCAGGCTGTTCGACCGCAGGAACGCCCGACGGAACAGCTTGTGTACGGTGAGCGTGTCGATCAGCGGCGCATCGTGGATCGAACACGACGGACGATTGCGCGTGAACACGCCGAGAGCGTGGACGCCACGCGCGGAAAGTCGCTCGCGACCCGCCCGATGACGATGTCCGCCTCGTTCCTGCGAGCGTAGGCGTAGAGGCGCTCGAGGGCTTCGGGCGCCAGGTGATCGTCCTGATCGACGAACTGGACGTACTCGCCGAGGGCGTTCTCCACCCCGACGTTCCGCGGTCGGCCCGGCCAACCGGAGTTCGGGATGTGCACGACACGCACGTTCGGATGCTCGGCAGCGAGCGCGTCGAGTCGGGCCGGGGTGTCGTCGGTCGAGCCGTCGTCGACGAAGATCGCCTCGTACTCGTCGGGCGGGAGCGACTGCGCCGAGGAGCGATCGGATGCAGCGATCGATCTCGTGACCCGGGTTCCAGACCGGGACGACGACGCTCACCTTCACGGGCATGGCGTCACCGCGGCGGATCCGTCCCTCACGGGCCGGATACTAGCGCGGGGACCCGGACAAAAAGCCGAGGCGGCCCCCGAAGGAGCCGCCTCGATGCTGTCCCGGTGAAGGAGTCCGAATGAACGGACACTTCTGCCACGCGCCAAAGGCATCTATCACGTCGGCTGTACCGACTACCCTGACCCTACCTACCCATGACCTTGACGCTGGGGCAGCGGCTGACTGAGCAGCACCGATATCCTACCCGGTCAGGGGCCGTTTTCCAAGGGTTTTGTCAGGTTTGAGTGTGTAAATTCCTTAACCTTGCCTGCGTCACACCTGCCGACGGCCGATCGGCGACCGGCGTCAGGCGTCCTCGTGGATGGTCACCTTGGTCATCGCGACGGGCTCGTGTGGCAGGTCCCGGCCATCGCGCGGAGCGGTCGCGATCTTGTCGACGACATCGAGGCCCTTCGTCACCTGCCCGAACAGCGTGTAGCTCTTGGGCAGCTTGCCGGTCAGGTCGGCGTGGATGATGAAGAACTGGCTGCCGTTCGTGTTCGGGCCGGCGTTGGCCATCGCCAGCGCGCCACGGACGTAGTCGCCCTTGACGGGTTCGTCCTCGAACTTGTAGCCCGGGCCGCCGGTGCCCACGCGCGAACGCTCGAGGGACGCCTTCTTCCCGTACTGGCCGTCGCCGCCCTGGATCACGAAGTCCGGGATCACCCGGTGGAAGATGACGCCGTCGTAGAACCCCTTGTTCGCCAGGTCGATGAAGTTCTTGGCTGCCTTCGGGGCGCTCTCGTCGTAGAGCTCGACCTCGATGTCGCCGATCTCGGTCGCGATGGTGGCTCGGGTCATTCCTCGTCTCCTTCGGTGCTGGCCTGGGCTATGGCGTCGCGACGGTCACCTTGGTCATGGCGACCGGCTCGAGCGCCTCGTTGCTCGGCTCGCCGCTGTTCGGCATCGCCGCGATCGCATCGACTGTCTCCATGCCGTCGGTGACCGTCCCGATGATCTGGTAGGTGTTGTAGCTCGGGTCGCCGAGGACCTGCCCCGCCGCGTCGTCGAGGACGATGAAGAACTGCGACCCCACGGAATCGGGCTCGGCCGTCCGGGCCATGGCCACCGTCCCCCGCTTGTATGGCGTGGTCACGGGTTCGTCCTTGATCGTGTAGCCCGGGCCCCCGGTCCCCGTGCCGGTCGGGTCGCCGCCCTGGATCACGAACCCGGGCACGAGGCGATGGAAGACCACGCCGTCGTAGTAGCCGCAGCCCGCGAGCGCAGCGAAGTTGCCGGCCGCGATCGGGGAGAGGTCGGCCTCGAGCTTGATGACGATCGTGCCCTTCTCCGTCTCCATCGTGACGGTCCGGGTCTCGCCGGCGCCGAGCGCCGGCGGCTGCGTGGTCGGGCAGCCCGTCGATGCCGCCGATGCGGCCGGGCTCGGCGCGGGCGGGGCGGACGACGCGGGCGCGCCCCCGATGCAACCGGCCAGGGCGACGACGACCGCCCCGGTGATGATCAGGGCCGCCAGGCGGCGAGGGAGCGTGGATGTCATGCGGCCGCCTCCAGGGCTGCGGGAAAGTCGATCGCGCCGGAGAGGAGGGCCTCCCCGAGGATGACGCCGGCGACTCCGGCGTCGCGCAGGCGTTGCAGGCCATCGAGATCGCGGATCCCTCCGGCCACCAGGATGTCGGCATCGTACGACCGAACGAGCGAACGCATCCGCTCGAGGTCCGGCTCGGTGCCGCCGTGCGTGAACACGAACCGCGCGACGCCGGCCCCCACCAGTTCGCCGATCAGCTCGTCGACGGTCGGCGGCGCTGCTCGCTGCCAGGGGAACGCGGCCAGCCGCTCGGCCCGGGGATCGAGGCCGACCGCCAGCCAGTCGCCGGCCACCTCCAGGCAGGCACGCAGGTCGTCCGGCCGGTCGGCGATGTCCGTGGCCAGGACC
The DNA here is from genome assembly GCA_963736025.1 of uncultured Chloroflexia bacterium. Lineage (GTDB taxonomy): Bacteria > Chloroflexota > Limnocylindria > Limnocylindrales > CSP1-4 > SPCO01. The sequence goes on from CAVTNH010000005.1 coordinate 19,553, forward strand.
ACGCGGGTCGCACCTGCGGCGAACGCCAGACGGATCGCGTCGGCCGATTCGAGGCCGCCGGCCAGCTGGAGCGGGACCGCGATGCGGGCCGCGATCGAGCCGATCGCCTCGAGCTCGGCCGGGGCGCCGGTCCGGGCACCCGCGAAGTCCACGAGATGGATGAGCTTCGCCCCCATCGCCACGAAGGTCTCGGCGATGCGGTCCGGACGATCGGTCGGTGCGCCGATCCCGGCCGCGGCGCCGGGCCAGTACACGATGCGAGACCGGCCGCCCTCGAGATCGATCGCCGGGATGACCTGCATCGGTCCTAGCCGCTGGCCGCGGTCATCGGCCCTCGCCCGCCAGCAGACGCCGGTGGAAGCTGATCGGGAGGGAGCCGTTCCGCATCAGCGCGTCGTGGAAGCCCTTGAGCGAGAACGCGTCCCCGAGCCGGCGCTGCTCGTCGGCGCGAAGGGCCAGCAGCAGCGTGCGACCGAGCAGGTACGAGAGAGGGTAGGTCGGGCGATACGTGTACCACTGGACCTCGGCCCCCGCGTTGCTGCGCTGGAACCCGGTGTGCTCGACGAGGAAGTCGGTGGCCTCCTCGGCGGTCAGTTCGCCGCGATGCATGCGGATGTCGAGGATGATCCGGCAGGCCCGCCAGATCGCGTCCGTGTGCATGATCACGCGGAAGCGGGCGTCGTCGTCGAAGCCCTGCTCGCGCATCATCAGCTCGGTGTACATGCCCCAGCCCTCGACGAACTCGGGGGCGTCGGTCAGCAGTCGCGTCAGCGACGGATGGCGACGGGCGACGTCGAGCTGCAGGTGATGGCCCGGGTAGGCCTCGTGGATGCTCGTGTTGCTGATCGCGGCGTAGTTGTGCTCGCGCATCGCGTCGGGATCGCCCCCGACCGATGGCGTGACCACGTAGATGCCCCGTGCATCGGTGTCGAAGACGGCGGGCGCGAAGTAGGCCGCGAACGGCAGGACGTTGCGCAGGTACTCCGGCGTCGCGCGGACGTCGATGCCCTCGTCGGACGGCACGGACACCAGGTCGCGCTCGATCAGGTGCGCGCGCGCCCGGTGCATCGCCGTTCGATAGCCCTCGAGGGCGCCGTCGAAGTCGGCCGGGCCGTCCTCCTTGATCTGGCCGAGGACCGTGGCCTCGCTTGCGTCGGGGTCGATCTCGCGCGCCGCGGCAACGCGGGCAGCCTTCTCCTCGGCCAGCTTCTGCCAGCCGAGCTCGAGGATCTCGTCCGCGTCGAGGCCATCGAAGGCGCGGAGGGCGACCAGCGCGTCGTGCCGCTCCCGGCCGACCGGCCACTCGTCTGTGCCGTTCGCGAGCGTGCCCTCGAGCCACTGCCCGTACAGCTCGACCGCGACCTTCGCACCCTCGGACGCGCGTTCCAGCCGACGCTGCTCGGCCGGCCCGAGAGCCGTCGTCCCGGCGGCCACGAGCTCGTCGAAGAGGGCGGGCAGCTCGCCGGTCGTCTCGATCTCGATCTGCTGCCAGCGCCGGACCTGCGGGACGGTCGCACGCGTCTTCGAGCGCTCGAGATAGGCGGGCACCTCCTCGAGCCGCCCGGCGATGGCCGCCAGCCGCTCCGGGAGCGGGGCGAAGTCCCGGGCGAACAGGAGGAAGAGCCCGTCCCCGATCGTGTCCATCGCGAACGAGCGGCGCTCCCAGATGCGCAGGACATCGGGGTCGAAGATGGCCCGTGTCACGTTGTGCAGCTCGAGATCGCGCTCGAACCGGGCGGACGGCGACAGGTCGGCGACGTCGATCGCCTCGAGCGCGGTCAGGTGCGCCTTGTCGTCGTCGACGTCGGCCAGCAGCGCGTCCCGGCCCCCGTCACCGAGCTGGTCGTCGGCGTCGTGCAGGCCCAGCCAGGTCGCGAGGACCGGCTCGCGATCGACCATGCGCCGGAAGCGAGCCTCGACGAGGTCGTACAGGCGGGCGTCGGCGGGCCCGTCGTCGGTCGCGGGTCGCGGGAGCGGTCGGTCGTCGATGCGGCGGGGTTCGGTCACGATGCTCCTCGAGTGGGGCGCCGGTCGTGGTCGGGCGCCGGGATGCCTTGGGCGTCGGTCGGGGGTTCCGGGCCGCGTCGTTGCGGCCGGGCGGCGGGTCAGGCGGAGGCGCCGACGGGATCGGGCGCGACCGGCCGCGGATCGGTCTCGGCCAGGGCCGCCCGCGTGGCGGCGATGGTCGTCTCGATGTCGTCGGCGGTCACGCCGTAGTGGGTCACGGCGCGGACCTGTCCGTGCGGATATTCCACCATCAGGACGTTCCGTGCCTTGAGCGACGCAAGGAACGCACCACGATCGCGAGCGACCTTGAAGACGACGAAGTTCGTGCGGACCCGCCCGGGGTCGAGTGGTCCGGGTGTCGGCTGGGCCGTGCCGCCGGCGGATTCGATGCCGTCGAGGCCGGCCAGGACCTCCGCGAGTCGTCGCGCGTTGGCGTGGTCCTCGGCTAGCCGATCGATCATCCCGTCCGGGCCGTCCGACAGCGCGACCAGCCCGGCCGCGGCCAGGATCCCCGCCTGGCGCATCCCGCCGCCGACCAGCTTGCGGGCACGGTGCGCGAGCCGGATGAAGTCGGTCGAACCCACGACCATCGAGCCGACGGGGCAGCCGAGGCCCTTCGAGAGACAGAACGTCACGCTGTCGGCCGGACCGGCCAGGTCGATCGCCGTGACGCCGGCGTCGCGCTGGCCGACCACGGCATCCCAGAACCGGGCGCCATCGACGTGCAGGGGTATGGCGTGTCGGGTCGCGATCTCGGCGACCTGGCGGGTGTAGGCCGGAGTCAGCGGCTGGCCCATCGAGTGGGCATGGGTGTTCTCGATGGTGATGAGGCCGGTGAGGGGCTCGTGGGCGTCGTTCGGGTCGCGGAAGGCGTCCTCGATCGCGGCGAGGTCCATGGTGCCGTCGGGCCGGTCCTCGAGCGAGCGGATGCTCGTGCCGACGATGACCGCGTGGCCGGCGGCCTCGTCGATGACCATGTGGTGCTCGCGACCGGCGATCGTCTCGTCGCCGCGGCGCAGGTGCGCGAGCTGCGAGACGAGATTGCCCATGGTCCCCGAGGCGACGAACAGGCCGGCCTCCTTGCCGAGCAGCTCGGCGGCCCGTTCCTGGAGGGCGATGACCGTCGGGTCGTCGCCGAGGACGTCGTCGCCGACCTCGGCGTCGGCCATCGCGCGGCGCATGGCCGGCGACGGCTTCGTGACGGTATCGCTGCGCAGGTCGATCAGGGACATGGGCCGCGAGTATAGGTCGAGCGTCGGCGCCGCGGCCGCGCGAGGCCGCTCGTGAGGGACAACCCCGGGTCCACCTGCTATGCTCCGCCCTCGCCACATCTGGACCCGTGGTGTAGCGGCCCAACATGCCAGCCTGTCACGCTGGAGATCGCCGGTTCGAATCCGGTCGGGTCCGCCATCAACCCGCTTTTCCCTACGCCCCGTCCGCCCGCCCGGACGGGGCGTTCTCTTACCCGCGAGCGGCCCTGCCACGCCCATGGCGGCGTTGTCGGCTGCGCGCGCTCACTCACGCACGTCGGGGTGCGCTCGCTCGCGTGCTCGCCTCCGCCTTGCCCTGGGGCCGGCCGAGCCGCTCGGACCGGTGTGGGCGGCCGATCCGCTCGCTCTGTCACAATCCGGCCCGTGAAACGGGGTCCTACGCTCGTCGTCCTCGGCCTGCTCGCGCTGGCCATCGCGTTGCCGGTCTCGGGCGGTCAGCTCGGATTCGGCGGCAGTCCGTCGCCGTCGGCCGGTGGCGGCATCGCGACGGCGACCGCGACCCCGAGTCCCAGCGCAACGGGCACGACCCTCCCGTCGACCGGCGGCGAGCCCTCGCCGACGCCGAGCGAGGTCGAGCCGACGACCGCGCCGGCGAGCGCGATCGGCGACGTCCCGATCGTGCCGGTCGCCCACTTCCGGACCACGGTCACCTCCTCGTCGAAGAAGGAAGTCGCCGCCGTCCTGGCCGGGACGAGCACGCGCTACGAGGCGCTCGAGCTGGTCAAGGGCGAAGCCGACGCGATCCTCGCCGCGCTCGGCGCCGATCGGCCGGCCGCCGCGTCGCGCCTGATCGAGGCGAAGGACGCGACGAAGCTCGCCACCGACCTCGCGAAACACCGGAAGCGGTTGGCATTCCTGCGAGCCGACGCGGTCGGGCCGCAGGTCCGGGCGCTGGCCTGGGGCGGTAAGGCGCTCTTCGGCGTCGATCGCGTCACGGACACGGCCGACTGGTCGCTCCGTGCCCGATTGCCCGAGGCGCCCGCCGGCGAAGCCTTCGATGCCGGGCAGACCTGGACCCTGTTCGCGGGCGGCGACATCATGCTCGACCGCGGGGTCTACGACGTCCTGCGCAACAAGGGCAAGGGTGCGAACTTCCCGTTCGATGGCGGGACCGCCGACATCAAGAGCCTCGTCTGCTGCTCATCGTTCGGGTGGAAGGTCCCGACGCTGGGCCGGACCGGGAACGCGGGTGCGATGCGCGACCTGATCTCGGAGGCCGACATCGCCCTTGCGAACTTCGAGAATCCGGCACCGAACCGCTTCCGGTGGCACACGTCGGGGACGATCTTCTCCGCCGACCAGACGCTCATCGACGGCATCGCGAAGGCCGGTTTCGATGTCATGGGGGTGGCGAACAACCACATCCGCGACCAGGGGGCGACCGGGCTGACCCAGACCGTCAAGAACCTCAGGAAGCGGGGCCTGTTGACGACCGGTGCGGGCAAGAACCTGGCCGCCGCCCGCAAGCCGGCCATCATCGACACGCATGGCGTCAAGGTCGCGATCCTGGCGTACGACGCGATCGCCGCGTCCTACCACGCCAACGACGCGAAGGTCGGCAGCGCTCCGATGACACTCAAGACTGTGAAAGCCGACATCAAGGCCGCCCGCGCCGCCGGTGCCGACGTGGTCGTCGTCTTCCCGCATTGGGGCGTCGAGTACCGCGCGACCGCCGGGGAGTCCCAGCGGAACCTGGCCCGGAAGGTCATCGATGCGGGCGCCGACATGATCATCGGCAACCACGCCCACTGGACCGTCGAGATGGAGGTCTACAAGGGCAAGCCGATCTGGTACGCCCTCGGCAACCTGGTCTTCGACCAGACGTGGTCTGCTCAGACGATGGAGGGGATGACCCTCGAGCTGACCTTCCGGGGCAACGACCTCGCGCAGGTGCGGATGCGTCCCCACGTCATCCTCGACAAGGCCCAGCCGAACTTCCTCGACGCCACCGATGGCAAGGTCGTCCTGTCGCGGGTCTACGGCGCGAACCTGCCGTGGTAGCGCGCGACCGCCGCTAGACGATCCCGGCGAACAGGTCGGTCTCGGGGATCGCGGACTCGACGCGCGACTCGCGCAGGATGTAGGACTCGACCGCCCAGAACTGGCGCCAGCCGTCGAGACCGAACTGCATGAACGGGCTGTCGGCGGCGATCTGCGTGACGTGTTCGTGGAGCGCGTCCCACTTGCGCTCGACGACGTCCGCGATGTCGATGCGGGTCGTGATCGCCTCGTCGGGCACGAGCATCTTCGCCATGAACGCCTCGAACTCCGCGAGCTGCTCGGGCGTGGCGTCCTTCGGTGGGAGCCAGAAGCTCTCGAGCCCGAGCTCCTGCATCTTCTCGTTCATGGCCGTGCGGACCGACGCCGGCATCGCCTGCTCGTACAGCTTCGATGGCGACCAGGGTGCGAGACCGCCCTCCTCGATGCCCGGGCCGGTGCCGCCTGACTCGGGCGTCAGCTGCTCCGGATACCAGGCCGGGTCGCCCGCCCGTGGGAAGGCGCGGACCGCCACGTCGTGGGTCCGGATGTGGTCCGGATGGCCGTACCCGCCGAACTCGTTGTAGGTCGTGACGACATCGGGCTGGTAGCGACGGATGAGCCAGACCAGCCGGCCCGCGGCCTCGTCGAGGTCGGCCCGCCAATAGCTGCGCGGGTCGACGTTCCCGGGTCGGCCCATCATGTCCGAGTCGTGGTAGCCGAGGTTCTCCCACTCGGTCACGCCCAGGATCCCCATCGCCCGTTCCAGCTCGCCGGCCCGGATCTCGGCCAGCCGACGGTGGTTGTCGGGCGTGTCCATCTCGGGCACGACGATCTCGCCCTGCTCGCCGCGCGTGCCGGTGACGAGCACGACGCGCCTGCCCGCGGCGACCGCCTTGGCCATCGTCCCGCCGGTCCCGATCGTCTCGTCGTCGGGGTGGGCATGGACGGTCATGAGGGTGGGTCGATGGGGTGCGGCAGGCTGGTCGGTCATGCCCTGATGCTAGCGCGGCTCGAGGATGACCACCGGGATGGGCCTCGCGACCTTCCGACGGTACTCGGCGTAGGTCGGGATCGCCGCGACGAACCGCTCGAACAGCGGGCCCGTCTCCTCGGGCGTCGCCTGGCGGGCCCGAACCGGCCGTCGCGTCGCGCCGAGCTCGACCTCGGCCTCGGGGTGGGCCTGGAGGTTGCGCCACCAGGCGGGATCCCGGTCGTCGCCGGCGTTCGAGGCGACCACGACCAGGTTCGGACCGTCCTCGAGGTAGTAGAGCCCGTTCCGGCGCGGCTCACCGCTCGTGCGGCCGACGCTGTGCAGGAAGAGGGTCCGCAGCCGTCCGCGCGAGCCGTTCGGGACCGTCAGCCGGCCGCCCGACAGCCGGGACATCGTGTCGTCGGCGGCCCAGATGACCCGGAACACCCAGCGCGGCAGGATCATGTCGCGAGGATACGCGGCGCTACCATCGGGGCGATGTCTGCCGCCCCGACCGACCCCACCGCGCCCGGGCCGCTCGCCGGCCTCCGGGTCGTCGACTGCTCCACGGTCCTTGCCGGGCCGTACTGCACGATGCTCCTGGGCGACCTCGGGGCCGACGTCGTCAAGGTCGAGCCGCCGGAGGGCGATTCGACCCGCGGCTGGGGGCCGCCGTGGGTCGGGGAGGGATCGGCCGGGACACGGACGGCCGCCTACTTCCTCGCCGTCAACCGGAACAAGCGCAGCATCCGGCTCGACCTGCGGCGCGCGGAGGGGGCCGAGGTGCTGCGTCGCCTGGTCTCGCGCGGCGACGTCCTCGTCGAGAACTTCCGGACCGGCGGGCTCGCCCGACTCGGGTTCGACGATGCCGAGCTGGCGCGGCTGAACCCGGCCCTCGTGCACCTGGCCATCTCCGGCTACGGCCCGGACGGCCCGGCCGCCGACCGGCCCGGCTACGACTTCGTGATCCAGGCCGCAAGCGGGCTCATGTCGATCACCGGGGCCAGCGACGCCGAGGGCGGCGAGCCGACGAAGGTCGGGGTCGCGATCAGCGACGTCGTGTCCGGGATGCTCGGCGCCGTCAGCGTCCTGGCCGCCCTCGTCGGACGGGAGCGCGCCGGCCAGGGCGCCGCCGGCCAGCGCATCGACGTCTCGCTGCTCGGCTCGACCCTCGCGTCGCTCGTCAACCAGGCCCAGAACGGCTTCGTGCGCGGCACGGCGCCGGGCCGGCAGGGCAACGCGCATCCCAACATCGTGCCGTACGAGACGTTCCGGACCGCCGACGGCGAGATCGCGGTGGCCGTGGGCTCCGAGCGGCAATGGCCTCGGTTCTGCGAGGCGCTCGGCCTATCCGCCCTGGCTACGGACCCCCGATTTGCCACGAACGGCGATCGGGTCGAGCACCGCGCGGACCTGCGCCCGATCCTGGCCGATCGCATGCGGGAGCGTCCGACGGCGGCCTGGCTGGCCGCGTTCGACACGGCCGAGGTCCCGGCGGGACCGATCCGCGACATCGTCGAGGCGTTCGCCTCGCCCGAGGCGATCGCGCGCGGCATGACCGTCGAGATGGAGCACCCGGCATGGGGCGTGATCCGCCAGGTCGGCGTGCCATTCGAGCTGTCGGCGACGCCCGCGACGATCCGGACCCCGCCACCGCTGCTCGGCGAGGGGACCGACGAGATCCTGGCCGAGCTCGGCTACGACGACGCGGCGATCGCCGCGCTCCGGGCGGCCGCGGTCGTCTGAGCGGTCCCTACAGCTCCTGGTGCCGGAACGACCAGGCAGCCAGGCCGAGGGTCAGCGCGACGAGGACCATCGTCGAGACCACGGGGACCAGCACGTCCACGGCATCGACCGGCGAACCCGTCGCCGCCGTCACGGCGGGGTCGGTCAGCCCTGCGGGCAGGAAGCGGCCGACGTTCGGGATGGCCGCGACGATCGACAGGCCGAGCCAACCGATGAAGCCGATCCCGGCTGCAGCCGCGACCGACCCGGTGACCGTGCTGCCGAGGAAGGTCAGCGCCGCCAGTGCCGTCAGGCCCAGCCAGGCGAGAAGGGCGAGGCCCAGCCAGCCGGTGACCGGCAGCGGCTCGAACAGGATCGCGGTGTAGACCCAGCCGCTGGCGACGGCCAGGGCGACCGCGACCGCCAGGACCGCACCGATGGCCGCGACCTTGGCCGCGAGGAACGCGCCGCGCGAGACGGTCTTGGACAGCACGAACGCCGCCGTGCCCCGATCTCGTTCCGTGGCGACGGAACCCATCGTCAGGATGATCGCGGCGAAGGCCCCGAACTGGGCCAGGTTCTTCCAGAGCTGGGTGACGGCGTCGCCGACGACCGGTGGCGGGAGCTGGAGGCCGGACAACTGGTCGCCGCCGGCGGCCGTGATGATCTCGGGCAGGAACCGCGCGAGCAGTGGCGAGGTGAGGCCGACCACGAGGAAGAGCCCAGCGACGACGGGGAGACGCAGCGTCCGCCACGACTCCAGAAGCTCCTTGCGCAGGAGGACGCGGAACCCCGCCATCACGCGACCGCCGCCTCTGGCGGCTCGTCTCCCCGGCCGACCAGGCGCAGGAAGACATCCTCGAGCGATGGCCGGACGCGCTCGAACCCGGCCAGCCGGATGCCGGCCGCGACCACCATCGGCAGGAGGGCGGCCGACGCGACGGCCTCGTCGGTGACCGACACGGTCAGGCCTCCTGTCCCTTCGATGACGTGGTCGACCCAGGGCGTCGAACGCAGGTCCGTCGCGAGGCCCGACACGAGCGCCTCCTGGCCCGGCTCGGGCTCGATCCGGTAGAGCGGCCGGGCATAGCGGGCCAGCAGGTCGGTCAATGGACCCTCGGTCACGAGACGGCCTTGGTCGAGGATCCCGACCCGGTCACAGATCCGCTCGACGTCGGCCAGGACATGGGTCGAGAAGATGACGGTCGCGCTCCCGCGCAACGCGGCGATGAGCGCGAGCAGGTCCCGTCGCCCTTCCGGATCGAGCGAGCTGACCGGCTCGTCGAGGACGAGGAGGCTCGGCTCCGCGACCAGTGCCTGCGCGATGCCCAGCCGCTGGCGCATCCCGCCCGAGTAGCCGGCGATGCGGCGATCCACCGCGTCGTCGAGCCCGACCAGGCCGAGAGTCTCGATGGCGCGGGTCCGGGCGGCGGCCTTCGGCAGGCCCTGGAGGCGACCCGCGAGCTCGACCAGCTCGCGGCCGGTCATCCAGCCGTAGTAGCGCGGATCCTGGTCCAGCACCCCGACTCGGCCGCGGACGTCGAGCGCGCCGGTCTCGACGGTCGTGCCGTCGATCGCGACCGTGCCGGCCGTCGGTCGTGCAAGTCCCGTGATGAGTCGCAGTGTCGTCGTCTTGCCCGCGCCGTTGGGCCCGAGCAGGCCGAAGACCGAACCGCGCGGCACGTCCAGGTCCAGGCGGTCCAGGGCCACGACCCCGGCGGCCCCGCCGAACCGCTTCGACAGGCCGCCGACAGCTGACCGCCGTGGCCGGCCCGCTCAACGGTCCTCGCGCCCGACCGCGAAGTAGAGGATCGGACCGAGCAGCCCGATGAACACGACGATCAGGCCCCACATCAGCTTGCTGTCGCCCCGGACCTTCCGATCGGGCCGAAGGATGTCCCGCAACGCGAGGATCAGCAGCCCGATCTGGATCGCGATGACCGGCAGCAGGAGCAGGAGGATCTGGACGTCACTCATGCCGGCCGCTTCTCCGGGTCGACCTTCCAGACCTGGTACGAGTAGGCGGACACGATGACCAGCAGCACCACGATCGCGCCGATGATCGTGACGGCCAGCAGCTCCGGCCCGACGTCGAGCAGGCCGAGGACTGCCAGGACCAGGCCCTCGATGACGAAGAGCCGGCCGCCGAGCCGATGCGTCCGCGTCCACGACAGGTCGCTCGCGAGCGTCCACGGCGTGCGGATGCCCATCAGGTAGTTCGGGCGCACCTTCGGCAGGTAGTTGCCGATGACCACGAACAGCAGGCCCGTGCCGATCAGGACGAGGCGCGAGATCTCCAGGTCCGCCCCGAGCGCGGCGGCAACGGTCAGGACGTGGATGCCGCCGAGCAGGGTGACGACGGTGATCCAGATCGCGCCATACGCCTTGCCCGAGCGTTCGAGGTTCGCCCGACGCGGTTCGAAGCGCGGGATGACGGCCAGCAGCGCCGCGATCGCGATGGTCGTCACGGGCAACAGGGACAGGCCGACCTCCTTGGAGGCGTACCCGTCGACCTGGCCGTCGATGCCCCAGTGGATCGGGACCTGGGCGCCGGCCGGCAGCTGCGTCCAGGCCCAGGCCGACAGCAGGGTCATCGCGGCGACCACGGCGGCGCTGAAGAGGATCATCGGACGGCGGTTCATCGCGACTCCCTGGGCACGATCCCGAAGGCGTCCATCAGGGCTGCGAGCGCCTCCTCGAGGACGGACACGTTGAGGTGGTAGGTGATCGTCGAGCCTGTCCGGTCCGCGTCGATGAGGTCCGCCTCGCGCAGGACGGCGAAGTGGCCGGACATCGTCGGCCACGACAACTCGAACTGGGCCGCGAGCTCGCCGGCCGTCATGTCGCGCTCCCGCAGGAGGGCGAGGACGCGTCGACGCGTCGGATCGGCGAGAGCCTTGTAGACACGGTTTATTTCGTCATCTCCCTAATTAGTCGAATGCCAAGATAGCCAGCCGAGGCGCGGCTCGTCAAGCGCCATCCGCTGGCGTGCCGCCCTCCACGTGCGTGCATGCCTGCACGCGAACCGGGTCGTCCGCGAATCACCCGCTGCTAGACTCGGCCGGCGACGGCCCGCCCGCTCACCGGCGCCCGTCCACGACCGATGCAGGAGGTTCACCCGATGGCCGACGACCGCGAGCGCTGGGCGCTGATCCTCGGAGGCTCGTCCGGGATGGGCGAGGCGACCGCGATCACGCTCGCGAAGGCCGGGTACAAGATCGTCGGGATCCACCTGGACTTCCGCGCGGCGCTCGCCCACGTCGAGGAGGTCAAGGCGGCGATCGAGGCGGCCGGGTCCGAGGCCATCTACATCAACATGAACGCCGCCGACGACGAGAAGCGCGCCGCGGCCCTCGAGACGCTGCGCGAACGGTTCGATCGATCGCGCGCCGCCGGTCACGACCCCTACGTCCGTGTCGTCATGCACTCGCTCGCCTTCGGGTCGCTGGTGCCGTTCCTGTCGGAGGACCCCAAGGGCGGCGTCGATCGCAAGAAGATGGAGATGACCCAGGACGTGATGGCCAACAGCCTCGTCTACTGGGTCCAGGACCTGTGGCGCGGCGGGTTCCTGGGGCAGGGCTCGAAGATCTACGCCATGACGTCGGAGGGCTCGACCCGGGTGGTGCCCTCGTACGGGGTCGTCTCGTCGGCGAAGGCGGCGCTCGAGTCGCATATCCGCCAGCTCGCGATGGAGCTCGCGCGCCAGGGCACAGGAGCCACGGCCAACTGCATCCGCGCGGGCGTCACCGTCACCCCCGCGCTTCTCAAGATCCCCGAGTCGCAGACGATGATCGACATCACGATGAAGCGGAACCCGACCGGCCGGATGACGACGCCACAGGACGTGGCGAACGCCATCCTGGCGCTGTCGGGCGAGGGGACCGACTTCATCAACGGCGACATCATCAGCGTCGACGGCGGCGAATTCGTCACCGGCTCGTAGGGACGAGCGCCGTTCCATGAGCGGACGCGTCATCGTCGTCGGGTCGGTCAACGTCGACGAGGTCATCCGGGTCGACACGATGCCGGGGCCCGGCGAGACCGTGACCGGCGGCCGGTACGAGCGGCATCACGGCGGCAAGGGCGGCAACCAGGCCGTCGCGGCCGCCCGGCTGGGGGCCGCGGTGGTCTTCGTCGGTGCGGTCGGCACCGACGACTTCGGCCGAGGTGCGCGCGCCGCCCTCGCCGCCGAAGGCATCGACCTGTCGCGGCTCATCGAGCTCGATGACGAGCCGACGGGCGTCGCGCTCATCCTGGTCGACCGGGACGGCGAGAACCGGATCGCCGTGGCCGGCGGCGCGAACATGGCGCTCGATTCGGTCCAGGTCCGCGACGCGCTCAAGCGTCTCGCCCTGACCCGTGAGGACGTGGTCCTCGTCGGCCATGAGATCCGGACGGGCGCGACCCACGAGGCGCTCCGCCTCGGACGCATCGCCGGGGCGACGACGATCCTCAACCCCGCCCCGGCCGGAGGGCTGGCCGGCCCGACCCTCGACCTGGCCGACATCCTCACCCCGAACCGCGGCGAGCTGGCCGTGCTGGCCGGCGCCGCGGGCAAGCCCGGGAAGCTCGCCAAGGGGTTGCTCGGCAAGTCTCCGGGCGATCGGGCCGTCCTCGTGAGTCTCGGCGCCGAAGGAGCGCTGCTCGTTCGAAGCGGCGGCACGACCGCCATACCGGCCCCGGCCGTGGAGGTCGTGGACACCGTGGGTGCCGGCGACGCGCTGAACGGCGCCCTCGCAGCGGGGCTAGCTGCAGGTCTGGGCCTCGAGGCCGCCGCCCGACGTGCGGTGACGGTCGGCGGCCTGGCCGTCACGAAGGCCGGTGCCCGTGAGGGGATGCCGACATCGGCCGAGCTCAAGCGGGCGCTGTCGAAGGCCTGATCCGGTCGGGTCAGGCCTCGCCTTCGACCCATGCGGTCCGCTCGCGCGCGGCCGGGGTCATCTCGAGGGTGCCGTCGTCGGCGACCCACCACGCCGCGAGCCCCCGGGATCGCGCGACCGAGCTGATGTGCTGCCGGCCCTCGATGAACAGCGTCTTGGACCACACCTCTGCCCAGGCGGGGTCAGGTCCGTGGACCGTGACTGCTCGCAGCCCGCCGTCAGCCGGCTCGCCGGTCCGGGGGTCGATGAGGTGGTGGACACGCCGCCCGTCCGTGACCCACGAGCGCAGCCGCACCGACGAGGTCGCGAGCGCGCCGTGCTCCACGGCGATGCCCGCGAGCGGATCCGCGCCTCCGGCCGGGTCCTCGACCCCGACCAGCCAGGGCCCGCCCTCCGGTCCGGGCCCGCGGGCGACGAGATCCCGCCGGCCTCCAGGAGATAGCCATCGACGCCGTGGCCCTCGACGATCGCGGCCGCCCAGCGCAGGGTCAGTCCCTTGCCGATGCCGCCGAGATCGATCGGTGCGTCGACGGTCAGTTCGCCGGGGCGGACGCGCTGCACGACGCGGTCGAGACCGACCGATGGCCCCGCCGCCTCGAGCGGCGTGCCCGGATACCCGAGCCTCTCCAGGTCGCGAAGCACCCGTGGGTCGAACCGGCCAGCCGTGACCCGATGCGCCCGATCCGCGGTGGCCAAGGCACGATCGAGCCGGCGCGGCACGTGGACCGCGCGTCCGGACCCGGCCGCCTCGTTGAGGCGGGTGAGGTCGCTCGTCGGCCGGAACCGGGACATCTCGGCCTCGGCCGCCTCGAACTCTGCCTGGACGGCCGCCCAGGCCCGATCGGTCGAACGCCGCCAGGCGGCCCGGCCCGAACTGGGCTCGCAGATCGTCAGCCGCAATGGCGACGCCATCGCGCGCCCTTCGAACAGGCGGACCGTGGCCGACCCGGACCCGGTGTGGGCGGCCTGGACCATCGGGTGAGGCTCGACGGCGGTCAGCCCGACGCCCCGGTGGTGGCGTGAACGACCCTGGTGCGCGTGATGACCCTCGTCGAGGTCGAGATCGTCGGGAGACTGACCCGGCCCGGCAGGGCCTTGGCTGCGCCCGAGACCTTCTCGACCCGTCTCCCGAGCGCGTCGAGCGAGGTCTCCATGTCCACCAGCTCCGTCCCGACGCGGGCGTAGCGCTCCGAGGAGACGACGTACGCGCGCGACGCCTCGTCGAGCGACCTCTCGAGCTGGTCGTGGCCGGTCGCGAGGGCATCGGCCGCCCGGCCGACGGGGGCTCGATCGGCAGCGACCTGGGCATCGGTCGCCGACTGGAGCGCGGCAACGCCGGCGAGCGAGACGGCGTACGCGCTCGCCGACATCCCGACCAGGACCGCGAGATGGACCGGTCGGCGGCGCTCAGTCATCGTCGCCACCGTGGTCGTCGTCCTCGTCGTCGTCTTCGCCCCCGTTATGGTTCGACGCGGACGTGACGGTCCTGGTCTTCGTCACCACGACGGCGGGTCGCTGGGCGGCCAGTCTCGCCTTGGCGATCGACGCCTCGAGCTTGGCGAGCTTCGTCTTCGCAGCCTTGAGGTCCTTGGCGAGCTGCGTCGCGTTGTCGGTGTCCGTGGTGATCTGCGCCTGGGCTGCCTCGAGTGCCGCGGTCAGCTCCGTCGACTGCGTGTTCAGGGTCTGGAGCTGGAGGCGCAGGTCGACCGAACGCGCCTGCTCGACCGCCAGGCGGTCCTGAAGCGTGGTCACCGAGACCGGCGCCACGGTCAGCGGGGCAGACGCGGCGGTCCAGGCGGCGGCCGCCCGGATGGATCCGTACCCGAGCAGGAGCGCGGCGATGACGCCGACTACCGTGACGAGCCGTCGGATGCGTGGCGAGTGGATGGTCATGGTGCGACTACCTCCGATCGCGATGTGTCGAACGTGGGCTTGCGCTTGCGGCTGGCCCAGTAGCGATAGGCGCCCGCGAATGTCACGAGCAGCCCGGCCCCGACGTACATGGGTCCCAGGGCGGCCGTGTCAGTCCCGGCGAGCACGCCATGCATCCAGGCCATGACGAAGATGAGGAGCGCCAGCCGGTGAAGTGCCAGCCACGCGCCCCGCGGCAGGAGCTTGGTCCACCGCGCGGTGATGGCCGTGATGAGGAACGCGTAGAGGGCGAACGTGCCGATCGCCACGGGCGAGCTGCGGTACTCGGACAGGCCCGGGATCACGACCGCGCCGAGGCTGACCCCGGACTTGGGATCGATCACGAGGCTGACGATGTGAGCGACCAGGAACGCCATCACGAACACCCAGAGGTGGTCGTGCCACGGGAAGATCCGCTTCGAGAGGTTCCAGGTGGAGCGGTTCGTCGGGTGGCTCAGGACCAGGCCGAGGACGATCTGGAGGGTGAGCAGGAGGAAGGCGACGATGCCCGTCGCCCTGGCCGCCATCCAGTAGCGCAACTCGGCCTGCCGGTCCGTGGTCGCCGGGATGATCTGGTCGGTCGCGTAAAGGAGCACCACGCCGATCAGGCCGGTGAGGATGGCAGTGCCTCGAACGGACAGACGGAACGGGGGGCCGGTCCTTTGCGGGGTCGCGGGCGCCATGGCGTTCTCCGAGCGGGTTGATGCCTCTACAACGTTTGAGGCAACCCGCGCCCGTTTGGTTTCAGCTGGTCCGCCATCCGATGGTCATGGGACGCCTGCCGAGCCCCGCGACCGGAGCATCCCGCTCCGCGGCGACAGGACGAGCGCGATCGCGAAGAGCACCGTCTCGATGAGGACGATCGCCGCGCCCGATGCGACGTTGGCGTAGAACGAGACGTACAGGCCGACGATGGTCGACGCGACCGCGATCGCGACCGCCACGAGGACCAGCCGGTCGAAGCGGATGACCAGCAGCTGGGCCGTCGCGGCCGGGGTGCACAGCATCGCCACGACGAGGATGATCCCGACGGCCTGGATGCTGACGACGATCGTCACGCCGAGCATCGCCAGGAGCAGGTACTCAAGGCGGGTGACCGGGAGGCCCGATGCCGCCGCGCCGGCCGGATCGAAGGTCGCGTAGAGCAGCTCCTTGCGCAGGACGAGCACGACGACAAGCACGACGGCGCCCAGGATGGCGATCTGGATGAGGTCGGTCACGCTGACGGCAAGGATGTTGCCGAGGAGGTAGCCGAACAGGTCGGTCACGTAGCCGCGGATCGTGCTGAACAGCAGCACGCCCAGCGCGAACGTGCCCGCGAACAGCACGCCTACCGTGGTGTCGAAGCGCAGGTTGCCGCGCCGCGAGACGACCCCGATCGCCAGGGCGGTGGAGACGGCCGCGATGGCACCGCCGACGTACAGCGGGATGCCGATGAGATAGGCGATGACCAGGCCGGGGAACGCGGCGTGGCTGACGGCGTCGCCGATGAACGCGAGGCCCTTGAGGACGACGAACGCGCCCATCACCGCGCAGACGATGCCGACGATCAATGCGGCGACCAGCCCGCGCTGCATGAAGCCGTAGCCCAGCGGGTCCAGGAGCAGGTCGATCACCGCGGGGCGCCTTCGTGGTAGTGCGGCTCGTGGCCCGACGACTGGTCGTGGTGATGCGCGTCGTCGAGGATGAGCGTGCCGCCGGTCAGGTCGGGGAGGACCAGGACATGGCCGCCGTAGGTCTCCGCAAGCAGATGCTGATCGAGGACGAGGTCCTTGGCGGGACCCGTCGCCACGATCCGGCGGTTCACCAGCACGGCTTCCTGGAAGCGGTGCGCGGCGCAGGCCAGGTCGTGGGTCGTGGCGATGACGGTCTTGCCGGCCCGCGCCTCGGCCTCGAGGACGTCCATGAGGTCTTCCTGGGTGGTGGCATCCACGCCGGTGACCGGTTCGTCGAGCAGGTACAGGTCGGGCGCGGCGGCCAACGCCCGGGCCAGGAAGACGCGCCTCCGCTGGCCGCCGGACAGCTCCCCGATCTGGCGGTCGCGTTCGGCTGTCATCGCCACGGTCGCGAGGGCCTGCGACACCGCCTCGCGGTCGGCCGCGCCCGGTCCGCGCCCGATGCCGATCGCCGGGTACCGACCCATCATCACGACCTCGCCGACCGTGACCGGAAAGCTCCAGTCCACGAGCTCCGCCTGGGGCACGTAGGCGACCCGGCGGGCGGCCTCGCCCGGTGGGCCGCCCAGCACCTCGACCGTCCCCGTCCGGACCGGCAGCAGCCCTGCGATGACCTTGAGCAGCGTGCTCTTGCCCGCGCCGTTGGGTCCGATGATCGCGAGCAGCGACCCGCCCCGGATGGCGAGGCCGACGTCCTCGAGGGCGATGCGGTCCCCGTATCCCGCGCTGACACCTGCGAGCCGGACGGCGTCGTCGGTCACGGTCGCAGCGCCTCGACGATCCTGGCCATGTTCCAGCGCATCATCCCCAGGTAGGTGTCGGCCGGCGCGGGGCCGAGGGCATCGTTATACAGGGTCGAGACGACCTTCACGCCGGTCTCCGCGGCCAGCGTCTCGGCCAGGGCGGGGCTGAACTGCGCCTCGCTGAAGACGGCCTTCACCCCCGCCGCCTTCACCGTGTCGATCAGCGCGGCGAGGTCGCCGGCCGACGGCTCCTGGCCCGGGCTCCCGAGGATGACCCCGACGAGCTCGAAGCCGTAGTGCCGCGCGAAGTACGGGAACGCGTCGTGGAAGGTCACGAGCTTGCGATCGGCCGCCGGGATCGAGCCGACCTCGGCCGTGAGCTCGGCGTCCATCGCCTGGACCTGACCGGCGTAGGCCGCGGCGTTCGCGCGGTATGTCGCCGCCCCGGCCGGGTCGATCTCGGTGAGTTTCGCCTCGATGGCGGGCAGGTAGTGCGTGAAGACGATCGAAGGATCGAGCCACAGGTGCGGGTTTGCCTCGCTGTCGACTGTGAGCGTCGGGATCCCGTCGCCGAGGACGAGTCGCGGGGCGTCGTTTCCGTTGGCCTCGATCAGCCCGTCGAGGAAGTCGTCGAGGCCGAGGCCGTTGGACACGATGAGATCGGCTCCGTCGAGCGCGCGCGCATCATCGGGCTTCGGTTCGTAGTCCTCGGGCCCGACGCCGGCCGGGATGATCGAACGGACCGTGACACGGTCCCCGCCGACGTTGGCCACGATGTCCGCGAAGACGGTCGTCGTGGCGACGACCGTGAGCGCGTCGTCGGCTCCGGACGTCGCGGGACCAGGAGCGCACGCGCCGACCGCGGCCGTCGAGGCCAGGAAGGCCAGGGCCAGGAACCCGCGGTGCCAACGGCGGCTGATATCGAGTCTCAGCCAGGGGCGGGATGGGGTCGTCATCGCTGGCAGTCGGTCGACGAGTCAGGCGGTTCGACGGATCGGCGTCGGAGCGGCGGCCTGGCAGGCCGGACACAACCCGAACAGCTCGAGGCGGTGCTCCTCGACGCGGAACCCGGTCCGCCTGGCGACCTCGCGAACGACGGTCCGCAGACCCGCGTCGGGGATCTCGGCGGCCCGTCCGCAGCTGGAGCACACGACGTGGTGGTGGTGGGTCGGCGCGCAGCCGATGTACGCATGCTCCCCGCTCGGCAGGTCGAGGCGTTCGACGACACCCAGCTCGGAGAGGACCTCGAGCGTGCGGAAGATCGTCGCCCGCCCGATGCCGAGGCGCCGGCCTCGAGCCTCGCGCACGAGATCTGCCGCCGAGAAGTGGCCGACCTGGTCCGCGACGAGCTGGGCGACCGCCCGCCGCGGAGCCGTCAGACGGTACCCGGCGCGATCGAGGGACACGAGGAGCGGTTCTGGATCTCCCATCGCGCTGACCATAACACGAATCGGGACTGAGTCTCAATAAGGGGGCTCGGACCAGGTACTCCTAACCGCACCTCCACGCCGAACGTACGTCGTGCGGACGGGACCATCGGCCCGGGGTTGATCAGACGGTCCCGGCCGCACACTTTGGTCGATGACGATCCATATCTTGCGCGGCAAGACGGAGTCGCTCCGACGGAGCTGGCACGCCCTGCCCCGTCCGAGCCTGTCGGCGCTGACCGCGCCGAAGCCTCCCCGTACGCCGAGCTATGGCATCGGGGACGCCGACGCGCACGTCTTCAACTGCCCGGTCTGCGCGCGGCCACTGCCCGACGGCACGTGGAAGTGCCCCGGCTGCAGCACCCGGCTGGTGTTCGGCGTCACGCTCAAGCGAGCCGGCGGCCTGCTGTCGTTCGGGCTCGTCATGGGGATCCTCCTTGGCGGCCTCGCGATGTCCGTCGCGGTCGGGCTCGGGCTGCCGTCCACGACCCAGGCCGGGACGAACCCGAACGGCGTCTTCACCCCGGGCAACGGTCCTGCCGCCAGCCTCGCGCCCGGCCAGACCGCGGTTCCCGCCGTCGCCCCGAAGGCATCGCTCGCCGCGATGCGCCAGATCGCCCTCCTCGACCAGCGGATCGCAGAAGACGGCGCGTCGCTCGCGAGCGCCGTTCGGGCCAATCGCCCGGACAACATCGCCCGCGCGCTGCGCGCACTCGGCGCCGATGTCGCGGTGGGTTCGAAGTACGTCGACGCCCTCGCGAGCTGGCCGGACGCGGCGGCCCTTGCCGCCTCGCGCAGCGCCTTCTACGACAAGGTCACCTCGACCTCGCGCGCGGCCCTCGCGAAGTCGATCTCCAACAAGAAGGCCTACAAGGCGTCGGGCAAGTCGATGCTGACGGTCCTCAAGAAGGTGGCCAAGCTCGATACCGACGCGCGTGCCCTGGCCGCGACCGCCGGCTCCGAGCTTCCCGTCGTCAACTACGGCGCGATCGACTAGGCCTCCGGCTCACGGCGCGGCGGTCGGCGCAGGCGCGTAGCCGGTCAGCTCCACGTACGCCTCACCGGCGACACCGATGCCGCCCCGCGTGGCATCGACCCGCTGCGACCCCTCCCAGTAGATGACGCCGGTCGTCGCCCGCGTGTCGAGCTCCTGGGCGGCGACCGTCGGCTCCAGCCCGATGACCAGGTGCTCGGATGGGATCTCGACCGTCCAGCCGGCCGGGTAGTCCGCGCCGGTCGCCGGGCTCTGCCAGCGCTTCGTGACCGCGACCGTGAACGCATCGGCGGGCAGGTGGCGGACCGTTCCGTCGGCGTCGACGATGGTCCCGTAGACCAGGGGATACGAGCCATCGGCGTCGCGCACGAGCGAGAGCGTGATGTCCGTGCCGTCCGCGAGGTTGACGGCGAACCAGTCCCAGCCACCGCCACCGACCGAGATGAAGTCCCCCCACTGGTGGTCGAACCAGGCCTGGCCTGTCACCCGCAGCTCGCGATCGCCGATCGTCAGCGTGCCGGCCGCCGTCATCGCGGTCCGCGAGTAGTAGTAGGAACCGCCGCCGGCGCCGAAGTCGATCCAGCCGTCGGTGTCGTGCAGGGCCGGCTCCTTCGTCGCCTGGAGCGCCAGATCGAGGCCCAGGCCGTCCGGGATGCCGGCGATGGTCGCCTCGTCGGGCGCCAGGGCGGCGGACAGGTGGTCGGTCCCGAGCGAGCCGGTCATCGTCCAGGCCGGTCGTCCCGAAGTCGCCGGGCGCGACGGGTCGAGGCCCGAGAGCGAGAGGTCGAAGCCGACCGGCTCGCCGGTGGCGCCACGCGGCGAGCGATCGACCTGCGGCCCGACCTCGAGTCGCTGCGCGTACATGAATCGGTCGCCCGTCTCGTCTGTCACCGCGAGGTGCGAGGCCCACGAGGTCGGAAAGGCGCCACGTTCGGCCCGGAAGACCACGTACTCGAAGCCGTACCGACCGCCGTCATCTGACCGGAGGTGGCCCGTGTAGTACCACCACTCGGTCAGGCGGTCGTGCGGGCCGTCGTCCCGCGGCAGTTCGACGGGGAGTGGATCCGGGGCCGGCGTCGGCCTGGCCGTCGGGGGCGTGACGCTGGGTCGCGGTGCTGTCGGGTTGGCCAGGATCGGCCCACCTCCACCACCCGTGCAGGCGGTCAGCAGGATCGCGGCAAGCAGCAACGTGGTGGCGCGCTTCATCGGGTCGCCGCCTCCACCTCGGCCTCGGACGCCGGCAGGCGGCTGCCGACCAGCCGCTCGAGCGAGCTCGGCATCCACCAGTTCCAGCGACCGAGCAGGCGCATCGTGGCCGGCACGAGCAGTGCGCGGACGACCGTCGCATCGAGCGCCACCGCGATCGCCATGCCGACGCCGAGCGCCTTGATCAGGACGATGTCGGCGAACGCGAACGAGCCGGCGACAAGCACGACGATGAGCGCGGCCGAGGTGACGATCCGGCCGCTGCGCTCGAGGCCGCTCGCGACGGCCTCGACGTTGTCGCCGGTCCGGTCCCAGACCTCCTTCATCCGCGACAGCAGGAAGACCTCGTAGTCCATCGAGAGACCGAAAAGGACGCAGAACAGGATGACCGGCTGCGTGGTCTCGACGAAGCCCAGTGGCTGGAAGTCCAGGGGCGCGGACAGGTTGCCGTCCTGGAAGATCCAGACGAGGGCCCCGAAGCTCGCCACGATCGATAGCGTGTTCATCACCAGCGCCTTCGCCGGCAGGATGACCGAGCGCAGCAGGACGAACAGGACGAGATACGTCGTCACGATGATGAAGAGCGCGGTGCGCGGGAAGTCCGCGGCCACGCGGTCCACGACGTCGGTCACGTCCGCGGCCCCACCGCCCACGAGGACGACCGCTCCCGCGGGTGGCGCGAGTGGGCCGGCCGGCTGGCGCAGGTCGGCAACGAGCGCCTTGCCCTCGTCGCGGTTCGGACCGAAGGGCGTGTAGAGCGTGAACGCGGTCACGTCGCCGTTGGTCGTGGCCCCGAGCGCCTGCGCCACATAGCGGTCGCGGGGGCCGTTCGGGTCGCCGTAGAGCAGCTGGTACTGCGCGAGCCTGAGCCGCGGATCGACGTCGACGAGGCCGTCAACCCGCACGATCCGCGGATCGGCCGCCAGTCGCCGTGAGTAGTCGTACAGCGCGGCCAGCTGGGCGGGATCGGTCGCCGGACCGGGCAACTGGATCGCGAGGACGAGGGGCGCGAACTCGCCCTCGCCGAACTGGGCCCTCAGCCGGTCGAAGGCGGCGCGCGACGGCACCTCGGGCGGCAGGATCGAGGCATCGGGTGCGTTGAACCGGATGTGCAGGAACGGCGAACCGAGCAGCAACAGGAACGCCAGCGTCGGCACCAGCACGGCGACCGGGTGGCGCATCACCCGCCGGGCGAGCCGGGACCACGACCCGTCGGCGTCGGCGCCGGCCCGGACGCGACGGATCGCGAAGCGGTCGATCCGGTCGCCGATGAGCATCAGGACCGCGGGCAGCAGCGTCAGCGCCGAGGCGACGGCCAGACCCACGACGATCGCACCGGCGATGCCGACCGAGCGCAGGATCATGAACTCGAAGAGGATCAGCCCGAGCAGGCCGAGGAGGACCGTCAAGCCGCTGAAGAACACCGCCCGGCCGGCGGTCGCGACCGTGACCCGCACTGCGTCGGCGACACGGGCCGGGCCCGGCGGGCGCAACGCCAGCTCCTCGCGGAAGCGGCTCGTCAGCAGGAGCGAGTAGTCGACGCCCAGGCCGAGACCGAGCAACGTCGCGAGGTTGAGCACGAAGATGCTCATCGGCATGACCGAGGCGACCAGGAAGATCGCCGCGAGCGCCACCAGGACCGCGGTCCCGCCGACGATGAGCGGGACACCGGCTGCGACGGCCGAACCGAAGACCACGAGCAGCGCCAGTGCGGCAAGTGGGAGCGAGATGACCTCGCTCCGCTGGAGGTCGGCCTCGGACACGGTCTGCACGTCACCGTAGAAGGCGGGTCCACCGGCCAGCTCGACCGTCAGGCCCGGCGCCTCGTGCAGGCGCTCGCGCAGGATCGGCAGCGCCTTCGGCGAGTCGTCGGGCGGCAGGTCGAGGAAGACGATGTCGTAGGCCGTGTGGCGGTCGGCTGAGACCTGCCCTGGCGCGACGAGGTGCGAGACGACCCGCGCGACGTGCGGCGCCCCGGCGATGTCCGCGACGGCCGCCGCCGCAGGGCCTTCGAAGGCGGGCGTGCCGGCCTCGATCGTCGGGCTGTCGAAGACGATGACGAGCGCCGACGGCGGGGCGCCGAGCTCGCGGCCAAGGAGGGCCTTCGCGCGCGCGGACTCCAGGTCGTCGAGGATGAACCCGCCGGCACTCAGGCGTCCCGGGACCTGCGGCGCGAGCGGGAGGGCGGCCAGCACCAACAGGGCCCAAGCCGCGACCACCCACCGCGCGCGTCGCGCGATGAACCGGCCGAGACGGTCGAAGGGGGTCACCTCGTCATCGTAGTCCGGGTCGCCCGATAGGGCCGAGGTCCCATCTGCTAGCATCGAGCCCGTCCATCACGGCCGACCGCGAGAGGGATCCGTGCAGCTCTTCCTGGTCCCGTTCCAGCAGCCCATCCCGTTCGGGATCTCCGCCGCCATCGTCATCCTGATGCTCGGGATCGTGCTCAAGGCGGCACTCTCGACCGAGGGCGGGGCTCGCTGGGTCCGGCGTGTCACCAATCCGAACGCGCGGTTCCTGTTCGCGTTCCTGTTCGTCGCGTGGGCGCTCGTCTTCGGGATCGGCCTGCAGCTCGTGCCGCACGAAGGTGCCGGCTCGCCCTATGGCGCGCTCGGCCTGATCGCCCTCTTCACCGGCTTCTTCATCATGATGGGCCTGCTCTGGGCGGTCATCGGGGAGTAGTCCGGCCTCGGCGAGCCAGCGCGCGGGCGACAGCGCCGACCAGGACGCCGACGAGCCAGATCAGCGGGATCCCGAAGAAGGCGACCGCCAGGCGGACGTGATTCGCGTCCCCGAACTCCGGACACGGACCGATCTGGAAGAAGCACGCGTCATCGGCGCGCAGGAGCCCGATGACAGCGTCGAGCGCCAGCACGATCGCGAGGACGACCAGCACGATCGTCCACACCAGGAACGCGCGGGTCCACGGGCTGCGGAGCAGCTTCACGGCGCGTGCCTGGCGCTCATGCCGCTCAGACCTCCGTCTGCCACGGACGGTTCCCGCTCAGCCGTTCCCGTGAACCGATGCGTGGACCGGACCGGACCATCGCGCTATCATCGGCCGACTTGCAGACTGCATAGACTTTATGCGTCGCCGGCCGCGTTCGCGGTCGCTCGTCGGTTGCCTGTCGCAGGAGGTCCGCTGCGTGGACGCCCAGGAGATCAAGTCCGCCGTCGCTCACCAGGATGCAGCGCACGCGGCCGCCGAGGCGCCGTTCGTCAACCTCGCCGACCCGGCACGCGTGCTCGGGTCCGATGGCCGGCCGGCCGTCAGCCGGCGCGCCCCGCTCTGGGCGGACATCCCCGACGAGCAGTGGAACGACTGGCGCTGGCAGCTGAGTCACCGGGTCAACGACCTCGCCGAGATCGAGTCGGTCCTGAACCTCACCGACGATGAGCGCCTGGGCCTGTCGGCGCCGGACAAGTTCCGTGTCGACATCACGCCCTACTTCATCAGCCTGATCGACCCGAACGACCCCAACGACCCGATCCGCCGCCAGGTCATCCCGACCGGCCGCGAGCAGCAGGCCTTCACCGCGATGATGGAGGACTCCCTCGCCGAGGACCGCCACTCCCCGGTGCCGGGGCTCGTCCACCGCTACCCCGATCGCGTGCTGATGCTCGTCACGACCCAGTGCGCCTCGTACTGCCGGTACTGCACCCGCTCGCGGATCGTCGGCGACCCGACCCAGAACTTCAACAGCCGCGACCACGAGGCCCAGCTCGAGTACCTGCGGCGGACCCCGCAGGTCCGCGACGTCCTCATCTCCGGCGGCGACGGCCTGACCCTCGCGCCGAAGCTGTTCGAGAAGATCCTGCGCGGGCTCCGCGAGATCCCGCACATCGAGATCATCCGGATCGGCAGCCGCGTGCCGGTCTTCCTGCCGCAGCGCATCGACGACGAGCTGTGCGAGGTGCTCGCGAAGTACCACCCGCTCTGGATCAACCTCCATTTCAACCACCCCAACGAGATCACGCCCGAGGTCTCGCGCGCGGTCGACAAGCTGACGCGAGCCGGCCTCCCGGTCGGGCAACCAGAGCGTCCTGCTCGCGGGCGTCAACGACTGCGTCCACATCCAGCGCTCGCTCGTCCACAAGCTCGTCGCCAACCGGATCCGGCCGTACTACCTGTACCAGTGCGACCTCGTCGAAGGCTCCGGGCACTTCCGGACGCCGGTCGGCAAGGGCCTCGAGATCATGGAGGGCCTGCGCGGCCACACGTCCGGCTACGCGGTCCCGACGTTCGTCATCGACGCGCCCGGCGGCGGCGGCAAGATCCCGGTCATGCCGAACTACCTGATCTCGTACAGCGACCACAAGGTCGTGCTGCGCAACTACGAGGGCTACATCACCACGTACGAGGAGCCCGAGACGTACGAGCGGCACGACTCGGCGGCGTGCACGTACTGCCAGCACGAGCGCCCGGAGGCCGGGCAGTCGGGCATCCTGGGCCTGCTCGAGGGCGAGCGCATGTGGATCGAGCCGAAGGGCTTCGCCGAGGTCCACACCCGCGGCAACACCGAGGCGCATCGGCTCCAGGACCCGTCGAAGTGGGTGCCGTTCGGCGTCGGCGCGATCGAGGGCCAGTCACGCGACGGACTGCGGGTCCTCGAGGCGGGCGCCGTCGAGGCGACGCCCGAGTACGGTCCCGGTGAGGAGCCACGGCCCCGCGAGGGCGAGCCCACCGCGTCGGCCCACGGGGAGCTGCTCTAGGGTCTCGTCCCGCGGCCGCCGCCCGGACCCGGTGGCCATGCTCGGGTAGTCTCCGGTGATGCGCCGGACGATCTTCTACGGCTGGATCATCGTCGCCGTCACGGCCCTCGTGCTGTTGGCGACCGCCGGTGTTCGCGCGGCACCGGGCGCGTTCCTGCTCTCGATGCAGGACGAGCCGGGCTGGTCGACCGCGGCCCTGAGTCTTGCCGCTGCCGTCGGACTGCTGACGTACGGCCTCGCGGGCCCGATCTCGGGCCGGCTGATGGCCTCGTTCGGGATCCGCGGCGTGACGCTGCTCAGCCTGGTCGTGACCGCCGCCGGCCTGATCCTGTCCGGCTTCGCGCGCGAGATCTGGCAGGTGACGGTCTTCTTCGGTTTCCTGGCCGGCCTCGGCAGCGGCCTCGTCGCGAGCGTCCTCGGACCGACGATCGCCAACCGCTGGTTCATCAAGGACCGCGGCCTCGTGGTCGGTGTCTTCGGTGCCAGCGTCAGCGCGGGACAGCTCATCTTCTTCCCGTTCCTCACGACGCTGGCGGTGACGTCGGGCTGGCGGGCGGCCGCGGTGGTGATGGCGGGCATCGCCCTGCTGCTGATCATCCCGGTCGTCCTCTGGCTGCGCGACGACCCGGCCGACGTCGGCGCCCTGCCCCGAGGGGCCGAGGCCGGAGCCACGATCGCCCCTGGCCCGAAACCGGATCCGGGCGTCATGCGTCGCGCGGTCCGCTCGTCCGACTTCTGGTTCCTCGCGACGACGTTCCTCGTCTGCGGCGCGACGTCCAACGGCCTCATCGGCCAGCACTTCATCAGCCATGCGGTGGATCACGGGTTCGCGGCTCCGGCCGCTGCGGGTGCGCTCGCGGTGATGGGCGCGTTCAACTTCGTCGGCACGATCGCGTCGGGCTGGCTGACCGACCGACACGACCCCCGCAAGCTTCTCCTGATCTACTACAGCTTCCGGGGCGTCAGCCTGCTCTTCCTGCCGTTCGTCCACGACTCGATGGGGATCATGGCCTTCAGCATCCTGTTCGGCCTCGACTACATCGCCACGGTCCCGCCGACCGTCGCGCTCGTCGCGGATGCCGTTCGGCCGGCAGAACGTCGGCATCGTGTACGGCTGGGTGTTCGCGGCGCACCAGCTCGGCGCGGCGATCGCCGCGTTCGCCGCCGGCGTGGTCCGCGAGAACGTGGGCGACTACGCCGCCGCGTTCGTGGCCGCGGGCTGGATCGCGATCATCGCCGGGTTCGCGGCGCTGGGGATCCGCCGTCGGGCGCCGTCGGCCGAGCCGCTCCCGGCGTCCGCGGCATGAGCAAGCGCAAGCGCACGTCGCTCGGGCAGGCGATGGGTTCGGCGATCGTCGGCTTCGACTACCAGGTCTTCCGCGCGACCAAGCCACCGCCCGAGCTCGTCGAGCAGGGCAAGCCGCTCGCGCCCGTGGCGGCCGCGGACGGTGGCCGGCTGAGCATCGACGGTGCTCGACACGTCCCGATCCGGGAGGGGCTTCGGACGAGGCGACGGCCGCGGCCGACCCCGACGACTCCGACGCGGCCGCCCTCGACGACTCGACGCCGGCGAACGAACCGGACCCTAGCGGACCGACGCCACCAGGCTGAGCGCCCGCGCCAGCTGCGGGTCGGTCATCGAATCGACGGCTGCCGGCGTCATGTCGCGGACCTCGTCCGGCGTGAGCGGCGCGACGTCGCTCGGGCGTTCGACGACGACGTCCGGCGTGATGCCGTGGTGCCAGATCTGCCGTCCCTTGGGCGTGAGCCACTCGACGGTCCCGATCCGCAGCGCCGACTTGTCGGACAGCTCGAACTCGCCGAGGACCGTCCCGGTGCCGAACGTCGTGACGCCCTCGACCTGGGCACGGCCGGCATCCTGCAGCGCGCCCGAGACGATCTCGGCCGCACTGGCGGTGTTCTTGTCGACAAGGACCACGAGCGGCAGGTCCAGCGCGACCCCGTCGGGCGAGACCGGGTGGCGCGTCTCCTTGCCGTCGGCGTCCCGCTCGACATAGACGTCGCCCGAGGCGATGAACTGGCTGGCGATGCCGGTGGCCTCGTTGACGAAGCCGCCCGGGTTGCCGCGCAGGTCGAGGACCAGCCGGTCGGCGCCGGCCTCCTTGATCGCCTTGAGCTCCTTGACCATGTCGTCGGCCGAGCCGTGCGAGAACGAGTCGAGGCGGAGCAGGGCCGTCCGGCTGCCCGGGACGAGCGTCCACGAGACGGACTCGATGGGGACGTCCGCCCGCTTGATCGTGTAGGTGCGAGGCGGGCCATCCGTGCCGGCCCGGACGGTCAACTCGACCGAGGTCCCGGCCTCGCCGCGGATCCAGCCTGCGACGTCGTCGAGGCCGTGGCCGGTCGTCGACTGGCCGTCGACGCTCTCGATGATGTCCCCGGCCAGGATGCCGGCTGCCTCGCGCCGGGCTGTTCGGGAAGACCCCTTCGACGAGCGGCTGACCGCCGTCGGTCACGTCGATCCGGATGCCGATCCCGACGTACGACCCGGACAGCTCGTCATTCCGTGCCGCCCGCTCCTCGGGCGTCAGGAACGAGGTGTGGCCGGTGTCACCGACGGCCTCGGTCAGGCCGTTGATGGCCCCGTAGGCCAGGGTCCGGTCGTCGAGGTCCGCCCGGCCGACGTACTCCTTGTGGAGCGTGTCCCATGCCTGGCGGATGAGGTCGAATTCCTGCGCGGACGTGCCGCCCGAGGCGCTCGCTCCGGCGTCGCCGAGGGCGATCGGGCCGACGCGACCGACGCCGATGCCGACGGCGAACGTCGCGACCAGGACGATCGCGAGCACCGAGCGGCGGATCCACGGCCGGCGTCGGCCGTTCGTGGGTGCCGGCGCGGCAGGGGAGGGGATCGGTTGCAGCGGCGCGGCCGACGGCGGGGTCGGCTCGACACCCGGGGTGGTCGGATCGGTCGGGTCTGGGCGGGGTCGGTCGGAGGCAGCATGGCTCACGTGGTAGCGACGACGACCGGCCGCATGTGCGGAACGGCACCGGGGCGGTCGCCCGGCGAGACAAAGCATGACGCCAGACGGTGAGCGTGGGGTGTCGGGACGATGAAGGTTCGTTCGTGTGCGGGGAGGCTGGCATCGGCGATGACCTCGTGATAGGCTTCGGGCCCGAATCCCTAGTGAACCAGTCGGAGATCCCGCCTCGTGACTGACGCTCCCGTGTCCGACCGTCCGATCCCGTCCGTCGGGCTGGGTCCGCTGCGACCGGCACCGGCCGGCCTGCCCGACCCGAACATCGCGCCGCCTGCCGTCGCGGAGTCCGGCGATCCGTTCACGGCCGTCCGCGTCATCGACCTGCTCGCCCGCATCCCGCGCGGCCAGCCGGTCCGGCTGGCGGACATCGTCGACCGCCTCAACGCGACATACCTCGACTGGATCTTTCCGGCGCCGGTCGTGGCAGCCGTCGTCATCCAGCTCGGCGCGAACTGGATGGCCGACTACCGCAACCTGGCGGGCTTCGAGCTCGAGGACGGGCCGTACGGACCGGCCCTCACCATCGAGGATTCCAGTCGGGTGGATCCCTGGATCGTCAACCAGGCGAGACGCGAGGCCGCCTCGTGTACCGAGCGGCTCGCGGAATTCAGCCGTCGGGATCGACTCACGACCGGCGACTGACCCGAGTCGCGACACACCCCGAACGGCTCTCTGAGAGGATGCCCGCAAGGCACGCGGGCCTGGCAAGCAAGGAGGGAACGAGACCCATGGGAGACAACGGCTACGCGACCGCCGACACGCTCGTCGACGCGACCTGGGCGCAGGCCCACCTGGACGACCCGAACGTGCGCTTCGTCGAGGTCGACGTGGACACGACGGCCTACGACCAGAGCCACATCCCGGGCGCGGTCGGCTGGGACTGGACGAGCCAGCTGGCCGACGGCATCCGGCGCGACATCGCCGGGCGCGAGGACTTCAGCGCCCTGCTCC
Organism: uncultured Chloroflexia bacterium; assembly: GCA_963736025.1. Lineage (GTDB taxonomy): Bacteria > Chloroflexota > Limnocylindria > Limnocylindrales > CSP1-4 > SPCO01. The sequence continues at coordinate 49,006 of CAVTNH010000005.1, forward strand.
AGGCGTCGGGCATCGGCCCGGACACGACGATCGTGCTGTACGGCGACAACAACAACTGGTTCGCGGCGTGGGCCTACTGGCAGCTCAAGCTGTACGGCCATCGCGACGTGCGCATCCTCAACGGCGGGCGCAAGTACTGGCTCGACCAGGGCCTGCCGCTGACCGTCGACGCGCCCGACCACGCCACGACCGGCTACCAGCTGCCCGAGCCCGACTTCGCGCTGCGGGCCTACCGCGACGACATCCTGCCGCGCCTCGGCGACGAGGGCCTGGCCCTGGTCGACGTGCGCAGCCCGGCCGAGTTCAACGGCGAGATCATCGCGCCGCCGGGCATGAGCGAGACCGCCCAGCGGGCGGGCCACATCCCCGGCGCCGCGTCGGTGCCGTGGGCCCAGACCGTGCGCGAGGACGGCACGTTCAAGCCGGCCGACGAGCTGGCCGCGCTGTACGAGGCCAAGGGCGTCACCCCCGACAAGGACGTCATCGCCTACTGCCGCATCGGCGAGCGCTCGAGCCACACCTGGTTCGTCCTGCACGAGCTGCTCGGCTACAAGCGCGTCCGCAACTACGACGGCAGCTGGACCGAGTACGGCAGCCTGATCGGCGTGCCCATCGAGAAGCCGGCCCCGGTGGCCGTCAGCTAGCGACGAACGACCCGGGGAGCCGGGGAAACCTAGAGGAAGCTCGGGCTCGGCAACAGCCGAACGAGATCGATCAGATCCGGGTCGCTGGCGCACCATTGGTCGCGATCGGCGATCCGGATCTTCGCGTCCAGCAGCACCGGCACGACCGGATGCGGCCCCGGGACGCAGCCCATCAGTCGCTCGCCGCCTGGTGCCGCCGCATGCCACGCCCCGAGCGCGGCCCGGACGGGGTCGGCATCGGGGGCGATCGAGACGTGGTCGAGTGAACGTCCGGCTTCCCGACGAGCGCGCCGTGCCCAGCCGACCGCCGCGACGGCACCGCCGTCGGTGACGACGAAGCCGGCGGCGTCCGGCAGGCTCGCGTAGTACCGGAAGTCGGCCGTCCGATCGGCGCCGGTCCACGTTCGCGACCAGCGGGCCGTCTCCTCGATCGAGGCGGGCGACCAGTCGATGCCCGCGGGCGGCCGGCCCAGCGAGGCCACCTCGCCGACGAGATAGAGGAGTGGCCACCACGGCCGCATCCCCGAGCGGATGTAGAGCGCGAGGGCCCGTGGGTCGGCGGAGCTGTTCGTCATGCGCGCCGCGGCCCCGTCCATGGCCACATCCAGGAGCGCGCGCCCGATGCCGTGCTCCTGCCGGGTCGGGTCGACGAAGAGGTCGGTCAGGAAGCGCGCGTCGCCAACGTCGATCGCGCCGGCGAATCCGGCGACAACGCCGTCCAGCTCCGCGACCGCGACCCGCGCCCGGGCCAGCAGGTGCTCGACGTACGGCCAGCCCCCGACGTCGGGCCAGTCGACCGGCTCGTCGTTCGCGGCCAGGATCGCGGCGATCGCCGGGATGTCGGCCGGGACCGCCGGCCGGACCGCCGTCATCCCGACGGGCGCGCCGGTCGCCCGTAGCGGGCCATCGTCTCGAGCAGCCGGTCGTGGGGCAGCGCGTGGGCCGTCACCCCGTCGCGCCCGACCATGGTCTGCGCGGACACCAGCGCGTTCACGATCGCCTCCTCGGTCGCCTCGATCGTGGCGTCGAACAGCGGGTCCATCACGCGATCGGCGACCATCCGGACATCGACGGTCGAGCGCGCGTCGCCCTCACCGGACGGCGTCGGGAGGCTGACGATTGCCGGTCGCCCACGCGAGGAACAGGTCGCCCGAGTAGTGGCCGCCCGTGCCGCCCATGCGGGCGAGGCCCGAGACCGGCCCGCTGCGCGAGCCGGTCGCACTGGTGCGGCAGCAGGGGCGCGTCGGTCGCGACCAGGATGATGATCGAGCCACTTTCGGCGCGGGGCCGGTCGCGCGCGCCGAGCGCGGCCCGTGCAGCGTCCGCCGCATCGGATTCGTCGTAGGGCGATGAGAGCTCCGTCGTTGGGATCGCCTCCCCGACCGGAACGCCGTCGACCCGCAGCCGCGCACGCTGACCGTAGTTGGCCTGGACGAGCACGCCGATGGTCCAGCCCCCGGCCTCGTCGGGGACGATCCGCGACGCGGTCCCGATCCCGCCCTTGAATTCGTGGCAGACCATCCCGGTGCCGCCGCCGACGCCTCCCTCGGCGACCGGTCCTGCGCTCGCAGCCGCCACTGCCGCCGCGACGTGCTCCGGCCGGACATGGAACCCGTTGACGTCGTTGAGGCTGCCGTCCCATGTCTCGCCGACGACCGGCAGCGACCAGAACGGCGTGCCGTTCGAGGCGGCCACCTCCTGGGCGATGAGAGCGTCGTGGACGACGCCGACGCTGTGCGTGTTCGTCAGGCCGATGACGCCGCCGAGCTGCCCGATTCGCGGATCCACTCGAGCCCGGTGAGCTCGCCGTTGCCGTTCAGGCGATGGCAGCCGGCGAAGACCGGTTCGGTCCACGGGTCGCCGTCATGGGGCACGACGACGGTGACGCCGGTCCGGACCGGCCCGGTACCCGGGACCAGGGGTCCGTCGCCAGAGATGAGCGTCGTGTGGCCGACGCGGACACCGGCGACGTCGGTGATCGCGTTGTTGGGACCGGGCCGCCCACGCCCGATGACGATGCCGAGGTCACGTGCACGCATCCGGGGATGCTAGCGGCCCGGCGGGCGGCCGAGCCGCGATGTTCCGGTCCTCGGCCGTATCATCGGCCGGTGATCCCCACGCCCCGTGACAAGGCCGCCCTGCGACTTCGACGACTGCCGGAGCGGTTGGCCGCCATGCGCGCCATCGACGTGGCCGAATCCTTCCGCGACCTGCCCGGGCTGGTCCTGCTCGAGAGCGCGCGACCGGGTCGCAACGCCCGCTGGACGTACCTGACCGCGGACCCCGTCGCCGTCCTGGAGGCCCCCGCCGCCGGCCACGACCCGTTCGCGGTCGCCCGACGGCTCCTGGCCCGGCTGGACCGCACGGTCGTCGTCCCCGCCGACGCACCGCACTTCACGGGCGGCCTGGTCGGCTTCCTCGGCTACGACCTCGGCCACGCGCTGGAACGGCTCCCGTCCATCGCCGTCGACGACCAGGGACTGCCGCTCCTGCGCCTCGCCCTGCACGACTGGGTGGTCGCGTGGGACCGCAGGACCGGTCACGCCTGGCTCGCCGGCCGGGCACTCGACGGCGACTCGCGTCGCCTCGCGCGACGGCTCGACGACGTGCATGCCCGGTTGACGGGTGGCTCGTTCGCGCGGGCGACCGACGATCGGGAACCCGAGGAGACGGCCGATGTCGCCGGCGGGCCGCCGCTCGCGTTCCGCTCGCAGCTGTCGCGTGCCGCGTACGAGGCCGGCGTGGAGGCCGTCCGCGAGCACATCGCGCGCGGCGACATCTACCAGGCCAACCTGACCCGGCGTCTCGAGACGCCGTTCGATGCCGATCCATGGGAGCGCTACCGCCGCCTGCGGACGGGCGATCCGTCGCTCTTCTCCGCGTATGTGGACCTCGGGACGAGCCCGCTGACCGGCCGGCCACGGGCGTTGCTGTCGGCCTCGCCGGAGCCGTTCCTCGCCGTCGACGCCGAGGGTCACGTGACGAGCGACCCGATCAAGGGCACCAGGCGACGAGGCCGCACCCGGGACGAGGACCGGGCACTCGCGCGCGAGCTGCTCTCGAGCGCCAAGGACCGGGCCGAGAACGTGATGATCGTCGACGTGCTCCGCAACGACCTCGGCCGCGTCTGTCGCCCGGGGAGCGTCCGCGTCCCACGGCTGTGCCGGCTCGAGCGGACGGCCGCGGTCCAGCACCTGGTCTCGACCGTGACGGGCCGCCTGAACCCCGGGCTCGATGCCTTCGACCTGCTCGCCGCGGCGTTCCCGGGCGGTTCGATCACGGGCGCGCCGAAGATCAGCGCCATGGAGATCCTCGAGGGACTCGAACCGGTCCGACGCGGGCCGTACACGGGCGCCATCGGCTGGATCGGCGCGGACGGGGCGATGCAGACGAGCATCGCGATCCGGACGTTCGTCGCGGACGGCCGCCAGATGACGCTGCACGTGGGAGGCGGGATCACCTACCGCAGTGACCCGGCAGCCGAGTGGGACGAGACCGTGGCCAAGGCACGCGGCCCGCTGTCCGCGATCGGCGGGATCGAGGTCGCGTAAGGCCGATGGCCGGTCCACGTCATGTCTGGGTCGACGGGCGTGTGCTGCCCGCCGACGTCCCGCATCTGTCGGTCTTCGACCGCGGCTTCCAGCTCGGCGACGGGGTCTTCGAGACCCTGCGGGCGCGCGGCGGGCGAGCCACCGAGCTGGCCGAGCACGTGACACGGTTGCGCGGGTCGGCGGCCGGCCTCGGGATCGTCCTGCCAGCCGATCTCGACCGTCTCATCGCCACCGGCCTGGCGGACCTGCTGGCGGCGGAGGACCTCGCCGGCCCCGACGGCGACGCGTCGGTCCGCATCACGGTCTCGCGCGGCCCGTTCCGCGGCCGGGGCCTCCTTCCGCCCGACGAGGACGTGGCGGCCACGATCGCCATCCAGGCCTGGCCGGTGGTCCCGCCGCCGGCCGACCACCTCGAGCGCGGCCTGCATCTCGTCGCCTCCGCGGTGCGCCGCGATCCCGCCAACCCGCTCGCGGCGCTCAAGACGACCTCGCGCGCCGACTACGTGTACGCGCGGCTCGAAGCCCGACGCGCCGGGGCCGACGACGCCCTGTTCCTCACCATCGACGGCCACCTGTCCGAGGGCACGACGGCGAACCTCTTCCTCGTCCGCCGCGGATCCGACGGTGCCGAGGAGCTCGCGACTCCGTCGCTCGACTGCGCGATCCTGCCGGGCACGACGCGCAGCTGGCTGCTGGCCTGGGGCGCCCGCTCGGGCCTGCGGCCGGTCGAGGGCCGATTGACGGTCGCCGACCTCGCGTCCGCCGACGAGGCGTTCCTCACGTCGAGCGTGGCCGGGGTGCTCCCCGTGACCCGGTTCGCCGGCGACCCGATCGGGGACGGCTTGCCCGGCCCGTGGACACGGCGCGCCCGAGCCGACCGTGAGGCGATGATCCGCGGCGGCGGTCCGGGGTGACGCGCGACGAGCTCATCAGCCGGACGCGTCAGCTCGTGGACGAGGGGGATCGCCTGATCGCCGACCCGTCGATGGGCTCGCTCCGGGTCTGGCTCCAGCACTCCGACGACCTGTTGTCGACGGCGTGGGGGACGATGGATCGCTACCACCTGTCCTGGCTGATGGTCGGCAAACCCAAGGACATCGTCCGCGGCCGCCCGATGACCGCGGACGAGGAGGCGGCCTACGTCCGCGAGGTCGCCGAGCAGAAGACGGCGGCGCTGCGGATGAGCCTCGACGCCGTCGAGCGCCAGCACATGCCGTTCGTCGGCGAGACCGGCGGGCTCGGCGGCGATGCCTGAGGGCACGCTCGGCCGCCGCGCGCGACCGGGTGAAAGCGGTCGGTGGCACGCGGACCGTGCCGGCGCCGGACGCGGTCGCCCGCGACTACATCCTGCTCGGCCTGCGGCTCGACCAGCGCATCCCGGGGCTCGTCGATGGCTACTTCGGGCCGGCAGACCTCAAGGCCACGGTGGACACCGAGCAGCCGCCGCCGGTGGCCCGACTCCGCGACGACGCGGCCGCCCTGCGCGCCCGCCTCCCGGCCGAGGTCGCGGACCCCGCTCGCCGGGCCTGGCTCGATGCCCAGCTGGTCGCGCTCGAGACCCACGCGGCGGCACTCGCCGGCGAGCCGCTGCCCTACCTCGAGCACGTCGCGCGCTGTTTCGGATACGTGCCGCCGCGCCGGCCCGAGGCGGAGTTCGAGGCCGCCGCCGCCCGACTCGACGAGCTGCTGCCGGGTGACGGCCCGCTCGCCGAGCGCCTGGAACGCTGGGACCGGCGCTTCGAGATCGCCATCGACCGCTTGCCCGGTGTCATCGACACCCTGGTGGCGCGGTTCCGGGTCCGCGCGGCCGACCTCTTCGGGTTGCCCGAAGGCGAGGACCTGCGCGTCTCGATCGTCGATGGCCAGCCGTGGTCGGGCTACAACTGGTACGACGGCGGCCTCCGGTCACGGGTCGACATCAACACGGACCTCCCGGTCCGGGTGCCCGACCTGATCGCGACCGTCGCCCACGAGACGTACCCGGGCCACCATCTCGAGCACGCGTGGAAGGAGGCCGACCTGGTCGAGGCGCACGGCCTGCTGGAGGCGTCGATCCTGCTCATCAACACGCCCGAGTGCCTCGTGAGCGAGGGGCTGGCCGACCTCGGGCGGACGTTCGCGGTCCCCGACGAGGATGCGGTCGACCTGCTCATCGAGACGTTCGAGCGGGCCGGTCTCGAGCTGGCCGGCGACGCGGCCGAGTCGCGCGACGCGGCCGAACGGGTCGTGGCGATGGCGCCCGCCCGGCGCGCGCTGTCGGCGATCCGCGGCAATGCGGCGATCCTGCGCCACGCCGACGGCCGTTCGCACGAGGAGGTCCGCGACTACCTCGTCTCGGTCGGCCGCATCCCGCCGTCGGCGGTCGAGAAGCGCCTCGAGTTCATCGAGCACCCGCTCTGGCGGACCTACGTGTTCGTGTACGCGGACGGCGAAGCGCTCCTGCGACGATGGGTCGACGCCGTCCCGGCGGACGATCGACCGGCGCGGTTCGGCCGGCTCCTCCACGAGCAGCTGACGCCGGCCGCTCTGACGGTCTGAGGCCGCGGTCCGCCTACAGGTCCCGAACGAAGTGGACCCGGTCCTCGCCGTCGCCGTCGTAGTCGGGGTAGGCGACCGAGCCGTACAGCCGTTGCGTGCCCGGACCGTCGTCGGGCCGGAAGCCCATCGCGGTGTGGAACTTCACCGACGTCTGGTTGCCGGGCCAGGTGACGGCCTTGACCCGCCGTGCGCCGTGCGCCCGAGCGTCCTCGAAGAAGCGCTCGTACAGGGCCCGTCCGAGGCCGGCTCTTCCGGTGGTTGGGGTTCGTCCCGACCATGTGGATGTAGGCCTCGGTCGGATGGTCGGGGCTGACGAACCCGACGACGAAGCCGTCGAGCCGGCCATCCTCGGATTCGGCGATCCACGACGTCCCGGAGAAGTGCTGGAACCAGAGGCGCGGGAGCAGCGCCCGCATCCGGCGGCCGCCGCCCCACCACTCGTCGACGACGTCGATGACGGCGGGGTAGTCGGCCTCGGTGGGCCGTCGGAAGCGCACGTCGCCGCCGCGTTCGACGGTCATCGCGCGGCCACCCAGGCGACGACCACCGCGATGATCGCCTGTGCCGGCACGAGCGGCCCGAAGACCTCGCCCAGGTAGTCGACCAGCGGGAGCACGCCACCCTCGGTCAGCCCGTAGAGCCAGAGACCGATCTGCCCGAGGACGATGCTCCCCAGCGCGAGTGCGACGGCGAGCCATGTCCGCCGGCCCGCAGCGATGGAGGCGCCGCCACCGATCCGCAGGGCCCATGCGGTCGCCCACCCGATGATCGCGGCGAGCGCGAGCAGGCCGCCGGTCAGCGTCACGATCCCGCCGAGGACCGTGATCGCGAGTGCGCCGACCACCACGACGACCGTCGCGTAGGCCAGTCCCCGAGCACGGGAGGTCGGACGGGGCGGTGCCTGCGCGGCCCGCTCCGCGGCGCGATAGCGATCCGATGGCGGGTGCGCCAACCGGCGCTCGCCCGGGATCGGGCCGGCCGGCGCGGGCGGGGGCTCGGCGGCGGCTTCGGCGGGGGGCGGCCCAGGCTCGGTCATCGCCGCCATCGTAGCCGGGCACTCCCCCAGCGGCCCGGGCAGGCCGCCGCGGACGCCCGGGCCTCGTGGCGAGCGTCCATCCCGCACGCTAGACTCGCGAGGTGCCGCATCCAAGCTTGGGCCTCCCGCCGCTCGACCTGACCGCCGGGTTCCCGGCTGCCGCCGAACGGATCCGTGTCGCCCGGTCACGCCTCGCGACGCGGGCGCTCCAGGTCGCACTGACCGAGTCGCGCGACATGCGCGGACGCTACGACGAGGCCGGCCTGCGCCAGCTCCTCCTCGACGCGGAGCTGATCACCGATCGCGTCGCGATCGGCGTCGCGTCGAACGTTCCCGATGTCGGCCGCGAGTACGCGGAGCACACCGCCCCGGTCTACCGCCGCCGCAAGGTCCCGATGGACGACCTCATCGCGCTGTGCGCCGGCCTGCACCAGGCATTGCCCGACGTCCTCTCGGACGAGGAGATGGTGCCCGCGGACGCGACGCTCGATGCCGCGATCAAGGCCTATCGCTGGCACCGCCGGCTCGCAGGTGACGCCCGCAAGCGCAACGCCCTGCTCCAGCTGCTCTACAAGGGCGGATGACGAGCGTCCGATGACGATCAAGTGGGTGCAGCAGGATCCGCTGGTGATGAACGGCGAGCCGTTCTGCTACGGATCGCGCCTGACGGTCCGCCAGCTCCTCGAGCTGCGCGCGAACGGCTACGACCTGACCCGGATCAAGACCGACCACCCGGAGCTGCGCACCCTCGGCATCGCTGCCGCGTACGTCTACGCCGCCGCGCACCGGGAGCGCTACGTCGACTTCTTCGAGCCGGACGGCTCGCTCGCCGGTCCCGGCTACACGGGCGATGAGGCCGCCGGCCTGCCGGCCCAGTACCGCGTGCCCGGCATCGTGGTCAAGACCGAGGTCGCGTCCGCCGCCTCGTGATCGTGCGCGATTCGAAGGCGGTGCTACGCTCTTGGTCCTCGTTCCAGGAGCACGACGCACCACCATGACCGACACCACGACCGATCCGGAGGCCACCGGCGCCCCCGAGGCGACCGCCACCGAGTCCCCGTTCGACCCCGAGCGACGGGCGACCGAGCTCGCGATCCTCGATGCCCTGCGCAACGTCGTCGACCCCGAGATCGGCATGAACGTCGTCGAGCTCGCGCTGATCAAGCAGATCCTGTTCGGCCCCGATTCGACCGAGATCAAGATGATCCTGACCACGCCCTTCTGCCCCTACGCGGGCTCGATGATCGCGCAGGTCAAGGAGCAGGCGGAGACCGTCGTCGAGCACGACGTCAAGGTCACCCTGCTGGCAGAGCGCTGGGACCCGCGCGATGCCGGCCTGATGTGGTGAGCCGACGCACCTGAGACGCGTCCGGAGGACTGCCGGCCGCATGGAGTGCGACCGAACCTCTGGTACCGTTATTCGCACGGATCGGCCGTTCCAGCCGACCGATGAGGAGCCATCGCACCGATGAACGAGAATCGGATCCCCACCCCCAACACGTACGCGTCCCCGTCGGCGCTCGGGGTCAAGCCGGACGCGCGGCTCCAGGCCGCCTTCCTGACCCACGCGTTCGTGTGGATGTTCTTCGGTCTGCTCGTGTCGGCGGCCGTGGCCTGGGCCGTCCTTGGCAACAGGCAGCTGCAGGCCTTCACCGCGGGCAATCTGCTGTTCCTGTTCATCGCCCAGCTGGCATTGGTCGTCGTCATCTCCGGCGCGATCAACCGGATCAGCGCGACGATCGCCCTGCTCCTGTTCTTCGTCTACGCGGCGTCGCTGGGCCTGGTGATCGGGCTGATCGTCAACCAGTACAAGGACGCCTCGGTCGTCACCGCGTTCGTCAGCGCCTCTGCGATGTTCGGCGCGGCGGCCATCTACGGCGCCGTGACCAAGCGCTCCCTGGCGAGCCTCGGCGGCTTCCTGTTCATGGGCCTGATCGGGCTGCTCGTCGCGTCCGTCCTGAACATCTTCCTGCTCAACGACAGCCTCGGCTGGGTCATCTCGGTGATCGGCGTCGTGATCTTCACGGCTCTGACCGCGTATGACGTCCAGCGCATCCAGACGGGCGACCTCGCTGCCCAGACCGGCTCGCTCGAGAAGGCCGCGGTCATCGGCGCGCTGCACCTGTACCTCGACTTCATCAACCTCTTCCTGTTCATGCTCCGCCTCATCGGCGGCCGGAACTAGGCGGTCAGCCCGGCGATGCCGGGCTTCACACGCGGCGTGCGGCGCGGCTTCAACAGCCGCGTCGCTTCGATTCCCGGCACCGGTGGCGAGAACAGGTAGCCCTGGCCGAGATCGCAGCCGAGCTCGATGAGCTGGCGGTGCTGGGTCTCGGTCTCGATGCCCTCGGCGACCACGCCGATGCCGAGGCCGTGGGCGAGCGCGACGACGGCCTCGACGATCGAGCGGTCCGCCTTGCCGTCGAGACCGACGACGAACGAGCGGTCGATCTTGATCGTGTCGAGCGGCAGGTGCTTCAGGTAGGACAGCGACGAGTAGCCGGTCCCGAAGTCGTCGAGGACCAGCCGGACGCCAAGCTCGCGCAGGCGGCGCAGCGTCCGGACCCCGCTCTCGGACTGGTCCATCAGGACCGATTCGGTGATCTCGAGCTCCAGCTCGCTGGGCTCGAGGCCGGTCATCGTCAGGATGCCGCTGACCTCGTCGACGAGGTCGGCCTGGACGAACTGGCGGGCGGACAGGTTGACCGACATCACGAGCGGCGCTCCGGTCGTCTTGGCCCGCCATGCGACGGCCTGGCGGCACGCGGTCTCGAGCACCCAGCGACCGAGCGGCGCGATCAGCCCCGTCTCTTCGGCCATCGGGATGAACGAGAGCGGCGGGATGAGGCCACGCGTGGGGTGCTGCCAGCGGACGAGCGCCTCGAACCCGACGATCCGGCCGTCGTGGAGGTCCACGATCGGCTGGTAGTGGCAGCGCAGCTCGCCGCGCACGAGCGCGGATCGCAGGTCGTTCTCGAGGTCGATCCGCTCGAGCATCGCGGCGCTCATCGTCGGCTCGAACAGCAGCACCCGGTGGGCCGGGTCCTCCTTGGCGCGGACCATCGCGATCTCGGCCTCGCGGAGCAGCTCCTCGGGCGTCACGCGGTCCGCGTCCCCGACGGCGATCCCGATCGACGCACTGATGAACCACTCGCGGCCGCCCTGCGTGAAGGGCGCCCGGAGCTCCGCCGCGAGGCCCTCGGCCATCTGCACGGCCTCGGACTCGTCGGCGACCGGGTCGAGGATGACCCCGAACTCGTCGCCGCCGAACCGCGCCACCGTGTCGCCCGGGCGCAGCCGGCCCGCGAGTCCGCTGTCCGACCGACATCAGCAGCCGGTCGCCGACCATGTGGCCGACGCTCTCGTTGATGACCTGGAACCGGTCGAGGTCGAGCAGGACGACCGCGATCGACTCGACGTCGCCCGGATGGGCGCGAGCGAGGGAGTGGGCGATCCGGTCGGTCAGGAGCTCGCGATTCGGCAGTCCGGTGGTCTGGTCGTAGAGGGCGCCGCGCTGGGCGACGTCGACCAGGCGCGCGTTGTCGATCGCGATCGAGGCCAGCTGTGCGAACCGGCTCAGCGCGTCGATCTCGCGCTCGCGGAACGGCCTGTCCGACGAGGCGGAGGCGAGGCCGATCACGCCGACGACGTGGCCACCCGAGCTCAGGGGCACACCGACGACGGCGCCGAGCTGTCCGGGCGGGACGAACCCGAGCTTGGCGGAGAACGCATCGTAGTCATCGACCGCGACGGGCCGACCGGACTGGTACACCTCGCCCGCGACCCCTTCGCCGATCGCGATCCGCCGCCCGACGTATCCCTCGAAGACGCCGATGCCGTGGCGCATGACGAGTTCCTCGACGTCGGGTTCTGCGATGTAGATGTAGCCGTGCGGTGTCCCGATCAGCGCGCACGCACGGGTCAGGATCGCGACGAGGAGCACGGCCGAGTCGCGCTGGTCGAGCAGCGCCAGCGCCGTCTCATCGAGGGCGCGCAGGTACGGGTCCTCCGGCGACGGCGTCCGACCGTCGCCCGTGGCCACGGGCTTGGCGAGGTACATCGCCTGGTCGGCGATCGCGACGAGCGCGCCCTTCGCCCGTGCGTCCTCGGGGAAGCAGGCGACCCCGATGCTGATCGTGACCCCGGCGGACTCGATCGCAGACAGCTCGGCGACCCTGCGGCGCAGCCGTTCGGCCACGTCGTGGGCGGCCATGCGGTCGGTGTTGGGCAGGATCGCGGCGAACTCGTCGCCGCCGTAGCGGTAGAGGCGGTCGCCGTCCCGGATCGCGGTCTCCATCACGCGCGCGATCTCCGTCAGCAGGGCGTCCCCGGCCGGATGCCCGCGCGCGTCGTTGAACGGCTTGAAGGCGTCGAGGTCCATCATCAGGACCGCGAACGGGCGCCCGGCGCCACCGGTCTCGACAGCCTCGCCGAGCTCGCGCTGGAAGGCGCCGTGGTTGCGCAGCCCGGTCAGGGCATCCTGCTCGGCACGGACCCGGACCTCGCCATGGGCCTCGGCGTTCTGGAGTGCGATCGAGGCCTGGCCGGCAAAGAGCTTCGTCAGCTCGAACTCGTTGGTCGAGAAGTACGCCTCGGCATTCCCGACCCGGCCGATGTTCAGGGTGCCGATCGTCTCGCCGCGGACCATCAGCGGCACGACGATCATCGCCTCGGGCTCCTCCGGCGTGCCGGGCACCTGGATCGCGCGCGGATCGAGCAGCGCCTGGTTCGAGAGGACGGCCTCGCCGTGCTCGATGACCCAGCCGGTGATACCGCCGTCCGAGCGAGTTCTCGTTGGCGAGGATGAGGTCCGCGAACATGTCGCGCGCGATGACCGCCCGACGGACGCCCGCCTCGCGATCGACGCGGTACACGGTGAGCGAGTCGTACGGGACGATCGCCTTGAGCGAGTCGGCGATGAGGTCGAGGACGCTGCTCGGCTCGAGCGTCGAGAGGAGCCGCTCGTTGACCTCCAGCAGCCGACGCTGGCTCGTGAGTTGGTGCTGCAGCTCGGCCTGGTGCTGCTCGAGGCGGCCCAGGTTGGACGCGTTGACGAGGGCCAGTGCGGCATACCCGGCGAAGATGCTGAACGTGGTCTCGTCGTCGGCGTCGAACTGGTCGCGGCCGATCCGCGAGATGACGATGACACCGTGGACGGCGTCCTCGTAGAGCATGGGGACCACGAGCATCGACTCGGGCTGGTCGGCCTCGCCGCGCCTGACCGACCGCTGATCGGCAGCTGCATCCCCGATCCGCAGGGTCCGCTTGTGGGCGGCGACCCAGCCGGTGAGGCCCTGGCCGATCTTGACCCGGAGGCTCTCCGGGCTAGGATCCGCGACGCCCATGAACGTCCCCTGGAAGGCGATCGGCTCGCACATCCCGGCTTCTGCGTCCACCCGATAGACGCGGATCGTGTCGTACTCGATGAGCCGGCGCGCCTCGGCGACGATCGCCTGGGCGATGCCCGCGACGTCCTGGATCCGGTTCAGCCGGCCGGCCAGGTCCGAGATCGCCCGCAGGCGGTCGGCCAGGGTCCGGGTCGATTGGGCCAGCCTCGCGTTCTGCATGGCGATCGCGATGTGGTCCCCGAACGCCCGGGCCAGCTCGGTCTCCTCGGTCGACCACGGGTAGTCCGTCCGGTGGTAGAGCACCAGGAGGCCGAGGGCGTGCTCGCGGAACACGATCGGCACGAAGCAGACCGTGCGGATGCCGGCCGTCTTGTAGATCGTCCGCAGGGCCGGGATCGTGCCGACCAGGTCCCCGTCGAGGACCGTGACGTGCCGCTCGCGGATCGCGGTCAGGCCGGCCGTCGAGGAGCCGCGCGGCAGGTCGGCGATGGCCCCGAGCAACTCCGGTGACAGGCCGCGCTGCGCGGCGAGGTGGAGCGCCTTCGGCCCGCTGTCGTGCGTCCACAGGCCCGCCCATTCGACGCCGAACAGCGTGAACGCGGAATCGATGACCGTCTCGAACAGGCGCCCGACGTCTTCAGCCCCGCTGACCTCGGCCGCGATCCGGCGGAGCGCGTCCGATCGTGAGTCGGGCGACCCGATGGTCGGCTCCGCGTCAGTCCGACCGGCTGTGTCCGCTTCGGTCCGCGACGCCGCCCTCGCGCGCGCATGGCGCTGTGCGGATCCGAGCGCGTGCGCGCTCGGCCGTCACGCGCTCGGCGGACGTCCCGGCTGTCGTGGACGGGCCGGAAGCAGGCTGGGGCTCCGGTGCGAGAACCATGTCGCTGGGGTCGATCCCTTCGGATCCGGGCGTCGCGGGATTCCCCCGCCGGTCGGTGCGCCCAGGGCTGCTCCCACCGTATGGGCCGTAGGCCGGGGCGACGATAGCCCATCAGTACCAACGGGTGGGTCCGGTGTGGTCCGACGCGGCCGGATCGCGGTCAACCGCCGAGCAGGTCCGCCACGCTGTCGAGGACCTCGTCGGCGATGGGCGCGAGCTCGTCCCGGGTGCCGACGCCGGTGAGCACGCCGTAGCACCGCGCGACGCCGGCGGCGCGACCCATCGCGAGGTCCGCCGGGGAGTCCCCGACGACCGCCGCCCGGTCGGGCCGGGTCCCCAGCAGGCGGCAGAGATGGACGACCATGTCGCCGGCCGGCTTGACGGCGATGCCGTCGTCGGCGCACGCGACGGCGTCGATGGAGCCGTCGAGGCCGAGGGCCGTCAGGGTCCGGAGGGTGGGCTCGCGGTCGTCGGTCGTCGCGACCGCGATCCGCCGTCCGCCGGCCCGCAGGGCCCTGAGCAGGGCCCCGAGATCGGTCACGGGCCGGGCGAGCGCGACCGGGTCGGGGGCGTGCCAGGCCGCGTCGAGGGCGGGCCCGACCTCCTCCGCCGGCACGCCCGGCGTCCCGGAGGACATCCCCGGTCGCCTCCCGGATCCGCGCCATCGGGGTCGCGGCCAGGCGTCCCCCGCCGATCGCTCGGCCGGCCACGGCGTCATAGCCGAGCATCGCGTACAGGGGTTCGCGGATCGGCAGGCCAGTGATGCGTTCCAGGTCGTCTGCCAGAGCGGCGGCCCACCCGCTCCACATCGCGTGGAACTCGATGAGCGTGCCGTCCTTGTCGAAGATGACCAGGTCGATGCCGTCGAGACGGCCGGTCACACCTCGGCGCCCGCCGCGACCTCCGGGTCCGTGGCGGCGACTTCCGCCGGCGTCGGCGAGAACGAAGCACGCCTCCGGCGAGAACGCGACCGACACGGTGTCTCCGACGGTCGGGAGGTTCAGGCGCGGATCGTTGAACGTGTCGAGCGCGAGGACGGATGGGGCGGCGCCGTCGGACGACTCCCCGAGCGCGAGGCGGAAGCGGACGACCGATCCCAGGAAGCTGATGTCCTGGAGCCTGCCCCGGATCCGGTTCCAGCCGTCCCGGCCGTCGCCCAGCTCGATGCCCTCGGGGCGCACGGCCAGCGTGACGTGGTCGCCGGCTCGCTGCATCCGTGATGGGCTTCGCGGTCCGGACCTCCTGGCCGCCGATCGACAGGCGCCCGGCCGATGGGTCGACGATCGCGGCCGCGACCAGGTTGAGCGTGCCGACGAACGAGGCCACGAACCGGGTCGCCGGGTAGTTGTAGATCTCGAAGGGCGTGCCGATCTGCTCGATCCTGCCCTGGCTCATCACCACCACGCGATCGGAGAGCGAGAGGGCCTCCTCCTGGTCGTGCGTGACGTAGACCGTCGTGATCCCGAGCTGCCGCTGGATCGCCCGGATCTCACTGCGCAGGGAGATCCGGATCTTGGCATCGAGAGCCGACAGTGGCTCGTCGAGCAGGAGCACCTTGGGCTCGATCGCGAGCGCGCGCGCGAGGGCGACGCGTTGCTGCTGCCCGCCCGAGAGCTGGTACGGGTAGCGATCCGCCTTCTCGGGCATCTTGATCATCTCGAGGAGCTCGCCGACCCGCTTGCGGATGGCGTCCGCCGGGCAGCTTCTGGACCCGCATCCCGAAGCCGATGTTGTTCGCGACGGACATGTTCGGGAACAGGGCGTACGACTGGAAGACCATGCCGACGTTGCGCTTGTTCGGCGGCAGCTTCGTGATGTCCTTGCCGTCGATCGTGATCTGGCCCGGAGTCGGGGTACTCGAAGCCCGCGATCATCCGCAGCGTCGTCGTCTTGCCGCAGCCGGACGGCCCGAGGAACGACACGAACTCGCCACGCTCGGCCGACAGGACGAAGTCCTCGACGGCGGCGAAGGCGCCGAACGCCTTCCGGACGTGGGTCAGCTCCAGGAAGTCCCATGCCTGCCTCGCTCATCAGTGGGCGCCGCCGATCTCGATCCGGGTGCGGGAGTCTCGACCGATGAACGCGATGGCGATCATCGCCAGCCAGGTCAGCCCGAAGCTGATGAGCGCGACCGCGGCCGGCTGGTACACCTCGTACCCGCTCAGGAGGTTGAGGTACGGGCCGAAGGCCGGTCGGGCCAGGAAGCTGGCGATCGTGAACTCGCCGAGGACGATGGCCAGGCGTCAGGAAGGCGCCGCTGAGGAGCGCCACGCGGAGATTGGGCAGGATGATCCGGACGATGATCGTGAACCAGCCGGCGCCCATGCTCTGGGCGGCCTCGGTCAGGCTCCGGATGTCGATGGCCCGCAGGCCCGCGTCGACGGCCCGGTACATGTACGGCAGCGAGAGGACGACGTACGCCGGCGACGAGCAGGAACGTGCTGCCGATGTCGGTGTGGGTCAGCGGAAGCGGCGGTCGGCTGTAGACCCGGATCAGGCCGAAGACGAGGACGACCGCAGGGATGACGAACGGCAGCAGCGTCACGAACTCGACCAGCGATCGTGCCCGCGGGACGCGGAGCTGCACCCAGTACGCCGTCGGCACGATCAGCGCGAGGCTGGCGAAGATCGGTGACGATGCCCACGATCATCGAGTACCCGAGGCTCTGCGATGAACTTGGGGTCCGACAGGGCGCTCGTGTAGGCCGAGAGGAACGGCTTGGCCTTGAGCGAGAAGACGAGCGTGGCGTAGAGCGGCAGGATGAAGTAGAGCACGCCGAGCAGGAAGATCAGCCACCAGGCGATGCCACCGCGACGTCGCCTCATCGGCGCCACCGCTCGGCTCGGCGCTGCAGGATGCGTGTAGACGACGATGGACCCGCCCATGATGAACACCATGCCCATGCGCCATGGCATAGCCAAGACCCGGGTTGTGCAGCACGTCACCCGAGATCTGGTTGCCGATGAGCAAAGGCACGAGCGGGATCTGGCCGCTGGTCAGCTGATAGGCGGTGGCCTGCGCCCCGAACGCGTTGCCGAAGAGCAGGATCATCGTCCCGATGCAGGGTCGGCGCGAGGATCGGCAGGGCGACCCGCCGCCAGTACTCGCGCGAGCTGGCGCCCATGTTCTCGGCCGCCTCACGCCACTCCGGCCGGAGGCCGTCGATGGCCGGCGCGATGATCAGGACCATGAGCGGGAACTGGAAGTAGAGATAGACGATCTCCAGCCCGATCTTGCTGTAGATCGTGAAGTCGGAGGCATACAGATTGATGCCCAGGCCCTTGAGCCAGAGCGTGAGGACCCCGAGCTGCCCGAGCGTGAAGATGAAGGCCAGGGCCAGGGGCACGCCGGCGAAGTTCGAGGCCACGCCGGAGAACGTCATGAGCGCGTCGCGCAGGACCTTCGGCAGACCCCCGAGGATGACGGCGTAGGCGAGCAGGAAGCCGAAGACGCCGCCCAGGATCGCGGTCACGAGGCTGACCTCGATGCTCGTCGCGAACGCGTTCGTGATCGTCGGTGACGAGAGCTCGGCGTAGTTCTGGAGCGTCGGGTTGCCCATCCAGCCCCTGGAAGCTGCCCAGGACGAGGAAGCTGACGGGCAGTCCGATGAACAGCAGGCGCGAAGAGGAAGAACGGCATCAGGCCGAGCCAGGACCAGGAACGACGCCGACCAGGGCGCGCAACGAGCGCGCCCTGGTCGGACAGTCGCAGCCATACGGTCGCTGGCTGACGAGGACTACGGAGCCGGCGTGGCGATGGTCGTGACGCCGGTGGCTGCGTCCCAGCCCGCGGTGATGAGCTTGGTCGCGGTGTCGAGCTGCGCCGGCGTCGGGAAGACCGCACCGGTGCTCTCGGGCAGCTTCGCGGCCAGGTCCGCCGGCACGACGCCCCGCGCGACGAGGTCGTCATAGCGGATCGGGTTGCAGTAGCCCTTCAGCCAGCATGAGCTGGCCCTTCGTCGGAATAGAGGTGCTCCATCCACAACTTGGCGGCGTTGGGATGTGGCCCGTAGTCTTGTTGATGGCCTGGACGTAGACGCCGCCGAAGCGGCCGGTCGCCGGGACGGTGACGTCGATCTGCGGGTTCTTGTCCCGGCTGGCCAGTCCGTTGTAGGACCACTGGAGCGCGATCGGCGTGGCGCCGCTGACGATCGTCGCCGGGTTGGCATCGACCGGCACGAAGTTGCCCTGCTTGACGATGTTGCCCCAGAAGTCGAGCCCGGCCTGCGCGTTGTCGAGGGAACCGCCGTTGGCGAGCCCCGACGCGTAGACGGCCTGGATGGCCTGGTTGGAGGTCCGCGGGTCGCCGTCGAGCGCGACCTGGTTCTTGTACTCGGGCTTGAGCAGGTCTGCCCAGTCCTTCGGCACGTTGGGGACGGCTTCGGTGTTCGTCACGAAGGACATGACGCCGTAGTAGTCGCCGTACCACGACCCGTCGGTCGACTTGGCCGCGTCCGGGATCGTGTCCCAGGTCGAGACCTTGTACGGCAGGAAGAGGTCCTTGTTCGATTCGCCGAACGCGAAGCCCACGTCGACCACGTCCGGGTTCTGCGGGCCCGGGTTGCTGACGTTGGCCTTGATCGCCTCGATCTCGTCGCCGGAACCGACCAGCGGGTCGAGCTCGTTGACCGGGATGCCGTACTTGGTCGTGAACGCTGTCAGGACCTCGCCGTAGTTGCACCAGTCATGGGGCAAGGCGATGGTGGTGAGGCCGCCTTCGGCCTTGGCCGCGGCGATGAGCTCCTCGCTCGGACCGGCCGCGGTCCCCCCGGATGCGGCGGCCGACGCGGCGGCCGACGGCCGCAGCCGACGGCGCGGCCGACGGCGCAGCGGCCGACGGGGCGCTACTGGTTCCTGATGACGAACAGGCCGCGAACGCCAACGTGGCGACGGCGGCGAGACCCACCATGCGGGTCAAGAATTGATGCTGGGACAACGTCTCCTCCGTTCTTCTTGTCGCATATCACGGGACGTGGATGCTGCCGATCGAGCCCTCCTCTGCTCGTTCGGCCCTCCGTGGTGATGGCCCGGTGTGTGCGGCGCCGATGGCGGCCGCGGGGGCGACTACTCCGTGCTGCTGCATTTGACGTCCCGCGTCGGCGGGCGTCAAGACCATGTGAGAGTTTTGTTAACGCGGCATCGTCGGAAGTGTACTTTTCATCCTCGTCGCCGGGCGGCCGTGCCGCGACGAGCGCGATGCGTCCCCGGGCCCGGACATGACGATGCCGGCGCCCACGAGGGACGCCGGCATCGAGGGCGAGGCCGTCGGCCTAGGAGGCGGGCATCCATGCCTTCCACTCGGCTCGGTGGCGCGTCGACCCACTTCTTCGCGGCGTCGTCGCTCTTCATGTTGTTGTTGACGATGTCGAATTCGGGACCTCGTTCTGGTCGTCGGTCGTCCACGAGAAGTTCTTGATGAACTGGGCGGCCGCAGGGGCGCGCGTGTTCAGGCTCGTGGCGATGATCTTGTTGAGGTTGTAGAGCGGGTAGTCGCACGCGACCGTCTTCGCGTCGGCATCGCAGCCGGCCGTGTAGGGCGGGAGGTTGACGCGGACGAGCTTCATCTCGTTCAGGAACCACTGCGGGTCGTAGAAGTAGGCGAGCAGCGCCGTCTTGTTCTGCTCCGCCTTGCGGAAGGACTCGATCGGCGCCGACTCGCTGCCGCCGACGACCACGGTGAAGTTCAGGTTCAGGTTCTCGACCAGGGCCTCGTCGTTCGTCACGTAGGACGGGTCGCCGTCGAGGAACTGGCCCTTGCCGCCGGACTCGGAGCGTCTTGAACAGGTCGGCGTACTTGTTGAGGTTGTTCCAGTCGGTGATGTCCGGGTACTTGGCGACCATCCACGGCGGGACGAACCAGCCGATGACGCCCTGTGACCCCGGTCTGACCGGCATCCTCGGCGACCTTCTTCTCGGTGATGTAGGTCTTGACGAGTTCGTCATGGCCCCAGTTCTCGACGATCACGTCGACGTCGCCGGAGGCGAAGCCTTGCCAGCTGATCTGCTCGGTCAGGTTCTTGAACTCGACCTTGTAGTTGAGCTGGTTCTGGAGCAGATACCCGATGACCGCGGCATTGGATTCGTATCCGACCCACGGGTTGACGGCGATATTGATCGTCTCACCATTGCCCTTCGCCCCGCTGGTGCTCGCCGCCGGGCTGGCGGCTGAAGAGGCCCCGGCACTCGGTGCGGCACTCGTGCCGGCACTGGCGCTGGAGCCGCTCCCGTTCGAGCAGGCGGTGGCGACGATCCCGATCGCGGCGATGGTGACGAGCGCGCGTGAGCGCCACGAGACTCGCATCGTCTTGTCACTCCTCCATTCACCGCGAGCGACGCCCGCGGTCAGCGGATTATCGGTCACGCCGCCAAGAAGCGGGGTGTCGTCGCACGGCGTACCCGGTCCGCCTTCGAACCGCGGTCAGCGTTCGTCGTCGGGGCGCGTGGAGGTGCCGGCGGTCATCCGGTCGAGCATGATCCCGAGCAGGACCATCGCGATGCCGGCCGCGAGTCCGACCCCGAACAGCGTCGCCCTGGGAGAAGCCCGAGACGACGTCGAAGCCGAGGGCCTGGCCACCGATCAGCCCACCGACGACGACCATCGAGAGGACCAGGATGACCGCCTGGTTGACGGCCAGCTGGAGGGCCGGTCGGGCGACCGGCAGGTCGACCTTGACCAGGCGCTGCCGGTCGCTTGCCCCGTACGCGGCGAGGCCTCCGGATCGTCGGCGGGACGCCGCGCAGGCCGACGTCGACGAGCCGGATGACCGGCGGCACGGAGAAGACGACCGCCGCGACGATCGCGGTGAACCGCCCGACGTCGAACAGGACGAAGGCCGGCATGATGTAGACGAACGAGGGCATCGTCTGGGCGACGTCGAGGAACGGTCGCAGGCCACGCGGCGAACCCGTCGCTGCGCGCCGACAGGATCCCGAGGACCAGCCCGAGCACGAGGGTGACGACCGTCGCGATGAGCACCTGGACGAGCGTCTCCATCGAGTGCTGCCAGAGCCCGATCAGGAGGATCGCGACGAGACACGCGACCGCGACGACGCCGGCGCACGCCGCTCCCGAGCAGCGCCAGGCCGGCCACGACCGCCATGACGAGCCACCAGGGCGCCTCGGTGAAGACCGCCTGGAGCGGGTTGATGAGGTAGTTCGTCACGACGTTCTTGAATCCGCTCGTGCGCCACGAGACGTTCGTGCGGAACCAGTCGACGAAGTCGTTCATCGGGCCCCGGAACGAGACCTGGATCACGTCCGGGAACTCCTGGCCGACGGTCGAGACGAGGCCAACGACGACGGCGACGATCGAGATCGACCGCGATGACCGCGACCAGCCGCGCCGATCGACCCGGGCCATCCGGCTTCGTGGCGCGGGTCCATCCACTCGGCTGACGTGCTCGGTCACGCGGTCGAGCACGATCGCGAGGATGACGATCGCGACGCCCGCATCGAACATCGCGCCGACGTCCTGCTTCTGGAGGCCCTGGATGATGTCCTGGCCGAGCCCCGGGGCGTCGATGAGGGCGGTGATCACGATCATCGACAGCGCCAGCATGATCGTCTGGTTGAGCGCCAGCCCGATCTCGCGCCGGGCGAGCGGGAGCTGGACCTTGCGTCAGCAGCTGCGCCCGACGTCGCGCCGAGCGACATGCCGGCCTCGACGCTGTTCGTCGGGACGCGCCGGATCCCCATCGCCGTGATGCGGATCGCGGCCGGCATCGCGTAGATGAGGGTGACGATCGACGGCCGCGGCGAGCCGATCCCGAAGAAAGGACAACGGAGCCAGGTACGCGAACGTCGGCATGATCTGCATCACGTCGAGGATCGGCGTCAGCACCCGCCGGACCCGCTCGTTCCGGGCCATCAGGATCCCGAGCGGCAGACCGATCGCGAACGCGATCGAGACGGCGGCGATGATCGCGCCGAGCGTGTCCACGCTCGAGTCCCAGAGGCCGAGCAGGCCGAGCGAGACGAAGCCGAGCCAGCGCGCAGCGTCGCGATGCGCCAACCGCCGACCAGCTGGCCGAGGAACCCGGCGATGGCGATGAGCGCCGGCCAGCCGATCGCGTGCAGGCCGGCAGTCAGGACGTCGACGAGCGTGTCGATGATCGTCCGGGGATCCCGAACACGATCTGGAACACGATGCTGTCGCGGTTGTCGCGGATCCAGTCCCGGAGGTCGTTGAGGGTCTGGAAGAGCTGGCGCTCGTCGTCGTGCGGTTGCACGGTCGTGCCCGTGAAGAGGTAGTAGAGGACCGCGGACAGAGCCGAGCAGGACCAGCCAGGCCCACTTCGGCAGCCCGGTCGCCAACCGCTGTGCCGCCGGCATCGAGATGGCCGTCATCGTCGGCTCCTGCGCGTGGGTGCGGCGGTCAGGCTGGCGGGGCGACGGTCCCGGCCATCGTCCCGATCAGGCGAGCGCCGACCGTGTCGGCGACCGCGGCGAGGATGCGTGCCCGGTCGACGACGCCGATCACCTGCCCGTCCTCGACGACGCGGATCGGCTTGGGCGTGGACGCGGCCGTCTCGAGGCGGTCCGGATGACCGCGTCCGGGGCGAAGTCGGGTCCGTCGGTCGGGTCGTTCGGCTCGACCGGTCGCGCATGATCCAGCGCAGTGTCAGCACGTGGCTCTTCGGGACGTCGCTCACGAAGTCGGCCACGTAGTCGTCGGCCGGCGCGCCGACGACCTCCTCGGGCCGTCCGATCTGGACGATCTGGCCGTCGCGCATGATCACGATGTGGTCGCCGAGCTTGAGCGCCTCGGCGAGGTCGTGAGTGATGAAGACCATGGTCTTGCCGACCTCGTGGTGGAGGCGCAGGACCTCGTTCTGCATGTCGCGGCGGATCAGCGGGTCGAGGGCGCTGAACGGCTCGTCGAAGAACATCACCTCGGGGTCGACCGGCGAGCGCGCGGGCCAGCCCGACGCGCTGCTGCATGCCGCCGGACAGCTCGTCCGGGTAGCTGTCGGCATGCCCGGTCGAGGCCGACCAGGTCGATCATCTCGTGCGCCCGGCGCTCGCGGGCCGCCTGTCGCTCGCCGCGGATCTCGAGCCCGAAGGCGACGTTGTCGATGACCTTGCGATGGGGCAGCAGGCCGAAGTGCTGGAAGACCATGCTGAACCTCTTCCGGCGCAGCTTCGGCACGGAGCTCCCGCAGCTTCCGGGCTCGCCGCCAGGATGTCCTCGCCGTCGAGGAGCGACCTCGCCCTGCGTGGGCTCGATCAGGCGGGTCATGCAGCGGACGAGCGTCGACTTGCCGCTGCCCGACAGGCCCATGACCACGAAGACCTCGCCCGGCTGGACGTCGAACGAGACGTCGCGCAGCGCCGATCGTCGCGCCCGGTCTTCGTGCGCAGCTCGTCGCGCGGCAGGTCCGGCGGCTCCGGCGTCCCGACGATCTTTGCTCGGCCGGACCGAAGACCTTCCAGAGGTTGCGGACCGCGAGCGTCGGCCGGCTGGTCGGCTCGGCGTCAGCGCGAGCGTCTGCGCTGACCCTCGTCGATCGCGTCACCCTCGATCGTCACCCTCCGAACCAGCCCGTCGGCCCCGGTGCCGTGTTCTGCCAGATGTGCTTGGCCTCACGGTACTCGTCCAGACCGCTGGGGCCAAGTTCCCGTCCGAGGCCCGACTGCTTGAAGCCGCCCCACTCGGCCTGCGGACCATAGGTGTTGTAGTCGTTGATCCAGACCGTCCCGTGGCGGAGGCGTGCCGCGACCCGCTGCGCCCGGCTCGCGTCCGCGGTCCAGACCGCGCCGGCCAGGCCGTAGGTCGTGTCGTTGCCCAGCTCGATCGCCTCGGCCTCGGTGGTGAACCGCTCGATCGTGAGGACCGGGCCGAAGACCTCCTCGCGGACGATCCGCATCTCGCGGTGGACGTCGGCGAACACCGTCGGACGGTAGAAGAAGCCGGCCTGGAGCTCGGGCTCGTCGGGTCGGCGGCCGCCGGCGACGAGCCGCGCGCCTTCCTCGATCGCGGACGCGACGTAGTCCTCGACCCGGTCGCGGTGCACGGCCGTGATGAGGGCGCCCGCCTCGGTCGCGTCGTCGGTGCCGTGGCCGAGTCGGATCAGGTCCGCCCGGCGCCCGACCTCCGCGACGAACCGGTCGTAGATCGCGTCCTCGACGATCGCCCGGCAGCCGGCCGAGCAGACCTGACCGGAGTGGACGAAGGCTGCGGTGAGCGCGTTGTCGACCGCCGTCTCGAAGTCCGCGTCGGCGAACACGATGTTGGGGCTCTTGCCGCCGAGCTCCAGGGCGACCTTCTTCACGTTGATCGCGGCCCCGCGCATCAGGGCCCGGCCTGCGTCGAGGCCGCCCGTGAGCGAGACGAGGTCGACGTCCGGGCTGTCCGCGAGCGCCTGACCGACGCGCGGGCCCGGCCCGAGGACGAGGTTGACGACCCCGGCCGGCACGCCGGCCTCTTCGAGCAGGCGGGTCAGGTGGATGGCCGAGAGCGGCGTCACCTGGGCCGGCTTCATGACCGCGGTGTTGCCCGCGGCGAGCGCCGGCGCGATCTTCCAGCTCATCTGCAGGAGCGGGTAGTTCCACGGCCCGATCAGCCCGCACACCCCGACCGGCTCGTAGACGATGCGGCTGACCACGTTCGGGTTGCTGGCATCGACCAGGCGGCCGGCCTCCTTGTCGGCGAGGTCCGCGTAGTAGCGGAAGACGCGCGCGACGTCGGCCATGTCCCAGCGGCTCTCGCGCATCGCCTTGCCGGTGTTGAGGGTCTCGGCGAGGGCCATCGCCTCCAGGTCGCGGTCGATCAGGTCGGCGACCGAATCGAGGAGCGCGGCGCGCTCGGCGGTCGGCGTCCGGGACCAGTCGGTGGCGTCGAAGGCCTGCCGGGCGGCGGCGATCGCGGCCTGGACCTGCTCGTCCGTCGCGACGTCCACCTCGGTGATGATGGTGCCGTCGGACGGGTTGATCACCGCACTGCACGTGCCGTCGCCGGACGCGATCCACTGACCGTCGATGTACAGGCTGGGCACGATGACCTCGGGTGCTCGGTTGGCCGCCAGCTTCGATGGGCCACCGACGCCCGTCAAGGCGACGGTGCGCGGGACGGGCCGGCGCGTCGCTCGTCCGGCGGGCGGGTATCCTCACTCCTCGCGGCGAGGGGATCTCAATCGCAGGGAGGGTGGCGTTCGGCATGAGCGCGTTTCCGGATCGGGCCAGCGTGGTCGTCATCGGGGCCGGCATCGTCGGCAACAGTCTCGCGTACCACCTTGCCCGGCTCGGCTGGCGGGACATCGTCCTCGTCGAGAAGGGCGCGCTGCCGAACCCCGGCGGCTCGACCGGCCACGCATCGAACTTCATCTTCACGACCGACCACTCGAAGGAGATGACGGCCCTCACGCTCGACAGCGTCGAGCAGTACAAGGAACTGGGCGTCTTCACCGAGAGCGGCGGCATCGAGGTCGCCCGGACGGCCGAGCGGATGGAGGAGCTGAAGCGGCGCCTGGCCGCCTCGAAGTCGTGGGGGATCGAGTCGGAGCTGATCGATCCGGCCCGGGTCAAGGAGCTCGTCCCCTACGTCGAGACCTCGATCGTCCTCGGCGGCTTCTACACCCCGGGCGTCGGGGTCGTCGACTCGCTGCGGGCGGGCACGATCATGCGCGAGCGCGCGACCGAGATGGGCGCGCTGACGATCG
Source organism: uncultured Chloroflexia bacterium (assembly GCA_963736025.1). GTDB lineage: Bacteria > Chloroflexota > Limnocylindria > Limnocylindrales > CSP1-4 > SPCO01. The sequence goes on from CAVTNH010000005.1 coordinate 74,661, forward strand.
CATCGGGCACCGAGGTCACCGGCATCGACGTCGTCGACGGCCACGTCCGCGGCGTCCAGACCGACCGCGGCACCATCGCCGCGGACACGGTCCTCATCTGCTGCGGCGTCTGGAGCCCGCGGATCGCGCGGATGGCGGGCGCGTCGATCCCGCTGACCCCGGCCATCCACCAGATGATCAGCGTCGGCCCGGTGCCGCTGTTCGCCGACACGGTGGGCGAGATCACGTACCCGATCGTGCGCGACATGGACACGAACATGTACGAGCGCCAGCACGGCGGCGACCTCGAGGTCGGCTCGTACGCCCACCGGCCGATCCTCATGGACCCGGACGACATCCCCTCGATCGCGCAGTCGAAGCTCTCGCCCACCGAGCTGCCGTTCACCCAGGAGGACTTCGAGCCCCAGCTGGAGCACGCGCTCGAGCTCGTGCCGGACATCCTCGGCGACGAGCGCGTCGGGATCCGCCACTCGATCAACGGCCTGCTCTCCCTCACGCCCGACGGCATGCCGATCCTCGGCGAGACGCCCGAGGTGAAGGGCCTCTGGTCGGCGGCGGCCATCTGGATCAAGGAGGCCCCGGGCATCGCGCGGACCGTGGCCGAGTGGATGACCCACGGGACGCCCGAGATCGACCCGCACTCGTCGGACATCGCCCGGTTCTACGACCACCACCGGACCGCCGCGCACATCGATGCGCGCAGCGCCGAGGGGTTCAACAAGACCTACGGCATCGTCCACCCGATGGAGCAATGGGCCTCGAACCGCGACGTCCGGCTCAGCCCGATCAACGCCCGCCAGCGCGGCCTCGGCGCGGTCTTCTTCGAGGCGGCCGGCTGGGAGCGGCCGTTCTGGTACGGCGCCAACGAGAAGCTGTTGGACGAGTACGGCGACCGGGTCATGCCGCGCGCGGCCGAGTGGGAGTCGCGCTGGTGGTCGCCGATCATCAACGCCGAGCATCTCGCGATGCGCGACCGCGTCGGCATGGTGGACCTCGCGGCGTTCGCGATCTTCGACGTGAGCGGGCCGGGTGCGCTGGCCTATCTCCAGGGGCTCGTCGTCAACCAGGTGGACGTGCCGGTCGGGCGGGTCGTCTACACGCCGCTCCTCAACGAGGCCGGCGGGATCGTGGCGGACCTCACGATCATGCGTCTCGGCCACGACCTGTTCCGGGTCGTGACCGGTGGCGGCATGGGCATGCGCGACAAGAAGTGGTTCGTCGACCACCTCCCGGCCGACGGGTCGGCGCAGCTCCACGACGCGACGTCCGGCTGGTACACGCTCGGGGTCTGGGGTCCCCGCGCGCGCGACCTCCTGGCCGCAGCGACGGCGGACGACGTGTCGAACGAGGGCTTTGCGTTCGGCACCTGCAGGACCATCGACATCGGCAGCGTCCGGGCCCTCGCCTCGCGGATCTCGTACGTCGGCGAGCTCGGCTGGGAGATCTACGCCCCGATGGAGCAGGGCGCTCCGGCTGTGGGACACGCTCTGGGACGCCGGCGCCGCCCACGGCGTCGCCGCGGTGGGGATCGGCGTCTACGCCACGACCGGCCGCCTCGAGAAGGGCTACCGCGCCCACGGCAACGAGCTCGAGCTGGACTTCGACCTCGTCGAGGCCGGGATGGCACGCCCGAAGGTCAAGACGCCCGACTTCGTCGGCAAGGCCGCCTACCTCGAGCAGCGCGCCAAGCCGCCCGCCGCGATCCTGTGCACGCTGACCGTCGACGATCCCACGTCGTCGTCGGGCGTCGCGCGCTACATGCTCGGCAAGGAGCCCGTCCTGACGCCCGACGGGCAGCCGCTCGTCGACGGCAAGGGCCGCCGCTCGTACGTCACCAGCGCCGGGTCAGGGCCCTCGGTCGGCAAGCACATCCTGCTGTCCTACCTGCCGCCCGCGTCGGCGGTCGTCGGGACGAAGCTCGCGGTCGAGTACTTCGGCGAGCGCTATCCGGTGACCGTGGCGGTCGTCGGGAGCACGCCGCTGTTCGACCCGGAGAACGAGCGGGTCCGCGGGTGAGGTCGCGATCGGCGTGAACATCCTGGTCTGCGTCAAGCGGGTGCCCGCCACCGGCGGACGGATCGTCCTGACCGCGGACGAGCGCGACATCGACACGCGGTTCCTCGGGTTCGTCGTCAGCCCCCACGAGGAGTGTGCGGTCGAGGAGGCGGTCCGGCTGGTCGAGGCCCATGGCGGCACCTCGGCGGTGCTGACCCTCGGGCCGGATGCCGCATCCGACCAGCTCCGCGACGCGATGGCGATCGGGATCGATCGCGCGATCCTGCTCGAGACCGACGGCAGCGACTGGGATCCCGTCGCCACGTCCGCGGCGCTCGTCGAGGCGATCCGTGCCCAGGAGGCGGCCGGCGGCCCGTTCGACCTGATCCTCTTCGGCAACGAATCGGCCGACTCCGGCGGCTTCCAGGTGGGGATCCGCGTGGCCCATGCCCTGGACCGCCCGTGCGTGACCGGCATCAAGGCCCTCGAGGTCGGCGAGGGGACGGTGACCGCGCGGCGCGAGGCGCCCGGCGGCTGGGAGGTCTTCGAGGTCCCGCTGCCGGCGGTCGTCGCGGTCCGCGAGGGGATCAACCTGCCGCGCTACCCGTCGGTGCCGGGCCGGCTGCGGGCGAAGAAGAAGGAGATCGAGCGGCTGACGCCGGAGCGGCAGCCGGCCGGCCTCGAGATGATCCGGCTGGTGCTCCCCGCCGAGCAGACGCGGACCGCCGAGATCCTCGGCACCGGCCCGGACGCGGCCGCGCGCGTCGTCGAGGTCATCCGCGGGATGGGCCTGCTGTGAGCGCGATCCTCGCCTATGTCGAACACGCCGACGGGCATCCGGACCGCCTGAGCCTCGAGATGCTGACGCTGGCCCGGCGCCTCGGCGAGGCGACCGGCCTGCCGGTCCACGCGGCCCTGGCGGGCGAGGGGGCCGAGGCGGCGGCGCGCGAGCTCGGCGGCCACGGCGTGTCGACGGCGCACGTCATCGAGCACCCGCGGCTCGACGCATACGCGCCCGAGGCGCTCGCGGCGAGTCTCGCAGCAGCTGGCGTCGGCCGCTGGCGCCCGCGGCCGTCGTCGGGCCCGGGAGCGAACGCGGGACCGAGATCCTCGCCCATCTCGGGGCCCTGACCGGGCAGCCGATGGCCGCCAACGTCATCGAGGTCCAGCCCGGCGACCGCTGGCGCCTCACCCGCCAGCGCTGGGCGGGCAGCCTCCTCGAGGAGGCCTGGCTCGACGGCGCCCCGCACCTGCTGACCGTCGCGGCGCACGCCGTCCCCGCCGGGGAGCCCGTCGCGACGGCCGCGGCGCCGAGCATCGCGCCGATGACGCCCGACGCTCACCGACCGTGACCTGCGGGTCCGGGTGACCGGGCAGGTCGCGGCCGCCAGCGACAAGATCTCGCTCACCGACGCCAAGGTGGTCGTCGGAGGCGGGCGGGGGATCGGCAGCGCCGAGGGCTTCGCGATGCTCGAGGAGCTGGCCGGCCTGCTCGGCGGCGCCGTCGGCGGCTCGCGGGTCGTGACGAGTGCCGGCTGGCGCCCGCACGCGGACCAGATCGGGCAGACCGGGGTCCGGATCGCGCCCGAGCTGTACATCGCCTGCGGCATCAGCGGGGCGATCCAGCACATCGTCGGCTGCAAGGCCGCGAAACGCATCATCGCGATCAACACGGACCCGGAGGCGCCGATCCTGAGCCACGCGTCCTACGCGGTCATCGGCGACCTGCACACGATCGTGCCGGCGATCAGCGCGGAGATCCGCCGCACGCGCTGACGGAAGGTCCGGCTTCGGTTTCTCGCCAAGATGTGAGAAGGTGAGCGAAACGGCCCCCATCCCGGGCGGCCGACCGCTCAGGAGAGCCAGTGCGAAAACGCAAGGTGACGTATCCCGTGGCCAAGACGGCCACACGTTCCGCCCCGCCGGCCGGCGCCGGCGCCGAGCCCCGCTTCGACCGCCCGACGGTCGCCACCATCGACCTCGATGCCGCAGCCGGACGGCCGGGGATGACCGTCGGCCTGCGCGTCCGCATCGCCGGGACCGGCCTCTACAGCGGTGAAGCCGCCGTCATCGAGCGGCTCTCAGGCGGCGTCGTCCCTGCCGCGCATGTCCGCACCGAGAGCGGCAAGACCCGCCAGGTCCGGACCATCGACCTCGTGCCACTCGACTCGGAGCCGAAGCCGGAGCCCAAGTCGGAGCCTCAGCCGGAGGCCCAGACCGGAGGCCCAGCCCGGCTGACCGCCTCGGTGGCGACGATGCCGCCAAGCCGTGAACGAACGAACGGAGGCCCGGCGGATGCCGGGCCTCAGTCGTTGCGGATCAGGTTCGGCGGCCACGGACGCCGGGGGAAACGCCCGTGGCCGCCTGGGAGCAGCGCTAGGCGGTGGCCTTGACGATCCAGCCGGGCTCGGGCTCGCCGAACTTCGAGACCAGGTAGTCGCGCGATCCCTCGACGCCCTTGCGCGGGCTGTCGAGCGAGGCCTTGAGCCGGAAGTCCTCCTTGAGCGTCTCGCCGGCCACGATGACCGTCTTGACGTTCGAGACGTCCGCCGCGCAGACCACCGCCCCCACCGGGTCGATGATCGGCGCCACGTTCACGGCCGACCCGTCGATGATGACGATGTCCGCCTGCTTGCCCGGGGTCAGCGAGCCGGTCCGGTCCGCGATCCCGGCGACCTCGGCCCCGCCGATGGTCGCCCAGGAGAGGACCTGGCGCGACGTGATGAGGCCGGGCGAGGGCTGCAGCCCGTCGAGGTCGGCGTCCCACGACTCCTGGTGCTTGCGACCACGCTCCGAGCCGAAGATCGAGCGCATCTGGGTGAACTGGTCGGACGGGGCCGTGGTCGCCACGTCGGACGACAGGCCGATCGGCATGTTGTGCGCGAGTGCCGTCACCGCCGGCGCCCAGCCGTGGCCCATCTGGACCTCGATCTGCGGCGCGAACGAGACGTTCCCGCCCGAGTCGCTCGCGAGCTTCCACTCCTCCTCGGTGAAGTGCGAGGCGTGGACGTAGGTCGTGTTCGGGTAGAGCAGGTTCATGTCCCGGAGCGCCGTGATCTGCATCTTCGTGTAGCCGAACCGGTCCATCGCCACGTGCACGGTGATGTTGAGGTCCAGCTCCTTCGCGAGCTCCCAGTCGTGGCGGACGACGTCGGGCTTGCAGAAGTTGGGCCCGCGGGTCGCGAGCGCCATCGTGATCCGGCCGTCGTCGGAGTTGAAGTACTGCTTCCGGATCCGTCGCGCGTCGCGGCCCGTCCGAGGTCAGGACGCTGCCCGGTGTAGTCCGGGCCGAACCACCAGTCGACGAGCGACGTGTTGCCGAACCCGTACGCGAACACCGATCGGATCTTCGACTCGCTGAGGCCGCGGATCGCCTCGTCGGCGTGCGCGGGCGTGTTCATGATGTGCGACCAGTCGACGAGCGTCGTGATGCCCGCGTTGATGCACTCGAGCGAGCCCCACAGGTTGGCGGCGTACACGTCGTCAGGCCGGTAGTGCGGCGCGAACTTGTCGAGGATGGAGCTGAAGTACGTGATCAGCGCGAAGTCGGGCGCGCAGGTCCGGATCGACGTCTCCCACGTGTGGCGGTGGGTGTCGATGAACCCGGGGATGACGATGTCCCCGGACGCGTCGATCGTCCGCGCCCCGTCGGCTGACAGGTTCCGCCCGACGGCCGCGATCTTGTCGTCCTCGACGAGGACGTCGGCGCCGGCCATCTCGCCGAGCGCAGGGTCCTGCGTCAGCACGATCCCGCCTTTGATGAGCACTCGGTCGGTCATCGATCGTTCCCTCGTTCGATGTGGTGGATTGGGTGGTCGTTGCGTCAACGCTGTCGGGGTCATCTCCTCCTCATGGCCGATCGGTCATCGCCGGCCCTCCTCACGCAAGTGACTCGCGACCGTCGAGAAGTCGGCATCCGCTCCGACCGACCGTTCCGCGGCCCGGATCAGTTCGAGGTTCGCCGCGGCCTGGGGCAGGCGTGAGCCCGGTGGCCTCGGCCTGGCCCGCGATGAGACGGAGGTCCTTCTCCGCGAGCCGCAGCGAGAACGCCACCGGGGTCGTCTCGGGCTCGACGAAGGCGTCGCGCTTGTAGCCGACGAACGGGGCGCCCACCGCGCTCGCGGCGATGACCTCGTAGGCGAGGCTGCGCTCGATCCCGCTGCGCTCCGCGAGGACGAGGCCTTCGGCGACCGCGCCGTTGAGCCCGAAGATGACGGTGTTGACCGCGAGCTTCATCGCGGCGCCGGCCCCGAGCCCGCCGATGTGGACGATCCGGCGGGCCAGCAGCTCGAAGACCGGACGGGCGCGATCGAGGTCGGCCATCTCCCCGCCGACCATGATCGTCAGCTCGCCGGACTGGGTGGTCGCGACGCTGCCCGACACCGGCGCGTCGAGGATGCCCGCGCCGCGGGCCCGGACGGCCGGCCGCCAGCGCCTGGATCGTCCCGGGCAGGACGGTGCTCATGTCGACGGCCACCGAGCCCGGCGCGGAGGCCGGCGATCACGCCATCGGGGCCGCCGTACAGGGCGGCGACGGCGTCGTCGTCGGCGACCATCGAGATGACGATGTCCGACCCGCGGCCGCCTCCGCCGGCGTCGCAGCCGTGCCCGCGCCGATCCGCGCGGCGAGCTCGGTCGCACGCTCCGGGGTCCGGTTGTAGAGCGTGACCGTGACGCCGGACGCGCGCAGGCGCTCGGCCATGGCCGAGCCCATCCGGCCGGTGCCGAGCAGCGCGACCCGCAGGTCCGCGGCGGCGCCGGTCGCCGGGGTCCCGGCCTCAGGCAGCGTCATCGAGGCGCCTCTTGACGGTCTCGACGATGCGATCGACGGACGGGATCGCGAGGTCCTCCAGCGCGGCCGCCGACGGCAGCGGGATGTGCGGCGTCGTGATCCGCACGATCGGCGCGTCCAGGCTGTAGAAGCCCTCGTCGGCGACGATCGAGGCGATCTCGGCGCCCCAGCCGCACAGGCGCGGGTTCTCCTCGACGGTGAAGAGCCGGCTGGTCTTCTTGACCGAGGCGAGGATGGCCGCCGTGTCCAGCGGCACGAGCGAGCGCAGGTCGATGACCTCGATCGACACGCCGTGCTCGGCCTGCAGCCGATCGGCCGCCTCGAGCGCCTTGGGCACCATCGCCGCGAGCGCCACGATCGTCGCGTCCGAGCCGGCTCGCAGCACCTTCGCGGTCCCGAGCGTGTCGACGTGCTCGCCGTCGGGCACCTCGCCCTTGATCGCGAAGAGGGCCTTGTGCTCGCAGAAGATCACGGGATCCGGGTCGCGGATCGCCGCGGCCATCAGGCCGACGACGTCGGCCGGGGTCGAGGGCGCGACGACCTTCAGCCCCGGGATCGCCATCGCCCAGTTCTCGACGCTCTGCGAGTGCTGGGCCCCGAAGCGCAGGCCGGCGCCGTTCGCGGTCCGGATCACGAGCGGCAACGACACCTGGCCGTCGGTCATGTAGCGGGTCTTGGCGATCTGGTTGACGACCATGTCCCAGGTCACCGCGAAGAAGTCGGAGAACATCAGCTCGGCGACCGGCCGCAGACCCGTCATCGCGGCGCCCATGGCCGCCCCGATGATCGCCTGCTCGCTGATCGGCGTGTCGCGGACGCGCTCGGGGCCGAACCGGTCGAACAGCCCCTCGGTCAGCTTGAACACGCCGCCGGCGGCCCCGACGTCCTCGCCGATCAGGACCACCGTCGGGTCACGATCCATCTCCTGGGCAAGGCCCGCGGCGATCGCGCCGCGATAGGTCATTTCTGACATGTCAGCGACCCCCGCTCCGAGGTCCGAGGCGACGCTTTGCGAGCCATCGGCCCGAGATTCCGATCCATCTCCTGGGCAAGGCCGGCGGCGATGGCCGCGCGGTACGTCAATTCCGCCACGCCGAGCCTCCGTCCGTCCAGACCTGGGTCTCGAGCACGGCGGCGTCGGGCTCGGGCGCGGCTCGCGCGATGGCCTCGGCCGCGGCGACCGCCTCGCGGGTCTCCTCGTCGATGGCGTCGAGGGTCGCGGCCTCCACGCCGAGCTCGAGCAGCCGCGCCCGGTACGTGGGCAGCGGGTCGCGCGCCTTCCACGCGGCGACCTCCTCGTCGGGGCGGTACTTGCCGGGGTCGGCCCGCGAGTGCCCGCCGTGGCGGTACGTGAGCGCCTCGATGAGCGACGGTCCGTCGCCGGCGCGGGCCCGATCGACGGCCCGGCGGGCCACCTCGTGGACGGCGTCGACGTCGTTGCCGTCGACCACGATCGGCTCGAGGCCGTACGCGCTCGCCCGGTCTGCGGCGGGCCGCGCCACGGCGGTCACGTCGGCGATCGGGGTGTACTCCATGTACTGGTTGTTCTCGCAGACGAACACGACCGGGGCCTTCCAGACCGCGGCCATGTTGAGGGCCTCGTGGAACGCCCCGATGTTCGTCGTGCCGTCGCCGAAGAAGCAGACCGCGACCTGGCCCGACTTGCGGTACTGCGCCGACCAGGCGGCGCCGAGGGCGATCGGCAGGTGGGCGCCGACGATCGCGTACGAGCCCATCGCGTGATGCTCGACGCTGGTCAGGTGCATCGAGCCGCCCTTGCCGCCGAGGAGCCCGGTCGCCCGTCCGAACAGCTCGGCGAAGATCGGCGCCATGGGCACGCCCCGGGCGAGCGTGTGGTTGTGGCCGCGGTAGGTGCAGAACGTGTAGTCGTCCTCGCGCATCGCCGCCGCCACGCCCGCGGCGACCGCCTCCTGCCCGACGCCGAGGTGGGTCGTCCCGCGGACGAGGCCCTCGAAGAACAGCTCCTGGGCGCGGACCTCGAAGAGGCGGCACTCCTGCATCGTCCGGTACATCCGGAGCCGGGTGTCGCGATCGATGTCGGTGGTGGTGGTCGCCATCGGCCGGCTCCTAGTACGCGTTCGCGACGAAGAGCTCGTCGGCCGGGAAGCGGGTGATGACCGATGGGCCGTCGGCGGTGATGACGACCTCCTCCTCGATCCGCGCGGCCGACACGCCGTCCTTGGCCGGGCAGTAGGTCTCGAGCGCGATGACCATGCCCTCCTTGAGCTCGACCGGGTGCTCGAGCGAGTTGAGCCGGCTGATGATCGGGCGCTCGTGGAGGAACAGGCCGACGCTGTGGCCGAACTGGAGCCCGAAGCACTCCATCTCGTTGTCGAACCCGAAGTCCTGGGCCTTCGGCCAGACCTTGGCGACCTGGTCGGTGGTCACGCCGGGCCGCATCAGCTCGATCGACTTGTCGATCCACTCGCGCGCCCGCTTGTACGCGTCGCGCTGGGCGTCGTTGGCCTTGCCGACCACGAACGTCCGGTAGTAGCAGGTCTTGTAGCCGACGTACGTCTGGATGATGTCGAAGAACGCCTGGTCGCCCGGCCGGATGATCCGGTCGCTGAAGACGTGCGGGTGCGGGCTGCAGCGTTCGCCGGAGACGGCGTTGATGTTGTCGACGTGCTCCGAGCCGAGGTCGAACAGGAACTTGGTGACGTTGGCGACGAGCTCGCTCTCGCGGACCCCCGGCTTGAGCTGCTCGGAGATCAGCTGGTACGCCCCGTCGACCATGGCGCAGGCCGTGTTCAGCAGGATGATCTCGTCGACCGACTTGACCTCCCGGGCGTCGAGCATCACCTGCTGGGCGTCGACGACCGTCACGCCCTCGTCGGCGAGGGCGGCCAGCATCGGCGGCTCGACGATGTCGACGCCGAGCGGCATGTCGGCCACGCCCTCGGCCTTGAGGATGTCGCGGATCTGGCGCGCCGCCGCGCGGAACAGGCCCGCGTCCGGGGCGACCGCCCCGCGCAACCCGACCATCCCGGCATGGATGTTCTCCTGGGCCAGCCACGGGCAGTGCAGGCGATGGTGCTTGGCGGCCGACCCGAAGTCCCAGATGTGGGGCGTGCCGCCGCGGGTCAGCAGCGCGTAGCGGGTCATCTTGTCGCGGGCCCACTCCCCGATGTGGGTGCTCGTGACGTACCGGATGTTGTTGAAGTCGAAGAGCAGGACAGCCCCGACCTCGGACGCCTCGAGGGCGCCCCGGGCGCGTGACGACCGGTAGGTCCGCAGCCGATCGGCGTTCCACCGCTCCTCCCAGTCGACCTGCATCGAGCCCGGCGAAGCGAAGGCTGTCGTCATCGCAATACCCCAGTGCGGTCGCGAACGCGGCCCGTCGGGCCAACGGTTGCGAGAACGGTGTGTTCATCCATGCTACACAGCGGTCGGGTCGGCGCAAGCGGCGAGCGACGGTCCTGGCGCGTGGTCCCGCCCACGGTCGCGGCGGGACGACGCCGGCCGCACGGACGGGAGCGTGTGTGAGCGTTCCGGGATCCAGTTCCGACCGCGTGCCGGTGACGATGGTACGGCCGGCGCGCGACGCTCGTCACCCGATCGTCGATGGACGCCACCCACACTGCAACCTGATTGCAATCTCACTTGACACCAGTTCATCGCCTCTGCACACTCCCGCCAACGCCGCGAGGGCGCCACGGAGGAGGAGGTCACATGCGCGCACGACACGACCGACGGCTCGTCCAGAAGCGTCTGGTGGGGCTGCTCGGAGTCAGCCTGATCCTGGCGGCCTGCAGCAGCAGCGCCGCATCATCGGCGCCGGCCGCGAGCGTCGGCCGCGCCGTCCCAGGCAGCGAGCGCCGCCGCCCCGACGGCCGCCCCGAGCGAGCCCGAGAAGACCCTGGAGATCGCGTACCTCTCCTTCGCGGTCGCCAACAGCTACGACGCCCCGATGCTCGCCGCGGCAAAGACCGCTGCCGCCGCCGGCAACGCGAACATCACCGTCTTCGACGCGAACCTGGACCCTGCCGCCCAGGTGAAGCAGCTCCAGGACGCCACGGCGTCGGGCAAGTACGACGCGATCATCACCCAGCCGCTGTACGGCGCCGGGATGGTCGAGGACGTCAAGAAGGCGATCGCCGCCGGGATCGCGGTCGGCAACATCGACCAGGTCCTCGGTTCCGACATGACCACCGCGAACTCGCAGGTCGAGGGCCTGAGCTCCAACGTCGCCTTCGTCCCGAGCGAGCTCGGGCGCAAGATCGGCGAGCTCGTCGTCGCGGCCTGCGCGGACCTCGCGGCCAACCCGTGCAACGTCGGCTACATCTGGTCGGTCAAGGCGGCCGCCCTCGACATCGCCCTCAAGGCAGCGTTCGACACCGCGATCGCGAGCCATCCCGAGATCAAGGTCGTGTCCGACAGCGGTGAGTCGTTCTACACGACCGCGCTCGGCCTGAAGGCCTCGCAGGACATCGTCGCTGCGCACCCGGACGTCTCGGTCATCGTCAGCGCCGACCAGGCCATCACCGGTGCGGTCCAGGCCGTCAAGGACATCGCGGCCAAGGTCCGGCTGGTCGGCTACGGCGGTGGCGCGATCGCCTTCCAGGACATCGCGGCCGGCACCCGGTTCGGGACGGTCATGCAGGCGCCCGCCACCGAGGGTGGCCTCGGCACCGCGCAGCTCATCCAGGCGATCCGGACCAAGACCATCATGCCCGGCATCGACCCGCTGGCGGACCTGCCCGATGGCGGCGTCGTGACGAAGGCCAACGTCCAGACCTTCCTCGGGCTCGCGGAGTGGCCGGGCTGAGACCCGGCGTCACAGGTCGGCTGAGCCGCTGAAGCGACCGCAGCCATGGCGACCGATGCCGATGTCGCGCACCTCGAGGTCCGCGGCATCGGCAAGTCGTTCGGAGCCACCCGTGCCCTCGACGACGTGTCGGTCACGGTCCGGGCCGGCTCGGTCCACGCGTTCGTCGGCGAGAACGGCGCGGGCAAGTCGACCCTCGGCAAGATCATCGCCGGCGTCTTCCCGCAGGATCAGGGCGACCTCGTCCTGCGGGGGACGACCGTCTCGTTCGCCTCTCCCCGCCAGGCGCTCGTCCGCGGGATCGCCCTCGTGGCACAGGAGGTCGCTCTCGTCCCGCGACTCACCGTGGCCGAGAACGTGTTCCTCGGGGCCGAGCCGAGGCGCGCCGGGTTCATCGACCGGCGCTCCCTGCGCGATCGATTCGAGCGCCTGACCCGGGAGTCCGGGTTCGACCTCGACGCGACCACGATGGTCAGCCACCTGCCGCTCGCCCAGCAACAGCAGGTCGAGATCCTGCGCGCACTCGCGCGCGACGCCGATCTCATCGTCCTCGACGAGCCCTCGGCGAGCCTGTCGGCGAAGGAGATCGACCGCCTGCACGAGGTCGTGCGCGGACTGCGCGCGGCGGGCCGCACGGTCATCCTCGTCTCGCACTTCCTGACGCGAGGTCCTCGCCCTCTCGGATGTCGTCACCGTCCTCCGGGATGGGCGCGTCATCAGGACCAACCCGACGGCCGACGAGACGGAGAACAGCCTCGTCACCGGGATGCTCGGCCGGCCCGTCGGCCGCGCCTACCCCGACAAGCGGCTGCCGCCTCCGGACGCACCCGTCGCCCTGTCCATCGACGGCCTGTCCGCGCCCGGCGTCGAGGGCGCGACGCTGACGCTGCGGGCGGGGGAGATCGTCGGGACTGGCCGGGCTCGTCGGCGCAGGACGGTCGGAGCTGGCGCGCGCGATCTTCGGGGCGAGCCCCACGACCGCCGGTGGCGTCCAGGTGGCGGACGCCGTGCTCCCGGGACGGCCGGCCGCGTCGATCGAGGCGGGCGTCGCGATGATCCCGGAGTCGCGCAAGGACGATGGGCTGATCCTGCGGCGCCCGGTCCGCGAGAACGTCAGCCTGACGAGCCTGCGGCGATTCCAGCGGCTGGGCTTCATGCGACGCGGGGCCGAGGGCGCACGCGTCCGCGAGGCCCTCGAACGGGTGGACGGCTCGCCCCAGCTCGAGGCGCCGGCGGCGTCGCTGTCGGGCGGCAATCAGCAGAAGCTGCTCTTCGCGCGCGCGATCCTGATCGAACCGTCTGTCCTCCTCGCCGACGAGCCGACACGCGGGATCGACGTCGGCGCCAAGCGCGACATCTACGAGGTCCTGGTCCGCCTGGCCGCCGACGGGATGGCGATCCTGCTCATCTCGAACGAGGTCGAGGAGATCCTGGGACTGGCCCATCGTGTGCTCGTCATGCGGGCGGGACGACTCGTCGCCGAGCTGGAGGGTCCGGAGATGACGGAGGAGGCCATCGTGAGCGCAGCGTTCGGCACGGCCAGGACGTACCGCCGCATGAGCGCGAACACGGTCGAGACGGAGCAGCCCGCGGCGCCGCTGTCGCAGCGCGCGGCCCGCCTGGTCGGCCGGGCCGGGATCCTCATCCCGTTCCTGATCGCCTTCGTCGTGCTGACGGTGATCAGCCCGCCGTTCCTGCGGACCGGCAACCTGACGAACATCCTCGACCAGCAGGCCGGGATCATCATCGCGGCCTGTGCCGGGACGTTCGTCCTCATCGCCGGCGGGATCGACCTCTCGATCGGGGCGGTCTACGGGCTGGCGGGCGCGGTCGCCTTGTCGACGGCGTCGTCGGTGTCGCCGGCGGCCGGGGTGCTCGCCGGCCTCGCGGTCGGCCTCGCCGTCGGCATCGTCAACGGGATCATCGTCACCTGGTTCCGCATCAATCCACTCATCGGGACGCTGGCGATGACGTTCGTCGTGAGCGGGATCGCGGCGATCGTGACCAAGGGCAACCTCGTCGTCGCCCTCAACCACCTGGACTTCCAGGCCTTCGCGGCGACCAAGATCGTCGGCATCTCGAGTGCCGCCTGGATGATGATCGTCATCGCGATCCTCGCGATGATCCTGCTCAGCCGGACGACCTTCGGGCGCTATGTCTACGCGACCGGTGGGAACACGCAGGCGGCGCGGCTCGGCGGCGTCCGGGTGAACGCGGTCCGGGTCGCGACGTTCGCCCTGAGCGGGACCGCGGCGGCGCTGGCCGGGACCCTCGACGCGTCCCGGGTCCTGAGCGCCCAGGCCAGCAGCGGCCAGTTCCTGACCTTCACGGTGCTGACCGGGATCATCGTCGGCGGGACGAGCATCCTCGGCGGCGAGGGGACCATCGGGCGGACCGTGCTCGGCTGTCTCTTCGTGGCGCTCATCGCCAACGGCTTCAACCTGCTCGGCCTCGATCCGTTCTACCAGCAGGTCACCCTCGGGGTGATCCTGCTCCTGGCCGTCGGCGTCGACGCGTGGTCGCGCCGGCTGGAGTCGCCGGGCTAGTCTCCATCGCAACAGCCGGGGACGCCGGCGCGGCTCGGAGGCCCGCCATCGCACGACCCGGCCCCAGGTGAGCGTATCGCTGATGCACTACGTCGGAAAGATCGACTGGTCCTTCGCGGACCGACCCGCGCCGCCGAGCGACATCGCGTCCGGGCTGAGCCGCGTGCGGATCGTCGGGCCGGACCAGGGCGCGGTCCACACGGACCTGTATGTCGGGGCGCTCGATCCGGGCGGCTGGCTGGCCCTCCACGTGCACTCGTACGAGGAGGCCCTCTACGTCCTGGCGGGCGAGCTGCTCGTCCAGGTCGACGGCCGGGTCCACCGACTGGTGCAAGGCGACTACGTGCTGTTCCAGATCGGCATGCGCCATGGCCTCGGCAACACCGGGACCGAGCAGGCGCGCTGGCTGTCGCTCAACAGCCCGCTGAAGCGCGACCCGGGATCACGCCTGGCCGGACACGTTCTATCGAGCCGGCCCAGGATCTCGCGGCCATGGACGCCGCCGCCAGCCGGCCGCCCTTCGGCGACCCGACCCTGCGCTTCGTCGGTCACTACGACGGCACGCCGCCGCAGCTCGAGGCGCTGCGGGTCAGCGACGATCCGCGCGGACGGGCGCCGGTCGGCATGGACATCGCCCTGCTGGTCTACAGCGGGATCTCGGTGAAGATGATGGTCGATCGCACCTTCGGCGCGGACATGGTGACGATGTTCACCGTGGACTACGAAGTCGGTGGCGCGGCCCAGGCGCACGACCACCCGTTCGAGGAGGCCTACGTCTTCCTGGCCGGCGAGGTCGAGTGCGAGCTCGATGGCGAGCGCTTCACCCTGCACCCGGGCGACATCGTCTTCTCGGGCGTCGGGTCGGTGCACGGGTTCTGGAACGAGGGCACCGAGCGCGTCCGCTGGATCGAGACCCAGGCGCCCCAGCCGCCCGTTCGACACGCGTATCGCTGGGCCCCGAGCTGGGAGCGATACGACCGACAACGCACACAGGATCGGAGGGAACCCAATGGCTGACGCAGCCTCGGTCGTCATCGTCGGCGGCACACGGGCGATCGGACAGGAGATCGCGCGCCACTACGCGGGTCGCGGCGAATCGGTCGTGCTGACCGGCCAGGACCCCGGCAACGTCGGCGGCCGCTCTCGCGAATGTCGGGGGGAAGACGACCGGCGCGACCTTCGACCTCTCCGATCCGACATCCATCGCCGCAGCGCTCGCGGGCGTCGGCCCGGTCCGCCGCCTCGTGCTCGCCGCGATCGACCGGGACCAGAACACGGTCGCCGACTACGACATCGTCAAGGCCATCCGGCTCGTGACCCTCAAGCTGGTCGGCTACACCGAGGTCGTCCACACGCTCCGACCGCGCCTGACCGACGACGCGTCGATCGTGCTGTTCGGCGGGATGGCGAAGGAACGACCGTACCCGGGCTCGACGACGGTCACGACGGTCAACGGCGGCGTCGTCGGGCTGACGCGGACACTGGTCGAGGAACTCAAGCCGTTGCGGGTCAATTCCATCCACCCGGGCGTCGTCGGCAACAGCCCGTACTGGGCCGAGAAGCCGGCCGCGGTCGCGAAGTACACGAGCGAGACCCCGATCGGACGCCTGGCCACGATGGCCGAGATCGTCGACGCGGCGGTCTTCCTGCTCGAGAACACCGCGGTGAACGGCGTCGACCTCATCGTGGACGGGGGCTGGCATTGTCGGTGAGCCTCCACCCACGACGCGGTCCCCGGCGGGACCATAATCACGGCGGCTGGGACCCCGATCGATGGTGACGACGGGCCAGACTCGACGATCGAGGGAGCGCGTGGGCACGCCCCAACGGAACGGCCGCCCGGACTACCCGGAGATGGGCGAGCGCCTGCGTGAGGCGCGCCGCGGCCGGAACCTGAGCCTGCGCGTCCTGGCCGACCGACTGGGGGTCTCGCCGAGCCTGATCTCCCAGATCGAGACCGGCCGCGCCAACCCCTCGGTGAGCACGCTCTACGCGATCGCGGCCGAGCTGGACGTCTCGCTCGACGAGCTGCTGTTCAACGATCGGCGCCTGCCCGAGCCCGCCACGACCGCGCCAGCACCGGCGGGCGCGTCGGCGACCGCGACCGGCACGATGGCGCCCGCCCCGCCGGTCCAGCGCGCGGCCAGCCGGCACCAGATCCGGCTCGCGTCCGGCGTGTTGTGGGAACGGCTGACGACGCTGTCCGAGCCCGGCGTCGAGTTCCTCCACGTGACCTACGAGGTCGGAGGCGCGTCGAGCCCGCCGAACGCGTTCCAGCGCCACCCGGGACACGAGTGGGGCTACGTCCTCAGCGGGCGGCTCCAGGTCCGCATCGGCTTCGATGAGTACATCCTCGAGCCGGGCGACGCGATCTCGATCAACTCGTCGATCCCGCACCGCCTCGCGACGATCGGCGACGAGCCGGTCGAGGCGATCTGGTTCGTGCTCGGGCGGGCCCAGTTCGACGCGCAGACGCTCATCGACGAGCACCGGCCCGGCCCGGCCTGACGGCCCATGGGCGCCGCCCGTTCGTCGGCGCCCTGTCAGTCGCTCGACACGATCCGCCTGGCGCGCGGGACGACCTCGGGGATCCGGTCGAGCAGGCCCCACATCGTGGTCAGGAACGGTGACGCCGGCCGTGGCCCAAGTCGCTCGACCGCCACGATCCGCCGCCGGATGACCTCGGCTCCCACGAGTTCGATCTCGCGGAGGGACTCGTTGGCCGATGGCGTCGGCGACGGCCGTCCCCGGCAGCAGCGCGACCCCGAGACCTCGCTCCACCATCCGCTTGGCGGCCTCGATGTTGTCCACCTCCGTGACGCCTCGCGGAACGACCCCCGCCGTGCGAAACAGCGCGTTCGTCACGTCGAAGTAGCTCGAGGTCCGGTCGAAGAGGATCAACTGCGAGTGGGCGATCTCGGCGACGTCGACGCGCCCTGCCCGGGTGAACGGGTGATCCGGTGGCACGACGAGGACCAGCTCGTCCTCATACAGGGGGCGGCTCCGCACCCGGGGGTCGCGCAAGCTGCCGGACGATGCCGAGATCGACCTCGCCGCGGATGACGAGATCGACGATCTCCTCCGAATGGCCGGTCCTGACGAGCAGGCGGACACCCGGGTGCTGTGCGGTGAAGCGGACCAGGAGTTCCGGGAGGACGTAGGCGCTCACCGCCGGTGCGACCGCGATCGCGAGCTCGCCGACGACGCCATGACCGAGCTCCCGGACCAGGGCGACGCCGCTTCGAACGGACTCGATGACGCGGCTCGCGTGCGGCAGGAACGCATGCCCGGCGGGCGTCAACTCCATCCCGGAGTGCGTTCGGCGGAAGAGCGGCGAACCGACCTCCTCCTCGAGCGCATGCAGGCGCGCCGACAACGCCGGCTGGCTGATGGAGAGCGCGTTCGCCGCTCGCCGCATGTTGCGATGGTGGGCGATCTCGGCGAAGCCTTCGATCTGGGACAGGAGCACAGCGCTGCCTCGACGTCGGTGATAGACGAAATCTATCACAACTCTCGAAACATTCGATTGGACTGATCAACCGAGCTGGCGTAGCGTCACCGCCACGCAATTCGCAGCTGGAGTCGCCCGATGGAGTACGTATCCGCAGAAACCCGCTACCCGATCGACGGATCCGCTTGCCGGGCTCGATCGACGAAACCTGTGGGTCGTCGGCCTCGGGGTCGACGAGGACGGCGCGATCGTCGGGCCGGCCAGCGTCGATACAGCTTCTGGGCCGACTGCGAGTGCCCGGACGACTGCCTCCGCGACCACGAGACCGAGTAGATCTAGATGACCTCGACGCTCGAGCGCCCCGCGGTCCGGGAGCAGACCGACGGCGTCGCGACGCCGCTCCTGCCCGACGGGCTACACCGTCCCGGCATCACGGTGGACCCACCCGTCGACCCGGATGCGGTCCCTGCTCGAGACCGAGCCGTATCTGTTCGGGCCGGGGGTCTACGACCCGTTCGGCGCCCAGCTCGTGATGCACTACGGCTTCAAGGCCGTCTACTTCAGCGGCTACTCGTTCGCGATCGGCCATCTCGGGACGACCGACATGGACCTGTACTCCGGCCCGGAGATCGCCGACGGCGCCCGCCGGACCGTCGCTGCGCTTCGCAAGTACCAGCTGACGGCGGCGGTCGGCGATCCGGAGAAGGGCGTCCCGCCCCGTGCATCTCGACATCCCGCCGGTCGTCGTGGACATGGATGCCGGCTACGGCAACATCTTCAACGTCCAGCGGACCACCGAGCTGTACGTCACGGCCGGGGTCGCGGGAGCGCACCTGGAGGACCAGGTCCTGCCCGAAGCGATGCGGCCACATCGGCGGCAAGGCGCTGGTGTCAGCGGCCGAGATGACCGGCAAGCTGCGGATGATGCGCGCCGTAGCGGACGACCTCGGCAACCCCGACTTCGTCGTGATCGCCCGGACCGACGGATTGTCCGCGGTCGACGCCCCGCAGCCGGAGCGCGGGCTGGCCCTCGCGATCGACCGCGGGCTGCGCTACCTCGACACCGGCATCCCGGACCTCCTGTGGTGCGAGTTCCCGACGGCCGATCGCGAGCCCGTCGAGACGTTCACGACCGAGATCCGGAAGCGCTTTCCCGACGCGCGCTTCGCCTTCAACTACTCGAGCTCGTTCAAGTGGTTCAACGACCCCGATCCCCTGACCTTCGCCGAACTCGGCAGCCTCGGCGTCCGGTTCATCTTCATCACGCTTGGCGCGCAGCATGCCAACGGGCTCGCCCTGTCGAACCTGTTGTCGGCCCTGGCCGAGGGGCAGGAGCAGGGGTACATCGACCTGCAGCGCCGGGAATGGGATCCCGCCCACGACATCCCGACGCGGTCGCATCACCAGTTCTCGGGCGTGCCGTATCACCACCTGGTCGGCACGGCCTACGACGCGGCTCGCCTCGGCAGCGGAGTTCGCGGAGGCCCTGCCCGCCGACAAGGTGGTCTGAGCGCCCGGTCCGGTCATCGAGGGATCACGCCTGGCGGAGCGTCCGCGCGACGCGCGCAGCCGCCGCCACGACCCGCTCGGCCACCGCGGCGTCCGTGCCGGCCGCCGGGAATCGGTACGACGGCCCGTGCAGGTGGACCGCGGCGATCGACCTCGCCCGACGCGTCCGCGATGGGCGCTGCGACCGAGTTGATGCCCTCGTCGAACTCCTCGCAGACCCACGAGTAGCCGTCATGGCGGATGACCCGCAGCCGCTCGCGCAGAGCTGCCTCGTCGACGAGCGTGCGCGGCGTGAACCGTTCGAGCGGCCGCTCGAGGTAGCGATCGATCGCGGCCGGCGGCCGGAATGCGAGGAGGACCTGACCCGACGAGACCGCGTGGAGCGGCACCCGGTTGCCGGTCCAGTCGCGGACCGACACCGGGTTGGGCGTGTCGACCTGTTCGATGTAGTGGACGAGGTCGCCGTCGGGACCGCGAGGCCGGCGGCCTCGCCGGCCGACTCGGCCAGCTCGGTCAGGGCGAGGTGCGCCAGGGCCGCCAGCGAGCGGACCGGGGTCAGACCCGCGGCAAGGGTCGCGAGGCGCGGGCCGAGCCGGTAGCCGGTGTCGCCCGGGATCTGCTCGACGGCGCCCTCGCGGGCCAAGCGTCGCCAGGAGCCTGGCCGCGGTCGACTTGGGGAGACCGGCGCGGTCGGCCACCTCGGTGACCCCGAGCGGTCCGCCGGCGAGCGCGCCGAGGACGTCGAAGGCCCGCCTGATGGACTGGACGCTGGACATTCGCCTCCTCGGGGAGGTAGATTCGCACGACGCGGTTCCACTATACGGCACGGTTCCATATCGTGGAACCCCTTTGGGGAGAGCATCAGCCGATGACGCAGGACGAGTACGCGGATATCGATCTCGCGGCGTTGTCCGACGACGAGCTCGTCGAGCAGATGCACAACGACCTCTACGACGGCATGAAGGACGAGATCGTCGAGGGGACGAACATCCTCCTGGGCCGCGGCTTCTCGGCCACGCGGGTCCTCGACGACGCGCTGGTCGCCGGCATGAAGATCGTCGGCATCGACTTCCGCGACGGCATCCTGTTCGTGCCCGAGGTCCTGCTCGCCGCGAACGCGATGAAGGCCGGCATGGCCATCCTGCGACCGCTGCTCGCGGAGACCGGCGCCGAGCCCGTCGGCAAGGTCGTCATCGGGACGGTCAAGGGCGACATCCACGACATCGGCAAGAACCTCGTCGGGATGATGCTCGAGGGCGCCGGCTTCGAGGTCGTCGACCTCGGGATCAACACGGACGCGGACAAGTTCCTCGCCGCGCTCGACCTGCACAAGCCCGACATCCTGGGCATGTCGGCCCTGCTGACGACGACCATGCCGTACATGAAGGTCGTCATCCAGACGCTCAAGGATCGCGGGATGCGCGACGACTACATCGTCCTCGTCGGCGGCGCGCCGCTCAACGAGGAGTTCGGCCTCGCGGTCGGCGCCGATGCCTACTGTCGCGACGCCGGCGTGGCCGCGGAGACGGCCCGTCGTCTCATCGACGAACGCCGTGCCCGCGTCGCCTAGGACCACGACGACCGCCGACCCGGATGCCCCGCGCGTCCTGATCGTCGGCTGTGGCGCGCTCGCCCGCGAGCTGGTGGACCTGACCCGCGGTCTGCCCAACGTCGACATCACCTGCCTGCCGGCCACGCTCCACAACCGGCCGGGCGGCATCCCGAAGGCCGTCCGCGACCGGATCCGGCGGCGGCGCGCCGGCTACGACCGGGTCTTCGTGGCGTACGCGGACTGCGGCACGGGCGGCATGCTGGACGTGGCCCTGGCCGAGGAGCCCGGCGTCGAGCGGCTGCCCGGCGCCCACTGCTACGAGTTCTACGCCGGGCGCCCGGACTTCGCGCGCCTGACCGCGGACGAGCCCGCGACGTTCTTCCTGACCGACTTCCTCGCCCGCAACTTCGACCGGCTCGTCATCGTCGGGCTCGGGCTCGACCGCCACCCGGAGCTGCTCGCCACGTACTTCGGCAACTACGAGCGACTCGTCTACCTCGCCCAGACCGACGACCCGGCGCTGGTCGCCGCCGCCCGGCGCGGCGCACGTCGCCTCGGCCTGCGCTTCGAGCTGCGGCGCACCGGCTACGGGGAGCTCGCGACGTCGATCGCGGCGGCGACCTCGGTGACGGGCCCCGCCCACGTCGACTCGGTCATCACGATGGTCCGCTGACGATGGGCGTCATGACCGTCATCTGGTGGCGCGACATCCCGGCCCAGGTGCTCGCGCGCGAGGGTCGCCGCCAGAGCAAGCAGGTCCTCCACCCGCGCTTCCAGGTGGCCATCGACAAGGCGGCCGCCCGCGCCGGCAAGAGCGCCTACAACGACTACATCGAGGAATGGCGCCGGGAGCAGCACCGCTGCGGCGACGACATCGAGGCGGTCGTGGCCGCCGAGACCGAGCGGCTCGAGGCCGACTACACGAAGCACCGGCTCGCCGAGCTCATCCAGTCCGGCGGCGTCGAGGGCGGCCCGGTCCTGGCCCCGGCCCACGAGACGCCGATCCCACGGCGCAGCGACATGGCCGCGGAGGACTCGACGGCATGACCGAGACCGTCCTGAGCTCCGCCACCCGCGAGGTCGTGCTCGGCTTCGACCGCCCGTTCGTCATCATCGGCGAGCGCATCAACCCGACCGGGCGCAAGGCACTGGCCGAGGAGATGAAGGCCGGCGACTTCAGCCGGGTCGAGCGCGACGTGCTCGCCCAGGTCGCGGCCGGCGCCCACATGCTCGACGTCAACGCCGGCATCCCCCTGGCCGACGAGCCGGCGATCCTCGCCCACACGATCCAGCTGGTCCAGTCGCTGACCGACCTCCCGCTGTCGATCGACTCCTCGATCGTCGAGGCGCTCGAGGCCGGGCTCGCGGTCTACCAGGGCAAGCCGCTGGTCAACTCGGTGACCGGCGAGGAGGAACGCCTCGAGCGCGTCCTGCCGCTGATCAAGAAGTACGGCGCGGCGGTCGTGGCGATCAGCAACGACGACACCGGCATCAGCGAGGACCCGGACGTCCGGTTCGCGGTCGCCAAGCGGATCGTCGAGCGGGCCGCGGACCACGGCATCCCGCGCTCGGACATCGTCGTCGACCCGCTGGTCATGCCGATCGGCGCGATGGCGACGGCCGGCCGCCAGGTCTTCGCGCTCGTCGGGCGTCTCCGCGAGGAGCTCAAGGTCAACTCGACCTGCGGCGCCTCGAACGTCAGCTTCGGCCTGCCGAACCGCGAGGGCATCAACGCGGCGTTCCTGCCGATGGCGATCGCCGCGGGGATGACGTCGGCCATCACGAACCCGATGCAGCCCGACCTCAAGCGGGCGGTCATGGCGGCCGACGTCCTGATGGGCAACGACCCCGACTGCGGCCGCTGGATCCTGGCCCACCGCGAGCCGACGCCCGAGGGCGAGGTCAGCCGCCGCCGCGTCAACCGCCGGCTCGTCGGCTCCGCCGGCTGAGGCGTCGCGACCGTGTCGCCTCCCACCGCCGAGGCCGCTCAGACGCCCGCGGACGCGCTCGTCATCTTCACGCCGTCCGGGCGGCGCGGCCGGTTCGCCGAAGGGACGACGGTCCTCGACGCCGCCCGCTCGCTCGGCGTCGACATCGACTCGGTCTGCGGCGGCCGCGGCCTGTGCGGCCGCTGCCAGGTCGTGCCGTCGTTCGGGTCGTTCGCCAAGCACGGGATCACGGCCAGCCCGGACCACCTGACCGCGCCGGCCGAGCGCGAGGCGGAGTACGACCGCAAGCAGGGGCTCGCCGAGGGACGCCGCCTGTCGTGCGCCGCCCACCTGCGCGGCGACATGGTCATCGACGTCCCGCCCGACAGCCAGGTCCACCGCCAGGTCGTCCGCAAGAGCCTGCCGGTCCGCGACTTCATCGTCGACCCGGTGGTCCGCCTCCACTACGTCGAGGTCACGCCGCCCGAGCTCGCCTCGCCGTCGGGCGACCTGGTCCGGCTCTTCGACGCGCTCGAACGCGAGTGGGACCTGACCGACCTCGCGGCCGACCTCGACGTCATCCGGGCGCTCCAGCCGGCGCTCGAGAAGGGCGGCTACGCGGTCACCGTCGCGGTCCACGACGGGCGCCACGTGACGGCCGTCTGGCCGGGGCTGCACGAGAAGCTGTACGGCGTCGCCATCGACGTCGGCTCGACGACGATCGCCGGCCACCTGGCCGACCTCGGGCGACGGCTCGGTCCTCGCCTCGGCGGGCGTCATGAACCCGCAGATCCGGTTCGGCGAGGACCTCATGAGCCGCGTCTCGTACGCGATGATGCACGACGGCGGCGCGCTCGAGATGACCCGCGCGGTCCGGACGGCGCTGCGGACGCTCGTGCTGGGCCTCGCCAACCAGGCCGGCCTCGAGCCGGTCGACATCCACGAGATCGCGCTGGTCGGCAACCCGATCATGCATCACCTCGTGCTCGGCATCGACCCGATCCCGCTGGGCTCCGCGCCGTTCGCCCTGGCCACCGACCGGGCCGTGCGCATCCGCGCGACCGAGCTCGGCCTGTCGGCCCACCCGGGCGCCCGCGTCTACGTCCTGCCCTGCATCGCCGGCCACGTCGGGGCCGACACGGCCGGGGTCATCCTCGCCGAGGCGCCCCATCGGGCGACCGGCGAGGTCCGCCTCATCGTCGACGTCGGCACGAACGCCGAGATCGTGCTCGGCAACGCCGACCGCCTGCTCGCGGCGTCGAGCCCGACCGGCCCGGCCTTCGAGGGCGCCCAGATCAGCGGCGGCCAGCGCGCGGCGCCGGGCGCCATCGAGCGCGTCCGCATCGATCCCGCGACCCTCGAGCCGCGCTTCAAGGTCATCGGCTCGGACCTGTGGTCGGACGAGCCGGGCTTCGCGGCCGCGGCCGACGAGCTCGGCGTCACCGGCATCTGCGGCTCGGGCATCGTCGAGGTCGTCGCCGAGCTGTTCCTCGCCGGGCGTCATCACGCGAGGACGGCGTCATCGACGGGGCGCTCGCGGCTCGCACGCCGCGCGTCGTCTCCGACGGCCGGACGTTCAGCTACGTCCTGAGCGAGGGCGTCAACGGCGGCCCGCGCATCACCGTGACCCAGAACGACGTCCGGGCGATCCAGCTCGCGAAGGCCGCGCTGTACGCCGGCGTCCGCCTGCTGATGGACCACCTCGGCATCGAGACCGTCGACGAGATCCGGCTCGCCGGCGCGTTCGGCAGCCAGATCGACACGACCCACGCGATGATCCTCGGGCTCATCCCCGACTGCGACCTCGCCCACGTCGCGCCGGCCGGGAACGCGGCCGGGACCGGCGCGCTCATCGCGCTGCTGTCGGGCGCGGCCCGGACCGAGATCGAGGGCGTCGTCCGCGACGTCGAGAAGATCGAGACCGCCGTCGAGCCGCGCTTCCAGCAGCACTTCGTCGAGGCGATGGCGTTCCCGCACAAGACGGCGTCGTACCCGCACCTGTCGGCGGCCGTGACCCTGCCGCCGCGATCGGCGCCGGGCGATGCGGGCGGGGTCGGGCGAGGAGAGCGACGGCGCCGACGCGTCGCCGCGGTCGGCAGCCGGGCTGGCACGGAGGATCGGTGATGGACGACAACCCGCGACGCCGGACCGGCGGACGTGCCGCGCGCCAGGCCGCCCGTCTCGCGTCCCACGCGGAGCATGTCCCGTTCCTGACCCGGAAGCTCGCCCCGTTCGAGGTGCTCGACGAGGAGGGCCTCGCGCTCATCGAGTACAACGCCGACACGATCCTCGAGGAGGTCGGCCTCGAGTTCCGCGGCGACCCCGATGCGCTCCGCCTGTTCCGCGACGCGGGCGCCGACGTCCAGGGCGAGCGGGTCCGCTTCCCGCGCGGGCATGTGCCGCCAGATCGTCCAGGCGACCGCGCCACGCCAGTTCACCCAGTACGCGCGCAACCCGGAGCGCAACGTCGAGATCGGCGGGATGCACACGGTCTTCGCGCCCAACTACGGCTCGCCGTTCGTGCGCGACCTCGACCGCGGCCGCCGCTACGGCACGATCGAGGACTTCCGCAACCTCGTGAAGCTGACCTACGTGTCGCCGAACCTGCACCACTCGGGCGGCACGGTCTGCGAGCCGGTCGACGTGCCGGTCAACAAGCGCCACCTCGACATGGTCTATGCGCACATGCGCTACAGCGACAAGCCGTTCATGGGCTCGGTGACCGCGCCCGAGCGGGCGCGCGACACCGTCGAGATGGCCGCGCATCCTGTTCGGCGCGGACTACCTCGAGGACCACGCGGTCATCCTCTCGCTGATCAACGCCAACTCGCCGCTCGTCTGGGACTGCGACGATGCTCGGCGCGGCGCGGGCCTACGCCGAGGCCAACCAGGCGACGCTCGTGACGCCGTTCATCCTGGCCGGCGCGATGTCGCCGGTGACCGTGGCCGGGACGGCGACCCAGACCCTCGCCGAGGCGCTCGGCGGGATGACGTTCGTCCAGCTCGTCCGGCCGGCGCGCCGGTCGTGCTCGGGCAGCTTCGCGTCGTCGATGTCGATGCAGTCGGGCGCGCCGACGTTCGGGACGCCGGAGCCGTCGCTCGTCCTGTACGTGATGGCCGCGCTGGCGCGGCGGCTCGGCGTGCCGTTCCGCTCCGGCGGCAACCTGTGCGCGTCGAAGATCCCCGACGCGCAGGCCGCCTACGAGTCCGCGGCGACCTTCTCGGCCGACGATCCTCGGCGGCGTCAACTTCGTGCTGCACGCGGCCGGCTGGCTCGAGGGCGGCCTCGCGGTCGGCTACGAGAAGTTCATCCTCGACGCCGACCAGTGCGGCATGGCGGCGGTCTTCGTCAACGGCGTCGACCTGTCCGAGAACGGGCAGGCGCTCGACGCGATCCTGACCAACGAGCCCGGCCAGCACTTCCTCGGCATCCGCCACACCCTGGCCAACTTCGAGACCGCCTTCTACCGCTCGGAGATCGCCGACAACAACAGCTTCGAGCAGTGGCAGGAGGACGGGTCGCTCGACGCGGCGCAGCGCGCGAACGCCATCTGGAAGCGGATGCTCGCCGAGTACGAGGCGCCGCCGATCGACGACGCGATCGACGAGGCGCTGCTCGAGTTCATCGTCAAGCGCAAGGCGTCGATGCCCGACTCCGAGGTCTGAGGCGTGCTGTTCCGGCGCCACCGCCGGCTGGGGACCGGCGAGCGCCGGGCGCTGGCGCGCGTCCTCGCCGACGCCGACGTTCGAGCTGGTGCCGCTCAAGAGCGCCCTCGACCAGGCCGACGACCTGCCGCCCGGCGCCACGGTGTCGGTGACGGCGTCGCCGGCCAAGGGCATCGAGGCGACCGTCGAGCTCGTGCGAGGCGCTCCAGGCGCGCGGCTTTCGGCGCCGTGCCGCACCTCTCCGCCCGGATGGTCCGCGACCGCGCGCACCTGCGCGACCTGATCGCCTGGCTCGAGGCGCCGGGGTCGACCGCGCGTTCGTGGTCGGCGGCGACGCGAAGGAGCCGGGCGACTACCCCGACGGCCTGTCGCTGCTGCGGGCGATGGCCGAGATCGGCCACCCGTTCGCCGAGATCGGCATCCCGTGCTACCCGCAGGGCCACGCGTTCATCCCGGACGCGCCGCTCGCCGAGGCCCTGCGCGACAAGGCCGCCTTCGCCAGCTACATGACGACCCAGCTGTGCTTCGACCCGGAGGCGATCGGCACGTGGCTGGCCGCGCGCCGCGCAGAGGGCCTGACGCTGCCGGTCCACATCGGGCTGCCGGGCGTCGCGGAGCCGCACAAGCTGCTCGCGATCACCGCGCGCATCGGGGTGGCCGACACGCATCGCTTCCTGACCAAGAACGCGCGGTTCGTCGCGCGGCTGATCCGCTCGGGCGGCTTCTACCGCCCGGACGGCCTGCTCGACGGCCTCGCTCCGATCGTCGCGGACCCGGCCGCCGGCGTTGTGGACATGCACCTCTACACGTTCAACCACGTGGCCGCGACCGGCGCCGAGGACGTCGAAGGCCCGCCTGATGGACTGGACGCTGGACATTCGCCTCCTCGGGGAGGTAGATTTGCACGACGCGGTTCCACTATACGGCACGGTTCCATATCGTGGAACCCCTTTGGGGAGAGCATCAGCCGATGACGCAGGACGAGTACGCGGATATCGATCTCGCGGCGTTGTCCGACGACGAGCTCGTCGAGCAGATGCACAACGACCTCTACGACGGCATGAAGGACGAGATCGTCGAGGGGACGAACATCCTCCTGGGCCGCGGCTTCTCGGCCACGCGGGTCCTCGACGACGCGCTGGTCGCCGGCATGAAGATCGTCGGCATCGACTTCCGCGACGGCATCCTGTTCGTGCCCGAGGTCCTGCTCGCCGCGAACGCGATGAAGGCCGGCATGGCCATCCTGCGACCG
The DNA here is from genome assembly GCA_963736025.1 of uncultured Chloroflexia bacterium. Taxonomy (GTDB): domain Bacteria; phylum Chloroflexota; class Limnocylindria; order Limnocylindrales; family CSP1-4; genus SPCO01. Next base: position 102,141 of record CAVTNH010000005.1, read on the forward strand.
CTGCTCGCGGAGACCGGCGCCGAGCCGGTCGGCAAGGTCGTCATCGGGACGGTCAAGGGCGACATCCACGACATCGGCAAGAACCTCGTGGGGATGATGCTCGAGGGCGCCGGCTTCGAGGTCGTCGACCTCGGGATCAACACGGACGCGGACAAGTTCCTCGCCGCGCTCGACCTGCACAAGCCCGACATCCTGGGCATGTCGGCCCTGCTGACGACGACCATGCCGTACATGAAGGTCGTCATCCAGACGCTCAAGGATCGCGGGATGCGCGACGACTACATCGTCCTCGTCGGCGGCGCGCCGCTCAACGAGGAGTTCGGCCTCGCGGTCGGCGCCGATGCCTACTGTCGCGACGCCGGCGTGGCCGCGGAGACGGCCCGTCGTCTCATCGACGAACGCCGTGCCCGCGTCGCCTAGGACCACGACGACCGCCGACCCGGATGCCCCGCGCGTCCTGATCGTCGGCTGTGGCGCGCTCGCCCGCGAGCTGGTGGACCTGACCCGCGGTCTGCCCAACGTCGACATCACCTGCCTGCCGGCCACCCTCCACAACCGGCCGGGCGGCATCCCGAAGGCCGTCCGCGACCGGATCCGGCGGCGGCGCGCCGGCTACGACCGGGTCTTCGTGGCGTACGCGGACTGCGGCACCGGCGGCATGCTGGACGTGGCCCTGGCCGAGGAGCCCGGCGTCGAGCGGTTGCCCGGTGCCCATTGCTACGAGTTCTACGCCGGGCGCCCGGACTTCGCGCGCCTGACCGCGGACGAGCCCGCGACGTTCTTCCTGACCGACTTCCTCGCCCGCAACTTCGACCGGCTCGTCATCGTCGGGCTCGGGCTCGACCGCCACCCGGAGCTGCTCGCCACGTACTTCGGCAACTACGAGCGACTCGTCTACCTCGCCCAGACCGACGACCCGGCGCTGGTCGCCGCCGCACGGCGCGGCGCACGTCGGCTCGGCCTGCGCTTCGAGCTCCGGCGCACCGGCTACGGGGAGCTCGCGACGTCGATCGCGGCGGCGACCTCGGTGACGGGGCCGGCCCACGTCGACTCGGTCATCTCGATGGTCCGCTGACGATGGGGGTCATGACCGTCATCTGGTGGCGCGACATCCCGGCCCAGGTGCTCGCTCGCGAGGGTCGCCGCCAGAGCAAGCAGGTCCTCCACCCGCGCTTCCAGGTGGCCATCGACAAGGCGGCGGCCCGCGCCGGCAAGAGCGCCTACAACGACTACATCGAGGAATGGCGCCGGGAGCAGCACCGCTGCGGCGACGACATCGAGGCGGTCGTTGCCGCCGAGACGCGAGCGGCTCGAAGCCGACTACACGAAGCACCGGCTCGCCGAGCTCATCCAGTCCGGCGGCGTCGAAGGTGGCCCGGTCCTGGCTCCGGCCCACGAGACGCCGATCCCACGGCGCAGCGACATGGCCGCAGAGGACTCGCCGGCATGACCGAGACCGTCCTGAGCTCCGCCACCCGCGAGGTCGTGCTCGGCTTCGACCGCCCGTTCGTCATCATCGGCGAGCGCATCAACCCGACCGGGCGCAAGGCACTGGCCGAGGAGATGAAGGCTGGCGACTTCAGCCGGGTCGAGCGCGACGTGCTCGCCCAGGTCGCGGCCGGCGCCCACATGCTCGACGTCAACGCCGGCATCCCCCTGGCCGACGAGCCGGCGATCCTGGCCCACACGATCCAGCTGGTGCAGTCGCTGACCGACCTCCCGCTGTCGATCGACTCCTCGATCGTCGAGGCGCTCGAGGCCGGGCTCGCGGTCTACCAGGGCAAGCCGCTGGTCAACTCGGTGACCGGCGAGGAGGAACGCCTCGAGCGCGTCCTGCCGCTCATCAAGAAGTACGGCGCGGCCGTCGTGGCCATCAGCAACGACGACACCGGCATCAGCGAGGACCCGGACGTGCGGTTCGCGGTCGCCAAGCGGATCGTCGAGCGGGCCGCGGATCACGGCATCCCGCGCTCGGACATCGTCGTCGACCCGCTGGTCATGCCGATCGGCGCGATGGCGACGGCCGGCCGCCAGGTCTTCGCGCTCGTCGGGCGTCTCCGCGAGGAGCTCAAGGTCAACTCGACCTGCGGCGCCTCGAACGTCAGCTTCGGCCTGCCGAACCGCGAGGGCATCAACGCGGCGTTCCTGCCGATGGCGATCGCCGCGGGGATGACGTCGGCCATCACGAACCCGATGCAGCCCGACCTCAAGCGGGCGGTCATGGCGGCCGACGTCCTGATGGGCAACGACCCCGACTGCGGCCGCTGGATCCTGGCCCACCGTGAGCCGACGCCCGAGGGCGAGGTCAGCCGCCGCCGCGTCAACCGCCGGCTCGTCGGCTCCGCCGGCTGAGGCGTCGCGACCGTGTCGCCTCCCACCGCCGAGGCCGCTCGAACGCCCGCGGACGCGCTCGTCATCTTCACGCCGTCCGGGCGGCGTGGCCGGTTCGCCGAAGGGACGACGGTCCTCGACGCCGCCCGCTCGCTCGGCGTCGACATCAATTCGGTCTGCGGCGGCCGCGGCCTGTGCGGCCGCTGCCAGGTCGTGCCGTCGTTCGGGTCGTTCGCCAAGCACGGGATCACGGCCAGCCCGGACCACCTGAGCGCGCCGGCCGAGCGCGAGGCGGAATACGACCGCAAGCAGGGTCTCGCCGAGGGGCGCCGCCTGTCGTGCGCCGCCCACCTGCGCGGCGACATGGTCATCGACGTCCCGCCCGACAGCCAGGTCCACCGCCAGGTCGTCCGCAAGAGCCTGCCGGTCCGCGACTTCATCGTCGATCCGGTGGTCCGCCTCCACTACGTCGAGGTCACGCCGCCCGAGCTCGCCTCGCCGTCGGGCGACCTGGTCCGGCTCTTCGACGCCCTCGAACGCGAGTGGGACCTCACCGACCTCACGGCCGACCTCGACGTCATCCGGGCGCTCCAGCCGGCGCTCGAGAAGGGCGGCTACGCGGTCACCGTGGCGGTCCATGACGGGCGCCACGTGACGGCCGTCTGGCCGGGGCTGCACGAGAAGGTGTACGGCGTCGCGATCGACATCGGCTCGACGACGATCGCAGGCCATCTGGCCGATCTCGGCGACGGTTCGGTGCTCGCGTCGGCGGGTGTCATGAACCCGCAGATCCGGTTCGGCGAGGACCTGATGAGCCGCGTCTCGTACGCGATGATGCACGACGGCGGCGCGCTCGAGATGACCCGCGCGGTCCGGACGGCGTTGCGGGCGCTCGTGCTGGGTCTCGCCAACCAGGCGGGCCTCGAGCCGGTCGACATCCACGAGATCACGCTGGTCGGCAACCCGATCATGCATCACCTCGTGCTCGGCATCGACCCGATCCCGCTGGGCTCCGCGCCGTTCGCGCTGGCCACGGACCGGGCCGTGCGCATCCGCGCGACCGAGCTCGGCCTGTCGGCCCACCCGGGCGCCCGGGTCTACGTCCTGCCATGCATCGCCGGCCACGTGGGAGCCGACACGGCCGGGGTCATCCTTGCCGAGGCGCCCCATCGGGCGACCGGCGAGGTCCGGCTCATCGTCGATGTCGGCACCAACGCCGAGATCGTGCTCGGCAACGCCGACCGCCTCCTGGCTGCGTCCAGCCCGACCGGCCCCGCGTTCGAGGGCGCCCAGATCAGCGGCGGCCAGCGTGCGGCGCCGGGCGCCATCGAGCGCGTCCGCATCGATCCCGCGACCCTCGAGCCGCGCTTCAAGGTCATCGGCTCGGACCTGTGGTCGGACGAGCCGGGCTTCGCGGCCGCGGCCGACGAGCTCGGCGTCACCGGCATCTGCGGCTCGGGCATCGTCGAGGTCGTCGCCGAGCTGTTCCTGGCCGGCGTCATCACCGAGGACGGCGTCATCGATGGCGGGCTCGCGGCCCGGACGCCGCGCGTGGTCTCCGACGGCCGGACGTTCAGCTACGTCCTGAGCGAGAGCGTCAACGGCGGCCCGCGCATCACCGTGACCCAGAACGACGTCCGGGCGATCCAGCTCGCGAAGGCCGCGCTGTACGCCGGCGTCCGCCTGTTGATGGATCACCTGGGCATCGAGACCGTCGACGAGATCCGGCTCGCCGGCGCATTCGGCAGCCAGATCGACACCACCCACGCGATGATCCTCGGGCTCATCCCCGACTGCGATCTCGCCCATGTGGCGCCGGCCGGGAATGCCGCCGGGACCGGCGCCCTGATCGCGCTGCTGTCGGGCGCGGCCCGGACGGAGATCGAGGGTGTCGTGCGCGACGTCGAGAAGATCGAGACCGCCGTCGAGCCGCGCTTCCAGCAGCACTTCGTCGAGGCGATGGCGTTCCCCCACAAGACGGCGTCCTATCCCCACCTGTCGGCGGCCGTGACCCTGCCGCCGCGATCGGCACCGGGCGATGCGGGCGGGGTCGGGCGAGGGGAGCGACGGCGTCGACGCGTCGCCGCAGTCGGCAGCCGGGCTGGCACGGAGGATCGGTGATGGACGACAACCCGCGACGCCGGACCGGCGGACGTGCCGCGCGACAGGCCGCGCGTCTCCTGTCGCACGCCGAGCATGTCCCGTTCCTGACCCGGAAGCTCGCCCCGTTCGAGGTGCTCGACGAGGAGGGCCTCGCACTCATCGAATACAACGCGGACACGATCCTCGAGCAGGTCGGCCTCGAGTTCCGCGGTGACGCCGACGCCCTCCGCCTGTTCCGCGACGCGGGCGCCGACGTCCAGGGCGAGCGGGTCCGACTTCCCGCGGGGCATGTGCCGGCAGATCGTCCAGGCGACCGCGCCCCGCCAGTTCACCCAGTACGCCCGCAACCCCGAGCGCAACGTCGAGATCGGCGGGATGCACACGGTCTTCGCGCCCAACTACGGCTCGCCGTTCGTGCGCGACCTGGACCGCGGCCGCCGCTACGGGACCATCGAGGACTTCCGCAACCTCGTGAAGCTGACCTACCTCTCGCCGAACCTGCACCACTCGGGTGGCACGGTCTGCGAGCCGGTCGACGTCCCGGTGAACAAGCGCCACCTCGACATGGTCTATGCGCACATGCGCTACAGCGACAAGCCGTTCATGGGCTCGGTCACCGCACCCGAGCGCGCGCGCGACACCGTCGAGATGGCCCGCATCCTGTTCGGCGCGGAGTACCTCGAGGACCACGCGGTCATCCTCTCGCTGATCAACGCCAACTCCCCGCTCGTCTGGGACGCGACGATGCTCGGGGCGGCCCGGGCCTACGCCGAGGCCAACCAGGCGACGCTGATGACGCCGTTCATCCTGGCCGGCGCGATGTCGCCGGTGACCGTGGCCGGGACGGCGACCCAGACCCTGGCCGAGGCGCTCGGCGGGATGACCTTCGTCCAGCTGGTCCGGCCGGGCGCGCCGGTCGTGCTCGGCAGCTTCGCGTCCTCGATGTCGATGCAGTCGGGCGCACCGACGTTCGGGACCCCGGAGCCATCGCTCGTGCTGTACGTGATGGCCGCGCTGGCCCGGCGGCTCGGCGTGCCGTTCCGCTCCGGCGGCAACCTGTGCGCCTCGAAGATCCCCGATGCCCAGGCCGCCTACGAGTCCGCGGCGACCTTCTCGGCCACGATCCTCGGCGGCGTCAACTTCGTCCTGCACGCCGCCGGCTGGCTCGAGGGCGGGCTCGCGGTGGGCTACGAGAAGTTCATCCTCGATGCCGATCAATGCGGCATGGCGGCGGTCTTCGTCAACGGCGTCGACCTGTCCGAGAACGGGCAGGCGCTCGACGCGATCCTGACCAACGAGCCGGGCCAGCACTACCTCGGCACGGCCCACACCCTGGCCAACTTCGAGAACGCCTTCTATCGCTCGGAGATCGCGGACAACAACAGCTTCGAGCAGTGGCAGGAGGACGGGTCGCTCGACGCGGCACAGCGCGCGAACGCCATCTGGAAGCGGATGCTCGCCGAGTACGAGGCGCCGCCGATGGACGACGCCACCGACGAGGCCCTGCTCGAGTTCATCGTCAAGCGCAAGGCCTCGATGCCCAATTCCGAGGTCTAGGCGTGCTGTTCCGGCGCCACCGCCGGCTGGGGACCGGCGAGCGCCGGGCGCTGGCACGCGTCCTCGCCGAGCCGACCTTCGAGCTCGTCCCGCTGAAGAGCGCCATCGATCATGCCGACGACCTGCCGCCGGGCGCGACGGTGTCCGTGACCGCCTCGCCGGCCAAGGGCATCGAGGCGACCGTCGCCCTGTGCGAGGCGCTCCAGGCCCGCGGCTTCCGGGCCGTGCCGCACCTCTCCGCACGGATGGTCCGCGACCGCGCTCACCTGCGCGACCTGGTCGCCTGGCTCGAAGGGGCCGGGGTCGATCGCGCGTTCGTGGTCGGCGGCGACGAGAAGGAGCCCGGCGACTACCCCGACGGCCTGTCGCTGCTGCGCGAGATGGCCGAGATCGGCCACCCTCTCGCCGAGATCGGCATCCCGTGCTACCCGCAGGGCCACGCGTTCATCGCGGACGCGCCGCTCGCCGAGGCCCTGCGCGACAAGGCCGCCTTCGCGAGCTACATGACGACCCAGCTCTGCTTCGACCCGGCGGCGATCGGCTCGTGGCTCGCCGCACGGCGCGCGGAGGGCCTGACGCTGCCGGTCCACATCGGCCTGCCCGGCGTGGCGGAGCCGCACAAGCTGCTGGCGATCACGGCCCGGATCGGCGTCGCCGACACGCATCGGTTCCTGACGAAGAACGCCCGGTTCGTCGCACGACTGATCCGCTCCGGCGGCTTCTACCGCCCGGACGGCCTGCTCGAGGGCCTCGCCCCGACGGTCGCGGACCCGGTGGCCGGGGTCGTGGCCGTGCACCTGTACACGTTCAACAACGTCGCGGCGACCGAGGCCTGGCGACGGCGCTACATCGAAACGCTGGCGGTCGCCCAGCCGGTGTGACGCGGTCGCATCCCAGGTCGCAACGATACCCGGTCGCATGGCGGGACCGTGGCACGCGCTTCCCCGTCCGTCAGTACCATGACCCACGTTGCGTCCACACACCGCTTCCGTCCCCAGGCTAGTGCGGTCCGGTCACGTGGTTAACAGACCGTGTGGGTCCCGTGTACTACGAAGGTACTAGACCAAGTCCTGGGTCTGACGCATGCTCGTGTCCACGCGGGTGCTCACGGCCCGCCGTCGTCAACACATCGGAGGATCTATCGATGCATCGGGGGCTTCGTCCTCACTCTCGCCTGGGCAGGCTGGCTGCCGTCGGCGGGACCGTCCTCATCCTGTCGTCGCTCTTTCTGAGCGTCGGCGCCGCGGTCGCGTCGGCCGCTGACACGGGCGCCAAGGCGCCGACCGACACGGTCGCGCCGAATGGCTGGACCGATCCGACCAACGTCTTCACGAACGACGCCTCGGTCGCCACCGCGTCCGGCGACAACGTCGACCAGGGCTACCGGGCCTTCGACTTCGGCGTCCCGAATGGCTCGATCATCGACGGCATCACCGTCGCGGTCACGGCCCGATCCACGGCTCCGGCCGGCTGCCAGATCCAGGTCCGCCTCTCGGACAACGACGGCACCACCTTCACGACCCGCCAGGCCGCCGACCTGACCGACGTCGACCAGGTCCTCACGCTCGGCGGCGCCACCGACACCTGGGGCAATGTCTGGGATCCCACCCAGCTCGCCAACGGCCGGTTCCGGCTCGAGCTGCGCAACAACGACCCGGGTGCCGCCTGCGATGGCGCGTCGACCACGTCGGTCAGCTTCCTGACCGTCCAGGTCACGTACCGCACCATCACCAACGGCACGACCAATCCGCCGATCTCGACCGCGCTGTGCAATACAGCCGACTTCAACTTCGTCATCGACATGTCCGGCTCGATCGGCCCACAGGGCCCCGCGCCGTCCAACCTGCCGGCCCTCAAGGCGGGCATCATCGACTTCGTCAACACGTTCCAGGCTGCCGGCGGCGACGGCCGCTACAGCGGCACGCGCTTCAACGGCTCGAGCGCCGCGCCGATCTCGGCCGGGTACCTCCCCGCCGCCGACTTCATCGACGAGGTCAACGGCCTCAGCGGACCGACCGGTCTCACGCCGACGGCCTCCGGGATCACGACCGCCGCAGGCAACAACGCCGGCGGCCGGACAGGCGTCCAGAACGTCATGTTCGTCCTGACGGACGGCTCGCCGAACAAGCCCAACACGCACGGCGATGACCTCGACGTCCCGGAGACGTGGCTCGAGGGTGCCAACGCGGCGATCGACGCGGCCGACAGCGTCCGCGGCGTCGGCGCCAGCAAGTTCCACATCAAGGCCGTCTACCTCAGTGCCCCCGGCGATCCGGGCGACATCAGCCTGCCGTTCTCGGCGGCCGGTGACGAGGCCTGGGCAGCCGCGGTCATGACCGAGATCGGTGGCGGCTCGTTCCTCGACGCCAACTTCTCCAGCTTCGCGGACGAACTGTTCGACATCCTCCGCTGCCCGGATCCGGTGCCCGCCGACATCGAGATCACCAAGGTCGCGGACGACCCGACGGTCGACGCGGGTGACCCGATCGGCTTCACGATCACCGTCAGCAACGCCGGTGGCGTCGAGGCCACGGGTGTGGCCCTGACCGACGACCTGCCGGCCGGTGGCGACCTGGATTGGTCCATCGAGAACCAGACCGGGATCTCCGGTTGCAGCATCGCGGGCGCCGTCGGCTCGCAGTCCATCGATTGCCCGACGGTCAGCCTGGCCGGCGGCGCGAGCTACGCGATCCACATCGTCAGTGCGACCTCGAATGCCTCGGCGGACACCGTGCCGAACACGGCCTCGGTGACCTCGACCAACGGCGGGTCGGACGAAGACGACGACACCATCACGATCAACAAGAGCGCGATCAACATCGTCAAGACCGCGGACGATCCCGAGGTCGAAGCCGGTGACACGATCGGGTTCACCGTCACGGTCACGAACAACGGGGCCGCCACGGCAACGGTGTCGTGGTCAACGATCCGCTGCCCGACCGACCAGGGGCTCGATTGGACGCTCGACGACAACGCTGGTGGGCTCTGCTCGCTGGCGGCCGGCACGGTGACCTGCGGTCCGACGACCCTGGCCCCCGGTGCCAGCTTCAGCTTCCATATCTCCAGCCCGACGACCGACGACACGGCCGAGACCAGCCCGGTCCTGAACGTCGCCTCCGTCACGACGACCAACGCGGGGTCCGATGAGGACGACGCCGACGTCATCGTCGAAGGTGGCGAGGTCCAGCCGGCCACCGGCACGCCGAAGCCGAAGCCGACCCTTCCTCCGACCGACGCAAGCGGCTCGACGAGCGGGCCGGGCACGAGCCTCCTGCTCGGGCTCATCGCGCTGGCCGTGCTGACGCTCGGCGTCGGCGTCCTCACCCCGGTCCCGGCGACGATCCGCCGCCGACGCGACCGCTGACCGCGCACCACTGGCTGGCCGCCTGACCTCCGGGACACCTACCCCCGGAACAGGCGGCCAGCGCCCACTCACTCCACTTCCTCGGGTCATCCCGGGCTGCGCGCCCGGGGTCGATGGCCCGTACCCTCCGCCTTTCCCGTGAGGGACGCCGTTTCCCCGAGCGGCGTCCACGGCCGGGGCACTCGATCGGCTCCGATAGAGTGCCCCGGCCTCTTCATGTCCGGCGGCGCGGGCGGGGTGGCCCGGCCGGGAGCAGGCCGCCATCTGCGCCCTGCCGCGTGCACGGCGGACCCCGCGCGTCGCTGGGAGCAGGCGCCCTTCGGCGGTCGGACCCTCTCGCGGTCACCGAGATCGCGCCGCGTCGGCACCGGTAGGCGCCCGGCTCGGCTCGCGACCGTGCTCGCGCAGCGGCCCGCCACTGCGCCCCGAGCGAAGGACATTTGGCGTGCGCAAGCGTCCGCGGGCCCGCCCCGGCCCCGGCTCGCGCCGCGCCCCGCCCCGGCCCGCGCCGCGCCCACTCGTTGACGCTCTCAGACGGGCCGCGGTAGACTAATCCCGACGAAATCACTCGGATATCGCGGGCGCATCTCGCCCGACCCCTGAGGCCACGCACCTGACCCTCCCCACGGCCACGCGGCCCACCTATCACGGCTCCGGCGCCGTCGCCTTCTCGACCAAGGGCGAGTACGGCGTCCGCCTCATGGTGCAGCTGGCACGGCATGCCGGGACGGGGCCCGCCTCGCTCGCCGGGATCGCCGCCGAGGAGGACCTCCCGCGGGCCTACCTCGAACAGCTCGTCGTCAGCCTGCGCGAGGCCGGCCTCGTCGTCTCGACCCGCGGCGCCCACGGCGGCTACGAGCTCTCCCGCCCGCCCGAGACGATCCGGATGAGCGAGGTCCTGCGAGCCCTCGAGGGCCCGATCGCCCCGATGTTCTGCGCGACCGACGACCCGGAGCATGCGGTCCTCTGCGATCGCAGCGCCCGCTGCACGGTCAACGTCCTGTGGGTCCGCGTCCGCGACGCCATCACCGGCGCGCTCGATTCGATGACGCTCGCCGACCTCGTCCCGCCCATCGTCCACGCCGACGCGCCCATCCAGCCCGAAGCCATCCGACAGGGAGCATCGACCCAGCCGTGACCGACCAGCCCGCCACCGACCAGCACCTCGTCATCCGCGACCTCCACGTCGCGCCGGTCGCCGACCCCGAGCACGAGATCCTCCAGGGCATCGACCTGACCGTCGGCAAGGGCGAGGTCCACGCGATCATGGGCCCCAACGGCTCCGGCAAGACCACGCTCGCCTACGCCCTCGCTCGGCCACCCGGCCTACGTCGTCAAGGGCGGCGAGGTCGTCTGGAAGGGCCGCGACATCCTGAAGCTCTCACCGGACAAGCGGGCCCGCCTCGGCCTGTTCCTGGCCTTCCAGTACCCCACCGCGATCCCGGGCCTGAGCGTCGCGTCGTTCATCCGCTCCGCGCTCAACGCCAAGCTCCAGGGCATCGACAAGGACCCCGACGTCGACCCGACGGACCCGATGCGCGGCGGCGTCTCGATGCGCGACTTCCGCAACAAGATGCGCGAGAAGATGGCGATGCTCCGGATGGACGACGGCTTCGCCAGCCGCTACGTCAACGACGGGTTCTCGGGCGGCGAGAAGAAGCGCCTCGAGATGCTCCAGATGGCGGTCCTCGAGCCCGAGATGGCGATCCTCGACGAGACGGACTCGGGCCTCGACATCGACGCGCTGCGGATCGTCGCCGAGGGCGTCAACGCGATGCTCAACCCGAACCTCGGCGTGCTGCTCATCACCCACTACCAGCGGCTGCTCAACTACATCACCCCCGACGTCGTCCACGTGCTGGCCCAGGGCCGGATCGTGAAGTCCGGCGGCAAGGACCTGGCGCTGCGCCTCGAGGACGAGGGCTACGGCCCGATCCTGCGCGAGGCCGGCCTCTCGCCCGACCTCCCCGACGAGGCCCTGCTGGTCCCCAAGGGCCCGGACCTCGACCTCGAACCGGTGGAGGCCGCCCGCTAGCCGGGCCGGATCGTCGATGACCCTGACCACCGATCCGAAGGTCGCCCGGCCGGCGCTCGACCCCGTCGCGCTGCGGGCCGACTTCCCGATCCTCCAGCAGGAGATCAACGGCCATCGCCTGGTCTACCTCGACTCCGCGTCGAGCAGCCAGAAGCCGAACGTCGTCATCGACGCCGTCGCCGACTACTACCGCGAGTACAACGCCAACGTCCACCGCGGCATCTACACGATCGGCGAGAAGGCCACGGCCGAGTACGAGAAGGCCCGGGCACGGGTCGCCCGCTTCATCAACGCCCCGGACAGCCACGAGATCGTCTTCACCCGCAACGCGACCGAGGCGATCAACCTCGTCGCCTACTCGTGGGGACGCAAGAACATCCGGCGCGGCGACCAGATCATCCTCACCGAGATGGAGCACCACGCGAACCTCGTCCCGTGGCAGATCCTCGTCCAGGAGCAGGACGGCGACCTCGAGTTCATCCCGATCACCGACGACGGCATCCTCCGCCTCGACGTCTTCGAGGTCCTCCTCCGGCTGAAGCCGAAGCTCGTCGCGTTCACCCACGTCAGCAACACCCTCGGCACCATCAACCCGGTCCGCGAGATGGTCGAGATGGCCCACGCGGCCGGCGCGCTCGTGCTCGTCGATGGCGCCCAGGCCGTCCCGCACGTGCCGGTCGACGTCCAGGCGCTCGGCGCCGACTTCTACGCGTTCTCCGGCCACAAGATGCTCGCCCCGATGGGCTCGGGCGCGCTGTGGGCCCGACGCGAGCTGCTCGAGGCGATGCCGCCGTTCCTCGCGGGCGGCGAGATGATCCGCGAGGTCCACCTCCGCCGGTCCGAGTTCAACGAGATCCCCTGGAAGTTCGAGGCGGGCACGCCGGCCGTCGGCGACGCGATCGGGCTTGGGGTCGCGGCCGAGTACCTGATGGACCTCGGCATGGACGCGGTCCGCGAGCACGAGCAGCAGCTGCTGACCTACGCCCTCGTGACGCTGCAGCGCGAGGTGCCGGAGATCGCCCTGTACGGCCCGATGGACGCCGGGATCCGCGGCGGCGTCATCCCGTTCAACCTGCCGGGCATCCACCCGCACGACGTCGCCCAGGTCCTCGACCGCTTCGGGATCGCGGTCCGTGCCGGCCATCACTGCACGATGCCGCTCCACGAGCGCCTCGACCTCGCGGCGACGGCCCGGGCCAGCTTCAACGTCTACACGACCCGCGACGACATCGACGCCCTCGCGGCCGGCCTCAAGGAAGTCCAGCGCGTCTTCAACGGCTGATCGCGCCGGCCACGCCGCGCCAGGTCAGCGGCCGGGTCCAACCCGCGCATCGCGGCGGAGACCGCGCGCTCGCCGGTCGCCTCGAGGCCTCGATCGTGCCGCGATGTCCGCCTCGGAGCGGTTCTGGCTGAGCTTCCACTTGCCCTCGACGCGATCGATGACGATCTCGACGCCGACGATCGCCTTGAGCTGGCCGGCGATGTAGGGCTCGGGCGCGTCGTCGACCGACCAGGGCTGCTCGCGCGAACGTTCGTGCCGCTCGCTCAGTCGACGCACGTTGACCTCGACCCAGGCCGGGTCGTCGTGGATCACCAGCCGCCCGTAGACGTGGGCGGTGATGTAGTTCCACGTCGGGACCACTCGGCCATGCTCGCGCTTGGTCGCGTACCAGGCAGGCGAGATGTACGCGTCGGGTCCGCGCACGATCGCCATCGCATCGCCGGTCGGCGGCACCTTCCACTGCTGGTTGTTGCGTGCCACGTGCCCGTGCAGCACGCCCCAGCCCGCCGATCCCGGATCAGGCTCGAGCCAGACCAGCGGGAGCATCGTCGCCAGCAGCCCGGCGGAGGTCGATGTGATCAGGTCGGCCGCGCCGAGGTTCCGCAGCAGGTCGCGGACGTCATCGTCGGCGGGTTTGAAGTGGGCGGGCACGTACATGGCGCGATTATCGCGCCGCCGAGGTCCCTCGATCCAATCCCGACCCCAGTGGTCGGGATTAGACATTCGCGCTAGTATTCGAGGTCGAATGGACGACCTCTACCGCGACTACATCCTCGAGCACTATCGACGGCCCCACAACTTCGGGGTCATCGAGGACGCCGACGCGTCCTACGAGGGCGCGAACCCGCTCTGCGGCGACCGGATCACGCTGATGCTCGGCGTCAAGGATGGCGTCGTGGACCGGGTGGGCTTCACCGGACGCGGCTGCGCGATCAGCCAGGCCAGCGCCTCTCTGCTCACCGACGAGATCAAGGGCAAGCCGCTCGCGGACGTCGCGGGCTTCGGGGCGGACGACCTGCTCGACCTGCTCGGCATCGAGATCAGCCCCGCCCGCCTCAAGTGCGCGATGCTCAGCCACGAGAGCCTCCAGCACGTCCTCACGGACCTCGGCGCGACCGCGGAGGCCGGGGCATGACCCGGATCGAGCGCCGCTGCAGGTGTCGTCAGCCGGCCTGAGCGCCGGCCCGACGCGCACGGTCCAGCCGCCCCTCGGCCATCGAGGACGGCACCCCCAGGGACCACCCACCGCCCTGGCGCCGACGGCGCCAGCCCGTCGACCATCGGAGTCCAACCAAGCCAATGCCAAAGTCCTATGCCGACCTCCTTCGCGAGGCGCGCGCCCAGATCCGGGAAGTCACGCCGCAGGAGGTCGATGCCCTCGCCCCGGGCGCGGCCAAGGTCATCGACGTCCGCGAGGCGTCCGAGTGGGACCAGGGCCACCTTCCCGGCGCCACGCACATCTCCAAGAGCTACATCGAGCAGCAGATCGAGGCGGCGGCCCCCGACCGCGACGCCCCGGTCGTCCTGTACTGCGCCGGTGGCGTCCGCTCCCTGTTCGCCGCCCAGACGCTTGCCGGGATGGGCTACACGGACGTCGCGTCGATGTCCGGCGGGTTCCAGGCGTGGAAGGGCGCGGGCCTCGAGTTCGAGACGCCGGTCGTCCTGACCGCCGAGCAGAAGGACCGCTACAGCCGGCACCTGCTGATCCCGGAGGTCGGCTCGGCCGGCCAGGCGCGGCTCCTCGGCTCGAAGGCGCTGTTCATCGGCGCCGGCGGCCTCGGCTCGCCTGCGGCGCTCTACCTCGCGGCGGCGGGGGTCGGCACGATCGGCATCGTCGACTTCGACGTCGTCGACGTCAGCAACCTCCAGCGCCAGATCATCCACACGACCGACCGGGTGGGGGAGCGCAAGGTCGAATCGGCGAAGCGCTCGATCAACGCCCTCAACCCCGACATCAAGGTCGTCACCTACGAGGAGATGCTGGGCGCGGAGAACGTCGAGCGGCTCATCGCCGGCTACGACGTCATCCTCGATGGGACCGACACGTTCGAGACGCGCTACCTCCTCAACGACGCCGCGGTGGCAGCCGGGATCCCGGTCATCCACGCCTCGGTCTTCCGGTTCGAGGGGCAGCTCACCACGTTCATCCCGTACGAGGGGCCGTGCTATCGCTGCCTGTACCCGACCCCGCCCCCGCCCGAGCTCGCCCCCGGCTGCTCGGTGGCCGGCGTCCTCGGGGTCGTGCCCGGAATCCTGGGCCTGCTCCAGGCCAACGAGGCGCTCAAGGTCCTCCTCGGGATCGGCAACACGCTGTCGGGACGGCTGCTGCTGTTCGATGCGCTCGAGACCGAGTTCACCGAGCTCAAGCTCCGCCGCGACCCCGAATGCCCGGTGTGCTCGGACAAGGCCGTCGCAGCGCGCAAGGCCGGTCACCCGCTGACCGTGGACAGCGTCGGCAACGACGTGCCGTTCCTCATGACCACCACCGGCCTGGCCGGCACGGTCTCGCCCGACGCGCGCGCATGAGCACGGTCTTCATCCCGGCCGTGCTGCGCCCGAACGTGGGCGGCGCCAAGTCCCTCGACCTGCCCGGTGAATCGATCCGGGCGGTGGTGGAGGCGCTCGTCGAGCGGCATCCATCGCTCGGCTCGCAACTGCTGACCGACGGCGGCGAGCTCAACCGGTTCGTCAACGTCTACGTCAACGGCCAGGACGTGCGCTACCTGGCCGGTCTCGAGACGCCGGTCACGCCCGCCGACGAGGTCCGCCTCCTGCCCGCGATGGCCGGCGGCTGACCGATGGCCGCGCCCTGGCCGCTCCGGGCGCCCGAGCCCGATCCGGGATCCGAGTCCGAGAACGATCACGCGCACGCCCATGCGCACGACGCGCTCGCGCCGCACGGCGGCCGGTACGCGGACATCCTCGACGCCATCGGCCACACGCCGCTCGTCGAGATCCCGCGGATGAGCCCGAACCCGGACGTCCGCATCCTGGCCAAGCTCGAGATGCTGAACCCGACCGGGTCGGTCAAGGACCGCGTCGCGAAGTACCTGATCGAGGACCTCGAGGGCCGCGGCCTGCTCCACGAGGACTCGATCATCCTCGAGCCGACGTCGGGCAACACCGGCATCGCGCTCGCGATGATCGGCCGGCGCAAGGGCTACCGGGTCGCGCTCGTGATGCCCGACAACGTCACCAACGAGCGACGCCAGATGGCCGCGTTGTTCGGGGCCGAGGTCATCGACTCGCCGGGTGCGCTGGGCTCGAACGGGGCGATCGCGCTGGCCAAGCACCTGGTCTCGAAGGACGAGCGGTTCGTGATGCCGTACCAGTACGGCAACCCGGCCAACCCGCTGGCCCACTACGAGACCACGGGTCCCGAGATCCTCGCCGACTGCCCCGAGATCGACGTCTTCGTGGCCGGACTCGGCACGTCCGGGACGCTGATGGGCGTCTCGAGGTACCTGCACGAGCACAAGCCGGGCGTCCGGATCGTGGCCGCCGAGCCACTCCCCGGCGAACTGGTCCAGGGCCTGCGCTCGCTCGACGAGGGGTTCATCCCCGAGATCCTCGAGCCGTCGCGCATCGACGCGAAGTACCTCGTCTCCAACCGCGACGCGATCGCCGCGCTGCGCGACCTCGTCTTCAAGGAGGGCATCTTCGCCGGGCCGTCGTGCGGGGCGGTCCTCGTGGCGGCCGCCCGCGTCGCCCAGGAGATGTCGCACGGAACCATCGTCGCGCTCCTGCCCGACGGCGGCTGGAAGTACCTCTCGGCCGGGACGTTCTCGGCCAACCTCGATGACATGGAGGAGGCGCTCGAGGGCGGCGTCAACTGGTGGTGAGCGAGGTCCATCCGGGCCCCGTCTCGGCCGACCTGCCCGGCGCCATCCGCGAGGCGATCGTCGCGCATGCCCGGGCCGAGTACCCCAACGAGGCGGCCGGCCTGGTCATCGGGGACGGGTACGCCGCCGCCGGGGGACGCGCGTTGCGGTTCGAGGCGACGCGCAACAAGGCCGCGTCACCCCTGCGCTACGAGATCGACCCCGACGACCTGTATCGGCTGACGATCGCGACCGACGACGCCGACGAGGTGTTCTGGGCGATCGTCCACTCGCACACCCACTCGCCGGCCGTGCCCTCACCGACGGACGTCGGGCTCGCGTTCTACCCGGACGCGCTGTACGTGCTGGTCTCGCTCAGCGACGACCAGGCGGACCCGGTCACCGGGGAGCCGGGCGTGCGGGCGTGGCGGATCGTCGGCGGCGAGGTGTTCGAGGTCGGGCTGACCTGAGCCGGCGTGTCGGCCGTCAGGTGCAGACGAGCCCGTTCTTCGGGACCGTCAGATCGAGCAGATAGCCGTCGAGCGCCTTCTTGACGCAGTTGTTGACGAGGAACGACGTGTGGCCCTCGCCCTTGCGGGTCACCAGGACCGCCGACTCGAGCTGCTTCGCGAGTGACTTCGCCCAGGCGTAGGGCGTCGCGGTGTCGCCGGTGGATCCAACGACCACGATCGGCGGCGCGCCGGCACCGGTCGCCGGCGCCGGGGTCCGCTGGGACGGCACCGACCAGAACGCGCACGGCAGGTCGTTGAACGCGACGGCGCGGAACCGGGGGGCCACCTTGCGCGAGGGTGGCGGCGAGCTTCGTGTAGGTGCCGATGTCGGTCGACGTGGGGAAGTCCAGGCAGGTGTTCGCGTAGTAGGCGTCGCTCATGTTCGAGTAGGTGCCGTTCGCCTTGCGCCCGCGGAACGGGTCGGCCAGCAGGATCAGGATGGAGCCGTCGCCGCGCTTGGCGAGCGCAAGACCCGCCTCCAGGGCGGGCCAGGACGCCTTGTTGTACATGGAGCCCAGGACCGCGGAGAACGCCAGGCCCGGTCCGACGCGCCGCCGGTCCGCGACGCGCGGCGTCGGGAGCGACTTCTTGTCGATCTTGGCCATCAGCGCGTCGAACGCCTTGGCGGAGTGCCCGCCCTCGTGGAAGGCACAGCTGGTCCGGCGCGAGCAGCGAGCGAGGAAGCGGCCGAGGGCCGCCTCGAAGGCCTTCGCCTGGCCGGTCCGGAGCTGGACCTCCGAGAGGCTCGGGTCGATCGCGCCGTCGAGGACCATCGCCCGGATGCGGTCCGGATAGCGGTCCGCGTACATCGACCCGATGAGCGTGCCGTACGAGAACCCGAGGTAGGTGATCTTCTCGTCGCCCACCGCCTGGCGGATCTGGTCGAGATCGTCGACGACCGCGTCTGTCGAGAGATAGGGCAGGATCGAGGCGTTGCGCTTCGCGCACGCGTCGGCGTAGTCCTTGGCCTGCTTGACGGAGCGGTCGAGCTCCTTCTGGTCGTCCGGGGACGGATCGAGGGCCGCCAGGCCGTCGAGGTCGTCGATGCACCGGACCGGGCTGCTCGCGTTCACGCCCCGGGGATCGAAGCCCACGAGATCGAAGCGCTCGCGGAGGGCCGTCGGGAACTGCGCGGCGCTCTTCTGCACCAACTCGATGCCGGAGCCGCCCGGCCCACCCGGATTGACGATGATCGAGCCGATCCGCTTGGCACGGTCCGAGGCGGGCAGCCGGATGATCTTGACGTCGAGCGTGCCCGCGGCCGGGTCGTGGTAGTCCTTCGGCAGCCGGAGCGTCGCGCACTGGAACTTGGTCGCGCAGTTCGTCCACTTGGCCGGCGTTGCCGGCGCGATCGTCGCGGCCGTGCCGGGCGACGACCCGGCGCCCGCCCGACGGGCTGGCGGCGGCCGCACTCTCGCCCGGGCCGGCCGAGCCGGAGGGCTGCGGGTCGAGGAGCGAGCAGCCGCCCACGATCGACGCGACGACCAGCATGGTCACGAGCGCCGCAAGGCGGCCTGAGCGAGGGGCGTAGCCCCGACGTGTCCCCGACATGGACGCGACGATAGTCCAGATCCCGGCCAGCGACGATGGTTCGGTCGGGTGCTGTCCGGGCCCGATAGTCCGGGTCTCGACATCGCCCGGCCGGCAGGGGCCTTAGGACGCCCCCGCCCTGAGCGCAGAAAGCAGCGCGTCGGCGTCGGCGGGCACGATCGAGAGGCCCATCGCGGCGGCGATCCGGGCCGCCGGCGGTGGCAGCAGGCCCGTGCTCGCGAGCAGGTCGCGATGGTCGGGCGCGAAGATCGACCGCGGGTGGCCCATCGGCCACGATCTCGCCGAGACGCATGACGACGACCCGGGTGAAGTTGGTCGCGGCGAACTCCATGTCGTGGGTGATCGCGACCACCGAGCGGCCCGCGTCGCGGTACGCCCGGACGACGGCCCCGACCCGCTCGATGCCGGCGGCGTCCTGGCCGGTCGTCGGCTCGTCGAGCACGAGCACGGCCGGGTCCATCGCGAGGACGCCGGCGAGCGCGACGAGCTTCCGGCGCGACAGGTCCAGGTCGTAGGGGTTCGTCGCGCGCACGTCGGTCAGGCCCACCGCCTCGAGACTGCGGGTGACGAGGCCCGGGATCTGGTCCGGCGGGTCGGCGCAGGTTCTTCGGGCCGAAGGCGACCTCCCGCTCGACGGACCGCTCGAACAGCTGCTCGTCCGGGTTCTGGAAGACGAACCCGACGGTCGCCGCCAGCCGGTCGACGGTGACCTCCTCGGTCGCCTCGCCGTCGATGAGGACGCGCCCGGCGTCGGGCCGCAGGAGACCATTGAGGTGCTTGACCAGCGTCGTCTTGCCCGAGCCGTTCTGGCCGAGGATGACGACCGCCTCGCCCGGCTCGATCGAGAGCGACACGCCACGGACGGCCTCGATCCCGTTGGGGTACCGATGGACCAGGCCCTCGACGTCGACCCGGACGGGCGGCCGCTCCGAGCCCGGGCTCCACGCTGGTGCGGTCTCCGGCCGGTCGTCGGGCGTCGCGGGGATGGGCCGCTTCGCCGCCAGCGCGGCCGCGATCGCGGCCTCGTCGAACTCGAGGCCTGGCGCCACCCCGGCCACGTTCGCGAGCTTGACGAGCGTCGGCGGCCGCAGGCCGACGTCGCGTCCAGCCGCCGACAGGGCCGCGCCGGGTCGGTCGAGCGAGACGGGCCGGCCATCGTCGAGGACCAGGCAGCGGTCCGCGCGCCCGAGCACGGTCGGCGCGTGCTCCGCGCAGAGGATCGTCGTGCCGGACCGGGCGAGGCCGTCGATGAGATCGGCCACCGAGGTCGTCCCGGCGGGATCGAGCTGGGCGGTCGGCTCGTCGAGGACGAGGATGTCCGTGCCCATCGCGATGATGCTGGCGATCGCGACCCGCTGTTGCTCGCCGCCCGACAGGGAGAAGGGCTCCCGCTCTGCGAGGTCGCCGATGCGCAGGCGCTCGAGGACCGCGTCGATGCGCGCGTCCATCTCGGCCCGCGGCACCCCGAGGTTCTCCAGTCCGAACGCGAGTTCCTCCCGCACCGTCAGCTTGGACGAGGAGAGCTGGTTGGCCGGTGTCGCGAACACGATCCCGACCCGGCCGAGGAGCTGGCCCGCGTCGGCCGTGCGCGCGTCGACACCGGCGATCGTCACGGCACCGCTGACGGTCGCGCGGACCACGCGCGGGATGAAGCCCGCGGCGGCGAGCGCGAGCGTCGACTTGCCGGCCCCGGTCCGTCCCGCCACCGCGACGCGCTCTCCGGCCGACACCTCGAGGCCGACGCCGCGCAGGCTGGGCTCCCGCCGGCCCGGGTACCGGATCTCGAGGTCGGTGACCTTCAGCGGGGCCTCGGTGGCGACCGACTGGGCCTCTTCGGTCACCGCCAGACCCCCGCCACGGCGACCACGACGACGCCGACACACGCGAGCACCAGCACCAGCCGGAGGACCCGGTCGAACCGCGGATCCGGCACCACGCGATACGCCGTCCGGCCCGGCCGCGCGCCGAAGCCGCGTGCCTCGAGCGCGAACGTCCGCTCGCGGACGTCGACGAGCGATCCGAGGATCACGGGGCCGATGAGCGGGACGAGTGCCCGGACCCGCTGCATGAACGACCCGGTGACGGCGAGGCCGCGCGCCTGCTGGGCCTGGAGGATCGAGGCGGCCCGCGCCTGCATCCGGGGCACCGTCTGGACGGCCGACAGGATGACGAACGCGATCCGGTGGCCGACCCCTCGGCTCACGAGAGCCTCGAGCAGGTCATCGGCCAGGGTGGTGAAGAGGAACGTCACGGTCGCGAGGAACGCCACGAGCACCCGGCCGGCGGAGATCAGCCCGAACGACAGGCCCTCACGGGTCACCGACAGCGGGCCCAGCGTCAGGAGCCGATCGGTCGCGCCCGGGAAGAAGAGGGCGTTGACCACGAGGATCGAGGTGAGCAGGAGCGCCGGGATCCGCATCGCGCGAACGATCGGCCGCAGGAGCCCGGCCGACCACGCGATCAGGATCAGGCCGACGGCCATCACCGGCAGCACGATCGGCGGCAGGAG
This sequence comes from uncultured Chloroflexia bacterium, assembly GCA_963736025.1. Lineage (GTDB taxonomy): Bacteria > Chloroflexota > Limnocylindria > Limnocylindrales > CSP1-4 > SPCO01. The sequence continues at coordinate 123,206 of CAVTNH010000005.1, forward strand.
GAACGCCGCCAGCAGGACGAACGCGACACCGAGGAGCTTGGTCAGCGGGTGGCGCCGGTGGAGCCAGCTCGAGCCCGCGACGAAATAGCCTGTGGCGGTCGACATCCTCCGTCCGTCAGCCTGCGACGACGATCAATCGGCGACCGTCGCCTCGCCGCGGCTGTACATCGTCCGGACGGTGACCGGGAGGGCCCCGAGGATGATGAACACGACCGTGTAGCTGATCGTCTTGTCGAGCGGGTCGCTCGTGAGGCCCTGCGCGAACGCGGACTGGAACACGTTGAGACCGAGCGTCCGGAAGAGCGCGACGAGCGCGTCCGTGCCGCCACCGGTCACGCCACCGAACACGCCGGCCGCGATCGGGGCGGAGATGGCCGCTGCCACGATCCCGGTCGTCAGGCCGCCGACCCAGACCGGGAACAGGCGGGCGTTGTCGCCCGACGAAGCCCAGCGATAGATCAGCATGGCGATGCCCAACGCCGATCAGGATCCCGATGATGAACCCGAGTGGATCGGTGAGCGCCAGGCTCGTCAGGTTCGGGAAGCCGTCCGGCGACCCGTCGTCGTTGAGGCCGTCCATCGTCGAGAAGTAGCCGGTCGAGCCGAACAGCAGCCGGAACAGCGCGAACAGCAGTGCCCCCGCCGACACGGCCGCGGCGACGGTCAGGTACTGGCGCGCCGATTCCGGGCGGTCCTCCAGGCGATAGATCGTCCGCCGGCTGGCCCAGCCCACGACCACGCCGAACGCGACGAGCGCGAGCGAGATCAGGACGAACCGCATCTGGTTGTCCAGGGCGTTCGGGTCGTCGAACGCGAGCGAGGGGATCCCGATGGTCGCCTGGACGACGATGAGTCCGATCATCGCGGCCGCGATGCCCGTCGCGATCGCGAGGAAGCCGCCCACGCGGGCGTCGTCCGGCCGCAGTCGGAAGACGCCCTGGGCGCCCCAGAACCCGGCCATCAGGCCGATCACGGCCGCGACGGGCGCGAAGAACGCGGTGTTCGGCCCGGCCCCGCCGGGGATCGGCAGGATCGACCAGATGAGGTTCGACAGCAGCCCGGTCAGGGCACCGGCCCACGGCCCGGCGAGGACGCCGACGAGGACGGTCCCGATCGAGTCAAGGTAGATGGGCAGTCGCAACGCGAAGGTGATCGAGCCGACGGCGACGTTGATCGCGATCGCCACGACCATCAGCGTCAACGTGGCCGTCGAGAGGTCCCGCGACCGTCGCGCGATGACGGCGAAGAGCACCGCCCCGACGATGATGGCGACGAGATAGGCGAGCTGGACCGGCTGAATGCAACCCGTGGCAGCACTGTCCGCGCAGACTTGCAACCAGTCGAAGTTCATCCGGCCCTCCTGTCCCACCCACTCACGCCCGAGACCGGGCGTCCCTCTCCGTGCCTAGCGTGCCACGTCCGACCTGTCCGCCGCCAGCCCCCCGACGCGTTCGACGAGCCGGTCGAGGAACTCGGGGATGTTCGCCTCGACGGCGACATCGAGGTTCGGGGCGTTGCCGGTCAGCCGGCGCCGGTCCGCGACCGTCATCCCGGCCGTGAGCTCGCCGGTCGTCTCGACATCGACGAACAGGGCCTCGGTCTTGATCAGCGAGCGGTCGAGGGCCGCCGCGGCGGCCAGCGGATCGTGGATGAACGCCCCGTAGAAGCCGTCGTAGTGGGCGTGGAACTCCATGTAGAAGCGCAGGGCGTCTGCGACGTAGCGCACGATCGGGTTGGCCGCCACGGAGCGCGTCGCGAGCATCGGATCCTCGCCGCGCGACAGCGCGATCGAGTCGTCGGGAGTGCTGCCCGCGCGTCGCGCGAGCCGGACCACGTCGTCGGGGAGCACCCGCGCGCGCTCGGTCACGTCGAGCCCGAGGGCGACCGGACGCGGGATGGTCGGGTCAGCCGCCGTCGCCTCGCCCCACGCCCGGAACACGATCCGCGCGGCGTCCGGGTCGCAGTGGATGTTCCACTCGGTCGTCGGCGTCGTGTTGCCGGACACGCCGTAGGCACCGCCCATCAGCGTGTAGCCCTTCAGGAGACGGGGCAGGTCCGGTTCCTTGTCCAGCGCGAGGGCCAGGTTCGTGAGCGGACCGAGGGTCACGAGCACGATCTCGCCGGGTCGTCGGCGGACCTCGTCGACGATCACATCGACGCCGTGACGCTCGCTGAGCGGGCGCGACGGGGGCGGCAGCACGGCGTGGCCGAGGCCCTGCGGCCCATGGGTCTCGGGCGTCGTCTCGAGCTGGCGGACCAGCGGCACCTCGCGGCCGAGCGCGACCTCCACGTCCGTCCGCCCGGCGAGCTCGAGCACGGCCCGGGTGTTGATCGCGACCTGCGCCCCGTCGATGTTGCCCGAGACGCAGGTGACCGCCACGATCTCGGCGTCCGGCGAGGCCGCGACGTAGAGCAGGGCGAGGCTGTCGTCGATGCCGGTGTCGACGTCGAGGATGAGGGCGGTCCGTTCGGTCATCGCCCGATGCTAGCGGCCCGCGTCGGCCTGTGTGTCGGCGGCCCGCCGGAGCTCGATCGTCCAGGCCGTCCGGGCGCCGTCGGCGGCCGCACGACCGGCGACCAGGCCCAGGCGCCGGGCCCACGTCGAGTGGGTGCCGGCGAGCTCGTCCGCGGTCGCCGGCCGGAAGGCGACCAGGGTCAGACCATGTGCGGCCCACGCGTCGGCGATGACCGCGGCCAGCCGGTCGTCGAGGGTTGGCAGATCGCGGCCGTCGCACGACGCCGTCGACACGATCGAGCGAACCAGACCACCCGGCGCGACGAGTGACGCGACGCCGGCCGCGACCCGCTCGTCGCGACCGAGGACGCCATCGAGCAGCGAGCCCCACGGCAGCGTGATGGTGAGCTCGTCGGCGAGGGACGCCAGCTCGGGTGGCGGCGCCTCGGCAGCGGCGACGACGAACAGGGCGTTGGGTCGTCCACCGCGGCGCTCGGGCTGCGCGGCACGCCGGGACGACTCGATCATCGAGGCGGCGTTCGCATCGATGCCGAGGGCCAGGGTCCTCGGCTCGGCCACGGCACGTGCAAGCACGGCCCGGCCGTCACCGGTGCCCAGGTCGATGGCCACCCGCTCGGCGCGGGCGACCAGGTCGGAGACTTAGCCGACGTCCACGTCCGTGGTACGCCGACCCACCACGAGTCGCATGGCGGCGAGTCTACACTCGGTCGCGTGAAGGCCATCGAGTCGCCACTGCCCGTTTCCGCGACGACCGCGGGCGCCATCCTGCCGCCGGCGACGATCGGCGTCCTCGGTGGCGGCCAGCTCGGTCGGATGCTCGGGCTCGCGGCCCGGGCGATGGGCTACCGGATCGCGGTCCTCGACCCGGACCCCGAGTGCCCGGCGGCCGCCGTCGCTGACTCGGTCGTCCTCGGGACGTACGACGACGTCGATGCCGCGCTGCGGCTCGGCGAGGTGAGCGACGTCGTCACGTATGAGCTCGAGCACGTCGCGGCGGACGTCGTCGAGGCCCTCGCCGCGCGCGTGCCGGTTCGGCCCGGGCCGTGGCCCGCTGGTCGTCACCCAGGATCGACTCGCCGAGCGGCGGTTCGTCGAGGCCGCCGGCATCGCCGTGGCGCCGTGGCGGGAGATCCGGACGATTGCCGAGCTCGAGGCCGCCGCCCGGCCCGACGCCCTCGGCCTGCCGATACGCCTGAAGGTCGTGACCGGCGGCTACGACGGCCGCGGCCAGGTCCGCATCGCCGAGCCCGCCGAGATCGACGGCGCCATCGGATCACTCGGGCGCGAGCCTGGCGCGCCTCTCCTCGCCGAGCGCGAGCTCGACTTCGAGGCCGAGCTCTCGGTCATCGTCGCCCGCGACATCGATGGTTCGACCGCGACCTTCCCGGTCGCCCGGAACGTGCACGACGCGGGCATCCTGTTCGAGTCGGTGGCGCCTGCTCCGGTCGCCGCTGCGATCGCCGATGGGGCGGCCGACATCGGCCGCCGGCTGGCCGTCGCGATGGACCTGACCGGCACGCTGACCGTCGAGCTGTTCCTCCTGCGCGACGGCAGCCTCGTCGTCAACGAGCTCGCGCCGCGCGTCCACAACAGCGGCCACTGGACCATCGAGGGCGCGGCCACATCGCAGTTCGAACAGCACATCCGCGCGATCTGCGGCCTCGGCCTCGGCGCGACCGATGCCGTCTCGCCGGCCGCGATGGTCAACCTGCTCGGGACCGGCCCCGCGCGCGAGGCTCGACTGCTGGGCGTCGACGACGCCCTGCTGGATCCCACCGTTCACCTCCACCTGTACGACAAGCGGCGCGTGTTCGAACGCCGCAAGATGGGGCATCTGACCGCGCTGGGCCCCGACGTCGAGACGGCCCTGGCGCACGCCCGCGCGGCCAGGGCGCGCCTGCACTGGGCCGGCGCCGACACGGAGGATGCGCGATGACCGAACGGACCGCGACCTCGGCGCCCCTCGTCGGGGTCGTCGGCGGCAGCCGTTCGGACTTCCCGACCCTCGAGGCGGCCGTCGCCGTCCTCGACGAGCTCGGCGTGCCCGCGGAGCTCAAGGTGATCTCGGCACATCGGACGCCCGACCACCTGTTCCGCTACGCCGAGACGGCCGCGAGCCGCGGGATCCGGGTCATCGTCGCCGGGGCGGGCGGCGCAGCCCATCTGCCGGGCATGCTCGCGGCCAAGACGATCCTGCCGGTCATCGGCGTGCCGATACCCACTCAGCATCTGGGCGGGATCGATTCACTGCTCTCGATCGTCCAGATGCCGCGCGGTATCCCCGTCGCAACGGTGGCCATCGGGAACGCGACGAACGCCGGGCTGCTTGCTGCGGCCATCCTCGCCCTCGGCGACCCGGCCCTGTCGGAGCGACTCGTCGCATGGCGGGCTCGCCAGACCGAATCGGTGCTCGACGACCCGTCGAACGCGACCTGACGGCGGCGGGCGGCCTCCCGCCTAACCGGTCGAGACGTTCGCCCCGACCGGCTGGCCCGGTCCGCGATGCTCGCGCAGGTGCAGGGCGAGGTCCAGGGCCGTCTTGAACACGACCAGGATGACGATGGCGGCCACCGGCGCCCCGGTCATCGAGATCGCGATCGCGCCGAAGATGATCGTCACGTGGAGCACGACCAGGCGGCCGTACACCGAGAACATCTGGCCGACCGGCGATGCCCGCAGGTACTCGCCGCTGCCGATGTAGTTGAACAGGTACGAGAGGCCGTGGCTGATGAACAGGGCCACGACCGCGAGCAGGATCGTCCAGATGTCGGGCCTTGGGCCGATATCGGACCCGTCCGATCCGATGCTCGCGAACAGCGGCAGCGTGAACACGAACACGCCGTGCACCACCCAGAACAGGCCGTAGTGCATGATGAAGAACGGGATCAGGCCGGCCTTCGCCATGCCCGCCGCGGGTCGACCGTTGATCGACCAGCCGGTCGCAGCGCCGTCGTCGCCACCCTGGGCACGGCCGATCTTGAGGACGTTGAAGGCGCCGACGATGCCGTTCTCGAGCCAGTAGACGATCAGGATCGTCCAGACGCTCCAGCCGAAGAACAGCACCCCGATGAGCGGGATGGCGTTCGCGACGACGAGGGCGACGACCGCCCCCACCGACGAGGTGATCGCGTACCAGGCGAGGAAGCGCTGCATCGACGAGATGCTACTCGACCGATCCCTCGCGCTTCACCCGCCCGAAGTCGGGGTGCGACCCGGACCTATGCGTCGCCGGGCGTTCGTCCGGCAGGGGCTCCGACGGTCACGGTCCGCTCCTCGGCGCCGCGGACCAGCTTGACCTCGTAGGTGCCGTTGACGGTCGCGAGGGCGGAGAAGAGGTCGTCGCCATCGGCGACGGCCTTGCCGGCGGCCTCGACGATGAGGTCGCCCGCCTCGATCCCGGCCGCCTCGGCCGGGCTGCCCTCCTCGACGCCACGGACCAGGACGCCGTCACGCTCGGGCAGGCCGACGGATCGGCGCAGCCGACGGGCGACATGCGACGGGGCGATGGCGACGCCGAGCCGGGCCCGCGTTGGCGACTCGCCGCGGGCCAGCGCGTCGACGCGCTCGCGCAGGGCCGCGTCGGCGGGGAGGGCGAGGTAGAACCCCTCGCCGATCCGGTTGGTGTTGAGGCCGACGAGCCGGCCCGACGCGTCGACGAGAGCCCCGCCGGACGAGCCCGGGGCGAGCGGGGCCGTGTGCTCGACGCTGCCGTCGATGCGGCGGCCACCGGGGCCGCGGAATGCACGCGCATTCGCCGACACGAGCCCGAACGTCACGCGACTCCCGCCGCCGTGCGATGCGGCCGCGCCGAAGACCGGCCGTGCCGATCGCGAGCTCGGTGCCGTCGCCCCACTCGACCGCCGCGGCGCCCGCGGTGTCGACCGTGACGACCGCGAGGTCGCCGTCGCCGTCGACGCCGGCGACCGTGCCGCGGATCCGACGACCGTCGGCGAACGTCACGGTGACCTCGTCGCCGCGCAGGTTGTGGGCATTGGTCAGGACGGTGCCGTCGGCGATGACGACACCCGAGCCGCGCGTGCCGCGGCCGATCCCGACGATGGATGGACCGACGCGCTCCGCGATGGTGGCGACGGCCGTCTGGAGTTCCTCGATGGCGCTCATGTGGTTCGTGCTCCGCGAGTGATCCGAGCCTCGGGCCGCCGGTCGGCGGCTGATAGACTTGTGACTTGCAATCTACTACTGACGTGCGACCGTGACAAGCCCCGATCCCGCCCCTACGCTTCGGTCGATGAGCGGCACTGCCTCGCGCCCGACCGGGACGCCCTCGACGCCGGCGACGGTCACGGCGCTCGAGGCGGCACTCGATCGCGTCGGCGATCGCTGGAGCCTGCTCATCGTCGAGGCGCTCCTGGAACGGCCCAGGCGGTTCAACGAGCTCGGCGAGGCGCTGCCGGGCATCGCCCCCAACATCCTCACCGACCGGCTGCGCCGGCTCGAGCGCGAGCGCATCGTCACCGCGACGCCCTACCAGCAGCGGCCGCCGCGGATGTCCTACGCCCTCACCTCGGACGGACGCGACCTTGCCTCGGTCCTGCGGTTGCTGGCCGACTGGGGCGCCCGGCGCGGCGGCGGCGAGCCGCTCCAGCACGAGTTGTGCGGCACCGCGCTCGAGACCCGCTGGTGGTGCCCGACGTGTTCGGTCGCCATCGACGACCCGGACGTCCGCGAAACAAGATCGCTGTAGGACCTGGACGCCCTCAAACCGGCCGCGATGGCGGGTCAGGCCAAGGCGGAGCCGAGCACGGGAGCGAGCGCACTCCGACGTGCGTGAGCGAGCGCGCGCAGGCGACAACGCCGGCATGGTTCGCCAGGGCGCCCGGCTACACTCGGCGCGATGACGACCGACGATCCGCGCTGGGAGCCGGGCATGCCCGCGCTCGATCGCCAGGCCGTCCCGACATCGAGCCTGCCGCCGAGCCTGCAGGGCCTGCCGCCACGGTCCGTGCCGGAGGTGGCCCCGACGCCTCTCCAGCGGCACTACGTGATGTTGAGCGTCGTCGTCCTGATCTGCGGGGCCATCGCGATCACGGCGCTCGAGGTCGGCGTGCCGATCGGCAGCCCGCTGGTCAAGCTCTGCGTCCTGCTCGCCCTGCCGCTCCTCGTCGCCACCACCGCCGACGCGGTGCTCCGCATCTGGCGCTCGGCGTGGGCGTGGATGCCGGTCGACCGGACGAAGGGGTTGTTCCGGCTCGCCTGGGTCGTCGTCAGCGTGATCGGTCTCGTCGCCCTCGTCGCCGCCGGCTGCGTCGTCCTCCTCGCCTGATGGACGAGTTCGAGCGCGGGCCCGACGGCCGTTCGACCGACCTTGCCTCGGGCCGGGGCGTCCCGACATGGCTGGCGTCGTCGCTCAACTTCTGCTCGCGCTGTGGCGCCGCGCTGCAGTTCGGGTCGATCCCCGGCGAGGACCGGCATCGGCTGTCGTGCGAGTCGTGCGGGCACATCGTCTACGTCAACCCGCGGCTGGTCGTCACGACCTTCCCGGTCACCGACGACGGCGAGATCGTCCTGATCCGGCGCGGCATCGAGCCCGGGCTCGGCGCATGGGCGCAGCCGGGCGGGTTCCTCGAGGTCGACGAGACCGTCCACCAGGCCGCGATCCGCGAGACGTGGGAGGAGACGGGCCTCCTGGTCGAGCCGGGCGAGATCATCGGGCTGTACACCCGCCTCGAGGCTGCGGTCGTGACGATCGCATTCGAGGCGCGGATCGTCGGCGGGACGGCGGCGCCGACGCCCGAGGCGACCGAGATCAAGGCCTATGCTCCGGAGGCGATCCCGTGGCGCGACATCGCCTTCCGCACGACGACGTGGGCCCTGCGCGACTGGATCGACCGGCGCCGCCCCGACGTCACCTGGCCGGAGCGCCTCCACGGCCGTTAGGGCCCCGGGCCCTCGAGCGATGGGTCGGCCGGCGCGGCCGAGCTGTACGCAGTCCCGCCGACCAGACCATCGTCGCCCAACGTCGGTACGGGCCGGGGTGTCGCCGGAGCCACGACCGTGCGTGGGCGAAGGATCCTCGGGTAGTCGTCAGGGAGGCCCGGTGTCGCGATCGTAAGCGGCGGGACCGATGGGGCGGGTGCGGGCGAGGCCGCCGACAGGGCAGCCGGCACGTCCGCGAGGTCATCAGCGGCCCGATCGCGCCCGACGATCGCCAGACTCACGATCGCCCCGAGGCCGACGACCCAGGCGCCGAGCCAGAGCGCGGGCCGGCGCGAACGTCCGACCCGCTCCAGCACGTGCTCGTCGTCGCCCACGGCGACCTCCGTCAGCTCAGGTCGATGAAGACGTTCTTCGTCTCGGTGTAGAGGTCGAGCGCCGACATCCCGAGCTCGCGGCCGATGCCCGACATCTTGTAGCCACCGAACGGCGCCTCGGTGTGGACCGACGAGTTCGAGTTGATGCTGATGACCCCGGCCTGCAGAGCCTTGGCCGAGCGCAGCGCCTTGCCGATGTCCCGGCTCCAGATCGATCCCGACAGGCCGTACGGCGTCGCGTTGGCCAGGCGGAGCGCCTCCTCCTCGGTGTCGAACGGGATGACCGAGACCACCGGCCCGAAGATCTCCTCGCGCGCGATGCGCATGTCGTTCGAGACGCCGTCGAACACGGTCGGCATGAGGTACGCGCCGTCGGCGAGGGCCGGGTCGTCCGGTGCCGCGCCACCGACGACGATCGTCGCGCCCTCGCCCAGCCCGATCTCGATGTAGTCCTTGACCCGGTCGCGCTGCTTGAAGCTGACGAGCGTGCCGATCTCGGTCGCCTCGTCGGCCGGATCGCCGACCTTGAGGGTCCGGGTCGCGGTCGCGAACAGCTCGACGACGCGCTCGTGGGCCGAGCGCTCGACCAGGATCCGGCTGCGGGCGCAGCAGTCCTGGCCGGTGTTGTCGAAGACCGAGTACGGCGACTCGCGGGCGAACTTCTCGAGATCGGCGTCCGCGAAGACGATGTTCGGGCTCTTGCCGCCGAGCTCGAGCGAGATCTTCTTCACGTTGCCCGAGGCCAGCCGCATGATCTCCTGGCCGGTCGTGGTCTCGCCGGTGAACGCCACCTTGCCGATGCCCGGATGGGCCGCGATCGATGCTCCAGCCGTCCCGCCCGGCCCGGTCACGACGTTGAGGACGCCGGCCGGGATCCCGGCCTCGAGCGCCAGCTCCCCCAGCCGGATCGCGGTCAGGGGCGTGTACGAGGCGGGCTTGAGGATCGCAGTGTTCCCGGCGGCCAGCGCCGGCGCGACCTTCCACGAGGCCATGAGGATCGGGAAGTTCCACGGCACGATGAGCCCGACGACGCCGATCGGCTCGCGCAGCGTCAGGTCAAGGCCCGGCTTCGAGACCGGGATCGTCTGGCCGAAGACCTTGTTGGCGGCCCCGGCGTAGTAGTCGAAGACGAGGCTGGCCCCGACGACCTCGCCGCGCGCGCCGGAGATCGGCTTGCCGCCGTTCTGGCTCTCGAGCTGGGCCAGCTCCTCGCTGTGCTCCTTGAGCAGTGCGGCGAACTTCGCGAGCGTGCGGCCGCGCTTGCCCGCGGCCCAGTTCGCCCAGCCCTTGCGATCCTCGAAGGCGGCCTGCGCCGCCGCGACGGCCCGATCGACGTCCTCGCGACCACCGAGCGGCGCCGTCGCGATGACCGCGCCCGTGGCCGGGTTGACGACCTCGAACGTTCCCCCGTCAGCCGCATCGACGGACTGGCCACCGATGACCATCTGTGCTGTGGTCGGGGTAACGGCGGAGGCTGGCGTGGTCATCAGGGTGTACCTCGGGACGTGTCGGCTTCGGCGGCGACGATCGCTGCGCCGATGATGCCTGCATCGTTGCGAAGCTGCGCCGGAACGACCGGGATGCGCTGGGTCAGTCGTGGGATGAACCGGTCCGCGTTCTTGCTGACGCCGCCGCCGAGGATGAAGAGGTTGGGCCACATCAGCCCGTCGATCGCGTGCAGATGCTCGTCGAGGTCCATGGCCCAGGCCTTCCACGAGAGCCCGCGTCGGGTCCGCGCGGCCGCCGCCGATCGACGTTCCGCGGGTCGCCCCTGGATCTCCATCTGTCCGAACTCGGTATTGGGCACGAGCCTGCCGTCGACGAACACGCCGGAGCCGACACCCGTGCCCAGCGTCAGGAAGATGACGACGCCCGGCTGGTCCTTGCCCATCCCGAACCGCATCTCCGCGATCCCCGCGGCGTCGGCATCGTTGACGATGGCGACCGTGCGGCCGAGGACCTTGCCCAGTCGTTCGACGACGGGGAAGTCGACCCACCCGGCGTCGATGTTGGCCGCTGTCTTGATCTGGCCCGCGATCGTCACGCCCGGCAGCCCGACGCCGACCGGCATGCCTGCGTCGAGCGATCCTGCCTTGGCCAGCCGCTTCACGAGCCGTCCGATCGAGGCGATGACCGCCTCTGGCGTGGACGGTGTCGGCGTCGGGACTCGCAGGCGCTCGGACACGAGCTGCCCCGTCGCGATGTCGACGACGGCGGTCTTGATCCCGCTGCCGCCGACGTCGACGCCGATGGCGCGCCCTCGGCTGGCCTCGGTCGCCTCGGTCGCCTCCGTCGCCAGGGTCACCTCGATCACCTCGATCGTCCTCCTTCGATCAGAAGTAGTTGACGGTGATGCCGCCGTCGACCACGAGCGACGCGCCGTTGGTCCAGCGCGATTCGTCCGAGGCGAGGTACAGGGCCATGTTGACGATCTCCTCGGGCTTGCCGAACCGGCCCGTCGGGTTGCGCGCCAGCCGGAGCTTCTTCGCGGCCTCGTCCTTCACCAGCCAGTCCATCAGGAGGGGTGTCTCCACCGGGCCCGGACAGATCGCGTTGGTCCGGATGCCGCTCGGACCGAACTGGACGGCCAGGCTCCGGGTCAGCGACAGCAGGGCGCCCTTCGACGCGGTGTACGCATCCTGCGGCACCGAGCAGCCGACGAGCGCGACGAAGCTCGCGATGTTGATGATCGAGCCGCCGCCGCCCTCGACCATGGCGGGGATCGCGTACTTGCAGCCCAGGAACACGCCACGGACATTGACGGCCATCACCGTGTCCCAGGTCGCGACGTCGGTGTCGATCACCGAGTGATCCGCCTCGGGCATGATCCCGGCGTTGTTGTAGAGGCAGTCCACGCGACCGTACGTCGCGAGCGCGTGATCGATCATCGCCTTGGCGTCGGCCTCGTTCGAGACGTCGGCCTTGACGAAGCTGGCCTCACCGCCGGCCGCGTGCACCAGGCGGACGGTCTCCTGCCCGGCCGCCTCGCTGAACTCGGCGGCGACGACCTTGGCGCCCTCCTTCGCGAAGATCTGGGAGGCGACGCGGCCCATCCCGCCGCCGGCCCCGGTGATGATGGTGACCTTGTCGGCGAGTCGCATCGAGGGATCCCTCAGTGGGTGTGGCCGGTCCTGGCGCCGGCGGCCGGTGCATCGCTGCGTGCACGCATCGTACGCGCGCGAACGTCACGTGCGAGGGCCGCTCAGCATCGTCTCGATGATGCGGGCTGCCGCCTCGAGCCGCCGCCGCTCCTTGGCTGTCAGCGGGGCGATCATCGCGGCCAGGGTCGAGACACGGCGGTCCCGCCCCGACAGCAGCAACGCGCGACCGCGCTCGCTCGCGCTGACGCGGACCACGCGTCGGTCGTCCGGGTCGGGGAGGCGCTCGACGAGGCCGTCCGCGACCATGCCCGCGACGAGACGCGTCATGGTCGGGGGCGTGACGCCCTCGATGCCGGCCAGGAAGCCGATCGTCCGCGGGCCGCCGAAAACGAGGACCGACAGGGCCGACAGCCGCGGGGCTGAGACGCCGGTCGCCCGGTCCTCCTGGGCCAGCCGACGAAGCAGGTGAAGCGCCGCCGAATGCAGTCGAGCCGGAAGTTCGACGTCATTCGTTCGCGCAGGCCTTGACCATGGCCCTATATTAGTTGCAGCAACTAATCATTGTCGACATCGTCAAGAGCGACGGAGCCAGCCCGTGAGCACGCATCGCGCGACCGCCGCCGACCTCATCGAGGCGGTCAACGCCGACGATGTGGATCGTGTCATCGCCCTGGTCGCGGACGACCCGTCGCTGGCCAACGCCCGCGACGAGCATGGGGTGTCCGCAGTGATGCTGTCGCGCTACCGGTTCGCCCGTCCGGTGACCGACGCCCTGCTCGCCGCCGACCCGGAGCTGGACGTCTTCGAGGCGACCGCGCTCGGCTACGTCGATCGGCTGCGCGAACGGCTGGACGAGGACCCGGGGCGAGCCACCGTCTACTCGTCGGACGGCTTCACGGCGCTGCACTACGCGGGATTCTTCGGCAAGGCCGACGTGGCCCACATCCTCATCGAGTCCGGGGCTCGGGTGGACGCCTACACGCAGAACGCGTTCGCCAACCAGCCGCTCCATGCCGCGGCCGCCGGTCGCCACCTCGAGGTCTGCCGGATCCTCCTGGCGGCCGGGGCCGACGTGGACGCGACGCAGCACGGCGGGTACACGCCGCTGCACGAGGCGGCGCAGGCCGGGGATGTGGAGCTGGCCGAGCTCTTCCTGTCGGCCGGCGCCGACCCTCTCGCCCGCAACGACGATGGCCAGACCCCCGCCGAGACCGCGGACGCCGCCGGTCATCCGGATCTTGCGGTCCGGATCCGCGAGGTCGCCGGCGCGAGGTAGGGCTCGGACGAGCCGGCGGTCGACCGGTCAGCGACCCGATCCCGAGCGAACGGCGCTGGCAAGGGTCTGGACCGATGCCAGAAGGCTGTCCGGGAGCCGCATCGGCGGTCGCGCCGCGTCCGGCACAGCCAGGTCGAATGACGTGTCCGGGGCGCTCCGTCCGCCGAAGGCGACCAGTAGGTCCGGGCGGGCGTCGAGGAGCGCGGTCGCCACCCGTTCGGCGGGCTCGCGATCGGCTGCGGTCACGACTCCGATCACGGCCGCGCGTGCGTGTGTGCGCATGGCTACCCCGACCCAATCATTGACCGGTAGGTCTGGACCGAGATAGAGCACCGGCAGGCCGGCCCGACGGGCGGCGACGGCGAAGGCGAGGCCGCCGAGCTCGTGACGAGCGCCGGGCGGCAGGCCGACCAGGATCGAGCCCAGCTCGTCACTCGGACGGCCGGCGGCCTGGTAGGCGGCTGCGAGCCGCCGGAGGACCGCGTGACTCGCGGCATGCTCTGACGCGATGTCGACACGCCCGTCCGCCCAGGCATCGCCGAGCGCCTTGAGGGCGGGCAACAAGTGCTCGTCGGCGACGCGTTCGAACGTCCCAGCGGCGAACATCTCGTCGAGCACTTCCTCGATGGCCACGAGGTCGAACCCGGCAGCGGCCGTCACGAATCGGCTCGAGAAGTCGACTGCCCCCGGCTGCGGAGAGACATCCCGCGCGGCTTCGACGACCGGGACGGCACCTGAGGCGATCGAGATGGCCGCGGCACTGGGCGACATCCCTGAATCGACGAGGCGGCGCATCGCCCGGACGCGCGCGATCGCGATGTCGTCGTACAGGCGGTAGCCGCTTGCGGTCCGAGCGGGGGTGACGATCCCGTAGCGACGTTCCCACGCCCGGAGGACTGGGACCGTCAGCCCGGCCCTAGCCGCGGCCTGCTTGATCGTGTACATGGTCTGTACAGCATACACGCCTGCCTAACACTTGACATACATTGAACATAGACGGTAGAGTCTGCACAGACCTTAGACAAACATCCCCTGAGGTCGCTACCATTGAGGAGGCTCGTCATGCGCTATCTCAACGCCCTGTTCCTGCTGCTCGTGATCGTCGGGGGCATCAACTGGCTGCTCGTCGGCATCGCCCAGTTCGATCTCGTCGCGGCCATCACTGGCAACACATTCGGTGAGACCAGCCCGCTGTCCAGCGCGATCTACGTCCTCGTCGGCATCTCGGCGATCGCCCTGCTGCCGACCCTGGCTCGCTGGGTCACCGCGCCTGAAGGCACGGGCCTCACGCACGAAGCGACCCGATAGCCGTTCCTCGCCAGACTTGGAGACATTTCCGATGCTTTCCCGATCGAGCCGCTTCGTCTTCCTGGCGATGTCGCTGCGATCGGGTTTGCCATCGGCTGTCGCCGGTTCGCACAGCGGACCGACCGCTAGCGAGACCGCACCCGAATGAGGCCGGCCGACATCCGTCGGTCGGCCTCTTCATGTCCGATGACGGACGTCAGCCTCGCTCGAGGTAGCGCTCCCGATCCCACGCGTGGACCACCGAGTCGTACGTGTCCTGCTCGACCCGCGCCGCGTTGAGGTAGTGGTCGACGACGTCCTGTCCGAAGATCTCGACGGCGGCCTCGGATCGCTCCAGCTCCCAGATCGCCTCGTACAGGGCGCGCGGCATGCGCGACACGCCGGTCGCGAGGTAGCCGTTGCCCTTGAACTCGGGATCGAGCGGCAGCTCGTGCTCGATGCCGTAGAGGCCGGCGCCCATCATCGCGGCGTACGTGAGATAGGCGTTCATGTCGCCGCCGGGGAACCGGTCCTCGACGTGGAGCGCCGGGCCGCGCCCGACGACGCGGAAGCCGGTCGTCCGGTTGTCGCGGCCCCAGACGACGTTGACCGGCGCCCACGACAGCGACGCGTAGCGCTTGTACGAGTTGATGAACGGAGCGATGAACACGGCCAGCTCGCGCGAGAGCGCCATCATCCCGGCGATGAAGTGCTGGCCCAGCACCGACAGCCCGTACGGACCGGCCTTCTTCGCGTCCGGCTCGAACATGAGCGGGACGTCCTTCTTGAGATCCCACAGGCTCATGTGCAGGTGCCCGGACGACCCGGTCCAGCGGTGGTCCGGCTTGGCCATGAACGTGATGCCCCAGCCGTTGAGGTAGGCGATCTCCTTCGCGCCGTGCTTGAAGACGACGCTGCGGTCGGCCGACTCGAGGACGTGGTCGTAGCGGATGTTGACCTCGTGCTGGCCGCTTGCCGCCTCGCCCTTGCTGAACTCGATGGGCACGTCGGCGGCCGTCATCTGGTTGCGCAACAGGCGGTGGAGCGGCTCCGCCTTCGTCGCCTGGAGCAGGTGGTAGTCCTCGTTGTAGTAGCCGAAGGTCCGCGGGATCGGCCAGCCGCGCTCGGCGAGGTCCTCCCACGAGTCCTTGAGCACGTAGAACTCGAACTCGGAGCCGGCCTTCAGCGCGTAGCCGGCCTTCGCGGCCCGTGCGACCTGCCCCTTGAGGATGGTCCGCGGCGAGATCGGGATCTCCTTGCCGGTCTCCTCGTCGACGGTGTCGGCGAGGACCATGGCCGTGCCCGGCAGCCAGGGAAGGACCCGCAACTGGTCCCAGACCGGTTCGGCGATCCAGTCGCCGTAGCCGGTCTCCCAGTTCATGAGCGTGTATCCCTCGGGGGTGTTCATCTCCATGTCGGTGCCCAGCAGGTACGTGCAGAAGTGGGCGCCGTGGGAGATGACGCCGTCGAGGAAGGCCTGGCCCTGGACGCGCTTGCCCATGAGCCGTCCCTGCATGTCGGTGATGGCGACGACGATCGTGTCGATCCGGCCGTCGCGGACCATCTCCTCGAGTTCCACGAGGCGCGGGTGCTTCTTCGCGTGGGAGTCGTGGTCGCTCATCGTGTCCTCGCTGGAGTCGGTCTGATGGGTCGAAGGCCGGCCGACGAGGCCGGCCGGCCTTCGCGTGATCGCGGTCGGTCGAGGTGGGTCAGGCGGGAGCCGGGCTCCCGAGCTCCCCGGCCGCCCGCTCGAACTCCTTTTCGATCTCGGTCAGCTCGGCGTCACTGCCCTGGCGACGCGGTCCGGTGAACCGGGTGCGAGCCCAGGCGAAGTAGTAGACCGCCAGGAAGACGACGAATCCGACCACGGTGGCCAGGGCGGCCGGATTCAGCCCGAATGGATAGAGGAACAGCGGCGTGATCGCGATGATCCAGATCACGGAGATGACAGCGAACGGCCTGCTCATCGAGCCGAGGCTCCAGGTGCGTTCGCTGCGCCAGGACTGGTCCCCCCACATCGCCAGCCCGATGCACAGACCATATGCCCAGTACAGCAGGACCGTGCTGACGCCGGTGACGCCCGCGATGACGAAGAACGGATCTCCGCCGAGGGCCTTGGTCAGGACGTAGATCAGGGCGATCAGCAGCCAGCTGGCGACCGTGATGGTCACGACCGCGATCGACGGTGTGCGGAACCGCGTGCTGACCTTCTTCAGCCAGCGGCTGCCCGGGACCCCGTCGTCGCGGCTGAATGCGAACAGCATCCGACCGGCAGAGGCGATCGAGGAGAAGCCGCAGAACGTCATCGCGATGGCGATCCCGGCAGCCAGCAGACCGCCGAGCTGGCTGAGTCCGGCGCCGAGGTTTGACTCGAGGATGTAGGCGACACCGCCGCCGCCTGTGCTGTTCGCGAGGACGTCGGCGGGATCGGTCATCTTGAGGGTCAGGGCTACGAGGACGATGTAGCCGAAGATCGCGGACACCGCGACCGACAGGAAGACGCCCCACGCGGACGCAGTGCGGGCCTGGACCGTCTCCTCTGCCACGTGGGCGGAGGCGTCATAGCCGGTATACGTCCATTGCGATTGCAGGAGGCTGAGCGCGAAGGCCCCAGCGACCCCGAACGGGACGAGGTCCGACCAGGGAACGCCGTCTGCGTTCGCCCCGGGTGCGATGTTGAACAGGAAGTCGATCGGATGCATCGGCTGCGAACCGATCGCGAAGAGCGCGACGGCGATCGCAACGACGAGGCCGATGTGCCACCACACCGAGATGTCGTTCATCGTCGCGACGATCTTGGTGCCAGCGACGTTGAAGCCGATCTCGATGAGCATCAGCAGTCCGGTCAGCCAGATCGCGTTTGTCAGGCCGGCCGTCTCGGCGTTGGGATCGAAACCGAAGAGCGGACCCAGGATGGTGGCGCCGATGTAGAACGCGGCGGCGTAGTTGATGCCGGCGACGATCGAGATCTGCCCGCCGAGGTTGAGCCAGGCTGTCCACCAGCCCCAGTTCTTGTTGCGCAGTCGGCTGGCCCAGTAGTACAGGCCGCCCGCCGTCGGGTAGGCCGACGCGATCTCGGCCATCGAGGCCGCGATGAGCAGGGTGAAGACGGTCACCAGGGGCCAGCCGATGCCGACCGCACCCGGCCCGCCGAGCGCCAGCCCGTAGTTGTAGAGGATGACCGCGCCGGTCAGGATGCTGATGATCGAGAAGCTGATCGCGAAGTTGCTGAAGCCGCCCATCGAGCGGTACAGCTCCTGGGCATAGCCCAGCTTGTGCAGGTCGGCGACGTCCTGCTGGATGACGTCTTCGCGGGTACGTGGCTGTGTCATCGGTACTCCCTCGCTCGATGACGGCTCGCCATCGGACGAACCGGTAGCCGACCTCCCTCCCGGTCGGGCTGGCAGCGGCGGCAGCGGCCGGTCGGGGGCGCCGCACGCTCAGGCGTGGACTCGAAGGTGACGCGGGGACGCACTGGCGGCCTTGGGCGGCCACGTGGGCAACGGCTTGCGCCGATCGCCGGGTCGGTCCGCTGGCCCTCCTTCCCACCGCGTGGGTCTGGGGATCGTGGCGCCTGCGAGCGGGTCGCGCCACGGCTCACGCGTGCGGGGACTATACGGCTCGCCGAAAGCCTCTGGAAGCCCCCGGACTCAGTAGAGCATCGTCGTCCCGGACGGGAAGACGAACTCGAATGCCGAGGGCGGCAGGACTGCATCGGGGTCGAGGACGAGGACTTCGGCATCCCGGCTGACGTCGTCGCCGGTCGTCTCGACGAGCCGGAGGATGACCCCCGTCGCGCGGTCGACGGTCAGGTGCAGCCGGTAGTCGGGTCGGTCGCCGGCGAGCTGGGTCGAGCGCGGGTGCTCGCAGACGAGCGTGATCGCCTCGCGCCCGATCGCCACGGTCGTGCCGGTGATCGTGCAGCGCCCGGTCGAGAGGACGTTCTGGCACAGGCCGCCGGGATGGACGAACGTGTCGGGCAGGGTCTCGGCGGGCAGCAGCGTCACCGGCTCGTACACCTTGGCGGAGCCCGGCAGATCGCGGTCGTCGAGGCCGCGCGGCCGGTTGCGGACGGGCCGTTGCGTGCCGAGCTTGTGTGCGCCCGTGTACGTCCGGACGAGGTCGCCGTCGGAGATCCAGATGTCGTAGTCGCCGCCGACCTCGCGGCCCGCCTGGCTGGTCGTGACCTTGGCGTGGCCGGGATGGCGGAGGCTGATCTCCAGGTTCGTGACCTCGTCGCCGCGAGTGGTCCGGGACGTGTCCGCGATGCGCATCCGCAGGGTCGCGAAGCGGAGCTCGGCGTCGCGCATGAACGTGAACAGGTCCTCGACCGCCGGGAGGCCGGGCACAAGGGCCACGATCTCGGGACGGCGCAGGCCGTCGGCTGGAACAGGCAGGGCGGCGGCGCGGTCCCACGCGTGCGTCGAGGTCATCGCCCCGATCGTAGCAGCCTCGCGGGTGCCCGGGCTGGGCGGCCGCAGTCGCGGACGCGGGCGCTGCTTGACAGTCCGTGGTTCGGCGCGTATATATCGTCGTGCGATATATCACCGTACGTCATAACGGGAGACCGCCATGCGCGACGAGTTGCCCGACCTCGGCCGGTTCGCCGAGCCGTCCCTGTACATCCTGATGTCGCTGAGCGGCGGACCGAAGCACGGCTACGCGATCATGACCGACGTCGAGACGATCTCCGGGTCGCCACTCGGTCCGGGGACGTTGTACGGCGCCCTGAACCGACTCGAGCGTCGCGGCCTGATCGAGGCCCTCGAGCCGGACGAGCGCCGCCGCCCGTACCGGCTGACAAGCCTCGGCGCGACGACGCTGCGGGCACAGCTCGAGCACATGCAGGGGTTCACGCGGACCGCACTCGAGCGACTGGGCCAGGTCGACCCGTGACGGCCCCGTCGAACGGCATCGTCTGAGCGGCGGCGACACGACATGGCGCAGGTCCCACGACCGGTCGTGGACGCGTTGCCCGGACCCGCGTTGCGGGCTCGTCGCTCGCTCGTGGGCGCGGGGTTGTCGAGGCGGCAACTCCTGCGCCGCGGGGCCGTGGCCGGGATCGCGGTCTGGCTGGCCGAGCTCGCCGGCGGGACGCTGGCCTTCGCGTGGACCGCGATCGGGTCGATCGCGCCGCGGGTCCGCGTCGGGACGCTGGCCGACCTCGTCGCGGCCAACCCCGGACTGCCGATCCGCGATGGCTTCCCGGCCTACGTCCAGGCGGCGCGCGCCTTCGTGATCATGGTCGACCCGGGTCGCGGGAGCTGGCAGCCCGGCGTCGACCCGACCGGCGACGGCTCGGCGCTCAACGTCCGAGCCCTCTCCCAGCGCTGCCCGCATCTGGGCTGTCGGCCGAACCCGTGCATCGAGGACTACTGGTTCCGCTGCCCATGCCACCAGTCGCGCTACGATCGGTTGGGGATCAAGGCGGCCGGCGAGCGATTCGGCCCGGCCCCGCACTCGATGGATCGGTTCGCGATCGAGGTGGACGGCGATGGCGTCCTCACGATCGACACGACCCACATCACCCTCGGGCCACTGCCTGTCGCGCTCGGCGAGCCCGGCATCATCCCGCCGCGCGTGGAGAACGGTTGCGTGAAGTGAGGGTCCTGCGCCTCTACCCGAGTGCCTGGCGCGCTCGCTACGGCGAGGAGATGGCGGCTCTCCTGGAAGCACGGCCGCCGACCCGGCGGGACCGCGTGGACCTCGCGCGCGGGGCGCTCGACGCATGGCTGCACCCGCCGACCCGGTCGCGGGTCCCGGCCGTGGCCGCGACCATCGGTGGCGGTCTCTGGACCGCCGTTGCCGCGGGCGTCCTCGTCCAGCCGGCCCCGCCCGACTGGCCCGGCTACCTGATGGAGGTCGTCCCGGCGGTCACGGTCGCGGTCGTCTTCCTGGCGGTCGCGGTCGTCGGCTGCGCTCTTCGGTCGGGGGATGGCGGTGCGCGGGTCGCCCGGATCCCGGTCGCGATCGCCGTCGCCGGCTATGTCGCCTGGATCGTGATGCTGGTGGGGACCGCTCTCGGCTGGGCCGACGGCCCGGGACTGGCGGCGGCACAGACCGTGGCGATCGTCGGCACGACGCTCGTCGGGGCGACTGCGGTCATGGCCGGGGACACGATGGTCGGCGGCCTCGTGACCGCGAGCGGCCTCGCGATGCTCGTCCCGTGGTCGGCGGGCTGGCTCGTCTTCGGGACGGCGTGGACGGCTGTCGGGATCCTGCTGTGGATCGAGCGAACGACGCTGACCGAGCCGACCCGTCCGATCTCGTGACCGCCCGAGGGAACGTCAGCCGCCGGCGGGTCCGCCACCGAGGCCAGGCTCGGTCATGCTCGCGGGGTCGAGCAGCCGGTCGAGCTCGGCCGGGTCCATGCCGCGCTCGAGGGCGAGCTCCCGGATCGTGCGCCCGCTCCTGAACGCTTCCTTGGCGAGCTTGGCCGCCTCGTCGTAGCCGATCACGGGCGCAAGCGCCGTCGCGAGCATCAGGCCCTGCTCGACGAGCTGGGGTCCGCGCTCGGTGGCGGTCAGCCCCTCGATCGCCCTGGCGCTGAAGTTCGAGGCGGCCGCCGCCAGCAGGTCGATCGACTCGAGGAGCGCGGCCGCGGTCACGGGCAGCATGACGTTCAGCTCCAGGAACGAGCCGGTCTGCCCGAACGCGACCGTGGCGTCGTTCCCGATCACGCGGGCCACGACCATCGTCAGCGATTCGATGATCACCGGGTTCACCTTGCCCGGCATGATGCTCGATCCCGGCTGCGTCTCCGGGAGGGCGATCTCCGCGATCCCGGCCCGCGGGCCCATGCCCATCAGGCGCACGTCGCTCGCGATCTTCCAGAGGCTCAGGGCGATGGTCCGGATCGCGCCATGCGCGGCGATCGCGACGTCGAGGGTGGCCTGGGCATGGAAGTGGTTGTCGGTCTCGCGGACGGCCAGGCCGGTCAGCGCCGACAGCCGGGCGCAGGCCCGGAACGCGTACTCCGGGTGCGCGTTGATGCCGGTGCCGACGGCCGTGCCACCGAGCGGGACCGACAGCAGCTCGGCCTGGGCCGCCCTCGCTCGCCGGAGCGACTCCTCGACCTGGCCCGCGTAGCCGCGGAACTCCTGGCCGAGACGGACCGGGGTCGCGTCCTGCAGATGGGTCCGGCCGGTCTTCACGATCGGCCAGAGCGCCTGCTCCTGGGCGACGAGCGCGGTGTGCAGCCCCTCGAGGGCCGGGATCAGCGACTCCTCGATGGCCACCGCGGCCGACAGCTGGAGCGCCGTCGGGATCACGTCGTTCGAGCTCTGGCAGCGGTTGACGTCGTCGTTGGGGTGGACCGTGCGCCCGCCGCCCAGCCGGGCCCCCGCCAGGTGCGCGACGACCTCGTTCATGTTCGTGTTGGTCGAGGTGCCCGAACCCGTCTGGTAGATGTCGATCGGGAACTGGTCGTCGTGGGCGCCGTCGGCCACCTCGCGAGCGGCGGCGGCGATGGCCCCCGCCACGTCCGGATCCAGGAGGCCGAGCCCGCCGTTCGTCTCGGCGGCCGCGAGCTTGATGAGCGCGAGAGCCGCGATGAACCGGCGCGGGAACCGCTGCCCGGAGATCGGGAAGTTCAGGACGGCACGCTGCGTCGATGCGCCGTAGAGCGCGTCGGCCGGCACTTCGACCTCGCCCATCGAGTCGCGTTCGATGCGTGATCCTCCCGCCTTCGTCGTGGTCATGGCACCGATCGTACATCCGGGTCCGCCGGCCGTTCGAACTGACGGTGGTAGTGGCGGCGCTCGAACCCGACGGCCTGATAGAGACCTTCGGAGCCCGCGTTGTCGGTGTTCGAGTAGACCTGCACGAGCCTGGCGCCGAGGTCGCGGTACCGACGCAGCCCGTGCGTCAGGAGCGCGCGCCCAAGGCCCCGTCGCTGGTGGTCCGGGTGCGTGCCGACAGGCTCGTACTCGCCGACCCGGGCGATCGGGTCCCACCAGGCCATCGCGAACGCCGCAAGGGACCCGTCGGGCGCCTCGACGACGAGGTCGTCCTCGAACCGGTAGTGGGGGAGTGTCGTCAGGCGTCCGTACTTCTCGACGGTCATCTTCGACGGGGCGAAGGCCGCGCGATGGACCGTCATCCGCGCCTCCACCTCGTCCGCGCCGCGGACGCTCCGGATCCGGTACCCGTCCGGGACGGGCGCGTCGATGATCGGCGCGTTGTCGACGCGGCGCTGGAACTGCGACATGCGGCGCTCGGCGGGGAAGAAGCCCGACCGCGCGATGACGTCGAGGGTCACGGCGTCCGTCTCGGTCGCCCAGGCGAGGAGCGCGCCCTGGGTCTCGGCGATCGCGGCCTCGAGGATGGCCGTGAGCAGCGGCCCGTCGGTCGCTGGGTCACCTGTCCAGATCTCCCAGTGCACCTGGCCCCCATTGGTCCAGCTCCACGCGGCCAGCGAGCCGTCCACCTCCCAGAGCCGGAGGAGGTCGGGCAGTGCGGCCGGGGCTGCTGACGCGTACCACCACTCGAGGTCGCCCGGATGCGATGCCGCGAACGGCGCACCCGCCAGCCATGCACTCGTCAGCACGGATTCGGCCAGGCGGAGGTCCGCGATGTCCTGGGCCGGTCGCGACGTGATCACGTCGCGGAGGATAGCCGCGGCGCCGGCTACGGCGCGGGCGTGGGCCCGGCGGGGATCGGGACGGCCACGCCCGGGGCGACCGGCACGGGCTGGTCGGGCGGGACCGGCTTGGCGCCGAGGACGATGCCGAGATCGCGGATGTGGAGCGTCGCGCGGACCGTGACGTTCGCGGTGCTCACGTCGGCCAGGTCGACGTCCACGTCCCCGAGCGGGGCCGCCCCGATCTCGGAGCCGATCAGCGGCCCCGAGCCGTCGAGCCACTGGCTCCCGAGGCTGTCGACCCACACCTGGAGGCCCTTGACGAGCCAGCGGCCCTCGACGGACGCGACGAGCAGCCGAAGCCCGAACTTGTCCGCCGACGTCGCCCAGGTCGCCTCGAGGGTCCGGCTGTTCTCCTCGAGCGCGGCCTTGAGCCCGGCCCCGGACGCGCCGGTCAGACGACGGTCGCCGACCTGGACCCACAGGTCGGAGGCGCTGAGGTCGATCACCCCGGTGCGCCAGTCGACCGGTTCCGTCGCGACCCCACGAGCGTCGGACGCCGTGCGGCCTCCGACCCCGCCGAGCACCCCGCCCCCGAGCGCGACGACGAGCAGGGCGGCGAGGACGACGAGGGCGCCCCATCGGCCGACGGGACCGGATCGGCCGCGATCGGCCGCGATCGCCACGTCGGCGCGGACCGCGATCGGGACCGCCCCGAGGTCGAGATGCCGGAGCGCGGCTGCGTCCCGGGCCAATGCCGAGGAGACGGTGCGGCACGCCGGGCACGTGGCGAGATGGTCGTCCAGCTCGGTCGCCTCGCCGGCCTCGAGCGGCAGGTCGATGGCCGTCGCGGCCAGGCGCCGGGCGGCGACGTGGTCGATCATCGGGGCACCTCGCTCGACTCGAGCCGTTCGCGCAGGCGAAGCCGCGCGCGGCAGATCAGCGATCGCGTGGCGAGCTCGGAGCGCCCCAGCGTCGCCGCGATCTCGCGCCCGCTGAACCCGTGAGCGGCGAGCATCAGCGCCGTTCGGGCGTCGACCGGCAGCTCGGACAGCGCCTCGCGGACCTCGCGACGGGTCTCGCCCTGGAGCAGGCCCTCGTCGAGCGGCGGCTCCGTCCGGTGGTCCACGAGCCGGCCGAGGAACCGGGTCGCCACCGAACGCCGTCGCCCGCCGTCGACCACGAGGTTGGCCGCCACCCGATGGAGCCAGGCCCGGGGCTGGTCCGGCGTGCGCCCGCGGCGCAGCTCGTCGATGAGCCGGACGAACGTCTCGCCGACGATGTCCTCGGCGGTCTGGGCGTCGCGCTCGATCGCCCGGACGAAGGTCGCGAGCTCGCGATGGTGCATGTCGTACAGCTCGAGCGCCGTCCGTCGGACCGTCTCCGACCGGTCGCGTGTCCGCGGAGCGGCACCACCAACGGGCAGCGTCACGGTCGATGCGTCGCCATCGAGGTCGTTCACACCTACCGGACGGATGGTGCCGCGTTGTGTTGCAGGTTCCACGTCGTCGGGGAGCGTACCCTCAGGTCGCCGGCGGGGCGTCCGTCGACGGCGACGAAGCTTCGGAGGTCACGATGACCACGCTCCTCGCGCTCTTCCGCCGCCCGGACGGCGGCCCCGAGGCCGTGGCCGAGTTCGAGCGCCGGTACGCGACCGAGCACCTGCCCCTCGTCGCCGGGACGCCCGGCCTGCGCTCGACGCGCGTCCGTCGCGTGGTCGAGGCTCTCGGCGGCGAGACGGACCTCGTCCTGGTCACCGCGATGGAGTTCGACGACCGGGCGAGCCTCGACGCGGGCCTCGCCTCGGACGCGATGCGCGCGGCCGGCCGCAACCTTCGGGACATCGCGCCCGGACTCTCGACGCTCCTCGTGCTCGAGGACGCGCCGGAAATGGACGACTCGGCTTCCGCGCGTGTGGATACTGTCCACACCACCACGGAGGAAGCCGAGTGACCGATCCGGGCGCGACCCAGCCGAGCGCGAGCCTCGTCCGCGTCGCGTTCCCTGCGCCCGCGCCCGCCTCCGCGGCGCCGGCCACGACGCTGGCCGGCGTGGCCCTGGTCACCCTCGATCGCCCGGGCGCCCTCAACGCCCTGAGCTTCGACCTGCTCGACGCCCTCGCCGACGCCCTCGAAGCGCTCGACGCGCGACCCGGCCTGTGGGGCGATCGTGCTGACCGGGGCCGGGGAGCGCGCCTTCGCGGCCGGCGCCGACATCAAGGAGCTCGCCACCCAGTCCTCGGCCTCGCTCCACGCGGGCGGCCGGTTCGGGGCGTGGGATCGCGTCTCGCGCGGTCCGGACGCCGATGATCGCGGCCGTCCGCGGGTTCGCGCTCGGCGGCGGCTGCGAGCTGGCGATGACCTGCGACATGATCGTCGCGGGCGACGATGCGACGTTCGGCCAGCCGGAGATCCGGATCGGCGTCATGCCCGGCGCCGGCGGCACGCAGCGGCTCACGCGCGCGATCGGTCAGGCCCGGGCGATGGAGATGATCCTGACCGGCCGGCCGATGCGCGCCGTCGAGGCCGAGGCCGCCGGCCTGGTGACCCGGGTCGTGCCGGCCGAGGCGACCCTCGATGCCGCCCTCGAACTGGCCGCGCAGGTGGCCAGCATGCCGCCACTCGCGGTGCGCGCGGCCAAGGCGGCCGTCCGCGCCGCGGCAGAACAACCGTTGAGCGTCGGGCTGGCCGCGGAGCGCGAGACGTTCTTCGGCCTGTTCGACTCCGACGACCAGGCCGAGGGGATGGCGGCCTTCACCGACAAGCGCGCGCCGGTCTGGACCGGACACTGACAGCGCGGGGACGCGAGGAGGGACCGATGGAGCGCGACACACCCGGAGGCAGCGATGTCGGGCGGGACATCGAGCGCGATCTGGGCGACGAGCCGCCGCCGAGCTATCGCGATTCGGCGCCCGACTACCTGGCCCCGATCGACGATTCCTCGCCCGTCAGCGGTCACACGCCCGCGCCCGAGTCCGCGACGTCCGCCGATCGATTCGCCCGAGCACGACTGGACGCATGCCCAGGATCTCATCTACCCGGGCTTCCGCCCGGTCGGGACCCAGGGCCTCGACATCGGCTCGCTGACCGCGACCTCCTCGTCGCGCAGGGGACGGTGAGCCACGCTCAGCCGCTCCTCGACGTCGGACCGGCCGGCCTGCCGGTCGTCTACACGATCGACGCCGGCGCATACGACATCGTCGTCAACGGCGACCACCTGCTGTCGTGGGGCATCGGGGCCTCGGAGATCCAGGACGCGGCCATGAAGAACCTGTCGCGCTGGTCCGCATCGGCGCCGTGGACGGACGAGATCTCGGGCGACCGTCGACTCGTCAGCTCGGACACCGGCGACGGCTGGGATGCCGCCCGGATCCTGCTGCCCGAGGTCGTCGCCCATCTCACCACGGAGCTGGCGCTCGTACGGCCGGATCCTCGTCGGGCTGCCCGAGCGGCATCTCCTGACGGCCGCCTCCCTGCGGCCCGACGACACCGAGTTCGCGGCGCTGTTCGCGGAGTTCGTCCTCGAGCAGTCCGGCGGCGCCGACGAGCCGGTCGACCGGCGGGTCTTCGAGTTGGTGGACGGGCGCCTCGTCGAATTCGACGGGGGCGGACCCGCGGCCTGATGGGCGGCACCGGGGCGGCCGCCCCGGCATTCGAGTCGATCCGGTACGAGGTCGCCGACGCGATCGCGACGATCACGCTCGACCGGCCGGCCGCGCTCAACGCGCTGACCGTGCCGATGAAGGTCGAGCTGCTCCGCGCGCTCGGGCTGGTCGCGCGCGATCGGGGCAGTCCGGGTCGGTCGTGCTGACCGGCGAGGGCCGGGCGTTCTGTGCCGGCCAGGACCTCAAGGAGCGGCGGGCGCCCGACGCGGCGCCGCTCGCCGTCGAGCTCCGGGAGCGCTACAACCCGATCATCCGCGCGATGCGCGCGCTCGACCAGCCGATCGTCGGGGCGATCAACGGGATCGCGGCCGGGGCGGGCGCGTCGCTGGCGTTCGCGTGCGACGTGCGGATCGCCGCCGAGGAGGCGAGCTTCCTCCTCGCGTTCGGGCGGATCGGCCTCGTGCCCGACAGCGGTGCGACGTGGTTCCTGCCGCGCCTCGTCGGGGCGGCCAAGGCCGCGGAGCTGGCGCTGATCGGCGACGCCGCTCTCGGCAGCGGACGCGGAGCGATTCGGGCTGGTCGCGAAGGTCGTGCCCGGCCGACGTCGCTGGCGACCGAGGCGCGGGCGGTGGCGCAGCGCCTGGCCGCTCTGGCGCCGCGGGCGCTCGCCTCGACCAAGCACGCGCTGGACCGCGCCTGGTCGATCGATCTCGAGCGGGCGCTCGACGAGGAGGCGTACCGCCAGGGCGTCGCTGGCGCCAGCGCCGACCACGCCGAGGGCATGGCGGCCTTCCTCGAGAAGCGGCCGCCGCGGTTCACCGGGGAGTGACCGGGCCCCTGCTTGTCGTCGTGCCGCGGGTGCCGTAGGCTCGGACGCAGGAGGTCGAACGATGACCGATCCGCTGGCTCTCGACCCCATCCTCGATCCGCGCGAGCGGACGCGGCCGCCGTCCAACCAGGACCTGCCCCACGACGAGCGTTACGCCCTGTTCGAGGCGCACGTCACCGCGGGCGGCAAGGTCGAGGCGACCGACTGGATGCCCGACGAGTACCGCACGGCCGTCCTGCGCTTCGTCGAGATGCACGCGAACTCCGAGCTGATGGGCGTGCTCCCCGAGCGCGAGTGGCTGATGCGCGCGCCGACCCTGCGCCGCAAGCTCGCGCTGACCGCCAAGGTCCAGGACGAGGTCGGGCACGCCCAGCTGCTCTACCGCGTGGCCGAGGACCTCGGCAAGCCGCGCGAGGCGATGTTCGACGACCTGCTGGCGGGGAAGACCAAGTTCCACAACGTCTTCCACTACCCGACGGTCGGCTGGGCCGACGTCGGGATGATCGCGTGGCTCGTGGACGCGGCCGCGATCGTCGCGCAGATGGCGCTGCGCGACAGCAGCTACGCCCCGTACGCGCGCACGATGCGCAAGATCTGCTGGGAGGAATCGGTCCACATCATGCACGGGCGCGACGTCGTGGTGACGATGGCGACCGGCACGCCCGGCCCAGCGCGCCGCGATCCAGGACGCGCTCGAGCGCTGGTGGGGCCCGCTGATGCAGATGCACGGCCCGCGCTCGCCGCGCGAGCAGGACCGCGACCTCCACTGGCGGATCAAGGCCAAGACCTCCGAGGAGCTGCGCCAGGAGTTCCTGACCATCTACGTGCCGCGGATCCGCGAGCTCGGGCTGGTCATCCCGGACCCGGCCCTAGCGCTGCGACGAGGCCACCGGGACGTGGGCCTACACCGAGCCCGACTGGGCCGAGCTGCGGACCGTCGTGACCAACCACGGCCCGATGTCCGAGGCGCGGCTCGAGTTCCGGCGCCTCGCCCGCGAGGAGACCCGCTGGGTCCGCGAGGCCGTGCTGGGCGTGCCGGCCGCGGCATGACCGATCACGACCGCGAGGCGGCCGGCCACGCGGACCCGGTGCTGGAGGCGTGGGAGGTCTTCCGGCAGGAGCGCGAGGGCGACCCGATGCGCCACGGCGGCAGCGTGATGGCCCCGGACGCCGAGCTCGCCGCGCACTACGCGCGCGAGATGTTCGGCCGCCGGCAGGAGAGCGTCCGGCTGTGGGTCGTGCGCCGGACCGACGTCATCGACCTCGTCGACCAGGACCTGCTCCAGCCGCCGCTCGACCGCTCGTTCAAGAAGCCCGGCGGCTACGTGATGCGCGACAAGCTCGCCGCCGCCCGCGAGGCGGCCGGCCAGGCCAAGCCGAAGGCCCGGCCGCGATGAGCGTGGCGACGCCTCCGGCGACCGCGGCGCTCGAGGCGCTGCTCCTCTCGATGGCGGACGACGAGTTCGTGATCGGCTTCAGCGACTCCGAGTGGACGGGCATCGCGCCGCTCCTCGAGGAGGACGTGGCGATGAGCTCGCTCGCCCAGGACGAGCTGGGTCATGCCGCGGCGCTCTACGGCCTGCTGGCCGGGCTCACCGGCGGCGACGCCGATGCGATCGCCTACGACCGCGAGCCGGACGCCTACCGCCACGCCCGCCTGCTCGATCACGGCCGCGGCGACTGGGCGATGACGATCGCCCGGCGCTACCTCTACGAGACGGCCGATGCGATCCGCCTCGAGGCACTGGGCTCGTGCACCTGGGCGCCGCTGGCCGAGCTGGTCGGCAAGCTGGTCCGCGAGGAGCGCTACCACGCGATGCACATCGCGATCTGGTTCGACCGGCTGGCCCGGGCCGGGGGCGAGTCGCGCCGCCGGCTGATCGACGCGCTCGCGACGCTGGCCCCCGACGCCGCGCACGGTCTTCACGCCACTCCCCGGCGAGCCGGCACTGGTCGCGGCGGGCATCCTCGCCTCGCCGATGCGCGAGCTGGAGGCGTGCTGGCTGGAGGCGATCACGCCGACGATGCGAGCCCTCGACCTGCCGATCCCATCGGGGTCCGGCGCGCCGATCGACGGCCGCGAAGGCCACGGCGAGGCGTTCCGCTGGTTGTGGGGCGAGTTCACGAGCGTGCGCCGCAGCGACCCGGGAGCGACCTGGTGAGCGAGGCCGCGACCCACGTCACGATCGCCCGGGCACGCGCGGGCGTGGGCAGCCCGGCTGCGCCCCGAGCCGACGAAGCCTCGGTCCGGTCGGCCCTCGCGGAGGTCATGGATCCCGGAGCTGCCGATGGTCTCGATCGTCGATCTCGGGATGGTCGGCGACGTCGCCGTCTCCCCCGACGCCATCGATGTCGAGATCCTCCCGACGTTCATCGGCTGCCCGGCGCTCGCGCTGATCGCGGCGGCCGTCACCGAACGCCTGGGCGCGTTCGGGCGCCCGGTCCGGGTGGCCTCGCCGTTCGCGCCGCCCTGGACCTCGGAACGCATCACGCCGGCCGGGCGGGCGGCCCTCGCCGCCGCCGGGATCGCGCCGCCCTCGCCGACGGGCGACGTCCAGTGTCCCTTGTGCGGCTCGGGGCAGGTCGTGATGGACAACCTGTTCGGACCGACCCAGTGCCGCTCGCTCTACTACTGCCGGGAGTGCCGCCAGCCGTTCGAAGCCATCAAGCCGATCTGACGGTGGAGGAGCCGATCCGCTCGGTCGGCGTCGTCGGCGCGGGGACGATGGGGTCGGGCATCGCCCAGCTCGCGCTCGAGGCCGGCCACGACGTCCGGCTGTACGACGCCGATCCGGCTGCCGGGGACGTCGCCGTCGCGCGGATCCGCGAGGGCCTCGCCCGGCGGGCGGCGCGGCTGGACCTGGACGCCGACGCGATCGACGACTGGGTCGATGGGCGCGTCGCACGCCTGCGGGTCGTGGCCGGGCTCGACGATCTCGCCGGGCACTCGCAGGTGGTCATCGAGGCCGCCATCGAGGACCTGCCGACGAAGCGCTCGATCTTCCGGTCCTCGACGAGGCGGCGCCACCCGAGACGATCCTCGCGACCAACACGAGCGCGCTGTCGGTCGCGGCGATCGGGGCTGCCACACGGCGGCCCGGGCGGGTCGCCGGCCTGCACTTCTTCAACCCGGCCCCGCTCATGCGCCTCGTCGAGGTCGTCGGCGCGCCGGCCACGTCCGAGTCCACGATCGCGCGCCTCGACTCGCTGATGCAGCGGTGGGGCCGGACGCCGGTCCGGTCGGCCGACGCCCCGGGCTTCATCGTCAATCGCGTCAACCGGGCCTTCACGCTCGAGCCACTCGCCGCGCTGGAGGCCGACGAAGCGACGGTCGAGGCGATCGACCTGGCGACGCAGGACCGCCGGCTACCCGATGGGGCCGTTCGAGCTGATGGACCTCATCGGTCTCGACGTGAACCTGGCGGTCAGCACCGCGCTGCACGATGCGGCGCTCGCGGCCGACGATCCCCTCGCGGACCGGTTCCGGCCGTCGGCCCTCCAGGCGCGGCTCGTGGCGGCCGGGCGCCTCGGCCGCAAGACCGGCTCGGGCTTCTATCCCATCGACCGGACGCGGCAGGCCGGCGGCCGACACGGCACGGCGCCGACGCCGCCGCCGCGGTCGTCGAGCGGACCGAGATCGCGATCATCGACGAGGCGTATCGGGCGCTCGGCGACGGCGTCGCGACGGCGCCGGACATCGACCTCGCCCTGCGCCTCGGGGCGAGCCACCCGATGGGTCCATTCGAGCGAGCGAGCCTGATGGGTGGCCCGGCGATCGTCCTCGATCGACTCGGGAGCTACGCCGGCCGTGGTCCGCGATTCGCCCCGGCCCCGGCCCTCCTGGACCTCGAACGCCGCTAGACGCCCCCGCGACTATCCTGCGCCCGTCGACCCATCCCGTCGGGTCGACGAGAGCTCGTGCTCGAAGGGGTGTCGACATGCGCGACAGGATGATCGGTGGGGGACTCATGGCCGTGGCCCTCGTGGCCCTGATCGGCTGCAGCGGCACAGCGGGCGGCTCGACCGCCCCGTCCTCGGGGTCGTCCGCCGCGGCCCCATCGACCGCCGCGACGGCGGCCGCACCCAGCGCGGCGGCACCGAGCGAAGCGCGCGCCGAGCGAGGCGGCCGCCAGCGAGCCGATCCCGAGCTTCGCGTTCCCGAGCGACGACAAGGAGCTCGAGGCGGTCATCCCCGACAAGATCTGCGGCGCGACGGTCCAGAAGCTGAGCCTCAAGGGCAAGGAAGCCACCGGCGAGAACGAGTTGTGGCCCGGGATCCTGCAGGCGCTGGGCAAGTCCTTCTCGGACGTCAGCGCCGCGGCCGCCTTCTCGACCAAGCCCGGGTGCTCCGTGACCATCATCAAGATCAATGGCGCCGACGAGGGCAAGCTCCGGGAGCTCCTGCAGTCGGAGGCCGCCAAGGCGGGGATCACCTACACCAAGGTCTCGGTCGCCGGCAAGGACGTCTACACGTCGAACCCGGCCAAGTTCGGCTACTCGTGGATCAAGGGTGACGGCGCGATCATCATCACCGCCGACAGCGCCAAGGACGCCGAGGAGCTCGTCTCGGCCCTCCCGTAGTCCGACGCGCCCGGGCAGGGGCCGTCCCCGCGCCCTACCATCGGCGTCGTGAGTCGAGACACCGGCCGATCCGTCCGCGAGGCGTGGATCGTCGAGGCCGTCCGCACGCCGATCGGACGCTACGGCGGCGCGCTCGCGAGCGTCCGGCCGGACGACCTCGCCGCGCTCGTGTTGCGTGCCGTCGTCGACCGGGCGGGCGTGGACGCCGGCGCTCGTCGAGGACGTCATCCTCGGGTGCGCCAACCAGGCCGGCGAGGACAACCGCGACGTGGCCAGGATGGCGCTCCTCCTCGCCGATTTCCCGATCGAGGTCGGCGGGCTGACCGTCAACCGCCTGTGCGGCTCCGGGCTGCAGGCCGTCAACACGGCAGCCCATGCCATCGCGGTGGGCGACGGCGACGTCTTCATCGGCGGTGGCGTCGAGTCGATGACGCGCTCGCCCTACGTCACGCTCAAGGCGGACACGGCATGGGAACGCGGCCCACGCGAGGCGGTCGACACCACGCTCGGCTGGCGGTTCGTCAACCCGCGATTGGCCGAGAGGCACTACCCGTATTCGATGGGCGAGACGGCCGAGAACGTCGCCCAGCGGTGGGGCGTCAGCCGCGAACGGCAGGACGCGTTCGCGCTCGAGAGTCATCAACGCGCGATCGCCGCCATCGAGGCCGGCCGGTTCGACGACCAGATCGTCCCGGTCGAGGTGACCGGCCGGAAGGGCGAGACGACGGTCGTCGCCCGCGACGAGCATCCGCGTGCGGACACGAGCATCGAGGCGCTGGCCAGGCTGCGCCCGGCCTTCCGGACCGAGGACGGCTCGGTCACCGCCGGCAACAGCTCGGGCATCAACGACGGGGCGTCCGCCGTGCTGCTGGTCGAGGCGGAGCGGGCCCGGGCGCTCGGCCTGAAGCCGATGGCCCGGGTCGTGTCCACGGCCGTCGCCGGCGTCGACCCCGCGATCATGGGGGTCGGGCCCGTGCCTGCGTCGCGCAAGGCGCTCGAGCGTGCCGGGATCGCGGTCGCGGATCTCGACCTGGTCGAGCTCAACGAGGCGTTCGCGTCGCAGTCGCTCGTGTGCATCGACGAGCTCGGCCTCGACCCCGCGAAGGTCAACGTGAACGGCGGGGCGATCGCGCTCGGTCACCCGCTCGGGATGAGCGGCGGCCGGCTCATCACGATGCTCACCCACGAGTTGCGGCGGACCGGCGGCCGGTACGGCCTCGCGACGATGTGCATCGGGGTGGGGCAGGGGATCGCGACGGTCGTCGAGCGCCTCGACGGGTAGCGCCGGGGGACGGTCAGCGCGGGCCGAGCATCCGGGCGGTGGCCCGTCGTCGCCCTCTGCGTGCGAGGAGCCACGAAAGGACAGCCAGGACGAGCCCGACCGCGATCAGGAGCGTCGCCTGCACGATCAGCAGGCTCAGGAACGCGTCGTAGACCTCCGCGGTCAGCTGTCGCGCGACCGCCGAGTCGGGCACGCTCGCGATGTACCGTCCGGCCAGCCACAGCACGAAGAGTGAGCGGCGCCAGCCACGGCGATCGCGAACCCGACGATCCCGAGCGCGCGCGCCCGCCGGTGCGCCAGAACGACCACGACGAGCGCCGCGGTCACGGCCACGAGCGGCAGCACGAGTTGGAGCGCTCGCATGAGCCGGAGGGCTTCCTGGACCGGCTCGAGCTCCTGCGACCCGGGCGATCACGATCGGGGCCGGCGAGGACGTTCGGCACGCTCGTCGACCAGGGCGGCGACGCGCGGGTCGGCCGCCGCCTCGATGCGATCCAGCACGCCCGCCGTGTCGAGGACGACCTTGCTGCCACGGACCGTCGACCAGTCCCGAGCTCGTCCCTCGGCGGCATCGACGATCTCGCCATGGACAGCGCTCACGACCTCGTCGCGAACCTGTTCGACGCCCGGGTCGCTCATCGCGTCGAGGATCCGATCGCTGAGGGCGGCTCGCAACGCCACGTCAGTTGCATCCGCCGGCACGCCGACGCGGACGGCGAGGAGGCGTTTGGCGAGATCCATGGAAACCGGCGCCGTTCGGCGGCCTGCTCGACCCGGTCGACGACGCCGTCCGCGAGCGACCGTCGCGACGAGTCGCTCGAGCGCCGGCGTGTCCAGCGCGCGTCCGACCGTCGTCGAGAACGTCGCGGAGTCGAGCACCGTCCGAAGCGCCCAGAACGACGTGTTCGCCGCCACCACCATCGGGATCAGCAGCACCAGGAGGATGGCGGCGAGGCCCGTCCGGAGCATGCGTCAGTCTAGTCGCGGGGCCCCCGGACCTTCGTTCCGCGGCCGGCGCCCGTGAGTTTCGGCGCGGGTGCTTGTCGAAACCCGCGCTCGTGCGTACGATGCACATAGCACTCGGGAGCCCGTTCGCGAGCTCGACCATCATTCGCAGACCACGGAGACGAGACGCATGATCGATCAGCAGCCGACGGTCGTGTCCCTCAGTGACGCCGCAGTGAGCAAGCTGCGCGAGCTGACCAAGGAAGAGACCAACCCGGCCATCGGCCTGCGCGTGTACGTCTACTCCGGTGGGTGCTCCGGCTTTCGCTACGGGATGATGCTCGAGGACGCGCCGACGCCGGAGGACAAGATCCTCGACGCCAGCGGCATCAAGGTCTATGTCGATGGCAACAGCGTGGACCTGCTGAAGGGCTCGCAGATCGACTACGTCGACACGCTGATGGGTGCCGGGTTCACGGTCAACAACCCCAATGCGGTCGCCGCGTGCGGTTGTGGATCCAGCTTCCGGACCGCCGACGACGAGGGCTCCGCGCGCTCCTGCGCCCACTGACCTGACCGGTCGGCGAGCCCGACCGACTCTCGAGCACTCGAAGCCGCCGGCCCGCACCGGCGGCTTCTTCGCATCCATCGTCGGACCATCGCCACCGTTCTACCGGTACTGTCGACCCATGGGCCGGGCAGAGCCTCCCGACGGACCCTTTGAACGGTTCCGACCATGCCGAAAAACCCTTCGTCGCTCTCCCGCGTCCCTCTCTGGGCGGCGTTCTTCGCCGTCGGTGCTGCCGCGCTCGTCGTGCACTCGCTCCTGGAGACCGGGAGCATGGTCCAGAACTCCTTCTACGACATCATCGGCGGCTCGGCCGTCCTCGTCGCCCTGATCGGGATCTGGAAGAACAAGCCCGACCGGCGCCTCCCCTGGCTGCTGATGGCGGTGGGCCAGGGCCTGTTCGTGGCCGGCGACATCCTGTGGAACTGGTACGAGGCGATCGGCGAGGACCCGTTCCCGTCGATGGCCGACGCGCTGTATCTCGCGGGCTACCCGTTCATCGCGCTCGGCCTCCTGCTGCTCATCCGGCGCCGGCTCGGCGGCGGCGATCGCGGCGGCATCCTCGACGCCGCCATCCTGACGACCGCCTGCGCGACCCTGTCCTGGACGTTCTTCATCCAGCCGCAGCTCGTCGGCACCGATCTTGACCCCCTGTCGCTGGCGATCAGCCTCGCCTATCCGATCGCGGATCTCCTCCTCATCGGGGTCGCGATGGGCCTGCTCACGACGCCGGGCGCCCGGACCTCGTCGTTCGGGATGCTCGCCGTCAGCCTCATCGCGTTGCTGGTCGCTGACCAGATCTACGCGCTCCAGAACCTGGCCGGGACGTACGAGAGCGGCGGCGCGCTCGACTACATCTACCTCATCGCCTACATCCTGTTCGGTGTCGCGGTCGCCCACCCGTCGATGCGCCGCCTGACCGATCCGCAGCCGGTCGCCGTCACGTGGCTCGGGCCCGTCCGGATGATCTGCCTCGCGGCCGCGATGGTGACCGGCCCGGTGCTCGTGACCATCGGCCCGGGGGCCGACGGCGGTCTGGCCGTCATCGCCACCGGGACCGCCCTCCTCTCGCTCCTCGTCCTGGCCCGCCTGTACGGGCTGGTCGGCATCCTCGCCCGCGACGTGGCGAAGCGCCAGACGCTCGAGGACCAGCTCAGCTACCAGGCCTTCCACGACCCGCTGACCGGCCTCGTCAACCGGCGCCGGTTCGTCGCGCGAGCCGAGACCGCGCTGGCCGCGCGGGAGCGGCACGGATCGATCGCCGCCCTGTTCCTCGACCTCGACGACTTCAAGACCGTCAATGACAGCCTCGGCCACGTGGCCGGCGACGAGCTCCTGGTCGCTGTCGCCGCGCGGATCCGGGCCGGCCTCCGTTCCGAGGACCTGGCCGCGCGTCTCGGCGGCGACGAGTTCGGCATCCTGCTGCTCGACATCGACGATCTCGGCTACGCGACCCGTGTCGCCGAACGGCTGCTCGAGACGATCCAGGCGCCACTGTCGGTGGCGGACACACCGGTCGAGGTCAGCGCGAGCATCGGCATCGCGATCGACGCCCCGACCATGAGCGGGGTCGACGACCTGCTGGGGGCCGCGGACGTCGCGATGTATCAGGCCAAGGCCCTCGGCAAGGGCCGCCACCACGTCTTCGCCGGCAGGCCCGATGGCGCGACCGCCCGGGACCGGACGTGGACGGATCAGGCCCGGACCGTTCGTCGGCCGACGATCGGGCCCGTCAGCCTCGAGCCTGGCGCCGGCTAGGTTCCGGGGCGGCGGCTAGACTCGGTTCGGACGCGATGGCACCGGGTCGTCGCGCGAGTTCGCGGTCCTGAGCCGATGGATATCCCGCTCTTCCCGCTGCACACGGTCCTCTGCCCCGGGATCGTCGTCCCGCTGCACATCTTCGAGGAGCGCTACCGCGCCCTGACCCGTCACTGCCTGGACCGCGGCACGCCGTTCGGGGTCGTGCTGATCCGCGATGGCCGCGAGGTCGGTGACCGCAGCGTCATGGCCCTCGCGGGAGTCGGGGCGTTCGCTGAGATCCGCCGGGCCGGACGCTACCCCGACGGCCGCTACGACCTGCTGGCAGCCGGGACCGGGCGGTTCACGATCGACTCGGTCGACGCGGGCACCGAGCCGTACCTGGTCGCCGAGGTGACCCCGCTCGAGGATGAGGTCGGCGACGAGCCGCGAGCCGAGCGCCTGGCCGAGACCGCGATCAGCCGGTTCGTGCGGTATCTCGAGCTCATGCGGGCGCGCGAGGGCGAGACGGCGGAGGTCCTCGACATCCGGGTCGAGCTCGAGACCATCGGCGCCGAGGACGACGATGACCCGGACGACGCGGCCGAGGCCGGCGAGACGCGCGGCGCCGGCGCCGCCACCCTCGAGCCCGAGGAGGAGACCGAGATCGGGGACGAGACGCTCAGCGCGCGCGACCTGAAGATCCCCGACGACCCGACCGTCCTGTCCTACCTGCTCTCCGGCATCGTCGAGGTCGAGCTGCCACGGCGACAGGCGCTGTTGGAGGCATCGACCACCGTCGAGCGCCTCGAGAACCTGGTCCGCCTCCTCGACCGCGAGCTGATGCTGCTGAGCGGCCGGCTGCGCATCTTCTCGCCCGACCCCCGCCTGATGGGTGGCGCCCGCCGCAGCTAGCTACTCGCTGAAGCGCTCTTCCTTCCACGGATCGGCGTCGTTGTTGTAGCCGTAGCGCTCCCAGAAGCCGAGCTGGTCGTGGTCGAGGAACTCCAGGCCACGGATCCACTTGCTGCTCTTCCAGAAGTAGCGCTTCGGGATGACGAGACGCAGCGGGTAGCCGTGCTCGGCCTCGAGCGGCTGGCCGCCGAACGTGTCGGCGAGGATGACGTCGTCGTCATCGAGGACCGAGAGCGGCACGTTCGCGGTGTAGCCCTGCTCGGCGTGCGAGACCACGTGGGTCGCCGACGGCCGGACCGCGGCCATCTCGAGGATGGTCTGGATCGCGACCCCCTCCCAGTCCGTGTCGAGCTTGGTCCAGCGGGTCACGCAGTGGATGTCGGTGTGGATCGTCTTGCGGGGCAGTGCCTTGAACTGGTCCCAGGTCAGCGTGAAGGGCGAATCGACCTCGCCCCACACCTTGAAGTCCCAGGTGGCCAGGTCGACGTGCGGCACGGAGCCGTAGTGGAGGACCGGGAACTTCTCGGTCTTGTACTGGCCCGGCGGGATGCGCGCGGCGGCGGCGGGATCCTGCTCGCCGGAGCCGAAGAGTCGTTCGAACACTGCGGTGACCTCGAGAGGGTGAGGCCGTATGGTCCCACATCGTCGCGAGGGTTCGGCGGACGCCGGACCGGGACCATCGGGGACCTGAGAGTGCGTGGTTCGCTACGGTACCCTTCGGTCGTGGATTCGCCCGATCGACCCCCTGGGTTGCCCGACGCGGCCGGCCGGGCCGGTGAACCGCGCGTCGTCATCGTGATGCCCGCCTACAACGCGGCGCGGACGCTGGAGCGCACCTACGCCGACATCGCCCACGACCTCGTCGACCGGATCATCCTCGTCGACGACGTCTCGCGGGACCAGACGGTCGAGATCGCCAGGCAGCTCGGGCTCGACGTCATCATCCACAGCCAGAACCGCGGCTATGGCGGCAACCAGAAGACGTGCTATGACGCGGCCCTCGCGGCCGAGGCCGACATCGTGGTCATGCTCCATCCCGACTACCAGTACGACGCCACGCGGATCCCTGCGCTCATCGCGCCGATCGCCGCGGGCGAGCGCGACCTGATGCTCGGCAGCCGGTTCCTCGGCGACCCGCTGGCCGGCGGGATGCCCCGCTGGAAGTACCTCTCGAACCGGTTCCTGACCGGCCTCGAGAACCGGGCGTTCGGCCTGCACCTGTCCGAGTACCACACCGGGCTGCGGGCCTACAGCCGGCACCTTCTCGAGACGATCCCGTACAAGCTCAACAGCGACGACTTCGTCTTCGACCAGGAGCTGGTCGCCCAGGTCGTGGCGGCCGGGATGGCCGGCCGGATCGGCGAGATCGCCGTGCCCACGCGCTACTTCGAGGAGGCCTCGTCGGTGGGCTTCAGGCGCAGCGTCGTCTACGGCCTCTCGACGCTTCGGGTGGTCGCCCGATACACGCTCCATCGGTGGCGCGTCCGGCGCTCCCCGAAGCTGCTGACCCGCGACCGCGTCGACTGACGGTGGGACCGACGACCGCGTGAGGATCAGTTCGCAGACCCTGCTCCGGGGCGCGCTGGGCATCGCGATCAGCGTCGTGTCGATCTACATCGTGCTGGGCTCGGTCGACCTTGCCAAGGCGGGGGAGGTGCTCCGGACCGCGGCCCCCGCCTGGATCGGCGTCATGCTCGTGGCGGTGCTGGTCGACGTGGGCGCCCGGGCGGCCCGATGGCGCGTCCTGCTGGCCCCGATCGCCGTGGTCCCCTACGGCCGGGTCCTCGGCTACACCTACCAGGGATACCTCGCCAACAACATCCTGCCGGCGCGCCTCGGGGAGCTCGTCCGCACGCACGCGCTGGGCGAGGGCGAGGGCCTGAGCCGCACGACGGTCCTGGGCACGGTCGCGGTCGAGCGCATCGTGGACACCGTCATGGTCGTGATCATCGCGGCCGTGTCGGTCCTGGTCCTGGGTGTCCGCGGGTTCATCACGAGCGCGGTCCTGCTGGGCGCGGCCTTCGTGACGCTGCT
Source organism: uncultured Chloroflexia bacterium (assembly GCA_963736025.1). GTDB lineage: Bacteria > Chloroflexota > Limnocylindria > Limnocylindrales > CSP1-4 > SPCO01. The sequence continues at coordinate 162,694 of CAVTNH010000005.1, forward strand.
GTGCATCGGGCTGGCGCTCGGCGTCGTCGCGCATCGCCTGCCCGGCGCCGCACGGGTCACGCGGTTCATCGAGCGCTGGCCGAAGGTCATCGAGCTCGGCCGGCGCCTGCAGGACGGTCTCTCGGTGGCCAGCCGGCCGCGGACGATGACCGGCGCCGTCGATCCTCAGCCTGGCCGCGTGGACCGCCTCGACGATCACGTTCCTCGCCGGCGGCCAGGCGGTCGGCATCGAGCTGACCGTGGCCCAGGGGGCGCTCATCGGGAGCGGCGTGGCGCTCGCCTCGATCGTCCCGTCCGGTCCCGGCTACGTCGGCACGTTCGAATTGACCGCCGTCGCCATCGCCGACGCCCTCGGCATCGACCGGGACGCGGCGTTCGCGATGGCCATCCTCATCCACGCGATGATCCTGCTGGTCACGTCGATCGGCGGCGTCGTGGCGATCGTCGCGTTGCGCCGTCGGTCCGCCGCGGCCGCGGCGGCGTCGGCCGATGCGGCAGCGACGGCCGCAGTCGAGGCCCCCGGAATCGACGAACCCCCGGCCTGAGCCGGGGGTTCGAGGTGTGCGAGGGCCGGACCCGCGTCCGACCCGGGCCTACTTGACGATGCCCTGGGCGGTGAGCCAGGCCTTGGCCACGGCGGCCAGGTCCTTCTTGTCGACCGCGACCTGCTTGTACAGGTCGGCCAGGGTCGCCGTGTCGATCTTCTTCGACACGTCGTCGAGGAGCTTCGAGAAGGCGGCCTTGTCGACCTTGGCGAGGTAGTCGTCGCGGACGATCGGCGCGACGTTCTCGGCCGGCTGCGTGCCCTTGTCATCCTCGAGCCGGACCCAGCCGTTGACGATGATCTCGGGGCCGGTCGAGCAGAGCTCGGCCACGTCGACGGTCTTCTGGAGGAGCGCATCGGCCATCGGACCGCTGCAGGCATCCAGGAGAGTGACGTTGGTCGGCTCGAGCCCGTAGGCCGTCTTGAGAGCGGCCGCGCAGACGGGGTTCGTCGGGCAGTCCGTCGCGAGCGCCCACTTGAGGTCGTTCTGGACGGCCGTGAGGTCGCTCATCTTGGTGAGCTTGTACTGGTCGGCCGTCTCCTTGCGGACCACGAACGCGTTCGTGTCCTGGCCGGGTGTGTACGCGAGGACCGAGATCGCCTTCGCCTTCAAGGCGTCCGCGAGCAGCTTCGCGTTGGTGTCCGAGTTCGTCGTCGTGGTGCCGGGCGCGTAGTACGCCAGACCCCCGCCGAGATACTCGGGCTTCAGGTCGATCTGTCCGCTCTCGATGGCAGCGGCAGTGACCTTGCGCGTCCCCGAGGCCGATCCCGGCCCGGTCCACGGTGTACCCGTTGGCCTCGAGGACCTGGGCATAGACTTCGGCGACGACCTTGGCTTCATCGAACCCGTCGGAACCGATCTTGATGGCAGCCTTGCTCCCACCCGTCGAGCAGGCGCCGAACAGCACCAGCACCGACGCCCCGAGAGCAAGAACGCGGGACAACCGCATGGGTCTCCTCCTATCTCCTCGCGCTGGGCGCGCGAACCGACCCGACCTTAGCACGGGATACGTGACAACCCGGTGTCTGGTTCAGTGGCATTCGAGGATCAGTCGGCCGGTGCCGCCTTCATCATGTCGTTCGGGGGTCGGCACGAGCGTGTCGTAGCGGGCGGTCTGGGTCCGGAGGCCGGGCGAGACGGCGACTCGCTGCAGCAGAACGAAGGCGCCCTCGGTCACCAGCGACAGGGCCGCCACGAGGACCACGCCGCCGAACGATCATGCCGTCGTCCTGCTGGGCGATGCCCTCGACGAGGAAGCGTCCGAGTCCGGGCCCGCCGAAGATCGCCGCGAGGGTCAGCGTCGCGACGACCTGGAATGCCGCGGACCGGACGCCGCCCAGGATGACCGGCAAGCCGACCGGGATCTCCAGCCGCCGGACGAGCTGGTCGCCGCGCATCCCCATCGCCCGGCCCGCCTCGACCAGGTCGGGGTCGACGCCCGCGATCCCGGCCTGCGCGTTCACGAGGATCGGCGGGATCGCCAGGACGACCATCGCGATGACGGCCGGATAGATCTTGAACCCGAGCTCCGGATCGATCGCCGCGGTGATCGGCAGGACGAGCGCGATGACCGCGAGCGACGGCAGCGCGCGGCCGAGGTTGGCGAGGTTCGCCGCGAAGGCCATCCCGCGGCGCGTGTGGCCCGTCCAGAGACCGATCGGGCAGGGCGACCGCGATGGCGATCAGGAGCGATGCCCCGGACAGCGCGACGTGCTCGAAGGAGCCGCACGGGGATGCTCCCGGGCCCGGACCAGTTCGCCGGATCCGTCAGCCACGCGACGGTCTCGCTGACGAGCTCCATCAGGCCGTCGCTCGGCGGGCGCCGGTCACGCTCCGGCGCGAACCACGGCGTGAGACGACGCTCGAACCGGACCAGGAGCAGGTCGGCCCCGACCGCGAGGATGATCGACGGCACGGCCCCCATCAGGATCTCGGTCGGGAAGCGTGTGGCGATAGCCCTCGAAGATGAAGAACCCGAGTCCGCCGAATCGGTCGCCGAGGATGCCCGTGATGGTGACCAGGCCGATCGTCGAGACGCGTGGCGAGGCGGACGCCGACGACGATCAGCGGGATGGCCAGCGGCAGCTCGATCCGCCGCAGGCGCCGGTTGCGCGGGAAGCCCATCCCGTCGGCCGCCTCGAGGACGTCGCGCGGCACGGTGTCGAAGCCCGCGACCATGTTCCGGACGAAGATCAGCAGCGTGTAGAGGATGAGCGGGACCTCGGCGGTCATGACTCGATAGGCCGGTGATCGGGACCAGCAGCGCGACCATCGCCAGGCTCGGGATCGTGTAGGCGACGCCCGTGAGGGCGATGATCGGGCCGTACACCGACCGGCGCCGCACCGACCAGATCGCCAGGCCGAACGAGATCGCGAACCCGATCGCCACCGCGATCGCCGTGAAGACCAGGTGCTGCACGGTCCGGAAGAACAGCTCGTCGAGATGGTCGGCGACCCACGCCCAGTCGATCGTCATCGGGCGGCGTCCGCGACGGGTGCCTCCGCCACGACCGGAGCGTCGGTCTCGTCCGGCGGGGCGTCCTCGGCCGGCGCCTCCGCGGCCGCCACCGCGAGCGCGACGGACCTGCGGGTCGGCGGTGTCGCGCATCAGCTCGGCGATCTGGTCGACGGTGACGATCCCGCGGACCGCGCCGGTCCGGTCGGTGACGATGCCGGCCTGGACGTCGGCATCGAGGAGCATCGAGAGCGCGTCGTGGAGCGTCGTGCGCCTGTCGAGCAGCGGCGACATCGCCTCGGCCAGCGATTCCGGGATCGGCCCGCTGGCCGGCAGGTCGGCCGGGTCGATCCAGCCGATCGGGCGGTCCAGTTCGTCGACGAGCAGGATCGATGGGAACGCCTCGGGAGACATCCGGGCCCGGACGTCGGCGACGTCCTGTCCCGGTCGGGCGAGGACGGCCGGCCGCAGCTCGAGCTCGCTCGACGCGCCGCAGCGACAGGCGCTTCAGGCCGCGATCGGTGCCGACGAACCGGGCGACGAATTCGTTCGCGGGGGCGGCCAGGATGTCGGCCGGCGGCCCGAACTGGGCGAGGATGCCGCCCACCTGCATGACCGCGACGAGGTCGCCCATCTTGATCGCCTCGTCGATGTCGTGGGTGACGAACAGGATGGTCTTCGCGAGTTCCTCCTGGAGCCGCAGGAACTCGTTCTGGAGTCGCTCGCGGACGACCGGGTCCACGGCCCCGAACGGCTCGTCCATGAGCATGATCGGCGGGTCCGCGGCGAGGGCCCGGGCGACGCCGACGCGCTGGCGTTCGCCGCCCGAGAGCTGGCTCGGGTAGCGATCGCGGTAGCGGACCGGGTCGAGCCCGACCAGCGCCAGGAGCTCGTCGGATCGCTCCTTGCGACGGGCCTCTGACCAGCCGAGCAGGCTCGGCACGACCGCGACGTTCACGCCGATCGTCTGGTGCGGGAACAGCCCGACCTGCTGGATGACGTAGCCGATCCCGCGACGGAGCTCGTCGACATCGCGGGTCGCGGCATCGACGCCGTCGATGAGGATGCGGCCGCCGGACGGCTCGATGAGCCGGTTGACCATCTTGAGCGAGGTCGTCTTGCCGCAGCCGGACGGCCCGACGAGCACGCAGATCTTGCCGGCCGGGACCGTGAGCGAGAGGTCGTTGACCGCGCCCGGGGTGTCCTTGGCCCGCGCGTCGTAGCGCTTGGTGACGTGCTCGAATTCGACGGTCGCGGCGGTCGCACTCACCGGGGCGGTCCGATCGTCATGACCCGGCCGATCCCTCAGCCCCGCTCGACGAGCGGCTTGACCTCGCCGATGAAGCGCTCGAGCGTCTCGACGTCGTACGGCGCGGGCTGCTCGGAGATGACGGTCCGGAAGCCGAGCCCGACGTACGGCAGGAGCCGCTCCGCGATCTGCTCCACCGTGCCGTTCCAGAAGGTCGTGTCGCCCTCGAGGTCGGAGAGCGGCGTCTTGTTGTGCTCCATCGCCGCCTTCCAGACGCGGTCGGCCTCGGCCTCCGTGTCGCGGATGGTCAGCTTCACCCCGAGGGTGAACTCGATCTCGCTGATGTCACGACCCACCGCGTCGCAGTGGCCCTGGAGCACCTCGACCTTGTGCGCCATCAGGTCCAGCGGGCCCATCGCGTTCCACATGTCCGCGTACTTCGCCACGGTCCGCAGCGTCTTCTTCTCGCCCGAGCCGCCGATCATGATCGGGAGCCGCTTCTGGACGGGCAGCGGGGCGTGGACGCAGGTCGTCGAAGGCGTAGTGGCCGCCGGGCTCGGACGTCACGTGCTGGCCGTCGAGGAGCGCGCGCATCGCCCCGACCGACTCGTCGAGCCAGTCCAGGCGCTGGCCGAAGCCCGTGCCGAACTCGATGCCGTGCGCCCGATGCTCCGGCTCCATCCAGGCGCCGCCGATGCCCAGGATGGCCCGGCCGCCACTGATGTGGTCGAGCGTCGCGGCGGTCTTGGCGACGACGCCCGGGTTGCGGAAGGTGTTGGCCCCGACCAGCAGCCCGAGCCGCGTCCGTTCGGTCTGTGGCGCCATCGCGGCGAGCGTCGACCAGCCCTCGAAGATCGGCTGGTACGGGTCGCCGAAGATCGCGTAGAGGTGGTCCCACGCCCACAGGTGGTCGTACCCGAGGCGATCCACCAACGTGGCGGCAGCCCGGTACTCGGCCCAGGAGGTCGCCTGGTTCCAGAGCAGGATGCCGAGCTTCAGGTCGGTCATGGGATCGGGGCCTCCGGGGTGACGAGGGGAAGGCCCCGTAGTCTACGGGCGCGGGACGGTCACGGCAGGCTCGCGAGGTCCTGCTCGATCATCGTCCGGTCCTCCGCGTCGGCGACCGCCGCGAGCGCCTCGGTGCGCCTTCGCCTTCCACTCGGCCGCGCCGCCGCGTCGCCGGCGACATGGAGCGCGCGGGCCATCGCCTCGTAGGCGGCCGGCAGGTCCCAGTCCTCGCGGCCCGGGTCGGCCTCGGCCAGCTCGACGCACCGGCGGGCGTGCCAGAGCGCCGGCTCGACGCGGCCGAGGACCGAGTAGACCCGGGCGCACTGCCACTCGCCGCGCGCGAGGTGGACGTCGTCGGCGATCTCGCCCCAGTGGTACCGCGACGCGTGCGCGGCATGGATCATCTCGTCGTCCTGGGCCGGCGTCCGGGGGTGCGTCTCGAGCAGCGTCCAGGTGTGGTTGAACAGGCCGGCGGCCAGCGCGCGGCGGGTCGCCTGGTCGAGCTCCGGCGGACCGGGTGGCTTCGTCACGATGGGCTCCTTCCGTTCGACGACGCCCTGCACGTGGTGCAGGACGCGTTGGAGTCGATAGGTCCGCGCCTCGATCCGGGCGCGATGGACGTCGAGCCGCCGGGCACGCTCGGCCGGGTCGTCCGCGGCGAGCACGTCGCGGATCTCCTCGAGCGGGACCTCCAGCTCGCGAAGGCGCGCGATCGTGCGGGCATCGTCGAGCTGGCTCGTCCGGTAGCGTCGGTAGCCGGTGGACGCGTCGATCTCGGCCGGCCGCAGCAGGTCGAGCTCGTCGTAGTGCCGGAGCGCCCCGACGCTCAGCCCGGCGAGCCGGGCGAACCGTCCGATGGAGAGCAGGTCGTCGTCCATGCGGCCATCGTGGACCCTCGGGTCACCCGAGAGTCAAGCCCCTCGATGCGTCGGTCGGGGCCGTCAGGCGTTGTCGAGCTCGCGGTCGACGGCGCGCAGGATGAAGCGCGAGGCCTCGGCGCTCTTGCCGCCGAGCTTCTGGCCGTCGTCCTGCTCGAGGGCCTGCATGAGGTCGGCCAGGAACTGGTCCATCGACGGCGTCCGTTCCAGGTCGCCGGCGGCGAAGGCCGCCTCCAGCCGGGCGACGGCCGCCCGGGCGTTGTCGACCGCGTGGCCCTTGGCCGCGATCAGCTCGCGGACCTCGGCACGGGCGGCGTCGGCGGCGACGGTCTCGGTCGTCATCGCAGCCGCTCGATGACCCGGCGCAGCCGGTCGGACGTGCCCGGCGGACTCGCGGCGCCCGTCGGCACCGGCAGGACCGGGATGCTGGTCGTCCCTTCGGCGGGCTTCGTCGGGGTGGCCCCGCCCTCGGCCTCGGCCGCCGCCCGCCGCTTCCGCCAGTCCGACTCCAGCACGCTCATGGCCAGCTCGTCCCACCAGCGGCCGTCGCGCCAGATGGACTCGCGCGCGCGACCCTCGATGACGAACCCGCAGCGCTTGTAGGCGCGCACGGCGCGCTCGTTGAACTCGAAGACGAACAACGCGATCCGATGCAGGCCCATCGCCCCGAAGGCGTGATCCAGCATGAGCTGGGTGGCCTCCGTGCCGTAGCCCTTGCCCCACGCATCGGACTCGCCGATGGTGATGTGGTAGAGCGCCGATCCGTTGTCCGCGTCGAGCTGGCTGAACGCGCACGTGCCGATCAGCCGGTCGGTGGCGCGCAGGTGGACGGCCATCGCGAGCGCCTCGGGCCCGACGACGCGCGCGGTGAAGAACCGCTCGATCTCCTCGGGCCGCATCGGGGTCTCCTGGTAGCGCGCGAGACGGGCGATCTCGCGGTCTGCGTACCAGCGATGGAAGGCGGTCAGGTTCTCCGGCACGTGGCGGCGCAGGACCACCTCGGAGCCGGTGATCGACTCGGGAAACCACGTCCGATCAGCCATCGCCCCGGCACGGTATACCATCCCCGGATGCGCCGCTGGAGCGAGCTGGCGGAGCGCCTCGCGGCGACCACCCGGACCTCCGAGAAGACCGCCCTGCTCGCCGACTACCTCCACACCCTGACGCCCCTCGAACTGCCGATCGCGGCCGTCTTCCTGACCGGCCGGCCGTTCCCGGAAGCCGACCAGCGCTCGGCCGGCCTCGGCTGGTCGGCCATCGCCACGACCGTCGCGGAGGTCGCCGGCATCGACCGGTCCGCGCTGGGCGAGGCCTACGACCGGCACTCGGACCTGGGCCTCGCGGTGGCCGACGTGCTGACCCTCGCCGGACACGAGCCGGCGGGACCGCCCCCGACACTCCCCGAGGTGGCCGCCGCGTTCGAGGCGATCGAGGCGGCCTCGGGCCCGGCCCGCAAGTCCGCGATCCTCGGGCACGCTGCTCGCCCGCTCGGACCCGCTGACCGCGAAGTACATCGTCAAGGTGCTCGGCGGCGAGCTGCGGATCGGCCTGCGCGAGGGTCTGCTGGAGGCCGCGATCGCGAAGGCGTTCGGTCGGTCGCTCGATGCCGTCAAGTGGGCCGGGATGCTGACCGGCGACATCGGCCGGCTCGCCTCGCTGGCCCGTGACGACCACCTCGACCACGCCGAGATGACCCTGTTCCATCCGCTCAAGTTCATGCTCGCCTCGCCGGCCGAGGATGCCGTCGAGATCGTCAGGCGCCTGGGACCCGAGGTCTGGGTCGAGGACAAGTACGACGGGATCCGGGCCCAGCTCCACAAGCAGGGCGCGATGGTCCGGCTCTTCTCGCGCGACCTCCACGACGTGACCGGCCAGTTCCCGGAGGTCGCCGTGGCCGCGGAGACCCTGCCCTGGGACGGCATCCTCGATGGCGAGATCCTCGCCTGGAAGGACGGCGCCGTCCTCCCGTTCGTCTCGCTGCAGACGCGTCTCGGACGCAAGACCCCGTCGGCGGAGATCCAGGCCCAGGTCCCGGTCATCTTCGTCGCGTTCGACGCGCTGGCCCTCGGGCCGGGCGACGGCGTCGCGGTCGAGCCGCTGCTGCGCACGCCGCTGACCGAACGCCGGCAGCGCCTCGACGCGCTCGAGCTGCCGGCGGTCGAGGCCGGCGGACGGTTCGCCCGCTCCAACCTCTCGGTCGCCGCCGATGCCGACGCGCTGGAGGCGGCGTTCACCGATGCGCGGTCACGCCGCAACGAGGGCCTGATGGTCAAGGACCCCGCGAGCGGCTATTCGCCCGGCCGACGCGGCCTCGGCTGGCTGAAGATGAAGAAGGCGCTGGCGACCATCGATTGCGTCGTCGTCGGCGTCGAGGTGGGTCACGGCAAGCGCCACGGCGTGCTGAGCGACTACACGTTCGCGGTGCGCGACACCGAGCACGACCGCCTCGTCACGATCGGCAAGGCCTACAGCGGCCTGACCGATGCCGAGATCGCCGAGATGACCCGATGGTTCGAGGCGCACACCGTCGCCCGGTTCGGCCGGTATCGCCAGGTCGAGCCGACCGTCGTCGTCGAGATCGGCTTCGACGTCATCCTGCGGTCGAACCGCCACAAGTCGGGGTTCAGCCTGCGCTTCCCCCGCATCGTCGCGCTGCGACCGGACAAGTCGCCCGACGAGATCGACACGATCGAGACCGTCACCGCGCTCTACGAGGGCCTCCAGGAGGGCGCCGAGCACCTGGTGACCGCAGGCGCCAGGATCGGGCCTTCCACGGCGGACTGACCTTCCGGGCGGGGCCGCGGGGGCGTATGGTCTGCCCATGTTCGACGCCATGTCAGGCGGCGGGGCCCCGGTGGTCCTGACGCTCTACACGAACTCATTCGTCATCAAGGGCAGCCTGGACACCCGCCAGCGTCGGATCACCGACATGCTCAACCTCGCGGACGACCCGTTCATCGTTCTCGCCGACGTCATGTTCGAGGAGTTCGGGTCGGTCGGCCAGACCGTGCGCGCCGACTTCGCCCAGGTGAATCTCGGCTCGATCCTGTTCGCCGTCGCCGATACCATCGCGGAGCCCGCACCCGAGCTGCGCACGCACAAGATCGAGCAGCGGGCGATCGTGTCGATCCCGCCCTTCAAGGTGACCGGCTACATCCACCTGCTCGCCGAGCGGAGCCTGCGCGTCGCGCTGACCGAGCTGACCGGCAAGTTCCTGCCGGTGACCGAGGCGACGTACTGGTCCGACTCGCTCGGCGAGGCGCAGGGTCGACCTCCGCGCTCGTCGCGATCAACCGCGTCGCTGGCCCAGATCGTGGCCCCGCACCAGGAGGTCGATCCGTGGGCCGGCATCGATCAGCTCGCGGCCGACGGCGCCCGCCGCGCAGAGGCCGAGGCCAGTGGATCGGCGCCGTCATCGGTCTGGCCCGAGGACGCCACCCCGGCCACCGGTCCGTCGTCAGCCTGGCCCGAGGTCGACACGACCTGGCCCGAGGTGGATCGCCCGCCCGAGCCCTAGCGATCGACCGGCAGGTCGAGCCGGTTGCCCCACTCCGCCCAGCCGCCGTCGTAGACCGCCACGTCCTCGTGGCCCAGCAGCGTGAGCACGAACGCGAGCTTCGCGGACGCGACCCCCGACCCGTCGTAGCAGACCATCCGCCGGCCGCGGCTGACGTTGTAGCCGTGGAGCTGGTCGCGCAGCACGGAGCCGTCGCGCAGCCGCTGCCCGCCGGGCTGGCTCGTGGCCCCGACGGGCACGTTCAGGGCGCCCGGGATGTGGCCGAGACGCCGCGTGTTCCCCTCGAACCCGCGGTATTCGGCGGCCGCCCGCGCGTCGACCAGGGTCACGTCCGGCGATCCGAGCAGGCCCCGGACGTCGGCCGTCGTCAGGCGCATCCGGTTCGGCCCGCGCAGGGTCAGCGAGGCGGCTGCCGGGACGACCTCCGCGTTCGAGACCGGCCGGCCCTCGCTGACCCACTCCGGGAACCCGCCATCGAGGATCCGCACCGACTCCACGCCGTACGTGCGCAGGCTCCACCAGGCACGGGCCGCGAACAGGCTCTGGCTGTCGTCGTAGACGACGACCGTCGTGCCGTCGCCGATCCCCAGGCGCGAGGCCACGGCCGCCATCCGGTCCGGACCGACGAGCAGCAGCAAATCGCCGCTCTCGTCGGGTTCGATCAGCTCGGCTCGCCAGTCGAGATGGACGGCGCCGGGGATGTGGCCGCTCGCATGGACCGCCGCGCCGCTGCCGTCGGGTCGCCACCGGGCGTCGACGATCACGACGCCCGGACCGGCCGAGTCGTTCGGCCAGCCAGTCCGTGGTGGCCAGGTGCTCGGGTCGGGCCAGGCCACTCATCGTCGGTATCATACGGACCGTGGTCGTCCCGTTCTCACCCGACCCGGAACGGCTGGCCGCCGTGCGCGAGGCGCTGCCGTCCCTCGGCGCCGGCATCTACCTGAACACCGGCTCGGTCGGGCCGATCCCGGCCGAGACCGCCGCGGCGATGGCCGACTTCGCCACCTGGGAGCTGACGACCGGCCGGGCCCACGTCGACGACTGGCCCGAGGTCCTCCAGCGGATGGCCGAGGCGCGGGCGTCGGTGGCGGCGGTGCTCACCACCGACCCGGCCGCGATCGCGCTGACCCACTCGACGACCGACGGCATGAACGCGATCGCCGGGGCGATCGAGTGGCGACCCGGCGACCGCGCCCTGACGACATGTCTCGAGCACGCGGGCGCGACCGGCCCGCTCTACGCGCTCCGGGAGCGCGGCATCGGGATCGACTTCGTCGACATCGGTGACGGCGGCGACGACGCGACGACCCTGGCGGCGGTCGAGGCCGCGATGACGCCACGGACGCGGCTCGTCGTCGCCTCGCACGTGACGTGGATGACCGGCGCGGTGCTGCCGGTCGCGGCCCTCGCCGAGATCGCCCACGCCGGGGACGCCCTCATGGCCGTCGATGGCGCGCAGAGCGTCGGCGCCATCCTCGTCGACTTCGCGGCGACGGGCGCGGACGCGTATGCGGTCGCCGCCCAGAAGTGGCTGCTCGGTCCCGAGGGGATGGGCGCCCTCGCCGTCCGCCCCGAGCTCGCGACCCGCCTGCACCCGGCATTCGCGGGCTACCTGAGCTTCGAGACCATCGACTCGGCCGGCACGGCCGTCTTCCAGCCCGACGCGCGCCGATTCGAGTGGGGTACGTTCCACCGGCCGTCGATCGTCGGCATGGCGCGCTCGATCTCGTGGATGTCGATGTACGTCGGGCTCGACTGGATCTACGCCCGCGGGGCCGCGATGGCCCGCCGCGCCGCCGAACGGCTCGCGACGATCCCGGGCGTGCATGTGCTCACCCCGATGCACCAGATGGCCACGCTGGTGACGTTCCGCATCGACGGCTGGCCCGCGGCCGTCGCGCTGTCCGAGCTGGGCGCCCGTGTGTTCGCGATCGCCCGGACCGTCGACGCCCTCGATGCCGTGCGCATCAGCGTCGGGTTCTTCACCACGGACGAGGAGGTGGAGCGATTCGCCGAGGCGGTCGCCCTGCTTGCCGGCCACACGCCGGAGACCATCCCGGCCCGTCGCACCCTGACGATCCTCGGTGGCTGACGTGCCGCCCGTCCGCCAGCGCACCTGGGCGGAGATCCGCTGGCGCCAGTTCCGGAATGCGCCCAGGCCGGTCGTGCGGGCCGTGGCGGCCAGCCTGATCGTGGCTGTCGCGCTCGCCGTCGCCTACCTCGCGTACGACGTCGCGCTGAGCCGCGGGCGCGACCCTGCCCGGCGGGGACCTGCGGACGCTGGCGATCGCGGCGTACGTCGTGGTGGTGCTCGTCGCCGGGAGCGTGGTGACCTATCTGGTCGTCCCGCAGCCGACCGGATCGGGGACCGTCGTCCGGCGATCGGCCTGGAGCGCAGCGCTGGGCTTCTTCGCCGCGGTCCCGATCGCGTACCTCGTGATGGTCGTCGCCGTCCAGGTGATCCGCCCGCTTCTCGGTTGACGAAGCGCACCGGATCCCAGCCCAAGGCGACAAAGGACTGGACAGCACCGGTACCATCCTCCGGTATCCTTCGCGGGGGTCAGGGCCGATGGTCGGGTTCGCCGGCCAGATCCGATCCCAGGACGTCGTCGAGGTTCACGTTGTCCGTCGAAGAGCAACACGTCGCGCTGCCCAAGCTCTACGGAGCTCCGGCCTACGCGCGCCCGGCCGCGATGGTCGACCCGGCCCCGCGCCCGTTCGACCGTGACGAGCTGCCGCTCGAGGCCGTCATGACCGACGAGGAGCGCGACATCGCCGAAGAGATCGCGTCGCGCCCGTATGGATCGGGCCCCCGCCAGCCCCAGGTGCAGATGGCCGTCCAGGCGGGCGGTTCCCTGCGGATCGGAGCTCGCCCGTTCCGGCTGAGCTCGATCACGGGCCGACTCAAGAAGGGCGCCTGACCGACCGCTGCAGACCCGGGGCGCATCGGGCTGGGTGTAGCATCGCGGCGGGGGAGTAGCTCAACGGTCAGAGCGGCGGGCTTATATCCCGCTGGTTCCAGGTTCGAGTCCTGGCTCCCCTACCACCGGCCGAGGCCGCGGCGCGTCAGGCGCGCGGCTTGACCAGCTTCACGAGACGGGCGAGGCGCGCCTCGCTCAGGCTGCGCTGACGGGGCAGCGACTCGAGCCAGGCCGGCACCTGCTCCACCGTGATGAGCGCGCAGCCCGGCGCACGGGCGACGTCGCCCGGCTGGCCGATGACCGCGGCGTGGACCCGAACCACGAAATCCTGATCGTTCTGGGTGAGCCAGTGGCGGACGCGATCGGCGTCCCGAATGGCCCAGTCCAGGTCCTCCGCGACGACGACCTTGGTCTCGAGCGCCGCGACGATGCCGAACGGCCCCACGAGGAGCGTCGGCGCGAGGCGGCCGTCGTCGAGCGTGACGTCGCGCGACAGGACGACGTCGCCGGGCAGGATCCGCGAGAGTCGATCGCCGCGACCGTGCCAGGTGCTCCGGACCGCCGTGACCGTCCGGGCGAGTCGGTTGGTGCCCACGACCACGAACACCGCGGGCACGGCCAGCGCGAGTGCGAGCATCGGCAGTCCGGGCTCGGGGGTCGTCGCGCCGGGGCGCAGGAGGGTCGTGATGGCCGCGAGGATCGGCGTGCTCCAGGCGACGTAGGCGAGCCAGAGGCCGCCGACCACCAGCAGGGTGCCGACGAGGGTGCCGCCCATGACGGAGTCCCGGCCGCCCCGGGTCGGAACGGTCGCGCTGGTGAGATGCATGCCGATATCGTGCGCTCGGCCTTTCGCGGTGCGTATGCCCCTTGCGGGGTAACGCGGATGGGCCTGTCGGCCCACCGACCGCCCCGCACCGCCCCGGACCGCATCCCATCGTTGACAGGACGCACCGCGGCACGTCGCAGACGATGCCGCGGCTCGCCCGGTGGTCCGGCCCGACCCGGACCCACGTACCATTGTCCGACCCCGCTCGTCGCGACCATCCTCGGGCCGGCACGACGTGTGCCCTGTTGGAGGCAAGCCACGTGCGGGTGGGGCGAAGAGTGCGATCCGATCGAGCGGCCCTTGTGTCGTTCGGCGCGCTCCTGGCCGCCGTCGGGCTCGTCCTGGCCATCGCGGCCCCGGTCCTCGCGGCCGGTCCCGTCCTGTTCGACCCGATCGTCAACCCGCGCAGCGGCACGCCGACGACCGACTTCGACTTCCACATCACGTACAAGGACAGCTCGGGCGAGGGCGGCCCCGATATCTGGGTCACGGTCGGCGGCCAGACGCATCGCATGCACAGCGATCCCGGCTCACACCATTGGCTGACCGGCGTCGGCTACCACGAGCTCTGGGAGGCATCGCTGCCGGCCGGGACGCTCGCGGTCACCTTCAAGGCCGAGAACAACGACCACGAGGTCGTCACGCTCGCCGCGGGAACCATCACGATCTCGCCCCCGGCCACCCCGACGCCGAAGCCGACCCCGACCCCGGTCGCGACACCGACACCCACCCCGACCCCGACTCCGACGCCGACGCCTGCGCCGACCGAGAAGGCGGCCCCCAAGCCCACTGCGAAGCCGACGCCCACCCCGGAGCCACGCGCCCGCACGGCGCCGAAGCCGACGCCCAGGCCCCGACCCAAGCCCCTGGTCAAACCTGTGGTCAAGCCCGATCCGACGAAGGCCGCGGCGCCCGTCGCCGAGCCGTCGAGCCCGAGCGAGGCGCCCGAGACGCCGGCAGCGACGCCCACCCCGTCCGAATCGCCGGCCGTCGTGGCCGCGGTCGACCCGGACATCGCAGCCGGCGGGACCGGCGGCTCCGACCCGACCGGCGCCGGGGGCGGTCCCGGCAGTGGCGGCACAGACGGCCCAACCTGGGGACCGATGACGAGCGCCATGGCGGCGCTCGGCCTGAACCTGCCTGACCTGCCCACGCTGCCCCTGTTCCCGACGGTCGTCACGACCACCGGGCTCGCCGCCGCGTCGATGGCCATGGGCCTGTTCGGCCGTCGCCGACGCCAGGACGACGAACCCGACCCCGCCGAGTTGCTCGCCGCCCAGGCCGCGGAAGGCGTCGGCCTCGGCGGCCGCGTCGGACTCGGAGCCGGTGGCGGTGGCGGCGCGGACCCGGATGACGAAGACGACTGACGATGCCGAGGCCGTCGCCGACGATGAGAGCGGCAAGCCCGCCGACGCCGAGATGGCGATGCCGCGCTGGCGCCGACCGTCGCTGCTCCAGGCGCGCAAGGCCGATCCGCTGCGGACCGAGCCGGCCGCGCCGCGGCTGTTCTTCGACCGGGGCCTGCGCGGGACGCTGGCCGGTCACGAGCGACGCCTGGTCCGCTACACGGTCGTCCGCCTGCTCGACATCCCCGACGAGCTCCGCGGTCGCGAGATCGGCGCCCTCGGCGAAGGCGATGAGGTCGAGCTGCTCGAGCGCCAGGGCGCCTACTGGCTCGTGGCCTGCCCCGATGGCGGTCGCGGCTGGATCCACAAGATGACCCTCGGCGCCACCGTTGGCGGCAGCATCCCCGATGCGCCCTCGGCCACGCTGCCGATCGCGGCCGAGAGCTGGACGATGGGCGACGATGTCGACGAGGACGTCCTCGCGGCCTACCTCGCCTCGCGGCAGCGGAGCGACTAGCGGGGCGTCGGGTCCTTGCGCAGCACCAGGATGTGCTGGTGCGCGATGTTCGGGACGAAGGCGCGCGGATAGCCATACGGTCGCAGCCGCGTGCCGGCCTGATACCAGATGAGATCGCCCTTCGGGACCAGGCCCGCCGCCGAGGCCCGCGCGGCCAGGTCCGCCCCGGTGAACAGGTAGCGTCCTCCCTGGTAGGCGTCCCGGACGATGACCACCGCGTAGCGGCCGGGCCGCAGGACGCGCGCCATCTCGCCGAATGCCACGCCCATCCGATCGAGGAACGTCGGGTAGTCGGGGGCGTTCGCCAGGTCCGCCGGTGACTCGGTGACCATCGCGTAGTCGGTCCGCCGGTTGGCGTGCGTCTCGGCCAGCTTGCCGCCGGCCATCGTCAGCGGCAGCTGGACGTTGTAGGGCGGATCGGTGGCGATGAAGTCGATCGATCCCTCCGACACGGTCGGCAGGACGGCCAGCGCGTCGCCCAGCCGGAGCTCGAGCCCGGACGGGTCGAAGCCGCGGGGTCCGCCCGGGTCCGACGCGCCGAGATCGGCGATGAGCGGCCCGGCGCCGTCACGCTCGCCCGCGAGGTCGAGCACGACCTGCTCGTAGACCGCCACCCAGCGGGGCTCCAGCTCGATGCCGAGCGCCCGGCGTGGACCGCGCGCGATCGCAGCGCCGATCAGCGTCCCGCCGACGCCGGCGAACGGGTCGAGGACGAGCTCGCCGGACCTCGTGAAGAACTCGATGAGACGGGCCATCAGCCGTGGCGGCTTGTTGGCGCCGTGCGCCTTGCGGGCCGCGTGCCCGAGCTCCGACGGGTAGGCCGTGGTGAGGACGGACTTCGTGAAGTAGAGCCACTCCTCCCCGGTCAGCTCGTTGAGCGTGTTGTCGGGGTGCGGTGCCGCGCGGCCTTCGGTCATCGTCACCCAGCCTAGCCGAGGCTCGACGACGCCGCGCCACGGCCGCGCCGGAAAGGAGCCGCCGGGGCGACGACCGCGGACCGCGCCGCGGTGACGCTAGGACCGTGTCGTCGCGTGCGTACGCAACTACCGGAACCCTGGGTCATCGGCCCTTGAGCCGGGCCTAGAATGCGGCCATGCCCGGCCGGTACACGAGCGCGCGGTACGTGGGGCGCGAAAGCGCCTTCGCGCGGCTGGCCGCGGTCCTCGACGATGCGACAAGCGGACGGGCGCGGGCGATGCTGATCAGCGGCCCGGCCGGCGTCGGGATCAGCCGGTTCCTCGACGAGGCCATCGGGCGCATCGGCGGGCTCACCGAGCCGATGCGGGTCCTGCGGGGCGGGGCGATGCCCGCCGGCACGGACGAGCCGTACGGTCCGGTCGTCCGGTCCGTCGGACCGGCCCTCGACGCCCTCTCGGACGATGAACTCGACGCCGTCCTCGGCCCAGCCGTCGCCGACGTCGCCCGCATCCTGCCGAGCATCGCGGCGCGTCTGAACCGGACCGGCAGGCTGCCCTCGACACGCCACGAGGGGGCGCCCGAACGCCAGCAGGCGCGCGCGCTCGAAGGCGTCCTCGGCATGCTCGGCCGGCTCGGCGAGCGGCAGCCCATCGTGCTCGTCCTCGAGGACCTGCATCGCGCGGATGCCGCGACACGTGCGCTGGTGACCTTCCTCGCCCGGATCGCGTCCGACCAGCGGCTGGCGCTCGTCGTCTCGGACCAGCCGGACATCGTCCCCCGCGACGACCCGTGGACCAGCGCCCTCGCGTCGATCGCGGCTGCCCCTCGGCCCATGGAACGGCTCGCGCTGCCGCTCCTCGACCGCGACGAGCTGGCGTCGCTCATCGAGGGCATCGAGGGCGAACGCGCCTCGGCCAGCCTGCTGCTCCTGGTCGCCGAGCGCTCCGGCGGCAGCCCGCTCGTGGCCGAGGAGCTGCTGGCCGCCCGCCGCGAGCTGCCGACCGCGTCGCTTACCGGCTCGCTCGACGAGCTGGTCATGAGCCGCCTCGTCGTGCGCTCGCTCGAGTGCCGTCGGATCCTGCGCCTCCTCGCCCCGGCGGGCCGGCCGCTCGACCCGGAGCACCTCGCCGCGGTCGCCGCCGACTTCGAGGTGGAGACCGATCGGCCCGCCCCGCGCTCGGTCAGCGCCCAGCGCCGCGGCGACGGCCTTCTCGACGCCTATCTCGCCGCGGGGCTCGCCGAGGGCATCGAACACGGCTTCCTGGTCGAGCGCGACGGCGCCGTCGGATTCCGGCACGAGCTGATCGGGGCGGCGGTCGTCGGCGACCTGCTGCCCCTTGCCCTCGCCCGCCACCACGCCGCGCTCGCCACCGGTCTTGCCGACTACCCTGCGGCCTCCGCACGTCACTGGCTCGCGGCCCACGACGCGGCGGCTGCGCGCGAGGCCGCCATCGCGGCCGCGGAGCTCGCCGCGGAACGCCACGCGGCCGCCGACGAGCTCGAGGCGCTCGAGCTGGCCCTGGCCCTGAGCGACCGGGGCAAAGGCCACGATCGAACGAAGAACCGCTCGGAGCGCCCGGCGGCCATCCGCGCCTCCGACCGGGCCGAGCTGCAGGAACGGGCAGCCATCGCGGCCTTCTCGATCGGGCGCACCTCCAGGGCGACGGCCTATCTCGAATCGGCCATCGGCGCCCTCGACGCCCGGCGCGACCGCGTCCGGGTCGGCCTGCTGTATGACCGGCTCGCCCACGTCCGGCGCGCTGCCGGCGACCCGGCCGGGGCCCGGTCCGCCGCCCAGCGGGCCATCGACCTCGTCCCCCGCGACCCGAGCCCCGAGCGCGCGACGGTCGTCGCGACGCTGGCCCAGCTGTATCTCGTCGACGGCATCTTCTCCGATGGCCAACGCCTGGCTCGCGAGGCGATCAAGGTCGCGCGCGCCTGCGACCCGGTCGCCCGGGACCAGGAGATCCACGCGACGACGACGCTCGGCGTCGCCCTCGCCTGGGGTCGCGACCCGAACGCCGCGATCGAGCTGCTGCGCGAGGCCGAGCGATCGGCGCGCGAGATCGACGACCCGGATGCGCTCTTCCGCATCACCGCCAACCTGACGACCGTGCTCGACCTCGTCGGCCAGCGGGCGGAGGCGGTCGAAGTCGCGTATCGCGGCATCGAGGACGCCAAGCGGGCCGGCCTCGAAGCCGTCTACGGCAACTTCCTGGCCGGCAACGTGACCGAATCGCTGATCCTGCTCGGTCGCTGGCCGGAGGCCCGCCGGCTCAGTGCCCGGGCGCTGGCGTGGCTGCCGGTCGGTGTCGTCTTCCTCATGGGCATCGTCCAGCTCGCGGTCGTCGAGATCGAGACCGAGGCGGGCGAACGGGCGGCGCGGCTGCTGGGTCAGACCGTGCTCGAGTTCGATGCCCTGCGCGAGCCGCAGCTGGCCGCGCCGTACTACCTGGCCGCCGCGTCGTTCGCGTTGTGGCGCGGCGATGTCGCCGACGCCGGTCGCTCCGTGGAGAGGGGCTGGGCTGTGGTCTCGAGCACCGAGGAATGGGTGCTCGCCGCGCGGATGGCCGCGATGGTCACGCAGGTCGACGCGGCCGCCGGCGCCGAGGCGCACGAGCGTCGGCAGCTGGCCCCGCTCGCCGCCGCACGGTCGCGCACGGCCGAGGTCCTGCGGACGGCCGTCGCGCTCGTCGAGGCCGGTGGCGCGCCGCCGACCACCGGGTCACGTCGCGTCGCGGAGGCGTATCTCGCGACCGCCCGCGGGTTCCAGCGCCGCCTCGAGGGCGACGACGACCCGGCCGTCTGGAACCGGGTCGCGACGATGTGGCAGGCGCTGTCGGCGCCGTACGAGGTCGCCCTGGCCCGCTGGCGCCAGGCCGAGGCGACGATGTCCAGCGATGGGGCGCGGGCCGGCCGGACGCGAGCGCGCAAGCCGTTGCTCGAGGCTGCTCGCCTCGCGGTGGGGCTGGAGGCGCGGCCGCTCCTGCGGAACCTGCGCGAGCTGGCCGGCCGCGCTCGGATCGATCTGCCCGAGGACGTGGACCGGGTGCTGGGCGAGGCCCTGCCCGCGGCGGCGGTCGCGGAGGCGCCGATGGTCGCGACCGTCGCGCACGGCGACGGTCACGCCGGGAACGGCCGCTCCGATCTCGTGCGCACGATCGCCGGCGACCCGGCGCCGGATGGCCCGCGCCCGGACACGTTCGGGCTGAGCGGGCGGGAGCGGGAGGTCCTCGTCCTGGTCGCCCAGGGTCGCACCAACCGCGAGATCGGGGAGCGGCTGTACATCAGCCAGAAGACCGTCGGCGTGCACGTCGGCAACATCCTGGCCAAGCTGGAGGTGTCCGGCCGCGTGGAGGCTGCAGCGGTCGCTATCCGCCTGGGCCTGACCGACCGGCCCGAACCGCGTGGGGTCGGGGCGCGACGGGGTCCGTGACCCGGACACCAAAAGACCCGGAGGGAGGGTCTCCGGGTCCTCTGGATCGCCGATGACCTGATCCGGAATGGGTTCCGGGCCAAGAGGCGAAATGAGACAGCTAGATAAAAATTCCTAGCGCCACTTGACGCCGGCCGCCAGGGCCAGCGCGACCGCCACGAGCGGTCCGATCGTGACCGCGAGCCGCCAGGCTCGAGTCGCGTAGTGCTTGATCATCGAACTGGGCTCCGATCTCAGTGCCTGTGGGATCGATACGCGGTGACGACCTCCCCAGAGATGAGCGAGGGAGGTGGATTGCGAGACTATGGCCCCGTGGTGGTGCTTTCAACCGGCCCGATGGTACTGGTGAGCACCAGTACCCCAGACCGTCGACGACGACGCGGTCCCGGTCCCCGCGGTAAATTCGGAGGCAACACACCCGCGGCCCTCACCGCCTCCCTGCCCACGAAAGGGGTCCCCAGGCCCATGCGTCCGCCACGACTCGTCCCGCTCGTTCTGCTTGCCCTCCTGTCCCTCATGGCCGTCGGTGCGTGCACCAGCGAGTCGGCCGGTTGGACGTACACGCCGGCACCACCGGCCACGCCCGTGCCCAGCGCCGCAGCCCTCCGCCGCCGCCCCGTCGGGCCCGGCCGGCTCGGCCGCCCCGTCGGGCCCGGCCGGCGGCTCGGCCGCCCCGTCGGGCGGGGCCGCCGCCAGCGTGACCGTGACCGCCTCGGGCATCGCCTTCACCACGCCCGCCGTGACCGTCCCGGCCGGGACCGCCTTCACCCTCGCGTTCGACAACCAGGACGCCTCGGTCCCGCACGACGTCCTGATCAAGGACGGCAGCGGCGCCCAGGTGTTCAAGACCGACACCTTCCCGGGCGTGGCCACGCGCTCCTACGAGGTGCCCGCCCTGGCCGCCGGCACGTACCCCTTCGCGTGCACCGTGCACGCGAACATGACCGGCACCCTGACGGCGCAGTAGGGCGAGGCGGACGACATGGCCGTGACCGGGGAGCAGATCTGCTACTCGGACGCGTACCTCCGGACCGTCGAGGCCCGGGTCGTGGCGGTCGAGTCGGGCGACGCCCACCTGGTCACGCTCGATCGCACGGTCTTCTACCCGGGCGGCGGCGGCCAGCCGTCGGACCGTGGCACGCTCCTGCGCGCCGCGGATGGCCGCTCCTGGACCGTGCGCGTCGGCTCGCAAGTCGGCCGGCGAGATCGTCCACGAGCTGGAGCCCGGCGACGGGGACCCGCCGGCCGTCGGCGATGCGCTCGAAGTAGACCTCGAATGGGCCCGCCGGCTGGCCCTCATGCGGACCCACACCGCGCTCCATGCCCTGTGCGGCGTCGTGTGGCGCGACTACGGCGCCCAGGTCACGGGCGGCAACATGGAGCCAGGCTCCGGCCGGATGGACTTCGAGTTCGAGCGGATGAGCGGCGATCTGGTCGACGCCATCGAGGCGACCGTCAACGCCGAGCTGGCCGCCGCGCGCGACGTCAAGGTCAACGTCCTGCCGCGCGCGGAGGCCTTCGCGATCCCGGACCTCATCCGCACGAAGATCAACCTGCTGCCCGAGGGCATCGAGGAGATCAGGACGATCGAGATCGTCGGGCTCGACCTCCAGGCCGATGGCGGCACCCACGTCGCCAACACCCGCGAGGTCGGCGGCATCCGCGTCACCGGCTACGAGTCGAAGGGCCGGATCAACAAGCGGATCCGCATCGAACTCGCCGACCCGATCGCGACCGCCTGACCGCCGCGCGGCGAGCGTGGTCCACTATCCTGCGGCCTCTGTCGCGCAGTCGAAGGCGGTTTCTCCGTGGATGGCCTGATCTTCGCCGCGGTCGTGGCCGCGAGGGTGCTGGTGCCGCTCGGCATCCCGCGCTTCCCGTTGCCCGTGATGCTCGCGTGCCTCGTGATCGACGGCCTCGACCAGACGGTCTTCCAGACCTTCACGAGCCTCGACCTGAGTGGCTACCAGCAGTACGACAAGGCGCTCGACGTCTACTACCTCTCGATCGCCTACACGGCGACGATGCGGAACTGGACCAATCTCGATGGCTTCAACGTGAGCCGGTTCCTGTACTTCTACCGGCTCGTCGGCGTCGTCGCGTTCGAGCTGACGCAGATCCGGGCCCTGTTGCTCGTCTTCCCGAACACCTTCGAATACTTCTTCGACGCCTATGAAGGCGTGCGCGTCCGCTGGGACCCGCGCCGGATGTCGCCGCCGCCTCGTGATCGGCATCGCGGCGTTCATCTGGATCTTCATCAAGCTGCCGCAGGAGTGGTGGATCCACGTCGCGCAGCTCGACGCGACCGACACCATCAAGACCCGCATCTTCGGGGTCTCGACCGACACGTCCTGGCCCGATGCGTTCGCGGCCAGGCCGTGGGTGCTCGTGGTCCTCGCGGTCGTCCTGGTCCTGCTGGCCCTCGGGGCCCGGTGGCTGCTCACGCGGAAGCTGCCACCGGCCGATCGACCGCCGACGTTCGACGCCGACAAGGGCCAGCCGCCCGTCGACCCGCTCGCCATCGAGCGCGAACGGCGCCGGCTCGCCGGTCGCCTCTTCGACCGGGAGCTCCTCGAGAAGATCGTCCTCGTCTCGCTGGTCAGCGTGATCTTCGGGCGGATGCTGCCGGGCGTCGAGGCGGCCTCGCTCGGGATCGCGATCGGTGTCGCGATCGTCATCGTCGCGAACGCCGCGGTCACCGAGTGGCTCGTCCGGCGCGGTCGCGTCTGGACCACCCCGGTCCGGCGCTTCGCCGTGATGCTCACGATCAACCTCGCGATCGTGCTCGTCGGGCAGGTGTTCCTGCGGTTCCTGGTCGGCGCATCGCTCGAGCACGCGCTGGTCCTGATCCTGCTGCTGACGCTGATCGTGACCCTCTACGACCAGTACCGGCCGACCTACCTCGCGCGGTTCTCGCCCGGCGCGTGAGCCGCTCGCGTCGGTGGCGCGCGGGTCCTAGACTGACGCGATGGGAGCCGACCTCGCCCTCCAGCTCGAGCTGGCGTGGCGGCTCGTGGTGGCCGCGGCCCTCGGCGCGGCCATCGGCCTGGAGCGCGAGCGTCCACGAGCACCCGGCGGGGATGCGGACCCACCTCCTCGTGTCGGTGGGGTCCGCGGCATTCACGGTCCTCTCGATCGAGGCGTTCAAGGCGCCGGGCGCCGATCCGTCGCGGGTCGCGGCGCAGATCGTGACGGGCGTCGGGTTCCTCGGCGCGGGTGCGATCCTCAAGGAGGGCGCCACGATCCGCGGCCTGACGACGGCAGCCAGCCTGTGGGCCGTGGCCGCGGTCGGCATGGCGGCCGGTGCCGGCTCGTGGGTGTCAGCGGTGACCATCACGATCATCGTGATCCTGTCGCTGTGGCCGCTCCGTGTCATCACGAACCGGCTCGTCGGGCGCGACCAGCATCGGCTGACCCTCCGGGTGGCCACGACAGACCCGCACCAGCTGGGCATCGTGGTCGAGACGATCGCGGCGCAGGACGGCGTCATCGTCCATCTGGCCTCGACGCACTCGATCGGCGCGGGCCTGGTCGCCGACGTCGAGGTCCGCCTGCCCGATGTCGCGGCGGGCGCCCGTCTGACCGCCACGATCGCCGGCCTCGAGGGGATCGAACTGATCGAATCGCGAGGCGTCAGCGACTGATCACGGTCCCGGGCTGGCGACAGCGGCCCGTGGTGTGTCACGATCGGGGACGATGCCCCCGATCCCCGTGCCGACCGCCCTCGCGACACCCCTGATCCGCCGCGTCGCGTGGCACATCAGGCGGGTCGGCGGTCAGCTGGACCGGCGCTTCTTCCTGACCCTCGCCGAGGGCATCGTCGTGACCGTCATCATCGCGGCGGTCATCATCACGATGCTCGAGAAGCCCTGGACACTCGAGTCGGTCTTCGACTCGTTCAACTGGGGGATCGCCACCGTCCTGGGCCAGGGCAACGCGGGGTTCGTGACCTCGCCGGGTGGACGGATCGTCGGCTGGTTGCTCATCCTGTTCGGGGTCGCCATGCTCGGCATGATCACCGGCGCCCTCGTCGCGATGGTCATCGATTTCCTCTTGAAGGAGGGCCAGGGGTTGGGAGCGTCCGGCTACAAGGACCACATCGTCGTCTGCGGCTGGAACACGACCGCGCGCGACCTCATCGAGGAGCTGCGCGGCGACGACTACAAGCAGAAGGTCGTCGTGATCGCGGACCTCCCGAAGAACCCCGCCGGCGACGGCGTCTACTTCGTGCACGGCGACGCGACCAGTGCCGAGGACCTCGGCAGGGCCGGGATCGAGGAGGCCTCGGCCGCGCTCGTCTTCCCGGCCGATTCGTCGGACGAGGCCGACATGCACTCGATCCTGACCGTCATGGCCATCGAGTCGGTGGCGCCGGGCGTCCGGACCGTGGCCGAGGTCAACAACCCGCGCCACGAGCCGCACTTCCTGCGGGCCAACGTCGACGAGCTCCTGGTCACCTCCAAGATCGCCTCGCACCTCCTCGCGCGGTCGGCGCTGTACCCCGGCCTCTCGGGCATCGTCACCGACATCGTGTCAGGCGGCGAGGGCTCGGAGCTCTACCGGATCACCCTCCCGGACGAGTACATCGGACTGTCGATCGACGAGGTCGCGAGCAAGCTCCGGCTCGACCATCGGGCCACGCTGCTCTCGATCAATCGCGGCGGCCATGCGTTCGTGAACCCGGAGTCGGACTTCCGCCTGGAGCCGAACGACGACGCGGTGGTGGTGGCCGAATCGCTCGGCACGCTCGCGCCGCTCGAGCTGCACGACATCACGGCGACGCCCAAGACCGCCTCGGTGGTGCCGAGCGCCTGAGCGGACGACGTCCGCCTCAGACGCCGGTCTGTGCCGTGATCCGTCCGCTCGCGATCGCGGCGAGCAGGGCGTCGTGGTCCCGCTCGGTCTGGTCGGCGTACGCCTCGGCGAACGCGGCCATCGCGTGCTCGAAGTGGGAGTCGGTCCCGAGATAGCCGGCGATGGTTGACGGCTCGCCCGAGCGGGCATGTCCGCGCGCGAGGGCCCATGCGCAGAGCTCACCCCACGTGGCGAGGTCCTCCAGGGTCATGGTCTCGATCACGGCGCTGCCCTTCTGGTCCTGCAGCTGGCGGAGGTACACATGGGCACCGCGCGGGCCGATCGCCCAACCCAGGAGGATGTCGCTCGCGGCCTGGAGGCGCCGCTGCCCAGTGACGACCCGCTCGCCGTGACTGCCCGCCGGGCTTGGCTGGAGCGAGCGCTCGTAGACCGAGGGCTCCGCCGTCTTGATCTGGAGGAACAATGGATCGTCATCGTCGTCACCGATGAACAGCGCGACGAACGCCCCCAGGCCGACGCTCCCGACACCGACCACCTTGAGTGCGTAATCCGTCAACCTGTAGCGGTCGAGGAGGACGCGGCGATCCTCCTGCAGTGTCTCGCGGTACGTCCCCAGCGTGGACTCAGCGATGGGCAGCGTGACGTCCCCGAGCTTGATCAGCGTCGGCGGCCGCTCGACGATCCGGCGGCCGCCATCGGTGAGCTCGGTCAGCTTCGGCAGCTCATGGAGGGCGTCGTGATGCCCCGCGGACTTGACCGTCCCCTTGATCATGGCGCGTGCTCGCTTGTTGACGAAGGCGAGGATCCCGGTCGCGTCCACTCGGGCGTAGTACACGTCGATCGCACGCATCGCGGCGTAGCCCGCCATCCGATCCCGATAGGAGCGCATCGCGCGGTGGACGATGCGCCGGTTCGCATGCGCGTCGAATCCGCGATCCCGGCCGGCGACGACGAGGCTTGCCATGAGGCGCTTCAGGTCGAACTCGAACGGACCGCGCAGGGTCTCGTCGAAGTCGTTGATGTCGAAGAGCAGGTCGCGTTCCGGTGACGCGAAGAGGCCGAAGTTGACGAGATGCGCGTCGCCACACAGCTGGACCTCGATGTCCGTGCGCGGGCCGACGGACAGGTCGACAGCCATCGGCAGTGCGGCGCCGCGGTAGAAGGTGAAGGGCGACTCCGCCATCCGGCCGTAGCGCACGGGCACGAGCTGCGGGATCCGCGTCGCCGCCTGCTCCTCGAGGAGTGCCACCGGATCCGGACGATCCGGGGCGGGCGCCCACGCGCCGAGGGCGTCCGGGGGCAGGGCGGCGCGCGCTGCGACACCGGCTGCGGCGCGCGCGTCGCGCGTCGCCTGCGAACCGGCCGCTCGGGCGGCGGTCACGGGACCAGCGGCGGACGGGCGTGCCATCCCGGCCCCGGATCAGGCCCCACTCGGGGCGTCGCCGGTCGGTCGCGTCGGGGCATCGCTCGCCGCCGTTGCGGGCCCGAGTGGTTCGAGTCGCTGGTAGGCCGCCTCGAGTTCGCGAATGGATGGGTAGATGTTGCCCTCGCCGATCTGGTCGGTCAGTCCGTAGGCCCCGAGTTGGCTTTGGACCACCGGGCTGAGGTCGACCAGGACGAGCGTGACGTTCTTCCGCGCGAGCTCCTCACGGACCTGTCGGATCGAGTCCGAACCGGAGTAGTCGACATCGCCCAGGGCCGAACCGACGATCGCGAACCAGCGAAGCGGCGGATCGGCGGCCTCGACCAGCTCCGTGATCTCCTCGGTGAAGCGCGACGCGTTCGCGTAGTACAGGTTCGCTCCGAACCGGTAGGCAGCGAGACCGGGCAATAGCTGGGTGCCCTCCTCCAGGGCTGCCGTGTGGATCGAGCCGTCGTCGTCGCGTCGCATGAGCGTGTCGTGCGGGCGATAGCTGTGATAGATGTGCTCGATGATCGAGAGCGCCATGGCCAGGATGATCCCCTGCTCGACGCCGACGATCACGACGGTGGCCGCGGTGATCGCGGCCACGGCGAATTCGCCCTTGCGGAGCCGATAGATGTCGGCCATGCCCTTGTAGTCGATGAGCCGGAGGCCGATGAGGAAGACGACGGCCGCCAGGACCGCGTTCGGCATGTAGGAGAGCGGGACGGTCAGGAAGAGCAGGACGACGATCACGATCGCTGCCGCCGTGAGCTGCGCGATCTGGGTCTTGCCACCGGCGCTGTCGACCATCTCGGTCTTCGTGGGGCTGCCGTTGACGACGAACGTGCCCGAGATCCCGGCCGCGAGGTTGGCGGTACCGAGCCCGACGAGGTCCACGTTCTCGTCGAAGCTGTCGGAGTACTTCATCGCGTAGGCGCGCGACGTGGCGGCACTCTGGGCGAGGATCACGACGACGAGCGAGATGACCGTCGGCAGCAGGGCCTGGACGTTGTCGATCGTCATGGCGCCGGTCGGCAGGCCGATCGGTGGCAGGCCGCTCGGGATCGTGCCGAGGATCGTGACGCCATCGGCCTGGAGGTCCAGTGCGTAGCTGGCGATGATCGAGATCACGACCGCGAGCAGGGCGCCCGGGATCTTCTTGTTGACCATGCCCAGTCCGATGATCGTGACGAGGACGAAGGCCGAGACGATCGTCGTCGGCAGGCTGCCTTCGGTCGGGATCAGCCGGGCGCTCTCCACGAACTTCTCGATGGTCGTGCCGGACTGCCCGGGGACGCCGAAGATCGCACCGAATTGGCCCATCGCGACCTGGATCCCGACGCCGGTGAGGAAGCCGATGAGGACCGACCGCGAGAGGAAGTTGGCGATGAACCCGAGCTTGAGCAGGCGCGCCACGACGAGGACGACGCCACACATCAGCGCCGCGAGCGATGCCAGTTCGACGTACTGCGCCGATTCAGCCACGGCCCCCATGGCCACGAGGCCGGTGGCCAGGATCGCCGCGGTCGCCGAGTCCGCCCCGACCACGAGGTGACGCGACGAGCCGAGGATCGCGAACACGATGATCGGCAGGATGATCGTGTACAGGCCGGTGATGACCGGCGTGCCGGCGATCTTGGTGTAGCCCATGACCTCCGGGATGGCCAGGGCCGCCAGGGTGGCGCCGGCGATCACGTCGACGCTGATCCGCGACGTGTCGAGCGGCAGGATGCCTTCGAGGATCGGCAGGGGCGTCTTGCCTGGCCGTCTCGCGGTCGTCGTCATCACGCGCCTCCCGACGCCCCGGGGAGCTCACGGAAGTGCCGTCGCGCGACCGGCGGTCCGACCAGCCCGGGTGTCCTCCCCCGCCGGCAAGGTGGCACCCGTCCGGCGGTCGCCATCATCCGGTGCGAGGAGGATACCCCCGAGAGCCAGGCGTGGGCGGCCCGACGGCGGCGGCTCGCTAGAGCGCCTTGACCGCCGCGGTGAGCGCGGCCAGGCCGTCCTTTGCGTCAGCGAAGAGCATCCCGGTCTTCGGGTCGGTGTAGAGCTCGTTGTCGATGCCGGCGTAGCCCTTGCCCATCGAGCGCTTGATCACGACGATCGACTTGGCGTGGTCGACGTCGAGGATGGGCATCCCCGACACCGGCGACCCGGGCCGACGTGCGGCCGGGTTGGTGACATCGTTCGCACCGATGACCAGGGCCACGTCGGCCCGATCGAACTCGGGGTTGATCTCGTCCATCTCCTTGAGCTGGGGATAGGGGACATTCGCCTCGGCGAGCAGCACGTTCATGTGCCCGGGCATCCGGCCGGCGACCGGGTGGATGGCGTACTTGACGTCGACGCCCTTCGACTCGAGCAGCTCGGCCAGCTCGCGGACCGCGTGCTGTGCCTGGGCGACAGCGAGGCCGTAGCCCGGCACGATGATCACGTGGCTGGCGTAGGCTAGCTGGATGGCGACGTCGTCGGCGCCGATCTCGCGGACCGTTCCGCCGGCACCGGCCACCGCACCGGCCACCGCGTCGCCGCCACCGAAGCCGCCGACCATGATGTTCATGATCGACCGGTTCATGGCGTCCGCCATGAGCTTGGTCAGGATCGCGCCGGACGCTCCGACGAGCGCGCCCGCGATGATCAGAACCGGGTTGCCGAGGACGAAGCCCGCCATCGCGGCGGCCGTGCCGGTGAACGAGTTCAGGAGGCTGATGACGACGGGCATGTCGGCGCCGCCGATCGGCAGGACCATCGTGATCCCGAAGATGAGACCGGCCAGCACGACGAGGCCGAGCAGCGCCAGGGTGAGCTCGCTGCGAGAAGCTGAACACGCCGGCCGCGCCCAGGATCAGCGCCACGGTCCCGAGGACCGCGACGACCGCGAGCCCGATCGTGACCAGCTGGCCGCCGGGCACGTAGATCGGCTTGCCGGGGATCAGGCCCTGGAGCTTGCCGCCCGCGACGAGCGAGCCGGTGAACGTCACCGAGCCGATGAGCGCGCCGAGGACGACGAAGATCGTCGTGTCGACCGGGGCACCCGAGTTGAGCCGAATGAAGTCGTCGATCGCGACCAGGGCCGCCGCGCCGCCGCCGACCGCGTTGAACAGCGACACCAGCTGCGGCATCGCGGTCATCTTCACGGTCCGAGCGGTGTACAGCCCGGCCCCGCCACCGATCAGAAAGCCGACCACGATGATCGCGATGCGCGGGTCCGCTCAGGCCACCTTCACGCGTCAACAGATAGATGAATGTGGCACCGACGGCGATGACCATGCCGGCCGCGCTCAGCTGGTTGCCACTCCGACCCGTCGCCGGTGAGTTCATCCGGTGCAGGCCCAGCACGAAACACGCCGCCCCCGCCAGCCAGGCGAGGTAGACGATGGTGTAGATCCACTCCTGTGACATCGACGCGCTCCTCGACTAGGTGCCGGGGGCGTCTGTGGCGCCCTCGGTCCCGGCCTTGGCGGCCGTCGGCTTCTTGCGGAACATCTGGAGCATCCGGTCGGTCACCACGTAGCCACCGACGACGTTCATCGCGCCGAACGTCATGGCGACGAACGCGAGCAGGTAGCTCACCGGGTTGTCGGCCTCGGCCGCGATGATCATCGCGCCGACGAGAACGATGCCGTGGATCGAGTTGGCCCCCGACATCAGCGGGGTGTGGAGGGTCGCGGGGACCTTGCTGATGACCTCGAAGCCGACGAGGATCGCCAGCGTGAAGATGGCCAGCGAGGTGAGGAGTTCTTGGCTCACGCGGGGCCTCCAGCCGCCGGCGCGGCCGGCTCGAGCAGCTTCTTGACGGCGTCGGACAGGATCGCGCCGCCGTGGCTGATGACGGTCGACTTGGTCACCTCGTCCTCGAAGTCGAGGTTGAGCGCACCGTCCTTGACCATGCCGAGGAACAGCGCCGAGATGTTGCGCGCGTAGAAGGCGGACGCGCCCGCCGGCATCGAGGCGGGCAGGTTGTCGGGGGCGATGATCGTCACGCCGTTGGGCGTCTCCACGGTCTCGCCGGCCTTCGAGAGCTCGACGTTGCCGCCGAGGGCCGACGCGGCCATGTCGACGAGCACCGAGCCCGGCTTCATCTTGCCGACCGCCTCGCCGGTCACGAGGACCGGTGGCTTGCGGCCCGGCACCTGGGCGGTCGTGATGACCACGTCCATGCCGCCGATGACCTCGTTGAGCTCGGCCTGCTGGGCGGCGCGCTCCTCGTCGGTCAGCTCGCGGGCGTAGCCGCCCGCGCCGGTCGCGTCGATCGTGGTGTTGAGCTTCACGAACTTCGCCCCGAGCGACTCCGCCTGTTCGCGGGTCTCGGGTCGCACGTCGTAGGCGTGGACGATGGCACCGAGCCGGCGCGCGGTCCCGATGGCCTGGAGCCCGGCGACCCCGATCCCGAGGATGAGCACGTTCGCGGGCTTCGCAGTCCCGGCCGCGGTGGTGAGGAGCGGGAAATAGCGCCCGTAGGCGTTCGCCGCGATCAGGACCGCCTTGTAGCCGCCGACGTTCGCCTGCGAGCTGAGCGCGTCCATCGTCTGCGCGCGCGAGAGCTGCCGCGGGATCGCGTCCAGGCTGATCGCGGTCACGCCCTTGTCGGCCAGGCTCTTCGCGAGCTTCGGGTCGATGAGCGGCGCGAGGAACCCGACGACCGCCTGGCCAGAGCGCAGCTTGGCGACCTCGGCGTCGGACGGCTTCGCCACCTTCAGGATGACGTCGGCCCCCTGGTAGAGGGCGTCGGTCGCGACGATGGTCGCGCCGGCCTCCTCGTAGGCGCTGTCGGGGAACGAGGAGTCGAGACCGGCGCCGGTCTCGACGAGGATCTCCAGCCCGGCCGCCGTGAGCTTGCCGAGCGCTTCGGGTACCAGGGCGACGCGCCGCTCTCCGGGCGCGGTCTCCTTGGCGACACCGACCTTCATGGGCACCACCTTGACTTGGGACGGGCCGCGGCTGGGGGGTCCGCGGACGATGGGGTCGGCCGAAAGGATAGCGCCTGACCCGCCGGGTTGCGGCCCGGGCCGGGTTGCGGTTGGGATGCAGTCCCTCAGAGGCGGGAGCGGATCTCCCAGAGGTCCGGGAACGCGGGCTGGAAGAGGGTCGAGCGCAGGTACTCGACGCCGCTCGATCCGCCGGTCCCGCGCTTCGTGCCGATGGTCCGTTCCACCATCTTCACGTGGCGATAGCGCCACTCCTGGATGCCCTCGTCGAGGTCCACCAGTCGCTCCGCGACCAGCGCCGCGTCGGGGTCGCCGCGGTACACCGCGATGAGCGCGTCCTGGACGCGTTCGTCGGGGGTCGCCGGGTCGAGCGGGACCGGGTGGCCTCGTTCGCCGAGGTAGTCGAGGAACGACGTCCAGATCGTGGGCTGGGCCCACGCGGCCTCGATCGCCCCCCTCGCGCGGGACCCGGCCGGCTGGGCCGCCGCAGCCGCCACCGGGTCGCCGACCCCGAGGAGCGCCTCGATCTGGCGGAACCCGGCTGACTGGAACCCGGACGCCGAGTCCAGCCGATCGCGGAAGGACAGGAACTGGAGCGGCGTCATCGTCTCGAGGACGTCGACCTGGGCGACCAGCGTCTTGAGGATCTTGAGGGAGCGGTTGAGCAGGTGGAGCGCCGTGTCGGTGTCACCGGTCTCGAGCGCGCCCTGCACGCCGACCAGCTCGTGGCGGATGGCCTTGAACCACAGCTCGTACACCTGGTGCACGACGATGAACAGCAGCTCGTCGTGCTCCGGGCCGTCGGGCCCGTCCGAGCGTTCGACCTGGAGCGCGAGCAGCTCGGGCACCTTGAGGTACGAGGCGTAGGTGACGGCTCGGCGGGTCACCCGGCGATGGTACGTCCCGGCCGAGGGTCAGTCCTTGGGGCGGATCCGGATGATGAGCATCGCCGCGTCGTCGTCGCCGACGACCTCGCCGTCGTGGGGGATCGTGCCGTCCCAGCGGACGTAGTCGCCGGGGCCGGCCTCGACGACATGCTCGCCCTGGGTCAGGCGGAACCGGCCGCGCAGGATGAGGTGGTGCTCGTCGCCGGCATGAGCGTGCGCGCCGACGCGCCCGCCCGGCCGCCCGGTGACCTCCAGGATCGAAACCTCGCGCGAGATCCGGCCATCGACGTGTTCGAGGCGGCCGAGCTCTGTCTCGGTGACGGGCCGGTCCTTGGCCCGGACGACGACCGGGGCGGGCAGGTCGTCGACGAGGAACCACGCGGTCGGGACCTCCAGCGCATCGGCGATGGACGCGAGGCACTGGAGCGACGGGGAGGCCTTGTCGTTCTCGATCTGCGAGAGGTAGCCGACGTTGAGGCCGCTCCGCTCGGCCACGTTGGCGAGCGTCAGGCCGCGCTCGGAGCGCCAGCGCTTGATCTGCATCCCGACGGCCGGCTTGCGCCGCGTCTCGGTCGTCATGTTGGTTCTCCACAAACAGGTCTTGACACAGGCTACGCGACTGGCGTATGTTGTGCCTACAACAAATATTGCTTGTCGTGAACAAAAACGTCAAGCCAGACGAGAGGACTCCAACCCCAATGGATATCGCGATCATCGGTGCCGGCAACGTCGGCAAGGCCCTGGCCACCGCCTTCACGCGAGCCGGCCACAACGTCGCGATCGCATCGCGCGATCCCGAGGACGCCGGCGCCGTCGCCGCGGCGACCGGATCGACCGTCGCCACCTCGAATGCCGAGGCTGCTCGCGCCGCCGACCTCGTCGTCCTGGCCATCCCCTTCGCCAGCGCCTCCGACGTCGCGGCCGAGATCGCCGGGGCCACGACCGGCAAGCCCGTTGTCGACGTCTCCAACCGCATCTCGTTCGGCCCCGAGGGCCCCGAGATCGACACGACCTCCTCGAACGGCGAGGCTGTCGGCGCGCTCTTCCCCGACGCCCACGTCGTCAAGGCCTTCAACACGCTCTTCGCCTCCAACCAGGCCGACCCGATCGCCGAGGGCGTCCAGCTCGACGGCTTCGTCGCCGGCGATGACGCCGCCGCCAAGGCCACGGTCCTCGAGCTCGTCGCCTCGATCGGGCTCAACCCGGTCGACGTCGGGCCGCTCAGCCGCTCCCGCCAGCTCGAGGCGCTGTCCTTCCTGAACATGGCGCTGAACATCGAGCACAACGGGACGTGGCAGTCGGGCTGGAAGCTCGTCGGCGCGCCGGCCAGCGTGCCGGTCGCCGCGTGACGACGATGGTCGACACGACGTCCGGATCCGCGGCAGACTCCGACCGTGAGCATCCCGGTCGCGCAGCCTCAACCACGCCGTCCTCTACGTCCGCGACGCCACGGCGAGCGCCGACTTCTACGGCCGGGTCTTCGGGTTCGAGGTCGTCGAGAGCGCGTTCGGCGGCCGTGCCGTGTTCATGCGCTCCCCGTCGGGCGACAACCACCACGACCTGGGCCTCTTCTCGGTCGGTCCCGATGCGCCGCGACCGCCGCGCGGCTCGGTCGGCCTGTACCACCTCGCGTGGGAGGTCCCGACCATCGACGATCTCGCCGCCGCGGCGAGGGTCCTCGGTGACGCCGGTGCCCTGAGCGGCGCATCGGACCACGGCGTCTCGAAGTCGCTCTACGGCGCCGATCCCGACGGCAACGAGTTCGAGATCATGTGGCGCGTCCCCCGCGAGGCGTGGGGCGAATACGAGCATCAGGGCGCGGTCATGCCGCTCGACCTCGACGCGGAAGTCCGCCGCTGGGGCGCGGAGGGCGCCGCCCGGGCCTGACGCTCGCCGCGCGAACCGACACGTCCCTGCAAGCCGCCCGGTGGCATCGCCCCGGGCGGTTTCGATGTCCCCGGGCCGATGCTGGCCGGGACTACCAAGGAGGTTCCCCATGGCCGAACTCGACACCGCCAAGCGCGACCGACTGCACGACTCGTCCTTCGCCTACATCGACAAGGGTGGCGAGCGCCACCTGCCCGATCAACGACGAGAACCACGTCCGGAACGCGATCTCGCGGTTCGACCAGACCGACTTCGAGAGCACGACCGCGAAGCACGCCGCCGCCCGCAAGATCCTCGCCGCGGCCCGGCGTCACGGCATCGACGTCGACGACGATTCGGACGTCGCCCGCGCCTCGAAGGCCTGACCGCCTCAGGCGGCCGCGACCGTCACGAGGGTCAGGATGTACGTGTGGCCGATCGCGCCCCAGACGATGGAGCGCGTCCGCCACGCGAGCCAGCCGTAGACCAGGCCGCCGCCGAGCGTCGAGAAGAGCTCCAGCTCCGGCTTCCCGAGGTGGCCGAACACGAACGGCAGCGCCGCGACGACGACGCCCAGCGGCCCGATGACGCGGACCAGGGCCAGCATCAGGAAGCCGCGGAAGGCGAACTCGGCCGCGCTCAATTCGAGCGCGTTCGTCACGAGCACCTGGCCGACGGGCGCCGCACTCGGCGCGTAGTAGGCGCGGACCTCCGGCAGCCCCGCGAAGGCCAGCACGATCGGCGTCATCACCACGCAGCCGACGAGCATCAGCCCGAGGCCCCAGCGCCAGTCACCGAAGGTCAGGCCGTAGCGGGCGGGTCTGTCGCGGAAGCCGATGAGCACCACCAGCAGTGGGACGATCCCGTACAGCACGAACCGCTCGATCGCGTAGACGCGCGTCGCCTCGGGCGCCCGACCCAGGTCCGCGACGTCGGCCGGGATGAAGGTGCGCGAGTAGTCGAACAGGAGCGCGAACGTGACCACGGCGATCGCGACGGTCGCGCGGATGGGCAGCTCGAGACCGGCGAGCGTCGACGGTCCGGCGGTCGGCCTCGGTGGCCGGGTAGGCCGGCGCCGCCGTGAGCGCCGCCCAGGCGTCGCGGATCACGCCTGGCCGACCGGCGGCGGGAACTCGTCCGTCTCGAGCGGTGCGGCCACCGGCTCGTCGCGACCAGGAGCGGGGCGTCTCGCCAGACGGCCGGCGAAGGCGCCGCTCGCGCCGGCGATGCCGATGAGGATCAGGACGGCCCCGAGGAGCTGTGGCGGTGCCAGTCGTTCGCCGAGCAGGACGGCCGCGATGATCGCCGACGACAACGGTGTCAGCAGGAGAGCGGCGGACGCCTTCGCCGCCGTCACCCGGCGAACGCTGGCGATCAACAGCAGGTTGGCGGTGGAGCTCGACCCGAACGCGATCGAGAGCAGCGCGATGACGGCGGCCGGGTCCGGATCGGCCGGGATGAGCGTGCCGGGCGACCGGACGAGCTCCACGATGATCAGGACAGGCCCGCGACCGATGAGGTTGGCGATCGTGATGAGCGTGCCGTCGAGCGCGTAGCGTCGACCCCACCGGCGAGCCAGCACGATGTACAGACCGAACAGGACCGCCGCCCCACCGGCGGCCGCGGCGCCGGTCAGCGTGTCCGCACTGGGTTCGAAGCCGGCCAGGAGGATGGTCCCGAGCAGGGCGACCGCGAATGCCGCGACGGTGACCAGTCGGATGCGCTCGCCGAGGATCGGGACCGCGAGGAGCGCGGCGGCCACGGCGTACAGCGGAGCGACGAAGCCCGTCACGGTGGGGCCGCTCAGGGCGACGGCGATGTTGGTGGCCACGATGAAGGCGAGCCCGCCGAGCGATGCGAGCACGATCAGCCGGACGAGGCTCGGCACGTTCAGCGCGGCCGCGGATGGACGCTGGAGGATCCCGGCGACGGCCAATGCGATCACCACGACCAGCGCCAGCGTGCAGGCGAGGCCCGCGATCCCGAGCGGGGTGAACGACCGAAGCGCGACTGCTGTCGCCGGATAGGCCGCGCCGTACAGGATGGCCGCCCCGGCCGCGGCGAGCAGCCCGATCCGCTCGCCGTCGTCCCGTGGCGTGGTCACCCGCATCGCGAGAGGGTACCCTCGCCACGATGGCGACACCGTTCCCCGCCGAGGGGATGGAACTGACCCACATCCTGGTCGTGGCCGACATCGAGCGCGCGCGTTCGTTCTACGCCGACGTGCTCGGCGCGACCGTCTACCGCGAGTACGGCGGGACCTCGTGCGTGCTCCAGGCGTTCGGGACGTGGCTGCTGCTGGTGACCGGCGGCGGCCCGACGCCCGACAAGCCGACCGTCACGTTCGACGTGCCCGCGGACCCGGACCGGGTCAGCCACTCGATGACCATCCGCGTCCCCGACGCGCGTGGCGCCCACGCGACGCTGGTCGAGCGCGGCGCGGTCTTCCTCGCACCGCTCGCAGGAGTCGGACTGGGAGATCCGCGGCTTCTTCCGCGATCCCGACGGCCACCTGCTCGAGATCAGCGAGGCGAAGTCCGGGTAGGCGGGCCGTCCGTCGCGCTCGCGACGTGACGGCGGGTCGGATGGCGGGACTATCCTTGACCCATGCGATCGCTTCGCTGGCTGAGCGTCGTCGTGCCCGTCGTCACGGTCGCCGTCATCGAGCTGATCAGCGACGGCCTGCTCGACGACGCGTTCCCGTTCCCGCTCGACACCGTCGTCGTGGTGGTGATCGTCGCGGGCCTCGCCTGGGCGTTCTCGACCGTGGTCTTCCGCCGCATCGATCGGCTTGTCGATGGAGCTCCGTGACCGCAACGCCGACCTCGAGCGGCGTGTGGCATCCGCCCGGGCCCTCCACCGCGTGAGCGTGGCGATCGCCGCCCTCGAGGACATCGACGAGATCCTGCAGGCGATCGTCGATCAGGCGCGCGAGCGGCTCGACGTCGATGTCGCCGTCATGCTGACCTACCGCGCGGATGGCGAGGCGCACGTCGCCGCAGCCCGTGGGCCCGACGGCGGCATCGACCGCGCGGGAGGGTTCCCGGGCAGCGACGTCGCCCGCTTCGTGCGCCCCGAACTCGCGATCGCCCGGCTCGAGGCCCCGCTCCAGCGTGCGGGCGAGACGATCGGGCTCCTGATGGTCGGCTCGCGGATCGAGCGGAGCTTCGAGGTGGACGACGTCGAGATGCTCTCGTCGCTCGCCAACCAGGCGGCGATCGCGCTGGAGAACGCGAGGCTCCAGGAGCGCCTCCGCGAGCTCGCCGTCGTCGCCGAGCGGGAACGGATCGCGCGCGAGATGCACGACGGCCTGGCCCAGGTGCTCGGCTACGTCAACACGAAGTCGCAGGCCGTCGAGGAGCTGCTCGTCGCTGGACGGACCGCCGAGGCCCGAGGCCTGCTGGCCGAGCTGGGTGCCGCCGCCCGCGTCCATCTACGTCGACGTGCGCGAGGCGATCCTCGGTTTGCGCAGCCCGGTCGTGCCGGGCGTCGGGCTCGTCGCCGCGATCGAGGACTACGCCGCGATCTTCGCCGAGGCCTCGAAGATCGCCGTTCGCGTCGAGGCGCCCGATGCCGCGCGACGGCTCGAGCTCGCGCCGGACGTGGAGGCCCAGGTCTTCCGGATCGTCCAGGAGGCGCTGACGAACGTTCGGAAGCACTCCGGGGCGAGGCGAGCCGAGGTCACCTTCGGGCTGGACGACGGTCGCCTCGAGGTGGTCATCCTCGACGACGGCCACGGGATCGCGGCACACGCATCGCTCGCCGACAGGCCCCGCTACGGACTCGCGGCGATGCGCGAGCGGGCCGACAGCATCGGAGCGACCGTCGACTGGTCGAATCCGGCCGAGGGCGGCTGCCGGGTCCGGCTGGCGGTCGCCGGCCGGAGAGCCGGTCCAGGCCGCGTCGGTCCTCGCCTGATGCGGATCGTCCTCGCCGATGACCACGCGCTGTTCCGCGACGGCGTCTCGTCGCTGTTGCAGGCCTGGGGCACCAGGTGGTCGGACTTGCGGCCGGCGGCCGCGACGCCGTCGATCTCGTCACCCGCCTCGAGCCGGACCTCGTCCTGATGGATGTCCGGATGCCGGGCATGTCCGGCGTGGAGGCGACCCGGGCGATCGCCGCGGTCCGACCCGAGTTGCCCATCGTCATGCTCACGGTCAGCGAGGACGAGGAGGACCTGTTCGCCGCGATCCGGGCGGGCGCGCGCGGCTATCTGCTCAAGGACCTCGAGGCCGCCCAGCTGCACACGATGATCGACGCGGTCGCTCGGGGAGAGGCGGCCATCACGCCGGCCACAGCCGCGCGGATCATCCGCCACCTCTCGACGCTGGGCACCGCCGACGACTCGCCCCACGACTCGCTGACGCCGCGCGAGCTCGACGTGCTTCGCCTGGTCACAGACGGGCGGCGCAACAAGGAGATCGCGGTCGAGCTCGGCATCTCGGAGAACACGGCCAAGTACCACCTCCGGAACATCCTCGAGAAGCTCCACGCGCAGAGCCGGACCGAGGTGGCTGCGCGCGCCCTGCGCGAGGGGATCGTCGAGCGGCACTGACCGCGGCACCGGGCCGGATGGCCCGCCGGGACCTACCCATCCGAGCGATCCGACCCATCCGGGCGGGCGTGGCGCGTCGGCGACCCGTCCTCGATGCTCGACCCGTCCGCAGACGGAGCCGGCGCCATGGGCTATCGCATCGACATCGATCGAACGGGCTGCATCAACTGCGGCATCTGCATGGACACGTGCCCGGTCGAGGCGCTGGACATGTCGCGACCCACCGGGCCCGGGATCGAGACCGCCGGCCAGGGGCGCCCGCAGCCGTGGATGATGGAGCATCCGGTCCAGGTCGGCGAGTGCATCGGCTGTGGCATCTGCATCGGCGAGTGCCCGGTCGTCGTCATGACCCTCGTCGCCGAGCCGGGCGAGACGAAGCTCGCCCCTCGCCAGGGCCCGATCGATCGCCCGACAGTCCCCGCCGCCGGCCCCGAGACGTGGCTCCCCCTGGCGTCGGTGACCCGCGAGGTCCTCAAGCGCGACCATCCATCGCCGTGGGGCGGCCTGCTGTCGTGGCTGACCGCCGACCGAACCGAGGCCTGGCAGGTCTGGCGCTCGATGAAGGCGTCCGGGCCGGTCGTCGCGCAGGCGCCCTGCCAGGCCGCCTGCCCCGCCGGCACCGACGCGGGTCGGTACATCGGGCTCATCGGGGCGAAGCGGTACGACGACGCATACGCGGTCGCGGCCGAGGTCAACCCGTTCCCGTCGGTCTGCGGCTGGATCTGCACCGCCCCGTGCGAGACCGTGTGCCGCAGGGGCGTCCTCGACGAGCCGATCGCGATCCGGACGCTCAAGCGCTTCGCCGCCGAGCACGGCGAGCTGCCGCCGGTCGAGCCGCCCGCCGTTCGGCGGCCCGAGAAGGTCGGCATCGTGGGCGGCGGCCCGGCCGGCATGTCCGCCGCGTACTACCTCGCGCGGCTCGGCTACCCGGTGACCGTGTTCGAGGCGATGCCCGTGCCGGGCGGCATGATGGCCATCGGCATCCCGTCCTATCGGCTGCCGCGCGACGTCCTCCAGGCCGAGGTCGCCCGGATCGTGGGGCTGGGCGTCGACCTGCGCGCTGAACGCCGCCATGGGCCGCGACTTCACCCTGAGCGATCTCGAGACGCAGGGCTATCGCGCGGTCTTCCTCGCCACGGGCGCGTCGAAGAGCCGGAGGCTCGGCGTCCCGGGCGACGACGCCCCGGCTGTCGTGCCGGCCACGCTCTTCCTCAAGCGGGTCAACCTCGGCGAGGAGCCACGCCTGATCGGTCCGGCCGTCGTCGTCGGCGGTGGCAGCACCGCGATGGACGCCGCCAGGTCGGCCTGGCGGAGCGGGGCGTCTCCGGTCACCGTGGTGTACCGGCGCGGTCGAGCCGAGATGCCGGCCCAGGTCGAGGAGATCGAGGCGGCCGAGCGAGAGGGGATCGTCGTGCGGACCGGTCTGGCCCCGGTCGAGGTCGTGAGCCGGGACGGTGATGTGGTCGGTCTCCGCTGCATCGGGACCCAGCGGGCACTCGACGGGCCTGTCGGCTCCACGACGCCGTGGGAGCCGGTCCCGGGCACAGAGACCGAACTCCCCGCCGCGACGATCCTCGTCGCCGTCGGCGAGGAACCCGATCCGTCCATCCTCCCGGAGGGTGCGGGCATCGAGGTCAGCGGATTCGCCGGGATCGTCGCGGATCCGCGGACCCTTGCCACGGGCCGGGCCGGCATCTTCGCCGGTGGCGACGTCGTGTCGGGGCCGAAGACGATCATCGATGCCGTCGCCTCGGGACGGCGGGCAGCCGCGTCCATCCACGAGTACCTCGCAGGCGTCGAGGATGGCGAGCGCGGCCATCCTCGCCACGGTCCGCTACCCGACCGCCCCCGAGAGTCGACATCGCCGTCGACCTCTCGACCCGTCCCCGGGCGCACGCCCCGCTGCCCATGATCCAGGCGGGCTCCTTCGAGGCGACGCAGGTCGGGTTCGACGAGCGGACCGCGCAGGCCGAGGCGGGCCGCTGCTTCCGGTGCGACGCGCTCAGTCATGGGCCGATCGTCGATGTCGTGGCCGGGCGCGGCCCCGCCGTCGTGGCGTCGGCCCCGCGTCCCTGCACCCGCCACCTACGACAACGCCGGAGGGGACCCGATGCCCACAGAAGGAGGCGCGCGATGACACCCGACCAGGTTTCCGGTTTCTTCGATGCCGGCGAGGCGTTCGTCGAAGGGACGATCGCCGCGGCCCTCGTCGTGCTGTGGATCCTCGCCCTGGCGATGCACCTCGGCCGGCCGTACATGGTCCGGACCACCGGCAAGTTCACGCTCCGGCTCGGGGCCGACCTGTGGTGGATCATCTACATCGGGCTGCGCGACCTCATCGTCGTCCAGGTCTTCCTCGGCAGCTTCATCTTCTTCTACCCCGACGTCGTGGCGGGACAGGCGCTGCCGATCACGGGCGGTCTCGCCGCGGTGTGCGCGTTCGCCGTCCTCCTCATCAAGCTCATGCGTCCGGCCGACGCGACCGCGGCATACCGCTGGCAGCTCCTGCTCCTCGGGCTCGGTGCGACGCTCTATGTCGTGCCGTACCTCCTCGGCGTCCAGATGACCGAGCTCCACGGCAAGAACGTCGAACGGCTCGTGCCGATGCTCGTGAGCTCGCTGAACCCCGATGTCGCGCTCCCGCTGTGCTACCTGTCCAGCGCGGTGGTCGGTGTCCTTGGCCTGATCGCCGTCGGCTACAACCTGCGCTCGACCGGTCGGCGACCGGTCGCGAACGTGACGGAGGCCGCTCGATGAATGCCGACGATCTTGCCGAAGCCCTGACGACCGGCGCATCCGGATGGCTCGTCCTGTCGGTCGCTGCCGTCCTGCCGATGCTCTGGACGTTCACCCTCGTCATGCACTTCGCCCGCCCGGCGATCATCCGGTTCCTGCAGTCGCTGACCCTGCGGTTCGGTGGCGACGTGTGGTGGCTGTCCTACGTCCTGATCCGTGACGCGCTGCTCGTGATCACGCTGGGGCTGGGCCTGCTGTTCTTCATGCCGAATCTCTACTTCGTCGAGGGCCTGCCGATCACCGCGCCGCTCTCGGTGCTGATCCTCTTCTGGGCGCTCATCGTCAAGATCGTCCGCGATCCGGACGAGGACCCGGCCGCCTTCCGACTCATGAGCGTGCTCCTCGTGATCGCATCGTTCCTGTACATCGTCCCGCAGATCTACGGGCTCGAGGCCGCGGACCAGGAGTATCTCGGGTGACCTGCCGAGTGCGCTCATCAGCAGCTCGAATCTCGACGTGGCCCGCCCGTTGTTCTGGGTGAGCTTCGGGCTCTTCGCGCTCAGCGCCGCGGCCTTGTTCGTCCGGGCCGTGCTGCAGCTGAACGTCTCAGAGCCGGCTGCTCGTCGAGGGCGCAGGCCGAGCGCATCGGCGAGTCCGAACGGCGCCCCGCGGGTTGATCGCGGAACCGCCCAGCGGTCGCAGCAGCGGTGCGGTGCGACCGTGGCCAGGCATGTCGGAGCGCGGACCCGGGTCTGCATGGCTGGGCTCATCGTGCCGGCCGGCGGCTTGGCGTGCACCAAGACCGACTGACACGAGAATCCGCCATGCAGCCCGACGAGCGGTGTCGCGCTCGCCGCGCCACAGCGTCGGGCCGACGACGCCGGCCCTCCAGCGCAAACCGTCGACGTGCTCCTGATGCGGCAGCGACACGGCACGCTGGGTTCACCTGCGGATGGCCTCGCTTGCGGGGCAAGTCGGCTGCTGTGACAGCTCGGCAGCCCGGCAACGCGCGAGGGCACGTCCAGGAGACCGGACATCCCGTCATCCGCTCCATGGCAACGCGGCGCGAGGGCATGGTGCTACGTCGACCGCGATCACATCAGCTCGCGTGGCGCGCGCTCATCCTCGGCCGCGCGACCGCCGAGTGGTGCGACGGGTGGTACAGCCGCAGAATCGACGGACGAACGCCTACGACCGCTCGGGGGTCGATCGGCGATGCAGGGATTGGCCCGCCCGGGAGGGATTCCGACCCCGACCTACTGATCCGAAGTCAGTCGCTCTGATCCACTGAGCTACGGGCGGACGCCGCGGATGATACCGCGTCGACGAGCGCAACCCTCCCGCAATCGTTGCATATCCCCGACTAATCCAGTAGGGTTTCGTCGTGATCGCTCACCGCAGCTCTCGGGACATGTGTACGTGCTGGCGGCCCCGCCATGCACGGGATGGGGTCCGAGAACGACGCGCTGAGCGGATCCACGCCTGAGACACGCGCCGTCGCCGGATCGACATCCATGGGGTCGCAGTCACCGATCGTGGCTGCGGCTCTTTTGTTTGCCCACCGCACACCCTGGAGGACGCGACACGATGACCACGACGAATGAGATCCTGAGACCGACCACGCGAACCATCTCGACCGACGAGCTCCACCGGCGTCTGTCCGACCCGGGCCTGACCATCGTCGACGTCCGCCCGATCGCCGCCTACAACGGCTGGCGCCTCGCAGGGCGAGGCGCGCGGCGGCCACATCCCGGGCGCCGTCGCCTTCCCGTCGGCCTGGCTGCGCAGCGTCGACGAGGCCGAGATCGAGCGCCTGCTCGCTCGCGAAGGGCATCACGCCGGACCGGACGATCGTCGTCTACGGCGACGGCGCCGAGGACGCGGCGCGCGCTCGACGCGCGGCTCGCCGAGCTCGGTCACGACGACGTCCTCCGCTACGAGGCCGGCTTCCCGGCCTGGGCCGCCGACGACCGACCTGCCGATCGAGCGCCTCCCGAACTACGACCGCCTCGTCCACATCGAATGGCTCCGCCAGCTGCTCGCCGGCGAGCGGCCCGAGGCGCTACGACAACGACAGGTTCCTGCTCTTCCACGTGAACTTCGGCGTCCCCGAGGAGTACGCGGAGAGCCACCTCCCGGGCGCGCTCTACCTCGACACGAACCGCCTCGAGGACCCGGCCGACTG
Source organism: uncultured Chloroflexia bacterium (assembly GCA_963736025.1). GTDB lineage: Bacteria > Chloroflexota > Limnocylindria > Limnocylindrales > CSP1-4 > SPCO01. The sequence continues at coordinate 205,687 of CAVTNH010000005.1, forward strand.
GAACCGCCGCTCGCCGGCCGAGATCGACGCGACGCTGCGTGCCGCTCGGCATCACCCACGACACGACCGTCGTCGTCTACGGCCGCGACACCGTCGGCGACGCGAACGAGAAGTGGCCGGGCCGCCGGGCCGGGCAGATCGCCGCGACACGGGCCGCGCTGATCCTGCGCTACGCGGGCGTCGAGGACGTCCGGCTGCTCGACGGCGGCTACGACTGGTGGGTCGACCGACGGCCATCCGCTCGAGACCGTCATCCGCGAGCCCTCGCCGGTCGCGGCATTCGGCGTGTCGATCCCGCAGCGCCCGGACTACATCGTCGACATCGGCGAGGCCAAGGAGATCCTGGCCGACCAGGACGGCGCGGCACTCGTCAGCGTCCGGACCTGGCGCGAGCACATCGGCAACGTGAGCGGCTACAACTACATCGGCCCGGCCGGCCGGATCGCCGGCGACGTCTGGGGCAACTGCGGCACCGACGCGTACCACATGCAGCACTACCGCAACGTGGACAACACGATGCGCGCCTACCCGGAGATCGCGGCCAACTGGGAGGAGGCCGGCATCACGCCGCGACAAGTGGGTCGCGTTCTACTGCGGGACCGGCTGGCGCGCCGCGGAGACGTGGTTCTACGCGTTCCTGCTGGACTGGCCGCGGATCGCCGTGTACGACGGCGGCTGGTTCGAGTGGAGCCAGGACCCGATCAACAACCCGATCGAGATCGGGCGAGCCCGAGGACGGCGTCGCCGCCTAGACATCCATCGCATCGATCCGGCGGCCGCCGTCGGATCGACCTTGCGCGAATCTCTACTAACCTCGTAGTGTTAGTTGGTCATCGCGTCACGCCAGGAGAGGACCGATCCAATGACCGAGATCGCCACCCGTGCGCCCGAGACCGAGCGCGCCCTCGCCGAGAACGCTCGCTACGCGGCCACGTTCGACCGGCCGAACCTCGAGCTCCCGCCCGCCCGCAAGCTCGCCGTCCTCGCCTGTATGGACGCGCGGCTGACCGTCGAGGACGTCCTCGGCCTCCGGTCGGGCGAGGCCCACATCATCCGCAACGCCGGCGGCCTCGCGACCGACGACGCGATCCGCTCGCTGGTCATCAGCCAGCGTCTCCTCGGGACCGAGGAGGTCATCGTCATCGAGCACACCGGCTGCGGCATGCTGACCTTCGAGGACGGCCCGGTGGCCGATTCGATCGCCGAGGCGACCGGCACCCGCGTCGACCTGCCGTTCCACGCCTTCCCCGACCTCGAGTCGAACCTGGCCGCCCAGGTCGAGAAGATCAAGGCCCACCCCTGGATCAAGGACGTCCCCGTGACGGGCGTCGATCTACGAGGTCGAGACCGGGCGCCTGCGCCAGGTCGCCTGACCCGCCTCCCTTCCTCGCGGAGGGCGGGCGTCACCCCGGCGTCCGTCCCTCCGTGAGTCGATCGCAGCCGGCTCCGGTCAGGCCCACGCGGGCAGGAGCTGGCGGTCCAGCCACTCCCCGGGCTCCTGCCGCGGGCGGATCAAGCGCCGCCTGCCCGGCCTGGACGACCACCTCGGCCGGGATCGGGTGCGACAGGAACAGCGGCATCGATTCGGTGAAGCCGTAGGCGCCGACGTCGAGCACCGCCACCAGCTCACCGACGTCCGGCGCGGCGAGGATCGCGTGCTGGCTGAACACGTCCAGACCGGAGCACAGCGGCCCGGCCACCGTCACCGGGCCGAGGCGCCCGTTCGCGGCTGACTCGGCCCGTCCGGACAGCGCGCGGATCCGGTGCTCCTGGCCGACGAGGGCCGGCCGCAGCAGGTGGTGGACGCCGCCGTCGAGGACGACGACCGTCGAGCCGTCGACGGTCTTGCGGTCGACGACGCGCGCGACGTACGCGCCGGCCGGCCCGACGAGGAAGCGCCCCGGCTCGAGCAGCAGCCGGGCGCCGGCGAGGAGCGGGTCGCCTGGCCAGGCGGCCACGATCTCGGCGACGCCACGGCCGAAGCGAGCGAGATCGAGCGACTCCTCGTGCGCCTCGTACGGGATGCCGAGACCGCCGCCGGCATCGACGAGGCGAACCGTCGTGCCCGCGAGCGGCGGCCAGCTGCCGGGCGGCGCGGACGGTCGCCGCGACATGGTCGACGAGCGCGGCCGCGTCGAGGACGTTCGAGGCGCCGAAGACGTGCAGCCCGAGGAGCTCGAGGTGGGGCGATCGCGCGGCGCGCCGCGCCGAGGCGACCAGGTCGGCCGGGTCCATCCCGAACTTCCCGGCGCCGTCGTCGCCGACGAGGCGGACCCGTTCGAGCCGGGCGTCCTCGCTCATCGCCGCCCGCAGCATCACCGGGACGCGGCGGCCGGCCTCGGCGGCGATCGCCTCCAGCCGCCCGCAGCTCGCCGGGCGACTCGACCGTGACGGCACGGATCGCCGGCGGTCGACGGCGGCCCGCAGCTCCTCGTCGCGCTTGCCCGGGCCGGTCATGACGATCCGGGACGGGTCGATGCCGGCGCGCAGCGCCGTCGCCAGCTCCCCGGCCGAGGCGACGTCGGCGCCGGTCCCGAGCCGGCCGAGGTGGGCGACGACGGCCAGCGCCGGGTTCGCCTTGACCGCATAGGCGAGGTCGACGACGGGCGGCAGGACGGCGCGCAGCGCCGCCACCTGGCGGTCGATGACGTCGAGGTCGTAGACGTACAGCGGCGTCCCGAAGCGGGTCGCCAGCTCCTCCGGGGCAAGGCCGCCGAGGCGGCCCGCCCGGAGGATCTCGTTGCGCGCCGGCGGTCGGCCGCGACGAGGGCGATCGACGGCGTCCCTGGGAGGTGGGACGCCGATCGAGGGAGGCGTTCGGGTGAGGCTCATCGCAGGGCGTCCTCGAGGGCGACCCGCGCGGCCGTGCCGGCATCGCGGTCCTTGACCAGCAGCGCCACCGAGGCGGACAGGCCGTGCTCCTCGGCGAACGGACCCGGCACGGAACGGGCGCCCGGCACGACCACGGCGCCCGGCGGGACGACGAGCGGCGTCGTCGGTCGTCCCGGTCAGGACGCGCCCGCGGACCAGGTCGTACAGGCGCGACGTCCCGGTCAGGGTGACGCCGGCCCCGATGACCGCGCCGCGTCCGGACCAGCACGCCCTCGAGCAGGGCACTGCCCGCGCCGACGAACGCGTCGTCCTCGACGATGACCGGCCGGGCGCCGGCCGGCTCGAGCACGCCCCCGATCGTCACGCCCGGCCGACAGGTGGACGCGCGCGCCGATCTGGGCGCACGACCCGACGAGGACGTGCGAGTCGACCATCGTGCCCTCGCCGACCCACGCCCCGATGTTGACGTAGGACGGCGGCATCACGACGACGCCGTCGGCGAGGTGGGCGCCGCGCCGGACGGCCGTGCCGCCGGGCACGATCCGCCACGGCCCGTCGGCGAGGTCGTCGCGCGGCGGGACGGCGGCCCGGTCGCGGAACGTCAGCGGCCCGACGGTCCAGGACTGCGTCGTCCGATCCGCGAAGCAGGCGAGGATCGCGGCCTTCACGTCCGGCCGGACGCGCCACCCGTCGGCGGCGTCCGGGTCGGGCTCGGCGGCCCGGAGCCGGCCCGTCTCGAGGTCGGCGAGGATCGTCGCCGGGTCGACCGCGACCGACGGCGGCCGCGGCTGGAGCTCGGTCTCGACGGTCATGCCACGGCCTCGCGGGTCGTGGCCGGCGTCGACGTCGCCGGCGTGGCGATCCGGCCACCGGCCGACTCGAGGAGCCCGAGCGACCGGAGCGTGGCCGCCATCGCGGCGCGCCCGTCCGCCTCGAGCGGCAGGAGGGGCGCCCGGACGGCGTCGCTGTCGAGCAGGCCCATCAGCATGAGCGCGGCCTTCGCCGGCACCGGGTTCGGGCCGCCGCGGAAGTTGCCAAGGAACAGCGGCAGCCAGCGCTCGTGCGTCCGGCGCGCCGTGTCCCAGTCGCCGGCCCGCGCCGACGGCGCACAGCGCCACGAGCTCGCCCGGGACCTGGTTCGAGGCGACCGACACGACGCCGTCGCCGCCCATCGCGAGGATCGGCAGGGTCCAGGCGTCGTCGCCGGCCAGGACCGCGACGTCCCGCGGCCGCTCGCGGCAGATCCGGGCGATCTGCTCGAGGTTGCCGCTGGCCTCCTTGACGGCGATGACCCGCGGATGCTCGGCGAGCCGCAGGAACGTGTCCGCGTCGACGTTCGTGCCGGTCCGGCCCGGGACGTTGTAGACGACGATCGGCAGGTCGCCCTCGTCGGCGACCGCGCGGTAGTGCGCCTCGAGCATCCGGCCGTCGGGCCGGTTGTAGTACGGCGCGACGACGAGGGCCGCGTCGGCTCCGAGCTCGGCGGCCCGCCGGGTCGCGCGGATCGTCGCCGCGGTGTCGTTCGTGCCGGTGCCGGCGATCACCCGGACGCGCGCCCGCGACGAGCGTTCGTTCGCGACCTCGACGGTCGCCGCGATGAGCCGCTCGCGCTCGGATTCGCTCAGGGTGGGGGACTCGCCGGTCGTGCCGCACGGGACGAGGCCGTCGATGCCGGCGAGGACCTGCCAGCGGACGAGTCGCCGGAAGGCGGTCTCGTCGAGGGTGCCGTCGGGCGTGAACGGGGTGACCAGGGCGGTGAAGGCGCCGCGCAGCAACGGGCGGGTCGGGCTGGTGGTCTGGGTGGTCTCGGTGGTGCGGGTCATCGGAGTGCTCCTTTCAGGGTCTGGGAGATGCCGCGTCAGGCGGCGACGGGGTCGCGAGCCAGCAGCTCGTCGACGATGGGATCGAAGGCGTGGAGGCCGGCCGGGCGGGGGGCCCGGGTCAGCCAGTCGGCGGAGGCGAGGATCCCGGCCGCGTAGGCCGAGCGGTCGCGCGCGGTGAGGCGCAGCTCGACGGTCTCGCCGGGGGCGTCGAAGCCGACGAGGTGCATGCCCGGCGAGGAGCCGGCCCGGATCGAGACGACCTCGAGGTCGTCCGGCCCGCTCAGTCCGGGGTGGCCATCGACGATCCGCCCGGCCAGGTCACGCGCGGTGCCGGACGGGCGGTCGAGCTTGGCCCGGCGGTGCCACTCGACGAGGTACGGATCGAAGGCGTCGACGCGACCGAAGAGCGCGACCGCCGAGTCGATGAGCCGGCCGAAGAGCGCGACGCCGAGGCTGAAGTTCGACGCGGCCACGGCCGCGGCGCCGTTCGCCGTCAGGAGGCCGTCGACCAGCGTCACGATCCGCCGTCCAGCCGGTCGTCGCGATGACGAAGCGGGTCGCGCCCGCGTCGAGCGCGCTCGAGAGGTTGGTCGCCACGGCATCGGGTCGCGAGGCCTCGACGACGAGGTCGGCGCCGGTCAGGGTCGACGGATCGTGCCGCCCATCGACCGGCCGGCCGACGACGCGAACGTCATCGCCCCGCCGGCGGGCGGCGTCGGCGACGGCCGTCCCGAGGCCGCCATCGCCGAGGATGAGGATGGTCTGCATGTCCGTGATCCCTCACTACGCTTGGTGAGGGGCCGCCGGGTGGGGAGGATCCAGACAAACAAAAGCCGCGGTCACCATCGTGGTGCCGCGGCCCCTGGAGCCTCCGTTCCCTGGAGGCCCCGGTTCGTCGTCGACGCGCCGTCAGAGCCCCAGGGCCCGTGCCTCCCGGCAGGGCCGCCAGAGCTTCTTCTTCGACTCTTCGGAGAAGTTTCGGCGGTTCATATGCGGAACCATACGCATAAACCTCGAACCATGCAACCATTTCCGCCCTCCACGCTCGCCAGCGACGCCGGGACGGCCGCTCGACGACCCGCGCCTTGCGAGGGAAGGCCGCGGGTGGTACACATCGCTGGGTGTTCCCCACGTCCCCGAAGCGGTCCCCCGGACCCCTCGACAACCTGCCCCGGCCGCTGTCCGAGCGCGACCGTTCCCCGCGGGGCCGTCGCCGGCTGCTGGCGCTGGTGACGGTCGCGGTCGTCGTCGGATCCGTCGTCGGCGCGTCGCAGATCGCCGGGTCGGTCGCGATGCCGCCCGTCGGCCAGGTCGCGGGCGCGGTCGGCACACCGGCCGCGGGCGCGGGCCGGTGCCGAGGCAGACCCGAGCAGCGTCGCCACGACCGGTCCGGGCCCACTCGGCCCCCCGGCCGTCGGATCCGAGGCGCATCGACGTCGCCCGCCACCGCGCTCCGGGCGCCCCGCCCATCTGGACCCTGACCGGCTACCGGTGGCCGCTCGCGCATGCCCGGGTGACGCTGCCGTTCGGTCCGACGCCGTGGGGCTCGCGGGTCGTCGAGGGCAAGGCCTTCCACGACGGCGTCGATCTCGCGACCTTCTGCGGCGACCGGATCGTCGCCGCGCACAGCGGCACGGTGCTGGCCGCCGGCCGGCACTACGACAAGCAGATGGGCTGGGTCGGCGACCTCGCGCCCTACCTCAAGCGGCTCGACAAGAAGCACCTCTGGAGCACGCTGCCCATCGTCGTCGTCATCGACGACGGGAACGGCTACCGCAGCATCTACGCCCACTTCGGGAAGATCACCGTGAAGCGGGGCCAGAAGGTCAAGGCCGGCAAGGTCATCGGCTACGAGGGCATGACCGGGCGGGCGTCCGGCTGCCACCTCCACTACGGGCTCTTCAGCCCGGCCGAGACCGCCCGGTTCCGGATCGAGGCGGACGTCGCGAAGCGGATGAAGCTGCCCCGCTACGAGATCGCCCGGCTCGACCCGCTGCGCGTCCTGCCCGCCCGGACGAAGCCCCCCAAGCCGACACCGACGCCGGACCCGAACGCGGAGCCCACGCCGACCCCGTCGCCCGAAACGGTGGGCTGACGCGGACGACCGTCCGCCCTCGTCGATGACCGGTCAGCGGGGCGTCGTGACCTTGCGGTAGCGGCGGGCGATGAGCCACCAGGCCGGGATCGAGGAGAGTGCCTCGGAGATCGACCGGACGCCGCCGTCGCGACCCTCGAGCGAGAGCAGGGCGTCGGCCGATGTCGCGTCGGCCGGTCGGGCGTCGACCTCGGCGAGGTCGATCGTCACACGCCCGGGCTCGGTCGGACCCAGGGACGCGATGAGCGCCTCGGGCCGGGCGCCCGCCTCGTACTCGGCGCGGACCTCCATGTCCGACCGCCACGTCGGCTGGCGCAGCAGGACGGCCCGCCACCCGTCCGCGACGGCCGCGGTCACGGTCCCGTCCCCCGACGTCGGTCGGCCCGAGACGGATTCGCCCCGGGCCCACCGCGCCGCCTGGTGGAGCAGCGCGTATTCGTCGAGGTCGGCATAGGCGCCCAGCCGGTCCACCGGCGAGCCGTCGCCGAAGATCGCCCGGACCGACGGCTCGAAGAGGTCGGCGAGGTCGAGGTCGATGGCCCGGACGGTGCGGTGGAAGTAGACCTGCTGGTACATGAACCGCCGGGCGCTGAGGAAGATCTCGAGCGCGCCGAGGCCCGGTTCGTAGAGCGTCAGCCCGCGCTCGGAGATGAACGTGTAGCGCCGCAGCCGCTCGACGTCCACCGGCCCGACCGAGACGCCCGTGATGTAGGCGTCGCGACGGACGTAGTCGAGGTTGTCGACGGTGAAGACGCCCGAGAGCAGCGGCTGGAGCCAGCGGACCCAGCGCGGCATGGCGCCGTCGACGAGCGCCGGCTTCGAGATCAGGAACGACACCCAGGCCGGGTCGATCGTCTCGTCATCGGCGAAGGCGTCGCGCTCGGCGACATCACCTGGCGCCCGCCGCAGGCCGCGCAGGAGCGGGCCCAGCTCGTCTTCGATGATCCGTCCCGAGAGGTCCTCGTGGCTCAGCCGCTTGCCGGCGACCCGGCGCGGATCCTCCGGTGCCGGGAAGGCCGCCAGCACCTGCTCGTCGAAGAAGTGCGCGAACGGGCCGTGTCCGACGTCGTGCATGAGCCCGGCCATCCGCAGCGTCTCGACGACGAGGCCCTCCGACGGGACGGGCTCACCGGCGCGGGCCAGTTCGCCGCGGAGACTCGGGTAGAGCGCCCGCGCCCATCGCCCCGCCTCGTGCATGACGCCCAGGCCGTGGGTGAACCGCGAGTGCTCGGCCGTCGGGAAGACCCATCGGGCGCTCTGGAGCTGGCTGATCCGGCGCAGCCGCTGGATCCAGGTGGTGTCGAGGACGTCCTGCTCGGCGACGTCCTCGTCGGGCAGCCCGAGCGCCGCCGACTCGTCGCGCGGAAGGCGCTTGGTGAGTTCGACGTACCCGTGGATCGGGTCGCTGATCAGGTTGACCGCCGCGAACTGGTGACGCTTCACGCGGTCGCCCCCGCATAGCGCGCCGCGGCCCGGGTGTGCGTGGCCGCGACATCGGCCCGCAGCGCCGCCGGCTCCAGCACCTCGACGTCGTCGCCCCACGACAGCACCCAGAGGCGGATCTCGATGACACCGGCGACGGTCGCCCGCCAGAGCAGCGAGCCATCGGGCCCCGGCTCCGCGGTCTGGGTGGGGTGCCAGCGCGTCTCGAGGACCCGCGCGGCCACGGCCGGGGTGAAGCGCAGCACGACCGTCGTCGGCTCCTGGTCCGCGATGATGTCCCAGGCCCGTCGCAGCTCGGCGGTCGTGCCCGCCGGGTCGGGCGGCTCGAACGTCCGGGGCGTCAGGGCAGCCTCGGCGATGCGCTCGATCTTGAACGTGCGGATCGCCCGACGCTCCTCGTCGAAGCCCATCAGGTAGAGGGCGTGCGTCTGCAGCGACGGCTCGATGAGGTACGGCCGGACCGTCGCCCGGCGGGCGGTCGCGCCACCCTCGTAGCGGCCCGGCCGGTACTCGATGGTCACGACGCGACGCTCGGCCCAGGCCTTGGTCAGCAGCCGCACGTGCTCGTTGAAGGCGCTGTCCCGTGGCGCCGTCGACATGATGTCGAGCGTCCGCTCGACGTGCTCGGCCAGCGCGGCCGGCAGCCCGACCGCCAGCTTCTCGAAGGCCGCGGCCAGGTCGGGGTCGTACTTGTCGGCGTAGCGGACCATCAGCCGGGCCGAGAGGACGACGGCCATCGCCTCGGACTGGGTCAGCTTGAGCGGCGGCAGGAAGGCCTTGTCCGACTCGACCCCCCAGAGCCCGCCCTCGGCCCAGACGGGCACGCCGATCTCCTCGTCGATCGCCTTCAGGTCGCGGTAGACCGTGCGCACCGACATGCCGACACGCTCCGCGAGGTCGTTGGTCCTGATGCCCTCGGGGTGGGCCTGCAGGATGGCCAGCAGCCGGGTCATCCGGGCCAGCCGGTCGCGCTTGGCGCCGTAGCGGTCCGGCTCGTCCTCGACCGTCATCGAGCGGGAGGATAGATGACGACGTCGCGGTCGCGTTCGGTGGCGGTCATGTGCGCGCTGACGTCGCCGGTGATCGCGTCCGGGCCGAGTCCCGCCGCGTCCCCGCCGGCATCGCCGACCACCTGGCCGAGCTGCCCGTCGATGAAGACCCAGTAGTCGAGCTGGCCGCGCCAGCGATGGAGATCCGCGTCGCCGACGAGCCAGCGGATCTGCGGGAAGGCCGCTTCGAAGGTCTCGCCGTCCACGGCGACGCGACACCGGCGTGCCCGTGCGCCTTCGATGACTTCAACGCCGCGGTCCTCGGCGGTCGCCCGGTTGCCGATGGTCAGGGCCGTCGAGAGGACCCGCAGGTCCACGGACTCATCCTCGACATCGACGGGATCGACCTCGATCCATCCGCCGCCGGGTTCCTGAGACCAGGCGTCGCCGCCGATCCGCGCGGCGCCGGCCTGCCCCAAGCGTCGATCGGTGGCGACGTACGCGTTCCAGCGGAAGTCGCCGCTGTCGCGCGACCCGCGAAGCTCGACCGAGCCGATCGGACGGAGGTCGACGGTCGCGGACAGCCCCGTCGAGAGCCGGGCGTCGCGTCCCGGTTCGAGCGCCCCGTCGCAGAGCGGCGGCTCGCCGACCGGATCGGTCGGACCGAAGCGCGACGACGTGGGCACCGTGTCGCGCACGGCGAGCTCGTTCGCGACGGCCGCCCCCGCGAAGAGCGATGCCGACAGGAGCGTCAGAGCGACGGCGATGAGGGCCCCATCGAGGAACCGCCGGCGGCGCAGCGCGGCAGCGCCCCGCAGGCGCCGGGCGATCCCGAGGCCGCTGAAGAGGCTGGTGGCGGCCAGGGCCAGGAGCCACGGATAGGCCGCCTCGAACGAGGGCAGGAGCGTCTGGGAGCCGAGTGCCTGGATCTGCTCGATGACGCCGGCGATCGAGGGGATGAGGCACAGCAGCGCGGCGATGCCCAGCCAGACCATCCCCGCGAACGCGCCATTGCCGCGGGTCACCGGCGGCCAGGCAAAGCCGGCGACGGCGATCGCGATCGGGACGGTCATCGTCAGCCCGACGAGCACGTCGAGCGGCCCGCCCGGCCGGTACGCGATCAGCACCAGCCCGGCCGCGACCACCCAGCCCGCCACGAGGGCGGCGCCGACCAGGCGTAGCTCGAACTTGCGGACGCGCATCGCACCGAGTCTAGCCGCCCGAACCGCAAGTACCGGGTGCGCCATGACCCTCGGGTCATCGCCGGGGAACCCGCATTGCCGTGGACTTAGCGCACCGCAGCGGACCGGCCGATGCGGGGTCAGCGACAAGGGATCGAGGACACGTGCGACATGGCAGGCCAGGCACCGCGAGGGTCACGGGGACACGGGGGACCGTCTCGCCGCGCCTCGTCCTTGGCAGCCCCCGCGGGCCGCTCCGCGGACGCCCCTGGCCGTGGCTCGAGCCGCTCGAAGACCTCCGCGCCGACGCTCGAACCGCCGGCGAAGATGGCGCCCCGACAGACCTTCCGCAAGCTGACGGGCCTCGGGCTTACACCTGACGAGGCCGGCAACCTGACCGCGTACATGTGCGGCATCCCGATCGACGGGGCGCACTGGTCGCTCCGCCAGGTCAACCAACTGCTGTTCCTGCGCGAACTCCGGCAGACCGGCCGGTTCGGTCCGCGAGACGGGCGGAACCCCCGCCCGAACTGACCTTCGAATCATCCGGCAGCGACGGCGAATCCCTCCTCCCGCCGTCAATGCCACCGCCCGAAGCGGTGCCGAGCCTCCTCCCGGCACCGCTTCGGGCGGTCTTCATGTCCGGCCGGAGACGCGGCCTCTCGGGCCTTGGGTACCATCGGCCCGATGAGCCGACCCGTCATCACCTTCCTGACCGATTTCGGACCGTCCGCCCCGGCCGTCTGTCGCGGGGTCATGTACGGCATCTGCCCGGACGCGATCGTCATCGACATCAGCCACCAGGTCCCGCGCTATTCGATCCGTGAGGGGTCGGACACGCTGGTCTTCGCCCTGCCGTACATGCCGATCGGGATCCACGTGGCGGTCGTCGATCCGGGCGTCGGCACGGAGCGCCTGCCGGTGGCGATCAGGGTCGCGCGCGGCGACATCCTCATCGGGCCGGACAACGGGCTGCTCACGCAGGCGGCGGACGCGCTCGGCGGCGTCGAGGAGGCCCGGGCCATCTCGAACCGCGTGTTGATGCTGCCGGTCATCTCGGCGAGCTTCCACGGCCGCGACATCTTCTCGCCCGTGGCCGCCCACCTCGCGTCGGGCGTGGACTACGAGACGGTCGGGCCCACCATCTCGATCGATTCGCTCGCCCGGTTGCCGGTCATCCGGCCGACCGTCGGGGACGGCGAGCTCTCATCGGTCGTCGTCGGGATCCTCATCTTCGGCAACGCGACGTTCGCAGGGACGCCGGCCGACCTCGAAGCCGCCATCGGGCCGCTGACGCTGGGACGGCCGCTCGCGCTGGAGTTCCCGGCCCACGGCGGCGCGCCGGCGGTCGAGGAGCGCACGGTCTGGCAGGAGACGTTCGGCCGGGTGCCGCTCGGGGCGTCGCTCCTGTACACCGACTCGGAGGGTCATCTCGCCTTCGCCGACAACCAGGGCAACGCCGCCGAACGGCTGGGCCTGACGGTGGATCGGCCCGTGCACATCCGCCCGGCCTGAGCCGGTTCGCGGTCCCGGACCGTGGGCCGCGGTGCGAACTCCTACCTGACAAGTCGGGTATTTCCTCGATACACTCTCGCGCGTCCCGTCAGCCTGATCGGAGATCCATCCATGCGCAGACCAACCCGCGTCCTGACGATCCTTGCGTTGTCCGCACTCGTCGTCGCGTGCACGTCGGCGGGCGCGAGCCCGACCGTCGCCCCCAGCACGGCCCCCAGCGTCGCGCCGAGCGTCGCCCCGTCGGCGAGTCCGACGCCGGACGCGTGCGCCAAGGACAGCCTGGCTCTCGTCACGGCCGGCACCCTCACCATCGGGACGGACAACCCGGCCTACCCGCCCTACTTCCTCGAGAACGACGGCGGGACGAAGACCGCTCCATGGGAGCTCGGCGACCCGACCAACGGCAACGGCTTCGAGAGCGCCGTCGGCTTCGCCATCGCGGATCGCCTCGGCTTCCCCAAGGCCGAGGTCACGTGGATCGTCGTCCCGTTCGCGAACTCGTTCGCGCCGGGTCCCGAAGACCTTCGACATCTTCCTCAACCAGGTCTCGTTCAAGCCGGAACGCGCGGAGACGGCCGACCTGTCCGATGGCTACTACTTCGGCAACCAGTCCCTCGTCGCGCTCAAGAGCAGCCCTGTCGCATCGGTCACCTCGATCGCCGGGCTCAAGGACTTCGTGTTCGGCGCCCAGGTGGGCACGACGAGCTACGACGCGATCACCTCGGTCATCGCGCCGACCAAGGACCCGCAGGTGTTCGACACCAACGATGCCGCCATCGAGGCCGTGAAGAACGGCACGATCGACGGCGTTGTCGTTGACCTGCCGACCGCCGACTACGTCACCAACGTCCAGCTCGAGGACTCGGCCATCGTCGGGCAGTTCGCCGGCGGCACGCCCGAGCACTTCAGCGCGGTCCTGACCAAGGACAGCCCGCTGACGGCCTGCGTGAACGCCGCCATCAAGTCCCTGACGGACGACGGCACGCTCGACGCCCTGGCCAGCAAGTGGCTGCCGTTCCAGGACGCCGTCCCCGTCTTCAAGCCCTAGCCGACAGCCGGGGAGCTCCCCGACCCGATGACGCGCGCCGGCCGTTCCCGCTTCAGCGGGGTCGACCGGCGCGCGATCCGCTCCAGCCTCATCGCGCTCGCCAGCACGGTCGCCGTCTTCGGCATCCTGTGGTGGATCGTCGTCAACAGCACGGGCTGGCCCCGCGTCCAGGCCTCGTTCCTGGATCGCGAGGTCTTCTGGGACTCGCTGCCGAGCCTGATCGACGCATTCCTGGTCAATGTCCAGCTCTTCGTCGTCGCCGAGGTCCTCGTCCTCGTCTTCGGGTTGGTGGTGGCCATCCTCCGTGGACTGCCCGGGCCGGTCTTCTTCCCGATCCGCGTGCTGGCCACGATCTATGCGGACGTCTTCAGGGCGATCCCCGGGCTGGTCGTCGTCTACGTGATCGGCTTCGGCATCCCGGCGCTCCGGATCGTCGATCCCAAGACGCCCCAGATCCTGTACGGCATCGCCGCCCTGACCCTCGTCTACACGGCGTATGTCTCCGAGGTCTATCGCGCCGGCATCGAATCGGTGCATCCCAGCCAGGACGCGGCGGCTCGCTCGCTGGGCCTGAGCCGCTACCGCTCGCTCCGCCACGTCATCGTGCCGCAGGCCGTGCGTCGGGTCATCCCGCCGTTGCTCAACGACTTCATCGGCCTCCAGAAGGACACCGTCCTGGTCTCGTCCATCGGCCTGGTCGAGATCTTCCGGCAGGCCCAGATCAAGCAGGCGGCCGCCTTCAACTTCACGCCGTACATCGCCGTCGCCCTCATCTTCATCGTCGTGACGATCCCGCTCGCCCGGTTCACCGACTGGCTCGTCGCCCGGGATCGCCGCAAGGGCGCGCACGGCGGGCAGCGCTGATGGAGGCTCGCGAAGCGCTCCGGATCGAGGGTCTGCACAAGTCCTTCGGCGCCCTCGAGGTCCTGCGCGGCATCGACCTCACCGTCGCAGAGCACGAGGTGGTGTGCCTCATCGGCTCGTCGGGCTCGGGCAAGTCCACGCTGCTCCGGTGCATCAACCTGCTTGAGCCCATCGATTCCGGCCGGATCGTCGTCGAAGGCGACGAGATCACCGCACCGGGCGTCGACGTCAACCGGATCCGGCGGCGCATCGGCATCGTCTTCCAGGCGTTCAACCTCTTCCCGCACATGACGGTCATCGACAACGTGACGCTGGCCCCGCGACATGTCCTTGGCCAGAAACGAGCGCAAGCGGAGGCCGACGCGGAGGTGTTGCTGGCCCGGTTCGGCCTCGCGGAGAAGCGCGACGTGGTCCCGGATCGATTGTCGGGCGGGCAGCAGCAGCGGGTCGCGATCGTGCGGGCCCTGGCGATGAAGCCCGACATCCTGCTTCTCGACGAGGTCACGAGTGCGCTGGACCCGGAGCTCGTGGCCGAGGTCCTCGACGTCATCCGCGGGCTGGCCGAATCGGGGATGACGATGGTCATCGCCACGCACGAGATGGGGTTCGCGCGGGACATCGCCGACCGCGTCTGCTTCCTCGACGAAGGCGTGATCCTGGAGATGGGGCCGCCCGCGACGATCCTGCGCGACCCGCAGGAGCCCCGGACGCGTCAGTTCCTCCAGCGGATCATCGACGCGGGCCGGCTCTAGGCGTCACCGCCGGGAGGCAGGTCCCCGCGCGGCATCGACGAAGACCGCGAACAGGCGGCTGAATGCCGGTGGCGTCGACTCGACCCGCTCGGGATGGCATTGGACGCCGATGAGGAAGCGCCCGTCGGACGCTTCGAGGCCCTCGACGAGGTCGCCGGCCGGACTGCTGGCGAAGGCGCTCGCGACGAGCCCGCGGGCGAGGTCCGCCGACCGGACACCCTGGTGGTGGTACGAGTTGACGGTCACGACCCCACCGCGGGCATTGGTCGGGAACAGGATCCGGGTCAGCCGGCTGCCCGGCGCCAGGCGGAGCGGATGGGTCGCCGCGGGACCGGCGCTCCAGCCCGCGCCGGCGTGGCCCTCGACGTTCTGGACGAGCGTCCCACCCGAGAACACGTTGATCGCCTGCATGCCCCGGCAGACACCCAGGATCGGCACCACCCGGGCGTTCGCGACGGTCCAGGCCTCGTGTTCGAGCGCGTCGCGCTCCGGCTCGGTCGCCACCGCGCCCTGGCTCGCGCGCCCGTAGCGGGCGGGGTCCACGTCGGCACCGCCGCTCAGGAGGAGCCCGTCCATCGACGCGAGCGCCGCGGCGCGTTCGGGCGCGGGCGTGGCGGCCGTGACGAGGATCGGGTCGCCGCCCGCACCCCGGACCGCGGCGGCATAGAGCTGGTTCTTGCGGTCCGCGAGGTCCGGGTCGTTCGCCCTCGCGGGATCCGCGACGGTCACGACGATCCGGGGGCTGGCGGCGGTTCGATCCACGCAGAGCAGGATAGCGGCGAGCCCGGGCCGCACCGGCCGACGTGGCGCCGGGCGCGCGTCGCGTCCGGGTCAGGCGGCCGGGCTGGGGCTGTCGGACGGCGGTGGCAGCGTCGGCCGTGGCGTGGGTCTGGGCGTCAGCTCGGGGATCGCCTCGGGATCGACCGTCTCGCCGGGCAGGATCTGCAGGACCCAGCCGACCTCGATGCGGTCCGGCTTGTACTTGCTCGAATCCGGGTCGAGCGACGGGTATGTCACCCGGTTCCAGTAGGCGATGCTGCGGCCGTCGGTCTTGAACTTCTTGGCGATGCCGACCAGCGTGTCGCCGCGCTTGACCGTGTACAGCGCGAAGGTCGGACCCGGGGTCGGCGTCGGGCGTATGAACGAGGGGGTCGGTGTCGGTCCGGCAGGCGTCGGCCGGGGCGTCGGCAGCGCCTGGGCCGAATCCGCCGTCGGGCTGAGGCGGCTCGCCGGGGTCGGGACGCAGGCGGTCGCGAGCGTCGCGAGCAGGACCGCGGGAAGGAGCCACCGGACGCGCATCGTCGGGTCCATCGTGACGCATCTTGCGCCAGGACCGTCTTCCGCGCGTCAGTCGATGGGGTGGCTCGGCGGGTCGACCGGGGTCGGGGCCTGCAGCGAGAACTCGGCGGCAAGGGCGAGACCCTCGGCGGCGGTGGCGATGCGGTCGCGGCCGCTGCGCTTGGCCACGAAGCAGGCACGGTCGGCGGCCAGCAGCACGGCCGCCGCCGTCGATCCGTCGTCGGGATAGGTCCCGATCCCGATCGAGGCGGTGATGCTGCGGCCGGAGGCCTTGACCGCCTGGCGGGCGCGCTCGGCCACCTGCATGGCGCCGGCGGCATCGGCCCCGGGCAACAGGAACGTGAACTCGTCGCCGCCGTACCGGAAGATCTGGTCGCTGTCGCGTCCGGCATGGACGAGGTCCGATGCGATGTCGCGCAACAGCAGGTCGCCTGCCTGGTGGCCGAGCGAGTTGTTGACGTCCCGGAAGTCGTCGAGGTCCAGCATGATCAGGCTGAACGGAGCGCCGGCGTGGACGCTCCATTCGAGCCGGTCCTCGAACGTGCCGTGGTTGAGCAGCCCGGTCAGGTCGTCGGTCTGGGCGCGCAGCTCCACCGCCTGGAAGACCTCCGCGTTCTGGAGGGCGATGGACACCTGGGCCGCGAACAGCTGGACGAGCTCGAATTCGTCGCCGGTGAACGCATTGCCGACGCCGAGCCGCTCGATCGTCAGCACCCCGATGGCCCCGGCCCGGCCGCGTAGCGGGACGACGATGAGGCTGCCGTCGAGCGTCCCCTCGTCCCGGAAGTGGTTGACCCGCGGGTCCGTGCGCTCGTCGGCGACGTAGGTCGGCTCGTTGTGGTCGAGCACCCAGGTCGCGATCCCGGTCTCGCCGGGCTCCCACGGCTCGAGGTAGCTGGCGGCGTGGATCCCGCGAGCGGTCAGCGGCGTAAGCCGCCCGGTCACCGGGTCCAGCACCTCGATCGCGATGTTGTCGCAGGCGATCAGGCGCAGGAGTCGCTCGGTGATGCTGTCGAGGACGGCGCGGCTGTCGAGCGTGGTCAGGATCGATTCGGTGATCTGGAGCAGCTCGCGCTGGCCCTGCACCTGGCGCTCGAGGGCCGCGCTCTGCTCGCGCAGGCGCTCGGTCGTGTCCGCGGTGGCCATGGCCTGCGCCGCGAAGCTCGCGTAGATGACCAGCAGGCGCAGGTCGTCGTCGGTGAACTGGTTGAGGCCGAGCTTGGACAGCACCAGCACGCCGAGGACCCGGTCGTCGAAGATCATCGGGGCGAGGAGCATCGATTCGTCGAGGTCCTCCTCGGTGCCGGGGATCGTGTCGGCCCGCGGGTCGTTGGCGGCGTCGCCCAGGAGCTGGGCCAGGGCGTGCTCCGCGACCCATCCCGTGATGCCCTCGCCGACCGCGACCTTGAGCTGGTCGAGGGTCTCGTCGACGTATTCGCCGACCTGGCCCTTCATCGCGACGGGGATGAGCTCGTTCTCGGCGATCCGGTAGACCCGGACGTTGTGGTAGTCGATGAGCTGACGCAGCTCCGTCGCGATGGCGATCCCGATCTCGTGGACGCTGGACAGGCGGTTCAGGCGCGTCCCCAGCTGCTGGATCGACCCGAGCTGGGCGGCCCACGTCGCCATCCGATCGAAGTCCTGGGCGGCCCGGATCGCGACACTGGCCTGCGTCGCGAGGGCGGCCATGGTCTCGAGGTCGTCATCGGTCCAGACGTGCCGCCGGTCGTGATAGACGTTGAGCAGCCCGAGCAGTTCGGCCCCGTCGAACAGCGGAGCCGTGCAGATCGTGTCGAAGCCCTCCTGGACGACCGCGGCACGCACGCCCTGACCGCGCGGGTCGTTGCGGTAGTCGACCGCGAACATCGGATGGCGCGCGGCGACCGCCAGGGCCGGCAGCGACATCACGGGGAACTCGCGGACGCTTGCGAGATAGCTCGCCGAGAGGCCGCGGCTCACCTCGGCGACGGCGCTGCCGTCGGGCCGCTGGAGGAAGACGGCGCCGCGGTCCGCTTCGAACAGGACCATCGCGTGGTCGACCAGGCCCGACAGGATGCGATCGAGATCGAGACGGCTGCCGATGTCGCCCGCGACCCGGTGCAGGGCCTCGGCCCGATGGAGCTGGTGGGCGACCTCCTCGCGCCGGCGCGCGACCGAGACGATCGTGCCGATGGCGTTGGCGACGACCGCGGCCACATCGCCGTCGCGGGTCCCGAGCGCGCCCGTCGTCTCCCCGACCAGGTGGAGCACGCCCCACGGGCCGCCGAGGGCCGGGATCACGACCGCCAGCTCGGGACGTTCGCCCGACAGGATCGCGAGCGGCGCGCCCAGCCCCTCGGCACCGGTCAGCGCACGGCCGCGGCCCTGCTCGGACGGGTCGTCGGGGTACGCGGCGACGGCGAGTGCGGCGCCCAGGACCCCGAACGAGCGCGGTCGTTCGACGAGGCGCTGCGGCGCGGCGTCCGGCGCACGAGCCGCGACGCGTGGCAGCAGGCGGTCGTCGCGGAGCTCCCAGATCGCGACCAGGTAGTGGTCGTAGGCGTCGCGCACGAGGCCGACGGCGCGGGCGAGGTCCTCGTCGAGTTCGTCAGGCTCGGTGGCCAGACGGGTGATGGCGTCGATGAGCGCGAGATCGACCGAATGGCGCTCCGCCGCAAGGGGATCTGCCGACGATCGCGTCGCACCCTCCGACGGGCGGCGGTCGACCGGCGATGTCGCGAGGTGGACACCACGCCGAGCGCCCACGCCGGGGCCTGACGGAGGGCCGAGGGGCTCGGCCGACCCGGATTCGGCCGCCGCGAGGAAGCGCTGCAGGTCGCCGAGGCGGTATCGGCGGTCGCCTCGCGGGTTGATCCGGTAGTACCGCAGCCGGCCGGCGTCACTCCAGGCTCGGACCGTGTTCGGGTGCACCCCCAGCAGGCGTGCAGCCTTGGTGACGGTCAGGGTCGCATCGATCGGACGTGACGGAAGCGCGGTGTTCAAGGACTCTCTGGAGGAAATGTGAACTCAACGCGGCGAGCCTACCAAGCTCACAGTTCTTGCCAATAGTCCGATGGTCCCGGAAGCACCGCTCTTGCGGTGTCGATTCGCCCTTACGAGGCGTTCGCGCGTTCCTCGAAGAAGGCGAGCCCCGGGATCCAGCGGCCGCCCGCGACGGCGTCGGGGATCAGGCCCGGCGACCGCCGGTGAGCCGGATGTAGGCGAGCGTGACGGCGATCGTGCCGATGCCGATCGCCAGCACGGCGAGCACGGCGAATGCCGGGTCGCCCACGAGACCCGGGCCCTGCCCTGAACTGCGCGGGTCGCCGCCGGCCGCCGGGGTCGGCGAGGCCGCGAGA
Source organism: uncultured Chloroflexia bacterium (assembly GCA_963736025.1). Classification (GTDB taxonomy): domain Bacteria; phylum Chloroflexota; class Limnocylindria; order Limnocylindrales; family CSP1-4; genus SPCO01. Next base: position 224,866 of record CAVTNH010000005.1, read on the forward strand.
GCCGCGGCCGCCCCGGCCAGCCACGTCGCACCCGCTGCGAGGCCAGCGACCATCGACCGGGCGGCCGCGAACCGTCGCTGACGCGGCGGGCCGCTCGCTCACGCGACCGCCCCGATCACGGCCCAGGCCAGGGCCAGGCTGATGAGCACGAGGCCTCCGGCGAGGCAGACGGCGGCAAGGAGCGGACGGCGCGAGCTGGATCCGGCCAGGACCCGCATCGCCTCGTCCTGCTCGAGGGTGGTCAGGACCAGCGGCCGGCCGAGGCCGGCGGTCATCCGCGGCAGGCCGGCGGGACCTGGCGACGGGACGCCCAGGACGATCGCATGCTCGACCGACGAGACCTGCTCGATGAGCAGGCGGACGGGCGTCTCCGGGATGGTCCCCGCCGGCACGCGGTCCGGGGCGTCGCCGGCGGTCCCGACCGATTCGCGCGGGATGACGACGAGCCCGGCATCGAGAGCGTCCGCGTCGATGGCGATCGCATCGAGGCCGTCGCGAACGAAGAACGGGACGGCCTCCCGCCGATCTTCGATCGAGCGCCACTCCCGGCCGTTCCGAAGCTGCAGGCGGGTCCGGCGCAGGACGAGCGGTCGGTGGGCCTCGTCCTCGAACTCGTCCTCGGCGTCCACGCGTCCGCTGATCCGCACGTAGCGCTCCGGTCCCTCGCTCAGGGCGAGCGCATCCGCGACGCTGACCGTCGGCGTCGACGCGAGCAGACGACCCACCCGGAATCGCGGCCCGTACGTGCTCAGCACGACCCATCCGGCGACGAGCGCGAGCAACCCGGCGACGAGGGGGATCAGGGGGGTCACGGCGGCGATGATAGCGGCCGGACACGAAAGGGCCCGAAGGAACCTACCCGACACGTGGGCGTTGATGCGATCGCCGCCGTTAGTGTCGCTCGGCCCCTCCGGGCTGGGTCGAACGGTAGGCGGTCGCCGGGTCCCGGTGCAATGGGTCCTGTCCACCGAATGCGTCCGACGCGCCGGGGTTATCCACCGGCCGTCCACACGCGCTACGCGGCGGGGCGCCCCGTCGACGGGTCGAGGGAGTTGAGCTGTCCGCCATAGCCGGTCAGCACGAGCCGCCCGCCGACCATCTCCGCCCCGACGACGACGTCCGAGTGCGCGACCCGCCAGGCGACGGTGCCGTCGGGCTCGATTGCGAACGTCTCGAGCTCCGCCTGGACGATGACGTGAGCCAGCCTCGACGAGCCGAGCAGGGCGATGATCGGCGTCCCGGACCGATGGTCCCAGCGGGCCTCGCCGGTCGGCCACGTCCAGACCGAACGTGTGGAACCCGTAGCTCACGACGAGCAGGCCCTCGGTGTCGAGGTGGACGGCACGCGGCTCGTCGCTGATCGTCGAGGCGAAGCGGGCGGTCCAGGCGCCTCGTGGTCCCTCGAGGCGCAGCTCCGCGCGGCACAGCGGCTCGGGGTCCTCGGCGACGCGGGTGCCGAGCTCGATCAGCCGGCCGCCAACCTCGGAGAGGGCGAACACCGCGGCGCCCTGCCCGCTGCCACCCCAGCGCCAGCGGGCGCGGAGGCCGCCGGGGTAGGTGATGGTCGCGTTGCGCGGTTCGGCGCTCACGCGCTCGGGGCGGCCTCGGCCTTGAGGTCGATCTCCTCGCGCGCCTCGGCGATCGGTGCGACCGTCGCGTTGGCGAGGTTCCGCAGCGTCCCGGGCGGGACAGGGAAGACCGCTGTCGGCAGGCCGGCGGCCGCCCAGACGACCGGGAAGCGGCCGAGTGCCGGGTCCATGATCACGCGCGGCGAGCGGGTGTGGCCGATGGGCGGGATCCCGCCGATGGTGAAGCCGGTCAGCTCGTTGGCCTCGCGCGCCGTGGCTCGACGGATGTCACCCTCGCCGCTGACCGCGGCCAGGCGGGCGACGTCGACCCGGTCGGGCCCCGAGACGAGAGCGAGGATCGGCTCGCAGCCCGTCGTCGGTCGGGGCGACGAACACGAGCGACTTGACGATCTGGCCCAGCTCGGCGCCGACCGCTGCGGCCGCCTCCTGGGCCGTGTGGGTCGACTCGTCGAAGACCGTGACCTCGAGCGTGACGCCCTTGCGGGCCGCGGCGTCGACGACACGCCGGATCGCTGGATGGTCGAGGGAGTCGGGCACGGCGCGGAGTCTAGCATCGGCGGGTCAGCGGCCAGTCGGGGCCGCGACGTCGGGCGTAGCATCGATGACGATGCAGGCGATCGTGCTGGCCGATGGCGATGTCGCTCCCCGCGCCCGGATCGATGACGCCTGGCCCGGGTGGGCCGATCCGTCCGCGCTGGTCGTCGCCGTCGACGGCGGGGCGCGTCATGCGGCCGGGCTGGGCCTGCGGCCGACGATCTGGGTCGGGGACGGAGACTCGGTCGAGCCCGCGGACCTCGAGCGACTCGCAGCCGATGGCGCCGAGATCCGCCGGGTCGCCTCGGCCAAGGACGAGTCCGACACGGAGCTCGCTCTCCTCGTGGCGCTGGAGCGCGGCGCCGACGATATCGTCGTCCTCGGGGCGCTCGGTGGCGCCCGCATCGATCACGCGCTTGCCAACGTCGGACTCCTCGCACATCCGCTCCTTGCCGGCCGGCGGGCGGTGCTGCTCGATGCCGGGGCGCGGGTCTCGTTCCTTCGAGCCCCGGCGTCCGACGGGTCGGCGGTCGAGCGGGACCTGCCCGGGCCGATCGGCGGGCTGGTCAGCCTGCTCCCGCTGGGTGACGGCGTCGAGGGCGTGACGACGAGCGGCCTGCAGTACCCGCTGACCGACGAGCCGCTGCCGGCCGGTCCGGCTCGCGGATTGTCGAACGTCCGCCGGGAGGCCGCAGCGACGGTCACGGTCCGGCGCGGGCTGCTGCTCATCGTCGAGTCGCCTGCTACATTCCCACGATGAGCATTCCCGACGTGGGCGACCTCGCCCCGGAGATCGCCCTCCCCGACGAGACGGGCGCCATCCATCGTCTGGCCGACCAGCGCGGCCGCTGGACGATCTTGTACTTCTACCCGACCGACGACACCCCCGGCTGCACGGTCGAGGCATGTGAGTTCCGCGACGCCAACGAGACCATCCACGAGCGTGGCGCGGACGTGTGGGGGGTCAGCCCGCAGGGGGCGAAGAGCAAGCGCGCGTTCCGGGAGAAGTTCGAGCTGCCCTTCACGCTCCTCGCCGACGAGGCCCACGACGCCGCCGAGGCCTACGGGTCGTGGGTCGAGAAGAAGAACTACGGCAAGACGTACATGGGCACCGCACGCCGGACCTTCCTGGTCGACCCGGACGGGCGGATCGCCAAGACCTGGGAGAAGGTGAAGCCGGAGGGGCACGCGGCCGACGTCCTGGCCTCTCTCGACGCCCTCCAGGCGGCGCGGGCCGGGTGAGCGACCCGGGCGCCAGCCCTGAGCCGGGCGCAAAAGAGGCTTCGCTCGTGGGGGGAGACGAGCGAAGCCTCGGCCGGAAGGGTACTGCTGGCCCGGACCCCACGCAAGACGGTGATGCAGGTCCGGCGAGCGTGGCGGACGTCGACGGGACCCCGAAAGCGGGCCCACATGACTGGCGGCCCGCGCGGTTCATGGTCATCGCCGCCCACCCCGACGACGCCGAGTTCGGCCCGGCCGGGACCGCGGCCCGCTGGATCGCCGACGGGTCCGAGGGCTGGCTCGTCTGCTGCACGAGCGGCGACGCGGGTGGCGAGGATCCCGACGCCGATCCTCTGACTCTCTCCGCGTTGCGCGAGACCGAGCAGCGGGCGGCGGCCGCGATCATCGGCTACGCCGGGGTCTCCTTCCTGCACCAGCCCGACGGCGCGCTCGCCAACGACCTCGCGCTGCGGGAGCTGCTGGTCCGCGAGATCCGGACCTTCCGACCCGACGCCGTCCTGGCCACCGACCCGGAGGCCATCTTCTATCGCGACGGCGGCGTCAACCACACCGACCACCGCGCGGCCGGGCTCGCGGCGGTCGACGCGGTCTATCCGGCGGCGCGCAACCCGATGGCGTTCCCATGGCTCGCGAAGGGCGGACTCGAGGCCCATCGGGTCCGGCGCCTGTACCTCTTCTGGTCGAACCAGCCGACGGCCTGGGTCGACGTCTCCGCGACGATCGAGCGCAAGCTCGCGGCGCTCGCCGCCCACGCCAGCCAGATCCACGACGCCGAGGGCCTCGGGACGCGGATCCGGGCCTGGGCCGCCGAGGAGGGCGCGCCGATCGGGGCGGCCGCGGCCGAGGCGCTGCGGGTCGTGGTCATCGACGACGACGAGGACGAAGGACCCGGCTGACGGCCCGGCCGGCGACGTCGCTCGGTCAGGCCCCCTCGAGCAGGAGCGGCCGGACCCGACCCCAGTCGTTCCACAGGTCGGCGAGGCCGTCGGCCCGCCGACCGAGGAGCGCGACCAGCTCCGACAGGCTGAGATCCCCGGCCGTCCCGGCGAGGTGCTCGTCGGCGGCCACGACGACGTCGCTGTACAGCGCGGCCATCTCGGCCTCCGTCGGCCACTGGCGGATCCGCATGGGATCGAGGCCGGCGTAGCCCATCGCCATCGAGAGGTCGCGCTGGGTCGGCACGCGGTCGTCGACGAACCCGCCGTGCCCGTCGAACCTGTGGCCGAGCGATGCCAGGGCCTGGCTGATGTCACGGTCCTGGGCGAGGGTGAACGTCCCCCAGAACGGATGGTCGGCCGGGTACTCCAATGAGGCCGCCTCGATGCTCACCGCGACGATCGCCTCGACGAGCTGGGTGAGGCTCGTCTGCCACTTCCGGCGTTGGATCGGGTCCTCGCCGGCCAGCCTCGTGACCAGGGCGATGAGCGCGGTCCGGTCGCCGCGCAGGATCCGGAAGATGGTCGGGGTGACCCCGGCCGACAGGGCCGCGGCCAGCGGCTCGTCCTCATCGATCGGGCCGGTCGGCCGTTCGCTCCACGGCGCGGGCGGCTGCGGTGGGGCCGAGCCGGCCACGGCTCGCTCGTCGCACTCGGCGAGGGCCTGGCGAGCGACCAGGCAGGCGGCCTCCGACGCCTCGGCTGCGATCCGGGCGGCGTCGGCCTCGAGGGTCAGGCGCTCGAGGCGCGTCCCGATGGTCGTGGCCGCCGCCTTCTCCCGCTTCGCGGTGACGGCCGCCGTCCGCGCGGCGGTGTTGACCTCGTTGATGTCGACGAGCCAGTCCCGGGCCGCGGCCTCGGCCTCCTCGGTCGACTTCGAGCCGTTGTAGGCCACGCGGAATCGGGACTGGGCGGCCTCCTTCTCGCGGCGGACGGCTCGGGCGTCGGCGATCGCGGCCGCGGCGTCGGCCGCGATCATGTGCTCGTCGTAGGTCCGCTGGGCCGCGCGCAGCAGGTCGGCCGCCTCGGTCGCCCGGACGCGGGCCCCGACCGCGAGTCCGCATCGCTCGGCTGCCACGCGTCGCTCGGCCGCGCATGCGTCGACGGGGTCGCCGGCGGAACCGGCCACGCCCGCCGCGCCGCCACCCGCGCCTCCTGCCGAGCCGCCACCGCCGCCGGGTCCGCCGCCGCCCCCCGGTCCGCCACCGCCTGCCGAACTCTTGATCGTCCCGCTGACGAACAGCCCCGCATCGTCCTGGGGACCGCGGGCCGGGGGTCCGGACGCGATCATGGCCGGGACCAGCATCGGCTCGAGATACGGGTCAAGGCCGGTCTCATTCGCCTCGCGGGCGCGAGCCGCCGCCGACAGGGCGCTGGCATGCAGGGCGGCCATCAGCGGATCGGCGCCACCGTCGACGGCGATGCCCACCATCTCGGGTTGGACGGCCTCGCCGCGCGGGTCGGTCAGGCGGAAGGCCGGCTCCATCGTCCGGCCGGGGGACGGGACGGCGCCGTTGCCCGTCGGATCGACGCCGTTCCCCGCGGCCGCGACAGCGATGCCGGACCGAACAGCCGTTCGACCGTCGGCCGGGGATCCGGGCGTCGCCGGGTCCTCGGCGACATGGTCGGCGGGGCCGCCACGAGCCGGGTCCGCGTCCGACGGGACGAAGGCGTCATCCGAGAGGGTCGCTGCTCGTCGGTGGGGGATCGCGTCGGTGGCGACCGTCACGCGGACCTCGGGCCGCACACGGGGACGGGCACGCAGGACCTCCAGCAGGGCGGCCCCTGCCGCGACGCCGAGGACGAGTCCGAGGGCGAGGAAGGTGAATTCTGCGGCGGTCACGCTGTCCGCATGGTCGGGTGCGACCCCTTTGGATCGACGAGTGCCCCGGGTCAGCGTAGCTGCGAGCGCAATGAGCGTCAAATCCCGCCACGCTCGTCTGACGCCTCGGAACGGGCCCCCGGAAGGCCGCGAGACCTTTTGCAGGGGCCGAGACCCGGATGGTAGATTCGGGTCTACGGCAGCCAGCCGGTTTCCGCCTGCGCACCGCACTCCCCAGACCAGGGAAAGGCACGACCCGCTTGGTCATCGAGCAGCCCCAGGAATTCCTCGTCCAGCCCGTCGACGCCTCCTGGCTCCAGTGCAACATCGAGTGCCAGGAAGCGTGCCCGGTCGGGACGAACTGCCGCGGCTACCTGAACCTCGCCGCCGAGGGGCGGTTCGAGGAGGGCTACATCCTGTCGCGCGAGCCGAACCCGGTCGCGGCGATGTGCTCGTACGTCTGCTCGGCGCCCTGCGAGCGGGCCTGCCGCCGCGGCGACATCGACCGGCCCCTCGCGATCCGCGCGATGAAGCGGTTCCTCGTCGAGTGGCACGAAGCGTCGGGCATCCCCGACGTGATGCCCGAGATCACGGCCCGGGCCGAGCGCGTCGCGGTCGTCGGCGCCGGGCCGGCCGGACTCGCGGTCGCGCGCGAGCTCGCGACCAAGGGCTACCAGGTCACGGTCTTCGACAGCCTCCCGTATGGCGGCGGGACGATGCTCATCGGCGTGCCGGCCTTCCGGCTGCCGCGCGAGGCCATCGAGATGGACGTCCGGCTCGTCGAGCGCCTCGGCGTCCGCTTCGTCTTCGACACGACGATCGGGCAGGACATCACCTTCGAGCAGCTCCAGCGCGACTTCGACTCGATCGCCATCACCGCAGGGGCGATGGACGCGGTCGCCCTCGACATCCCGGGCGCGGACCTCGAGGGCGTGGACTACGGCGTCGATTTCATGAAGAAGGCGAACCTCGGCCAGCCCCTCGAGGTCGGCACGGACGTCGTCGTCATCGGCGGCGGGTACACCGCGATGGACTGCTCGCGGACCAGCCTCCGCCACGGCGCCGAGCGCGTCTCGATCGTCTACCGCCGGACGCGCTCCGAGCTCGTCGTCGACGAGGAGGAGCTCGGCGAGACCGAGCGCGAGGGCGTCCGGATGGAGTTCCTCGCGAGCCCGATCGAGATCCTCGGCGAGGACGGCAAGGTCAGCGGCGTCCGCTTCATCCGCAACCGGCTCGGCGAGCCCGACGCCTCCGGCCGCCGCTCGCCCGTGCCGATCGAGGGGTCCGAGTTCGTCATCCCCGCCCGGACGGTCATCCCGGCCGTGTCGCAGGCGGCGGACCTGACCTTCCTGCCGGTCGAGGCGAAGTTCGAGATCAACCGCGGCCGGGTCAAGGTGGACCCGGCGACCTACGCCTCCAACGTCAAGGGCGTCTTCGCCTGCGGCGACTTCGTGACCGGCCCGACGACGCTCATCGAGGCCGCGGGCCACGGCAAGAAGTGCGCCTACGCGATCGATCGGTACCTCTCCGGCCGCACGGACGTCACCGTCGACGCGAACGTCAAGATCACCAGCTCGTGGCGCCACGACATGCCGGACTTCTACGACGTCCTGCCCCGCCAGCACATCCCGATGGTGCCCCTGACGGCGCGGATGCCATCGACCGACCCGGTCGTCAACTTCAACACGCCGGTCGAGCTGGGCTACGACGCGACGGGCGCGGTCGCCGAGTCGACGCGCTGCCTGATGTGCAACTACAACATCTGGTTCGACCCCTTCCGGTGCGTCCTGTGCGGCGCCTGCGCGGACGTCTGTCCCGAGGGCGTCATCCACATGATCGACGTGAACCAGATGAAGTCCGAGGGCCTCCTGCCGGAGCTCGAGGAGGCCTACGGCTGGGACCAGGGGGCGGCGATGGTGCTCGACGAGGAGCGCTGCATCCGCTGCGCGCTGTGCGTCAAGCGGTGCCCGTTCGACGCCATTACGATGGAGCGGTTCGAGCTCCAGGAGGTCTCGACCGACGGCCGGCTCTACAAGGAGTCGTATCGCGACGCGCAACTCGCCGGGACGCCCGGCGTGGCAGGAGGAGCCCGTTGAGTTTCCTCGAGCGGGTGGACCAGACCATCCGCCGGAGCCCCGTCTGGCGGTCGCTCTTCCGCCAGCCGTACCCGAACGACGAACGCTCGCGGGCGTACGCCGTCATGAACAACGTGTTCCTGCACATCCACCCGGTGCGCGTCCGGCAGCACGCCGTGAAGTTCGCGTACACCTTCTGCCTGGGTGGGTTGAGCTTCTTCCTGTTCCTGGTCCTGACCGTGACCGGCGTGTACCTGATGTTCTTCTACGTGCCCTCGGCGACCCTCGCCTACACGAACATCCTCGAGATCCAGAGCGAGGTGACGTTCGGGCTGCTGACCCGGAACATCCACCGCTGGGCGGCGCACCTCATGGTGTTCTTCGTCTTCCTGCACATGATGCGGGTCTTCTACCACGGGGCCTACAAGCCGCCGCGCGAGTTCAACTGGGTGGTCGGGGTCGTGCTGCTCTTCCTGACCATCATGCTGAGCTTCACCGGGTACCTGCTGCCGTGGGACCAGATCGCCTTCTGGGCCATCACGATCGGCACCAACATGGGCGGCTACGCGCCCGTGCTGAACTTCCCGGTGTCGCGGATCCTGCTGGGCGGGCTCGAGGTCGGCCAGAACACCCTGTTGAGATTCTATGTGGGCCACGTCGTGTTCCTGCCGCTGATCGCGGCTGTCTTCCTGGCGGTCCACTTCTGGCGGATCCGCAAGGACGGCGGGATCTCGGGGCCGCTATGACGACCCATCGCGGCGTTGTCGCCTCCGCGCCTCGCTCACGCACGTTGGCGTGCGCTCGCTCCGGTGCTCGGCTCCGCCTTGCGCTGAGCCGCCCTAGCGGCCCCTCGGGTTCCGGACATGTCTGACACCAAGGCGCCGCCCGAGCGGCGGGAGGTGCTGCCGGTCGACCCGACCCGGCGCACCGAGATCGACAAGCAGCGCGTGCCGATGTCGGCGCGGCCCTACCGGCTTCTCGCGCTCGTCAAGCAGGATGCCGTCGTCCGCGTCCAGAAGGAACCGGACGACACGGTCATGACGTGGCCGCACCTGCTCACCATCGAGTTCCTGGCGGGCGGGATCATGAGCATCTTCCTGCTGATGATGGGCCTGTTCATCAACGCCCCTCTCGAGGAGCTGGCCAACGGCAACGTCACGCCGGCGGTCGCCAAGGCGCCGTGGTACTTCCTCGGACTCCAGGAGCTGCTGGCCTATTTCCACCCGACCGTCGCGGGCGTCCTCGTCCCGGGCTTCGTGCTGGTCGGCGCTGCCCTCATCCCGTACATCGACCGCGAGAACGTGCTGGCGGTCCGGCCGTCGCAGCGCAAGACCGCGGTCATGCTCTTCACCTTCTTCTGCTGTCTCGGACTCATCCTGACCTTCGTCGGGATCTTCTTCCGCGGGCCCGGCTACACGTTCGTCATCCCGTTCGTGACCGCGCCCGGCGTCTACTTCTCCCTGTGACCAGCCTGCAAGGATCCACCCAGCGATGAGCAACTACCAGGTCGAAGCCGTCGACAAGCCCGCCGCCCTCTCGAACGAGGCGATCAAGGCCCTGCGCCGCAGCCAGGTCCAGGGCCTGTCGCGCCGGCAGCTCATGCGCAACGCACTCGGCGCCGGGATCGGACTGTGGCTCCTCGAGGTGACGGCCGGGACGATCGGCTTCGCCTGGCCGAACCTGTCCGGCGGCTTCGGGGCGCCGATCGAGATGGGCGACCTCGAGACCATCAAGCTCCAGAACTCCGCGCTGCCGATCGACGAGGGCTTCCCGGCCTACTACCCGGAGGCCCGGGCCTTCGTCATGCTCATCGACACCGGGCAGCAGCGCTTCCTGGCCGGCGAGGACCCGACCGGCGACGGCACCGCGCTCAACGTGCGCGCGCTCTATCAGCGCTGTCCGCACCTGGGCTGCAAGCCGAACCCGTGCCTCAAGAACTTCTGGTTCGAGTGTCCGTGCCACGGCTCGCGCTACGACCGCCTCGGGATCAAGGCCGACGGCGCGCAGTTCGGCCCGGCGCCGCGCGGCATGGATCGCTTCGCGACCATCGTCGACGGGGCCGGCAAGCTCACCATCAACACCGGCAAGATCACGCTTGGCCCGCTGCCGATCGCACTCGGCCAGCCCGGGCTCATCCCACCCCGCACGCCGACCGGCTGCATCTGACGCCGTGACCCGACCCGCCCGACGAGGAGATCGATGACCGACACGCCCGGAGGCGAGCCCGAGCAGCGACTGCCCGCGACCCGTCCATCGGCCGAGCCGGCACCGGTCGAGCGCTTCAGCGCGCCGCCCGCCGCGCGCAGCCTGACGCTGACGCCGGAGCGCGCCGCCCAGATCGTCCGTTCGTCGTCGAACGCCCGCTGGGTCGGCTTCCTCGCGATCATCGTCGTGATCCTGTTCACCTCGATCTACTGGTTCTACGAGCTCGGTGGGCCGCTCGGCGTCACCCAGGCTCGGCTCGACAAGGAGACCGAGGCGCAGCAGGTGACCGCCGTCGAGCGCGGCTACAACGTGTTCGAGGCCAACTGCTCGCGCTGCCACGGCGTGAACGGCGAGGGCGGGATCGGGCCGGTGCTCAACCGGCAGGACAAGCTGTTCGCGCACCTCAACGAGAACTACCTGCGGACCGTGCTGACCGCCGGCGGGCGATACGTGTGCGGCAATCCGAACTCCCTGATGCCGGTCTGGTCGAACCAGGCGAACCCGCCTGGCCCGCTGAACTACCGGCAGATCGACGAGCTGGTCGCTTTCCTGCGAGCGACCAACGACCAGGAGTACATCGTCCGCGACGCCGAGCTCGGGACGCCCAAGATCGACCCGTTGACCGGCAAGGTGAAGACGTTCACCGGCTGGCGCGACCCGAACTACAAGCCCGATGCCGGCGCCACGCCGTACCCGGCCTGCTGGGCCGACGAGTTCGCCCAGCCCTCCGCCGCCGCCCCGTCGGGCCCGGCCGGCTCGGCCGCCCCGTCGGGCCCGGCCGCGCTCGGCCGCCCCGTCGGGCGGCGCCGCCGCCAGCGTGACCATCACCGCCTCGGGCATCGCCTTCACCACGCCCGCCGTGACCGTCCCGGCCGGGACCGCCTTCACCCTCGCGTTCGACAACCAGGACGCCTCGGTCCCGCACGACGTCCAGATCAAGGACGGCACGGGCGCCCAGGTGTTCAAGACCGACACCTTCCCGGGCGTGGCCACGCGCTCCTACGAGGTGCCCGCCCTGGCCGCCGGCACGTACCCCTTCGCGTGCACCGTGCACGCGAACATGACCGGCACCCTGACGGCGCAGTAGGGCGAGGCGGACGACATGGCCCAACCAGCCCTTCCAGCCGGGATGACCCTGCCGCGACGGCGGGCGATGTTCGGCCTGCTCGACGCGGACGGGTGGGCCTGGGCCTCGGTCAAGGCGCTGGTCTGGACCACGATCATCATCCTGATGCTCGGCTACATCCCCGATCGCGCGTACTACCTGACCGTGTCCAAGACCGTCGACCTCGGGGTCATCGTCTGGGCACCGATCAACCTCTGCCCGCCCGAGAACAAGGACCTGCCGTGCCCGGTGCCGGTGGGTGGCGTCGTGCCGTGGGACGCGTCGCCGCCCGAGTTGGCGCTGCCGCAGCCGCGGACCGACGGCGCCCTCGTCCAGGTCGGGACGCGGCTCCTCTACATCGGCGGATCGGACGGCACGAAGGCGCAGGCGAACGTCTTCGTGGCCAAGACGGTGGGGACCGGCAACTTCGACAAGTGGGCCGACGGCCCGGCGCTGCCCGCGCCGCGGACCGACGCCGCCGTCGCGTTCGTCGCCGGCAGCGTGTACGTCATGGGCGGCCTCGACGCCGACGGCGCGCCGACGACGACGACCTACGTTCTGACACCGGATGGCACGACCGGCGAGCTGGGTGATTGGAAGGAGGCGCCGGCAGCGCTCGTGCTGCCCGAGGCCCTCTCCGGCGGCGCCGCGACCGCGACCGCCGACGGGCTGCTCCTGATCGGCGGCGCCAACGCGGCCGGACCGGTGACGACGACCCTGAAGTCTGACTTCGATGCGACGGGCACCCTCGGGAAGTGGGCGGCCGAGAAGCCGCTCGCGACGGCCCAGACCGGCGCGACGGCCGGTGTCGTCGGCGACTTCGTGTGGCTGTTCGGGGGCCGCGACGCCAACGGCCCGGTGGCGACCGTCCAGCGAGGCGACTTCGGTCAGCCCGCCGCCGAGGGCCTGCCCGAGAACCCCGACGAGGGCAAGGTCGTCGGCTGGGCGACGAACGCCACCGCGAACCTGCCCGGGCCGCGGGCGGACGCCGCCGCGTGGGCAGTCAACGGCGCGCTCTATGTCGCCGGCGGCACCGACGGATCCGCCGCGCACGCAGAGGTCTACTGGGCCCTGCCGTCCAACGACGGGAACATCGCGGAGTGGAAGCACCTCGAGGTCAGCGACCTGCCGACGCCGCTGACCGGCGGCGCGCCCGTGGTCAGCGGCCCGAACGCGATCATCGTCGGCGGCACGACGAGCGAAGGGGTGGTCGCCACGAGCTATCGGGCGAACATCGCCCCACAGCCGCCGTTCTTCCGCCTCGGGCTGGTCGGCGCGACCGTGCCGGGATTGACGATCGGTGGCGAGATCGGCCAGCAGCTCGGGTATCTCAACGCGGCGAACGCCGGCGCGCTCAACTTCGTGATCCTGATCTTCATCGGCTGGGCATTCGCCCACAAGGCGCAGGCCCGCGCCCTGTTCGCAAGGGTGCTTCGCCGCCGGGGCTAGGCCGGGAGCTCACCCTCGCCCGGGTCCGGCGTGCCGGACCGTGTCGGCAGCCCGGACGCCGCCCACGCCTCCATCCCGCCCGCGACGTTCACGACGTCCCCACGCCCGCTGCGCAGCAGGAACCCGGTCACCGCCGCCGACCGACCACCGGTGTGGCAGATGACCATCACGGGACGGTCGGTGGGCACGTCGCCGACGCGCGCCTGGAACGTCGACATCGGGATGTGCAGGACGTCCGGCGCCCGGACGGTGTGGAACTCGTCGACCTCGCGGACGTCGAGCAGGACCGGTCGATCCGGATCGTCGTGGAGCCGGCGGTCGGCCTCGGTGACGTCGATCGAGGGGATGGGACCCGGCAGGCTCATGGCTCACTCCTGTGCAGGACCGGTGGCCCCAACGTGGCGCCGGCCGGATGGGCGACAAGGTCCGCGAGCCGATCGTCGATGTCGGCCACGAGGACGGCGAGGTCGATGCCGGCCCGGCGAGGTTCGGCGACCGCTCCCTCGACCAGCCAGGCCCGGGCGCCGGTCAGGTTCTTGACGATGCCCGCGGGGTTGCCACGGACGTCGTGGACGTATGCCGCGGCGAGCTTGATGAGGCCCTGGAGGAACGCCCGCTCGCCGGGATCGTCGGTGCCCATCCAGGCCGGCTCGAGGAGCTCGTGGGCCTCGAAGAAGTCGCCCCGGTCGTAGGCGTCGAGCCCTTCCTCGAGCGCAGCGGCCCGCGCGTCGGCCGGCAGCGGTCGGAAGGCCTTCGCGCGCCCGGCCGAGTCGACGACGGTCAGCCGCTCGGCCATCAGACCAGTTCGCTGAGCGGCTGGCGACTGTCGAATCCGGTGTCGATCGGGTGCCAGAAGCCGACGGCCTCTTCGCCGCGCCGCCAGCACAGCCAGACCTGCCGGCCGTTGACGAGGGCGGGGAAGTCGACGAGGCCATCGGCGATGTCGCGCAGGGTGATCCCCATCCCCTCGATCCGGGCCACGCCCGCGGCCATCTGGTCCACCAGGCCCTGCATCCGCAGGCGCGTCAGGCGCAGCTCGTCCGCGGCGACCGCGGTCTCGGCGGCGCCCGTCGGCTCCGGCGCCTCGCCGCCCGGTTCGTCACCGCGTGCGCCGGACCGTCGCGCGAGCACCTCGTCGCGCAGGCGGATCAGCTCCGCGCGCTGCGCGGCCAACGTCGCCAGGATCTCATCGAGCTCCGGCACGGCGGCGTTCGCGTCGTCGATATCGTAGAAGCGGGTCACAGGACGGCGATTCTAGTCCGACTCGTCGCGTACCATCGGGACGGACCAGTCGACCACCGACCGGAAGAGGAGACGGCATGCGTCGGGTCTTCCTGTGGGCCGCCCGGAATCGCTGGCTGAAGGAACGCCTTCCCCGGTTCGGGTTCATGCGCCGAGCCGTCCGCCGGTTCATGCCCGGCGAGACGATCGAGGACGCGCTGGCCGCGGCTGCGCCGCTGCAGGCCGCCGGCATCGGGACGCTCTACACGCGCCTCGGCGAGAACCTCGAGAGCCTGGCCGAGGCCGACGAGGTCGCCGCGCACTACACGAGCGTGATCGACCGCATCAAGGCTGCCGGGATCGACGGCGAGATCTCCGTCAAGCCGACGCAGCTCGGGCTCGACCACGACGCCGACGCCTGCCTCGCCCACCTCGAGCGGCTGGCCGCCTACGCGGAGGCCAACGGGTCCTACCTCTGGATCGACATGGAGGGCAGCGCGTACACCGACGCGACCATCGAGATCTACGAGCGGCTGCGCGCGACCCAGAAGGCGACGGGGATCTGCCTCCAGGCGTACCTCCGCCGGACGGCCGCCGACATCGAACGACTGTTCCCGCTCGATCCCGCCATCCGCCTGGTCAAGGGCGCCTACGACGAACCCGCGTCGATCGCCTACCGGAACAAGGGCGAGGTCGATTTCGAACTACGCCGCGCTCGCCGTCCGCTTCCTGCTCGACGGACGTGGCCGGTCGACCCGGCTGGGCCTCGGGACCCACGACGTCACGCTCATCGAGCAGATCGCGGCAAGCGTCGCCCCGGCCGGGGTCGAGCGCCACGACTTCGCCGTCCAGATGCTCTACGGCATCCGGACCGATCAGCAGTACCGTCTGGCCAAGGCGGGCTACCGGGTCGAGGCGCTCATCGCGTACGGCGACGCGTGGTATCCGTGGTACATGCGCCGCCTGGCGGAGCGACCGGCCAACGTGACGTTCGCCATCCGATCGCTGCTGCCGTAGGCAGGAGGCCGACGATGTCCACCGTGTCCAGCCCTCGCATCGCCGCCCGGATGCGCACGATCGGGACCGAGAGCGCGTTCGAGGTCAGCGCGCGTGCGCGGGCGCTCGAGGCGCAGGGCCATTCGATCATCCACCTCCAGATCGGCGAACCCGACTTCGACACGCCCGCCAACGTGCGCGCGGCGGCGAAGCAGGCGCTCGACGACGGCGCCACCCACTACGCGCCGTTCGCCGGCATCCCGGCCCTCCGCGAGGCGATCGCCGCGGACGTCGGGACCCGCAAGGGCCTCGCCGCGGACCCGTCGCAGGTGTTCGTGACCGTCGGCGGCAAGGGCGTGATGCTGTACGCGATCCTCGGGCTGATCGACCCGGGCGACGAGGTGATCGTCCCGGATCCCGGCTACCCGATCTACGAGTCGCTGACCCGGTTCGTCGGTGCGACGCCGGTCCCCATCCCGATCCGCATGGACCACGAGTTCCGGCTCGACGTCGACGAGCTCGAGTCGCTCATCACGCCCAAGACCCGGATGCTGGTCATCAACTCGCCGGCCAACCCGACCGGCGGCGTCCTGACCCGGGGCGACCTGGAGCGGATCGCCCAGCTCGCGAACCGCCACGACCTGTGGATCCTCGACGACGAGATCTACGCGCGGATCCTGTACGACGGCGCGGAGCACGTCTCGATCGCGTCGCTGCCCGGCATGGCCGAGCGGACGATCGTCCTCGACGGCTTCTCCAAGACCTATGCGATGACCGGCTGGCGGCTGGGCTACGCGGTCGTCCCCGCGTCGCTCGTCCAGACCTACAGCCAGCTCATCATCAACACGATCAGCTGCGCCCCGACGTTCGTGCAGGTCGGCGCGGTCGAGGCGCTGACCGGGCCGCAGGACGACGTCGACGCGATGGTCGTCGAGTTCAAGGCCCGGCGCGATCTCGTCGTCGCGGGGCTCAACGACATCCCGGGCATCCGCTGCGCGACGCCGGTCGGCGCGTTCTACGTCTTCCCCGAGATCTCGGGCACCGGGCTCGACGGCGCGACCCTGGCCGAGCGACTGCTCCACGAGGCGGGCGTGTGCGTGCTGGCCGGGACCGCGTTCGGGGGCGTCGGGACCGGGCACATCCGGGTCAGCTACGCGAACTCGCGCGAGAACCTGACCGAGGCGCTGTCGCGGATCCGGGGCTTCGTCGACGGCCTTGGCCATGCCTGACCAGGGCGGGAGGCCGCGGGTCTTCGTCGCGCGGCTCATCCCCGAGGAGGGCCTCGCCCCGATCCGCGACGCGTGCGACGCCGACGTCTGGACCGACGAGATGCCACCGACCCGGGCCGAGCTGTTGCGGCGCGGACGCGGCTGCGACGGGCTGCTGACGCTGCTGACCGACCGCGTCGACGACGAGCTGCTCGACATCGTCGGGCCGGGGCTCAAGGTGGTCAGCAACTTCGCGGTCGGCTACGACAACATCGATGTCGCCGCGTGCGCGCGGCGGGGCGTGCTCGTCGGGAACACGCCCGGCGTGCTGACCGAGACGACGGCCGATCTCGCCTGGGCGCTGATGCTCGCGGCGATGCGCCGCCTGCCCGAGGGCGACCGCTACGTGCGCGCCGGGGACTGGCGGACGTGGGGCCCGCAACTGCTGATGGGCGGCGACGTCCACGGCGCGACGCTCGGCATCGTCGGCTTCGGGCGGATCGGGCAGGCGGTCGCGCGGCGCGCGGCGGGTTTCGGGATGACGGTGCTGTACAGCTCGCGGACCGGCGCGCCGGCGGACGTCGAGACGGAGCTCGGGGCGCGGCGCGTGGACCTCGACGAGCTGCTCGCGACGAGCGACATCGTCTCGCTCCACTGTCCGCTGGTGCCGGAGACGCGCGGTCTGATCGATGCCGCGGCTCTGGCCCGGATGAAGCCGACGGCCGTGCTCGTCAACACGTCGCGTGGCCCGGTCATCGACCAGGCCGCGCTGGCCGTCGCGTTGCGTGGCGGGTTGATCGCCGCGGCCGCACTCGACGTCACGGACCCGGAGCCGATCGCACCCGACGACCCGTTGCTGTCGCTCGACAACTGCCTGGTCGTGCCGCACATCGCGTCGGCGTCGCGGGCGACGCGTGGCCGGATGGCCTCGATGGCAGCGGCCAACCTCATCGCCGGCGTCCGCGGTGAACCGCTGCCGAACCAGGTGCAGCCGCCAGCCGACTGAGCGCGCCTGAGCGGGTACGCTTCTTGGTGGGCCGGTAGCTCAGTGGTCAGAGCAGGGGACTTTTAATCCCTGGGTCGAGGGTTCGAATCCCTCCCGGCTCGCCACATCCGAGGCCGTCGCCGTCCCGGCCGGCTAGCGCCTGAACCGGGGGATCCAGGCGGGGGTCGCGGCGCAATAGGCGGCGTATTCCTCGCCGTAGGCCTCGCGCAGGGTCGGCTCCTCATAGAGACGCACGAAGGTGAGGAACGCGGCCTCCGGGCGACCTCCCTGGCGCCCTCCGCTGATGCCTTTCTCTTGACAATACGCGTAGGCTTCTGAAAGCGGTTACATGAAACCGGTTTCATGTGAGGTCCCATGGCGAAGCGCGCGACGATCCGAGACGTTGCACAACGAGCCGGCGTCAGCCTGGCGACCGTCTCGCGAGCCCTCAACGACAGTCCACTGGTCAACGAGGAGACGAAGCAGCGGATCGTGGAGGCGGCCAGCGAACTCGACTTCGCCCCCAGCCTCTCGGCGCGACGACTCAGTCTGGGAAAGACCCAGACCATCACGGTCGTCACCTCGTTCCTGACGCGACCGCAGGCGGCCGAGCGACTCCGCGGCATCGACGCGGCCCTCACGGACAGCGAGTTCGATCTCGTCATCTACAACGTCGAGACGGTCGAGAAGCGCAACCAATACTTCAAGACGCTGCCCCTTCGGCAGCGGACAGACGGTCTCCTCGTCGTTTCCCTGCCCCCGCCGGCAGATGTGGTGCCACGGCTCGAGCGAGCTGACATCCCGATCGTCTTCATCGACGCACACGAGAACACGTCTGGGCTGCCCCGAGTACTGGGTGACGATGAGAACGGCGGCCAGCTTGCGACGGAGCACCTGCTCGGGCTCGGGCACCGCCGGATCGGCTTCATCGGCGACGAATTCGTGAACCCATTCGGCTTCACGTCGAGCCGGGACCGGTTCGAGGGCTACGAGCGAGCCCTTGCGCGCGCCGGACTGAAGCCCGCCGACGGTCACGTCGCCTTGGGTGCTCACGGGCGCTACGAAGCGCGCGACCTGTCGGCGCGGATGCTCGGGCTCGACGACCGGCCCACCGCGATCTTCGCCGCCAGCGATACGCAGGCCCTCGGGGTGCTGGCTGCCGCCCAGGACCTGGGCCTGCACGTGCCCGACGACCTATCGGTCATCGGCTACGACGACATCGAGGCCTGCGACTTCGTCGGCCTCACCACCATCCGCCAGCATCTCTTCGAATCCGGCCGGCAGGGCGCTCAGCTGCTCATCGCGGAGATCGCGGAGCGCGCGGCGACCCCACCCACGGTCGTGATCCCACCCGAGATCGTCGAACGACGCACGACGGCACCCCGGAAGGAGGGCAGCCGCCAGCAGTGACGGATCGGACGCACCGACTTGGTCGATCGAATCCTTGGAGGAGGACTCCCATGTTCAGTTCCAACCCTGACGGGTCGATGACCCGTCGCGGAACGAGTCGCGGCCCTGGCATCACGGTCGCGATCCTGGCCGTCCTGGCCATCCTCGTCAGTGCCTGTGCGCCGGGTTCGACGGCGTCGTCGTCCGCCAGCGCGGCGGCAACCGCGACCGCTGCCGCCTCAGCGAGCGCCAGCGCCGAGGCCAGCCCGTCCGCCAGCGCCGCGGCCGTCCCCAGCTGCGGGACGGACCCGGTGGTCCTGAACGCCGTGTTCGAGACCGGATTCGACATCCCCTTCAAGCTGTCGGACGAGTTCACGAAGCAGTTCCCGAACGTGACCTGGAAGATCAGCCAGGACCAGTTCGCCAACCTCATCAGCACCACGCCGCGACTCCTCGCCGGCGACAACCCCCCGGACCTGATCCGGCTGCCGACGATGGTGTCGCTGGTCAAGGACGGCCTGCTCAAGAACCTCGACGAATACGTCACCGCGTTTGGCTGGGACAAGTGGCCGGCCGCCCAGCTCGCCCAGAACCGCGTCGGCACGGACGGGACCCGTGGCGCCGGTTCGCTCTACGCGGCGGGGCTGAACTACAGCCTCACCGGCGTCTTCTACAACAAGGCCCTCGCGACGCAGATCGGGATGACCGCGCCGCCCAAGACCGTCGCCGAGTTCGAGGACATCCTCGCCAAGGCGAAGGCAGCCAACCTGCTGCCGATCATGCAGTGGAACGCCGCCGCGAGTGGCGCTGGCCTGGCCTTCCCGCTCCAGCAATTGATGGCAGCCTACGGTGAGACCAGCCCGGTCAACGACTGGATCTTCCAGAAGTCGGGAGCGACCATCGACACCCCGAACAACCTCACGGCCGCGCAGCATCTGCAGCAGTGGATCAAGGCCGGCTACTTCCCGAAGGACACGAACGCCATCGAGTACACCGACGCGAATGCCCGCTTCGGCAAAGGCGAGGGCGTCTTCATGTTCAACGGCGACTGGCAGAACGCGACCTACGACAAGGACCTCTCAGGCAACGTCGGGTTCTTCGTCTTCCCATCGGGGACGGACGGCGGACCGGTCGCGGCCATGTCGGCGCCGCTGACCTACGGGATCGCGGCGAAGGCCAAGAACGCCGATTGCGCAGCGGCCTTCCTGAACTGGGTCGCCACCAATGAGACCGCCCGCCAGATCAATGTGGCGATCGGCGGCTCCAATCCGGGCGGTCCCACGGACCTGCCCATCCCGCCGGCCTCCGCCGGCTCGGTCACGAACCAGACGCTCGCCGCCGGCGGCGATGTCGCCAAGGCGAACGGGGCGATGGACTTCATCGCCAATGCCACCGGAGAGATCTTCGCGCAGGGCTGGACCCCAGAGCTGCAGAAGCTGGTCGGCGACAAGCAGACGCCGGAGGGCCTCCTGAAGGCCGTCCAGACCGAGTACGAGAAGGAACTCGCGCAATGACCGATGCCGCGGGACGTGGCGATGGGTGACCGCCTCCTCCGAGTCGACCATCGCCTCACCGCGGCCTCCGCCTCGCGGACCTCGCGCTTGCGCGGGGTCCGCGAGGCCCACCTGATCGGCTGGCTGTTCGTCGCCCCAGCCCTGTTCATGTACGCGGCATTCGTGCTGGTGCCGCTCGCCCTGACAGTCCAGTACTCGTTCTATCGATGGGACGGCATCGGGCCATCCGAATGGGTCGGCCTCCGGAACTACGTCAACGTCCTGACGGACCCGGACCTGGTCGGGGTCATCCTCAACGCCTTCCGGCTGATCTTCTTCTTCTCGTTCCTGCCGGTCGGGCTCGGGCTGATCGTCGCGGCGGTGATGCGTCGGATCGCCACGGGCCGCTTCGGGACCGCGTCGCGAACGGTGCTGTTCCTCCCGCAGATCATCCCCCTCGTCGCAGCCGGCATCGCATGGAAGTGGGTGCTCTCGACGTCCGGCGTCGTGAACCAGGTCCTGACCGCCATCGGACTCGGCGACATCACGCGCGCATGGCTCGGCGACTTCGACACCGCCCTCCCGGCCGTCGGCTTGATCGGCGCCTGGGTCCTGATCGGCCTGTGCACGATCCTGCTGCTCACGGGCATGAGCAAGATCGATGCCGCCCTCTACGAATCGGCGCGGCTCGACGGGGCCGGTGCGATTCAGGAGTTTCGATCGATCACACTCCCGAGCCTCCGTCAGGAGATCGGCGTCTGCATCACAGTCACGGTGATCGCGGCGCTGGCGAGCTTCGACATCGTGTACATCGCCACCGGTGGCGGGCCTGGCGGATCGACGGCCGTGCCGGGGCTCGAGATCTACCAGCTAGCCTTTGCCGGGCGGCAGGTCGGGCTGGCGTCGGCGCTGGCGGTGGTCCTCTTCGTCCTCGTGCTCGCCTGCGTGCTTCCCATCCAGCGGCTCGCCCGAGGGGACGACTGATGATCGTCGCGCGGCGCGAGATGCTGACCGGCAGGCTGCTGCTCGTGCTGCTGGTCGGCATCACGCTGCTGCCGTTCCTCAGCCTGCTGTCGGCGGCGTTGGCTCCCTCGGACTCGACACCCCTCGGGATCGAGTGGCCGTCCGATCCGCAGTGGGGCAACTTCGTCGACGCCTTCAACATCGCGCAGATGCCCGCCCTGATCCTGTCGAGCGTCCTCATCGTGCTCGGGGTCGTGCCGGCGGCGGTCGTCATCTCGACGATGGCCGGTTTTGCAATCGGCCACCTGCGGATCATCGGCGGCCGATGGCTGTTCCTGGTGTTCCTGATCGGCCTGACGCTTCCGTTCGAGGGCATCATCACGCCGCTCTACTACCTGGCCCAGGGGCTCGGGATCCTCAATACGAAGTGGGCCATCATCCTGCCCCTGATCGGGCTCTACATGCCGTTCGCCGTGTTCTGGATGCGGGCGCACTTCATCAACATGCCCAGTGAGCTCTCCGAGGCCGCTCGGGTCGATGGCGCGACCACCTGGGACCTCTTCTGGCACATCCACCTGCCGCTTGGCGAAGCCCGCCCTGTCAGCCCTCGCCATCCTCCTGTCCGTCTGGACCTGGAACCAGTTCCTGCTCGCCTTGGTGCTCGTCGAGGATCCACTCCAGCGGACCATGGCCGGCGCCCTTGGTGCCTATCAGGGCCATTACGCGACGAACATCCCGCTCCTGTGCGCAGGGTCCCTGCTGATCCTCACCCCGACGTTGATCGTCTTCCTGCTCTTCCAGCGGCAGTTCATCTCGGCCCTGCTGCAGGGTTCGCTGAAAGGCTGAACGAGCCGATGACCCATGCCTCGGCGATGTTCGAGCGCTACCCTGTGACCGCCGCCGTTCGATCGTGCCCCGTGGCTGATTCGCCGTGCCTGCGACGCTGAAAGGGACCCAGTGCGGATCGCGCCCCAGCTGATGACCTATGCCGACTCCCTGGGCGGCGATCTGGCGGCGCTGGAACGTCTCCTCGATGGCCCTCTGCAAGGCCTATTCGGAGGCATCCATATCCTGCCGCCGTTTCCGTCGTCGGGTGATCGAGGCTTCGCACCGATGACCTACGACGAGATCGAGCCGGCATTCGGCTCTTGGGACGACATCGAGCGCCTCGCGGCACGTCGCGATGTCCTCCTCGACGTGATGATCAATCACGTCTCGCGCCGGTCGCCTGCGTTCGAGGACTTTCTCCGGTTCGGCCGCCAGTCGCGCTTCGCCGACCTGTTCATCACGCTCGACAAGGTCTGGCCGAACGGCGATCCTCCCGCCGGCGACGTGGCAAAGATCTTCCTGCGCAAGCCCGAGGCGCCCTTCTCCACCGTCACCATCGAGAGCACCGGCGAGCAGGAGCGGATCTGGACCTCGTTCGGCACGAAGGACTGGTCCGAGCAGATCGACCTCGATGTGACGTCGGCTCAGACCCGAGCCTTGATCACTGACTGGCTCCGTGCGTTCGCCGGTCACGGCGTCCGGATCATCCGGCTCGACGCCGTCGGCTACGTCATCAAGAAGGCCGGCACGAGCTGCTTCATGGTGGAGCCCGAGATCTACGCCTTCCTCGACTGGATCGTCGGCGTCGCCGATGCTCTCGGCCTGGTCCTGCTGCCCGAGGTCCACGACCAGTACGCGACCCACGAGGCCTTGGCGCGCCACGGGTACTGGACCTACGACTTCGTGCTTCCCGGTCTGCTTCTTCAGGCCTTCGCGACAGGATCGGCAACACGGCTCGGACAACACCTCGCACGATCACCCGAGCGGCAGTTCACGATGCTCGATTGTCACGACGGCATCCCGGTGCGCCCGGACCTCGACGGGCTCCTCGAGCCAGGCCGAGATGCAGGACCTGGCGGATCTGGTCCAACGCCGCGGCGGCAACGTGAACCGGATCCTGTCCGAAGCCCACGCCGACGGCGACGTCGACGTCCATCAACTCAACTGCACCTACTACGCGGCACTCGACTGCGACGACGACCGCTACGTCGCGGCGCGGGCGATCCAGCTCTTCGCGCGGGGCGTCCCGCAGATCTACTACGTCGGGTTGCTCGCCGGTGAGAACGACCATGCTGCTGTGGACGAGTCGGGCGAAGGGCGGGCGATCAACCGCCACAACTACTCGACCGGGGAGGTCACGGCGGCTGTGGAGCGAAGGGTGGTCCAACGAGTCCTCGACCTGGTCCGGTTGCGCAGCGCCCATCCGGCCTTTGGCGGATCGCTCGACGTGAGCAGCCCGAGCGCGTCGAGTGTTCGCATGGCGTGGACCTCAGGCGATGACTGCTGCGAGCTTGAAGCCGACCTCGCATCGGGGCGCTCGCTGATCAAGACCCGCCACGACGGTGTGGAAGTCCAGTTCGCGCCCTGACGCGGTCGCTTGGGTGACGCGAGCCCTGGTCCATCACTACCATCGAACCCATGGTCGACATCGAACAGGCGACGACGCCCGAGCAGATCGACGCCGTTCGCGCGCTGATGCGCGAGTACACGACGTGGGCGGCCAGCCTCGACCCTGCGACCGACGATGCCCCGACGTTCCGGGACCTCGAAGCGGAGCTCGCCAGCCTGCCGGGGATCTACGCGCCGCCGACCGGTCGCCTGTTCCTCGCGACGGTGGATGGCGTGCCGGCCGGCCACATCGCGCTACGCCCGCACGACGCGACGACGGGCGAGGTCAAGCGTCTCTACGTCGAGCCGACGTTCCGCGGCATGGCGATCGGCCAGCGGCTGGTCGCGACCGCCGTCGAGGCGGCGCGCGACATCGGATACCGGCGCCTCGTCCTCGACAGCTATCACACGATGACCAACGCCCACGCGATCTATCGCGGCGCTGGCTTTCGTGATGTCGACGCGCCGGATGACTTCCCGCGGCACCTCGTGCCAGTCGTCGTGTTCATGGAGATGACGCTCGAACCGCCGGCCTGACCGCCCTGACGGCGTGACGATGCGCCAAGATATCGACCATGCGCATCCGCCGGGGCCTCCTGTTCTCCGGGCTCTTCCTGATCCCGGTCGGCGGCCTGACGCTCCTCGTCAGGGGCGGCTACATCGAACCCAGCGCGCTCGCCGACCTGTGGCGGCTCTGGCCGCTCGTCCTGGTCGGCATCGGGATCGCGATCCTCCTCGGGCGGACGAGCTTCGCGGTGCTGGGCACCGCCATCTCGGGTCTCGTGCTCGGGCTGATCGTCGGCGGCGGACTCGCATCCGGGTCATGGGTCGGCTTCGGCGTGTGCGCCGACCCGAACGCCGATCTGCAGCAGCTCGACCACAGCGGGACGTTCGACGGACCGGCGACGGTCACGCTCGACCTCCGGTGCGGGTCGGTCGACCTGGCCACGGAGGCCGGACCCGGCTGGCACGTGCTGGCCGGCTACGCCGCGACGGCTCCTGCCATCGGCGCGTCGTCGACGCGCCTCTCGCTGCGGGCCCCCGAGGGATCCGACGTCCGGCAGGACTGGACCGTCACCGTGGCGCCGGACCGCCTGAGCGAGCTCGAGGTGCGCGTCAACGGGGCCAGCGCCGCCGCGCGACTCGATGGTGCGAGCCTGGCTCGCGTGTCGGTCGACGCGAATGCCGGCGACGTCCTCGTCGATGCCGGCAGCGCGACCATGTCCCGGCTGAGCGTCACGGCGAACGCCGGCCGTGTCAGGGTCACCCTCGGTCCCGGGCCGACGGTGGGCGACCTGAGGCTCAACGCGAGCGCGATGGACCTGTGCGTCCCGCCAGACGCGGGATTGCGGATCACCGCCAACGAGGAGCTGACGTTCGCGACCAACCTCGGCGACCGCGGCCTCACCCACACCGGCTCGGTCTGGGAGCGGCCCGCCACCGGCTCCGGCGGGCTCATCGATCTCACGGTCAGCGGCAACGCCGCTGCCTTCAACCTCGATCCGAGCGGAGGGTGCGCGTGACCGACGCCGCACGTTCGTCATGACCTCGGCGCGAAGGGGTTCCATCACCGGGGCCACGTGGCTCATCGGGATCGGGGTGATCCTCCTCGTCCAGCAGACGTCGGGCTGGTCGTGGAGCCAGGCGTGGCCGATGTGGGTGATCCTGGTCGGGGTCGCGACGTTCATCAGCACGTTCCTGACCTGGCGACCGGGCATCGCCGGCATCTGGGCGTTCACCTGGCCGGTCGCCTGGATCGTCGTCGGCATCCTGCTGCTGCTGAGCACCACCGGCCGGCTCGGTCAGGGCCCGACCGAGCTGATCGACCAGTACTGGCCCTGGGCCGCGGTGATCATCGGCGTCTGGTTCCTCATCGGCGCGTTCCTGCCGTTCGGCCACAGTTCGACCGAGTCGCTCGAGCTTCCGCTCGATGGCGCGGTCGAGGCGGACGTCCGGATCCGGTTCGGCGCCGGCGAGCTGACGACCCATGTGGCCGCGCCAGGGCGATTGGTCGACGGGTCGTTCGAGGGCGGCGTCAACCATCGGCGATCCGGCAAGAGCCGGGTCGATCTCTCGCAGGACACGACCTACGGCCTGCCGTGGCTCGATCGGCGGTCCAGCTGGGATGTCGGGCTCACGGCGGAGGTGCCGTTGGACCTGCGACTCGAGGGTGGCGCCAGCCGGACGACGCTCGATCTCATCGATCTGCGCGTGCGCAACCTCCAGTTGCAGACCGGGGCCAGCGAGACACGGGTCCGGTTGCCGCGCGCGGCCGGAGTCACGACCGTCAAGGCGGAGACCGGTGCGGCATCGCTCACGATCGAGATCCCGGCCGGCGTCGCCGCGAGGATCCGCAACCGCATGGCGATCGGCAGCTCGCAGATCGACGAGACCCGGTTCCCCAAGATCGGCGACATCTACCAGTCGGTCGACTACGCGACCGCCACGAACCGGGTCGACCTCGACATCCAGGCCGGCGTCGGCTCGGTGAAGGTGGTCGGCGGCTCGTAAGGGCGCCTGGCGGTCGCAAAGCGGCCCGCGATGCGGCCATGGTGAGTCGCCTGTAAACACCACGATGACAATCGGCGCCTAGACTGCCCGCAGGTCGGCGAGCCCGGTAGGTCGCGGTGGAAGCCACGTCGGCCGGCAGGGAGGTCCAGTCGTGGGCAAGGCATCCGCCGTGATCGGCCAACGACCAACGCCGGCCGATCCGCTGCCAGGGACGACGGTCGATCGGAGCATCCCGGGCCCGAAGCGAACGCTCCCACCCGAGCTCGGCCCCGACGCGATCTCGGTGCTCGAGGGCCGCACGTTCATGTACTCCGACTCGGTCGGGGATGTCCCGAAGGGCTCGATCGGCGGCCTCGTCCATGCCGACACCCGGTTTCTGAGCCGATGGGCGCTGACCGTCAATGGGGCTACGTTTCTCGTTCTGAGGGCCGGCACCATCGACTACTACTCGGCTGAGTTCTTCCTCACCAACCCTCGGCTCGACGGGCTCGAGGCCAACAGCGTCGGCCTGCGGCGGCTTCGGTTCGTCGGCAACGGCCTCCACGAGCGGCTCGAGCTCGAGAGCTACCTGGATGAGCCCCTACGGATCGAGCTTCGGCTGGCCGTCGACAACGACTTCGCCGACCTGTTCGAGATCAAGGACAGGGTCCGGGACCGCTCGGAGCAGATCGTACGGACGCCCGCCGCGGACCGATCCGGGCTGACCTTCCGCTACACGAACAAGACCTTCTCGGCGGAGACGACTGTCGAGATCTCGGCCGCCGCGACGCGGATCGACGACGACGGCCTGACCTGGGTGATCGACCTGCCGGCGGGCGGGACGTGGAGCTGCGAGCTCCATGTCCCGCTCAGGCTCGGCCCGCGCGAATTGCAGCCGATGCACGCGAGCTTCGGCGACGTGTTCGCTCCCGAGGGCGACGACCCAGTCGCTGGCTGGCTCGCTCAGATGCCCCGGCTCGAGAGCGACTCGCACCTGCTCGGTGAGGTGATGGACTCGGACCACGCGCGACCTGATCGCGCTCCGGATCGAGGTGAAATCCGAGGGCGAGACGATCCGGCTCCCGGCCGCCGGTCTGCCCTGGTTCCTGACCCTCTTCGGCCGCGATACGTTGCTGAGCGCCTACCAGACCGTGGCGTTCGGCCAGGGCCTTGCCAAGGGGGCGCTGATCGCCTTGGCCGCGTTCCAGGCCGACAAGAGCGATGACTTCCGGGACATGGAGCCGGGCAAGATCCTGCACGAGCTGCGATCGGGCGAGCTCACCCAGCTCGGTCTCAAGCCGCACAGCCCGTACTACGGCAGCGCCGACTCGACGCCGTTGTGGCTGATCCTGCTGTCCGAGTACTGGCGCTGGACCGGCGACGAGAAGCTGATCGGCTCGCTGCGCGACAACGCGCTGTCGGCGCTCGCCTGGATCGACGAGTCAGGGGATCGAGACGGCGATGGCTACGTCGAGTACGCGACGCGCTCCTCGCAGGGCCTCGGCAACCAGTGCTGGCGCAATTCGTTCGACGGCGTCCTCTTCTCCGACGGGACGATCCCGTTCCTGCCGATCGCCACGGCCGAGATCCAGGGCTACGTCTACGACGCGAAGCTTCGGCTGGCCGAGCTGGCCGAAGGGCCGTTCGCCGACGCCGCCCTGGCCGTCCGCCTGCGGAGCGAGGCCGCGGCGCTGCGCGAGCGCTTCGAGCGCGATTTCTGGATCGACGCCCGCGGCGGGTACTACGCGATCGGGCTCGATGGCGACAAGCGACCGATCGACTCGATGACCTCGAACATCGGGCAGCTGCTCTGGACGGGCATCGTCTCCGAGGAGCGTGCCGCCATCGTGGCTCGCCAGGTCATGGCCGACCCCCTGTTCTCAGGGTGGGGCGTCCGGACCCTCTCGACCGACGACGCCGGCTTCAATCCGATCGGCTATCACCGAGGCACGGTTTGGCCGCACGACAACTCGCTGATCGCCCAGGGCTTGGTCCGCTACGGCTTCCGCGACGAAGCGAACCGGATCGCCATGGCGCTGCTCGACGCTGCGGCGTTCTCCGGTTACCGGCTGCCGGAGGCATTCTCCGGCTACTCGAGATCGATCGCGCGCTTCCCCGTTCCGTACCCGACTGCCTGTAGCCCGCAAGCCTGGGCGACTGGCGCGCCGCTCCTCCTCGTTCGAGCGATGCTCGGCCTGGAGGCGCGCAACGGGCAGGTCACGCTCGATCCGGCGCTGCCTGACGAGATCGGCCGCGTCTCGATCAGCCGCCTGCGGGCGTTCGGGACGCACTGGGACTTGGAGGCGAACGGTCGAAGCGGCCACCTCCGCTTGGCCCACGAGGGCTGACGAGGCCGGTCCGCTAGTTGGTGGCCTTCGGCGCGACGAACTCCGCCAAAGCGAGCTCTCTCGGAGCGTTAGGCGGCCTCCGGGCAGCGAAACCCGCCGCCGCGCTCTCGTCTTGTGCGTGGACTCTCGCCCCGTGGCACGCCGCGGACAGGTCGATGAGCGCCTAGCGCTCCGGTGGAAGGCCATCTGGCGGAGATCGGGGCGCCACCGTGCGGTGATCACGGCACGTCGCGGGCGCATACGGTCGCGGTCCGGAGCAGGCGAGCACCGGGGCCGCAACCCGGGGGACTCGTGCGTGAGCGACACCGGCTCGCAACCGTGTCGCCGTTGCGGTTCATGACCGACTCCGAACCGCATCCGAAGCGGTCCCGCTGCGGGAGCGACCGTACGGTCCTCGATTCATAGCCTTCCGATCAGGCCCAGACGTGCCCTGGGCACCGACGCGGAGGTTCGAATGGACAGCGGAGATACCGCCTGGATGCTCGCATCCACGGCGCTGGTCATGATCATGTTGCCTGGCCTGGCCCTGTTCTATGGCGGCCTGGTCCGGCGCAAGAACGTCCTCTCGACGATCATGCACAGCTTCTTCGGACTCGCCCTCGTCAGCGTCGTCTGGGTCCTCGTCGGCTTCAGCCTCGCCTTCGGGACTGACGTCGGCGGCCTCGGTCTGATCGGCGGCCTCGACTATGTCGGGTTCGCGAACGTGGGTCTCGAGCCGAGCACGATCTACGGCCTGACGGTCCCGTTCATCCTCTTCGCCGGGTTCCAGATGATGTTCGCGGCGATCACGCCGGCGCTCATCACGGGCGCCTTCGCGGAACGCAAGCGGTTCGGCGCCTTCGTCCTCTTCACGATCCTCTGGTCGATCCTGGTCTACTCGCCGATCGCCCACTGGGTCTGGTCGGTCGACGGCTGGCTCTTCAAGGCCGGCGCCCTCGACTTCGCCGGTGGCACGGTCGTCCATGTCAGCTCGGGCGTTTCCGCCCTGATCGTCGCGATCCTGATCGGCCGGCGGGCGATCAACGGCGACAAGATGGAACCGCACGACGTCCCGATGACCGTCCTTGGCGCCGGTCTCCTGTGGTTCGGCTGGTTCGGCTTCAACGCCGGGTCCGCGCTGAGCGCGGGTGGCCTCGCGGCGAGCGCCTTCGTCGTCACGAACACCGCCGCTGCCGCGGCGACCATCACGTGGGTCCTCGCGAGCTACCTCCACAAGGGCAAGGTCAGCGTCATCGGTGCCGCCTGCGGTGCCGTGGCGGGCCTCGTCGCCATCACGCCGGCATCCGGCTTCGTGACCGCCGGCGGCGCGCTGGTCATCGGCCTCGCGGCCGGCGGCCTGTGCTACAGCGCGACGCTGCTGCGAGCCCGCGTCAAGGTCGATGACGCGCTCGACGTCTTCGCCGTCCACGGTGTCGGCGGCGCGTTCGGTGCGGTCGCGACCGGCATCTTCGCCACCTCCGCCATCCAGGAGGCCTATTCGGGCCTCATCGACGGCAACGCCGGGCAGGTCGTCACCCAGTTGCTGGCCGTCGGCGCCACGATCGCCTACGCAGTCGTCGCCACGTTCGTGATCATCAAGGTCGTCGATGCGATCCTCGGGATCCGCGTCCCGTCGGTCCAGGAAGAAGCCGGCCTCGACATGGCCGTTCACGGCGAGGCGGCCTATCAGCCGTAACGCCGGGCGGGTGCCGGCCGACCCATCCGCGGGGTCCCGCTAGCACCTCCCACCTTTGGCGCGACCCTTCGCGACCGGTCACCACCGACTCCTCTCGGCGGCGACCGGTCGCTCAACCCTCTCCGGAGACCAGTCCATGGCCACGACCCGTCGAGACCGACCCCGGCGCCGCCACTCGCTCGGCACCGACGCGCCGCTCTACGACGCGCGGTACGAGCACGATGCGTGCGGTGTCGGGTTCGTCGCGGACGCGGGCGGGCGGTCCCGGGACCGGGTACTGCCGCTGGCCCTCGCCGGCCTGGCCGCGCTCGGACATCGCGGTGCGTTCGGGGCCGATGGCGAATCGAGCGATGGCGCGGGCGTCGCCCTCCCGCTCGACCGCTCCCTCCTGGCACTCCTCGCCGGCGATCTCGCGGCAGCGCAGCCCGCGATCGTGTCGGTCTTCCTGCCGCGTGGCCGCACGGCCGAGCGACGCGGCAGGCGGCTGGTCGAGGAGGTCTTCGAGGCTGGCGGCCTGACCGTCGCACGCTGGCGGGTCGTGCCGTTCGACGCTTCCGCTCTCGGCGCGGCGGCGGCCGCCTCGCGCCCCGGGTTCGCGCAGGCGATCGTCACCCGTCCGATCGACGAGGCTGGGCACCCGGCCACGGACGACGCGTTCGAGCGGCGGTTGATCGTCGCTCGCCGCAGCCTCGAGACGGCGGTCCGTGAGGGCCCGGCCGCATTAGCGGACATGTCCGTGCCATCGGCGTCGTGTCGGACCCTGGTCTACAAGGGCCTCGTCACCGGCGCCCGGCTGCCGCAGCTCTTCCCGGACCTGCGGGAGCCGTTGTCGGTCGCGTACACCGTCTTCCACCAGCGCTACGCGACCAACACGCATCCCGTGTGGGGCCTCGCCCAGCCGTTCCGGCTCATCGCCCACAACGGCGAGATCAACACCGTCCGCGGCAATCGCGAGCAGGTCCGCGGCCGCACGCGCGATCGCGGCGCGAAGGCGATCGCGGCCGAGCTTCTGGCGGCCGGGCCGCTGCTCTCGCCGGGCGGATCCGACTCGCTCTCGCTCGACGAGGGCCTCGAGCTCCTGATGGCCACCGGCTGGGACCTGACACCCGCGCTCCTGGCCGCGATCCCCGAGGCGCTCGGCGCTGCGACGCTCGCCGCATCCGCACGTCGCGACGCTGCGGCGGCGGACCGCCGGGTTCCTCGCGCCGTGGGACGGCCCCGCCGCGATCGTCTTCGCGGATGGCGTCCGGGTCGGCGCGATGGTCGATCGCAACGGGCTTCGACCGGCGTCGTTCGCGGTCACGCGCGACCGGCTGGTCGCGGTCGCGTCCGAGGCCGGGGCAGTCCCGTTCGCCGCGAAGGACACGATCCGGCGCGGACGACTCGGACCGGGCGAGCTGCTGCTGGTCGAGCCCGGCCGCCGCGCGATCCTCGAGGACGCCGAGGCCAAGACCCGCGCGCTGCGGGCGCTGCCGATCCACGACCAGCCCCGGCCGATCCACGAGGACCGCCCCGAGGCGGCGGCCGCGACCCTCGCGCACGAGTCCGTGCCCCTCGACGTCCAGCTGCGCCACCTCTCCGGGCTCGACGCGGAACGCGCCCGGCTCGACATCAAGACGATGGCGCTCGAGGGCCACGAGCCGCTGTGGAGCATGGGCGACGACACGCCGACGCCCGGCCGGGGACGGCTGGACCGGCCGATCGCCGACCACCTCCGGCAGGCCTTCGCGCAGGTCACGAACCCGGCCATCGACCCCGAACGCGAGCGGATCGTCATGGACCTGCGCGTCGAGCTCGGCCGGCGGCCGGCGCTGCTCGGCGGCCCGCCGCGTGGCCCGCGGACGCTCCGACTCGACCGGCCGATCGTCGCCGACCTCGCGGGGCTGCTCGACGCGGTCCGCGCCGGCGGCAAGCGCTTCCGCCGGCTCGACATCACCTGGCCCGCGAGCGACGGGCCTGCCGGCCTCGAGGCGGCCCTCGAGCGACTGGCGTCGAAGGCCGTCGCGCTGTCGGAGGCGGGTGTCGAGGTCCTCCTGCTCTCGGACGACGGGTTCGACCTCGATCGCCTCCCGGTGCCGTCGATCCTGGCCGCGGGCGCCGTCCATGCCGCGCTGACCGAGGCCGGCCTGCGCGGGCGGACGGACCTCGTCGTCGATGCCGCGGACGTCCTCGACGTCCATGCGATGGCGATGCTGCTCGCGGTCGGCGCGACGGCGGTCCATCCGCGCCTGGCCATCGAGCTCGCGGCCGAGCTGGCGGGGACGCGCGGCGCCGAGGCGGTCACGCCGGCCGAGGCGATCGAGGGGCTCGTGACGGCCTTCGAGGCCGGCCTGCGCAAGACCCTGGCCCGCATGGGCATCAGCTCCGTCGCCTCGTACATCGGCGGGGCGCTCGTCGACGTCATCGACCTCGATGCGGCCGTCGTCGCGCGCTGCTTCCCGACGGCCGCGGCATGGCCGGGCCGGACGACCTTCACCGACCTGGCCGAGCGCCAGCTCCGGCGCGCGGCCGCGTCGGCCGCCATCGCGCCGCCGGCGCCGGGCCGCGAGCCGCGTCTCCCGGATCCCGGCTTCGCCCGGTTCCGCGCGGACGGCGAGGCCCACATGTTCTCCCCGAAGAACGCCGCGGTCATCACCGCGCTCGCGAACAACGGCACCGCGGACGACGTGGACGCGGCGCTCGCCCGCTATCGCGAGGCCCTCGCTCGCGGACCGGCCGATCGCGCCGTCCCGCGCGACGAGCTGCGCGTCCGCCGGGCCCTCGCACCGACCGACCTCGTCGACGTCGAGGACGCCCGAAGCATCGTGCGCCGGTTCGTCGTCTCGGCGATGAGCGTCGGCGCCCTGTCGCCCGAGGCCCACCAGGCGCTGACGATCGGGATCCAGCGTGCCGGCGGCGCCGCGAACACCGGCGAGGGCGGCGAGGATCCCGCCTGGTACGCGCCGGGCCCGGACGGCAAGCGCCACGACGCGCGCATCAAGCAGGTCGCCTCGGCCCGCTTCGGCGTCACCTCCACGTACCTCGCCCGCGCGGACCAGCTCGAGATCAAGATCGCCCAGGGCTCCAAGCCCGGCGAGGGCGGCCAGCTGCCCGGCCGCAAGGCGACCGCGTACATCGCCGCGCTCCGTCGCGGCCAGCCCGGCCAGAGCTACATCAGCCCGCCGCCGCACCACGACATCTACTCGATCGAGGACCTCGCCCAGCTCATCGCCGACCTGCGCGCCATCAACCCGGCCGCCCGGATCGGCGTCAAGCTCGTGGCCGGGCGCGGGGTCGGGACGATCGCCGCGGGCGTGGCCAAGGCCGGCGCCTCGTACATCCACCTCTCCGGCCACGCCGGCGGGACCGGCGCGTCGCCGCTGTCGTCGATCAAGCACGTCGGCGCGCCGTGGGAGCTCGGGCTCGCCGAGGTCCACCAGGTCCTGCTGCGCAACGACCTCCGCGACCGCGTGGTCCTGCGCTCGGACGGCGGCCTCCAGACCGGGCGCGACCTGCTCGTCGCGGCACTGCTCGGTGCCGAGGAGTTCGCGTTCGGGACCGCCGCGCTCGTCGCGCTCGGCTGCGACATGGCCCGCCAGTGCCACCTCGACACCTGTCCCGACCGGCATCGCCACCCAGCGCGAGGACCTGCGCGCGAAGTTCGCCGGCACGCCCGAGGACGTCGAGCGCTTCGCGGTCGCCCTGGCCGAGGACTTCCGTCGCGAGCTGGCGGCGGTCGGGCGCCCGCTCCGTCGGCGAGGTCATCGGGGAGAGCCGCCGGCTGCTGACGCCACTGCGCGAGGCTCGGGCGGAACTGCTGCCGGTCATCGGCGCCGCGCCGTGGGGCGCGTCCGCGACCCGCCGATCCGATCCCGCGACCGCCGGCCACGGTGTCCGCTACGGCCAGGCGTCGGTCCTCGAGGCCGGCATCGCCACCGCGTTCCGTGGCCAGGGTTCCGTGACGGCCACCGGCCTGCGCGTGACCACGGCCGATCGCTCGTTCGGGGCCGCGCTCACCGGCGCCCTCGAGCGCGGCGACCTGCGCGGCCCGGTCCACCTCGAGCTGCGCGGCTCGGCCGGGCAGTCGTTCGGGGCGTTCGCGGGCCCGGGCATCGAACTCCGGCTCGTCGGCCAGGCGAACGACTACGTCGGCAAGGGGCTATCGGGCGGCTCGGTCACGATCGTGCCGGAGCCGGACCTCGCGGCCAACCCGTCGAGCGAGGCGATCGCCGGCAACACCGTGCTCTACGGCGCGACCGGCGGGCGGCTGCACCTCGTCGGACGGGCCGGGATGCGCTTCGCGGTCCGCAACTCCGGCGCCGAGGCCGTGGTCGAGGGCATCGGCCCGCACGGCTGCGAGTACATGACCGGCGGCGTCGTCGTCGTTCTCGGCCCGGTCGGGGCGAACTTCGGCGCCGGCATGACCGGCGGCCGCGCCTATCTCTACGACCCGGCGGGCCGCCATGCCGCCGCGCTCGCGGATGGCAGCGTGTCGGCGGTCCGCCTGGCCGCGGTCCTCGCCGAGCGCGAGGACGGGCCGGCCCGGCTGGCCGAGCTCGATCGCCTGCTCGTGGCCCATCGGGACGCCGGCTCCGCGCTCGCCGCGCGGCTGCTCAAGGACGCCGACTTCGCCGCCGAGGTCTGGGTCGTCGAGCCGATCGCCCCGCCGGCCGCGCCGGTCATGGCGACCGTCGAGCCGGCCGCGACCCTCGCCGCGATCCCGATCGAGCGGTCACAGCCAGGGGTGTCGGCACAACTCGGTTAGGGCTACACCGCGTCGGCCGTCTAGACTCGACGCGTGATGACGGGTCCGACCGAAGAGGGTCGACGACAGAGGCGGGTCGAAGCCCTCGAACACGTCGCGAGAGGCCTGACGCCCGAGCAGATCGCGGCATTTGAGCCGGCCGTCCGCGATTCTCCTACGCTCGCGACCTGGCCGGCGCGCGAGTCCTTCTCGATGTCGAAATCGAGCGGCGTCAAGCTGACGAAAGCTGAACAAGCCGCGCTTGCGACGCTGTGGACGCGGATGCTCGCGGGACTGGCATTCGCGGTCAATGGCGAGGAGGTCGAGCAATGGGTCGCGCGACCGACCCTGCTTGGTCGGCTCGACCGACTCGTCGAGCCGCGACCTGCTCGCCGAATTCGAGGGTCGGGCGACCACCGTCATCCAGAAATCCCTGGGTTCCGGGGTCTGGGTGGGCGTCGTCGGCATCTGGAATGCGTTCTGCGAGGCGCTCCTCGGCGATCGTCTTGAGCCTGCCCTCCGTGCGGACCTCCGGGCGACATGGCAACAGGTCATCAGCACCCCGATCGCCCTCTAGCCTTCGGCACACCTGGGGCATGCTCGCAACCCGACCGCAACCCCTTCGTCGCCGTCCCGACGCCGACGCGGCGCCCGAGCGTCCCTAGCCTTGATCGACGATGGGGCAGTCTCCCCGCGACTCCCACTCGATGCCCACCCACTCACCACCGTTCGGAGGCCACCCCAGATGATCCATCCCTCCGATCCGACCCTTCGGACGATCGCCGTCCGCGACGGTCACAGCGCGCCCGTGACGTGCGCCGCGTGTGGGTGTCGGCTCGCCGAGAACGGCGACGCCTGGTTCCACTTCAACCCGTTGGCCGGCCGCGACGCCCGCGGCTGCCGCGTCGGTTGCGCCGACGCCGCGCACGACGCGCACGGGTCGCCCGATCGCCGTCGCGGTCTGACCGGTCCCGGCGCGGCCGCGCGGCCGGTCGTCGCCGGGGCGCTACTCGTCGACGACGATCCGGTAGCCGACGCCGCGGACCGCCACGACGTGCGGCCCGCCGGCCGCCTCGACCTTGGAGCGGAGGCGTGCGAGGTGCGGCTTCAGCCACAGCAGATCGGGGTCGGTCTCGGCCGGCCAGCCGGCACGCGCCAGCTGCAGGTGCGGGACGATGTCGCCGCCCGCCCGGACGAGCGCCTCGAGCAGACGGAACTCGGTCGGCGTGAGCGTCAGCGAGGTGTCGCCGACGCGAGCCTCGTGACGGCCCGGCTCCAGGACCAGTGGCCCGGCCTCGAGCGGCCCGCCCGCCGGTCCGCCACCGGGACCCGCCCGGTCGACGCGGCGCATGATCGCGGCGATCCGCGCCAGCAGCTCGGCCTTGCCGAATGGCTTGGTGAGGTAGTCGTCCGCGCCCAGCCCGAGCGCCCGGACCTTGGCGGCCTCGCCGCTCTCGCCCGACACGATCATGATCGGCGCCTGGCCGACGGCGCGCATCTGGCCGGCCACGCTGAAGCCGTCCGGCCCGGGCATCGCGAGGTCCAGCAGGACGAGGTCGGGGTGCTCCTCGCGGAATCGCTTCACGGCGGTCAGGCCGTCGTAGGCGGTGATGACCTGGTGACCCTCGGTCCCGACCAGCGCGGTGACCGCGCCGACCATCGCCGGGTCGTCATCGACGACAAGGATCCGAAGCGGACGAGTGCTCATCGTGATCATGTTCCTCTCGATCCTGGGTCAGACCGCGACGGCGGCCGGGAGGGCGACGACAAAGCGGGCGCCGTGGGTGCGAGCGGGCTCGCACCACAACCGGGCGCCCATCGATTCACCGAGTCGCTTGGCGGCATACAGCCCGATCCCCGAGCCGCGGGCGGTGTGGGTGTCGCGTCGGGCATACGGCTCGAAGATCCGCTCGCGCCATTCCTCGGGGATGCCCGGCCCCTCGTCGCTGACGCCGAGGTGGACGACGCCCTCGATGAGCGACCAGTCGATCGTGATGGTCGTGTCGGGCGGGGCGTACTTGACCGCGTTCTCGACGAGGTGCTCGAGGATCTGGCGGAGACGCGGCGGGTCGGCGAGGACCTGGAGGCGGGGCGTCGGTCGCACGTCGACCGGGTGATTGGCGAGCAACGGCCGGACCGAGCCGAGGACCTCGTCGACGACGGTCTGGACGTCGATCGGCGTGACGCTCGCGGGGCCCTCGGGCACGACCCGCACGGACGCGAGGATCGAGTCGACGAGCCGGTCCAGGCGTTCGACCTGTTCGAGCGTCGCGCGGTGCCAGGCGGCCCGCGTCTCGCGCCGCTCGAGGTCGCGCGACTTGCGCCCGACGAGCGGCGGCTCCTCGGCCAGAAGGTCGGTGTAGGCGCGGACGACGGCCAGCGGCGTGCGCAGCTCGTGGGTCACGAGCGCGATCAGCTCGCTGCGCGCCTCGTCGATGGCCTTGAGCGCCTCGACCCGCGCCTCGGCCTCGGACTGCTGGCGGCCCTTCTCGACGATGCCCGCGAGGAGGTCCGCGACCGCGCCGAGCTGGTCGACGTCCGATCGGCTGAAGTCGCGCGGCCGCTCGGTCTGGACGTTGAGCACGCCGACCGTCTGGTCGTGCCAGGACAGCGGCACCGACAGCATCGAGGCCACGAAGCGCCGCTGGTCGATGCCGCGGACCCACAGGAAGCGCGGATCGGCCTTGACGTCCGGGATGACCAGCGGTTGCTGCGAGGCGGCGACGCGGCCCGTGACGCCTTCGCCGAACGGGACCCGGGCCCGGCCGATCTGGTAGCGGTCGAGGCCGTTGGTCGCCGCGAGCGTCAGGTACGCTCCGTCCCGGTCCACCAGGTACAGGGAGGAGACGTCCGCGTGCAAGGCGTCGCGGGTCCCGTCGATGACCGTCTCGAGCAGCTCGTCCCAGGTCCGCGCGGTCGTCGCGAGGCGCAGGACCTGGTGGAGGAAGCGCAGCTGGTCGAGCTCGTACCGGCCTCGGGGCGTCGGGCGTGGCCGGCGCCTCGACGGGTGCGGGAGCTCGAGCGGCACCTGGCCGGGCGGTCGACATGGCCATCACCTTACAAGCGTAGGGAAGGTCGGCCCCTCGAAAGGTTGCGGCCGGGGAAAGGTTGCGAAACGGTACGGTCCGCAAGGTATGGCGTCGTGAGCCGCCTCGTCGCGCCGCGCGACCTCGGCGGCCGTGCGCGCGGAGCCGGCCGGGATCGGCACCTCCGGCGCCCCGGACACGCTGTCGGCCGAGGTCCGCCTGATGGGCGCGCTGCTCGGCCAGGTCGTGTCGGAGCAGGCCGGCCCGGAGCTGTTCGAGCTCGTCGAGCGCGTCCGCCGGCGGACGATCGCGCTGCGGCACGACGACGACCCCGACGAGCGACGGCGCCTCGACGAGGACCTGACCGGCCTCGATCTCGGGTCGGCCGAGGCGGTCATCGGCGCCTTCGCGCTCTACTTCCAGCTCGTCAACCTCGTCGAGGCGCGGGGCCGCGCCCGGGCGCTCCGGCGTCGCGAACGGGCGGCGCGCGACGGCGTCCTCGACGACTCGGTGGCCGAGGCCATCGCCGCGCTCCGCCGGGCCGGGCGGACCGAGCCCGAGATCGACGAGCTGCTCGGGCGCCTGTCCGTGACCCTGGTCCTGACCGCCCACCCGACGGAGGCTCGTCGCCGCACGGCGCTCGTCGCGCTGCGTCGCTGCGCGGCCCTGCTCGAGCGGCTCGACGACCCGCGCCTGACGCCGTCGGAGGACCGCGACGTCCGCCGCCGGCTGCGCGAGGAGATCACGCTCCTGTGGCGCATGTCCGACCTGCGCACGGTCGCCCCGACGCCGCTCGACGAGGCCCGCACGGCGATGGCGTTCTTCGACGCGACGCTGTTCACGGTCGTGCCCCGCCTGTACCGCGCGCTCGACGGCGCCCTCGACCCGCCGGCGTCACGACGCGGCGCCGGGCGCCGCGACCGACTCCGGGCGGACGGGCACCCGCCGCCCACGGGCCGGGCCGTTCCTGCGCTGGGGGAGCTGGATCGGCGGCGACCGCGACGGCAACCCCGGGCGTCACCGCCGACATCAGCGAGCGGACGCTGCGCATCCAGGCCGAGCACGTCCTGCACGGCTACGAGGCCGTCGCGACCCGCCTGATGCAGACGACCGCCGCGGCGATCTCGCCCGAGCGGGTGTCGCGGCACCTCGCGTCGCGCCTCGCCCGCGACGCCGAGACGCTGCCCGAGATCGACCGGCAGGTCCGACGCCGCTTCCCCGACGAGCCGTACCGCCAGCGGTTCGGGTTCATCGCCGAGCGGCTGCGCCGGACGCGCGCCGCGCTGACCGGCGAGCCGGCCGCGCTGACCGGGCGCTACGAGTCCGCCGACGAGCTCGACGCGGAGCTCGCCGAGCTCCAGGAGGCGCTGCTCGCCGACGGCCTCGAGCGCGTCGCCTGGGGCGACGTCGCCGACCTGCGCTGGCAGGTGGGGACGTTCGGGTTCCACCTCGCGTCGCTCGAGATCCGCCAGCACGCCGTCGTCCATCGCGCGGCCCTCGCGGCGCTCGGCGGCGACCCGGCCGCGGCCGACCTCTCGGCCGAGGTCTCGCCGGGCGTCCCGCTGGGCGAGGTGACCGCCACGTTCCGCGCGATCGCGGCGATCCAGGCCCGCTACGGCGTCGAGGCGTGTCGGCGCGTCGTCGTGAGCTTCACCTCGTCGGCGAGCGACGTGACCGATGTGCTGACGCTGGCCCGCATCGCCGACCGGCGACGCCCCGCCGGTGCTCGACGTCGTGCCGTTGTTCGAGACGACCGAGGCCCTCGACGCGGCCGGTCCGATCCTCGAGGCGCTGCTCCGCGATCCGGCCTACCGCGCCCACCTCGCGGAGCGCGGCGATCGCCAGGAGGCGATGCTCGGCTACTCCGATTCGAACAAGGAATCGGGCTTCCTGGCCGCGGCGTGGATGCTCCATCGGGCCCAGGAGTCGCTCATCGCGGTCGCCCGGGCCGAGGGCATCGAGCTGACGCTCTTCCATGGCCGGGGCGGGGCGATCGGGCGCGGCGGCGGCCCGACGAACCGGGCCATCCTCGGCCAGGCGCCGGGCTCGGTCGACGGCCGGCTCAAGCTCACCGAGCAGGGCGAGGTCATCGCCGCCAACTACTCGGACCCGGTGATCGCGCGCCGCCACCTCGAGCAGGTGACCGCGGCGGTCCTGCTGGCGTCCACGCCGGAGCACGACGCACGCCTCGCGGCGGCCGTTGCGGTCGGGCGGCCGATCATGGACGAGCTGGCCGCGACGTCGCGGGAGGCGTATCGGGCGCTCGTCCACGACGACCCTGGTTTCGCCTCGTTCTTCCGCGACGTGACCCCGATCGCGGAGCTGTCCGACCTGCGGCTCGGCTCCCGGCCGGCGGCCCGCGGACGGTCCGAGGGCGCGCCA
Organism: uncultured Chloroflexia bacterium; assembly: GCA_963736025.1. GTDB lineage: Bacteria > Chloroflexota > Limnocylindria > Limnocylindrales > CSP1-4 > SPCO01. The sequence continues at coordinate 265,157 of CAVTNH010000005.1, forward strand.
TCGATCGACAGCCTGCGCGCCATCCCCTGGACCTTCGCCTGGTCGCAGGCGCGCATCAACCTGCCGGGCTGGTACGGGCTCGGGACCGCCCTCGAGCGCTACCGGACCGTCCACGGCGAGGCCGGGCTCGACGCCGTCGCGCGCCTCGCCCGCGACTGGCCGTTCCTGCGCAGCCTCGTCGACAACGCGGAGATGAGCCTGGCCAAGGCCGACATGGGCGTCGCGCGCCTGTATGCCGCGCTCGCCCACGGCGAGGGCGACGCCGGCCGCTGGGCGACGATCGAGACCGAGTTCCACCGGACCGTCGCGATGCTGCGGCGCATCACCGGCCGCGACCGCCTCCTCGACGACGCACCCGTCCTCCAGCGCTCGATCGCGCTGCGGAACCCCTACGTCGATTCGCTCTCCGAGCTCCAGGTCCGCCTCCTGGCCCGGCTCCGCGAACTGCCCCGCGACGACCCGGAGCGCGGCCGGGTCCTGCGCCTCGTCCAGCTCACCGTCAACGGCGTGGCGGCCGGACTCCAGAACACGGGCTGAGGCGACTCGGCGCCGATGGATCACGCGGACCACGTCGCGCTCATCCGCGACGGCGTCACCGGGTACGGTCGCACCTGGGCGGACATCGGCGCGGGCGAGGGCGCGTTCACCCTGGCGCTGGCGGACCTGCTCGGGCCGGGCGGACGGATCGTCGCCGTGGATCGCGACCAGCGGGCGCTGGTGGTGAACGCGCAGGCGGTCGGCGCCCGCTATCCGGGCGTCGACCTGGTCGTCGCGACGAGCCGACTTCGAGGCCCCGCTCGTCCTGCCGCTGCTCGACGGCATCGTCGCGGCCAACAGCCTGCATTTCAGCGCGCGCGATCGCCAGGTCGAGGTGGTCCGGCGGCTGGCCGCGCACCTCCGGCCGGGTGGCGCGTTCGTGGTCGTCGAGTACGACACCGACCGAGGCAACCCGTGGGTCCCGCACCCGTTCAGCGAGGGCACGTGGGAGCGGCTGGCGGCCGAGGCCGGGCTGGTCGAGACGACGCGGATCGGGCGGGTGCCGAGCCGGTTCCTCGGCGCGATCTACGCCTCGCGCAGCCTGCGGGCGACGACCGACGACGGCCCGTCCCGGGCGGAAACGTCAGGTCGCGGCGGCTAGCCTCGGGCCGTCGATGCGATCGCCGTGGCGCCCGACGACCGGCTCGGTGCCGCCGCGGGTGAGCCATCGGACCTCGCCTTCCCCGGCGACGAGCCACGGCCCGTCGGCCGTCACGATGACGCCGGTGCGCTCCGCGAGCCCGAGCAGCCCGATGCCGGGCGGCAGGAGGTCGCGCGTACTGGGCGACGGTCCGCGCCCATGCCGCCGGGTCCGCGTGCGGGGCGACGACCAGCCCCGGCACGATCGCGAGGCCCGGCACGACGCCGTCCGACGTCCAGGTGAGGGGCGCCATCGCCATCGCCCCCGCGCTGGCGCCGGCGAGGACGGCGCCCGCGCCACGGGCGGCCTCGATCGCCGCGAGGGCCGGTGTTCCGGGGAGTGTCCGCGGGATGATCCCCGGGTCGCCGCCCGGGAAGTGGATGACGTGGGCGGCGCGCAGCCGGTCCGCGAGCGTCGCGTCGGCGGCCGAGGTGGCGTCGGTGACCATCACCGGCTCGACCCGGACCGGGCGACCGGCACGGCCGGCGACGCGCTCGAAGGCCGCGACGCCATGGGCTGCCGCGAGGTCGGGGCGGCCGCGGGCCGCCGCGGTGGGGACGACCGCGACCCGGATCGGCTCGCCGTCGGCGACGAGCGCGCCCGCGGTCGTGAGCAACGCGTCGAGGAACGGCTCGTCGCCAGGCTCGAACTCGCCGCCGCCGTGGAGCGCGACCGGGCCGGGCACGCTCACGCCAGGGGTCACCCGCCGGCCACCCGGTCGTCGGGCGGCGTCACGTTCTTCATCGGCGGGCGATCCGGCCCGACCTGTCCGCCCGTCCCGGGCCCACCGCCCCGACCGCGCCGGATGAATCGGGCGACGGCGTCCGGCGCTGCCACGAACGGCGCGATGTAGGCCACGATCAGGATCGGGATGAGGAACCGGGTCGCGCCCGGGCGGATCGCGAGGAGCAACGCCAGGAACCACAGGCCGAAGGCGTACAGCCCGATCGTCCGCGAGGCGAACCCCGCCACATGGAGCCGTCGCGCGGGGAGCAGGACGAACAGCCCAAGGACGAGCCCGACGGCAAGGATCGCGGGAGGGGGCAGCACGACCCGATGATACGGGCGGGACCGCCTCAGGGCGTCTCGCTCAGCGACTCATGTTGCGATAGCGGCGGACCCCGAGCGGCGCGAAGATCGCCACGATGACCACGACCCAGATGAGCGTCACGAGGATCGGCTCGGTGG
>CAVTNH010000006.1:0-244968 GCA_963736025.1 uncultured Chloroflexia bacterium
GCGGGTAGCTGGAACTCGCCGTCCGTCGCGATCGGCGTGGCGTCGGGGACGAGCGCGTTCGGATGCACGCGGTCCGTATAGATGTAGTGGATGCCGTTGGCGTGCATGAACGCTGCGACCGTGTCGGCCGATGGTCGTGCCGAGGCCGTTGGGAAGAGCGTTCGCTGCGGCGCCGAAAGAAAGAACGGGCTGATGACGTCCAGCGTCGGATCCCCGCCGACCAATTGCCGGAAGGCATCCGCCTCGAAGCACATCGGAATGATCCGGCGGTCGGTGTGGGCGGCAATGGCCAGGAGTCGTGGATCCCAGACCGATTGCTCCTCGCCGGGCTGACAGGCGTAGGCGACCTTGGCATCGGCCGGCAGGTCGCGGATCGCGGCCAGCAGGCTGAGTGGGACCGGTTCGTAGTTGCCCGGCCCGAAGCGCTGCAAGCGCAAGATCCCGAGACTCGCTGCGAACTCGATCTGGGTGAAGACGAGCAGGATCACGAGGAGAGCCAGCGAGCGCCGCCCCGTCGCCCGAAGCCGGAGCCAGAGCGACCATGCCGCGATCGCCGCGACGGGCGTGCCGAAGACCACGAGTCCCCCGAAGAACACGTGGAACATGTTGAAGTCGGCGAGCCGGAGGCCCCAGGCGAGGGCTCCGGCGCCGAGCAACGCGATCGCGCCGACGTACAGCCCCACCTCGAGGGGCGCCTCGTGCCGGGCGAGATACAGGGCAGCTCCGATCGCGAGGTACGCACCCGCGCCGACGAGGACCACCACCAGCGTGTCGCGCCACGTCGCGTTGAACGCCGAGACGCCGGTCGACGGCCCACTGCCCCCGAGACCGTGGCCCGTGAGCGTGCCCCAGGCCAGGGTCACCACCAGCGCGACCGCGGTCCAGATCAGCGTCCGTCGCCAGAGCAGCGAGACGGCAGGGAGGTGGCCGGTTGCCCGGAGCGACCGGGCGGCATGGACGGACACGGCGGCGCCTACACCCACAACGGCGAGGAGCGCCAGGATGAGGTGGGCGGGCAGTAGCAGCGCGAACGTCGTCCCGACGAAGCCGGCGAGCGCCCAGGTGGCCGGGCGATCGGTGAGGACGGTGAGGCAGTACATCGCCAGCAGGGCCGCGACGGCGGCGAGGCCGTACAGGGTGATCCCGAAGATCAGCCCGACCGCCCAGTCGCCGAAGAACGGCCCGGACAGCAGGGGCACCGGCGCCAGGAACAGGCACGCGAGGAACCCGAACGCGAATGCTCCACGGGATGTCGTCCCGGTCACTCTCCGGACGAGCGTGCCGGTGAGCGTGGCCGCCGCCAGGAGGAGCACGGGCAGGACCACGAACGAGCGAGCAGCCAGTGACGTGACGCCCAGCAGGTTGACGACAAGGGACGCCAGCCACACCTCTCCCCAGTGGTACCAGACCTGTGTCGGAATGTCGGCCACGTGGGCGAACCCGGAGGTGGAGATGAACGACTCCGTCCCGGTCCGTCCCAGGTCGGTGCCGAGGATCGAATAGAAGGCCACGTCCATGAACTCGATCGGCTGGACGCCATCCCGCGGGCTCAGGACCATTGTCGAGCCGTAGAGCAGCGCGACCCCGGTGACGAACGCGCTGCCAAGCACGACAGCAAGGATCCATCCCGCGCGGCTCGAGGCATGTTGCGGGGCCGCGGCCCGCTGCTCGTCCTTCGGCGAACCGGCCGGCCGCACGAGGGCCAACCCGATCGCGGCCGCGAATCCCAGGGCGACCGGCGTGAAAGCACTCCGCCCGCCCGACGCGACGGCTGCCCACCACGAGGCCAGGACCATGAGGCCGGTAGCGAGACCGACGCCGAACGTTTCCGCCACAGGCGCGTCTCGCCGGAGGAGCCCGACCCGCCGCGCCACCCACGTGCCCAGCACGAGACAGCACGCGCCGAGCAGTAGGCCGATGGCGATCGATCGCCAGATATCTCCGTTCGAGACGGTGAGGGCGAACTCAGCCGCGATCGATCGCAACCACTCCAATGGGTGGGTTCTCCATTCCGTGCGGGTCACTATGCTGCGTGTGATGAACGATACGGTCGCGATCTCCATCGTGATGCCCGTCTTCAAGGAAGGAGAGGCCGCCGAGCCTGTCCTCCGGGCGATGGCGGCCGCGGTCACGGTCCCCCACGAGATCCTCGTCGTGTATGACTTCGACGAGGACCCCACCGTCCCGGTCATCGAGCGCCTCGCGGCCGAAGTCCCGACGATCCGGGGCCTCCGCAACGATCTCGGCCGCGGCGTCCTCAATGCCATGAAGGCGGGGATCGCGGCATCGACCGGCGAGTACATCCTGATCTCGATGTCCGACGGCTCGGACGAGCCGCATGTCGTCGATTCCATGGTCGCGCTGGCCAGGGACGGAGCCGACGTCGTGGCGGCTTCGCGCTACATGCGTGGCGGCCACCAGGTCGGGGGACCGCCGCTCAAACGCCTCATGAGCCGGACAGCGGGGCTGACCCTGCATTGGTTCGCCGGCGTCCCCACGCACGACCCCACCAACAACTTCAAGCTCTACTCGCGCCGGTTCCTCGACACCGTCACGATCGAGAGCACAGCTGGGTTCGAACTCGCGCTCGAGCTGACCGTGAAGGCGACACTGGCTCGCCGGCGGGTCGCCGAGGTGCCGACGACCTGGCGCGACCGGACCGCCGGTCAGAGCAATTTCCGTCTCCGCAAGTGGCTGCCCCACTACATGCACTGGTACTGGGTGGCGATGCGGGGCCGATTGTCCCGCCGCGGCGCCAAGGGCGACCATCGTGTCGCCGGATAGCCAACCGCTCGGATCGAGCCTCGCGTCACAGCCGGCGGAACGGCGAGGGTGGGAACGGCGGTGGTGGGGGCCGGTCGGTCGGATCATCGGCCTGACCATCATCGGTGTCGAGATCCTGTGGATCGGCTTCGTGATCGCGGTGAGCCTGGGCAGTCCGTCGTTCGGGTTGGACTACCGCTGGCATATGGAGGCGGCCCAGCGGCTGCTTGACACGGGCACGCCGTATCTGCCCTTCGAGCTCGCTGGGCCGTTCGTCATCGGCGAAGGGGCCATCCTGTACCCGCCGACGGCATTCCTCCTGTTCATCCCGTTCCTGTGGCTGCCGGCCTTCGTCTGGTGGGCGATCCCCATCGCGGTCCTCGCCTACGGTTTGTGGTGGCACCGTCCTCCGTTGTGGGCGTGGGTCGTCATCGTCTCGACGCTCGCCCTCGAGAAGTCGCTCAACGTCTACGTGTTCGGCAACCCGTCGATGTGGATCGTGGCCGCGATCGCGGCCGGCACGATCTGGCGCTGGCCTTTCGTCTTCGTCTTCGCCAAGCCGACGTTCGCGCCGATCGCGCTGCTCGGGGTCCGTCGCCGGAGCTGGTGGGTGGCGCTCGCCGTGCTCGGGGGCCTGTCGCTCCTCTTCCTGCCGGTCTGGCTCGACTGGTTCACGGTCGTCCGCAACTCGGACGTGTCCCTGTTCTACAACCTGCCGACACTGCCGCTCATGCTGGCCCCACTCGTCGCGTGGGCCACGGGTCGCGCGCGCCCGCTGGGGATCCGTCGCCTGACCGAGCGGGTGGCGACCATCGTCCCGGTCCAGATCTGGTGATTGCCGTAGCGATGAGGCCGGTGCCACGATCGCGTCCAGCGAGGGCGATGGCCCTGGTGAACGCCCTTCTCGGCGGTCTCCTGGTCGCGGTGTTCGTCGTCGAGTTCACCACCATCGCCCGCGCGGGCGACCTCTGGATCGACTACACCTTCTATCGCGACATCGGCGCCGGCTGGCTCCGGGATGGCTCGTACTATCTCCCGCACCAGCTGTCCGGTGTGCCGTACGACCTCGCACCGATGGCCGATGTCCTGTACCCGCCCCACGCCCTGTTCCTCTTCGTGCCGCTCGTGTTCATCCCGGCGGTCGTCTGGTGGGTGGTGCCCATCGCCGTGATCGCCTATGCGGTCTGGCGCTGGCGCCCCGCGCCATGGGCCTGGGCCGTGATGATCGTTCTCCTGATCTGGCCGAGGGCGAACGCCGCCTTCCTCTTCGGCAACACGGACATGTGGATGGCCGCAGGCGTCGCCGCCGGCCTGATCTGGGGCTGGCCGGCGCTCATCCTGACCCTCAAGCCGACGCTCCTGCCGTTCGCCCTCCTGGGTGCGAATCGACGGACGTGGTGGGCAGGAGCGGTGATCCTGGTCGTGGTCGGCGTGGCGATGATCCCGTTGTGGCTCGACTACGTGACCGCGCTTCGCACGGTCCACATCGGCCTGGATTACTCACTGGGGAGCCTTCCCCTGGTGCTCGTTCCGGTGGTGGCGTGGCTGGGGCGCCGGTCCGCGGGTGAAAGATCGCGGTCGGGCCCTGACCCGGGTCAGGGGGGCGCGGGCACCGGCGACGGCGACCGTCCGCCGAGCCACGAGAGCCAGACGACGGCGCCGCAGATCCCGACCATCGCGACCGAGCCGACGATCCCCAGCAACCCGCCGATCGGCAACAGCGCCCCGATCTCCGGGGTCGGCGGCACGGCCGCGAGCAGGTTGAGCGTGAAGACGACACCGAACGCGATGCCGAGCCATCGCACACGCGCCTCCGGGATGAGCAGCATCAGGAACGCGAGGGCGCCGTACACGTAGCGCTCGTGCATGCTCGTGAGGAAGCAGAACGCGACGAGCGTCGCCGCGGCCAGGCCCAGGATGAGCGTGCGCGGCCGCGGGTCGCGCAGGATCGCGATCGCGACGAGGATCTCCAGCAGCCCGGTGAGCAGGTAGCCGACGTGCCGAAGCGTCAGCGGCCCCAGGAACGCGACGTCGTCGGCCACGAACTCGCCGCCGGCGAAGAAGGTCTGGACCAGCCACCACAGGTTCCAGGCCCGCAGCGACAGGATGTTGAAGACGTCGCCCTGGTACTCGGCGAGGTTCTTCAGGTAGTTCGCGGGCCCGCCGGCCGGGATGAACGGCAGCCACAGCACCACGATGACCGCCACGCCGATCAGCGCTGCCCGGAGGAGCCCGCGCCACCCGCCGGTCGCCCAGAACCAGGCCGCGAACGGGAGGAGGAACGGCAGCACCTGCGGCTTGGTCATCAGGGCGACCGCCAGGAGTGCCGCTGCCGGCCCGTTGCGCCCGCGGACGGCGCAGATGACCGCGGCCAGCGCCGACACCATGTAGATCGACTCGTACTGGCCCCACCAGGCGCTGATGTCGATGACGGCCGGGTGCAGGGCGATCGCCGCCGCCCCGATGACCGCCCAGCGAGGCTTGTCGCGCAGCGCGAACGCCACCAGCAGCGCAAGACCGATGTCGGCGACCGAGGCAGGCGTCTTCATCAGCGCCCGGATGGCCGGGTCCGAGGCGTCTGTGACGGTCTGGAACGCGGGCTGGACCGCAGCCAGCAGGCCCCAGATGTAGGCCATGACGGGTGGGAACGCGAGGTCCTGGTCGTAGGCGTTCGGTAGGCCGTCGACGGCGATCCCGTGGACCCACAGGACGAACTGGTCGAGGTCGCCGCGGAGGCCCTCGGTGGGCAACAGGAGCGCGCGGATGACGATGCCGAGCGCGACGGCCGCGACGAACCCGACGAGCAACGATGCCGGCCACCGATCACCGGGCGGCTCGCCCGCCACGACGGCCCCGGAGGTCACGCGATCAGACGCGGCCGGAGACCCAGTACCGTTCGGCTGCGCCCTCGACGTCCCCCAGCTCGGCGAGCGCACGCCCGTACGAGCGGACGGCGTTCGCCATCTCCTTCGTCCCGTCGAAGAGGCGTTCGATCTGGCTCTCGTAGATGTCGATGCCCATGATCTTGCGCTCGAGCTGGTCGGTGATGTCGGCGAAGGTCGGCAGGATCGAGACATCGGTCGGCAGGGCGTCGAGCGCACCCGGTGGGAGGTTCTCCAGGCCCCGGAAGTCGTTCCAGAACGCGTACGGGAAGTCTTCGTAGAACGTGACGATGCCGGCGTATTCGGGGCCCGGCATCACCCAGCGACGGCCCTCTTCGAGGAGCCCGAGACCGACATCCCGGCAGAGCTGATGGTCGACGTGGCCGCCGACGCCCAGGGGGAAGTAGACCTTCTGCGGCTCGAGTCGCGCGATCTCGCGGCGGAGCGCGTCGAAGGGCGCCGTGTCGTCGGCGCGGGGCGGCCCGAGCAGCTCATCGTCGCCCTCGTAGCCGCGGAAGACGGCGTCGGGCAGGTCGAGGAAGACGATCGAGGACTCGGAGAAGTAGGCGAACCGCTCGTCCTCGACGCGCCGGCGGGCCATCAGGTCCCCGGCGGCCGCGTCGGCCATGACGTCGTCCGTGTAGATGGCACCCTGGGTCGAGAGGTCGTCCATGACCGGCTGCTCGGCGAGGGACTCGTTGCGGATGCTGGCCCGGCGGTACCACGACGAGCGCTGCCAGAACCGCTTCGCGGCGGCATCGGCGTCTGCCTGGGTCGCCTCGAGGCGGTCTTCGGTCGCGGCCCACGACGGCACCAGCGACGCGGTCGGCCAGTCGGCGAGGATGCTGCTCCGGTTGAAGGCCTCGGTCGCGGGCCACATCGCCTTGCTGCCGAAGCCGAGCGCCTCGCGCTGGTAGCCGGTCAGTCCGTCCTCCGAACCGCTGCCCGAGAAGACCGTGACGATCGTGACCGTCTGGCCGAGTTCTCGAAGGCTCGCGATGAGGCCGCCGCAGGAGAGGGCGACGTCGTCCGGGTGCGGCGCGACGAAGACATGGGTCATGGCCGGCCGAGTATACCGAGCGCGAACGGGCGCTCGTTCATGCGTCGCTCAGCGGTCCCAGCCGCCGACCCCGACGAGTGGCACGAAGACACAGGCACCGTCCGGACGCTCGGTCCACTCGTTGCCGTGGCGGGTCACGACCGTCAGGATCTGCCGATCGCGCGACCCGACCGGGATGATCAGGCGGGCCCCCTCGGCGAGCTGGTCGCGGAGCGCGTTGGTGATGCCCGGGGCCGCCGCCGTCACGATGATCCCGTCCCACGGCGCCTCGTCGGGCAGGCCCAGGCTCCCGTCGCCGACCCGGACGTCGACGCCATCACCGAACCCGAGTTCGGCCAGCCGTTCGCGAGCCGTCGACGCGAGACCCTCGTGCCGCTCGATGGACGTCACCCGGGCGCCGAGCGCGGCGAGGATGGCCGCCTGATAGCCCGATCCCGTGCCGATCTCCAGGATCCGGTCGCCCGGGCGGGGCGCCAGGAGCTCGGTCATCCGCGCGACCATGAACGGCTGGCTGATCGTCTGGCCGGCGTCGATCGGGAGCGCCTCGTCGTCGTAGGCGTGACGGCGCTCCGTGTCGGTGATGAAGCGTTCGCGCGGGACGCGGCCCATGACCTCGAGGACGCGCGGGTCGGCGATGCCCCTGGCCCGCAGCTGATCCGCGACCATCCGCTCACGGGCCTGGGCAAGCCTGTCTTCGGACTCGGCCGGGTGGCCGCTCATGGCCCGCAGGATACGCCTCACCGGACGGCCGACATGCCCGCCCGCCGGTGCCTCGGTCAGGACGCCGGCGAGGCGGAGGCGGAGGGCTCGGCCGAGGCCGACGAGGACGCCGCCGGCGACGCGGACGGCGCAGCCGATTCGGACGGGACCGCCGATGGCGTCACGGACGGCGCGGGCGAAGCCGACGCCGATGCCGATGGCGCCACCGACCCGGAGGCCGACGGCGCGGCGCTGGGCGAAGCGGTCGGGACGGGCGTCGGCGAGCCGCTGATGATGCCGCCCGCGCCCAGGAAGATCCCGTTGAGCAGGATCGCCGAGAAGATGACGACCGTCGCGATGACGAAGATCTTCGAGGCGTTGTCGGTCATGTGGACCGCGACCTCGCTGACCGTCGGCGCACGGGCCGCGACCGGCGCCGGGCCGCGCCGCCGACCGGCACTCGCGGCGACGACCACGGTCGCGGCCAGCGCGTCGCTGTCGGCGGCAGCCTCGTCTTCGGTCGCTGCCTCGGCCGCGGATGCCTCGTCGCCGGTCTCGCCGGCTTCGAGGTCGTCTTCGCCATCGACGGGTTCTGCGTCGGCGGGCTCCGGCTCGACGGCGTCCGACTCGACGTCGGCCTCCGGCTCGGGCTCGGGTTCCGGCGCGACCTCCGGTTCCGGCTCGGGCGGTGGCTCGGCGGCGTCCGGTGGCTCGGGCGCAGACTCGACCTCCGGCTCGGGCCCGGACTCCGGCTCCGGCTCGAACTCCGGCGGCGGCTCGTTCACGGGCTCGGGATCGACGACCGGCTCCGCCTCGGGCAGGTCGATCTCGTCCGGCGCTCCGTCGGGCGTCCCCTCGGGTCGGTCAGTCATGCGGTCGTGTCACTCCTGGCGCGCGGCATCGGTCCGGCCGTCGGCACGCGGGCGCCAGTGTACCCAAGGGTCCGGCCCACCGCCCGATGTCGGCTCGCCGATGCGCACTAGGCGTTGCGGATCGCCGGCACGAACCAGCCCGCGAGTCCCGTCACGAGCGTGATCAGCCCGAACAACGCGATCACGAACGTCGCCGGCACAAAGATGATCATGAGGCTGCCGACGGCCATCGCCACCGTCATCGACCCGAAGACGAAGGCGAATCGGAAGCTGACGACGCGGCCGAGCAGTGCGGAGGGCGTCCGTTCCTGGAACAACGCCTGGCTCGGGATGAGGAAGACCATGTTCGCCACGCCTGAGCCGAAGGCGAGCCCGACCGCGATCGGGATGTTGTCCGTGATGGCCAGCAGGAACGTGAGCAGCCCGAGCACCGCGTAGCCGGCGATGATCGTCTTGCCCTTCGCGAGGCGACTCCCGACGAGCCCGATGGCGAAGCCGCCGATCAGGCTGCCCACCCCGGTCCCCGCCTCCATGAACCCCCAGACCGCGGAATAGCCGATCGAGCTGTCGCTGTAGACCTCGTAGCAGTAGATCACGGTCAGGACCGTCATGATCCCGACGGTGAACTGCGCGATCGCGGCCTGGATCGTGTTCGCGAGGAGCACGGTCTCGTTGCGCAGGAATCGCCAGCCGAGCTTGAGCTCGTTCATGAAGTGCTTCGGCTCGTTGGCGTCCGCCTCTTCGTCCGCGGTCCTGGGGCGCACGACGATCGTCGCCAGCAGGACCGCCGAGGCCAGGTAGGTGACGGCGTCCAGCCAGAAGGCCAGTGGCAGGGCCGCCATCAGTGATGCCACGAACAGCCCGGCCAGTGGGTATGCGATGACGTCGGCGATCGTCTCGCCGACCCACATCGCGGAGTTGGCCGTGACGAGCTCGTCGCGCTCGACCAGCTGCGGGAGGATGGCGACCCGGGCCGGGCGGAAGAAGATCGAGATCGACGTCACGACGAAGATCAGCGGATAGACGAGGAGGACGTTCACGACCGCGGCGACCGGGATGAGCAGCACGACCGCCGCCCGCAGGATGTCGCTGACGACGAGGACCTCCTTGCGGTCCCAGCGGTCCACGAAGGTGCCCGCGATCGGCGAGAGGAACAGGTTCGGCAGGGCGGCCGCGACGAAGGCGAACGCCGCGAGGACCTCCGAACCGGTCGTCGTGAGGACCACCGCCGCCAGGGCGAACTGGTGGATGCGGTCGCCGAACATCGAGATGAACTGACCGGCCCACAGCGCCGAGAACGACCCGTTGAGCGCGAGTTTGACGTACGGGTGGCGGCGCAGGATCTCGACGACTTCGGGCCGCGGAACCGGAAGCGAGACGACGGTCGGCGATGACATGCGCATCCCGCGGCCGCCGAGCAACAGAGGCCGCTCGAGGGCCGCCACGCCCGCCAGTGCCGGCGAGAGCCCGGTGTTCCCGACCGTCACCGGCGGGCGCCGTCCAGCGCCGGACGCCGCGGCTTCCTCGGGCTCCGGGATGATCCCGACGATGCTCGCGAACAGGAAGAACGCGAGGCCGGCCGCGAGGAACAGGTCGCCCACCGAGGCCACGTTCTGGATGAACGGGAACGGGATCGGGATGACGTCGCCGAGCGGTCCCAGGTGGAGCAGGAACGAGGCGTCGAGGATCGGCGGGAAGATCATGTGGATCGACGAGCCGACGTCGGTGGCGTCGAGGCCCGCCAGGGTGAGCGCCGGCTCCCAGATCGGCATGTAGCCCTGGTTGACGACGATGACCAGCGCGTTCGCCAACGTGCCGACGAAGGCCAGGGTCATGCCCGGGTAGGCCCGGTTCGCCCAGAGGCCGACGAGGAGCATCGCGAACGCGGTCGCCAGCAGGGGCAGGCGCAGGGCCTCGACGATCGGGATGTCTGCGCCGAGGAGGAACTCGGTCCCGAACCGCAGGATGACCGCCGCGGCGATCAGCGGGACGTAGCGGAGGCGGACCTCGGCGAGGTTGGTCAGCCGGCCACCGACGAGCAGGCCCAGGATCAGGCCGAGGGCGATCCCGGCGATCAGCACGCGGAGCCCTCGCTCTGCGCCGGCGGTGCATGCACGTCCGTCATCATCGCCGCCCGACGGCGGCTGTGTCGGTCGGGGTCGCGCCGGTCAGCCTCGGGCTGCGCTCGGCGAGCACGGCCCGGATCGACGGTCGCGGGGCTCAGACCTGCTTGGCCGCGGCGGTGGTGGGCGCGGTCGGCGAGGCCGGGTTGCCGGTCGCGCCGGGCAGCTCCTGCAGTGTCGCGGTGTTGTTCATCCGGTCGGCCGCCTGCGCGATCAGCGGGATCTGCCGCGGCTCGGGCCGACGGCCCGGATCCGGCACGCCCTCGACGTGATGCGTCCGGACGAAGGCATCGACCACGATCGGGTCGAACTGGACCCCGGCGAACTTGCGCAGCTCGGCGAGCGCCTGCTCGTGGGTCAGCGGCGTCATCCGGTACGGGCGGGCGGCGGTCATCGCCTCGAACGCGTCGGCGACATGAAGGACACGGGCGAGCTTCGGGATCTCGTCGCCGATGAGGCGATCCGGGTAGCCGGAGCCGTTGTACCACTCGTGGTGGTGGCGGATGATCGGCAGCTCCCGTGCCAGCTTCGTGACCGGGGCGATGATCTGCGCGCCCAGGACCGGGTGGGCGTTCATGATCATCCGCTCGTCGCGGTTGAGGCGCTCGGCCTTCTTCAGCACGTCGTCGGGGACGCCGATCTTGCCGACGTCGTGGAGGAGGCCGCCCCACTCGAGTGCCTCGAGGTCGGAGTCGGACAGGCGCATGACGCGCCCGATGTCGACGGCGATCTCCTTCACCCGGTGGCTATGCCTGGCCGTGAACGGGTCGCGCTTGTCGACCGCCTCCGCGAGCGCGCCGATCGTCTGGGTGAACATCTCGCGCATCTCGACGAACCGCTGCGACGCCATCCGGGTCGTGTACAGCGGCAGCGCGAACAGCAGCGTGGCCCACCACTGGATGGAATAGACGATCGACATCAGCCATCCAAGGGGCGCAAGGGCGAGATTGTTGAAAGCCGTTCCCTTGGAGTCCCCGATGATGACTCCGGTTAATGACTGACCGGTCCGAAGGGCGAGCACTCCTCCAGCAAGGAGGGTGTTGAGCAGGAAGAAGAGCCCCGCCGCGATCATCACGGCAACGAAGTCCACGATGAGCTCGATCTCGCCGGTGGCAGCGACGTTCTTGACGATCAGGTATCTAACCGTCCCAGCTACGACCGCTGGAAGGACGACGCCCGCATGGTTCGCCAGGGTGCCATACCAAGGAATTCGCCCCCGCAACTCCCTCATCTCGGTGGTCCCGATTCCGGCGACCCAGCCACCGACAGCGGGGCCGCCGAGCGTCATGGCTGCGATGACCGGCGCCATCGAAACTGCATGGTGTGAGCCGAGCGGGAGCCTAACCGGCAGCGCGGACGTAATCAGAGTCAGGATCGTCCAGAAGGCGACCCCGAGTAGGATCTCGGACCTCGTCTGCCGAAGGGCCCGAGAGGCCCAAATCGAGGGCAATGCGCTCGTCGGCGGGAAACACAAGAGTCGCAGCCACGAGCGCCACGGCACTCAGGACCACGACTCCGGCGATGTAGAGCCTTAGAGACTTAGGCATCAACTGCCCCGTACGTTAGCCACCACCACTCGAACTCTATCCCCAATGAGATTCGAGGGGTTATGGCACCAACGTACTAAAAGCCCCGAAGTGAAGCTCCACCTGCGGCTGCGATCATGGCGATGCTCGAGAGCGTCACCAGGACCCGCAGCACTTTCGCTTTCATGGTTGCGACTACCAGCCCTTGATGACCATGTCTTCGGACACGCTAGTTCCTCCTTCGCGGCCTTCGTGCTCGCTGAACACGAAAAACCGACCGGACTACGGGTCGGTCGGTTGCACTAGTCGCTCAGCTCCACCCTAAGTGCCCATTTCAGGTGGTGCTTCTGCGCGTCCGAACTTCTTTACATTGCTTCCTAGTACGGGGGTACTACGAAGTGTCAGGACTATAGGGACGCCAAACTGAGCCGGTCAATACGGCACCTTACCTATCCTCCCAAAGGGATTCGAGTGACGGCGGCTCCACACCCAAGGTCTCCCGCATGGTCGCGGCGTAGTGCGCGTACTGCTCCGCGGCCGCGGAGTGAGATCCGTTGAGCCGGTACAGACCTCAAGAGAGATAGCTCGATTTGGTCGGCTTCGGGCGTTAGGTCAAGGGCTCGTCGCGCAAGTCCGATCCCGCGTTCGAAATGCCCATTGATCGTGTCGGATTCGACCGCCTTCTCGATCACCTGGAGATACGAGGAGTGCAGTGAGGTCCGAAAGTCCGTCGCCCATTCTTCGTAGGCGAAGTCCAACGCGAACGGCCCGACATAGGTGTCCGAGAGCTCCGCGACCTCGCTAGGTGATGGCTGCGGTGACATTGACCGAATGAGGTCAACACACGTGCTGCTTGTCGATGCAACGAGCTCCCGATCGAGCCAGATCACGTCCGACTCGTGGCGCACGTACGCCGGGGACAGATCCTCGTTGTAGGTCGGCTCAAAGACGCGGCGTAGGAAGTAGACGGTCTGATTCAGGGAGTTGAGGGCATCCGCCGGGTCAAATTCCGGCCAAAGCGCATCCATCACTTCGTCTCGAGTCGCGGCGTACCTCGGTCGCGTCAGGAGGAAGCAGAGCAACGCCAGGACCTTCCGGCGGATCGAAGATCCCTCGACGTTGCGATCGCCAACGTGAATTGAGACCCGACCTTGGTCTTCGACCAACACCCGGTCGGCCACGCGACGCGCGAGAGCCCGACCTAACTCCGCGTCAGGCCGGCCGCGATAGCGATGCGCGACTCGGCGGAGGCGCGCGACGTCACCTGAGTCGCCGATCTGCTCCAGAACATGAGCGGCGGCGACGGACGGTTCGCCGCCCGAGTCGACAACGCCGCGGAGCGCCGACCTCCAGCGGTCGGGCCGAAGCGCTGCCTCGTCGAGGATGGTGGGGAGTTCATCGTCGCCTAGGTCGCCAAGCCTTGCAGCGATTGAGTCCGCCACGAAGGTCAATTGCCATCGAGAACGTCGCGATGCCTGGCGAATGAAACGGCCCAGAGCCGTTGGTCCATCCTGCACGGCCTGGAGAGCTTCGCAGTAGCCGAGCCAGAGGCCCGCAGACTGACGTGTTGCCTGCTCTTTCGCGGAGTTGATGGCGCTCCGCTGCGTCCGGCGATCCGGTCGCAACCTTGAGATGAGCCCGCACGGCCAGAACGTACGCCTTGTGACCGATTGAACCGGTCGGTTCATCAGGATTCGACTCCGCGAGTACCGAGGCAGCCTTTGTCGTGTCTTCAAAGCGCAGGGCAACGTAGGCCTCGGTCGGAAGTGACATGTGACTGACCCAGGCCGATGACTGGCCCAGTCCCTTGAGTTCGCTGAGATGGTCCATCGCGCGAGTCGCGTCGCCGTACAGCGCCTCTAGCTTGGCTGCTTCTCCTAGGACGTCCGCACGAATTGTTTCGTTCGTTTCTTGTCGTGCGGATCCGAGTTCCCGCCAGCCGTCCTCCGTGTCTCCCAGGTGAAGGTGCGCCCACGCAGCGATAACCCGCGCGGTAGCGATTTCCGCAGCGCCGGAACTCTCCTCGAGCAGCTCGATGGATTTCTTCGCCGACTCCAGGGCGTCTCGTGCATTCCCCATCGCCCGCTGTGACTCTCCGAGGTTGAGATAGCTGATGCCTTCGAAGTGACTCTCGCCTCTCGCGTGCTGGAGTGCAGCTAGGTCCTCGAGCCGAGCTGCGGCACTGGCGATGTCACCGTCAAGGGAGGCACGGATTGCGTCAATCAGGCCATTTGCAATGCCGGTCCATCCGGGATCTGTCGAGGTCTGCACGAGTTGCTGCGCCACTTCAATCGCTCCGCGCGCATCTCCCAGCGTCAGGCTCAAGCGACGCCAGGTTCGCCAACGCCACGTCGGACTCGGGGTCCATCTCGACGGCGCGCTTCGCGCGCGTCAGCGCCTGGCGCACGTCCCCTTGCTTGAAGTCGCGGCGCGACAGGACGACCAGGAAGCTGGCCCGCTGCGCGTCGTCTGCGACGTCGGCCACGAACGGCGCGGCCAGCAGGTACTCGCCGCGGCCGATGATGCTCTGAGCCGATGCGTCGATGATCGCGTAGGCCTGGAGGCGATCTCCGGCCGCCCAGTGGTGATGGGCAGCGATCCGCCAATCGCGTCCCTCGGCATGGGCTGCCACGGTCCGGTGCAGGTTGCGAACCGACTCCGCGCCGAAGTCGCGCGCGAGCCGGGCCTCCAGGAACTCGCGGACGAGCGGGTGATACCGCAGCTCCGTCCGGGGTCCGCGGGCTCGTCGCCCGAGCAGGGTGAGGCGTTCGGCGGCGGCGGTGAGGCGCGAGACTTCGGCTGGCTCCAGGTCGGTCACGACCTCGGCCAACTCGGGCGTGACCACCTGAAGGATCGAGGTGTGCATCAGGAACCGCTGGAGATCCGCTGGCAGGTCGCCGACGACCTCCTCGGCGAGGTAGTCGTACAGCTCCTGGTCGCCGCCAGACAGATTGCGAACGAAGCTTCGGATCTCGACCGGCGTTCGATCGCGCAACGCGGCGTGGACCAGCTGCAGCGAGGCCGCCCAACCTTCCGTCCGGGCGGTCACGTCGGCCAGGACATCGGGCTCGAGTGTCCGACCGTACGACTCGCGGAAGAGTCGCGAGGTCTCGTCGGCATCGAACCGGAGGTCGTCACGGGTCAGTTCGGCGACCTCGCCGATCGCGCGAAGCTTCGCGATCGGGATGCCCGGCGATCGACGACTCGCGAAGACCATCGTGAGTCGTTCGGGCGCCCGCTCGACCAGTTCGCGGACGATGAGCTGGACGTCCGGCGCGTCGTCGACGAGGTGGAAGTCATCGAAGATCAGGACGGCCCCATGCGGCGCGATCGATTGCAGCTCGCGCATGAAGACATCGATGACGGTGTCGCGTGTCGGGCCGCTCAGGCTCTTGTCGGCGAGCATCGCGGCGGTGTTCGGGGCAAACGCCGGATCCGCTTCGCGACCGGCCGCGACCAGGTGGTGCAGCACCGAGATCCAGTCCCGGTCGTCCTCGTCGAGGCGGTACCACAGCGTCCGCAGCCGGGTCCGACCCGCGAAGTCGGCCAGCAACGTCGTCTTGCCGTACCCCGCGTCGGCGAGGACCAGGATGATCCGGTGATGGATCTTGGCGGCCAGCCAATCCAGCAGGCGATGGCGGGCCAGCGTCTCCTGGCGAAGGGGCGGAGGCTGCACCTTCGCGTATTGGATCGGAAAGCCGCTCACGTCGTCACGGTGGGCTCCGCTGGCCGATGAGGCGGCGGTCGCTCCCGTTCCGGCAGCGACCGGGTTCGGAGAGCGCTCGCCTGACGGATTGGGTGCGGGGGTGGGCGAACGATACGGAGCGCTCGCGCAGCGTGTCAACGGAAGGGTCCGGCAGTGCCATGGCGCCATCGTGACGCCAGGCCCTCACCGGACCCTTAGCTGCGGCTCAGCCGCAGGAGGTTGCTGGGCCGCGAGGCCCTATGCCTTGGTGTCGGGCTCGTCCGGCAGGAGCGGTCGCAGCGACAGCGAGTAGATCTTGCCGTCGGACGGGCCGACCAGGGTCATCCCCTGGAAGCCGCCCTGGGACTGGTCGAAGCCGAGCTTCGCGACGTCCGCTGCGGTCAGCGCCCGCTGGGCCATCTGGAAGGCGTTCGGATCGGCCGGGAACGGGAAGTCCTTCGGCTTGATGTCCGCCCACGGCCACGGCTTCTGGTCCGGCGCGGCGGCGCCGTCCATCAGGATGCCGCGGTAGCGCTCGGGCGCGTATGCCTCGGTCGGCGTCGCGCCGCCGTTGTCGAAGTCGGCCAGCCGATCGGCGAGGTTCTTGAACGCCGCCCGGGCCAGGGCGTCCGGCATGCCCTCGACCTCGAGGCCGAGCGCGTAGACCGACACGGCCTTCTTGATGCCGCCGGCGTCCACCGTGAAGACCGCCGTCGACGCGTCCGAGATCATCATGTTCTCGTAGCTCGCGCGCGCGACGCCGAGTCCGCCGTCGCCGAGGGCGAACGCGAGGAGCTGCTGGATCTGTTCCTCGCTCAGCTTGGCCGTGCGGAAGGGAAGGCCGGGCATGACCGAGCCGACCGCCGGGGGCTGATCGGCCATCGGGTTGCGGAAGATGATGGTGCCGTCGCCGTAGAGGGTGAAGATGGGGGCCTGGGTGGCGATGAAGGCCGGCATCATGAATCCGCCGCCCTCCTCGTAGCGCAGCAGGACGTCGGTCTTGCCGGTCGCGTGGTCGATCGCGCCGAAGTCGCCGGTCGATGGGCTCGGGGCGCTCGACGGGGCGCCCGACGGGGCTGCGGAGGGAGGCCCGGACGTCGGGCTCGCGCCGCCGGAGGTGCAGGCGGCGACGATGACGACCAGGGCCGAGACAAGGGTGAAGCGAGTCAGGTTTGGCATGGCCGACCGACGTTCACCTCCGCGACTTGGTTCCATCGGGCGCCGCAACGCCAAAGAGGGGCTTGACGGCGCGCGTATCTTCACGGCTATGAGTTCCGGGTCCCCCAGGCCCGGGCCGACCCGGGCGCGCACCCCCGTCACGCACGCCCACGCGCCGGTCCTGACTGCCCCAGGGCACGGGCCTCTGTTGTGGCATCCCGAGCCGAGGAGGGTCCGGAGAGGGTGTACGAGGACCGAAGTCTGACCTGTCGCGATTGTGCCGAGGAATTCACGTTCTCGGCGGGCGAACAGGCCTTCTACGCCAGCAAGGGGCTGACGAACGACCCGCAGCGATGCCCATCGTGCCGGGCCGCCGCCAAGCGGGCTCGCTCGAACGAGGGCCCACGTGAGTTCCACGCCGCGATCTGCGGGGCCTGCGGGGGCCAGGCCATCGTGCCATTCGCGCCGCGGAACGATCGCCCGGTCTATTGCAGTTCCTGTTTCGACAAGGTCCGAGCCGGCACGCTGTCGGTCACGGCGGGCGTCTAGCCCGGGAGCGGCTCGCATCCGATCCGAGCGACCCAGGGGCCGATCCGGCGACGGGTCGGCCTCGTGGCATCATGGCCCGGTCACGGTCGCGCCGCGATGGCGCCTGGGCCGCGGCAGGAGCGAGAGGTGCCGGCCGTGGGCGTCATCATCATCCGGGAGATGGTCGGGACCAGCCCGAAGTCGTGGAGCGACGCCGCTCGCCAGGCCGTGGCGACGGCCTCGAAGACCGTCCGCAACATCCAGACGGTCGAGGTCGTGAAGTCGAGCGCGGTCGTCGAGGACGGCGAGATCGTCGAGTACCGCGTCGAGGTCAAGATCGGCTTCGAATACGAGGGCTAGCGACGGCGGATCGCGGCTCGCGCCCGGTCAACCCGCCTCGGCGAAACGCTCCCCCGCGTAGCTGACGAAGCGCGTCTGGCGCTTCTTGAACCACAGGTCCACCTCGCCCGTGGGTCCGTTGCGATGCTTCGCGAGCTTCAGCTTGATGACCTCGCCGTCGGCGTCCTGGTCGTCGGAGCGGTCCTTGTCGCGCCACAGGAACATGACGAGGTCGGCGTCCTGCTCGATGGCGCCCGACTCGCGCAGGTCCGACAGGCGCGGCTCCTTCGACTCGCGCATCTCCGGCTGGCGCGAGAGCTGCGAGAGCGCGATGACCGGCACGTTGAGCTCGCGCGCGAGGGCCTTGAGCCCGCGGGAGATCTCGGAGACCTCCTGGACGCGGTTCGCGTCGCGGTTCGTGGTGGTCGCCTGCATCAGCTGCAGGTAGTCGACGATGACGAGGTCCAGGCCGGCCTCCGCCTGGAGGCGGCGGGCCTTGGTGCGCAACTCCATCGCCGTGATGTTCGGCGTGTCGTCGATGTACATCGGCGCCTCGGAGAGGGCGTTCATCGCCGGCGCGATCCGGGCGAAGTCGAGCTCCTCGAGGAACCCGGTCCGCAGGCGCTGCGAGTCGATGTTGGCCACGCTCGAGAGCAGGCGCAGGACGAGCTGCTCCTTGCTCATCTCGAGGCTGAACACCCCGACGCTCCGTCGCTCCTTGACCGCCGCGTACTCGGCGATGTTGAGCGCCAGGCTCGTCTTGCCGACCGACGGTCGGGCCGCGAGGACGATCAGGTCGCTCTTCTGGAGGCCGGTCGTCAGCGTGTCGAGGTCGGTGAAGCCGGTGCGGACGCCGCTGATCTCGCCGCGGTGGGCGTGGAGGTAGTCCAGCCGGTCGTAGGCGTCGTGCAGGAGCGCCTTGAGCGCGCTGAACCCGACATCGACCCGCTTCTGGCTGACCGCGAACAGCTCGGCCTCCGCGCGATCGATCGCCTCGCTGATCTCGGCGGGGTCCTCGTAGCCGATCCCGGCGATCCGGCCGGCGGCCCCGATGAGGTTGCGGAGCACGGCCTTGCGCTCGACGATCCGGGCGTACTGCGCCGCGTGGACGGCGGTGGGCGTCTCGTTCGAGAGGCTCGAGAGGTAGGCGCGCCCGCCGATCGCGTCGAGCTCCTCACGCCGCTCGAGCGCCTCGGCGACGGTCACGATGTCGATGGGTTCGCGGCGCTCGAAGAGGTCGAGGATGGCCGCGTAGATCCGCCCGTTGGCCTGGCGGTAGAAGTCCTCGGCGCGGAGGAACTCGGCCACCTCGATGACCGCATCGCGATCGATGAGGATGGCGCCAAGGACCGACTGTTCGGCCTCGAGACTCTGGGGCGGCAGGCGGTCGATCATGGGCTCCCAGCGTGACGTCGGGTCGTGACACCTCCACTGTCACGCCCAGGTGCCGCGACGAGAAGGGCCTATCCCGACTCGTCCACGAATCGTCCGTCCGCGCCTGTGGAAACTCTGCGACACTCGGACGCGACTGGGTGCCCAGTGGTCAGGCAAGGCGCTGGCGAGCAGGAGCGAGCGCACTAGGAGTGCGTGAGCGACTGGCGGAGCCGGACAACGCCGCGCTGGTCAGTCCGCAGTCATTTGCGGATGACGCCGATCAGCTTGCCCTGGATGCGGACGTCGTCGTAGAACTGGGCCGGGTACGCGGGGTTGGCCGGCTGGAGTCGGATCTTGTCCTTCTCCTTGAAGAAGCGCTTGAGCGTGACCGCGTTCTCCTCGACCTGGGCCACGACGATGTCGCCGTTGCGGGCCGTTGTCTGGGGCCGGATCAGGACGAAGTCGCCGTCGGCGATGTGCGCCTCGATCATCGAATCGCCCCGGACCTTGAGGACGTATGCGTCGCCGCTGGGGGCCAGCAGGTCCGGCACGGCCATCGTCTCGGACGCGTCCTGGTAGGCCTCGATGGGACCGCCGGCGGCGATCTCGCCGATGACCGGCAGCACGCGCGAGTCCGCCGATGTGGCCTGCGGGACGAGTTCACTGGAGAGCCCCAGGCGGATCGCCGCGGTGGGCGTCAACCGGATCGCGCGAGACTGTGCCGCCCCCCGCTCCAGGTAGCCCTCGCGTTCGAGGATCTGGAGGTGGTGGTGGACGGCCGACGTGGAGGCCAGACCGACCGCACGGGCGATCTCGCGGACCGACGGCGGGTAGCCTCGGGCGCGCAGCGTCGCTGCGATGAAGTCGAGGATCTTGACCTTGCGTTCGGCGTCGTGTTTGGTCACTCGCGCCTCCTTGCCGTCCATGATACCGAACGGACGTTCGATGTCAAGCCGAGCACGACCGGGCGGGACGGATGGTCCGGGTCAGCCGCCCGAGGGCTTCGCCGTCGGGCTGCTGTCGGGCACGGGCGGCCACGACAGGAAGTGGTCGAACGACGGACGGCGGCTCCTGGAATGACACGACGGTGGCGGTGTAGCCGTCGGCGCCCTTATCGAGCGTCAGCGCCGCGACCTTGTCGGTGCCGACGAAGAGGACATACGCGACAACGGTGCCGGGCGTGCGGTCCCGGCAGGTCTCCGCGGGCTGCCGGTCCTCGAACGGCTCGCCGCACGGGAAGCCCCCGGGATGGATCTCGACGCTCAGCGGGTAGTAACCCAGATGGCCCACCGCCGATAGCGCCGCGGAGCGCTCGGGACCGCAGTCTTCGAGCGGGTTCTCGTACGTGTCGCTGCACGATCCGTAGATGCCTGGCGGGGGCTCCGTTGGCACGGGCGTCGGGTCTATCCAGGGTCGCGGATCGGCGACAGGAGGACAGGTCAGCGACGGCACGAAGATGGCCCGGCTCGCCCGTCTGCTGGTCGGCCTGCCGGAGGCTCAGGTTTCGGTCCCGGTACATCTCCGCGCCCCCGGCCGGGACCACGACCCCGCACCAGAACTCATTGACCTCGTCGCGGGTCGAGCCGTGCGCGAGCGTGACCCAGACCCTGCCCAGCCCGCCCCCGAGCGGATTGGGCTCGCGGTACTCGACGCCCACCACGAGAGGGTCGCGGGCGGCCCGGATGCGGTCGGCCACGCCAGGTCCAGGCCCGAGGTACGCCGACCATGCAAAGGGGATGCCTGCGGCGCACACGGCGACGAAGATCCCGAGCGCCAGCACCGAGCCGGATCTGCTCGTCGCCCGCCACCCGCCGTGGCGCTGCCGCAGGGACCTCTTGGGTTCGTTCATGCTGCCTGCCCCCACTGCGAAATCGGTTCGCCGCTGCGCCATCATCGCCTACGCGCGTCCCGACGCCCCGAGCCACGCGTGGACGGCGGGCGCCCACCCTGTGCCGCGCTCGAACGCTGGTAGACTCCGGCTCCCGCGCGCGGGCACCACGATCGAGGAGACGGACCGGGATGGCAGAGGGCGGCTCGAACGGCAGCTCGAAGAAGAAGGACAAGGGTCGGGCCGGCGTCGCCGGCATGACCTTCGGCCGCGCCTTGTCGCTGCTGGCCTTCCTGCCGGTCGCGAGCCGGATCCCGATGTACGCCCGACTCGTCACGGCACTCGCGATGGACGACCGGATGCCGGCCGCGCGAAAGGCCGTGCTGGCCGGCGCTGCCGGCTACCTCGTGCTCGGCAAGGACCTGATCCCGGACAACATCCCGGTCCTCGGCGGCCTCGACGACCTCGTCGTCGTGGTCCTCGCCGTCGACCTGTTCATCGACGGGGCGCCCGAGGACCTGCTGCGCGAGAAGCTCGACGAGCTCGGCATCCCGCGCAGCGAATTCGAGCGCGACATCGCGCAGATCCGGCGCTTGACGCCGAGCGCGGTCCGGCGGAGCATCCGCCGGATCCCGGTGGTCATCGCGTCGGCCGGGGACACCATGAAGCAATTCGGTCTGGGCCCGCGCGTGCGGTCCTGGATCTCCAGGGAGGATCCCATCGCGTGAAGGTCATCCTGACGAGTGACGTGGAGAAGCTCGGGAAGAGCGGCGAGATGAAGACGGTGGCCGACGGCTACGCCACGAACTTCCTGATCCCGCATCAGCTGGCCGTGCCCGCGGCCGGCGGCGCCTACCGGGCGTGGCAGCACGACGTCGCGAGCCGCGAGGACAAGCGGAAGCGCGAGCGCGAGGACGCCGAGGTCGCCGCGACCCGGATCGGCAGCACGACCCTCACGATGGGCGTGAAGGTCGGCGAGGGCGGCAAGCTCTACGGCTCGATCACCTCGAAGGACATCGCCGACGCGCTGGCCCGCCGGGGCATCGAGATCGATCGCCACAAGATCGACCTCGAGGAGCCGCTCAAGTCGCTCGGGACGTACAAGGTGGCCATCAAGGTCTACTCGGGCATGACGCCCGAGGTCACGATCATCGTCGAGCCCAAGGGCTGATCAGGGCGGGTCCAGCCGCCAGACGCGGACGCCGTCGTCCTCGAAGACGGGCACGAATTGCTCGCTCGAGTCGAAGTCGGTCGGCTCCAGGTCGTCGCAGTCGAGCACCCCGCCGCTCGAGAGCACGTACGTGGCGCCGTAGCGCTCCATGACCGCGGCGGCGGCCTCCGGACCGTCGCAGTAGGCCGCGTTGACGTCCGCCTCGCGCGGAGCGGGGTCGTAGCCGAGGTTCGACACGTACGGCCCGAACGTCGTGATCCGCATCCGTCCCGCGAGGTCGACCGGGCTGTTGATGAACGCGTCGGCAAGGAACACGCTCCGATCCGGCGTGTTGGTCTCGATCCAGCGGGCCGCCCGCTCCTGCGCCAGCGATATCGTCACGGGCGTGCTCGTCACATGCCACACGGCGATGAGCGCAGGTGAGATCGAGCACACGACGAGCACCGCGGCGATGACCGGCCGCGGCCAGCGCCGGATGAGCCATGCGGCCAGGATCGCGACCGCGATCCACATCATCTGGAAGTACTTGTTCATGTCGAAGTCGACCGCGCTCAGCACGACGACGTTCGGGACCACGAACAACGCGACGAGCCACGCGACGAGGAACCAGCGCGTCGGCAGCCCGCGGGCTGTGACCGCGGCGACGAGGGCGAGGGCGAACGGGACCCCGAGGTTCGTCGCGTAGAAGAAGACGACCGCCAGGGCGCCCTCGCCGAACCGCGCCTCGCTCCAGCCGGGGATGAACCGGAACGCGCCGGCCTGGCTCTGCTGGAAGATGGCCTCCGCGACGAACGGCACGGCCAGGATCAGCGGCCCGAGGAAGAGGGCCGCGTCCCGGCGAGCCGTCGGCGCGCGCCAGGCGCCGGTCGTGACGACGTACAGGCCGACGATGAGGTAGGTCGCGGGGAACGCGTAGAACTGGAAGGGCGCGAGGAGTGCCGCGATGAGCCCCGCCAGGAGCACCCCCGCCGGCCGCCGCCCGAGGCACTGGACCACGAGCAGCACCGCCGCGATGAGCCCGGGCAGGCCGAGCGTCGACGCCCGATGGGGCAGGAACGCGGTGCCGAGCACGGACGCGATCCGGAAGAACGGCCAGCCGTCCTCCCAGCTGTTGTCGTACGGGTTCTGCGCCAGGAGCGCCGCGACGTCGGGGTTGCCCGCCAGCACGTCACCGACCAGGCGCATCCAGCCCATCCCGCCGCCGAGACAGGCGAGGACGGCGGCGATGGCGGCGACCCGGCGGTCGCCGGTCAGGCGCAGGGCCAGCGTCCAGACGAGGAGCGCCATGACCGAGGCGAAGACCGCGCTCGTCGCGAAGTAGACCCCGATGAGGTCGATACCCGCGACGCTCGAGGTGATCGCCCCGTGAAGATCGGCGAACCAGTGATAGGTCAGGGGCGTCCCGGCGAAGTAGGGGACCTCCGGCGGGAAGTTCCCATGCACGATGCTCGCGCCGATCGCGACATGGACCAGCAGGTCGCTCCAGTTCCAGCCGCCGGACACCCAGCCGTCCGGCGTCTCGCGCCAGCCGTTGGCGAAGAGCACGGCCGCGATGACCAGGCCGAACGCCGCGGCGACCAGCCAGGCGGCCGTGTCGGTGCGGATCGTCGCCCTGATCCCGGCCAGCGTGGGTCGACCGACCGGGGCCAGCCACGGATGACGGAGACCGGCGAAGGCCACGGTGCCGACGGCGATCAGGACGGTGGCGACGAGGATGGACGGCCGGTCGAAGCCGCCGATCCGCGCCACGACGTCGACCAGGTGGGCCGAGAGGTAGACGCTCACGACCACGGCCACGCCGACCTGACCCGGCACCGGCAGGTCCGGCGCCACGCGCCGGACGACGACCCAGCCCGGAACGGCGAACAGGAACGGCCACACGAGCACGATCGACGCGGCGGGCACGACCAGCGCGACGACCGCCCCGCCGATCAGGGCGAGCGCGAGGGCGGCGATACGACGCCCCGGGACCCCGTCGGCAGAGGCTTCCACAGCGGGTCGATGATAGCGAGCGTGCCCGACCGGACGATCCTCCACGTGGACCTCGACGCCTTCTTCGCGTCCGTCGAGCAGCGCGACCATCCGGAGCTGCGCGGGCGACCGGTCATCGTCGGCGGTGGCGGGCCGGACCAGCGGGGCGTGGTGTCGGCGGCCAGCTACGAGGCGCGCGTGTTCGGGGTCCACTCGGCGATGTCACTGCGCGAGGCCGGCCGCCGCTGCCCGGACGGCGTGTTCGTGCCGGTCGACGGCCGGCGGTACCAGCAGGCCAGCCGCGACGTCATGGGCGTCCTTCGCCGGTTCACCCCCCTCGTCGAGCCGATCTCGATCGACGAGGCGTTCCTCGACGTGACGGCGACCGCGAACCTGTTCGGCGACGGTCCGACGATCGCGCGCCGGATCAAGGACGAGGTCCGGGCGGACGTGGGTCTGACGGTCTCGGTCGGGGTCGCGACGACGAAGCTCGTGGCCAAGGTGGCGTCCGACCTGCGCAAGCCGGACGGCCTGGTCGTCGTCCCGCCCGGCGACGAGGCGGCGTTCCTCGCGCCGCTTCCCATCTCGCGCCTGTGGGGCGTCGGCGAGCGGACGGGCATCGCCCTTGCCGACTACGGGGTCCACACGATCGGCGATCTCGCCGCGCTCCCTGAGGACGTCGTCGTTCGCCGTTTCGGCAAGTTCGGCGCGTCCCTCGTCGCGCGAGCGCGCGGCTTCGACGCCGACCCCGTCCATGACGGCGACCCGGCGAAGTCGGTGGGCCACGAGCACACCTTCGACGTCGACACGAACGACCGCGAGACCATCGAGCGGACCCTGTTGGGGATGGCCGACGGCGTCGCCGCGCGACTGCGTTCGGCGGGGGTCAGGGCCGGCACCGTGACGGTCAAGATCCGCGACTCGTCGTTCCGGACGATCACCCGTCAGCGCACCCTGGCCGAGCCGACCGACATGACCGAGCCGATCTACCGGGCGGCGCTCGAGCTTGCCCGCCCGGAGGTGCGCGGGATCCGCGTCCGGCTGCTGGGCGTGACGGCGTCGAACCTCGGGGACCGCGAACAGCTCTCGATGTTCAGCGATGAGGATCCGCGCCGGCGGCGCGCGACCGCCGCCGCGGATGCCGTCCGTCGGCGATACGGCGACGACGCGGTGACCCGCGCGCGGCTGCTGGGGGCCGGGTTGCCTGCGCCGTTCGAGCGCGATCCACGCAACCCGTTGGACCGCCGTGCCCGCGGCGTCCCGAGCGATCCGGCGTCCCTCGAGCCCGATCCCGATGGTCGTGACACCCGAGCTGTCACGGATGGCGACGACATTCCGGACGACGAGCCTTGACATCGAACACCTGTTCGGTCTAGGCTCCGGGAGTAATCGAACAGACGTTCTGTCGGACGCGTGCCCCGGACGACACAGACCCAGCGAACTGCCCCCGAGAAGGAGCCATCCGATGGCATTCACCCGTGTCGATCCGGTCCAGGTCCACGTCCGGACCGGTTGGTTTGACGGACGCCCGCGCGAGGTCACCTGGGGCGCCACGCGCCTGCCGGTCACGCGCCTGAGCGTCGTCCGAGAAGAGGCCGCGGCCTACCCGGTCATCACCGGTCCGCGCACGTTGTTCGAGGTGGAGACGCCGCGCGCCCGCCTCTCCCTGACGTTTCACCACCGGTCGCGGCGATGGACCGTGACGGGGCTCGACGAGGCGATCCGCCTGGCGGCCTGACGCTCGAACGCTCCGGACCGACCGGCAGCCCTCCCCTCCCGGGTCGGTCCACCGTCGGTCGCGGGGCGGGTGCGCCGGTACCGCTCCCGCCCCGTCTCCGACACGACAGCGCCCACTCGCACGATCGCGGTCGTGCAGGGCGCACTCCTCCGCCGCGCCGGCCCGCGCGTACCTACAATCGGGGCGTGCAGTCCTTCCCATCCGATCGCTTCCGCGATCTGACCGTCGATGCGTTCGTCGAGCGCCTGGCCTCGTCCGAGCCGGTGCCGGGCGGCGGCAGTGCCTCTGCCGTCGCGGCCAGCCTGGGAGCGGGTCTCGTGGCGATGGTCGCGGCACTCTCCCAGGACCGACCGAAGTACGCCGCCCATGCCGATCTCCTGGCGTGGGCCGCCGAGACGGGCCACGACCTGGTCGACCGCCTGCTGACCCTGGCCGATGACGACGCCGCCTCCTATGCCCGCTTCGCGGCGGCCCGGAAGCTGCCTCGGGACACCGAGACCCAGCACGAGGCCCGGGATGCGGCCATGCGGGCGGCGGCACGTGAAGCGTCCGAGATCCCGCTCGATTGCGTCGAGGCCTGTCTTGCCGTGGTCGAGGTGGCCGAGGCCCTGGCCGGGCGGAGCAACGTCAATGCCGCGAGCGACCTGTCGGTCGCCACACTGCTCGCCGAGGCGGGGGCCCGCGGGGCGGCCGCGAACGTCCTCATCAACCTGCCCTCGGTCGGCGACCCGGAGTTCAGCGGCGAGATGACCGCTCGCGTCTACGAGCTCGTGCACGACGTGGAGCGGATCGCGGAGATCGCCCGCGAAGCCGTGGGCAGCGGCGAGCCGCGCGACCCGATCCCGACCCCCGGACAGGAGTGAGCGTGCCCGGATCGGGTGGTGCCCGGCTCCTCGAGGGTGGGCCGATCGCGGACGAGATCCGGGTGGCCGTCGCAGAGGACGTCGCGAGATTCCGGATCACCCGCGGGCGCCCACCGGGCCTCCGCGTCGTCATCGTCGGCAAGGACGCCCCGTCGATGGTCTATCTCGAACGGATCCTGCGCGGGTGCGCGAAGGTCGGCATCGACGCCGGGTTCGTCGAACTCGAAGGTGAGGCGACCGAGGCCCGGGTGACCGCGACGGTCCGCGAGCTCAACGACGACCCGACCGTCGACGGGGTCATCGTCCAGATGCCGCTGCCACCGACCATCCGCCTCCGGTCCGTCATCGATGCGATCGACCCGGCGAAGGACATCGACGGCATCCATCCGCTCAATGCCGGGCTCCTCCGCCTCGGCTACGACGGGTTCCTGCCGGCGACGGCCCACGCGGCCGTCGAGATCCTCCGCCGCTCGGGGATCCGCATCGAGGGCCAGGACGCCACCATCATCGGCCGCTCCGCCGTGGTCGGCATGCCGGCCGCGTTCCTGCTGGTGAAGGAGGACGCGACCGTCACCGTCTGCCACTCGCGGACCCGCGACCTCGCCGGTCACGTCGCGCGTGCGGACATCGTGGTCGTGGCGGCGGGTCATCCCGGGCTCGTGACCGGGGCGATGCTCAAGCCGGGTGCCGTCGTCGTCGACGTCGGCATCAACGTCGTCGAAGGGCACATCGTCGGCGACGTCGACTTCGCGTCAGCGGTCAAGGTCGCCTCGGCCATCACGCCCGTGCCGGGTGGCGTCGGGCCGCTGACGAACGCGATCCTCCTGACGCACCTGATCCGGGCCGCCGAGCGCCAGGCCCCGACGGACCGCCCCGGGGCGGTCGACGGTCCGGCGTCCCCGTCACGACCCGTCCTGTCCGGAGGAGACCGATGAGCTTCCCGTCCGACCTCGAGATCGCCCGATCCGTGCGGCCGCGACCGATCGTCGAGCTGGCCGCGGAGCTCGGGATCCGGGACGACGAACTGGAGCTCTACGGACCGACCAAGGCCAAGGTGACCCTCGAGGCGATCAAACGGCTGGAGGCCGAGCGGCCGCGAGGCAAGTACGTGGTCGTCACCGCGATCACCCCGACGCCCCTCGGCGAGGGCAAGTCGACCACCACCGTCGGGCTGGCCCAGGGCCTCAACAAGATCGGCCGCAGGGCATCGGTCAACATCCGCCAGCCGTCGCTCGGGCCGGTCTTCGGGATCAAGGGCGGCGCGGCGGGCGGCGGCTACAGCCAGGTCATCCCGATGGAGGACTTCAACCTCCATCTGACCGGCGACGTCCATGCGATCGGGGCCGCCCACAACCTCGCCGGCGCCTTCCTCGACAACAGCCTCCACCACAAGAACCCGCTGGGCATCGACCCCCACGGCGTCCTGTGGCCTCGGGTCCTCGACATCAGCGACCGGGCGCTGCGCCACGTCGTGATCGGCCTCGGCGGGCGCGAGGACGGGATCCCGCGCGAGACCGAGTTCGTGATCACGGTCGGCTCCGAGGTCATGGCGGTCCTGGCCCTGGCCACCGACCTGCAGGACCTGCGCGCGCGTCTCGGCCGGATCGTCCTCGCGACGCGCGCGGACGGCACGCCGGTCACGGCGGAGGACCTGGGCGTCGCGGGCGCGATGACCGTGCTGCTCCGCGACGCGATCAAGCCGAACCTGCTGCAGACGCTCGAGGGCGGCCCGGCCTTCGTCCACGCCGGTCCGTTCGCCAACATCGCGCACGGCAACAACTCGATCATCGCGGACCGCCTGGCGCTCGTGACCAACGACATCGTGTGCACCGAGGCCGGGTTCGGGGCGGACATGGGCGCCGAGAAGTTCTTCGACATCAAGTGCCGGGCGTCGGGGCTCGCCCCGGATGCGGCCGTCGTGGTCGCCACGGTCCGGGCGCTCAAGATGCACGGCGGGGTCGGCAAGATCGTGGCCGGCAAGCCGCTCGATCCGGCGCTGCTCGAGGAGAACGTGGACGCGGTCCGGGCCGGCGCCGCGAACCTCGCGAAGCAGATCGAGAACGTCACCATCTTCGGGATCCCCGCGGTCGTGGCCATCAACGCCTTCCCGACCGACACGCCGGCCGAGGTTGCCGCGATCCGGGAGGTGGCCTGGGCCGCGGGCGCGCGCGACGCCGTCGTCGCCACCCACTTCGTCGACGGTGGCGCCGGGGCGACCGCCCTCGCGGAGGCAGTCTGGGCCGCGGCCGAGGCGGGCGGCGGAGGCTTCCGCCTGCTCTACCCGGACGACATGTCGCTGCCCGACAAGATCGGGACGATCGTCACGAAGATCTACGGCGGCGACGGCGTCGAGTTCCTGCCGGCGGCCCGCAAGTCGCTCAAGCAGTTCGAGGATCTCGGCTACGGCAACCTGCCGATCTGCATGGCCAAGACCCAGTACTCGCTCAGCCACGACGCGAACCTGAAGGGTCGTCCGACCGGCTTCACCGTGCCGATCCGGGAGGTCCGCCTCTCGGCCGGCGCCGGGTTCATCACGCCGCTCTGCGGGGAGATGCGGACGATGCCGGGCCTGCCGTCGAAGCCGGGCGGCGAGAACATCGACATCGACGCCGACGGGAACGTCGTCGGCCTGTTCTAGACGGTCATCGCCCCCGTCGCGAGAGCGAAGCAGGCGGCGATGACGATCCCGATCACGACCCCCGCGGCACCTGCGCCCCAGGCCGCGACGTCGATCGGGCCGAGCGCCTCCTCGGCATGGGCGTGATCGTCATGCCCGTGGTCGTCGCCGTGATCGTCGGGCAGGTGATGCTCGACCGCTCCCGCGTGGCCGGGTGCGTCGGTCTCGTGCACGTCTGCGC
Organism: uncultured Chloroflexia bacterium; assembly: GCA_963736025.1. Classification (GTDB taxonomy): domain Bacteria; phylum Chloroflexota; class Limnocylindria; order Limnocylindrales; family CSP1-4; genus SPCO01. The sequence goes on from CAVTNH010000006.1 coordinate 29,439, forward strand.
TCATGATCGGGTCGGTACCTCCGGCGGCATTCTGGCAGACCCGTTCCGGGGTCGTCGCGCCTCGTAGACTCGGCGGCGATGGCCACCCCAGCCGGAGGACCCGATCCGGGACTCGTCGCGAGCCTGCGCGGCCTGGACCGCGACGGCCGTCTGCTCTTCGCGATGCGGACCCTCCGCATGTTCGGGTACGGGTTCCTCGCCGTCGTCCTGGTCCTGTACCTCGACGCCCTCGGCCTCGACGCCCTGACCATCGGGATCGTGCTGACGCTGACGCTCGTCGGCGACACGCTGATCTCGCTCTGGCTGACCACCCATGCGGACCGCTTCGGTCGCCGGCGGGTCCTGGTGGCCGGGGCGCTCCTGATGGTCGTCGCCGGACTGGCGTTCGTGCTCACCGACTGGGTGCCGCTGCTCATCCTCGCGGCGACGATCGGCGTCCTGTCGCCGACGGGGAACGAGGTCGGGCCGTTCCTCGCGGTCGAGCAGGCCGCCCTGTCGCAGACCGTGCCCGACACCCGGCGGACCGCCACGTTCGCCTGGTACAACCTCGTCGGGTACGTCGCCACCGCGACCGGGGCCCTGGCCTCGGGCCTGCTCAGTCAGGCGCTCCTGGCCCGCGGACTGGCGCCGGTCGACGCCTACCGCGCGGTCGTGGTCGGGTACGCGGTCATCGGTGCCGCGATGGCCATCGGGTTCTGGCGCCTCGGCGCCGCCATCGAAGCCCCGCCGACGACCGTGATCGACGACGGCATCCGGCGGCGCTTCGGGCTCGGTCGCTCGAGGGGCGTCGTGCTGCGCCTGTCCCTTCTCTTCTCCATCGACGCCTTCGGCGGCGGGTTCATCCCCCAGAGCCTGATGGCCTACTGGTTCCACGTCGCGTGGGGCGTCGAGCCGGCCGTCCTCGGCGCGATCTTCTTCGGTGCGAACCTGCTGGCCGCGGTCTCGTCGCTCTCCGCCGCGCGGATCGCGGCCCGGATCGGCCTGATCAACACGATGGTCTTCACGCACCTGCCCTCGAACGTGCTGTTGATCCTCGTGCCGCTCATGCCGACCCTGCCGCTGGCGATCCTGGTCCTGCTCCTCCGGTTCAGCCTCAGCCAGATGGACGTGCCGACCCGCCAGTCGTACGTGATCGCGGTCGTCGACCCCGACGAGCGCTCGGCCGCGGCCGGCGTCACCGGCGTCGCCCGCACGACCGGCGCGGCGCTCTCGCCGGCGATCTCGTCGGTGCTCCTGGCGAGCGCCGGCTACGTGGCCGTGCCGTTCTACCTCGCGGGCGGGCTGAAGATCCTGTACGACCTGTTGCTCTATCGCGAATTCCGCTCGGTCAAGCCGCCCGAGGAGCAGCGCGCCTGAGTCAGTCGGTCTCGGACTCCGCGGGACGCGGGCCGGGTCGGCCCGGTCGGCCCGGCATGCCCGATGCGCCACCAGATGAAGCCGAGGATCAGCGCGACGACGGCGACCGCGATCGCGAGGTCGAACGGCTGGAGCATCCGACGGATGTCCTCCCAGTTCGCGCCCAGGACGGTGCCCGCCCAGACCAGCAGGATCGACCAGAGGAAGGCGCCCAGCGTCGAGTAGAGGATGAACTTGCCGATGTTCATCCGGGCGACCCCGGCCGGGAAGCTGATGAACGTCCGGACGATCGGCAGCAGCCGGCCGATGAAGACCGTCGCCGAGCCGTGGCGCTCGAAGAACGAGTCGGCGAGCTCGATCTCGTGCGGCCGGATGAGCAGGTACTTCCCGTAGCGCTCGAGGAACGGCCGGCCGCCATACGCGCCGATCGCATAGGCGATGAGCGAGCCGAGCGTGTTCCCGATCGTCGCCGCGACCACGACGATCCAGAAGTTCCAGGCCCCGCCGGTGAGCGGCTCGATCTGGGTCGGGTCCGACACCAGGAAGCCCGCATACGGGAGGATCAGCTCCGAGGGCAGCGGGACCATCGCCGACTCGATGGCCATCGCGACGAGCACGCCGAGGTAGCCGACGGCCCCGTAGAGGCCGTTGAGGAACGGGATGACGATCTCGTCGATGAACGCGAGCAAGCCGGCCTCACGATGAGGGGAATCGAGGGACGCCGCCAAGGGTAGCCGACTATCCTCGGCACGGTGAGTGAGCCAGAGGTCCCGCACTTCTACCCGGACCGACGGGCGACGTCGACGGTCGTCCTGACCGGGGCGGACCTGACGATCGCGGACGTCGAGGCGGTCGCCCGCGACGGGGCGCCGGTGGCACTCGACGTCCATGCACGGGAGCGGATGCAGGAGGCTCGCGACGTCATCGAGACCCTGGTCGCCGAGGGCGCCGTGGTCTACGGCGTGACGACCGGGTTCGGCGACCTCGCGACGACCTTCGTCGACCCCGAGCGATCAGGCGAGCTCCAGCGCCGGCTGCTCATGAGCCACGCGGCCGGCGTCGGCCGCCCGTTCCCGCGGGAGATCGTCCGCGCGATGCTCCTGCTGCGGGCCAACACCCTCGCGCTCGGCCACAGCGGCTGCCGCCCGTTGATCGTGGACCGGCTCCTCGCGATGCTGGCGCACGGGCATCCACCCGGTCGTGCCCGAGCAGGGCAGCGTCGGGGCGTCCGGGGACCTCGCGCCTCTCGCCCACCTGGCGCTGCCGCTCATCGGCCGTGGCGAGGTCGAGGTCGGCGGCCAGGTCGTGCCGGCCGCCGACGCCCTCCGCGATCTCGGCCTCGAACCGCTGACGCTCGGAGCCGAAGGAGGGCCTCGCGCTGCTCAACGGCACGCAGCTGATGGGCGCGATCGGGGCGCTCCTGCTCGCCGACGCGGACCGGCTGGTGCGGACCGCGTCGGTCGTGGCCGCGATGAGCGTCGAGGCGCTGCTCGGGACGGACGTGGCCTTCGCCGCGGCCTACCAGCTCGCACGGCCGCATCCGGGCCAGGTCGCCGTCGCCGGGCAGCTCCGCCACCTCCTGCGCGACAGCGAGCTCCAGCGCAGCCATCACGCGTCCGTCCACAAGGTCCAGGACCCGTATTCGCTGCGCTGCGTGCCCCAGGTCCACGGCGCCGTCCAGGACGCCCTCGACCACCTCCGTCGCGTCCTCGACATCGAGCTCAACTCCGCGACCGACAACCCGCTCGTGTTCGCCGGCGGCGGCGTGGCCCCGGTCGATGCGCTCGCGACCGGCGGCGGCCGGGTCATCAGCGGCGGCAACTTCCACGGCGAGCCGATCGCGCTCGCGCTCGACTTCGCGAAGCTCGCGCTCGCCGAGCTGGGCTCGATCAGCGAGCGCCGGACGGCGCTGCTCGTCGACCCGCGGCTCAACGGCGGGCTGCCGCCCTTCCTGGCGGCGGGCTCGGGCATCGACTCGGGGATGATGATCTACCAGTACACGGCCGCCGCCCTGGCCAGCGAGCACAAGGTCCTCGCCCATCCCGCGTCGGTCGATTCGATCCCGACGAGTGCGAACCAGGAGGATCACGTCTCGATGGGCGCGACCTCCGCCCGCCATGCGCGGCTGGTCCTCGAGGGCGTCGAGCGGATCCTCTCGATCGAGCTGCTGGTCGCCGCGCAGGCGCTCGACCTGCGCCTGGCGTCAGCCGACGCGCCGTCGCCGGGCGTCGGCGTGGGTGAGGCCCGGGCCCGGGTCCGCACGGCGGTGCCGCACCTCGACGAGGATCGCGAGCCCGGTCCGGATCTCGCGGCGGCGCTGGAGCTCGTGCACCGCGGCGCCCTCGTCGACCTCGCCGGCTGACGGATCCGGCGCCGGGTCAGCGCCCGAAGCGCATCCGACTCGCCGCCTTGGCCGTGGCCGCGTCGGTCGCGGTCCGGAAGCCGGTCCGGCGCAGGAGCGAGTCGATCTCGGCGAGATACGGCTTGCCTTCCGGCCGTCCCTCGAGCCAGACGAGGTAGCCGGGGTCCACGCGGGCGATCTCCCCGATCGACCAGCCGAGATGGCGCCCGAAGTCCAGGACGCTGCCGATCGGTCGACCCGGCGGGCGGCCCGCCGCGCCCGTGCCGTCGCGCTGGACCGGCCGGTCGTACGGCTGATAGGCGGTGGCCTTCCGCTCGGCGTCCTCCGCCTGGGTCGGCGACGACGGGTCGTGGTGCTGTGGCCGTCGGCGGGCCTTGGCCGCGCGGATCGGGTCGATCTCGTCGAGCTCGATGTCGTACTCGGCGCGCCGCACGGGGTCGCGGACACGGTCGAACGCGGCGTTGATCTTCATCATCCGCTTGGTCGCCGTCTCGCCCGCGATGTCCGGGTGATACCGGCGCGCGAGCCGGCGATAGGCGGCCTGGATCGCGTCGTCGTCCACGCTCGGCTCGACCCCGAGCACGGAGTACGCGTCGTTGCGCTCGAACTGACACCCCGAATCCTTCCACGTCGCCTCGGTAGGTGTGACTACTGGGCTGCACACCCGCCGCCCGACGCGACTGTAGCAAACGGAAACGGCCACTCGGTACGTGGACACACCGTAGACTCACGAAACGTGGTGACGATACGCATCGTTGACGTGGCCGACGAGGCCGGCTTCGGCCGGATCCCGCCGTGTGCGGACCCCGGCTTCGACCATCGGACGTGCGACTACTGGGAGGACGCGGCGCGCGGATCGAAGGCGGCCCGGCTCGCCTGGCTGGAACGGTCCGCACCGGCGCCCGCTCGCGCCGCCCGGCCCGTCCCGGACAACCCGTTCCTCGCAGACCTCGAGTCGTCCGCGGTCGCGAATCCATTCGCCCTCGACCGAACGCTGCAGAACCCGTTCCTCGACGACGACGATGCCCCGGACGTCCCGAACCCGTTCGCGCCGACGGCGGAGCGCCGCCCAGCCGTGCCGCCCGACGCCCCGCGCAAGCTGCAATTGCTCGGGCGCGGCCTCGGCGTCGCCGGGAGCTACGCGAAGGTCCTCGAACGCGACGACGTGCCGGCCGCCTACTGCCAGTTCGGTCCGCTGACCGCCTATCCGCGGGCGCAGCAGACGCGCGACCTCTATCCGCGGCTGCCGGCCGCGCCACTTCCCGCGGTCATCACATGCATCGCCACGACACCGGAGGCGCGGGGCGAGGGCCTGGCGCTGCGCCTGGTCCAGGCCGTCTGCGAGGACCTCGCGACGCGTGGCTTCGCGGCGGTCGAGTCCTACCCGGAGGTCGGGGCCCGGCCGGACGCCACGAGTGCCGCGACGCCCGCCTTCTGGGAGGCCGCCGGGTTCACCCTCGCGATCGCGGACGAGCGGTTCCCGGTGATGCGGCGGGAGCTGACCTGAGACCGCGCCGATCGGCGGGCCGCCGGACGGGGGGCGCCGCGGTCGCGCTCATCGTCGCCGCACTCGGGTTCGTCGCCTGCGACGGCGCCCCGGGCGGGACCGGAACGCCGGGCGCGACCACCGCGGTCCCCAGCCCCAGCGTCCAGCCGACGCAGCCCGGCCTCGCCATCGCCCGTGCCGACCGCAAACGGGGAGTGGCGCGACCTCCGGTGGCGTCGCTGTCGACCTGTCGCTGCTCGATCACCTGCCCGCGACCGTCGATGGCCTGACGGTCGATGCGGACGCCGAGACATCGGCGAGCATCGCGGCGTCGCCGGGCCTGGCGACCGATGCCTCGGCCATCGCGATCGCCCGGGTCGTGCCGACGGCCGGCGACGATCTCGCGGTCGCGAGCATCGTCCGTCTCCGCTCCGGTCCGTTCGATGCCGAGAGCTACGGGCGCTGGCGCACGACGTACGACGCGGCGGCCTGCGCACCTGCAGGCGGGGTCGCCGCCACGAGTCAGCGAGAGGTGGACGGGCGGACGGTCTTCGTCGCCGTGTGCAACGGCGGCGCGCAGACGTACCACGTCGCCCTGGGCGACGACATCCTCGTGTCGATCACCGCGATCGGCGAGCGGCAGCTGGGCGACCGGCTCGTCGCCGGCCTGCGGGAGTAGGCTCCGCGCATGTCCGGACCCCGCCCCGTCCGCGCGCCTCGCGGCCCGGAGATCTCCTGTCGCGGCTGGCCGCAGGAGGCGGCCCTCCGCATGCTCATGAACAACCTCGACCCCGAGGTGGCGGAGGACCCCGACCATCTCGTCGTCTACGGCGGGACCGGTCGCGCCGCCCGGAGCTGGGATGCGTTCGACGCGATCGTCGCGGAGCTGCGCGTCCTCGGCGACGACGAGACGCTGCTCGTCCAGTCGGGCAAGCCGGTCGGCGTGCTGCGGACCCACGAATGGGCGCCGCGGGTCCTCATCGCCAACTCGAACCTCGTCGGCAAGTGGGCGACCTGGGAGCACTTCCGCGACCTGGAGCAGGCCGGCCTGATGATGTACGGCCAGATGACCGCGGGCTCGTGGATCTACATCGGGACCCAGGGCATCCTGCAGGGCACGTACGAGACGTTCGCGGAAGCCGCGCGGCAGCACTTCGGCGGCACGCTCCGGGGCACCGTGACGCTGACCGCCGGCCTCGGCGGCATGGGCGGCGCGCAGCCCCTGGCCGTGACGATGAACGACGGCGTCTGCGTCGTCATCGAGGTCGACGAGGCCCGGGCGCGCCGGCGGCTGGAGATCGGCTATGTGGACCGCCTGACCCACGACCCGGCCGAGGCGCTGGCCTGGGCCCGCGCGGCCGCGGCGGATGGTGAGGTCGTCAGCATCGCCCTCGTCGGCAACGCGGCGGAGATCGAGCCGGCCTGGGCGGCGGCCGGCGAGCGCTTCGATCTCGTGACGGACCAGACCTCGGCCCACGATGCCCTCGGCGGCTACGTCCCGGCCGAGATCACCCTCGCCGACGCGCTCGAGCTGCGTGCCCGGCTGCCCGAGGAGTACCAGCGTCGCTCGCGCCACGCGATGGCCGATCACGTCCGCGCGATGCTCGCGTTCCAGCGAGCCGGCGCTGTCGTGTTCGACTACGGCAACAACCTGCGTGCCCAGGCGGCCGAGGCCGGCGTGACCGACGCCTTCGACTATCCGGGGTTCGTGCCGGCATTCATCCGGCCGCAGTTCTGCGAGGGGCGTGGGCCGTTCCGCTGGGCCGCGCTGTCCGGCGACCCGGCCGACATCCGGCGCACCGACGAGGCGGTCCTCGAGCTGTTCCCGGACGACCTCGGCCTGCGGCGATGGATCGAGATGGCCCAGGCCCGTGTCCCCTTCCAGGGCTTGCCTGCCAGGATCTGCTGGCTGGGCTACGGCGAGCGGGCGCGGGCCGGCCTCGCCTTCAACGAGCTGGTCCGGGCCGGCGAGGTCGCGGCGCCGATCGTCATCGGGCGCGACCACCTCGACGCGGGCTCGGTGGCGTCACCCAACCGCGAGACCGAGGCGATGCTCGATGGCTCGGATGCGGTCGCCGACTGGCCGCTCCTCAACGCCCTCGTGAACACGGCGGCCGGGGCGACATGGGTCTCGATCCACCACGGCGGCGGGGTCGGGATCGGCTACAGCCAGCACGCCGGGATGGTGGTCGTGGCCGACGGCACGGACCTCGCGGCCCGGAAGCTGGAGCGCGTCCTCACGACGGACCCGGCGATGGGCGTCCTGCGCCACGTCGACGCGGGCTACGAGCGGGCGATCACGGTCGCCCGCGAGCGGGGCGTCCATGTGCCGATGCCCCCGGCGGTCAGCGACCCGGCGGATCGATCGGACTGACGGGCGGGAGCTCGATGTCGGCCTCCGCCAGCGCCGCCGCCGGATCGGCCGCCGGCTGCCCATCCTCGAGCGGCGCCGGCATCTCGCGCAGGGTCCGGACCGGCGTGATCACCAGGGGGACCACCGCCAGGATCGAACCGGCGGCCCCGATCCAGATCGCCTCGTGGACGCCGACGGTCGTCGCGATGATGCCGCCGAGGACCTGGCCGAGCGGGATCGTGCCCCAGACGACGAACCGCATCGTGGCGTTCATCCGGCCCTGCATCGGCGCCGGCGTGATGGCCTGTCGAAAGCTCACCTGGTTGATGTTGTAGATGACCGCCGAGAGACCGAACAGGAATCCCGAGGCCACCAGGAACGGGATGGGGAATGCCTTCGGCGCGATCGCGATGAGGAGCAGGGCCGGAAAGCTGAGGAACATCGAGATCACGATGGCCGGCCCGAGGCCGAGCAGCCTGGCGGCGCGGCTCGCGGTGAACGCGCCGACGATCGATCCGATGTTGCCGAGGCCGAAGACGATCCCGATCTCGCCTGGCGTGAGGCCGAGGTCGCGCACGACGTAGACGATGTAGGTCGCCATGGCGATCGAGCCGAAGAGGTTCGCGGTCCCGGTGGATGCGGCGATGCCGCGCAGGTACCGGTTGCCCAGGACGTAGCGGAGGCCGGCCGCGACCTCGTGGCGCAGGCTCAAGCGCGGCTGGCCGTGCTCGTCGATGTCCCGATCGGGTGTCGGCTCCTCGCGACGGATGAGGAATACGAAGAGGGCCGACGCGGCGAAGCTGACCGCGTCGACGGCGACCGCGATCGGGGCCGTCACGATGCCGATCAGGCCGCCGCTGATCGCCGGGCCCGCGGTCTGGGCGATGGTGCGCGACACCTCGAGCTTGCCGTTGCCGTCCACCAGCTGGTCCCGATCGACGAGCGACGGCAGGTAGGACATGTAGGCCACGTCGAAGAAGACGGTGAGCGTCCCGTTGATGAACCCGACGATGTAGAGCTGCCAGATCGTCAGGCCGCCCAGCATGTAGGCGATCGGGATCGAGGCCAGGCTCACCGCCCGCCCGAGGTCGCCGATGATCAGGATCGGGCGTCGCCGCAGGCGATCGACCCAGGCGCCGGCGGGCAGGCTGAACAGGATGAACGGGAGGAACTCGATCGTCCCGAGCAGGGCGACCTCGAACGGGGTCGCACCCAGCAGGATCACGGCCACGAGCGGGATGGCGAGCAGGCTGACCTGGGTGCCGAACTGGCTGATCGTCTCGGCCGTCCAGAGCCGGACGAAGTCGCGATTCCGCAGCACGCTGGCCGGAGGGGCGCTCACGGCCGGCAGTCTACCCGCGATCCTTCGCGCTTTTCGGCGTCTCGTCGCCGTGCCGCGAGGCTTAGCATCGACGCGTGCTCATCGAGTCCGTTCCGAACGTGTCCGAGGGACGGCGACTGGACGTGGTCGATCGGTTGGCGGGGGCGATCGAGTCGGTGGCCGATGTCCACCTGCTCGACAGGACCAGCGACCCCAGCCACAACCGGTCCGTGTTCACGATGGCGGGCGAGGACGGCCCTGTCCGCGAGGCGCTCGAACGGCTGGTCGCGGCCGCGATCCACGAGATCGACATGGACACCCACAGCGGCGAGCACCCGCGCATCGGGGCCGTGGACGTCATCCCGTTCGTGCCGCTCGGCGCCACGACCATGGCGGACTGCGTCGAGCTCGCCCGGGCGTTCGGCGGACGGCTCGCGTCCCGGTTCGAGCTGCCGGTCTACCTGTACGCGAATGCCGCCCTCCGCACCGACCGGGTGAAGCTGTCCGATGTCCGCCGCGGCCAGTACGAGGGGCTGAAGGCCGAGATCGACCAGCGCGGCCGCGAGCCGGACATCGGACCTTCGCGGATGCACCCGTCGGCAGGGGCGGTCGCCGTCGGGGCGAGGCCGTTCCTCATCGCCTACAACATCAACCTCAAGTCGGAGGACATCGACCTGGCCAAGCGGATCGCCCGGCGCGTCCGCGAGTCAGGTGGCGGCCTCCCGAAGGTCCAGGCCAACGGCTTCTGGCTCGAGGAGCTGCGCCGGGCCCAGGTGTCGATGAACCTGCTCGACTTCGAGACGACCCCCCTGTGGGCCGTCTGGGAGACGGTCCGCGAGCTCGCCGCCGAGGATGGTGTCGAGGTGGCCGAGTCGGAGCTCATCGGGCTCGCGCCCCTGGCCTCGTTCCTCGCGGTCGCCGACCACGCGGGCGCGCCACGCAACGATGAGATCGAGCACCGGCTGGCCGCCGCCGCGGCCTTCCTGCGACTGCGCGACTTCTCGCCGATGCAGGCCCTCGAGTTGCGACTGGAGGCCGCTCGGGCCGGTCGGCCCGGCTGAGCGGCGGCACCGATGAGCGGATTGTTCCGGGTCATCAAGGGCGGTCGCTCCGACGACGTCACGCCCGGCCTGCTGATCGTCGGGGCCGCCGAGATCGCGACCCTCGCCGGCGGCGTCCGGGCGGGCGAGGCCCAGGGCGAGATCGGGCGACTCGACCGCGGCTGACGTCGGCGGCCCCGATGCCCCGGGTGCCCCGGTCGTCGCGGTCTGGGAGGGACGCATCGCCGCGGTCGGGCCGCGCGCGTCGGTCGAGGCGGCGCTCGTCGCCGACGGCCTGCCGCTCGGTCGTTTCGCGCGACTGGACGCCCGGGGAGGATCGGTGACTCCCGGCCTCGTCGACCCGCACACGCACCTGCTGTTCGGAGGCACCCGCGAGGCCGAGCTCGTCCTGCGGCAGCGCGGCGCCGGCTACCTCGAGATCCTGGCCGCCGGCGGCGGCATCCTCGCCACCGTTGCGGCCACGCGCGCCGCCAGCACCGACGACCTGCTGGTCCACGGCCGGCGCTGGCTCGACGAGATGCTCGGGCACGGCGTCACGACGATCGAGGCGAAGTCCGGCTACGGACTGGACATCGAGACCGAGATCCGCCTGCTGGATGCGGCTCACCGGCTCGGTCGCGAGGGCCCGATCGACATCGTGCCGACGTTCCTCGGCGCCCATGCGGTCGCGCCGGAGTTCCGCTCCCGGCCCGACGGGACCGAGGCGTACGTCCGGGCCGTGATCGAGGAACAGCTGCCGGGCGTCGCCGCCCACGGCCGGGCCCGCTTCTGCGACGTGTTCTGCGAGGAGGGGGTCTTCAGCGCCGATCAGTCCCGGCGGATCCTGACCGCGGCCCTCGGCTATGGGATGACGCCCCGCCTGCACGCCGACGAATTGTCACCGTCCGGCGGGGCCGAGCTCGCGGCGGAGCTCGGGGCCGCGTCCGCGGATCACCTGGCCACGCCGTCGGACGCCGGCATCGCGGCGATGGCCGGGGCCGCGGCCGGCGGTCGGCCGGTCGTGGCGACCCTGCTGCCGGCGACGACGTGGTTCCTCATGAAGGACCACCACGCGCCCGCGCGAGCGTTCATCGATCGCGGGGTGCCGGTCGCGATCGGCACGGACTTCAATCCGGGCACGTCGCCCACGGCCAGCCTGCCGCTCGCGATGACCGCCGCCTGTGTCGGGCTCCGGATGACGCCGGACGAGGTGCTGTCGGCCGTCACGATCAACGCCGCGCGAGCACTGCTGCTCGACGACGAGATCGGGTCGATCGAGCCGGGCAAGGTCGCCGATCTCGCGATCTGGCGGGTTCCGACGACGGCCCAGATCCCCTATTGGCCGGCGGCCGACCTCGTCCGGACCGTCGTCAAGCGCGGGCGGGTCGTCCTCGACCGAGCCTGAGCGTCAGGCCTGCTTGCCGCGCGACTCCAGGAGCACGGCGGTCGTCTCCGCGGGCAGGCTCGTCGCGGTCACCGACAGCTTCGGCTGGACCGTCGGCTCGGCGCCCATCTCGTGGAAGAACTTCTTCAGGGCCTCGGCGCATTCGGGATCGGTCACGTCCTCGCACAGGGGCATCGGGACGACGATGCTCGGATCGAGCTGGGCGACGAGCGCTGCGGCACGCATGGGTGTGAGCCGGCCGCCGAGCGGCACCAGCACGATGTCGACGGAGCCGATGTCGCCGAGCTTCTCCTCGGACAGCTCGTGGCCGATGTCGCCGAGGTGGATCGTGTGCAGGCCGTCGATCTCGACCACGAACGCGACCTGCTTGCCGCCGGTCGCACCCTTCTCGTCGTCCCGGTACGTCCGGACGCCGGTCACGAGGACGTCCTTGACCTCGTACTCGCCCGGACCGTCGAGGACGAACGCGTCGTCCAGGCTCGACGGCAGGAGCGTGTGGCCGTCGCGCGACGGCTTGCCCTTGGCGCGCGGCAGCTTCGTGTCGTCGGGATGGCTGAAGGTGACGATGTCGCCGGTGATGCCCCGGCCGGTCGGTCCGACGACCGACTGGTAGGGGTCGGTCACGACGACCGCATCACGGCCGCGAAGTCGGACGCAGGTCCGTCCATACCAGGTGACTTCCATCGCCTCGATTCTGACACAGCGCGGTGCACCGCCGCTTGCGCCGGAAAAGGAAGACCGGAGGCGCCTGCCCAATCGGCGCCTCCGGTCGGAGGGAGGGAGGATGGAACCTTGCGGGTTCGTCCGATCACTACGCTACGTCTGGCCAATTCAGCCACGAGATGGCAAGCGGTTAAGAAAGCGCTACGCATCCCGGGACCGCCGCACGGGCCGACCGGAGCGGGCCTCCCCGGACCATCGGACGGTGGGGCGAATCGGGGACCTCGTGCGACAATCCGCCGATGCAACTCCCCCCTCGAGCGCGGGTCCGAACGGGTCCGCGCCTCCTTCTTGTCCTTCTGTCCATCGTCGCGTTCACGGCGACCGCCTGCGGTCCATCGAACGCGAGTCCATCGCCGACCGGCGCCCCGTCGAGCGGCCCGACGGCGAGTCCCGGCGGCTCGGCCGCGCCCTCGAGCGGCCCGTCGGCCGTCGTCGACGAGAACGCGGTCCTCGACGAGATCGAGACCCAGGTCGCGGCGCTCCGCGGCCTGCAGCCGACGGCCAAGGTCGGCCGCGAGATCATCGATGAGGATCAGCTCCGCACGATGCTCACCGCGGACTACGACAAGGACAGCCCGCCGGCCTACGTGGCCGCGACCGAGCGGATGTACAAGGCGCTCGGACTGCTGCCCGCGGACGCCGATCTCAAGAAGATGCAGCTCGACCTGCTGAGCGCCGGCGTGGCCGGCTTCTATCGCAACGACGAGAAGAAGATGTTCGTGGTGTCGCGGAGCGGGTCGCTCGGCCCCGAGGACGAGATCACGTACGCGCACGAGTACACGCACGCGCTCCAGGACCAGCACTTCTCGGTCTTCACCGACCAGGAGAAGGTGCTCGACAAGACGGACTGGTTCCTCGCCCGGCAGGCCATCTACGAGGGCGATGCGAGCGTCCTCATGTCCTATTGGGCCAACGCCAACCTGACCGCCGCGGAGGTTGCCGAGGTCAGCAAGGCCGCGCTGGATCCCGCCCAGCAGGCGGTGATCGACCAGATGCCGGCGATCCTGCGCGAGACCCTGCTCTACCCGTACACGACCGGCGCCTTCTACGTCCTGGGCGCCCAGATGTCCGGTGGCTGGCCGGCCGTCGACGACTTCTACGACAAGATGCCCGAGTCGACCGAGCAGATCCTCCACGTGGACAAGTACCAGGCCGGCGAGGCGCCCGTCGCGGTCACCCTGCCGAAGGACCTGGCCAAGGACCTCGGGAAGGGCTGGACCGTGCCGCTCGAGGACACGTTCGGCGAGCTGCAGATGGGCATCTGGCTCACCGAGGGCGGCGTTCCCGCCGCGACGGCCAAGGAGGCCGCGGCCGGCTGGGGTGGTGACCGCCTCGCGGTGATCAACGGGCCGGACGGGGCGTGGGCGCTGGCGATGAAGACGGCGTGGGACACGCCCGAGGACGCGGCCGCATTCGAGGCCGCCGCGAGCACGGCGCTCGCCAAGGCCGGTGGGCCGGCACAGGTGCTCCCCGGTGAGGGCGGCAAGGTCCGCTGGGTGGTCGTCGGCAACGACGACGAGACCCTCGGCAAGGTCGCGGGCGTCCTGGGCCTGGCCGGCTAGCCCGGGTCGCGCCCGGCGCGGCCGACCTACATCGAGTCCGGCGCGGAGATCCCGAGCAGCCCGAGCGCGTTCGCGAGTGTGACCCGGGCGGCGCTCGCGAGGGCCAGCCGTGACGCCGATCGCGCGGGCTCGGTCTCGTCGACCACGCGGGCATCGCGGTAGAAGGCGTGGAATGTCGTCGCGAGCTCGGTCGCGTAGGCCGTGACGCCCTGGGTCTCCTCGGCCGCGACGGCGTCCTCGACGACCTCGGGGAAGCGCGCGACCGCCCGGGCCAGCGCCGCCTCGGGAGCCGCCGCCAGCGCCCCGGTCACGTCGGCGGCCGGGCTGAGGCCGACGCCCTCCGCCTTGCGCACGATCGACGCGATCCGCGCGTGCGCGTACTGGACGTAGTAGACGGGGTTCTCGTTCGTCTGCTTCTTGGCGAGCTCGATGTCGAAGTCGATGCTCGAGGTCGGCGCCCGTGAGGCGAAGGACCAGCGCGCCGCGTCGACACCGACCTCGGCAAGCAGCTCGTCGAGCGTGATGAACTCGCCGGCCCGCTTCGACATCGAGACCTCCTGGCCGTCCCGCACGAAGCGGACCCAGGAATAGAGCTTCATCTCGACGGCGTCCTGGTCGTAGCCCATGGCGGCCGCGGCGTTCCGGACCCGCGCCACCGTCCCGTGGTGGTCGGCGCCCCAGATGTAGATGAGGTGATCGAAGCCGCGGCTGAACTTCTCGGTCACGTAGCCGATGTCGGCCGCGAAGTAGGTCGGCTCGCCGTTCGAGCGGTTGATCACGCGGTCCTTGTCGTCGCCGAAGTCCGTCGAGCGGAACCAGATCGCCCCGTCCTGCTCGTAGACGTGGCCGCGCTCGCGCAGCCGCTCGACCGCGCGGTCGACCCAGCCGTCGTCGTGGAGTCGGGCCTCGCTGGTCCAGACGTCGAACCGGACGCCGAGGGCTGTCAGGCTGGCTTCGATGCCCTCGCGGACCCGGCCCGCCGCCCAGTGCCCGACGATGCCGTCCGTGTCGGCGTCCGACGCGGTCGCCGGCGACCAGATGTCGTCGGGCAGCGCGTCCGCGAGCTCGCGCACGTAGTCGCCCTTGTAGCCGTCCTCGGGGACCGGCTCGCCCCGCCGGAGCGCGACGACCGACGCGCCGAGGTTCCGGATCTGGCCGCCCGAGTCGTTGAAGTAGTACTCGCGCGTCACCTGTTGTCCGCCCGCCTCGAGCACACGGCTCAGCAGGTCGCCGACGAAGGCGCCACGGGCGTTGCCGATGTGGAGCGGCCCTGTCGGGTTGGCCGACACGAACTCGACGTTGACGACGCGCGGCGTCGCGGTCACCCGGCCCCACGCCGCCGGCTCGCGGAGGATGCCCGCGATGACCGACTCGAGCGTCCGGTCGGTCAGGCGCAGGTTGAGGAACCCTGGCGGGGCGACCTCGGCCGAGGCGATCGGCGTCGACGCAGGGTCGTCGGCAGCGAGCTCGGCGCAGGGCCGTCTTGAGCGCCTCGGCGATCGCGAGCGGCGCCATCCTGTACGGCCGGGCGAGCTTCATCGCGAGGTTGCTGGCGAAGTCGCCGTGCTCGGGTTCGGCCGGATGCTCGACCTCGACGGGTGGGCGCGGCGCGTCGTCGGGGAGCGGCGGCAGGGTGCCGTCCGCCATCGCCCGGTCCCAGGCACGCCGGACCGCATCGCGGACCTGCGTCCGGATGGGGGTCATGACGTCGGGGGCTTCAGGCGGGGCGCTCACGGGGCCACATGGTAGCCCGCGCCCTCAGAAGGTTGTCGAGGCGATCACGATGCGCTCCCCCGGCGCGACGAGGGTGACCGCGCCACCGAAGGAGGCCTCCACCGAGGCGATCGTCTCGGCCGGGTCGAAGCCCATCTGGAGGTGGGTGAGGAGGACGGCCCCGACACCGGTCCGCTCGGCCAGCGCGCCGACGGCCGGGCCATCGAGGTGCCCGGCGCCGGGCGGGACCGGCCCTGGCCCGAACGAGACCTCGGTCAGCAGGACGTCCCGCGGCCGGATGAGCGGCTCCAGGTCCTCCGCGTGTCCGCAGTCGCCCGAGTAGACGAGCCCGACGCCGTCGGACGACACGCGGAATGCGTAGCTGTCGTCGGTGTGCCGGACCTTGGCCGCCTCGACCTCGAACGGTCCGATCCTCAGCCGGCCCGGTCGCAGGACCTCGATGTCGAGCGCGGCCGCGCTGAAGCCCGGCTCCGCATGGAGCGCATCGAGCCGATCGCCGAGCCCGGCCGGTCCGATCACCCGCGCGCGCCCGGGTGGCTTGAGCTGCCAATGCAGGTAGTGGCGGAACGAGACGAGGTCGATGAAGTGGTCCGGGTGCAGGTGCGAGATCAGCGTGGCGAGCAGGCGTTCCGGTGGCACCTCGCCCGCGACGTTCGGGAACGCGCCCTGCCCGAGATCGAGCAGCAGGTAGGAGGCCAGGTCGCCGACCGGACGAGGTAGGCCGCGCCGAGGGCGCCCGGCCGGTCGCTGTACGAGGGACCGGCTCCCGCAACGAACAGCTCGAACGACGTGTCCTGCGAAGTCACGTCGAGAAGCCTAGCGTGGCGGCGGGGTCAGGAAGGTCGGCGCGCGACATGGTCGGGCCGAGCGGGACCAGGGCACGCTCCGCGCCGCGGCGAAACGACAGCGACTCGAATCCGGCCGCCCCGGCGTAGCCGTAGCCGTCCGCGAGGCGCGAAGGCGAAATGCTCGGCGCGGTGGGCATCGGAGCCGATCGTGACCCGCTCCCCGCCGAGCTCGCGGAACCGCGCCACCGTCGCCGGCGACGGGTAGGTCTCGCCCGGCGCCTGGCGGAGGCCGCTGGTGTTGATCTCGAGCGCCGTCCCGGAGTCGACGAGCGCCCGCAGGATCGGGTCGAGCAGCTCGGGCGCGGCCGCCAGGTCCGCCGCGGTGACGTGGGGCGCGAGGAAGCGCTTCACGAAGTCGATGTGGCCGAGCGTGTCGAACAGGCCGGAACGCGCGGCCGCCTCCACCTCGACGTAGTACGGCTCGACGATCTCGGCGAGCGACCGGCCCGGCGACCCAGCCGGCGACGCGGGTCGCCGTGAACGGCGAGTCGGCGCCGATGTGGACCGACCCGATGACGAAGTCGTAGGCGTGGCGTCGGAGGTGGTCGCGGATGTCGTCTCGTAGTCGCGCTCGTACGTGAGCTCCGCGCCGAATCGGATGGCGACGCCCTGCGGGGCCCAGCGTTCGGCGGCCTCGCGGACCTGGCGTTCGCGCTGCTCGAACGTCGAGTACGAGTAGGCCGGCGCGCCCGGCCGGAAGTCGACGTGGTCGGTGATCGCGAGCTCGGCGATGCCACGCTCGACCGCCTGGCGGGCGTACACGTCGATCGGGACGTCGCTGTCGGGCGAGAGGTCCGTGTGCAGGTGGGCGTCGAGCGGCAGGTCGCGCGCCTGGCGGTCGGTCACCCCGCGATGAGACCCAGCTCGTGGCCGACCGCGTCGAAGGCCGCCAGCGCCTGGTCGAGCTGCACGTCGGCGTGGGCCGCGGTCACGATCGTCCGCAGGCGGGACTTGTCGATGGCCACGGTCGGGAAGACGACCGGCTGGACGAAGATGCCCTCGTCCATCAGCCGCGCGCTGAATCGCCCGGCCGTGTCGGGGTCGCCCATCATGACCGGCGTGATCGGCGTCTCGGAGCGACCCGTGTCGAAGCCCAGGCGCGTCAGCTCGGCCTTGAACCGGCGCGTGTTCGCCCAGAGCCGTTCCTGGAGCTCCGGCTCCTCCTCCATGACCCGGATCGCCTCCCGGCAGGCGGCCACGACCGCCGGCGGATGCGAGGTCGAGAAGAGGAACGGCCGGGACCGCTGGGTGAGGATCTCGCGCAGGGCCAGGCTGCCCGCGACGTAGCCGCCGAGCGAGCCGACCGCCTTCGAGAGCGTCCCGACCTGGATGTCGACGCGGCCGTGGAGGCCGAAGTGGTCGACGGTGCCGCGGCCGTTGCGCCCGAGGACGCCCGAGGCATGGGCGTCGTCGACCATGACGGCCGCCCCGAACGCCTCGGCCGCCTCGACGATCCCGGGGAGTGGCGCGATGTCGCCGTCCATGCTGAACACGCCGTCGGTCACGACGAGGATGAGCCGATGGGGGGCTCCCGAGCCGTCGCGGCCGTTCTCGCGGGCCTCGCCGAGGATCGCGTGCAGGGCGTCGACGTCGGCGTGCGGGATAGACCTTCCGCGGCGCCTTCGACAGGCGCATCCCGTCGATGATCGAGGCGTGGTTGAGCTCGTCGGAGACGATCAGGTCGGTCTCGCCGGTCACGGTCGGGATGACGCCGGTGTTGGCCGATGAACCCGGACTGGAACGTCAGGACGGCGGGCGTGCCCTTGAAGGCCGCGAGCTCGGCCTCGAGCGCCTCGTGCATCGCCATCGTGCCGGCGATCGTCCGGACCGCGCCGCTGCCGACCCCGAACTCGCGGACCGCCTGCAGGACCGCCTCGCGCAGGCGCGGGTGGTGGGTCAGGCCGAGGTAGTCGTTGGACGAGAGGCTGATGAGCCGTCGCTCGTCGACCGAGACGATCGGCCCCTGGGCGGACGACATGACACGCAGCGGCCGGTAGAGATGGCGCTCGCGGAGGGCGGCGATCTCGTCGCCGAGGAACCCGAGCGGGTCCGGGCGGGTGGCCGGGCTCCGGCCCGGAGTCGCGTCGCGGTCGCTCATGCCGCCCAGTCCATGATGACCTTGCCCGAGTCGCCGTCGCGGGCCGCCGCGAACGCCGCCTCGAAGTCCCGGAAGCCGAATCGATGGGTGATGACCGGCCGGATGTCCAGCCCTGACTGGAGCATGACCGTCATCTTGTACCAGGTCTCGTACATCTCGCGACCGTAGATGCCGCGCAGGGTCAGCATCTTGAAGACGATCGCGTTGAGGTCGAGCGACACCTCGCCGGACGGCAGTCCGAGCTGGGCGATGCCGCCGCCGTGGGCCATGGCCGCCGATCGCGCGCCCGGAGCGCCGACGCGCTGCCCGACATCTCGAGCGCGACATCGAAGCCCTCCACCATGCCGAGTCCGGCGCCGACCTCGCGCAGGTCGCGTTCGCCCGGGTCGACGGCGATCGTGGCGCCCATCCGGAGGGCCAGCTCGCGTCGGTAGGCGTTCGGCTCGCTGACGACGACGTGCCGGGCGCCGGCATGGCGGACGACGGCCGTCGCCATGAGGCCGATCGGGCCGGCCCCGCTGATGAGCACGTCCTCGCCGAGGATGGGGAAGGCGAGCGCGGTGTGGACCGCGTTGCCGAACGGGTCGAAGATCGCGGCGATCTCGGGGTCGACGCCCGGCCAGTGGTGCCAGATGTTGGTCATCGGGAGGGCCACGTACTCCGCGAACGCGCCGTCGCGGCCGACACCGAGGCCGATCGTGTTGGCACACAGGTGGCGACGGCCGGCCAGGCAGTGGCGGCAGCGGCCGCACACGACGTGGCCCTCGCCGCTGACGAGGTCGCCGGGGTGGAAGTCCACGACGTTGGCCCCGACCGCCACGATGTCACCGACGAACTCATGCCCGACCACCAGCGGCGGGTGGATCGCCGTCTGCGCCCACGGATCCCACGACTCGATGTGCAGGTCCGTGCCGCAGATGCCGGTCTTCTGGACCCGGATCAGCACGTCGTTGATGCCGATGACCGGCTCCGGGACCTCGGTCAGCACGAGCCCGGGCCCCGGCCCGGCCTTCACGAGGGCGAGCATCTGCGTACCGTACGGCACGCGACGGTGCCGGATCGGGTCCGCGGTCGCTCGCCGCCGGTCAGCTCGGGCTGGCGCTCGGCGAGGCCTCGGGGCTGGCGCTCGGCGAGGCCGCTGCACTGGGCGACGCCGATGCGCTCGGCGAGGCCGATGCGCTCGGGCCGAGCCGCTGGCGACTCGCGCTCGGCGCGGCCGAGCCGCTGCGGACTCGCGCTCGGCGACGCCGACGGGCTGGCGCTCGGCGTCGGGGTCGGCGCCGCGCACTGCGGCTCCGGGTTCGTCCGCTCGCCCCAGATCGTTCCAGAAGTCGAGGATCGCGGCCGTGTCGAGCGTCTGGAGCGGCAGGACGCGGCCCCACACGAGCGCCGCGAACGGCGTCGCCATCTCGTCGAACCGCGTGACCACCGGACCCTGGCTCGTGCCCGGGGTGATGTTGCAGACCGGACTGTTCGGGAAGGCGTCGAAGAACGCCCGGAGCGCCTGCTGGCCCGCCGGCGTGGCGCCCTCGCTGTCGCCCCGGTAGAGCAGGACCAGGGCGCCGTGCTCCAGGTTGTGGATCCAGCCCTGCGGGATGGTCTTGTCGTTCACGCCGTAGAACCGCGCGGGGATCGGGCCGAGGCCGGCCGCGAAGTAGTGGTTGCCCGACGCCGGCGGGCAGTACGTGTACTTGACGACCTCGCCGGGCGGGACGTGCAGTCGGCCCATGTCGTCCTGGACGTAGCCGGGCGCCGGGCTGGCGCCCGGCAGGGGGCTCGCCGTCGGCGTCGGCTCCCAGATGTTCGTGCACTGGAACAGCGGCCGCGACGCCGAGTAGATGAAGAACACGCCGATGAGCGCCACGCCCGCGATGGCGGCGATCCCGATGATCGTGCCGCGGTGCCGTTCGGCGAACGAGCGCTGGTAGTACGTCGAGCGGGTGCGGCGACCGGTCCGGGCCGTCCCGGTCGGTCCCGTGCTGGGGCGCGGCGTGCCCGACGCGCGGGACGTGGTGCCCGACGAGGGACCGGGCCCCGTCGATGTCTTCGACACCGTCTCGTCGGTCGACGATGCACTCGATGTCGGGCCCGTCGCCGGGGGCGTGGCGGGCGGCCGGGGAGTGGCGCCGGTCGGGGTGCTGCCGGGGCGCCCCTGGCGCCGGCGGGAGGGTTTGCTCACGGATGGATGCCTCAGATGCGGTCGATGGGGTCGCCGGATGACGCTCGGACCCGGCGGCGACGGTGGCCGCGCGCCGTGAGGGTACCGCCCACCGGCCAGATCGCGTGCGGAAGCGCGGGATCCGCGGGCTCGGGCAGACGGCTGTCGGGTGGCGGTCACGGCTCGCTCAGGTAGGTTCGGACCTCCGGCTTGAGCAGCCCGCGGAACAGCAAGCCGGCCAGGGCCCCGACGAAGATCGCCTCGACGCCGAGCTGGCTGATCGCCAGCAACGGGATGAGCGGGATCGTCAGGCTGGCCAGTCCCAGGGCGAGCCCGCGAGCCGCCTGCTTGCGCTGCAGGACGAGCGTGATCGTGAAGATCGTGTAGGCGAGCAGCACCATGACCACGACGCCTGTCGGGCTGACCGGCGCGGCGATGGCCTGGTCGACCACGAATCGCAGGCTCAGACCGATGCCCGCGAGGATCAACAGCGCATAGACCAGGAACAGGCGGATGCCGCCGGGCATCTCGCGGATTCGTTGCCACATGGGGTGCGCATCGTACCGGAAGGTCCGCACCGATCCCGGCGCTTGCCATGACCCGGCCCGACGGCCACCCTACGCAGCCATGGGACAGGAGACCGCCCGAACGTGACCGCCGATGTGCCCGGCTGGGTTCGCGACGCCGTCTTCTACGAGATCTTTCCCGATCGGTTCGCGGCCAGCGAACGGGTCCCGAAGCCCGGCCCGCTCGAGCCATGGGACGCACCGCCGACGTTCCACGGGTTCAAGGGCGGCGACCTGCTCGGGATCGTCGAGCATCTCGCCGACCTCGAGGACCTCGGGGTGACGGCGCTCTATCTCACCCCGATCTTCCAGTCCGCGTCGAACCATCGATATCACGCCTACGACTACCTGGCGGTCGACCCGCTGCTCGGCGGCGACGCGGCGTTCCGGGAGCTCCTCGACGCCGCTCATGCCCGCGGCATGCGGGTCATCCTCGACGGCGTCTTCAATCACAGCGGACGTGGGTTCTGGCCGTTCCACCACGTCCTGGAGAACGGCGCCGCATCGCCGTATCGGAACTGGTTCCATCTCGACGGTGCCGCGCTCGACGCGGGCCGACAGCTGGAGGCCTACCCGCCGCCCGGGGCGCCGCCGAGCGTCCTCGGCTACCAGGCCTGGTGGGGCCTGGCCGCGCTGCCCAAGCTGAACACCGACGAACCGGAGGTCCGCGAGTACCTGCTCCGCGTCGCCGAGCACTGGCTTCGGTTCGGCATCGACGGCTGGCGCCTCGACGTCCCGGAGGAGATCAAGGACCCGCCCTTCTGGCAGGAGTTCCGGCGGCGCTGTCGCGCCATCCGGCCCGATGCCTACCTCGTCGGCGAGGTCTGGCACGTCGCGCCGGAGTGGCTGCAGGGCGACCGATTCGACGCCCTGATGGACTATCCGCTCGCGGAGGCGATCCTCGGCTTCGCGGGCGGTTCGCGACTGGACATGGCCGTCGTCCGCAGCCACCAGGAGTTCGCGACGAACATCTGGCCGCTCGACGGACCGGCATTCGGCCGGCGGCTGGTCGATCTGCTGTCAGCGTACGAGCCGGGCGTCACCGCGGCCCAGCTGAACCTCCTCGGGTCCCACGACACGCCGCGGATGCGCACCGTCCTCGGCGACGACCTCGCGGGCGTCCGGCTGGCGACGCTCATCCAGATGACCCTGCCGGGGGCACCCTGCATCTACTACGGCGACGAGATCGGGCTGGCCGGCGGCAAGGACCCCGACTGTCGTCGGGCCTTCCCATCGGACCAGGCCGCGTGGGACCACGACCTGCGGACGTTCGTCCGCGCCCTCATCGGGGCCCGCGCGAGCGACCCGACGTTGCGGGCCGATCGCGTCGACATCGTCGCCGCCGCGGGTGGCGCGGTCGCGTATCAGCGCCGGCTCGAGGACCGGCGATCGGTCGTCGTCGTCAACGCCGGCGACGACGCGGCACGACTCGAGCTGCGGCTCGACGTCGCCGACGGCACCCGCCTCGAGCCCGTCGACCTGCCTGGTGGGTTCGGTGCGGTCGGGGATGGTGCGGTGACGTCTGGTGGGGTCGCCGTCGTCGAGCTTGGTCCGCGGAGTGGTTCCATCCTCAGCGTGGGCTAGCCCCGACCCTATACTCGCGGCTCGATGGCGGATGTCCCACTCGAGCTGGACGCTGCTCTGGAGGGACGGCTGGCACGCGCCCTCGACGTCGAGGGCAAGATCCCCCGGACGCTCGAAGCCCTCGGCCCGGTCAGCGGCCGCGACGTCGTCCTGGTCGATGGCGATCCGTCGGCGGCAGCGGACGGGATCCGGGCGCGACAGCTCCGCGAGCTCGACGCCCGCCTGACGGTCAGCGGATGGGGCGACCCGCCCCACGCGGACGTGCCCGACGCATCGGCCGATGTGGTGATCAGCTGCTGGACCGCGTTCCGTGGCGCCGACCCGGCCGAACTCGACGAGGCGGGCCGGATCCTCCGCCCGGGCGGCCGGCTCCTCGTGGTCCACGACTACGGTCGCGACGACGTCTCGAGGCTCCGTGGCGAGCGGCCGGAGTACACGACCTGGAGCCATCGCGACGGGCCCTTTCTCAAGCAGGGCTTCAAGATCCGCGTCGTCCATTGCTTCTGGACGTTCGAATCGATCGAGGACGGCCGGGACTTCCTCGACGCCGCGTTCGGGGCCGTCGGCCAGGCGGTCGGGGCCGACATGACGCGGCCGCGACTCACCTACAACCTCGCGGTCTACCACCGGACGTTCGAGGGCTCGAGCGGGGCCTGACGCGAGAGGCTGCTAGGCTTGCCGCCGTGTCGATCTCCGGCCAGGCGCGGCCGTCATCGCGTCCTCCCACCGACTCGCGCACCCGACCCACCGGCCGGCGCATCTCGCCCGGCGCGATCATGCTCGCGATCGCCCTGGTCGGGTCGCTTGCGTACGCCGCATACGCGCTGGCCAACCGCGACGCCTCGATCCCGTTGCTGGCGTCGGGGGCCGTGGTGCTCGGCATCGTCTTCGGGGCCCTGTCCGTGTACTGCCTTCGCGCGGTCTGGCGGGCGGGCCTCGCCGGCCGTGATGGCCGGGCGATCGCCCTCGGCATCGTCGGCGGCATCGCTGCGATGGTCGCGGCAGGCTGCGCTGCGGCCGCGATCATCCTCTTCCAGCTCATCAGCGCACCGGTCTGACGCTGGCGCACCGCCGTCCGCCAGGCGGTCGCGCACGAGCCCTGCTGATAGACTCGCAATGGCCCGTCGCCGCCCTCGCCCCCATCGTCTAGAGGCCTAGGACGCCACCCTTTCAAGGTGGAGATCGAGGGCGCAGTCCGACAACGCCGCCATGGCGCGGCGCGTCGTCCGGCGGTGGGGCGCCCCACGGGGATGTCGCTCGCCCTGATCTCGCACCTTGAGGTGGCGTGCGCGTCCTCGGCCTCGTAGACGATGGGGCAGCGGCGGCGGCCCGTCGGGTCTAGCAGGCAGGTCCAGCGCACTGGTCGCGACGGTCGTCGCGCGCTCGCTCACGCTGCTTGCTACCATCGCCGGGCGATGGACATCATGGGGATCCGGATCAACACGATCGTCGAGGACAACGTCGCGCGCCGGTGCGATGGGTGCCACGAGGTCATCGACGGCACGCCCTGGCGGATCAACCTCCTGGACATCGTGGCGGCCGAGACGCCGGTCTCGTGGGCCGAGCGCCCGCTGATGAACCCGGGTCCGTTCCAGTTCCACTCCGACCCGGCGCACGTGCGGACGTGGATGGCCGCGAAGGGCTATCGGTTCTGCCGGCGAGGCCAGGTCCGCGAGATCATGCGGCCGGTCCCGATCCCCGGCGAGACCGTCGAGTGGGGCCTCTGCGACGGCATCCACCGCGACGATCACGAGTTCGTCCCCGCCTGATCGAGCCCGGTCCGCGGCGGACCTGACGGGCGTTTGACAGCCTCTCGGCGGCGAGCCTATCCTCCGCCCGCTCACCTCGTGAGATCGCTGCCTAGATTCGCCTAGATTCGCTCACCGTCCCGGTCCTTTTCGTCCCCTCGAGGCCCGATGTCACCCACCGCCCAGGCCCCGACCTCGAACGCGTCGACCTGGTTGTCGCTGGGTCCGGCGAGCCGGCTGCTTGGCGTCGATCCCGGCACTCTCCGTCGATGGGCCGACGACGGCCGCATCCCCGTCTACACGACGCCGGGTGGCCATCGACGATTCGACCGGCGCGCCCTGGAACGCCTGGCCACGGAACGTCGTCCCGGCACCGGCCGGCGCACGACGCGGCCGCCCTCGCGCTCCCTGACCAGCATGGGCACGACGCCCGAGCGGCTTCGCCGCGTCTACCGCCGGAGCTACAGCGCCGCCTCGACGGCGGCCGACGCGGCGACCCGCGGGAACCCGGCGCGTCCCGCGGTGGACGACGCGGACCGGGCCGCCTACCGCCACGACGGCCGTCAGCTCGTGACCGCCCTGGTGGCCTATCTCGACGCCGACCCGCTCGACCAAACGGCCCGCACGACCGCCGAGGCGGAAGCCGTGACGCTCGTCGACGAGCTGGCACGCCGACTCGCGACCTCCCGGACGAGCCTGACCGAGTCGGTCGCCCTGTTCGTGGCATCGCGCCGGCCGTTCCTGACGGAGCTGTCCGGGCTCGGGCGTCGGCGGATGCTCGATCCGGGCCGGCTGGGCGGCCTCTACGAGGACGCCTCGAACCTGCTCGACCGGCTGCTGCTGCGCCTCATCGCGACCCACCAGGAGGCGTCGCGCTAGCCATGGACGCGCGCGTCGTGCTGCCGGCGCTCACCTCGCTCCTCGCCCTCGTCTTCGCCCTGGCCCTGTTCGACCAGTGGCGCGAGCGGCGCGGCACGTTCCAGCTCGTCTGGACGCTCGGGATGCTGTTCTACGGCATCGCGTCGGCGTGCGAGGCGATCGGCGGCGCGTCGGGCTGGAACGAGGCGCTCTACCGGACCTGGTACCTCACCGGCGCCGTCTGGACGGCGGGCTGGCTGGGGCTCGGCACGGCCGTGCTGCTCGGGCGGACGCGCTTCGGCTACAGCTTCGCGTTCTCGCTCTTCTTCGCGGGCATGATCACGTTCTTCCTGCGCAACAGCCCCCAATACCAGGGTGCCGGCACCCTCCCGCTGCTCTACTTCATCGCCGCGGGACTCCTGGCCCTCGCGGTCGCGGTCGAGACCTACTTCCAGAACGACCGATGGCCGCAGCTCGCGATCGCGGCCGTGCTGGGTGCGACGATCCTGTCGCTCGTTCTCATGGCCTCGACGACGCTGGCGGCGCCCGGCTATGTCCTGGACCCGGTGACCGGCGTGCCGGTCGCGACGCTCTTCCCGCCGCAGCTCCGGCTGCTCACCCCGTTCATGAACATCACCGGGCGCACTGGCGCTCATCCTCGGTGCGACGTTCTCGGCGTACGTGTTCATGCCGAAGCGGCGCGTCCTCGCGTATTCGCTCGACCCGAACCAGCCCGGCGACGAGTTCCTGTTCAACCTCCTGATCGCGCCCGTCGCCATCGTCGTCAACCTCGCCGCCTCGCTGCCGGGCGCCGTCCGCGCGCTGTTCGCCGGGCGGCTCCACAGCCGCGTGCCGGCGACGCTGCTCATCGCCATCGGCGGGATCGTGGCCGGGACCGGCGACACGCTGAGCCGCTTCGGCGTGACGAGCCTGTTCCAGTCGGGCAAGTTCATCGGCGTCCTGTTCCTCTTCGCCGGCTTCCTCGTCTCGATCGACGTCTTCCGCACGATCCGGATCCCGTTCACGTCGATCGTCCTGGCGAAGGGGCGCCACGAATCGGCGGCCGCGATGGAGCTCGCCGAGACGATGGATGAGCCGCCCGGCATCGAGGACGAACCGATCGACCGGCCCGCCGAGGCATCGCGCGCGGGCTGACCGTCCGACGCGTGGCCAGCGTGGGCGCCGCCGCCCTACCATGGCCCGATGCCAGCGAACGAGGGGACACCCGCTTCGGCGATGACGACGACCGTCGGCACGCCCGCGATCACGCCCGCGATCGGGTTCATCATCGTGCTGGGTGCCGCGAGCCTCTTCGGCACCCTCGGGCCGCTGTCGCGCTTCGCCTACGACGCCGGCATGGAGCCCGCCGCGTTCGTCGCCTGGCGGGCGCTCATCGGGGTCGGCGGCACGCTGGCCTTCGTCGTGTGGCGGATCGGACGCGGCTCGGTCCGGCTGGTCCACCTCGGCTCCCAGCCGCGGCGCGTCCAGGTGACCCTGTTCGTCGCCGGTGTCACCGGATTCACCTTGAACCTGTGCATGTTCATCGCCTTCGACCGGATCACGGTCGCCCTCGCGCTGCTCGGGTTCTACACGTACCCGGCGCTCGTCGCGATCGCCAATGTCGCCCTCGGGCGTGAGCGACTTGACACGCCGCGCGTCGTCGCGCTCGGGCTGGCGCTCCTGGGGATGGTGGCCGTTGTCGCGTCGCAGCTGGACCCGAACGCCGGGATCCGGTTCGATGCGCTGGGATTCGGCCTGGCGCTCGCCGCCGCTGTCAGTCAGATGGTCTTCGTCGTCATCAGCCGGGATGGCTATCGGGAGGTGCCGACCGAGCAGGCCATGACGACGGTGTTGCTCGTGACGGTCGTGGGTGCGACCGCTCTGGCGATCCTGACCGGACAGGCCGAAACGCTGGTGTTGCCCTTCCAGCAGCCGTCGATCCTGCCGCTGCTCCTCTTCACCGGGATCTTCGCGGCAGCCATCCCGTCTCTCGCGTTCCTTGCCGGGATCCGGGTCATCGGCGGCACCCGCGCCGGCATCCTGATGCTGTTCGAGCCGGTCGTCGGGGTGCTGCTGGCGGCCTGGCTTCTCGGCGAGGCACTGGCGCCCATCCAGCTCGTCGGCGCCATCCTCATCCTCGCGGCCGCGGTCATCCTCCAACGCGGGTCCTCGGGTGTCATCGAGGACGAGGCCGCGAGTGGAGCCCTGCCTTTTGACGACGGCCTGGCCCTGCGCGTGCCCGGAGGCCCGTAGCCATGGCCGACCGGATCCGGATCCTGCTCGTCGATGACCACGCGATGGTCCGCCGCGGCATGCGCGACTTCCTCGCCCTGCACGATGACCTCGAGGTGGTCGGCGAGGCGGCCGACGGACTCGCGGCCCTGGCGGCCACGGCCGAGCTGGCGCCGGACGTCGTGATCATGGACCTCCTCATGCCCGAGATGGACGGCATCGCCGCTACCGCGGAGATCAAGGCCCGTCACCCGGCGGTCGAGGTCATCGCGCTCACGAGCTTCGTCGACGAGGACCGCGTCACGGCAGCGATCGAGGCCGGCGCGAGCGGCTTCCTGCTCAAGGATGCCGAGGCGGACGACCTTGCGGCCGCGATCCGGGCGGCGATGGCCGGCGAAGTCCACCTCGATCCGGCGGTGGCCGGGATCGTCGCGCGCGGGATGCGCGACCGCTCCGGACCTGCCGCCCGATCCGGCTCGGCGGCGGGTGGCGGCGCCTCCGGTGCCGGCGGGGCCGCGGGACCTGGCCGTGGCCGCGGGAGTGCCCGCGCGAGCCTGGCGAGCCTGACCGGCCGCGAGCGCGAGGTCCTCGCCGGGGTCGCCCGCGGGCTGTCGAACAAGGCCATCGCCGACGAGCTCGGGATGGCCGAGCGGACGGCCCGGACCCACGTCTCGAACATCCTCGCGAAGCTGGGCCTCACCAGCCGCACGCAGGCGGCCCTGTTCGCGGTCCAGCACGGGTTGGGCCCCGGCCGATGACGACGGGCGTGGCCGCGCCCGAGGCGACCTACGACGTCGCGGGACCGATCGGCGCCCCGGCGATCGTCTTCGTCCACGGCACGCGGTTGACCCGTGGGGCCTGGGCGATGCAGATGGCCGCCCTGTCCGACGAGTTCCGCACGATCGCCGTCGACCTGCCCGGCCACGGCGTTCTGGCGGATGTCCCGTTCACCCTGAGAGGCGCCGCCGACCGACTTGCCGAGATCATCGATCGCGAAGCCGGCGGCCGGGCTGTCGTCGTCGGCCTGTCGCTGGGCGGGTTCGTCGCGATGGACCTCGCCGCCCGCTCGCCCGAACGCGTCCGCGGCCTCGTCATCGCGGGCGCGACCGTCGAGCCGACCGGCCTGGGCCGGGTCGCGATCCTCGTGCTCGCCCTGGGCCTCGTCATGTTCGACCGGCGGATGCTGACCGCCGTCAACTCGTGGTTCTTCCGGGTCCGGTTCGGGCCGGCCATCGCCGAGCCGATCATCGCGGGCGGGTTCTTCGGGCGCGGCGGCGCTGCGGCCCTGCGGTCGATCGTCGGGGAGAGGTTCGTCCCCCGGCTGGCCGCCTATCCAGGTCAGACCCTCATCCTGGAGGGCTCGCTCGACCTGCCCCTGCGGCTGATGGAACGGACCTTCCTGCGCACCGCCCGGCATGGCCGGCTGGTCCGGATCGCGGGCGCGACGCACCTCTCGAACCTCGACCGACCGGCCGCCTTCAGCGACGCCGTCCGACGCTTCGCCCGCTCCCTGGGCCCGGCCGACGGGTGACCTCCAGCGGCCGGGACCGGGCCGGCTGAGGCGGGCCGACAGGGGCCTCGCGGTATACTGGCCCGACCTTCCCACCCGTCCATCGCGAGGTCCGATTGCGCGTTCGAAAGGCTGTCTTCCCTGCCGCGGGCTGGGGTACACGCTTCCTGCCCGCCACCAAGGCGCAGCCGAAAGAGATGCTGCCGCTGGTCGACAAGCCGATCATCCAGTACGCGGTGGAGGAGGCGGTCGCCGCCGGGATCGAGCAGGTCATCATCGTCACATCGAGCCAGAAACGGGCGATCGAGGACCACTTCGACCTCTCCTACGAGCTCGAGCACCTGCTCGAGGAGAAGGGCGACATCGAGATGCTTCGCCAGGTGCGCGCGATCAGCGACCTGGCCCAGGTGGCCTACGTCCGCCAGAAGGAGCAGCTCGGCCTGGGGCACGCCGTGCTCATGGCCAAGGACCTCATCGGGCATGAGCCATTCGCGGTGATCCTGCCCGACGACGTGGTCGTCGGTGACCGGCCGTGCATCGGCCAGCTCATCCACGCCTACACGCAGACGCACAGCTCGGTCGTCGCGGTCATGGAGGTGCCCCACGAGGAGACCAGCCGCTACGGCGTCATCGCCTCGGAGCCTTCGGTCGACCCGCTGGACCACGGCCGGCTGCACAAGGTCACCCGGCTCGTCGAGAAGCCCGCGCCCGAGGACGCGCCGTCGAACCTGGCCATCATCGGGCGGTACGTCCTCACCCCGAAGATCTTCGACAAGCTCGAGCAGACGCAGCGCGGCGCGGGCGGCGAGATCCAGCTGACCGACGCGATCGCCGAGCTCATGCAGGAGCAGGCGGTCTACGCGTACGAGTTCGAGGGGATCCGCTACGACGCCGGGACCACGATGGGGTGGCTGAAGGCCTCGGTCGAACTCGCGCTCCAGCGGCCGGACCTCGCCACGGAGTTCCGCGCGTACCTCCAGGAGCTCCAGCTCTGAGGTGACGCTCGAGGTCTGGCGGCGTCTGACCGGCCGGTCGTGCGGCGGTCGGGTCACGGCTGGCCGTCCGTCATGGGGTACCATGCGCCGACGCGCCGAGCCCCATCGGCGCCCGACGAGGGATTGACGCCTTGGCGGAGATCGGGACGATCCTGGGCGGTCGCTATCGGCTGGTCGAGTTGCTCGGCCAGGGCGGGATGGCGACCATCTTCCGCGCTGTGGACACGCAGCTCGGGCGCGACGTGGCGGTCAAGCTGTTGCGGCCCGAATACCTCCAGGACCCCGACTTCTCGTCGCGCTTCCGCCAGGAGGCGCAGGCTGCCGCATCGCTGACCCACCCGAACGTCGTCACCGTGTACGACTACGGCGAGGATCCCTCGGGGCCGTACATCGTCATGGAGATCGTCGACGGCGAGGACCTCTCGGCGATCATCCGTCGAAGCGGCGCGCTGCCGCCCCGTCAGGCGACGCGGATCGCGGCCGCCGTCGCCCGCGCCCTCGCCGCGGCGCACGCGCGTGGCCTCATCCATCGCGACGTCAAGCCGGGCAACGTCCTGATCGGCCGCGACGGTCAGGTCAAGGTCGTCGACTTCGGGATCGCGCGCGCGGTCGCGGAGGCCCAGGTCACGCTGCCCGGCACGACGCTCGGGTCGGTCCACTACTTCAGCCCCGAACAGGCTCGGGGCGAGCCCGCGACCGAGTCGTCGGACGTCTACGCGCTGGGCATCGTGCTGTACGAGCTGTTGACCGGGGTCCGCCCGTGGGAGGGCGACAGCGCCGCTTCGGTCGGGCTCGCCCGGCTGTCCGGCCCGGCCCCGGACCCGATGACGGTCCGTCCGTCCGTGCCACCCGACCTCGCGGCGATCACCCGCAAGGCCCTGGCGCTCGAGCCGCAGGACCGATTCGTCTCGGCCGCAGCGATGGCCGACGCACTCGATCAGGCGCTCGCGACCGGTGGCGCGTCAGCCGCGGCCGGGGCCGCGGCCGGGTCGACCGCGGCCGCGGCAGGCGTTCTCGGTGCCGCCGCGGCCACGGTGGCGATGACAGGCGTGGCGCGACCCAACCCGGCCGCGGTGCCCTATGCAGCCGATGCCTACGCAGACCAGACCCCGCCGCCGCCAGCTGCCCCGGTCCCGCTACCCGACGACGAGGAGCCAGCCGGGACGAGCCCATGGGTGTGGGTCGCGGGCATCGTCGCCGCCCTGCTGCTCGCGGCGATCGCCTTCCTGGTCTTCCAGCTCGCCGGCGGTGGTGGCGGGGTCCGGCCTTCACCCTCGCCGTCACCCTCGCCGTCGGTCGGCGTCGTGACCGTGCCGAACTTCGTCGGGACCAAGCTTGCCGACGCGACCATCGCCGCCGAGGCGCTCGGTATCCAGCTCGTGTCGACCGGCGAGCCCTCGGATCAGGAAGTCGGCACGATCCTCGCCCAGGACGTCCTCGTCGGGACGTCCGTCCCGGCCGGCAGCAAGGTCAACGTCACGGTCGCCAGTGGCCCCGACACGGTGCCGGTGCCCGCGATCGTCGACTTGACGAAGTCGGAGGCGCTGCAGGCCATCGTCGAGGCCGGCCTCGTGGTCGGGCAGGAGAGCGACGGCTTCGACGACAACGTCAAGAAGGGCTCGGTCGTCTCGCAGAACCCGCGGGCCGGAACGGTCGTCGCGAAGGGCACGTCCGTCGACTACGTCGTCTCGAAGGGCCCGGAGCCGACACCGACACCCACCCCGACACCGACACCCACCCCGACACCGACGCCGACGCCGACGCCCACGCCGACCCCGACGCCGCCCCCGACCGAGCCGCCCATCGGCCGCCGCCCCGTAGCGGCCGGTCAGGCGCCCGGGTCGTCCCAGAGGCTCCAGCGAGGCTCGTCGGGCAGCGGCACGGCCTCGGCGTCGGTCCCGCTCGAGCGTGCGGTGACCTCGACGAATTCGAGTCCGCGGAACAGGCGTTCCATCGACGAGCGGCACGCGGACCCGCGCGGCGGGCATCTCGGGGGTGACCGACGGAGCCGGATTCGCCTCCCAGCAGGAGCGGATCTCGTCACCGCGGAGTGGCAGCCGTTGCCGGTCGAGGGCGCAGTAGCCGAGCTGGCCGGCGACCGAGCGACGGAAGTTCCGGCAGGTCAGACAGGCGGTGCTGGAGCGGTGACAGACCCAGCAGCGGGCGGTCTCGGCCTGCGGGATCCCGCAGTGTGGGCATCGCCACATCGGCATGCGCCGATGGTAGCTGCGACGCGCGGCGCTGTCGACCCGGCCGCGCAACCCGCTCGCAGCGGCGTCCGTTATCGCACGACCGTGATGGCGAGGACGTCCTGGGCGGACCCGAACTCGTCGCTGGAGATCAGCACGGTCGCGCTGCCCTGGCCCCGGTCCGCGCTCTTGGGGATGGTGGTCTCGTACGAGGCGCGACCGTTCTCGTTCGTCTTGCCCTCGGCCGTGACCGTGCGGATGCCGGGGATGCTCAGCGTGAACGTCACGTCCGCGTTGGCCAGCGGTCGCCCGTCGGGATCGGTCACGGTCGCGGTCAGCTTGATGGACTGCGGCAGGGCGCGGCGCGAGATCGTGTAGTCGGTCGCCTCGAGCGAGACGACCAGCTTCCCGCTGCCGCGCCGGACCGTCAGCTCGGCCGAGCTCTCGTTGCCGGCCGGGTCCGAGGCGTTGATCACGATGTGGTTGATGCCCGTGGCCAGCGGCAGGCTGATCTTGAACGTCCCGTCGGCCTCGGCGGTGCCCGCGATGCTCTGGGCGTTGTCGTTGTTCGTCGCGATCAACGTCGAGCGTGCCTGCACCTTGCCCTTGATGGCGACGCTCTTGCCGTTGATCACGGCGTTGTTCTTGGGCGACGTGATCGTGACCTTCGGCTTCGAGGTGTCGAGGACGTAGCGGACCACCGCCGAGGTCTCGGACTCGCCCCCGGGCCCGACGATCGTGACCGTGAAGTCGTTGATGCCCTTGGTCAGCTCGACCGGGATGACGGTCTTGGGGCTGTCCGCGATCGGGACCTCCTCGATCGCCCTGCGGGGGCTGGTCCTTGAGGGCGAGGTAGACCCGGATCCGGTGCTCGGTGTTGCCGACCATCGCGGCCGGCACCGTGACGACGAGGTCCACGGTGCCGACGTTGGTGTACGGCTCGTCGGGCGAGGCCAGCGTCGGGGCGTCGGAGATCGTCAGGACGGTCGGCGCCGGGGTCGGCGTGGCCGTCACCCCTTCGACGAACCCGGAGAACGTCCCGCTCAGGCTCGTCGCGACCGTTCCCAGCCCCCCGACGCCGACGTACACGACGCCGACGCCGAGCGCGACGACAGCCAGGGTCATCGCGAGCTTGACGATGAGCGGCAGGCCGCGGCCGCGGTTGATGGGACGGTGCGACTTGATCCGTCCGGGCTGCGGCGCCCGGGGCCGGACCTTGACCGGGGCGGGCCGACCGCTCGACGGAGGCCGAGGTCGGACGTGAGTGGGCCGCGGGCCACGCCGGGTCGTCATCGCCCCGATTGTGACACGGGCAGCGCGCGCCGGGGCTTGAGGCACTTCTGCCTCGCTCCGCGGAATGTCTGCCTCGACCCGCGGAATGGCCGTCGGTCCGTTGCGGTGCGATGTACTCTGGCGCGGTCAGCGCGCGTGATTCGATGATGCGCGCGCCCGCAACGAGGGATGGAGTGCAGGCACGCGATCCACGAGCCGGTCGATCCGGAGGCTCTGGCGGACGGCCGGGCAACGCGGTCGGACGACCGGCGTTCGGCGTCGGGCCCATCGCTCGCGTCTCGCCGTCTCCGCTGACCTCGCGAGAACGGGACGCAGCCGAGCAGTACGCCTCGTCCCCGCCCAGGCCGGGCTTCGGACTGCCGAGCCTGCGGCGCAACGTCTGCCCGCACTTCTACATGACCGGCACGCGCGGCGCGATCCCGATCCAGGCGCCGCATCTCCTCAAGGCACTCATCCGCCAGGACCTCAACGTGTCGCGCTGTCAGCTCCGGGGCGGCGTCCACCTGGACCAGGGCTTCGTCAACGACGTGTGCCTCACGCCGCGGTTCAACCAGTGCGTCTTCTACGAGGACGAGCTGACCCGGGAGTGACGGTCCCCGCGTGAGCCCGGAGGCGGCAGTGGCACACGACACCACCATCCTCGGGTACGACGACGCGCTTCGAGCGCTGGCCGACCGCGGCCGATTCGGCATCCGCCTCGGCCTGGGCCGGACGCGGGCCCTGCTCCGGGCCATGGGCGACCCGCAGCTCGGCGTCCGTGGGGCTCTGGTCGGTGGCACGAACGGGAAGGGCAGCGTGCTCGCCCTCGCCGGGAGCGCGTTGCGGGCCGCGGGGCTCCGGGTGGGCCAGACCCCCAAGCCCCACCTGGTCACGTATCGGGAGCGGATCGAGGTCGACGGCCGGCCGATCGACGCGGCGACGTTCAGCCGGCTCGTCGCCGAGGTGCTGCCGCTCGCCGATCGGGTGGCTCGGCGCCACGGCGAACCGACCGAGTTCGAACTGCTGACCGCCGTGGTCTTCCGTCACTTCGCGGAGGCGGATCTCGACCTCGCCCTGGTCGAGGTGGGCCTCGGCGGTCGACTCGACGCGACCCACGCCTGGGACGGCGGGGTCGCGGCGATCACCAACGTCGATCTCGACCACACCGACCGGCTCGGGCCGACGATCGCGGCCATCGCCCGCGAGAAGGCACCGATCATCGAACGCGGCGACCGCGCGGTCACGGGCGCCACGGGCGAGGCGCTGGCCATCATCCGGCGCCGGGCACGACGCCTTGACGTGCCGCTCGTCGAAGTCCGGCCGGCGCCGTTGCTCGACTGGGACCGCGACGGCATCGTCGTCGAGCTGCCCGCGCTCGGGGCCACCCGGGTCGGGCTGCGCGGCCGCCATCAGGCCGCCAACGTCGCGGTCGCCGACGCGGTGCTCGACGCCCTCGAGGCCGCCGGCATCGCCAGCGCCGACGCCGCCGCACGCCGAGCGGGCTACGCGAGCGCGACGTGGCCCGGACGCCTGGAGCTGCTCGTCGCCGGCGGGCGCGACATCCTGCTCGACGGGGCCCACAACCCGGCCGGCGCGGCGGCCCTCGCCGCGGCCCTCGACGACCTGCGGCCGTTCCTCGGCGGCGGGCCCGCTCACCCTCGTGACCGCCACGATGGCCGACAAGGACGTGGACGGCGTGATCGCGGCGCTGTCCCGGGCCGGGGCGATGGCCGGCGCACGGATCGTCGCGACCGCGGTGGACCTGCCCCGGGCGATGCCCGCCGGCGAGCTCGCCGCGCGCTGGGCCGTCGCGCTGCCGGACGGGCATCGGCCGCGGACGGCCGCCGATCCCGTCGCGGCCCTCGAGCTGGCTCTCGCCGATGCCGGCGGACCCATCGTCGTCGCCGGCTCGCTCTATCTTGTCGGGGCGATCCGGGCCGTCCTCGTGGACGACCCTGACCTGCGCGACCCATCGCCCGTCGATCCACTCGAGGCCCGATGACCAGCCCGTCCATCCACGAGCACCCGTCGCCGACCCGGATCGGCCCCGCGACGTTCGCATGGGGCGCCCGCACGTTCGTCATGGGCATCCTGAACGTGACCCCCGATTCGTTCTCCGGCGACGGCCTGCTCGCCGCGCGACCACAGCGGCACCGATCCGGTCCGGGCCGCGGTCGCGGCCGCGACGGCGATGGTCGCCGACGGGGCCGACATGCTCGACATCGGCGGCGAGTCCACGCGGCCGGGCCATGCCGACGTCCCGGAAGCGGCCGAGCTGGACCGTGTCGTGCCGGTCGTCGCCGCCGTGCGAGCGGCCCTGCCCGATGTCCCGATCAGCATCGACACGACCAAGCCGGCCGTCGCCGAGGCTGCGCTCGGCGCCGGCGCCGACCTCGTCAACGACGTCTGGGGCGTCGGGCCCGATGACGGGCTCGTGCGGGTCGCTGCGGCCCACGCGGTCCCGCTGGTCGTGATGCACAACCGCGCCGAGCCCCGCTACGACGACCTCGTCCCGGAGGTCGTCGCGGACCTGCGGGCGGCGCTCGAGCGGGCGGTCCGTCTCGGCGTCGCCTGGGAGCGGCTGATCGTGGACCCGGGGTTCGGCTTCGGGAAGACGCCCGAGCAGAACCTCCGGATCGTCCGGGAGCTGGGCGCGCTCCGGTCGCTGGGCCGGCCGATCCTGCTGGGCACGTCGCGCAAGTCCACGCTGGGCCGCGTGCTGGACCTGCCGGTCGGCGATCGCCTGGAGGGGACCCTCGCGACGACCGCGATCGGCATCGCCGAGGGGGCGGACATCGTCCGCGTCCACGACGTCCGCGCCAACGTCCGTGCCGCCAGGGTGAGTGACGCCATCGTCCGCGGGACCTGGCACGACAGCGAGCCGCCGGGAGGTCCGTCGTGAGCGACCGCATCGTTCTCGCGAACATGCGATTCATGGCCCGCCACGGCGTCCATGACTGGGAGCAGCGCGAGCCGCAACCGTTCGAGGTGGACGTCGAGCTCTACCGGGACCTGCGCCGGGCCGGGATCGACGACGACCTTGCAGCGACCATCGACTACGGGCCCGTCTACGCGACCGTGCAGCGGATCGTCGATGGCCCGTCGATGCAGCTGCTCGAGGCGCTCGCCGAGGCGATCGCCGACGTCGCTGCTCGCGGACCTCGACGTGACCGAGGTCGTGGTCCGGGTCCGCAAGCCGGCCGTCCGCCTCGCCGGCCCGCTCGATTTCGCGGGCGTGGAGATCCGGCGTGCCCGCCCCGATCCCGTGAGCCGCGAGTAGCTGACGCCGGGCAACGAGAAACCGGCGTGGCCCGAAGGCCACGCCGGCGCGGATGTCGCGGGGGGTTCGCGCGCGGACCGCTACAGGTTGGCGGGACGCGTTCCGAGGGTCACGTTCAGCGTGATCGTCTTGCCGTCGCGCAGGATGGTGACGGGAACGACAGCACCGGGCGAGTACTGGCTCAGGGTCGCGTCGAGCGGATGCTCGTCGTCGAGGACCCGGTCGCCGATCTTCGTGATGATGTCGCCGTTCTGGATCCCTGCGTCCGCGGCGGGCGTGCCGCTCTTGACGGCATCGGTCGAGGTGTCGCCGTCGGCGGCGCCGACGTATGCGCCCAGGTTGACCGGCAGGTTGTGCTTGGTGGCGTACTGGCGGTTGATGCTGACGAAGCTGATGCCGAGATACGGGCGGGCGAGCTCCTTGCCGGCCACGGCCTGCTCCATGATCGGACGGGCGATGTCGATCGGGATGGCGAAGCCGATCCCGTTGCTGCCCGAGGCGATGGCGGTGTTGATGCCGATGACGTTGCCGTCGGCGTCGAGGAGCGGTCCGCCGGAGTTGCCCGGGTTGATCGCCGCGTCGGTCTGGATGAGGTTGGTGAGCGGCCGATCGGAGCCGTCGGTCGTGATCGTCCGACCGGTCGCCGACACGATGCCGCTGGTGACCGAGTTGGAGTAGGTGCCGAGCGGGCTGCCGATCGCGACGACCAGCTGGCCGACCTTGAGAGCGTCGGACGAGCCCAGGGCGGCGGACGGCAGGTCCGTCCCGTCGACCTTCACGATGGCGAGGTCGGTCAGGGTGTCGATGCCGTAGACGCTGCCGGAGAGGACGCGTCCGTCCTTGAGCTCGACATCGAACTTGTCGCCGCCCTCGACGACGTGTCGATTGGTCAGGATCCAGCCGTGGCTGTCGTAGATGACGCCCGAGCCGACGCCGCTCTCGGGGATGACCCCGAGGTCGCCGGCGTTCGGGTTGCCGGTGACCGTGATCCGGACGACGGCCGGGCTGACCTTGGCCGCGACGGCGATGGTCGCCGAGGACTCATCGATCGTCACCGGCTGGACAGCGCCGACGTTCGTCCCCGAGCCGACCGCGGCGGCGGGTGCGCTCCGGTCGAGTGCGCCCGCGGCGCCCAGCGCGACGACGGTGCCGCCCGAGGCGAGGACCGCCGACAACAGCGCGACCGCGACGATGGAGCCCGGGCCGGAACGCTTCTGGGTGACTGCCGGGCTGACCGGCACCGGCGCGGGAGCCGGCTCGTACCAGCGCTCGGGCGAGGTCGGCGCGGGCGTCTCGTACGTGCGCATCCACTCGGGACGCGACTCGGGCGTCGGCGAGTAGCTGCCCGCGGCGGGCGCGGCCGGGGCCGACCAGCCGGCCGGGTGCAGCGGTGCCGCGGTGTCGCCGGGACGGAGCGGCGGGGTCGTGGCGTCTTGCGGCGCGGGGACCTCGTGGCGCTGGGTCGCCTCGGTGGGATCGATGGGGTCGGGGTGCTGCGGATCGTCGGTCATATCGATGGTGGTCCTTGCAGGTGGCGGCCGGTGAGCGGCCGGGACGTTCGTGTGGAACCTACGGTGCAGGCTCCGGGTTCACCTGCGGGCGGTCTGTCGGTGAAGTTTCCGTCACGTTGCGCACCACGTCTTGCGCGGGTGCGGCCGAGGCCGACGCCACATCGGCGCGAACCGCGGCCGGCGTGCCCTCCACGAGTCGCGGATCGCGCGGCAGCTCGACGATGAACCGCGAGCCCTCGCCGACGCGGCTCTCGACGGCGACCGTGCCGCCGTGCATGTCGACGATCGAGCGGACGATGGCGAGACCGAGACCGCTGCCGCTGCCGCGGGCCTCGTTGGCCCGGGAGCCGCGATAGAAGCGCTCGAAGATGTGGGGCAGCTCGGCCGGGTCGATGCCGACGCCGGTGTCGGTCACCTCGATCCGGGCCCCCTCGGCGATGGCGTCGAGCTCCACCGCGACCGCGCCGCCGCGCGGCGTGAACTTGACCGCGTTGGCGACGAGGTTGGCGACCACCTGGCCGATCCGCTGCGGGTCGTGGCGGATCCGGAGCGGCGCGGACGGCAGGCGGAGTCGGAGCGTGATGCCGCGCTTGCGGGCCGCCGCGGTGCTCTGCTCGACCGCGGTCTCGACCGCCGCGCGAAGGTCGTCCGGCCGCAGGTCGAGCAGGACCAGCCCGGAGTCGAGCTTGGACAGCTCCAGCAGGTTCTGGGCGAGCCAGTCCAGCCGCTCGATCTGCTGCGCGCTCGACTCGAGGAACTCGGCCCGGGCGTCCGCGTCGTCGCCGGCCCGCCCGAGGAGGAGGTCGTTGAACGTTCGCAGGGCCGCCAGCGGCGTCCGCAGCTCGTGCGAGACGTCGGCGAGGAAGTCGCGACTCCGGTCGCGATCGCGCCGGATGATCTCGACGCTCTCCTCGACCCGGTCGGCCATGGCGTTGAACTGGATCGCCAGCTCGGTCAGCTCGGACGGGCCGGCCCTGACCTGGCGGATCGGCACGCGTCGGCTGAGGTCGCCCTCGGCGAGGGCGCTCGCCGCGTCGCTCAGCTGTCGGAGCGGGCTCGTGAACCGGCGCGCGAGGGCCGCCGCGACGAGCACGCTCAGCCCGAGCGCGAACAGGGCGATGGCCGCCAGCAGCCCGGTCACGTTGCCGACGGCCGACGCGCGAACCGTGTACGGGTTGACGAGCGTGATCTCCGCGGAGTACTGCCCGAAGACATCGCCCCCGGTGACGTACGAGGCCGGCACGGTCATGGTCTCCCGGCTCTGGCCGGCCGAGGCAGGCATCTGGGCGGCGATCCGGAACGTGCCGTCGAGCGCGGGCACGAACTTCGGGGCCTCGCCGCCCGGCACGTGCCGTCCGAACCGGATGACCACGTCGGCCTGGCCGAGTGTGTCCGCGATGCTCGACTGGACCTTCGGATCCGCGAGGGCCTCGGCGATCCCGGGATGGACCGTGTTGTTCGGGTCCACCACGAGGCCGTCCGGCGCCGCCGCCTCGGCGACGTACGCCACGTACGCCGCGACGGCTCTCGAGCGCGACACGAGGTCGGCCTGCTGCTGGTCCGCGAAGAAGGCATCGAGGCGGTTGATGACCAGCCCCGAGACCAGCAGCAGGGTCAGCGCGATGACCGCGACGAACGCGACCGTGAGCCGGCCCTGGAACGTCCGTGGCATGAGCCGGCGCAGCCGACGCGGGAGCCGGAACCGCCGGCGCCCGGACGCTTCAGCGCTCGGCGAAGGCGTAGCCGACACCCCGCACCGTCAGGACGAAGGCGGGCACCGCCGGATCGTCCTCGATCTTGTCGCGCAGATGGCTCACGTGCACGTTGATGGTCTTCTCGTCCTGGTCGAGCGCCTCGTAGTCGCGCAGGAGCTCGAGCAGCTCGGAACGCGTGTAGACACGGCCGGGTCGAGATGCGAGGTGCCGGAGGATCTCGAACTCGGTCGGCGTGAGGCTGATCCGCCGCGATCCCCGCTGGACGCGCCGGCGCTCGAGGTCGATGACAAGGTCCTTGTGCCGGATCACCCGGCCGCCGACGGCGTCCGCGAGGTCGCCGTACGAGCGGCGCAGCAGCGCCTTGATCCGGCTCATCAGCTCGCGCAGCCCGAACGGCTTCGTCAGGTAGTCGTCGGCACCGAGCTCGAGGCCGATGACCTTGTCGACCTCGTCATCGCGGGCGGTCAGGATCAGGATCGGCATCTTGGCCCCGGCCGCGCGCACGCGCCGGAGGACCTCGAACCCGTCGATGCCCGGGAGCCGGACGTCGAGCACGACCAGGTCCGGCGCCTGGTTCACGGCAAGGTCGAGGCCCTCCTCGCCCGACGTGGCGACGGCCACGTCATAGCCTTCCTGCTGGAGGGCATACTGGATGCCCCGGGCGACGGCGTGCTCGTCTTCGACGATGAGGATGGTGGCAGCCACCGCGCGATGCTACACCGATGCGTGGCATCCGCCGGTTCGAGCGCCTCGCGCGGCCGTGGTACCCTACGGCGCGCAGTCTCCGGGCGCCTCACCACGGCCGGCCCGGCCGTCGAGCCGCAGCCCGATCCGACCAGACGAACCAACCGACATCCAGAGGTCCGCTTCCATGTCCACCGCTCCCGCCCGGCCGAAGCTCGCAGCCGAGCCCCGCGAGATCACCGGCAAGGCCGTCAAGCGCCTTCGCCAGGAGGGTCGCCTGCCCGGCGTCGTGTACGGCCATGGCGCCGAGTCGTCGAACATCTCGCTCGACAGCCACGAGTTCGACCAGCTCCGGCGAGCGGTCGGCTCGAACGCCCTCGTGGACCTGTCGGTCGACGGGGCCAAGGCCCAGCCGGTCCTCGTCCACGGCGTCCAGATCCACCCGGTCAACCGCCGGCCGCTGCACGTGGACCTGTTCCTGGTCACGATGACCGAGGAGCTGACGGTCGACGTCCCGCTCGTGGCCATCGGCGAGGCGCCGGCCGTGACGCTGAGCGGCGGCACGCTGCTCCACCCGATCGAGACCGTCAAGGTCCGGGCGCTCCCTGATCACCTCCCGCAGTCGATCGAATACCCGGTCGAGTCGCTCACCGACTTCGACGTCACCATCCGTGTCCGCGAACTCACCATCCCCGACGACGTGACGCTCCTGACCGACGGCGAGGAGATCGTCGCCAGGGTCCAGGCGCCGCGCGTCATCGAGGTCGAGGAAGTGCCGGTCGCCGCCGAGGGCGAGGGCGAAGCGGGCGAGGGTGCCGAGGAAGGCGAAGGCGGCGAGTCCGCCCCCGCCGAGGGCGGCTCCTCCGACTCGAGCGAGTAGCCCGCGAGGATCAGGCCCCGGGCTCGTCCGGGGCAACGCGTGCCGCGGCCTCGGCCGAGGTGATCACGGGCACGACCTCGAATTCGACGATGTCGCTCCACTGGGCGATCCACTCGTCGATCAGGCGCGGGTCCGACGTCTCCATGAGCTGGAAGCAGCGCGCGAGCGGCTCGTCGACCCAGCTCGAGACGTACGCGAGTCCCTCGGGCGCCAGTCGGCCGCGCTCCCGGAAGCGCCGGTACACGGGCACCGGATCGCCGTCGCGGTAGTGCTCGATGACCATGTAGAGCATGGTCGCCGCTACCGGCGGGCCGATGCGAAGACGATCGGGAAGCGCATCGTCAGCTCGTCGGGCCGGAGGCTCGAGAGACGCTCGTGGAGGCGGGCAAGCACCCGCTCGCGGAGGGGTTGATCCATCTCGTCGAACAGCGACGCCTCGTCGAACTCGGACATGAACGCGATGTAGCCCTCGACCGTGAAGACGTGCTCGAGCCAGCTCCCGTCGGCGGCGGCGTCGTGGAACCCGGCCCGGCGCACCTCGTTGACGGTCCGCTCCACGGACGGGAGGTCGCCCGAGCGGGCGTCCGGCGCCGGCGGCTCGAAGCCGGCCTCGTCGAGGACCTCGTCGAAGACGCGATCCGGCGGGAAGTCCCGGTCGTCCTGGAGCCAGGTCACGAACGCGAACGTGCCGCCCGGTCGAAGGACGCGGCGAGCCTCGCGCAGCGCGCGCGACCGGTTCGGGACGAGCTGCAGGACGAACGAGGAGATCGCCCCATCGAAGGCGCCGTCGTCGAATGGCATCTGGTCGGCGAACGCGACGGTCGTTCGGAACCGACGCCGGTCACCGGCCGGCAGGCGTCGATCCGCCTCCCGCTCGGCCTGCGCGCACATCTCGCCGGACGGATCGATGCCGACGATCTCGAGGTCCGGCCAGCGCTGGAGCGCACCCAGCGCAAGCTGGCCGGTCCCGGTCCCGACGTCGACGAGGCGTCGGGCGCCGGCCGTGATCGCCGGCTCGAACCGGTCGAGGAGCTCCTCGGCGGCCGGTGCGAGCACGGGCGCCCACCAGTGCCCGTAGCCCTCGGCGAACCCGTCGTATCGCGCGACCTGGTCGACGTCCGTCATCGAGCGCATGGTGCCATGGGCTCGTCACGGTGATCAGCCCTCGCTGAGGCGTGGCTCCGCGGGTGGCGCTGGCGGGGCGGCCGGCGGGATCGGGGGCGTCCCGCGACCGATCAGCCCGAACCGGCGGAGCACCCAGACCGCGGCTGCAGCGAGCACGGCGAGGGTCACCAGGATCGGGAGCCAGACGATCGCGAACCAGATGCCGGCACTCGCGAGCGCCTGGAGCAGGTCGACCATGCTCGCCGACGCCTCGTCCACGACCGCCGTCGGGTCCCAGTCCTGCTGCGCGACCTCGACGGCCACGAGCGCGACCCGGTACGTCGCGGTGAGTGTCGCGAAGTCCGCCCGGTTCCCGAGGTCGGCGAGCTGGGCCGTGAGCTGTTCGATCTGGCCGCGGACCTCGGTCAGCTGTGCCTGGACCTCGAGGACATCGGAGATCTTGATCGCACTCGCGGCGATGGCCTGGAGCGCCGATTCGCTGGCCCGGAGGTTCCGGATCCGCGCCGCGAGATCGACGATCTGGCCGGTCACCTCGACCGCGTCGGTCTTCTCGGTGATGACCTTCGTCGTGAGGCCGTTCAGGCCGCGCAGCGCGGCCAGCGCGTCCTCCCAGCGATCGACCGGGATCCGATAGGTGATCTCGGCGACGGGCTCGTCACCGTCGTTGAACGTGTTCGACGCGCCGATGTAGCCGCCGAATCCGCGGATCGCGTCACGCGCGACCCCGACCGCGCTCGGCACGTCCTGGACCTGGAGCTCGATCGATCCCGTCCGGACGATCCGGGCGTCGTCGACCGCGCCGACGGCATCGCCGCCCTTGCCTGGCGTGCCGGTGCCGTCGTCCGGCGCTGCAGCGGCACTGGCTGCGGCACTCGGAGCGGCCGCCTCGCCATAGAGGTTGTCGCCGTCGCCCACGGGCCCGCCGACGGTCGAGAGGATCGTCGAAGAGCCGCTGCTGGAGCAGGCTGCGATCCCGATCGTGAGCAGGACGGCGACGATGATCCACGTGCTGGCAGTCCGGGCGCCCCGGACGTCGATTGTCGTTCGCATGGCCAGAGGCCTCCCACGACCCGGATGCGACGCCGAGCGGCGTCGGCCCCCGGGGCATCGCGCAGACGCGAGGGCATCGATCCGGGTTCCTCGCGACACACCGGCCCGACCAGCCCCGTCCGAGACCCGACCGCCGGCGTCGTGCAGCCCGACCGCCCGGCCCGATGCCGAGGTTCCGCCCGATGACCCCGACCCGATCCCACGACCGCCTCGTCGCGCGCCGCGTCCTGCTCGCCGGGTGTGCGCTCGGCCTGCTCGCCGAGCTCGCGCTCGATGGGTCGGC
Organism: uncultured Chloroflexia bacterium; assembly: GCA_963736025.1. Classification (GTDB taxonomy): domain Bacteria; phylum Chloroflexota; class Limnocylindria; order Limnocylindrales; family CSP1-4; genus SPCO01. The sequence goes on from CAVTNH010000006.1 coordinate 73,367, forward strand.
GTTCGGGGTCGGCGTGCCGATCCTGGTCACGGCCGTCCTGCTGGCCGGCTGGGCGATCCGACGATCCGGGCGGGCGCTCGACCCACTTGACGCGTGGCTTCCGGTTGCCGCTGTCCTCCTGGCCGTGCTGGTCGCGATCCGGGCAGACCCGTTCCTGGGAGTCATGGATGCGCTCTTCGCGGTGGCGCTGACCGGCGCCTCCCTGGCCGCCATCTCCGGCCTGGCGGTCACGCGGCGGTCGGCGGCGGTCATCGCGACGATGGGCGCCTGGGGCCTCGACGCCGTGCTCGTGGGAGCCGCCCGTGCGATCGACCGGACCAGGCCGACGCGCGAGATGCTGCCGCGGTCCTTGCCGGCTGGTTCGCACCGGTCGGTCGCGGGCTCGTGATCGGCCTGCCGCTCGCGCTGATCTTCGTGGTCCTGTTCGCATCGGCCGACCCGATCTTCCGGGACGCGATCGCCGATCTGCTGGGGTTCCGCGTCGACCTCGGCGACCTGCCCGGTCGTGCGCTCTTCACGCTGGCCGCCGCGTGGTTGCTCGCCGGACTGGTCTCGGTCGCGGCCACCGGCCTGCCGGACCTCGAGCGCGCCTCGCTCGGCGCGGCCGCGCGCAGCGGCCCATTCGTCATACCCCGTTCGCTCGGCCTGCCAGAGGCGCTCGTCATCCTCGTCGTCGTCGACCTCGTCGTCGGGGCCTTCGTGGGCCTGCAGGTCGCCTACCTGTTCGGTGGGCTCGACACGCTCGATGCGGCGGGTATCACGTACGCGCAATACGCGCGGCGCGGCTTCTTCGAACTCGTCGCGGCGGCGTGTCTCGCCTCGACCGTCGTCGTGGTCCTGGAGGCGACGGTCGAGCGCCGCACACGGCCGTATCTCGCTGCACTCGTCGCGCTCATCGCGCTGACCGCGGTCGTCCTGGTCTCGGCAGCGCTCCGGCTGGGTCTCTACCAGGCGGCCTACGGGTGGACGGAGCTCCGCCTGTACGTCCTCGCGGCGATCGTGACCATGGGCGCCGGCCTCGTCCTCATGACGGGCCTCGTGCTGGCCGATCTGAGTCGCTGGCTCGGCCACGCGCTCGCCGTGCTCGGTGTCGTCGCGCTCGTCGGGCTCAACCTCGTCGCGCCGGCGGCCTTCGTGGCGGCGCGCAACATCGAACGGGTCGTCGATCCCGACCCTGGTGCCGCCCGACGGCCATTCAGGGCTGGATGCTGCGTACCTCGCCGTGCTGCCGGATGACGCGATCCCGGCGATGGTCGACGCACTCGGGCGACTCCCGGCGTCGGAGCAAGGCCGGGTCCTGAGGATCCTGCAGATGCGCCGGATCGAGTTGGCGGCCGACCCCGCCTATCGCTCGGCGTTCTCGTGGAACCTCGGGCGCGAGCGTGCGCGCGCGGCGTTGGCGACGTTGCCATGACGCTCCCGGGCCCGCGTACACTCGGGCGGTGTCCGACCTGAGCCTCCCGTTCGAGCCGCCGATCGAGCCGATGCTGGCCAAGGCCGTCGACGGCCTGCCGAGCGACGAGGGCTGGCTGTTCGAGCCGAAGTGGGACGGCTTCCGGGCGCTCGTCTTCCGCGACGGCGACACGCTCTACACGCAGTCCCGCGACCTCAAGCCGCTCGACCGCTACTTCCCCGAGCTGGCGGCGCCGCTCCTGGCCTCGCTGCCGGAGCGCTGCGTGCTCGACGGGGAGATCGTCATCGCCCGCGACGGGTCACTCGATTTCGAGGCGCTCCTGCTCCGCATCCATCCGGCCGCCTCGCGCGTGGCGATGCTGGCGGCCGAATCGCCCGCCAGCTACGTGGCCTGGGACCTGCTGGCGCTCGGCGACGAGGACCTGCGGGACACGCCGCAGAGCGAGCGACGGGTCCGCCTCGAGGCGGCACTGGCCGGCGTCGAGCCGCCGGTCCACCTGACCCCGGCCACGCGCGACCGCTCGACCGCGGGCGACTGGTTCGAGCGCTTCGAGGGCGCCGGCCTCGACGGCGTGGTCGCGAAGCGGCTCGACGCCCCGTACCAGCCGGGCAAGCGGGCGATGCTCAAGATCAAGCACCAGCGCACCGCCGACTGCGTCGTGGCCGGGTTCCGCTGGCACAAGAACGGGCCGGGCACGCACATCGGGTCGCTGCTGCTGGGGCTGTTCGACGACGCAGGGACGCTCCATCACGTCGGCGTCACCTCGTCGTTCACCTGGGACAAGCGCGAGGCGCTCACCGCGGAACTGGCCCCGCTGCGTGAGGACGCCCTGACGAACCATCCCTGGAAGGACTGGGCCGAATGGGCCGGCTACGGGGAGGCGGATGCGTCCGGTCAGCGACTGCCGGGCGCCACGTCCCGCTGGAACCGCGGCAAGGACCTCTCGTGGGAGCCCCTCCGCGCGGAGCGGGTCGCCGAGGTCGCGTACGACCATCTCCAGGGTGATCGCTTCCGCCACGGGACGACGTTCAAGCGCTGGCGCCCCGACAAGCCGCCGTCCGACTGTCGATACGACCAGCTCGAGGAGACCGCACCCTTCGAGATCGCCCGGATCTTCGGGGCGAGCTGAGCTGGCCCGATGACGACGCGCGTCGCGTTCATCGGCGCCGGCTGGATCGCCGGGATCCACCTCGATGCCTTGGCGCGCCTCGGTCGGTCCGAGCTGGTCGGCGTCGTGTCGGGCTCGCCCGAGCGGGCGGCGGAGGTGGCCGCCCGATGGGGCGGCGCGGCGTACCCGGACCCGGACCGGATGCTCGACGAGGCCAGGCCCGACGCCGTGTACCTGTGCGTGCCGCCCCACCGGGCCGTCGAGATCGGCGAGCGCCTGGTCGAGCGCGGCATCCCGTTCCTCGCCGAGAAGCCGCTGGCCGCCGCCGATGCCGACGGTCCCGCCCGGCTCGCGGCGGCGATCGAGCGCTCCGGCCTGGTCGTCGCCGTCGGCTATCACCTGCGCGGCCTGGAGGTCGTGTCGGAGATCCGCCGCCGATTCGCCGCGCTCCCGCCACGGATGGTCGTCGCGCGCTGGCTCGGCTCGACGCCACCCCCGGCGTGGTGGGGCCGCGTGGACCAGGGCGGCGGCCAGGTCGTCGAGCAGGCGACGCACTTCTACGACCTCGCCCGCCATCTCCTGGGCGAGGCCGAGGTGCTCGGTGCGGTCTCGACGCGCGATCCCGCGGCCTCGCCGCCGTCGATCGATGTCGTGGACGCGACCGCTGCGCTCCTGCGGTTCGACCGGGGCGCCATCGGGTCGTTCGCCAACACCCGTCGGCTGGCCTCGAGCCGGATCGAGATCGAGTTCGTGTCCGACGACCTGCTGACCACCCTCCGACCCGAGCCGGAACGGGGGCAGGGCGGCTGGCAGGCGACGTTCGACGACGGCCGGACCGTCGAGCACGTGCCCGCCGGGCGCGACCCGTACGAGGTGCAGGCCGAGGCGTTCCTCGACGCCGTCGCGTCGCGTGACGGGTCGCGAGTCCTCTCGAGCTACGAGGACGCGCTCCGGACCGACCGACTGACGCGGGCCGTCGTCGCCGCGACCGGCGCGCCCGGCTGACCGTCGCCGCAGGTCAGCCGACCGGCGGCTCCACGACGATGTCGCCGCCGAACTCGCTGTAGTCCTGCTCGATGGTGCTGTAGCCGGCGTCGCTCCCGTCGGCCGCGGAGAGCTGGAGCCCGACCTGGACGCGGACCGGGCTGCCGTCGCCCAGCAGGAAGCAGTCGAACAGCACGACGTTCGCCGTGCCACCGGTGACGCCGAGGGACTCCGCGACGGCTTCCCCGATCGGGATGACCTGCGCGAGCGAGAACGCCTCGAGGAACTCGCCGGCCTGGACCTGGCGACCGGTCGAGCGCAGGTCGCTCGCCTTCAGGAACGAGAACGGCACTGCCATCGCCTGGGCCGGCCCGACCGAGCGCCAGTCCTCGTCGCCCACGCGCTGGTATGCCTCCCCGTCCGCCTGGAGGTACTCCGAGTGGGTCGTCTTGCCGCCGACGGTGCTGTCGGAGACGACCAGCCGGTCGTCGCCCGACACGTCCGAGTGCGACTTCGCGGTCGAGGAGGCCTGCCCGACGACGACATCGAGCGTCTGGTCGACGCGATAGCGCGCGGCCGGATCCCGCAGACGCTTGAGGAATGTGGTGACCAGCGCCGGATCCGCGCTCGGCGATGGCGCGATGCCGCTGGCCGAACCGGCGGGGGACGGCGCGACCGGGCTGGGTGCCGTTGACGCAGCCGACGACGTGCAGCCCGCCACGATGAGCGCGATCGCGCAGGCGGTGAGCCACCGTCGCGTCGCGCTCATCCGGGCTTCTTCTCGGCTGGTCGCCGCGGCGAGCGCTCGAGCTGGCCGGCCCGGTCCGGCCATTCGTAGCCGGCCCACGGGTCGTAGTCGACCTCGAGCGGCTCCTGGGCCGGCCGCTCGGCCTCGGGGACGTGGGTCAGGTTGACCCGCACGCGGTACCAGACATACGAGCGGCCACGCATCCCGTCGACGAGGACGTCGGCGGGCTCGAGGGCGGCCGCGGCGGCCGGATGGCGCGCCTTCCAGCGCTCCAGCCCTTCCAGCGCCTCCGCCTTGGTCGCCGCCCGGGCGATCTCGATGACCGGGATCGAGGTCTTGCGCCGGCCGGTCGGCGTGGGCTTCGAACCGGCCCATTCGGTGGGCAGCCCGGCGTTCGGGTCGCCGGCGGCAACGGCCTTGGCCCGTTCCGCGGCGACCTCGGGCGGGGGCCCACCCGCCTCGCCGCGGCCGCCCTCGTACTCGGCGTCCGCCTTGCGCTTGCGCGACGGCTGGACCCGCGGCGGCTCGCCGGCCTGCTTCGCGTAGTTCGGCGGCCACGGGGCGTCGCCGAGGCCCTCGGTCTCGTGCCGGTGCGAGAGCTCCAGCAACGCCTCGAGCGAGCCGACCGCCTCGTCGATCCCGGCGCCCGGATCGCCGATCGCCGCGTACCGCGCCGGGACGGTGTCCAGCGTGAACGCCTCGGCCTCGACGGTCGGCACCTCGTCCCAGGTCAGCGGCGTCGAGACGCGCGCATCGGGCAGCGGCCGCACGGAGTACGCGGACGCGACGGTCCGGTCCTTGGCGTTCTGGTTGTAGTCGAGGAAGACGCCGTGGCGCTCCTCCTTCCACCACTTCGATGTCGCGGCGTCCGGCACCCGCCGTTCGACGTCGCGGGCGAGGGCGAGGGCCGCCCGGCGGACCTCCGGGTACGTCCAGCGACGCTCGATGCGGACGTTGATGTGGATCCCGCGCGAGCCGGACGTCTTCGGCCAGCCGACCAGCCCGACGTCCGTGAGCGCCTCGCGCGTCGCGAGCGCGACCTCGCGGATCTGCGACCAGGGCACGCCCGGGACGGGGTCGAGGTCGACGCGGAGCTCGTCGGGGTGGTCGAGGTCGTCGGCGCGCACGGGGTGCGGGTTGAGGTCGATGCAGCCGAGGTTGACGACCCAGGCGAGGCCGGCCGCGTCGTCGAGGACGATCTCGTCGGCCGTTCGCCCGGACGGGAACGTCAGCTCGGCGGTCCGGATCCAGTCAGGCCGGTTGTCCGGCGCCCGCTTCTGGAAGAAGGGCTCGCCCTCGGCGCCGTCGACGAACCGCTTGAGCGCCATCGGCCGGCCGGCGACGCCCTTCAGCGCCCCGTCGGCGACCGCGAGGTAGTAGCGGACGAGATCGAGCTTCGTGTGCCCGGTCCGCGGGAAGTAGACCTTCTGCGGGTTGGAGACGGCGACCTCGCGGCCGCCGACCGTGAGGATCTCCTTCGGCGTCGCCATGCTCGAACGATACCCCTCGACACGCGGGACCGACCGGCACATGATGCCCGGGCAGGACGCCACAGGGCCGTGGATGGCGAGCGATCCGGTCGATTCGGGCCGGTGCCGTTCGTCGTGAAGGTGACGGCCGGACCGAAGCGCCCGCCGCACCGCTGAGGAGGCGCCCACCCATGCGCTACATCCTGTTGATCTACACCGAGGAGCCCACCGCCGACGTCCCCGACGACGTCATGGCGGCCGAATTCGGCGAGTACGACGCGTTCTCCGAGCTCCTCAGGACGCGCGGGGCGTACGAGGCCGGCGAGGCCCTGCAGCCGACGGCGACGGCCACGACGGTCCGCGTCACCGATGGCCAGACGATCGCCACCGACGGCCCGTACGCCGAGACCAAGGAGGCGCTCGGCGGCTTCTACCTCGTCGAGGCCGCCGACCTGGACGAGGCCATCGACTACGCCGCGCGCATCCCGGGCGCCCGCCACGGCGCGATCGAGATCCGTCCGATCTTCGAGCTCGCGGCGAGCGGTCGGGACGCTCGCCCGGCCGAGGCGTCGGCCGCGAACTGACCCGGGGTCCCGGTCCGCGCCTTGTCCGACACCGCCGCCGCTCACGAGATCGTCGACCGCCTGTTCCGCGAAGAGTCCGGCCGGGCGGTCGCGACGCTCATCCGGGTGCTCGGCGACTTCGACCTCGCCGAGGAGGCCGTCCAGGAGGCGTTCGTGACGGCGCTCGAGACGTGGCCGGTCCGGGGCGTGCCCGACAACCCCGGTGCGTGGATCACGACGACGGCCCGGAACCGGGCCATCGACCGGATCCGCCGACGCACGCGCCTGCGCGAGAAGACCAGGACGCTCGAGCGCGACGCCGAGATCGAGGCGGAGCTCGCCGCGCTCGCCCCCGATCCCGCTGAGGATGAGATGGACATCGCCGACGACCGACTCCGGCTGATCTTCACCTGCTGCCACCCGGCGCTGCCGCTGGACGGTCGCGTGGCGCTGACCCTGCGGACGCTCGGCGGCCTGACGACGCCCGAGATCGCCCGGGCCTTCCTGGTCCCGGAGCCGACGCTCGCCCAGCGCCTCGTCCGTGCGAAGCGGAAGATCCGCGATGCCGGCATCCCGTACCGGGTCCCGGATCCTCGCGCTCCTGCCGGAGCGGCTCGGCGGCGTGCTCAAGGTCCTGTACCTGGTCTTCAACGAGGGCTACACCGCGTCCTCCGGCGACGTCCTCGTGCGCCGGGAGCTCTCGAGCGAGGCGATCCGCCTGACGCGGGTCGTGCGGTCGCTGCTCCCCGACGAGCCGGAGGTCATGGGCCTCCTCGCGCTGATGCTCCTCCACGACGCTCGCCGGGAGGCCAGGGTCGGGCCGGACGGGGAGCTCGTCCTTCTCGACGACCAGGACCGATCGCGCTGGGACGCGGCCCGGATCGCCGAGGGCCGGGCGCTCGTCGAGCGCGCGCTGGCGGCCGGCCGGCCCGGTCCGTACCAGCTCCAGGCGGCCGTCGCCGCGCTCCACGACGAGGCCGCGACCGCCGCCGACACGGACTGGGCCCAGATCGCGGCGCTGTACGCGGCGCTCGCCCGGATGGACCCGTCGCCGGTCGTCCAGCTCAACTTCGCGGTGGCGGTCGCGATGGCCGACCGGCCCGAGGTCGGCCTGGCGATGATGGACGGCATCGCGGCCGACGGGACCCTCGACACCTACCCGTACCTGCACGCGGCCCGGGCCGACATGCTGCGTCGCCTCGAGCGCTGGACGGAGGCCGTCGCGGCCTACCAACGGGCGCTCGAGCTGACCTCGAACGGCGCGGAGCGGACCTTCCTCGAGGCGCGCCGACAGGCGGCGATCACGAGTGCCGGGAGCCGGCGCCTGCCGTAGGGCAGTCGGGCCTTGGGGCGTCAGGCGCCGAGGACCCGGAAGACGCGGACCTCCTTCGACGCCGCGTCCTCGAGGTCGTCGGTCGTCGGGACCGTGTAGCGCGCCAGCTCGACGAGTCCCTCGGCCGGCAGGTACGCGCGGCCGAGGTCGCCGATGAGGACCGTGGCACCGCGCGCCGCGAGGCTCCGGAGCCACGGCTCCATCCGGGCGGCCAGCTCGGACTCGTACCAGAGGTCGCCGGCGAGGACCACCTCCCAGCCCGCGTCCGTGCCGGTCGGGTCCGACTCGGACACGGCCAGGGTCACCCCGTTGGCCGCCGCGTTGAGGCGGCAGGCCTCCACCGCGAAGGCCTCGATGTCGATCGCGGTCACCTCGCGGGCACCGACGAGCGCCGCCGCGATGGCCACGATCCCGCCGCCCGCGCCGATGTCGGCGACGCTCCGCCCGCTGGCGATCGCCGGGTGATCGAGCACGAACCGCGCCAGCGCCTGCCCGCCCGCCCACGGCCAGGCCCAGTAGGGCGGCGGCACCGCGGGCCGCGCGTCGGCCAGCGCGGCCTGCTCCCAGAGCGGCATCGCGAGACCGCCGACGAGGAGCGTGATCTCGGGCACGACCGGCGCCGTGCCGGGCGTGGTGTTGCGGACGATGAAGTCGCGTCGCTCTTCGGGCGTCACGCCGCCAGTCTGGACCGCGCCGGGCAGCGACGCCCGGGCGCTAGGGCAGCCGGCCGAACCAGAGCGCGGACAGCCCGGCCCCGACGACGACCAGCACGAGGGCGGCCGCGGCGAACCACGACGTGACCTCCTGGCGCTCGTCGACATAGCCGACCCGGGACTGGAGGTTGTCGTAGACAGCGCTCAAGTCCTCGGCAGTCGGGGCGTCGAACGCCGTGCCACCGGTGACCTCGGCGATCTGGGCGAGGGTCTCCGTGTCGGGCGGCACCTGCAGCGTGTGCAGCTCGCCGGCGTCGTCACGGACCTCGACCTCGCCATCGGGGGTGCCGAGGGCGATCGTGTAGACCGGCACGTGGAGCTTCGCAGCACGTTCCGCCGCGTCGAGCGGCTCGGTCTCGCCGACCGAGTTGGCGCCGTCGGAGAGCAGGATCGCGGCGACCAGGGGCTCGCCCGAGGGCGTGTCCACAGGCGCATCCGGCGCCGCCGACGCATCCGGCGCCGCCGAGGCATCCGGCGCTGTCGATGGATCGGGCGCAGCCGACGGGTCCGGGGCCGCCGACGCGGTCGGCGCGTCCTTGTCGCCCTTCTGGATCTGCTCGGCCAGGTCGAGCGTCTGCATGAGCCCATCGCCCATCGCAGTCCCGTCCCGGGCGGCAAGGCTCTGCAGGGCGGCCTCGATCGCGACGCGATCGGTCGTCGGCGCGACGAGCGTCTCCGCGGTCGAGGCGAACGCGACGATGCCGACGCGGATGCCCTCGGGCAGCTGGGCGACGAACGATCGGGCGGCCTCGCGCGCCGCGTCGAGGCGGGTGGGCGACACGTCGGTCGCGCGCATGGAACCCGACACGTCGATCGTCAGCAGGACGGTCGCGTCCTCGCGTGGTGTGGCCACGACCATGGTCGGTCGCGCGAGGGCGAATGCGAGGGCCGCGATGGCCCCCAGGTAGACGACCGGCGGGATGTGGCGACGCCAGGCCGGTCGGCGTGGCGCGAGGTTCGCGAGCAGGTCCAGGTTCGTGAACCGGACCGCATAGCGAGTCCGACGGCGCTGGGCCCAGACATAGAGTCCCAGCAGGATCGGGACCAGCAACAGGCCGAGGAGGAGGAGCGGCGCGAGAAAGGTCATGTCAGTCGTCCAGTCGAATCGAGGCCGCGCGCGAGGTCGGCCAGCCAGGAGCCTTCGGTGGTGAGTCGCAGGTGACGGATCCCGAGGCGCTTGAACTCGGCGCCGACGACCTCCCGCTCGGCGCCTGCGGCCTCTTCGAAGGCCTGCCGGAGTCGGCGGTCGGAGGTGTCGACGCGAAGCGTCCGCCCCGTCTCGGGGTCGATGAGGGTGAGCTCGCCGACGTCGACGAGTGCGCCCTCGCGAGGGTCGATGACCTCGATCGCCAGCACGGTGTGGCGCGCGGCGACCGACGTCAGGGCGGGTCGCCAGTCGAACGGCCCGCGGAAGTCCGAGACGATCGCGACCAGGCCGGCCGTCGTCCGTGACGCCGCCACGGTCCGCAGGGCGTGGGCCATCGATGTCGGGCCGCCGCCTTCGTCGGGCGGGTCGCTCGCGAGCGTGCGCAGGAGCCCGGCCATGGCGGTCCGGCCGCCGGCCGGCGGCGAGATCCGGTCGCCGGTCCCGTCGCCCGACCCGAAGGCGATCACGCCGAGCCGGTCGGATCGCCGGGCGACGAACCGCCCGACGACGAGCGCCGCGCCTTCGGCCACGTCGGCCTTGCGTCGGTCGGCCGTCCCGAAGTGCATGGAGGGCGAGACGTCGAGCAGCAGCCACGCGGTGAGCTGGCGATCCGGGACGTCCTCGCGGACCTGCGGGACCAGGCTGCGGGCGGTCGCGTTCCAGTCGATCCGGCGGACGTCGTCGCCCGGCTCATACGCGCGCAGGCGGTCGAGTTCGAGGCCCACGCCCAGACCGAGCCCGCGATGGTCGCCGGCCATCCGGCCGCCGACGCGTCGCGTCAGGGCCAGTTCGAGGCGCTTGACGAGGTCGTCCGAGACGGGCCCCGGGCCGGGCCGGGCCGGCGTCCGGCTGCGGCTGCCGACCCGTGCCAGGTCGGTCACGCCGTGGGCTCCGCGGCCATGTCGAGCTGCGGCGCCTTGACGAGCCCGAGGACCCGCGTGATGACCGAGTCCGGGGTGATGCCGTCGGTCAGCGCGGAGTAGCTCATCACCAGGCGGTGACGCAGGACGTCGGGCGCGAGCTCGACGAGATCGGACGGCAGCACGTACCGCCGACCGCGCAGGACCGCGAGGGCCCGTGCGCCGTGGACGAGGTTGATCGAGCCGCGCGGGCTGGCCCCGTAGGCGACGTACGACTCGAGCTCCGGGGCGCCCCAGTAGGCGAGGCGCCGGGTGGCTTCGACGAGCGCGACCGAGTAGCTGATGATCCGCGGGTCGACGTAGACCTCGTCGACCTTCGCCTGCAGCGCGGTCAGGCCGTCGGTGTCGAGGATCTCGCGCGGCGGGAGGTCCCGGCGCAGCGAGCGGGCGACGATCTGCGCCTCCTCGGTGGCGTTCGGGTAGTCGAGCAGGATCTTGAGCATGAACCGGTCGAGCTGGGCCTCGGGCAGGGGATAGGTGCCCTCTGCCTCGATCGGGTTCTCCGTCGCGAGGACGATGAAGGGCGACGGGACCGGGTACGTCGTGTGGCCGATCGTGACCTGGTGCTCCTGCATGACCTCGAGCAGCGCCGACTGGACCTTGGCCGGGGCGCGGTTGATCTCGTCGGCGAGCAGGAAGTTCGCGAACACCGGGCCGAGCTCGGTCTCGAAGGTCGCCTCACCGGGGCGGTAGATGCGCGTGCCGACGAGGTCGGACGGCATCAGGTCCGGGGTGAACTGGACCCGCTTGAAGGAGCCGCCGAGGACATCGGCAAGGGTCTTGATCGTCAGGGTCTTGGCCAGCCCGGGGACGCCTTCGAGGAGGATGTGTCCCCCGGACAGCAGCCCGACGAGGATCCGCTCGAGCATCGCGTCCTGGCCGACGATCACCCGTCGGACCTCGAAGAGGATCGCTTCGGTCATCGCCCGGGCATCGTTGGGATCGGGCAGGGAACGCAGGTCGCGCGGCGACTCCGGCGGAACGGTCTGGGTCATGGCGGCACATCTCACGTTGCGGTGGGTTGGGTCGGATGGCTGTCGATCAGCCGGGAGAACCCACTATCGCAACCGTTCCTGAAGACACGGTGAGAAGGCCGGTATCGAAATCTGAACGCTTGGAGCGAGATCGCGCGCCGTCAGGCGGCGCTCCACCTCGTGTACCGGGGCGGCCAGTCGTCGGCCGTCGGGCGCTCGCCCAGCAGGGCCGACGAGATCGAGAACTCGAAGAGCGTGTACGTGTCGTCGACCTCGAACGACCACGCGGCAGCGGCAGCCGACCGCGCGGAGGCGGACGTCACGAGCGAGGCCCGGCCGCGGACCGCGAACTCGCTCGGCGCGGCCGGGTCCTGATGGGTATGGAGCGCGTACCGGCCGTCGCGTTCGAGGTCCGCCCGCTTGGCGGACGCCAGGATGAAGGCGTACAGATGCCCATCGACGATCGCCACGTTGATCGGGTGGATGCGCGGCGGCTCGTCGTCGCGAACGGTCGCCAGCAACGCCTCGTCGGCGTCGCCGCGACGGAGCAGCTCGCGCCCGCGCGCCGCGAGCGCCGGGGCGGCGGCCTCGAATTCGGCCCAGGTGGTCACGGTCGTGCTCCTTCGCTGCGTTCGGGGCCGCTCATCCGATGCGGCCCCGGCAACGATGGCACGGATCGGACGACCGGACCGGAGATGGATCGCGGGCCGGACCGTGGGAGGAGATCCCGGTCCGGCCCGCGCGAGAAAGACGACCGAACGGCGTCAGAGACCGCGTGCGAGGAGGTAGTAGAGATCGTTCCAGCGGAGCTGGTCCCGGAAGCGATCGAGTGCGGTGTGCTCGTCGATGAGCAGGAACTCGATCCCGGACATCGCCGCGAAGTCCGCGAGATGCTCGGGCGTCACCGCGTAGCCAAGGCTGGTGTGATGGGAGCCGCCGGCATGGATCCACGCGGCTGCGTTGGTCTTGAGGTCCGGCCGGGGACGCCAGAGGGCGCGGGCGACCGGCAGCTTCGGCAGCGGTCGCTCCGGGGCGATCACGTCCACCACGGTCGTGACCATTCGGAACCGCTGTCCCATGTCGACGATCGAGGCGAGGACGGCCGTCCCCGGATGCGCGTCGAACACCAGCCGGACGGGGTCCTCCTTCCCGCCGATCGAGAGGGGATGGACCTCGAGCCGCGGCCGTGCACCGGCGATGGACTCGCAGACCTCGAGCATGTGCGCCCCGAGGCTGAGGTCGCCGCCATCGTCGAGGTGGTACGTGTAGTCCTCCATGAACGACACGCCACCCGGCAGGCCGCTGGACATGACCTTCATCGCCCGGACCATCGAGGCGGTCTTCCAGTCGCCCTCGGCCCCGAAGCCGTAGCCGTCGCGCATGAGCCGCTGGACGGCGAGCCCGGGGAGCTGGGTCAGCCCATGGAGGTCCTCGAAGGTCGTCGTGAACGCCGAGAACCCGCCGTCGTGGAGGAAGCGCCGCAGCCCGATCTCGATGCGGGCGCCGTCGCGCAACGATGCCGCCTGTTCGGCGCCCGGGCACAGGGCCGCGGCGATCTCGTATTCCTCGATGTAGGTCGCGATCAGATCGTCGACGTCGGGCTCGGACACGCCGTCGACGACCGCGACGAGGTCGCCGACGCCATAGGTGTTGACGCTGTATCCGAGCCGGCGCTGCGCCTCGACCTTGTCGCCCTCGGTGACCGCGACCTCGCGCATGTTGTCGCCGAAGCGCGCGATGCGCCCGGTCTCCCAGTCGCGCTTCGCGCAGGCGGCGCGCGACCAGGCACCGACACGCTCCTGGACCTCGTCATCGGACCAGTGGCCGACCACGACCTTGCGCTCGAGCCGCATCCGGGCGGCCATGAACCCGAACTCCCGGTCGCCGTGGGCGGCCTGGTTGAGGTTCATGAAGTCCATGTCGATGGCGTCCCACGGGATCGCGCGGTCGTACTGGGTGTGGAGGTGGAGGAGCGGGCGCTGGAGGACGTCCAGGCCGGCGATCCACATCTTGGCCGGCGAGAAGGTGTGCATCCAGACGATCAGCCCGACGCAGGCGGGCGTCGCGTTGGCCTCCTGGCACAGCGCCCGGATGCCCTCCGAATCGGTCACGACCGGCTTGGCCACGACCCGGACCGGGACCGACGACGACGCGCCCAGGGCTTCGGCGACGACGAGGGCGTGCTCCGCGACCGCCTCGATGGTCTCGGGTCCGTACAGCGGCTGACTGCCCGCGACGAACCAGACCTCGTAGGCCCCGAGGTCGATGCCGCCCGAGGTCGGCTGGGTCGGGCTCATTGCCCGTAGCTCGTGGTGTATCGGGTGTGCAGCCGGGCGACGATCTCGTCGGACAGGACCTCGGGCGTCCCGATCTGGAGCGCGGCCCAGACCGTGGCCGCGACGTCCTCGACCATGACCGCGGCCTTGACCGCGGCCTCGGCCGACGGCCCGACCGTGAAGACGCCGTGGTTCTTCAGCAGGATCGCCGGGGACTGCCCGATCCCCTTGACGACCTCCGCGCCGATCGCCTCGTCGCCGATCAGGGCGAAGCCGCCGCACGGGATCTCGCCGCCGAACTCGTCGGCATGGGCGGTGAGGTAGACAGGGATCGGACGGCCGACGGCCGCGAAGGCGGTCGCGTAGCGCGAGTGGGTGTGGACGACGCCGTTGACGTCCGGGCGCTGGCGGTAGACGTACAGGTGACTCGCAGTGTCCGACGACGGGTGGAACGCGCCTTCGACGACGCGCCCGTCGATGTCGAGGACGACCATGGATTCGGCCGTGAGGTCCTCGTAGCGGACGCCGGACGGCTTGATGGCCACGAGGCCGGTTTCGGGGTCACGGGCGCTGACGTTCCCGCCCGTCCACACGACCAGGCCGTGACGGGGCAGCTCGGCATGCAGCCGGACCAGCTCCTCGCGGAGCGCCTCGAGTCGCATCAGTCAGGCCCCCACCGCGACCCGATCGACCGCCTTCGCCCGGGCACGCAGTCCCCGGAGCAGCTTCATGACGTCATTGTCGCCGCGCCCGAAGTAGTCGTGGAGCCGGACGTACTCGCGATAGAGGACGTCGTAGACCTCGTGGTTCGCCGGGTTCGGGACGTACGCCTGGTCCTTGAGCCGGGCCATGGCACGCGCGGCGTCCTCGATGGTCGCGTGGCCGCCCGCGGCGGCGCCCGCCGCGACCGCCCCGAACATCGCCGACCCGAGGGCCGGGGTCTGATCCGAGGCGCTCACCCGGAAGGTGCGGCCCGTGACGTCGGCGTAGATCTGGAGGATGAGCGGGCTCTTCTCGGCCAGGCCGCCACACGCGACGACCTCGTTGACCGGGACGCCGTTCGCCTCGAACGTCTCGATGATGACCCGCGTCCCGTAGGCCGTCGCCTCGATCAGCGCGCGGTAGACCTCCTCGGGCGTGGTCGCGAGCGTCATCCCGATCAGCAGCCCGCCGACCTCCGCGTCGACCAGGACCGATCGGTTGCCGTTCCACCAGTCGAGGGCGATGAGCCCCGACTCGCCCGACTTGCTGGCGCCCGGCCTTCTCCTGGAGGAGGCTGTGGATGTCGATGCCCCGGCTGCGAGCCTCGGCGTGGTAGGTCTCCGGCAGGCCCTGCTCGACGAACCACTCGAAGTGATCGCCCACGCACGACTGGCCTGCCTCGTAGCCGAAGTAGCCAGGGATGATGCCGTCCTCGACGCAGCCGCACATGCCCGGCACCGTCCGCTCGTCGCGCGAGAGGACCATGTGGCAGGTCGACGTGCCCATGATCATGACCATCGTGCCGGGCCCGGTGACGGTCGCGGCCGGAACGGCCACGTGCGCGTCGACGTTGGCGACGGCGACCGCGGTCCCCACCGGGAGGCCGGTCCAGCCCGCCGCCTCGGCCGAGAGGCCGCCGGCCAGCTCGCCGGCCCGCGACAGGTCGCGGCGCATCCTCGTGTCGACGACGTCCGCGAAGCGCGGGTCGAGTGCCTCGAAGTAGGCCGGATCGGGAAAGCCGTCGCGCTTGGACCACATCGCCTTGTAGCCCGCGGTGCAGGCGTTGCGGGTCTCGACGCCGGTGAGTCGCCAGACGACCCAGTCGGCCGCCTCGATCAGGCGGTCCGCCGCCGCGTAGACCTCGGGCGCCTCGTCGAGGATCTGGAGCGCCTTCGAGAAGAACCACTCCGACGAGATCTTGCCGCCGTACCGGTCCAGCCAGGCCTCACCCATCGATCGTGCGACCTCGTTGATCCGGTCCGCATCGGGCTGGGCGGCGTGGTGCTTCCAGAGCTTGACCCAGGCATGCGGGTTCGAACGGAACGCGGGCAGCTGGCAGAGTGCCGTGCCGTCGGCGGTGGCCGGCAGCATCGTGCAGGCGGTGAAGTCGATGCCGATCCCGATGACGTCGGCGGGATCCACGCCCGCGGCCCGCACGACCTCCGGGACGGCCGTCTGGAGGACGCGCAGGTAGTCGTCGGGGTCCTGGAGCGCCCAGTCGGGCGGCAGGACGACCGCCTCGTCCGGAGCGGGGAGGTGCTCGTCGATGACGCCGTTGCGATATGGCTCGACGGCCGTCGCGATCTGCGACCCGTCGGCGACGTCGACGAGGACGGCGCGACCAGAACCGGTCCCGAAATCGACCCCGATCGCGTACCGGCTCACCGTCGCTCCCTTAGACTCGTTGGCGGCGTCCCCGCCGCCAGGTGGTCCACGTTCGGCGGGCACGACACTTGTGGACCGTTGCGCGTTCCGTTATCGTTCCCGCTAACGTTCACGCTGACGGTACCGTAGCATCCGAACGGACACGAGGCAAGCCTCCGCACCCGCTGGGGACAGACCATTGCAGGACCATAGCCGCATCACGATCAAGGAGATCGCCCGCATGTGCGGGGTCTCCACCCAGACGGTCTCGCGGGTCATCAACAAGCGCCCGGACGTCTCGCCCCGGACGCGCGCGGCCGTCGAGGCGGCGATCGCGGCGACCGGCTTCCAGCCAAGTGCGGTGGCGCGGAGCCTGGTCCAGCGCCGATCCCAGACGCTCGGCGTCGTCGTCGCCGGCCTGCGCTACTTCGGCGTCGCGCAGACGCTCAACGGCATCACCGAGGAGTCCCAGGCATCCGGCTACGGGATCCTGCTCAAGGAGATCGAGAGCACCGACACGGTCGACATCGGGCCGGTCATCGAATTCATGATCGCGCACCGCGTCGAGGGCATCATCTTCGCGGCGCCCCAGCTCGGGACCAACATCGCGACGGTCCGGGCCCAACTGCCGGCCTCCTGCCCGCCGATCATCTTCCTGAAATCGGAGCCGTCGCCCGCCTTCTCGACGATCGTCATCGACAACTATGGCGGTGCCCGACAGGCCACGGCGCATCTGATCGCGCTCGGTCGCCGACGGATCGGGCACCTGGCCGGCCCGCTGCCCTGGCGTGAGGCCCAGGACCGGCACGATGGCTGGCGCGACGCCCTGCGCGATGCGGGCCTCGAGCCCGGACCGGTCGTGCCCGGCACGTGGACGCCGGCGAGCGGCGAGGCCGCGTTCGAGCAGATGCTGGCGGAGGCGCCGGATCTCGACGGCGTCATGGTCGCGAACGACCAGATGGCGCTCGGCGTGCTGCGCGTGGCTCACGCGCGCGGGATCGCGATCCCGGACGACATCGCTGTTGTCGGCTTCGACGGACTCGACGAGGCCGCGCATTTCACGCCATCGCTGACGACGGTCGTCCAGCCCCTGCGGGAACTCGGCGAGCTGGCCGTCCGGGAGATCCTCGGCATCGCGAGCGAGGCGCGCGGGCGGGGGACGGTCCGGAGCCTGACGCTCGCGACCCAGCTGATCATCCGCGAGAGCGCACCGGCGGTCGCACGACCGCTGACCCCTCCGACCCGGGCCGGCCGGCCGTCGCCGACGGTCCAGGCGGCCGAGTCCCGCTGAGTCACTTGTCGGTGATGTCGATCGCGTAGTTCACGAACGTGCGCTGCTTCTTCGCCTCGACGCTCAGCAGGATGTAGAAGCCCTTGACGTCGGCGGGGACCGCGACGTTCGTCTTCCAGTCGGCCGTCTCGCCCGGTGGCGTCACCGGTGCGGACGCCAGGTCGGGACTCTCGTAGTAGCCGTACAGGATCCCGTCGGCCCCGATGACGGGCGGGTTGCCGACGTGCACGATCGTCGGGTACTCGCCCGGGTTCGAGGTCTGCCACGAGAATTCGAGCCCCTTGTCGTCCCGAACGGCGTCGGTCAGGGTCAGGACGACGTCATTGAGGGCGGGGATCTCGGCGTCGGCCGGTTGGATCAGGCCGTCGACGGGTTCGGCGACCGGGAAGGTCAGGTCGGCCGCCAGCTCGTCGAGGTTGACCTCGAGCTTGCCCTCGGTCCCGGTGGTCTTCGCGTCGTAGTAGTCGTACTCGCCGGTCTGGTAGGCGTAATCGAGCGAGAGCTTCGAGCCCGGGCTGGCGGTCGCGCCGGCGCATTCGACGCGGATCCGCTCGGTCTTCAACGCGGTCTTGGGACCGGCGATGAAGCCCTGCATCCGGAAGCCGGGCGCAAGGCGATGGCCACCCGAGCCGACGAGGACCGTCGCGCAGTCGGTGCGGCTGCCGTCGCCGGAGGTGAGGACCGCAGGGCGGCCGTCCACGGCGGCCATCACGCTCCAGTCGCCGGTCTCGTTGTGGATCGCGAGGTCGATCCGGAGGTCGCCCGACTCGGCGGGCCCGACGGCGGTCGCGACAGCCGACCAGCCCTTCGAGGTCCCTCCTCCGACCGGCGCGCTCGCCTCGGGTGGCAGCACGACGTACTCGCAGCCGCTCAGGACCAGGGCGATCGCCACGATCCAGTGCCATCCGCGCCGGCCGGTCATGTCGCCTCGTTCCCGATCGCCGGGTCCGCGGCCGGCGGCGGACCGGCCACCTCGGTCGACGCCCGCCGGGCCGTCGACCGAGGCCCGCTCCGTGACGCCAGGAAGCTCTGGACGCCGATGAAGATGAGCGTCAGCGTCGCCACGACGATCGGGGTCCACCACGAGCTCAGCTGCCCGTTGAACTGGATGAGGGTCTGCACGACGCCGATGACAAGCACCCCGAACAGCGTGCCGATGACATACCCGGATCCACCGGTCAGGAGCGTGCCGCCGATCACCACCGCGCCGATCACGGTCAGCTCGAGCCCCATCGCATAGAGCCCGTGTCCGGATCCGACATCGACGCTGAGCGCGATGCCGGCCAGGGCCGAGCAGAACCCGTTGAGGGTGTAGACGAGCATCTTGGTGCGGTTGACCCGGAGGCCCATGAGCCGGGCCGAGGCCTCGTTCCCGCCGACCGCGTAGACCGTCCGTCCGAACCCGGTGTACTGCGCGACGTAGATCGCGACGGCGAGAACGACCAGTTCGACGACCACGAGGATGGACACGAACGGGCCCTGCTTGGTCACCGGATCTGCGAGGCCCGGGATCAGGATCCGGGTCTGCGCCAGGACGTCCCACAAGCGGTTGTGGATGGCGATGGCGTCGTCGCTGATCCAGAAGCACAGCCCGCGCGCGACCCACAGGCCCGCCAGCGTCGCGATGAACGGCTGGACGCCCAGGTACGTGATGAAGAAGCCCATCGTGGCCCCGATCACCATGCCCATGACGAGCATGAGCCCCATCACGACCCACGGGTCCACGCCGCCGTTGCGCAGGAGCGCGGCCGACGCGACCGTCGTGAGGGCGACGACGCCGCCGACCGACAGGTCGATCCCGCCGGACAGGATGACGAACGTCATCCCGATCGCGCTGATGAGCAGGAACGGACTGGCCCGCAGGAGGTTCAGGAAGATCTGCGGGTCCCGCATCCCGTCGTAGATCATCGCGCCGTAGGCATACGCGAAGGCGAACAGGATGATCGTCGCCGACAGCGGCGCGAAGCGGCGGTAGCGCCCGAGGCGCGCCCCGATCGGAACGCCGGCCTTGCTCGCGACCTGCGCCGTCATGCCGTCTTCGGACGCTGCGATGCCAGGCGGCGGATCGCGTTCCGGACCTGATCCGAGAGCAGCAGGATCACGACGATGACGACGATGCCCTTGATGGCGAGCAGGGCGTTCGCCGCGACGCCGATCGCGTACATCGAGGTGGTGATGGCCTGGATGACCGCGGCCCCGACGATCGCCGCGAAGAGCGAGAAACGACCGCCCGCCCCGAGCGCCGTCCCGCCGATGACGACGGCGAGGATCGCATCGAGCTCGAGGTTGAGCCCGATGTTGTTGGCGTCCGACGTCTGGATGTTCGAGCTCGCGACCAGCCCGGCGATGCCCGCGCAGAGGCCGCAGAACATGTAGGCGAAGAGCTTCACGCGCTTTTCGTTCACGCCGCTGAAGAAGCTCGAGCGGGCGTTGATCCCGACCGACTCGATGAACATGCCGAGCGACGTCTTCCGCGTCAGCACCCACGCCACGACGAACACGATCGCGACGACGAACAGGGAGACCGGCAGGATGGCCCAGCCGTTGCCGAGGAAGGCGAACGGCTCGTAGAAGATCTGGATCCGGACGCCGTCGGTGATCAGCTGGGCGATGCCGCGGCCCGCGATCATCAGGATGAGCGTCGCCACCATCGGCTGGATGTTGCCGTACGCCACGAGCAGCCCGTTCCACAGCCCGCACAGGGCCGCCACCGACAACGTGATGACGAAGACGAGCGGGAGCGGGACGGCGGAGAAGTTGGGATCGTGGGTCAGCGCCTTGAAGTTGGGATCGATGAGCAGGGCGGCGATCGACGCCGAGATCGCCATGACCGCGCCGACCGAGAGGTCGACACCGCCCGTGGCGACGACCAGGGTCATGCCGATCGCGAGCAGCATGACCGTCGAGCCGCTCCGGAAGATGTCGACGACATTGCCGAACAGGTGGCCGTCGATCACGGAGAGTGTGAAGAAGCCCGGATCGAAGATCAGGTCGAACAGCAGGATGACCGCGAGGACGATGAGCGGGAAGACGAGCTTGCTCTCCGCGAACCGCTGCCAGACCGTCGACGTCATCCGGTTCACGTGTCCGACCCCGCCATCGTCTGCATGATCAGGGACTCGCCGACCTCACCCGAGAACTCGTTGACCTTGACCCGATCGCGCAGGACGACGATCCGGTGACTCGTGCGCAGGACCTCATCGAGCTCCGAGGAGATGAACAGGCAGGCCTTGCCGTCCTCGGCGAGGGACAGGACCAGGCGCTGGACCTCCGCCTTGGCGCCGACGTCGATGCCGCGGGTCGGCTCGTCGAGGATGAGGACCTGCGGGTTCGTCGCCAGCCAGCGCGCGAGGATGACCTTCTGCTGGTTGCCGCCACTCAGCGTCCGCACGGGCTGGTCGGGCGACGGCGTCGCGATCCGGAGCAGGCCGATGTACTTGTTCGCGATCGCGTACTGCTCCGACAGGCTCAGGGACCGCAGCCAGCCTCGACCGGCCTGCACGGCCAGGACGATGTTCTCGCGGACGGTCAGGTCGTCGACGATCCCCTCGGCCTTGCGGTCCTCCGGGCAGAGGGCCACGCCCCGGTCGATCGAGCCGATCGGCGAGTGGTGTTCGACGAGCTTGCCGTCGACGGTGATCGTGCCGCTGTCGAGCTTGTCGACCCCGAACAGCAGGCCGGCCATCTCGGTCCGGCCGGAGCCCAGCAGGCCGGCCAGGCCGACGACCTCGCCCGCGCGCAGCTCGATGTCGAACGGCTCGATCGAGCCGGTCCGGCCGACCTGGCTGGCCGCCAGGCGCACGTCGCCGGTGCCCTGCTGGCTGGTCGCGAGCTTGATCTTCGACATGTCGTCGAGCTCGGTGAGGTTCCGGCCGAGCATCTTGGCGATCAGCTCGAAGCGGGGCAGGGCCTGCGGGGCGTAGGTGCCGACGAGTCGCCCGTTGCGCAGGACCGTGATCCGGTCGGCGACGCGATAGACCTGGTCGAGGAAGTGGGTGATGAAGACGATCGCGATGCCCGAGTCTCGCAGCTTGCGCATCACCCCGAAGAGCTGCTCGGTCTCGTGGGCGTCGAGGCTCGAGGTGGGCTCGTCGAGGATGAGGATCCGCGCCGACGAGATGTCGAGCGCCCGGCCGATCGCCGCCATCTGCTGGATCGCGACCGAGTAGGACCCGAGGGGCTGCGTGACGTCGACCTCGATGTCAAGGTCGTTGAGGATCCGGGCGGCCCGGCGGTTCATCGCCTTCCAGTCGATCCGACCCCAGCGACGTGGCGCCCGGCCGATGAGGATGTTCTCCGCCATCGACAGGTTGGGGCAGAGGTTGATCTCCTGGTAGACGGTGCTGATCCCGAGGGACTGGGCGTGCTTGGGGGATCGGACCTGGACTTCCTGCCCGTCGAGCGTGATGGTGCCCGCGTCCGGGCGCTCGACGCCGGTCAGGACCCTGATCAGGGTGGACTTGCCTGCGCCGTTCTCGCCGACGAGGGCGTGGATCTCACCTGGTGCCAGGTCGAAATCCACGCCCTCGAGGGCCTGCACGCCTGGAAACGCTTTCTCGATGCCGCGCATGGACAGGAGGAGGCCAGTCTCAGACACGGCATAACCCTACGTGTTGGCGTGCTGTTGCGAAGCGTCGGGAAGCGGCGCGATGCGTCGCTTCCCGACCGTGACGTCTACCTGCCTAGTACTTGCGCGACGGGAGGTCCTCCGCGGCAGTCTCCTGCCGGAAGATCCCCTCGATCGAGGGCACCCACTCCGGCAGATCCTCGCCGTTTGCCGCCTTGAGGGCAGCCTCGTAGACCTGCGGGGCGAGCAGCGGATTGCATTCGACGGCCACGTTGATCACGCCGGCGATCATCGCTTCGAAGGCGCCCTTGGTGGCGTCGACGGTGACGATCTTGACGTCCACGCCGGGCTTGATCCCGGCGTCCTTGAGGGCAAGCGCGGCGCCGAGACCCATCTCGTCGTTCTGGCCGAACACGCCCTGGATGTCCTTGCTGTCCTTGAGGAACGCCGCCATGACGTCCTTGCCTTCGGTGGCGCTCCAGTTCGCGGTCTGGCTCTTCGTGACGGTGATGCCGCAGTCGGCCATCTTCTCCCGGAAGCCCTTGCCCCGGTCGATGGCCGGCGAGGAACCGACGTTGCCGACGAGCTCGACGACGTTCTTCTTCGTGCTGCCCTCGAGGAGCTTGCACATCTCGATGGCGGAGTTGCGGCCTTCTTCGACGAAGTCGGAGCCGATGTAGGTGGCATAGAGACTCGGATCGGCGTCGATCCGGCGGTCCTGGATGACGACGGTCTTGCCGGCCGCCTTGGCCTCCTGCAGGACCTGGTCCCAACCGGCTGCCTCGAGCGCGGCCAGGATGATGACGTCGACGTCCTTGTCGGCGATGAAGTTGCGGAAGGCCGAGATCTGGTTCTCGAGCTTGTTCTGGGCGTCATAGAACTTCAGGTTGATGCCCAGTTCCAGAGCGGTGTCCTTGAAGGACGCGGTGTTGGCGGCGCGCCAGCCACCTTCGGAGCCCGTCTGGATGAATCCGACGGTGAGGTCCTTGTACGTGATGGCCGCCTGCGACGGCGCCGCCGCGGATGGAGCTGCGGCGGAAGGGGCCGCTGCGGAAGGGGCCGCCGCCGATGGTGCGGTCGAGGCTCCCGAGGAGGAGCAACCCGCCACCAGGATCAGGGCCACCGCACTGATGGCCATCCTCGTAAGCAATCGCGAAGCCGTCATGGTTTGGTCTCCGTCTCCGGTGTGTGGTTGGAAGTCGCGGTTCGCGCGCCTGGCGTCGATCTCCACCGTCCAGGCTGCTGCGAAACCCTCTGATACGCACCCGGCCTTGCCTCGATGCGGGTCAGGCGGACCCTGACACCATCGGCACCTCCTCCCTCATCGGGGGCCATCCCTCGACATGTTCGTGTCGGCTCGAGGTCAGCCGGACCGTGGCGACACGCGGGCTCCTCCTGCGCTGGCCGGTCCCGGGCTCGGAACGGTGGCCGCACGGTCGTGGCTGGGGCTCGTTATCGTTTCCGTTATCGATAACGGGAACGATAACACGCTACACCGGCCGTCAAGGCACGTCAAGACTCGATCGCGCCCCGGGTCGCCGTCGCCGGCGGCCGCCCGAATTCAGGATCGGCCGCGGCGTCCCAGGTAGTCGTGCCAGAGCAAACGCGCGGCGACCGCCCGCCACGGACGCCACGGCTCGGCGAGCGTCTCCATCGCGATGGCATCGGGCCGCGTCGGCAGGCCCTTGACCGTTGACCGCGGCTGTCTGGAGCGCAACATCGCCGACCGGCCAGATGTCCGGACGACGCAGGACCATCAACAGGTACACGTCGGCGGTCCAGGCGCCCACCCCTGTGAGCTCCAGAAGCGTCGCTCGCGCGGCGTCGTCGTCGAGTGCGTCCAGGGCGTCGAGGTCCAGTGAGCCGTCGACGAGCCGGGCGGCCAGCAGTCGGACATAGCGGGCCTTCTGGCGGCTGAAGCCGATGGCCAGGAGCTGCTCGTCATCGAGTCGGAGGAATGCCGTCGGCGTCAACGGATCGGTCGCGGCGACGAGGCGGTCGCGCGCCGCCTGCGCCGATGCCAGGGAGACCTGCTGCTCGAGGATGATGTGCGTGAGCGTCTCGAATCCCGGCGGCCGAGCCCACAGCGGCGGGGGCCCGAAGCGATCGACGACGCCCGCGAGGTCCTTGTCCCGCGCGGTCAGCTCGGTGACGGCCGTGGCAAGTGTCGGCTCGGTCAGGATGGGTGGCATGGACTCCCGAACACTACGGGAGCGGTGCGGGTTGCTGATCCCCAAGTATCTAAGGATTGACTTATATAAGTCGTGCCTGTACATTCAGGCAGTGCACGCGTTCGATGTCCTCGGAGACCCCGTCCGCCGCCGGATCCTGGAGCTGCTCGCCGATGGCGAGCTGCCGTCCGGGGCGATCACCGCGGTCGTCCAGGCCGAGTTCGGGATCTCGCAACCAGCCGTGTCGCAGCACCTGAAGGTCCTACGCGACAGCGGGTTCGCGACCGTCCGGGCCGAGGGCGCCCGCCGCCTCTATGCGGTGGACGCCGAGCCGTTCCACGAGCTCGACGACTGGCTCGAGCACTTCCGCCGGTTCTGGGGCCAGCGCCTCGACTCGCTCGCGACCGAGCTCGCCCGTGGGAAGCGCGAGCGCCGCCTGCGTGCCCCGGTCGCCGCCACTCGAAAGGAGAGCAGACCCGATGATCGACATCGTCCGTGAGATCGAAGCCGTCAAGCGCGAAGTGGGCGAGGGAACCGTCCCGGCCGGCGTCGGCCGCTCGGTCACGCTCCAGCGCGAGTACCCCGCGCCCATCGAGGACGTCTGGGACGCGCTGACGAACCCGGAGCGGATCGGCCGATGGTTCCTGCCGATCAGCGGGGACTACCGCCTGGGTGGTCGGTATCAGTTCGAGGGCAATGCCGGCGGCCGGATCGTCGAGTGCGACCAGCCGAATCGGCTCAAGGTCACCTGGGAGTACGGCCCAGCGACCGAGGTCGATGCATCGATCGTCGAGGTCCGGCTGTCGACCGTCGGCGACGGGGTGACCCGATTCGTGCTCGAGCACATCGCGGTCGTGCCGGACGAGATGTGGGCGGAGTACGGGCCGGGCGCCGTCGGCGTCGGCTGGGAAGGGGGCCTGTTGGGGCTCTCGCTCCACCTTCAGGGAGCACCACGGCCGGACGATCCGGTCGCCTGGCAGCTCTCGCCGGATGGACGCGACTTCTCGCGCAGGAGCAGCGAGGCGTGGGGCGACGCGAACCGGGCTGCCGGTGCGGATCCCGAGGCGGCCGCCCGCGCCGTCGCGAACACGACGACGTTCTATGCGCCCGAGCCGGAGGCAGGGTCGTAGGCCGGATCTCGAGCGGCTAGTCGCAGACCTCCGAGACCAGGACCCACGCGCTCCAGATCGCGAAGGCGAACATCCCGATCATGGCCAGTGGTCGGTCCAGTCGCAGGTCTTCCGTCACGGAGCGAGCCGCTGCCAGGAGGCACTCCCGGCTCCGGGCAGCGGGATATCGAGCGGGGGAGTCCGTCCTGTCGGGTCGAGGACGGCGATCGCGTCGGCACCGCCGAGACCGCCCTCGAGGTAGCCGAGGATTTGGGATCCGTCCGGCGACCAGAGGAGAGTGCTGACGACGGTGGTGCCGGTGGGGACCCGGGCCAGGTTCGATCCATCGGCATCGACGACAAAGACTCCGGTTCCCAACGACGAGGCGCCCAGCGCGACACGACTGAACGCGATCTTCCTACCATCGGGGGACCAGCTCGGAAAGAACTCGTCCTCGAGGCTGCGGGTGATGTTCGTCTCACCCCTCCCGTCGGCGTTGATGACGTAGATGTCGAGGTTCAGATCGGTCCCCGGTGCGAGGAACGCCAGCCGCTTGCCATCGGGCGACCATGCCGTTCCCGTCAGCGCCTCTCGAGCTCCCGTCGTGGCCGATAGCTGGTGCGGGTTCGATCCGTCCGCGCCGATCAGCCAAAGTGAGTCGGGCGGGACGCCGCAGCACTGATAGATCCGCTTGAACACGATCAAGGAGCCGTCCGGAGACCAGCTCGGAGAGATGCCGTACACGTCGGATTCGCCGATCCTGGTTGCACCCGATCTGTCGGCATCGGTCACGTAGATCTGCTCTTCGGGGGCGTCGCCGATCCTGGCCGAGAAGGCGATGCGCTTGCTGTCCGGCGACCAGGTGAGCCCGATATCCGGTCCGAACCGCACGCCCCCTCCGACCCACATGCCCCCAAGGAGGTGATCCGCCAGCATGATCCGGTGGCCGCCGTCGGCGTCCATGACGATCAGAGCGGACGAGCCCTCCTGATAGGAGGTGAATGCAAACCTGGTGCCGTCGGGCGACCAGGTCGGGTAGCTGTCGCTCGCTGGGCCGGACGTCAACATGGAGAGGCCCGTCCCGTCTGGCTTCATAACGCCGATGCGTCCGCCGAACTCGACGACCAGAGCCCCTGATCGTGCCAGGCCGAACGGCGGCGGGACACGAGGGCGCGAGCCGATGAAGACCGCCAACGCCATGGCAAGCCCGACGAGGACCGCGAGGGTGGCGACGGCGACGGCCGCCCTCCTCGTCCTCGCCCACCCGCCGATCGTCCAGCCGGGCGACCACCGGCTCTGGTGGGTGCCGTCCACCGACGCGACGATGAAGGCGAGGTCGTCCGCCATGTCCTCGGGATCCGGGTGCCGGGTCAGGGCGTCGCGCATCTGCTCATCGGAGATCCCAAGCGGCCGCTGGCTGTTCATCGTCGTTCCACCTCAAGGGCGCGCTCGAGCGCCTGCCGGGCGGCATGGAGTCGCCACTTCGCGGTCCCCTCCGGGATGCCCAGGAGGCCCGCGATGTCGCTGACGGGACGCTCCTCGACGTGGTGGAGGATGAGGATCTCTCGCTTGTCGGCGTCGAGCCGCTGGAACGCTCGCCGGATCAGGTCGCTCTCGGAGAGTGCCTCACCCAGGCCCGGGCCCGGCCTGGGCCAAGACGGCTGTCCATCGACTGATCGTCGACGATCGCGATCTCGTGGATGTGGACGCGTCGACGTCCACGCATCAGGCTGCGGCAGGAATTCAGGACGATCCGCCACAGCCACGGGTCGAAGCGCGAGCGATCACGCAATCGTGGCAACTCCCGCCACGCACGAAGACACCCATCCTGGAGCGCGTCGCGCGCGTCCGCCTCGTTGGCCGTGATCGACAGCGCCAGACGGTTCAGGCGCCAGAACCGCCCCTCGATGAGCGTCTCGAACGCTCGCGCGTCACCGTTCTGAGCTCGTTCGACGAGTTCGAGATCGGCCGACGCCGACGCCGCCGTTGCCTGGATCACCGGATCGAACGACGTGGCATGGAACACATCATCGACGGCGCGGCAACGACGGCGTCGGCGGAGGCGGATCGTTTCTTCTGCCGGCTCTGGACGTGCTCCAGGAGGGGTGCCAGTCCTTGGCCGTCGGGCTGCTCATGAGGTGCACCTGGTCGATCCCGTCGATCGGTACCTGAGCATCTGCCGATCCTCCTGCGAGAAGCGCCGACACGGTCGGGGCCATCGAATACAGAGACGCTCCTCCGAGGCGACGCGTTGGCTCGAACTTCGCACCAACGCGAGGGCCGGGGTGGGGCGTCTCTACCGTCGACGGCCCGACGATCAGCCGGGCTCACCTAGGAAGGGAGTCCACCATGCGAACCTCGAAGCGAGTCGCCGGTGCGATCGCGGCGATCGTCACGGCCACCCTGGCGCTCAGCACGGTCATCGTCCCGGTCGGCGCATCGGGGCGACCCCAGCCAGTCCGGATCGATGAGACCACGTATTTCGATAGCTATCCCTTCACCGGACCGTTCTCGTCCACAGGTGGCCTTATCTGCCGGTATGGGACCGCGCAGAACGGTCCCGAGAGCTTCGACTTCCTCGACCCCGGAAGCGAGCGGGACATCCACATCGCGGTCGTGACGACGTTCACCTGCGCCGATGACCGCGGCTCGCCCAAGGATGAGGGCGGGACCTTCCGCATCGGGCGACAGATCTTCATCGACCTGGACGCGCGAACGGAGGCCTTCAGCTGGGTTGTCGAGGGTGGCGGGACAGGTGCCTACAAGGAACTTCGGGGTGGAGGTGCCGGCGTCACCGATTTCCTCCCCGACCCGAACCACATCAGTCACTTCCAGGGGTTCCTCAGCAACTGAGTCGGACCCGCATTCGTGCGCGGCGTGCGTGACTACGCCGCGCACGAACTCCTGGTCCCGTTATCGGGATGCGGTCGCCGAGATAGTCGAGGAAACGCGAGGGCCAGACCACCGCGGCCGTACCCGTCGCGGTTGGCACCCGTCGCGCTCGCGAGGGCGCCTCGAAGCGCCGAGACGAGGCCCTGCGATAATGGGTCGCCGCTCCATGAGGAGAAGGGATGACCTCAGAGCTACCGCGTGCTTCGCTCGGCGAGAGCGTCCGCTTCACGATGACGTACCAGCTACCGAGCCTGCTCCGGGGGCTCCTGATCCCGCTGCCGTTCTGGGCGGAAGTGGCGACCCGGTTGGACACAGGGCGCGGCGTGGCGACGGTAGAGCGTCTGACCGAGCGCTACGCCGGCCGGCCGGTGATGCTCCGAAGCATCGGGGGACAGACGCTGCTGGTCCTCGCGGCCGGCGACGTCCGCCAGGTCCTGGGGTCACCCGTGTCCGTCTACGCAATGAACGTCAACGAGAAGCGGCGGCTGTTCTCTGAGTTCGCACCCGACGTGCTCAACGGCTCACCGCCGGACCTCCATGCCCAGCGCCGGCCGTTCAACGAGGCCGTGCTTGACTACGGGCACGAACCCCATCGCCTTGCGGAGCAATTCCTGAGGGTCGTCCACGAGGAGGTCACGGCGATGCTGGCGGACGGCGGCGTCCTCGACTACGAGCGGTCGCTCGCGGCCTTTCGAAGGATCTCGCGGCGCTGCGCTCTCGGCGATGCGGCCGCGGATGACACGGAGCTGAGCGAGGAGCACAGCCGATTGCGCCGGGATGGCGACTGGCTGGGGCTCAAGGTCTGGGATCGACGCAGGAACGCACGGCTCCGAGCGTCCATGGACGCACGGATCCAGCGGTACGTGGCCGCGGCCGAGCCCGGCACGCTCGTCAGTCTCTTCGCATCCGCGCCCACGCAGGCGGAAACCCGGCCGAACGGCCAGGTGCCGTTCTGGCTGATGGCGCTCGACGCGGTTCGCATCGCGGTCTTCAACGCGCTGGCGCTGCTCACGACCGATCCCGCCGCGCACGAACGCGCGCTTGCCGAGATTCGCATGGCCGACACCACCCACGGCCCCGGCACGGTCGCCGGGCTCGCCGACCTTGCCTTCGTGCGCGCCTGCATGCTCGACAGCGTTCGACTCTGGCCCGCGGCAGCGATGCTCGTGCGAGTCACGGCGGCCGAGACGGAGTGGTACGGCGAGACGCTGCCGATCGGCGCGAAGGTCCTCATTCCCGTGTCCGCCCACCACCGCGCGCGTCGGCTGCCGCATGCGAACCGGTTCGCACCGGACCTCTGGCTCGACGGCACGGCAGACGCCGACTGGCAGATGAACGTGTTCTCGCGCGGCGGCGCGCAGTGTGCCGGC
This sequence comes from uncultured Chloroflexia bacterium, assembly GCA_963736025.1. Taxonomy (GTDB): domain Bacteria; phylum Chloroflexota; class Limnocylindria; order Limnocylindrales; family CSP1-4; genus SPCO01. The sequence continues at coordinate 102,762 of CAVTNH010000006.1, forward strand.
CGGAATCTCGCCCTCGTATTAGGAACGGCCAGCCTCGCGGAGCTGCTCCGACAGCGTGAGTTCGAGCTCCTGAGCCCGAAGCTGGCCCCGAACCGGCCGCTCCCGTACGGGATCAACCCGTTGAAGGTCCGATTGGCCGTTCGCGGAGCGCGCTGACATCGCCGGCAACGGCGGCCGGGCCCTAGTTGCGGTTGAAGGTCGCGTACGAGTAGCGATCGCGGCTGTACGACTGGACATGCGCCTTGATCGAGACCGTTCCCGACGTCAGGTTCGAGTCGATGAGGCGGTCCGAGGACGCCCTGCCGCGGGCGTCGGTGACACCCCTCGTGCGCACCGTCGTGCCGCCGAGGTCCCATGTCCAGGTCACCAGGAGCCCCGGGACCGGTCGACCCGACTCGGTTCGGGCGCGCGATGTGACCCGGATCGTCTGGCCGACGTCCGGCGTCGCGTCGCTCACCACGGTCTTGAAGCCGGCGCGGCCTCGATCGAGCTTCGGACTCGGGATGAACCACCTGGTTTGCTGGAGCGTCGCGCCGTTGACGATCGCGACGATGGGCACGTCCTGGCGCTGGAGCATCGGCAGCTTGCCGACAAGGATCGTCCGCACCGCCTGCCCCGTCTTGTCGGTCCAGGTGCGATAGAGCTTCGTCGTGCCGTCGGCGAGTGGCCACGTGATCTGGACCTCGGCCCCGCCGATCCCGTTCCCGTCGGCGTCCTTCACCGTGGCACGGATCACCTGTCGGTGGTCGCCGCGCCGAACGCCGACCCACCGCACGCGGGCGCTGAACGACGCCATGTCGGGTGAGCGGCCCATCCCCTGGTCGAGCGACCAGATCACGGTCGCCAAGTCCCGCGCGGCGCGTTTGAGCACCTCTCCGGTGAGTCGGGTCACGGTCGGATCGTCGATGTCGCCGGTGGTCTTCCACGCCCGGTAGAGGTCGGCGAAGCGCGACCGTGAATACGAGGCCGTGGCCGCCGCCGTCTTTCGGATGTTCGTGACCGTCGTGACCGCCTGTGTCGCGTCGGCCCACTCCGGGGCGCTCTCGATGGTCCGGGTTCGCGCCTTGACGGCGGATTCGTAGGAACGGTGCAGCTTCGACTTCCCCAGCCCCGCCCGTGCCGTGTGGAAGGGCTGAGTGATGTCGGCGAGGAAGTGCGACAGGAGGGCGACGTCGATGGTCGCGGCCGCGCTGTCCCCCGCCGCAAGGGCGTCCAGGGCAGCCGTGTAGTGCTCCGAGATGCGCTGGACGGCACCGCCGTGGATCGTCCCCTTGTAGTACACGTGCTCCCAGCCCCGCGAGGGATCCGCCTTCCGCTCGATCGTGTCCGGGTCGTCGGTGTATGGAAGCGCCAGGTCGCGATCGAACCACGCGGGGCGCTGGCCGGCCGCGTCGAGGATCTCCAGGGCCTTGTCCACGAGCCAGTCGTGGGTCGCGTAGCCGTCGCCAGCGGTCGACCAGCCGGAAACAGGTCCCGGCGTGGTGGCTGCGAGGAGGGCGACGATCGACGCGACCGCCAGCGTGAACCGAACGGAACGGCCTGGCGTTCGAGGCATGCCCGCGATCATAGACCCGGTGGGTGCCAGGACCGCGCCGATCGCCAGCTCTCAGTTGGCGCCATATGACTGCCGCCACGCGCAAAGAGGGGGGAGTGGAGCCGACACTCGGATTTGAACCGAGGACCTGCTGTTTACGAAACAGCTGCTCTACCGCTGAGCTATGTCGGCCCGGGGCGTCAATATAGCCGATGACCTCGGGCGACCGCGATTGCCGTGCCAGTCTTGACGGGTCTGATTGCCCGGTCGCGTCCTCGTAGACTGACCGCAAGGAGGCCCGCCATCGCCAATTCGACCCGATACGTTGGGATCCGGCGGCCGCGGATCGACTCACGCGAAAAGGTCATCGGCGCGACTCGCTACGCCGGTGACCTGACCGTGCCGGGCCTGCTGCACGCGCGGATCGTGCCCAGCGTGCATGCGCACGCGCGCATCCGCTCCATCGATGCCGCTGAGGCCCTGGGCGCGCCGGGCGTGGTCGCCGTCTTGACGGCGAATGACCTCCCGATCGTCGGCCATGGTGACGAGCGGCGATACGAGCCGCTCGCTCGTGACGTGGCCGTCTTCGCCGGACAGCCGCTCGCGCTGGTCATCGCCAAGACGGAAACGGCGGCGGAGGATGCCGTCGACCTCGTCAAGGTCGATGTCGAGCCCCTGGCGCCATTCGTCGACGCCCTCGCCGCGATCGAACCGGATGCCGACGAGGCCTCGGCCCAGGTCTTCAGCCGCGGCCACGAGCATCGGGGTGACGTCGCGCGGGCCCTGGCCGGCTGCGCCATCGTCGTCGAGGGTCGCTTCCGCGTGAGCTGGGCGTACCAGGCGTACCTGGAGCCACACGCCGCGATGGCCTGGATCGAGCCGGATGGCACCCTCGCGGTCACGGCCAGCACGCAGGGAACGTTCATGACCCGCAACGAGCTGGCAGGGATCTTCGGCCTCCCATCATCGAAGGTGCGCGTCACGGCGGCGCCTCTCGGCGGTGCCTTCGGCGGGAAGCAAGTCGTCATCGAGCCTCTCGTGGCCGGGGCCGCGCTCCGTCTTCGCTCGCCCGTGCGACTGGTCCTGACCCGGCGAGAGGACTTCGCGGCCACCAATCCTGCCCAGGGCATGGTCATCGACCTGCGGATCGGAGCAGATCGCACTGGCCGGTTCGAGGCGCTCGAGGCCCGCATGACCTACGACGCCGGCGCATACGCCGAGTCGTCGTGGGAGTGGTTCGCCACGCAGCTCATCACCGGACCGTACCGCTGGCCGGCCTTCGACGTCCGGGCCTTCGGCGTCCACACCAACCGGTTCCCGACGGGCAACTACCGGGCCCCGTCGGGTCCGTCGGGCGTCTTCGCCCTCGAATCGCTCGTCGACGAACTGTCAGAACGCCTCGGACTCGATCCCGTCGATGTCCGCCTGGCGAACCTCGTCGCCGAAGGCGATCCGATGGTTGACGACACGCCGTGGCCGCGGATCGGTGCCATCGAGTGCCTCGACCGACTGCGCGCACACCCGATGTGGGCGAGCCGGCGCGACCTGCCACCGGACGAGGGCGTCGGCCTCGCGATCGCCGTGTGGCTCGGCGCGAAGGAGCCCGCCGCAGCGACCTGTCGCCTCGAGCCGGATGGCACGATCACGGTCATCACCGGCGTCGTCGACATGAGTGGTGCCACGAGTGTGTTCGCCACGATCGCCGCCGAGACCTTCGGCCTCCCGGTCGAGGCGGTCTCCATCGTGATGGCCGACACGACGTCCGCTCCGCCGTCGCCGACCAGCAACGCCAGCGCCATCACGTACGGCTCAGGACCCGCCGTGCTGGCGGCGGTCGCCGAGGCCCGCGACCAGCTCCTCCGCGTCGCGGCAGACGAGTTCGAGATCGAGCCAGGTGACCTGGAGATCGTCGACGGTGTCGTCCGGCCGCGGGGCTCGCCCGACATCGGGCGTTCGGTCGCCGATCTCGCGAAGGAGCTCAGCGAGTCGTGGGGCGGGAAGCATCCGCCGGTCGAAGGGCACGCCGCCACCGCCCATTCGGTCCTCGCGCCATCGGTCGCCGGTCATCTCGCCCACGTCCGCGTCGACGAGGAGACAGGTTCCGTGCAGCTGCTCGGTTACGTCGTCGTCCAGGACGTGGGCCGAGCGCTCAATCCCGCGCTGGTCGAGGGCCAGATGATCGGAGGGGCGGTCCAGTCGATCGGCCGGGCCCTGTGCGAGGAGCTCATCCATGACGATCACGGGCAGCTGCTGACCGGCACGTTCCTGGACTACGCAGTCCCGAAGGCCGCGATGCTCCCGCCGATCGAAACCCTGATCGTCGAGGTTCCCGCGCCCGACGGGCCGTTCGGAGCCAAGGGGATGGCCGAAGCGCCGATCCTCCCCGGCCCCGCCGCCATCGCCAACGCCGATCGCCGCCGCGAGCGGCCTGCGAATGCGGGAGCTGCCCATGACGGCGCGACGCATCTGGGCAGCCGCGAAGAAACCGAGGGGGCCCGACGCGGCTTCCTGACTTGGAGATGGGCAACTGACGACTGTCATCGTCTGGCCGACAGCCGACCTCGCCCACATCAGTCGGCCGCTGGGTTGATCGCCGTGCTGAGCGCGATCGACTGTGGCTTGAGCAGGGCCAGGTAGATCGGGCACCGCTCGCGCCACGCGGCGAGCATCGCCTCCACGCGATCGGCCGGCGACGCCGACGAGACGCTGATCTCGAGCTGGAGGTCAGACAGGTCCGGCGCGACGCCGTCGATCGCGAGCAGGCCGCGCTGGTCGCTGGAACATCGGGCGACCGCCGACACGTCGTCGAGCTGCACGTCGAACCTGGGCGCCAGCGTGTCATGGAGGAACGCGACCCCACATCCGGCGAGCGCACCCAGCAGGTATGCCGTCGGGCTCGGGGCGAGGTTCTCGCCGCCCAGTGTGGGCGGCAGGTCCGCGTCCCAGTTGAACGGACCGGCCGACAGGCGCGCACGCCCGTTGACCAGGGTCGCCGTCACGGTCGGCGTCGATCGGGCTGACGACGGATCCGCCCGGAATCGGGCCTCTGTCTCGGTGAACACCGCTGCTTCCATTGGGACACCTCTGCCATCGAGCCGCCGTGTTTCGGCGATCGAGGCGACCGTAGGCGCGGCGAGCTCGTCCGCGAAACCGCGCCACCACCCAATCGCGCGTGCGACGTCCACCGTGCGATGGCGGCCGACACGCAGGTCGGCGATCAGCGGAGCTGGTGTCTGAGGTACTCCGCCACTGCGGCCGCTCGGGCAGCCCGGCCACCAAGTCCGAGCTTCGCGTAGGTGTTCGAGAGGTGCCGTTCGACGGTTCGGGCGCTCAGGCCGAGGGCGGCTGCGATCTCGTCGTTCGTTCGTCCCTCGGCGGCAAGTCGGAGCACGTCGCGCTCGCGAGCCGACAGGGCCTCGGCGGATCGTTCCGGCGTACGTTCGGCGTGTGCCCGCCGGTCCGGCTCCATGAACGCCGCCACCTCGTCGATGAACACGCCCCAGGCGGGCTCGTCGGCGAGCAGGATGTGATTGCGGCTCTGAAGCGGGACGAGGCGGGCCCCGCGGATCTGCGAGGACACGGTCACGGCGTTGTCGAACGTGGTCGAGCGGTCGCCGACGGCCTGCAACACGATCGTGGGTGCCGTGATCGACGAGATGCTGTCGGCGATGTCGACCTCCTGGCGGGCGATCCGGCTCGCCACGGCATTGGCCGGCGAGGTCGACATGCGTTGCAGGTCGTCGAACCAGCGCATCTGCTCCTCGTTCGCGTCGGGGATGAATCGTCGCGTGAAGACTCTTCGGAACTCCGGGTCCTCCCTCGCCCAGCCGATCCGGATCATGCTCCGGTAGGTCTCCTCCTCCGGCCACTTGTCCTCGGACCAGGTGACGGGCTCCCCGCAGACCGTGCCGTACAGGATCAGTCGGCTGACGCGCTCGGGGTGCGCGATCGCATACGCCAAAGCCACCGATGAGCCGCCCGACATCCCGAGCAGCGCGAACCGCTCGAGGCCGGCGGCGGCCACGATGGCCTCGAGGTCCCCGAGGCGGGCCTCGATCGAGAAGTCGGTGACGTTCCAATCGGACAGGCCGAAGCCCCGCTCGTCGTAGCGGATGACGGTCGCGAGCTCACCGAGCTGGTCGAGGAAGTGGCGCCAGACCGGACTCTGCCAGTCGTATTGGAGATGGCCGAGCCAGCACGACACGACGAGCAACGGCGGCCCGCTGCCGTGGATCGCGTAGGCCAGGCGCACCCCGTCCTCGGCACGACAGAAGCGGATCTCCTGCTCGAGATCCGGCGAGCCTGGGCCCGGTGTCGCCGACCCGAGGGTTGCTGTCATGGCACCTGCCATCGTACGGCGTCTACTCAAGCTTGCCGGAACGTGCGCTCGGCACGGCCGCCTCGGCCGGTCAGGCCGGTCCGGCGCCTGGCTCCGTCGACGTCAGCTCCAGCCGGAACGCGACCGCCGCCGCCTCGACGCGGTTCGCCACCCCGAGCTTGCCGAGGATGTTCGACACGTGGACGCCGGCGGTGCTCTCGCTGATGAAGAGGGCCTCGGCGATCTGACGGTTCGTCCGACCATCCGCCAACAACGTGAGCACCTCGCGCTCGCGCGGCGTCAGCCCGAACGGGTCGCGTCGGCCACGGGCGCGTCGTCCGCCGACGCCTCCACGGCCGTCGGGCTGATCCGGGCCCGGCGCCCCAAGCGCTTCGAGGGCCTCGCGCAGCGGCCCGGCGCCGAGGCGCGTGGCCGTCGCGTGTGCTGCCTGCAGGGCACGCGTCGCGGTCGCTCGATCGCCGCCCAGGATCGCCGCCTCCGCCTCGCGCCAGCGCGCGCAGGCAGCGACATACGGCCGCTCCAGTTCCTCCCATGCGTCCGCGACCCTGGCCCAGGCCGTCGCGTCGGCGACGCCATCGAGGCGGCTCGACTCTGCTTCGAGCGTCGCCCGATCGACCGCCAGCTCCCGGCGCAGCCCGTCGCCGAGCCCGGCAGCCTCGACCCGCGCCAGGTTCGCGTCGAGCCGCTCGAACCACGCGCGCGCATCGGTGACCGCCGATCCGTCGCGCGTCGCCCTGCCCTCGTCGGCGAGGTCGGCCGCGGCCCACGCCCCGACCCGGCACAGGTGCGCCGTCTCGACCTGGTCGTCGGTGCCGACCAGGGAATCCAGGCCGCGCCCGACGTACGCCAGGGCGGCCCGTGGAGCGTGTCGCCAGAGCTCGCGTTCTGCGCCCGCCGTGTGGACCGGGCCCATGAACTGGGCCTCGGACACATCGTTGATCAGTTCGTCGGCTCGCTCGAGACCGGTGTCGGCGGCCTCGGACCCCTGGCTGACGAGCAGTCTCAAGCTCTCGGAGAGGCGATAGCGCTCGGCGCCAGTGCCGGATGGAGCACGCGCGATCGCGTCGCTCAACAGTTGCGACGCCTCGTCCCACCGCCCGAGCGCATAGGCGCAGGAGACGCCGCCGAGGCGGATGTAGTAGCCATACGAGTGGCCGATCCCGAGCTCCTCGGCCGTCCGGATGCCCTCATACGTCTCCGCGAGGGCGGCCGATGAGTGGCCGCAGTCGTGCATCTCCTCGGTGAGGTTCACGTACGCCCGGCCGACGTCGTCCGCGTTGCGAACCTCTCGGGCGATCTCGAGCGCTTCCCGGAGAGCGGCGGCCCCGCCCTGGCAGTCGCCGAGCGCCGCGAGGTCGTTGCCGTACGTGTTGAGCGCGTGGCCCTCCTGGGCCCTGGCGCCGACCGTGCGAGCGATCGAGATCGCCTCCTCGCACAGGGCACGCGACTCCACGTACTTCGCCTGCAGCATGAGGATCTGGCCGAGCCCCGACAGCGCGCGGGCCCGCTCGGCGGTCGGCGGTTCGACGGGGATCGTCTCGACGGCGTCGCGGTAGGCCGCCAGCGATCCGACGGTGTCGCCGATCAGCCAGAGCGCCCGGCCGAGTTCCTCGCGGAGAAGACCGGCGCGAACCGGGTCCGCGACGGTGTCGGCCGCGATCGCCTCCCGCCGGTGGGCGACAGCTCGACGGTAGTCCGCGGCCATGTACGCGGCGAGACCCGCCCGCCGCAGCAGCTCGACGCGATCGAAACCGGCGAGTTCGGCGGGGTCGGCCAGGCCGTCCCAGAGGTCGAGCGCCCGCTCGAACTCCTGGAGGGCCGCCCCGAAGGCGAACGACGAGATGGCTGCATCGCCCGCGCGCACCGATGCCTCGAATGCGCGTGCGTCCTCGTGCGCGGCAGCCCAGTGGTGTGAGAGCTCGGCGAGGTGGCCGGCATCGGATGTTCCCGACCCCGCCACCGCCGCCTCGAGCGCCTCGGCGAACGCCCGGTGCCGGGCGCGACGCTCACCGGGCATGAGCTCGTCGTACGCGACCTCCTGGACGAGCGCGTGGCGGAAGGCGTAGCGCTCGACGCCGTCCTCGGCCTCGATGACCAGGAGGTTGCTCCCGACCGCGGCCCGGAGCCCATCGAGCAGCACATCCTCCGGCAGTCCTGCGACCCGGGCGAGGAGGTCGTGCTCGACCCGTCGCCCGGCGACCGCGGCGACGCCGAGCACGGGCTGGGCCGAGTCCGGAGCGCTTGCGATGTGGGCCAGCAGGATCTCGCGCAACGTCGGCGGAAGCCGAGGTCCGGTCGTGCCCGGGCGACGGGCAGCGAGCAGCTCCTCGGCGAAGAACGGGTTGCCGTCCGAGCGATCGAACACGTCGGTGACGAGGTCCGAGCGCGGCTCGACGCCGAGGATGGCCGCGATCAAGGCCGCGAGGCGCGGCTGATCGAATCTGGAGAAGCTCGACGCGTTGGACGCGACCGCCCCGCTCCAGCTCGGCGAGCCACGGCAGCAGCGGATGGCGTCGATGGAGCTCGTCGATCCGATATGTCCCGATCAGCGCCACGGGCACGTTCGCGAGGGCCCGGACGAGGAACGCGATCGTCTCGCGCGTGGCCGCGTCCGCCCAATGGAGGTCCTCGAGGACGAGGAGGACCGGCGATCGCGCCGAGAGTCGGGTCAAGAGCCCGAGGAGCCCTTCGAAGAGGCGTGACTGGGCCCACTCGGACTGGGCCGGAGCCGTGGTGTCGGTCGAGCCGAAGCCCGGGACCAGACGGGCGAGATCCGCGGCTGCCGGCCCGGCGAGCGTCGCGATCTCCGACGGATCCAGGTCGTTGGCCAGCCCGCGGAGGGCCTCGACGAGCGGGCCATACGGCAGGCTGGAGCCGCCGACGTTGCCGCACTCGCCCCGCAGGACCCGAAAGCCACGCCCACGCGCGATGCGCGCCACTTCGCCCGTGAACCGTGTCTTGCCGACCCCGGCCTCGCCCGCGACAAGCACATGGACGGATTCGCCCGCCTGCGCGCGATCCAGCGCCGCTTCGATCGTTTCGAGCTCGGCGTGCCGGCCGACGAACACGGGGCTGCTGACGCGTCCGGCCATGTCGGCAAGCATATCCGGCACCCCGTGGCGTTCGGTCACGGTCAAGCGGCCACCAGCCGATCGACCAGCCGTCGCAGGAACCCGAACGACATGCCCGGTCCGTTGGCGCCGGACCTTCGTCGAGCGCTTGGCTGCCTGACGCGCCTGCGCCACCAGGTGGCCCGCCTCGGCTTCGCGTCGCATGGTGCGGATCCGATCGTCGACGAGGATCCGTTCGGCTGGTCGGTACATGGCTGGCCTCCTGGGCCTCGGGTCGAGGCCGTCGTTCAGGAGGCATCCTCGTTCTAAAGGCGGGGGTCGCACATCGAGAGAACTCGGTAGTGCCGAGGCCGGACGGGCTCATTTCTCGGCACCGGGCGCCGGTCTGTGTTCGGCGAGGGCCTGCCGACCCGCGCCGCGGTCTACCTTCCGTTGGTCAACTATTGCTAATTGGCGTACTCTTGATGCAGCAGCGCCCGAACCCATGGTTCGTCGATGGCTGCGGGCACACGAGGTGGCTGGGGCCGTCGAGGCGCGATCGCCGGTCTCGAGGAGGAACGAGCGGTGGGGAACCTCCATGTCGCCCTGCAGGACGGCTTCGACAACGACACGATCGAAGTGCGTGTCAACGGCCAGACGGTCTACGAACGCGACGGCGTCACGACCATGACCCAGATCAGCCTCGCTGACGCGTTCGACGTCGACATCGATGGTCCGGTGGACCTCGAGATCACCCTCCCGGACCGGCACGTCTCGACTGTCGTGCCGCTGCCCGAACGGCCCGGAGGCGCCTACGTCGGCGTCTCGTTGACAGGTGACGCCCTCGTCCACCGATTGTCCGAGGAGCCCATCGGATTCGTATGAGGGCAAAGGCGAAATAACCCTGGGGAGAGGGCCCGCTGCGTTCGCGCGGCGGGCCCTCCTTTCATGCCCGCACCAGGCGACCGGTCCCAGGCAGGCATGACGGCCAGGCCTCGTCCACGACTCACGACACGGAGATTGAGTCGTCGCAGGCTGGACGACGCCCGTACGGTATGAGCGCCCGGATCGGCCGGGCGCCACGGCGGAAGGGCAGTGGACGAAAGTCTCGTGATCCGGGCGCAACACGGCGACGAGGAGGCCTTCGCGAGCCTCGCCGTCGGCGTGGGCGACCGGCTCCACGCGGTGGCGCACAGGATCCTGCGCGACACCGACCTCGCCGAGGATGCGACGCAGCAGGCGCTGCTGACCATCTGGCGAGACCTCCCGCAGCTCCGCGACCCGGCGCGCTTTGACGCCTGGTCGTACCGGCTCCTCGTTCGCGCCTGCTACAGCGAGGGACGCCGGACCCGCCAATGGCAGCCGAACCTTCGCGCCCTGCCGGCCATCGAGCCGGCGGTCGCGGATGGCACGAGCACGGTCGTCGATCGCGATCAGCTCGAACGCGGCTTCCGTCGACTTTCCATCGACCACCGCGCGGTGGTCGTCTTGCACCACTACCTCGACATGCCGCTCGAGGAGGTCGCCGAGACACTCGGCATCCCTCCCGGGACGGTGCGTTCCCGACTTCATCACGCGATGCGTGGGTCTGCGTGCGGCGCTCGACGCCGATGCGCGCCCGGTGGCGCGGGAGGCGACTCGATGAGTACCGATCGCGACACCACGCGCATCGTCCGGTCGTGGCTGGAGGTGGGCGCGACGGCCCTCCCGGACCGCGTCCTCGACGCCGTTCTCGACCAGCTCCCCGACGACCCCACAGCGCCGCTCCTGGGGACCGGCGCGGAGGTTCCTTGACATGAACACGAGCATCAAGCTCGCGATCGCGGCCGCCGCTGTGGTGGTCGTCGCCGTTCGCGGGCTACTCCCTGTTGCCGCAGCGGCGACGGACTGAACGGGGGACCCGGTCCGAGTTCGTCACCGTCACCCACGCCTTCGCCCATCGTGGACTTCTCCGGTGGTAGTTTCGTTCCAGGGACGACCTATGCCATCACCGACCCATGCTGCGTCGTATCGCGGCTGACCTTCACGATCCCTGCGCCCGGCTGGAACGCCCCGTTGGAACCGTGGCGCATCGCAAAGGAAGTCCCCGCCGGTGAGTCGGACATCTTTGACCTGTATGTCACGCCACGCCGCGTCGACAACATCTACACGGGTGGCTGCCATTGGCAGGGGACCGAGCGTGTCCCGCCCGTCGGGCCGACGGTCGATGACCTCGCCACTGCGATGTTCGAACAGGCCGGACCCGGTGCCTCCCCGCCGACCGACGTGACGGTGGGCGGCCACCCCGGGAAGAAGGTGGAATGGTCGATCCCGGAAGGTCTCGACATGTCCACCTGCGATCGAGATGGCGGGGGGAGTGACCCGATCTTCGGTCGGTTGGTCATCGACCGCGGATTCGGCACCGAGCCGTATGTGCACGGAATCGGGCAGCGCAACACGTTCTACATCGTCGACGTCGACGGAAAGCGGCAGGTGATCGACGCGATGTACCTGCCGGGTACCTCAGCGGCTGACCGCGCCGAACTCGATCAGATCGTCGCATCGATCCGCTTCGAAATCGTCGGCACCCGGGCCTTCCGCGTCTGCGACTCCCTGACTCGAACCGACCGGTCGGGCCGTCCGGCGCGACGGCCTCGACCGGTCCCTTGACTACGGCGTCGCGCGACGGACCCAGATGCCGTCGGCGCCCTCGAGGCGGTTCTGGTTGTAGCCCGCCAGTCGCACGCCGTTGAGGATCGCGACGCCTCCCGGCTCGGTGTCGGTGATGGGTCCGTGCTGGAGGCTGACCCGGCTGCGTGCCGACCAGGTGCCCCCGAAGTCGGTGCTCTCCCGGTACCAGATCGGCGAGGCGCCCGGCTTGCCGTACTTGAAGATGACCCCGAGGACGCCGCTCTTGTAGGCGAGCTGCGCGCTCATGCTGAACTCGCCCGTGCCGAGCGCCGCGAACGACTTCCGGGCCGCCCACGTGACGCCCTGGTTGACCGATCGCCGGTAGACCACCTTGATCCGGCCGGAGACGGAGATCGTGTAGGCGAGGACGGCCTTCTTGCCCGCCGCCGCCAGGCTCAGCTCGGACTGGGTCGCAGAGCGCGTGATGATCGTCGGGGCTGACCAGGTCCTGCCGGCCGTCGCCGACCGACGGACCGAGATCGTGTCGCGCGCCGAGGTGTACGCGGCGTAGGTGATGCCGCCCGCGATCGCGACCGCCGGGTCGGAGCGGTACGTCACGATCCGCCCGGGCTCCGAGTTGTCCGTGCTCGCGAGCTGCTTCTTCGCGGCGAACGTGGTCCCGCCGTTCGTGCTCGTGCGGATGTAGATCTTGCCGGTGGTGTGGCCGGTGAAGACCACGCTGACCTGGCCGTTCGCATGACGGGCGACAGCCGCATCCGCGACCCGGGACGTGCTGGACGTCAAGTGCCCTGGGCGTCTGCCAGGTCGCGCCGCCGTCCTGGCTGCGCCGGTAGTAGAGGCGCATCGTCGAGCTGCCCGGGACCTGCCTGACCCAGACGAGATCGATGGACGCACCCGACGAGGCGACGGACCAGCCGACCGCGAGGTCGCTCGCGACCGTGACCCGTGGCGTCCACGTCCTGCCGCCGTCGTTCGAGCGGCGGGCATGGAGCAGTTGGCCGCGCTGCCAGACGACGACCGCCGATGCAGCCCCGGTCCGCACGATCTGCGGCCGCAGGCTGTCGAGATCTGTGATCTGCGCCTCGGTCGACCACGTGACGGCGAGCGCCGGCTGTGCCGCGATCAGCAGCACGATGGCGGCCAGACCGAGCGCGATCGCTCTCGGATGTCGGCGGGGTCGGTGGACGGTCATCGGGTTTCCCTCGTGTGCGGCTCGGCGCGATGATGGGCCAACGATGTGCCGCGACCAAGGGCCGGTCGACAGGGCTGACCCTCGACATTCGTCCATGTCCACGAGGGGCGGCGATGCCGGGGAACCGCGCCGGGTGCATCATCGTCGCTGGGCCATGTCGAACATCCGTCCAGCGCTCCTGAGCGTTCTCGTCCTCGCGTCGCTCGTCGTCGCCTGTGGCGGCGGCGCCTCGTCCTCGTCCCAGGTCGCGCCGTCGGCGGCACCGTCGAACGGGCTGCAGCTGCCCATCACGACGCCGGAGGCGGCGATGGCCGCGATCGTCGCGGTCGAACCGCGTTTCGCGGGGATCGACCCCCTGAACCCGGACCTCGTCGGTCAGGCCGCCTGGTACGACGCCAAGCCCGCGTCCGGCGTCGGGGCGTTCGTGGTCACCATCCAGGTCGGATGGGGGGACTGCCCCGCCGGCTGCATCGAGCGGCACACCTGGACCTATGCGGTCGCCCCGGACGGAACGGTGAAGCTGCTGTCCGAAGGCGGCGATCCCGTGCCGCCCGACGCGTTCCCGACGCCCGACTCCGGTGGTACCGGGATCGTCGGGCATGCGACCGCTGGCCCGGTCTGCCCGGTCGAGCGGCCCGGCGACCCGGCGTGCCTGCCTCGCCCGGTCGCGAATGCGACGATCGTGGTCAGCGATGCGTCGGGGGCCGAGGTCGGCACCATGTCGACCCTCCCGGACGGCTCGTTCGCCTTCGACGTGCCGGCCGGGGCGTACGTCGTCCAGGGCCGGTCGGTGGACGGGTTGATGGGGACGCCCGAGCCGATGCCGGTCGACGTCCAGGCGGGAACGCTGACGACCATCGAGCTCGCGTACGACACCGGCATCCGCTGACATACGATGGCGGGGTGAGCCTGCCCGTCGCCCTCGTCCAGCTCGACGCGACCGGTGACGTCGACGCGAACATCGCCCGGGCCACCGATCTTGCGGCAGAGGCGGCGGCCGGCGGCGCCCGCCTCGTCGCCCTGCCCGAGTACCTCCAGTACCGCGGCGGCGACGACGGCTATCGCGCCTCGGCGCGGCCGATCCCCGGCGAGCACACCGACGCGTTCGTCACGGTCGCCCGCCGGCACGGGGCCTGGATCCTCGTCGGGAGCCTGGCCGAGACCTCGGACGATCCCGCGCGGCCATACAACACCAGCGTGCTGATCGGGCCGGACGGGACCATCGCGGCCACCTACCGCAAGATCCACCTGTTCGACGTCGCGGTCGAGGCCGGCCCCGTCGACACCGAATCCGCCCGTGTGACCGCCGGCGACACGACGGTCGTCGCGGACGTCGACGGCGTCCTGTTCGGCCTGTCGATCTGCTACGACATCCGGTTCCCGGAGCTGTACCGGACGCTCGCCCTTGCCGGGGCCCAGGTCCTGACCGTGCCGGCGAACTTCACCGAGCGGACCGGTCGCGACCACTGGGAGGTGCTCCTGCGGGCCCGCGCGATCGAGAACGGCGCCTGGGTCATCGCGCCGTCACAGATCGGCGGGCCGCCCGGCTCCCCGGCGTTCGGCCGCTCGATGGTGATCGACCCGTGGGGCACGGTCGTCGCCCAGGCACCCGATGCGGTCTCGATCCTCCGCGCGGAGCTCGACATCGATCGCGTGGCAGCCGTGCGGCGCCAGATCCCGTCCCTCGCGAACCGACGGCCGGACACGTACGCGCTCGGGGACTAGGACCCCCAGCGTCTCGAAAGGGGACCTAAGTGCCCCTATGCCCACGCGGGGATAGGGTCCACGCTACGTCCATGAACCAGCTTCGCGCTCTCCCCACCAGGAAGCTCCGGATCCTTTCGACCGTGCTGTGGTTCTTTGCCGCCTGGTACATCGCGAACTTCGCGGTCGTCCTGTTCGGTGCGAATGCCATGGTCGGACCCCTCGTCGGGATCACCGCGGCCGTCCTCATCGGGGGCGATCCGTTCCGGCTGTTCTGGACACGTTCCGCCGGAACGCCGGTCTCGAGCGGCACGACCTTCGCCGACTCGACCACGCACTGACCCCCGCGGCACCAGCCGCGCTCCGTCAGCCCTCCGTGGCGAGCTCACCCGGCAGGTAGATGCTGAACGCCGCCCCCCGGCCGGACGCCTGCGGCTCGAGCACGAGATCGCCGTCCATCGCTCGACACAGCTCGCGCGAGACATAGAGCCCCAGCCCGCTGCCCTGCTCGCTTGACTGGCTGCCACGCTCGAACCGGCCGAACAGACGGTCCCGGTCCTCGTCGAGCACCCCCGGTCCGCCGTCCGTGATCGTCGCTCGAAGACGCTCGGCCTCCGCCTCGACCGTGACGACGACCTCGACCGGCTGACGGCCGCCGTACTTGAGGGCGTTGTCGAGGAGCGCCCACAGGACCTGGTCGAGTTGGTCGGTGTCGGCGATCGCGAGCCATCCCTCGGTCTGGTCATCGATCGCGAACTCGACGTCGTCCACGCCGAGCGCCTCCCAGGCCTTCCGGATCCGCGAACCCAGGGCAACGACCTCCGTGCGTGGGTGGAACGTGCCCGACTCCAGCCGGGTCACGGTCAGGAGCTGTCTGACCATGCGCGACAGACGCTCGGACTGCTCCGTGATGATCCCGAGCCGTCGGTCCGGACGGTCGTGCCCGAGCTGGTCCGCGTGGGCACGGATGCTGGTCAATGGCGTCTGCAGGTTGTGGCTGATGCCCCGAAGGAACTCGTCCTTCGTCGCGTCGAGCTCCATGAGCTGGGCGTTCTGCGCCTCGACCTGGGCGAACAACTGGGCGTTGCGGACCGCCACGGCGACGTGGTGGGCGAACAGGTCCAGCAGGTCCTGGTCCGCGCGTTCCCAGCGACGCGTGGCCGGCAGCCGGCCGAAGATCACGCCGAGCACGTCGCTGCCCGCGCGCAGGATCGCCCGCAGGGGCCGCGACTCGCCCGGTACGCTGTCCTGGATGGGGATGGCCGAAGGGTCGCCGATGTAGATGGCCGCGTCGATCATCCCGAACGCGATCCGGGCGTCCTCCGCGGCCCGCGTCGCGAGGTAGTCGACGCCGTCGCGTGGCGACACGGCCTCGATGGCGGCAAGGATCCGGCCCAACTCCTGGTTGCGGCGCTCGAGGTCTGAGGCCAGCCGGTTGTGGCTTTCGGCGAGCTGCGCAAGCTCGTCGTCGCCGGCCACGCGGATCGGGGTCGAGAGGTCACCGGCCGACACGCGATCCACGGCCGCCGCGATCGTTCGGAGAGGGGCGGTCAGATCGGCCACGAGCGCGTAGGACGTGATGATCGCGAGCGTGATCACGATCGCGAGCGAGAAGAGGAGGAGACGCCCGAGGTTCGGGTCGGACCGCTGGTCTCCGCTGCTGAAGACGAGGAGCAGGATCCCAAAGCCGGCAAGGGGCAGGATCGCCGCCGCGATCAGCGCGATCGTCAGCCTCGTGCGAAACCCGAACCGCGAGCCTTCCGCCCGGTCCGCCGCGGACGACCCGGAGAGCGACCCCCGTGTCTCGTCAGCCGCGTCGTCGAGCACTGTCGTCAACCACCGCCGCTGGCGAGCGAGGGCCCTGGCCTCGACGACGTCGCCGCCACGAGCCGGTAGCCGACCCCGCGGACCGTGATGAGATGGATCGGCCGATTGGGATCGACTTCGAGCTTCTGGCGGAGCCGGCGCATCGTCACCCAGACGTACGAGGGATCGGCGTCCTCGGTCTCGGCCCAGCCACGGACCAGCAGCGTGTCCGTGGAAACCGTCTTCCCGAGGTTCGCCGCGAGCGCGTAAAGCAGTCTCGACTCGGTTGGCGTCAGCTTGACCACGGTCCCGGCCACGGTCGCCTCGCGCCTGTGCAGGTCCAGGGTCAGGGCCGGGCCCATGATCAGGCTCCGGCGCGGGACCTTGTCCCCGAGACGGCGCAGCACGCGGTTGATCCTGGCCCGCAGCTCCGGGTAGTGGTAGGGCTTGGTGACGTAGTCCTCGGCGACCTCGTCGAGCAGGTCCGCCTTCGAATCAGCGGCATCGATCGCGGAGAGGACGATGATCGGCAGGTCCGCGATCGCCTTGATCTCGCGTGCCAGGGACAGGCCGTCGCGGCGCGGCATCATCATGTCGATGATCAGCAGGTCCGGCCAGGCGGTCTCGAGTCGCCGGGACGCCTCGACGCCGTCGCGGGCAGTCGTGATCTCGTACCCGTCGGCGCGCAGCTGGTCGGCGAGCAGGACCAGGAGGTCCGGGTCGTCGTCGACGATGAGGATGCGTGGCGCCGCCGCCCCGTAGCCGCCCGGCGATCCGCCTGTGAGCATGGGTTGAGGATAGCAGCGACCCGGTGGCCCGACGGCCGACCGACCGGCTACAGCTCGGGAACGTCCTCGGGCAGGACGTCGCCCCTGCGGCCGACCTCGGAGGCGGCGATCATCTGGGTCCGATTGATCAGCACGAACTTGAAGTGGTTGATCACCCGGCGATCCGCGAGCGAGCGGGTGGTCACGTCGACGACCGGGACGAACCGCTGGTCCGAGGACTCGACGAAGCCGGCCAGGTCCGTCTCGCCATAGACGTGGACGTAGCCAGTCACCGTGTGGCCCGGCGTGAACATGACGAACTGGCGGGGGGCGCGGTCGAGGTCCGGGTTCCCCCCGAAGTCTGTCGCCGCGCCGGCGCCCGCGATGCCCCACGCCTGTCCCGGGTTCTCCGGCGCGCGCTGGGCGATGAACGAGATCTCGTCCTTGTCGAACATCATCTCGGGCAGGACCAGGTCCGTGGGATCGCCGTTGCGGAGCAACAGCCGTGCGTTCCGCACCCGCACGTAGCCACTCGATGCGTTGATGAGGTCCGACAGGCGACCGAACCGCCCGAGGGCGATCGTCCCGATGACACGCAGGTGCGTGCCGACGAGTTCGATCTCCTCCTGGCGCCCGGTCGTTGCGAGAGCGTCGGAGGCGAAGGGGTCGGTGGACGGGTTCCAGGCCATCGGCTCGATTGTAGTCGCGCCCCCGACGGGAGCGATCAGCCGGGCGTGGCCGGCGCGGTCGGGGCCTTGTTCGTGTCCTTGACGTGCGGGGCTCGACCCTGGATGACGAGGGCATCGAGCGATCCGTCGGTGCGACGCGTGCCCTGCGCCGCGGCGCGGTCGCCCACGGCGATGTCGGCGAGCGTCGCCGCGTCCTTGCCCCGGACCTTGAACACCGTGTCCGAGGAGACATGGATCACGGTTGTCGTCCCGTCACGGCGCTTGACCGTGATGGAGCTGGCGGTCTTCGCGGTGACCTCGCCCGAGGCGGACGACAGGGCGATGTGGACGGTCAGGGCGGTGAAGGTGTCGCCGCTGACGGTGCCCTCGACGACGACGCGCGAGCCGACCGCGAGGTCAGACTTGGCAGCCTTGGTCCTGCCCAGGGTGTATGTCGTCGAGCCGTTGAGGGTGATCGTCCTGGTCTTGTCGCCGCGGCCCTTGAGGGTCATGGTCGACGACGTCAGCGCCGTGACCTCGCCCGCGGCCTTCGGCGTCGGGACGACGATGGCGACGATGCTGTAGGACCCGTCGTCGTTGCGCTTCTGGCGGAAGAGGATGGTGTCGCCGACGTCCAGGTCGTCCACCTTGATCGCCTGCCCGCCCTTGGTGATGGTCGTGTCGGCGGTGACGACGATCGTGCGTGTCCAGCCGTCAGCGGTCTTGAGCGAGAGCTTCGAGCCGTCGATGGCGGCGATCGTGACGCCGCCGAAGCCACGCCCGCCGCCGAAACCGCGCAGGTTCCCGCGGTCGCCGTCGTTCTTCACGGACGGCTTCGACGTGTCGGGCTTGAGCCCGTTCGAACCGGACGCCTCCGGGGCGGCGGCCGGGGCCTGGCTGGCCGGGGCCGCACTTGCGGGGTCGGTGGCGGATGGTGCCGCGCTGGCGGGTGTTTCGCTCGCGGCGGCCGAGCTGCCGGCGCTCGCCGACGGATCGGGCGACGCGGCCATCACGGCCACGACCGGCACGAGCAGCGCGACGATCGCGAGCACGACGATGCCGAGCTTCAGGGGCCCAAGGCTGCGAACGCGCTTTTCGACGTCGGTCACGTGTTCCCGTTCCTACGGAGTGGTGCTGACTACTCTAGTCGGCGGTCCCGGGATATGACAGCGATCCGATGGTCAGCGACGCGATTTGGTGGTGCCTGCCCGCATCGGGCCGGGGTCTCGTCAGTTGTAGGTGAACTTGTCGGCGCTGGTGATCGGCGACGAACCGCCTGGTGTCGAGACCCGGATGTCGACGGTCGTGCCGGGGGATGCCGCCGGGGGCGGTCGCGCGGATCGACGTGTCGCTCAGGACCGTGAACGTGGTGGCGTTGGTGCCGCCGAACTTGACCGACACCGCGCCCGTGAAGTTATCGCCTGTGATGGTGACGACAGTGCCGCCGTTGCGCGATCCGCCCGACGGTCCGATGGCGCTGACGATCGGGGCCGGATAGGGCTGGACGAGGTGCGTATGGATGCCGGCGAGGTCTGCGGCCGCCGCCTGGAACACCGCAGTCAGGTCCGAACCCGCGGGCTCGCAGAAGAAGTGGTCGTTGTCGCGGTTCTCGTTCCCGTTGCTGTTGCAGTTCGACCCGTTGATGATCGGTCCACTGGCCAGGTCGCCGAGGAGGGTGACCGCCGAGCCGCCGCCATCGGGGCAGTTCTCGTTGCCGACGTCGAAGCCGATCGTGTAGATCTCGATCGGCGGGTTGGCGTTCTTTGCGCGGTCGGCGGCCGCTCGGGCGGCGGCGCACGTGTAGTTCTGCGGGTCCCCGGTGTTCTCGTAGTTCGGGGCGCCGTCCGTCTCGAAGATGATGCCCTTCTTCACCTTCGGGTCGGTTCGTCCGTTCGTCTGCAGATAGACGCGGGCCATGTCGAGGGGCGTGGACAGGTTGGTGCCGGTGCTCGACAGGTTCGAGTTCGTGACGCAGTTGATCGCCTTGACGATGCCGCTCGAGGTGTTGAGGCCCGTGCCGTTGAGATAGGACTCGTTGATGAGCTCCGCGCCCCCCGTCCCGGTCCCGGTCAGGCCGACGACGACCCACTTCTTCATGTCCGTGGTGGTGTCCGTCCCGTACTCCTGCACGACCGGCGAGACCGGCACCGGTCGGAGGGCGATCAGCTGCGCGGCCCATGTGCGCGAGTATCGGCGCCCGCGTCCTTGTCGCCGGCGCGCCGTCGTTGTTCTGCGTGTCTCGGCGCCGAGATCGTCGGACCGCCGTTGTTGCTGTTGTCGGCCTCGAACGCTCGGATTCATGGCGTGCCGTCGTCAAGGGTCGTGCCGGTGTCGAGGCGAAGAAGCCGACGAGCGCAGTGTCGTCCACCGTGGTGTTGATGCTGGGAGCCTCGACAGTCGCGGCTGGTGCCGCCGTTGCCCGTATTCTGCTGGACACGTCGATCGGATTCGAGGCGCTGACTCCGGAGAACCGCATGATCCCGCCGGCAGCGCGGCGACTCGACGAGATCGTCCACGTGTAGGTGGACGGCTCGTTGTTGCCGGCGAACTTGTAGTAGCTGAAGAGCGACAGGTTGTTGCCATTGTCCGTACGTCGGATCTGCGTCCAACCGCTCGGCGCGGTCACGTTGAGTGCCGCTGCCGCCCGTGCCGTCGACGGTGATCCCGGCGACCAAGAGCTGGCCATCGATGTTCGTTCCGCGACTCGAGGGCCGATCGATGACCAGCGTCGTTTCGCCGCTGGTCGCGTTCGTCGCCGACTCGTCCTGTTCGAAGTCGGGCGACTGCGTCGTCGGCTGCGGGAGGATGTCGAGCGGGATCGAGTTCGTCCCGTTGCATTGCCTGGTGAGTGTGCTCGGGCCCAACATGGCGAGGGCGACGTGATGGACCGCCGGGTTGTAGACCTTGAGGACGGCTGACGCGGCATTGCGGAGGTTCGCCTCGTCGCCATCCATGCTCCCGCTCCGGTCGATGATGACGACGACGTCCAAGGGCTTGAACGGGGCCTCGCCGCATGGGCCGTTGCATGCCGCCGACGTGATGGCGCCAGTGGACCCGCTATTGACGCCGACGGCGCGGCCGAACGAGAACTGCGTCGTGATGGCGCCACGGAGCTGGACGACGTTGCACTTGTCGCCGGCGAACGGATCACAGGCGGAGTTGCGGGTCGATCCGGCCCCGATGAAGTCCGATGCCGTCACCCCGGGCGCGACGGCGTGCGAGGGATTGCAGACGATCGGGATGTCGCGTGCGATCAGCGGGGCGCCGGTGGCCGGGTCGGCGCCGATCATGCATCGGTACTCGATCTGGTAGTTCCCGGTCGGACCCTCGACCAGACCGGGATAGGTCGCGCTCACCGTCTGGATGATCCGGGCCTTGATCGCCGCGGCGTTCGCCGCGCCCTGCCCGTTCGGGAGCGAGCCGTCGACCGGCAGCAATGTGCCGCCGGCGAGCGCCCCGGCGTCCATGGCATTGATCAGCGAGTTCCGGTTGTTGCGCAGGAGCCCGACGTCGATGATCAGCGCCGAGAAGGCCAGGATCACGACGAGCACGAGCGCGAACAGGACAAGGATCTGTCCGGGCTTGCGATCGCGCCTGCGTCGCCTCAACTGAAGCAAAGTGTGGTCCCCTCGTCGTGGTGGTGGACGGCCCGGCCGGTCTCTACTCGAGGACCATCTGGACGGTGGAGCTCATGTTGACGGTCTGCCCGAACAGCAACGGGAAGATCGAGTGGTACTTGTACCCGACGAGGACCTTGACCGAATCGCCGGCCTTCGCGGTCCCATGCGGCGAAGTTGCAGGCGGGGATGCACGTGGGCGTCACGGTCAGGTCCGCGATGTTCAGACCGCTGGCGGCGTCGGTGACGCGGCTCGTGATCAGGTTCGGGATCTGGGCCTGCTGGGCCGGCGTGCTCTTCGGGGCGTCGATGGCCACGCGGGCGCCCTCGCGGGTCGCGCTGATGACCGTCATCCGGGAGTAGAGCATGAAGCCGAAGTCGAGGATGCCCGACAGGATGAGGAGAAAGACGGGGAGGACGACGGCGAACTCGACCAGTGCCTGGGCGCGTGTTCGCGAGCGTCGTCGAGGGCGTCGGGCAGATCGGTACGAAAGTCCTGTTGTCATAGGACGCCAAAAGTACCGCATGGCACCTTGCCCAGCACCTTACAAGACCCCACCTTCGGCCGATTTCGTTGGCGAGGCGCACCGGAAGGGCATGCGAAGGCCCCCCACGCGAACGTGGCGGGCCCTCGCAAAGACGGTCGAGTCTGGGATCTAGGTCGGCAGCTGGACGAGCTTCGTGCCGCCGATCAACTGGTTCACGGCCTGCTTGAAGAGGTCCGCGAGGTTGGCACTGGCACCTGGCGACTTCGGGATGCAGAAGAAGTGGTCCCCGTCGTCGTTTTCGACGCCGCCAACGGAGCAGCCGTCGTCCTGGGCCGGGTTGCCGTCGGCGTCGGGGCTGGCCATGGCCGCGAGGAGCTGTCGCGCCCGGGTCTCCTGGCCGGTGGTCGACCAGCCCGTGCCGCCGCACGAGTTGTGGATCTCGCCCGGGGCGAGACCGAAGCCGATCGTGAAGACCTCGATCCCCCTGCTCTTCGCGACGGCGGCGGCGGCCTTCGCTTCGTCGTCGTAGACGGATGAGGGGCTCGAGCACGACGGCTGATGGGCGTTCGAGTGGTTCGGCTGGCCGTCGGTCATCAGGATGATGCCCTTGGTCGCATCCGATCGGCCGCCGTCCAGGGTCTTGATGGCCATGTCGAAGGGATCGGCCAGGTCCGTGGCGACGGCACCGGGTGAAGACGTGAAGCACGAGGTGAGCAGGGCGTTCGCCATGTCACTGCCGGAGCTCTTGTAGTTCTGGTTGAGCGGAGCGCCGAGGCCGCTCAGCGGCACCGGCATCCATCGCCTCATGTCCGTGGCGCTGTTGGGATCCGCGCCCACGATCGTGTCGTCCGGCACGCACTGGTCGTTCTCGGAGGCCGGGCCGATGAGGCCCATGGCCATCCACTGTTCCGCCGGGTTGTTCGACGACGACGACCGCACCGAATCGGCGGCGCGGCGCGCGTTCTCGATGTCGGTCGAATCCATGCTCGGCGTCCGGTCGACGAGCAGGACCAGGTCGACGGGCGCCGCCGATCTCGTCCCGCACGCGCCCTTGCAGGCGGCCGACACGACCGTGTTGGTCGTTCCCGTGGCGACCCCGACGGCCGGGCCGAATCGGTAGGGCACGCTCGCGGTGCTTTCCATCGTGATGGCGTTGCAGATGTCATTCTCGGGGCTGAACGGCACGCAGACCGAGGCGCAGATCTTCGCGTTGCAGACCCACGCGGCGTTGGGGCCCGGATCGCAGACAGCGGGGATGTCGGACGGGCGCGGGCTGCCGCCGACGGCCCCGACGATGCATCGGAAGGTCGGCTGGACGCCGGGAGGAAGGTCGCCTGGGAAGTTGAGTTCGGCGTATTGCATGGCGAGCGCCGCGGCCGTGTCCGGATCGTCCGGGAGCTCCTGGGCCCCGGCGAGTGCGCCCGCGTCGAGGGCGTTCCACAGATTCTGGTTGGTGTTCCGGAGGACGCCGACGTCGATGACGACGGCGGCGGCGCCAAGGATGATGATGAGGACGAAGACGAACAGGACGATGATCTGACCCTGTTCTCGGGGGCGTTCGCGGCGCGGCGCGGACTTCCTGATGGATCCGGGTGTCTTCAGCGGCTTCATGTCGGCTGCCTACTCGATCCGCATCTGGGTGGTGGACGACAGATCGATGCTGTTCCCGAGGAACAGCGGGAAGATCAAGTGGTACTCGTAGTCCACCTTGACCACGACCGCATCACCGGACTGCCAGGGGCCCGGGGCGCCGCTGCAGGATCCGAAGGTCGTCGAGCTGGTCGGGCGCTGGCAGGTGACAGTGGTGTCGACATCGAGGCCCCCGGCCATCGCATCGACCCGGTCCTCGACACCCGCGACGTTGCCCGGGTCGACGACGCCAAAACGCGCTCCTTCGCGGGAGGCGTTGATGATCGTCATCTGCGAGTAGAGGCCCAGACCGAAGTCGAGGATGCCGGCGAGGACGAGCAGGAAGACCGGCAGGACCACGGCGAACTCGACCAGCGACTGGCCGTTCCGTCGACGCGTGCCGATCCCTGGTCTTGTCAGTGGTGCTCGCCTGGAGCGTTCGAAGCGACTCATCTGGACGTTGGCCCCCTTCAGCCATCGGCCGGTCTGGTCGTTCGCAACGCACTCGCGAGACGGAACGAAAGTACCGGGTCGACAGGACGGCAAAAGTACCCCGGAGCACCTTGCCGGGGACCTTACAAGTCCGCACCCGGACGGCGATTCCGTTGGCGTCGCGCACCACCCGGACAGGGTGACGCCCGGCCGGTGCCGGGCGTCAGGGCCAAGCCTCGACCGGGCGCGATCCCCCCGGGCGGGTGCTCAGGTCAGGGCAGGACGAGGTGGACGGGGTTGCCCCGGATCGTGACCTGCCAGGTCGTGGTGTCGTTGGCGGCGTTGATGTTGTATTCGATCTGCCACCAGCCCTCCTCGGTCGTGATGTCGCCCGGAGGGTTGAGGCCGACGGACCCGTAGGTGGTCGGCAGGTCGATGGTGATCGTCACGAGCCGGTTGTTGAACTGTGCTCCCACGCCGCTGATCGCGGTCTGCAGCGACGTGACGCCTTCGGCGTGGCGGCCGTCGTCCGCGACCCAGTCGAACGTCGCGTAGTTGTAGCTGTTGCCGTCGGGGCTCAGGAAGCGCAGGTACGCGTTGCCAGTCGCCTCGCCCGGGTCGAACAGCTGGATCTCCAGTTGCTTGCCGGCGTGGACCTTCTCGATCTGGGAGAAGTAGAAGGTCTGGTTGCCGGCGTCGAGGTTGGTGTATGCCGCCATCCGGCCGCTGCCGTAGACGCGGGCGTTCCCGCCGCTGCCCTGGACCCAGATGGAGAAGAGGTTCTCGGCACCGGTATTGAGATTGCTGGGGTCGGCGCTGGTGTTGACGTTGAGCCGATAGACGCCGGCGCTCAACGGGGCCGAGTTGAGCCTGACCCATTGGTTGTGAGCCGGATTGGTCGCGCAGTCCAGCCGGTCGGGGTCCTGATTGTTGTCGGGTGTCCCGAACGCCCCGCTGAAGTCGCCGAGGGTCCTCGTGCCCGGGTCGTAGACGAGGGGCGCGATGACCGGGGTGCCGTCGTCTGCCGGGTTGCCCGGGGTGCCCTTGGTGTCGTACAGGGTGTAGCGTGACGCCGACGGGACCACCCGTGAAGTTCGCGGCGCCAGCGTTGGCGGTCGGGCTGGTCCAGTGGTCACCAGCGCCGAACAGCCCGCCGTGACCGTTGGACCCGGTCGCACAGAAGATGGGATCGAAGAGGCGGATGTCGCCGCTCGCCCCGACCTCGACGATGTAGTCGTAGCCGTCCGCGTCGTAGTCGGGGTTGCCGCTGCCCGACGGGGCGCCGGTGCCGTTGCCGATGTACGAGGGGGCGTACCGGTCGCCGTTCTCGCGCCAGCCACCCGACGTGAAGATGGCGCCCCAGAAGCCCTGTGAGGCGAGGGAGCCGGGACCACCCGGGTCGGGCACGCCGAGGGTCTGGGTCGTCCAGGACGTCGTGGTGGTGTGGAACTGGACACGGACCTCGATCATGTCGACGCGGACGCCGAGGGCCGCCGCGCAGTTCGCGGTGCCGTCCTTCCAGGTCAGCCGGGCCCGGAAGTTGGCGTTCGAGAAGTCGGCCCGGTCCCAGGTGTGGGCGCCCCACGCCGTGGTGTTGGCGTTGGAGCCGACGGTCCGGTCGTCAGTGGAGATCGCCGAGAGCGGGAGCGTCTGGACGTTGGCCGACCAGTTGGCGCCGCCGTTCCAGGACGTTTCCACGACCAGCCGGCAGTTGGTGTCGTCGCCGTTGGTGAGGCTCACGTCGGTGAGTCGCACCTCGAGGCCGTCGATCGTGCCGCTGGCCGGGATCAGGCCCTGCAGGTCGAAGGTGGTCCATTGCTGGACCTCGTTGTTGGTGGTCTCCGTCGCATAGGAGGCGTTCTGCGTGAACGCGCGATCGGGATTCGTCCACAGGCCGCCGGCGACCGAGGTCGCGGGGTTCTGCCAGTCCGTGTTGCCCGGGACGTTGACGGTGGTGGCAACCCGGCCTTCGTAGAATCCGACGCCGTAGTAGTTCTGCGGGCTGCCCATCGGGACGGGCAGCGTGAACTCGGCCTTGGAGGTCCGCGCGACCCCGATCGAATCGATGCCGATGACGCGCATGAAGAAGGTGCCGATCTGGGTCTGGATCGTCACGACGAGGCGTCGGTCGTTGTCGGGGTCCTTGAGCGGCGTGACGATGGTGCCGCCGCCGACCGGATAGCCGTTCTTCTAGGCCTCCTCGTACGCGAGGGTGTACGCCTGCGACTCCTTGTTCGGCAGCATCACGGCGCCAGCCAGAGCGGCCGCGTCGGCCGCTCGCTGAACGCGCAGGGAGTTGACCCAGTACCACGACACGTCGACCACGAGCGCCGTCATCATCATGAGCAGCAGGAGCGCGCCCGCGAAGATGACGAGGACCTGGCCGCGACTCGCTCGGCGCGGGTCGACGACGTCCTTCGTCGTGGCGGACGGTCCTGGCTCGGCGGTCTGAGGGGACGTTCCTGTCATGGGGGTCCTCGATGAGTCGGCAGAGGAGTGGCGGGCGTGCATCGGTCGTCGCTCGATCAGTCGGGGTTCATGGACATGACGGTCCGGTCGGTCATGTGGAGCTGCGCGGTGCCCACGGCGCCCATCAACGCGCCCAGTGGCGTCACGAAGTCGTAGTCGTAGGTGATCGAGACCCCGATGGAATCGACTCGATCGTTCACCCCGACGGCGAGGTTCTTGCGGCCGCAGGCGCTCCAGCCGGATGACACCTCGTGAAAGAGCAGTTGGGCGCCCTCGACGGTCGGGCCTGCCCCGAGCGTCCAGCGGTTCACCGGCCCCAGTTCGCGGCCGGTGGAGTCGGCCTGGTAGATGCGGATCTCGCCGATCCGGTTCATCGCGATCTGCGAGCCGGTCCCGGTCAGCACACGCTGGACGGCGGCCATGACGTGGTCGTCGACGGTCGCGCAGGCGACCTGGTCGGATCCATTTGCCAGCGATGCGCCGGTCCGCGCGCCCTCGCGCGTCGAGTACTCCATCGTGAGGTGATGGGAGAACGCGAAGCCGAACTCGAGCATGCCCAGGAGGATCAGCAGGAAGACCGGGACGGTCATCGCGTACTCGACCAGGCTCTGGCCGCGGCGACGCGGTCGGTCGCCCCGTCGCGTGATCCGTCGCAGCGAGACGCCGCGCATCACTGGACCGGCTCCATGCGCATCGCGTTCCCGTTGGTCATCACATACCCGGCTCCCGCCGTGGGCCACAGATTCGGCAGCGGCGTGACCCAGCGGTAGTCGTATGAGGCTTCGACGCCGATCGTGTCGACGCTGACGGAGCCCGGCCCGCAGCCCGCGAGCGTGTTGCACCGCGTGTCGGACGTGTAGTCACCGGACACATAGGAGTAAGGCACGGTCGCCGCAGTGCCGTCCTCCAGCGGACACGACATGCTGCTGCTCCGCGAATAGACGATCTCGTGCAGCGGGCTCGACGGGGCGCCATTGGCGGTCGACTTGTAGATCCGGACCTGCGTGAGTCGGCGGTCATCGGTGGGCGGCTCGACGCTGCGCTCGATGGCTCGCAGGATCGAGCAGTCGGCGTCCGTCTGCGTGCCCGCCTCCGCGGCGGCCAGTGCGGCCTCCCGGGTCGCGAAGTCGACCGACAGGAGCGCGTTCAGCGCGAAGGAGAACTCGACGACGGAGAACAGCAGGATGAGGAAGAACGGGAAGACCAGGCTGAACTCGACCAGCGACTGGCCACGCCCGGATCGCCGCGATCGGCGGCCTTGACCAGCCGCCCCGGCCCCCCGACTGGAGGCACGCTCGGACGACGGTCGAATGAACGGGATCCCCGACGTTCTCGACATGTGTCCAATGAGTACCGCATCAAAAGCTTGCTCGCCACCTTGCATAGGTACCGGCGTTGGTACCGTGTCGGTACGGGGTCAGTCCGGGGTGGTGGCTGGACGCACCACACATCACCGCACCTCTGCACACTGGACGACCCCGGAGCGACCCTCAGATCGCCTTCGGATCGACGAATCGGCAGCGCGGCCTGACCGGGCATTTCTCGCATTCCGGCCGCTGCGCGTGGCAGATCACCCGGCCGTGATGGATGAGGTTCACGTGGGCCTCGTACATCTGGTCGGGCTCGAGCATCGCGAGGTACAGGTCGTGGGCGGCGTCCGCGCTGGCTTTTGCCGGTATCAGCCCGATCCGCTTCGAGACGCGCTCGACGTGTCGATCGACCGGCATGAGCGGCAGGCCGAAGCAGAAGAGGAGCAGCACCGACGCGGTCTTCTTGCCGATGCCGTCGATCCGCGTCAACCAGTCGCGGGCGTCGATGGCCGTCATGTCGCCCAGGAACTCGAGGGAGTAGTCGCCGCGCTCCTCGCGGATGAACCGGAGCGTTGCCTGGAGCCGCGGTGACTTCTGGTTGGCGAGACCGCCCGGCCGGATGACCTCGACCAGCTCGGGGATCGGCGCGAACTCGACCGCGGCCCAGTCCGGCGGGGCACCTTCGGGCAGCCCGACACCACCCCAGCCGATGCCCGGCTTGTGGACCTGGGTCGGCAGCCCGGATGGATAGGCCTCGCGCAGCCGCTCGAATGCGACCTCAGCGTTGATGTCGGCGGTGTTCTGGGTGAGGATCGTGAGGATCAGCTCGCTGGTCGGGTCCAGTCGGCGCTCCCACGGCTCACGTCCGTAGAGGCCGGCAAGCGCGTCGAGCACGTAGGGGACCAGGCCCGGGCGTAGTCGCTCGAGACGTTTCGCGTAGGTCCTGGCCGGATCGGAGAACTTGCGCTTCTTCGGCCGCGGCTTCGGCTTGGTCCCGGCCGGTCGACGGGCCGGGATCATCGGGCACCGCCCACGGCGCCGATGCTGACCAGCCTGGCGACGCGTTCGCCGCAGCGCTCGAGCGGGGCGGTCCCGGCGGCCATCGCGGCCTCGACAGTCTGCGGGTGCTCGGTCACCGGCACGGCGACCGCCCCGATGGTCGCGAGCGCCTCGGCGCCCTCGGGCTCGACGCCGCCGCCGACGGCGAGGCAGGCGACGCCCGCGGCCTGGGCCCGTCTCGCGACGCCGAGCGCGGTCTTGCCGAACGCCGTCTGGGCATCGATCCGCCCCTCCCCGGTGATGACGAGGTCCGCGCGCGCGAGCTTCGCGTCGAAGTCGGTCGCCTCCATGATCAGGTCGACACCGGGGCGAAGGGCGAACGAGCGGAAGTGGTCCTGGATCGCCAGCAGGGCGAACCCGACGCCCCCGGCGGCGCCGGCACCCGGCGTGTCGCGTTCGCGACGACCCTCCCGCGCTTCGAGCTTGTCGGCCCAGCGGGCGTTTCGCTCGTCGAGTTCGCGGACCTGCTCGGGCGAGGCCCCCTTCTGCGGGCCGAAGATCGAGGCCGCGCCCGTCGGCCCGAGGAGCGGGTTCGTGACGTCGCAGGCAACGACGAGCTCGACGTCATCGAGGCGGCGGACCGACGAGCCATGGCCGTGGAGCAGCTCGACCAAACCACGCGCCTGGAGAAGGCCGCGCCCTCCGTCCGTCGTGGCGCTGCCGCCGATCCCCAGGGTGATGTGCGTGACCCCCTCGTCGATCGCGGTCGCAAGGAGCTCGCCGGTGCCGATGCTCGTGGCCGCCATCGGATCGCGATCCTCGGGTCGGACCAGTGAGAGTCCGGAGGCGGTCGCCATCTCGATGACGGCGTGACTCGCCCCGTCGACGTCGCGCCAGAGCCAGCGCGCCTCGAGGTCGCGTCCGAGCGGGTCGCGCACGAGGGTCGTCCGCCACTCCCAGCCGCCCGCCGCCGCCACCGCCTCCAGCGTCCCTTCGCCGCCGTCCGCGAGTGGCGAAAGGATGATCTCGTCCTGTGGCCGCGCCCGGGTCCAGCCGTCCGCAAGCGCCTTCGCCACCTGGACCGAGGTGAGCGAGCCCTTGAACGAATCGGGCGCGATGAGGACCGTCCGGGCGTCGTCACTCACCTCAGGTCCTTCCAGAAGAAGGTCGTTGGCGAGAGGACGCCGTCGGTCGTCAGGGAGTGGTTCGGCACCACCCCGAAGGGCTGCCAGCCGAGGGCGTTGTACATGACCTCGGCGTCGGTGCCGGACTGCGTGTCGAGGATGAGCAGCCAGCGGCCCTCCTCGCGCGCGAGCGATTCGATCGCCGCCATCAGAGCCCGAGCGATGCCCTGTCGCCGTGCGTCGCGATGGACGAGGACCTTGCCGATCTCGGCGCGGTGGGGTGCGTTCGGCTGGGTCATCCGGAAGAACAGCGTCGAGCCGACGATGCGGCCCGACGGGGTGACGGCGACGAGCGCCGTCGTGGTGCCGTTCGCGATCTGGGCCGTCCGGTCGCGCCACCATGCGGCGGCGTCCTCGATGGTCAGCCCGGAGACGAAATTGACCGACGCGCCACCGTCCACCGAATCCTTCAGCAGCTCGGCGAGGCCCGGGATCGCGGCAACGTATCCATCGAGGTCAAGGCGCTCGATCGTCGCGGCGGATGCGGTTGCGGACTCCGGGTCGATCCGACTCACCGTCGTAGTCTGGCGCGTCGGGCGCTACTTCGAAGCGGGTTCGGCCGCCGCTCCCGCGGCGCGGCGGCGCTCGAGGTACTCGGGGATCCGGATCATCGGCGGGCGCTCCTGGTCGGCGAGCTCGATGACTTCCAGCGAGAGCCGGCCACGGCCGGAGCGGGGCAGCTTCATCGTCGAGCCCATCTCCGCGAACAGCCGGGCCTTGCGCCGCTCCTCGAGCCGCTTCATGACGGCCTGCAGGATCACGAACGACATCCGCGAGAGCCCCTCGAGCTCCTGGTTGCGGTGGACCCGCCGCTCGAGGTCGACCTGGCCGAGCCCCTCGATGCCGACCCGCTCGGCCGCATCGATCAGGTGCCCGATCTCCACGGCGTACCCGGTGAAGAACGGGATCGTCTCGAGCAGGGATCGGCGACCGGCGTACTCCCCGGCGAGCGGCTGGATCATCCCCGACAGTTCCGGGTAGAACAGGTTGATGAGCGGGCGCGCGACGAGCTCGGTCACACGGCCGCCGCCGCCCTCCTTGAGGATCCCTTCCTCGACGATCGGCCGCTGGTAGTAGGCCTTGACGTACTGCAGTCGGGGCTCGTGGAGGAGCGGACCCAGCGTGCCGTAGACGAACCGCGGATGCCAGTTCCGGACGTCCGTGTCGGCCCAGACGATGATGTCGCCGCTGGTCTCGTACAGCGACTTCCAGAGGGCCTCGCCCTTGCCCTTGAACGATCCATAGCGCGTCAGGACGTCGGGATGCTGGATCACGCGGGCACCTTCCGCCTCCGCGATCTCGCGGGTGCGGTCGGTCGATGCGGAGTCGATGACGAGGATCTCGTCGAGGAGCGGAACGCGCCCGACCAGCTCGCGCATCGCCCGGCGGACGATCGGTCCGATCGTCTCCTCCTCGTCGAGCGTCGGGAGGACCAGGCTGATGGTCAGCTTCTGCTTCTCCTTGAGCGTCACGAGCCGGCGCAGGTCGGAGAACTCGGCGTGGTGGAAGTTCGACTCGCCGAACCAGCGCTCGACGCGGACCGGGACCGCGCGCGCCTCCTCGGCGGCACGGTCGGCGGCGGCGAGGGTCTCGGCCCGGGCGGCCAGCTGGTCGAAGGTGTTGCGCGCGATCGTCTCGCGCGTGCGCACGACGACCACCGACGGCTTCGCGCGCGCGGCGATGGCCTCGGGCAGCGCGCCGAACAGGTGGCTCTCCCCGTCCGACCCGCCCGGTGCGGCCGACGCGCCCATGACGACCAGGTCGGCCTTCTCGGCCTCGCGCAGGATCGCGTTCCGGACGTTGGGGGCCTCGCGGAGGACCGCCTCGCCGCGGCCGTGCAGGTGCTGCTTGACGAACGCCGCGAGTGCCCGTTCCGCCTGCGCTCGCACCGCGAGCGTGATGCCCGGCGGCACGAGGTGGAGGACCACGACCGTCGCCTCGTGGTAGCGCGCGATCGCGTCGGCGTACCGGATCGCGAGCTCGGCGTGTGGGCCGCCGCGGACCGGGACCAGGATCCGGCGGATCTCCTTCGCGCCGCGCTGCTTCACGACCGCGATGTCGCACGGTGCGTCGCGGACGACCTCGTCGATGGTCGGCGAGAAGACCGTCGTGCCGTTGCCGTCCCGCGCGGCCGATGTGCGGCCGCCCCAGCCGAAGATGATGAGGTCGGCCTCCTGCTCGGCCGAGGCCTCGACGATGCCCTCGGCGGCGTGCCGCCCGATGCGCACGATCGGGTGGATCGTCGTCCCGTCCGGGGCGTAGTCGAGGACGCGCTGGAGCAGCCGGCGGGCATGGCGCGCTCGCGTGGCTCCTTCGGACAGCGGCATGCCCTCGGGGACCTCGACGATGCCGAGTGCCGAGATCTCCCCGTGCTTGCGGTCGAGCATCGCCGCGCCGAGGCGGATCAGCTCCTCGGCCGTCATCGGGTTGGCGACCGGGATCAGGATCCGGACGGGGAGCGGCGGACGGCTCGTCATCCGGCTGCGGCCCCCCAGCGCTCGACGAGGTAGGGCTTCAACAGTTCGAATTCACGCGCCTGTCGCTCGACGCGTTCCTCCGCGGCATCTGTCGGGATGTTGCGGTTCTCGATGACGAAGCTCCCGACGCGACCGAAGTAGATCGGGACCAGGGCGGCGACCAGCGTCTCGAGCGACGGACCGGTGGACACGGGCGAGATCGCGCCCCGTGCCGACAGGACCAGGTCGTAGATGACGCGGGCCCACAGGTCGTCGGGGAAGTGGAACGAGCTGGCCGCCTCGGCCATCTCGAGCGTGCTGGCCGTGGCCGACGACACGTCGCCGCCGATCCCGAGCTTCGTGCGTGCGGCATCCGCGAGGCTTCCGGCCTCGGCGGCGAGCTCCATGACGGTCGCGGCCGTTGCGGGGGCGAGCATCGTCCGCCACGTGTCTGCGAGCGTCAGCGAGCCGGCGTGGAACTCGGACAGGAGGCGGAGCGTGTTCACCTCGAGCGGCGGCGGCTCGATGATCCGCTCGAACCCGTAGGCGGGCACGTCGTGACTGCCGGTGATGGGCAGCCAGTGGTCGGCATATCGGTCGGCCAGCCGCAGGATCGTCCCGACGACCTGGCGGAACATCGGGCCGAGGTCCGAGCCCGGGTCCTTGGGGTCGTGGAT
Source organism: uncultured Chloroflexia bacterium (assembly GCA_963736025.1). Lineage (GTDB taxonomy): Bacteria > Chloroflexota > Limnocylindria > Limnocylindrales > CSP1-4 > SPCO01. The sequence continues at coordinate 135,714 of CAVTNH010000006.1, forward strand.
CTTCGCGCCGAGGCGGGTCTGGCAGACGGCGAACCCGGCGGTCACGGCGGATGTCGTCATCCAGATGTCGATGCCGAACTTGCTGATCTCGGGCGTCCAGTCGTCGAGCTCGAGATAGTGTTTGACGAGATCGCCCGAGACTCCGAAGTCGCCACCGATCGGCTGGCGGATCCGATGGCCGTAGAGGGCCCGGGTCAGCGGATACGTGACGGTGTTCGTGATCGTGCCGTCGTACTTGTACCGCGCGTACAGCGGCGCCACGAAGTCGTAGCCGCCCTTGAGGATCGGACCGGCCAGCAGCTCGATCCATTCGGGCACGATCGAGCGGAGGTCGCTGTCGACGACGACCAGGGCCTGGACCTCGAGGGCCGCCGCGATCTCGAAGATGGTCCGCAGGGCCGCGCCCTTGCCACCGACACCGTCGATCTCGGGATAGGTCAGGCTCACCCGCTCGAGCTTGTGGTTCGGCCGGACCAGCAGGATCTGCTCGACGTAGTCGGGCGGCTCGGTCTCGACGACGACGCGGCCCGTGCCGTCGGGCGACCCCGCGTCCGAGTTGACCACGACCGGGTGCAGGTCCGGGAAGTACTGGACGAGGCCGGCCTGCGCGGCCCGCACCACGTAGCCGATGGTGGCCGCATTCTTGAAGCTCGGGATCCCGACCATGATGTCGGCCCGGCCGAGCCGCGCGATCACATCGCGGATCGCGGGCGTCAGGGCTGTTTGGGGCACGAGCCCACCGTACCATCCTGCTCCCCGGCGTGCCGCGCCGGGTCGCCCGCGATCAGCGGCGCGGCATCGAGGAGATCGTCCAGTCGTCGGCCGTCGAGCCGGGGCGGTATCGCCCGTTCGCGGCCTTGAACGTGATCGAGGAGAAGCCGAGCGCGCGCCACGAGCCCATCCAGGTGTCGATCGGCGGTCGGATGAACTGTCCGCGGCGGATGACGTCGGATTCGTCGAGCGCAGACTCGAGGAGCCTCTTGCGTTCGAGGAGCGGCACGTCGTAGAGGGGCTGGCCGTCGAGCCAGAGCAGGTCGACGGCCACGAGCGCCACGACGTCGGTCGGCCCGAACGTCATGGCATCGCGCTCGCGTTCGCGCTCCTGGATCATCTCGGCCCGGCGGCTGTGGCGCACGCCGACGACCATCGCCTTGGCCAGCTCCGTGCCGGTCGGGAGGGCGGGCACGATGGTCGGAACCGTCAGGTCGTGGGCGACCTGCTTGGTGAGATAGCCGTCGACGATCAGCGAGTCCGCCCTGGCCGCGGCAGCGAACGCGCTCTCGATGGCCTCGTGGTCGTCGACTCGTGTGCCGGCCTGGTCGACGATGGCCGTCGTGGTCGTCCCGTCGACGGAGCGGTCGAGCGCCGCGAGCACCCGCACGCCCGGCCACAGCGGCTCGACGATGGGGTCCTTCACCTTGCTCGTCGAGCCTGACCGGAACCCCTGCGGGCGCAGGTCGCGGATCATGGCCATCGCGCTCATCGGCGCATCGTAGCGGCGGGTCGCGACCGGTGCGAAATGCGCGTCATCGGCCCGACTATCATCGGCGCCGTGACGAGCGACGCCCTGGCCGGCGGTCCAGCGTCCGACGAGGCCGCCGCCGGCATCGATCGGCCCGGCGGGCTGGCGGGCCTGACGCCGAGCGGACGGGCGCGCGTCCCGGTCGCGTGGTCGCTCTACGACTTCGCCAACACGATCTTCAGCTACGCGGTCGTCTCGACCGCCATCGGCCTGTGGCTCACCGATGACAGCCGGTTCGGGCAGGGGCCCGGCCAGCTCGTCCAGGGCCTGGCGATCGCCATCAGCGTCGGCCTGAACGCGCTGGTCTCGCCGATCCTCGGCGCGTTGAGCGACCGCGGTGGCCGGCGGCTCCCGTTCCTGCTCTTCTTCACGGTCCTGACGATCGCCCCGACCGTGCTCATCGGGCCGTCGCCCGCCCTCGTCGGGGCGGCCCTGTTCACGCTCGCGAACTTCGCCTACCAGGCCGCGCTCATCTATTACGACGCGACCCTCTCGTCGGTCAGCTACCCGGCGACGCGCGGCAAGCTGTCCGGGATCGGCGTGGGCGTCGGCTACATGGGCACGATCTTCGCGGCGCTGACCCTGATCCTCCTCGGCATCACCGAGACGCCGGATCCGATCTTCCTGATCGCCGGCGTCCTGTTCGCGATCTTCGCGGTGCCGATCTTCCTGATCGTGCGCGACCCGGCGGGCTCGACGGCGACGCGGGTGAGCGTGCACGACATCGCCTCGTCGCTCGCCCAGATCCGGGTGACGATCGCCCACGCGCGCACGGTGCCGGGCCTGCTCCGGTTCCTCCTCGGGCGGTTCTTCTACAGCGACGCCGTCAACACGCTCATCGTCGTGATGAGTGTCGTGGCCGTGCGGGCGGTCGGCCTGACCCAGGGCCAATGGCTGATCACGTCGGTCGTACTGACGGTCGTCGCCATCATCGCGAGCTTCGGCTGGGGCTATCTCGTCGACCGGTTCGGCCCGAAGAAGACGCTCATCGCGGTCCTCGCGTCGTGGGTCGTCGGCCTGCTGCTGGGCGTCGCGTCGCTGGCGCTGAGTGGCACGACACCGGGCATCGCGATCTTCGTCATCGCGGGCGCGATCCTCGGCAGCGGCCTGGGCGGCGTCCAGGTCGCGGACCGCGTGTTCATGATCCGGCTGTCGCCGCCGGCGCGGCTCGGCGAGTTCTTCGGGCTCTACGGACTGGTCGGCAAGGGCTCGCAGGTCATCGGCCAGCTTCTCTACGGCGCGATCGTCTTCCTGTTCATCGACTCGCTCGGCAACGGCGCCTACCAGATCGCGATCATCAGCCTGCTCGGCACGATGCTCATCGGGTTGTGGCTCGTCTGGCCGGTCAGCGACCGCTGGTCGGGCGGCGACGACCTGCCGGACGTCGGCCCGCACGTGGAGCCGATCGCCCCACCCGAGCGCCTCGCGCCCGCGAACGCCCCGATCGAACCGCGCTAGCCGCGCTGCCGTTCAGTCCGGATAGCCGTCCGGGTGGCGCTGCCGCCATGCCCAGGCGCTGCCGACCATCGCGTCGAGCGACGGATGCGCCGGGTGCCAGCCGAGGATCGTCGCGGCCCGCTCCGCCGATGCGACGAGGACCGGCGGATCACCCTCGCGCCGCGGCCCGATCGTGAACGGGATGGAGCGGCCGACGGCCGTCTCGGCGGCCGCGATGACCTCGCGGATCGAGAACCCGCCGCCGACGCCGAGGTTGCACGCGAGGAATTCCTCGGTCCTGGGGTCGCCGGGCGCCGTCGCCTCGATCGCCCGCAGGTGCGCGTCCGCGAGGTCCTCGACGTGGATGTAGTCGCGGACGCAGGTGCCGTCCGCGGTAGCGTAGTCGTCACCGAACACGGTCAGCGTCTGGCGGCCCTCGGCCGCCGCGAGGACGTTGGGGATGAGGTGGGTCTCCGGGTCGTGGTCCTCGCCCAGCTCGTCCGTGGCACCGGCCACGTTGAAGTACCGGAGGCTCACGCCGCGCAGCCCGTAGGCGCGGCCGTACCACGTCAGCGCCGCCTCGAACGTGCGCTTCGTCTCGCCGTACGGGTTGATCGGTCGGAGGGGGGCGTCCTCCGTGATCGGGGTCACGTCGGGCGTGCCGTAGACAGCGGCCGACGACGAGAACACGACCCGCGCGACGCCGACGGTCCGTGCCGACTCGAGCAGTGCCACGCCGCCGGCGACGTTGTCGCGGTAGTACTTCGCCGGCTCCGCGATCGACTCGCCGACCAGCGAGCGTGCCGCGCAATGGAGGATGGCCTCGATCCGCTCGTCGGCCAGGAGCGTGGCCATCGCGTCCGTGTCCGCATACGTACCGACGTGGAGCCGCGCGCCCGATGGCACGGCCGCACGGTGACCGGTCGTGAGGTCGTCGAGGACCACGACGTCGTGGCCCGCCGCAAGGAACGCCGCCGCTGAGACCGACCCGACGTAGCCGGCACCACCGGTGACCAGGATGCGTGTCATGGCTCGAACGATACGGGGTCGGCCGCCTCGCCGGGCGCGAGTCCGAGTTCGGCATCGAGCAGGACTGCCTTCGCCTTCACGTCGTCGAGGGCGGCTCGGTGGTCGTCGACGAACCGCGACTCGTCCTCGAGACGGACGGCCTCGCTCGACCGCCCGAACCCCTTCGTCGCAGTCGAACCCGCGGAGGGCCAGCTCGATCTCGAAGGCCTGCAGGCGCGCGAGCGCCGACACGTCGACGTTGGGATCGCCGGGTGGCGGGCCCATGATCGCCTCGAGCCGGCGGCTCACGAGGTCGATGGCCTCCTGCCCGAAATGCTGCCGACTCGACGGTCGGAACGACGCGGTCGAGATGCAGGCGATCCATCGGGCATCGGAATCGATGATGCGGGCGTCGTGCGCGATCTGGTCCTCGAGCCGTGCAAGGTCCGGCGCGAGCCCGGCCAGCAGGCGGTCGTGGCGGCCGTAGACCAGCTCGTTCGCCTGGCGGTTGCAGCCCGGCTCGGTCGATGACCCGAAGAGGGCGGTGCGGTACGCCTCGCCCTGCGCGCGCGCGAGCGAATCGATGTAGGCGAGGTTCGGGTCGGCGGCCGGCGGCGTCGCACTGACGACCCCGACCGAGGTCGACACCCCGAAGCCCCACTTCGCCGCCCAGTCGCGTGGCGGGAGGTCCGCGTCGGGGATCTCGGGCGGCGGCTCGATGAACTCGCGATAGGGCAGGCCGAGCGCGGCCATGCACGCCGCGATCCGATGCTGGACGACGCGCGCCTCCCGCGCGGCCAGTTCGGGCGTCTGCGCGTCGCGCCAACCGAGGTACTCGGCGAGTCCGACGGGCCGCCGGGCCAGCCCGGGCGCCAGCGCGACGGCAAGGACGAGCGTGGCCAGAGCGATCGGCGCGACGACGAAAGCGGGCCGTCGGTGAGGCACGGCTGCGACTCCTGGTGCGACCGCCGCACAGGTGCCCTCGGCCGAAGGGATCGTAGCCGGGTCGCGCGACCGGGCGCAGTAGGGCGAACGGCCTACTTGCCGCGGCGAAGGGCGCGGTCGAGGAGCGAGCGGCGAGCCGTGTCCGCTGCCGACTCGGGCGAGGCCATCTCGGGCTGTGGGGCCGCCGTGATCGGCGCCGGCGGGTCGGGCACCAGCTCTGGCGCAGGCACCGGCTCGCCCCGGTAGCGCAGCACCTCGGCGAGGCGGGTCACCATCCGTTGCGCCGCCGAGTTCTCCGGGTCGATGGCCAGCGCCCGATGGGCGACCCGGTACGCCTCGGGCTCGTCGCCATGTTCGAGGGCGACCCGCGCCAGCCCGACCACGGCCATCGCGTTGCGCGGATCCGCATCGGCCACCTGGCGATAGAGGGTCTCGGCAGCGTCGACCCGGCCCATCTCCATCGCCCGTTCCGCCTCGAGGAGCAGCTCGATCACGTGTCGTCGCCCAGCATGCCCTGCGCAAGGAGCAGAAGCGTCGGACCGTCGTTGAGGGCCGGGTCGGACTGCACGCGGTCCAGCAATGCGTCGAGGATGCGGCCGAGGCGCGGCCCAGGCCCGAGGCCCAGCTCGCTCATCAGGTCGCGGCCGTCGATGGCGAGATCGCGTCGGTCGAGGGCGACCCCCTCGAGCAGGGCGGCAGCGACACGGGCGCGGATCTCGTCGAGGCCACCGGCCTCGGCCGGCAACCCCGACCCGACGTTGTCGGCGGCGCGCAGGTCGAACAGCTCCTCGAGCGCCTCGGACGCGGTCCCGTCGAGCGTCATCTTCGCGATGAACCGCCGGACGGCGCCGTCGGACCAGTTCGATTCGTAGCTGAACATGTGATTGCGCACGAGATGCACGACGCGCTCGCGGACCACCCGCGGCGAGCGCAGCCGCTCCAGGAACTCTCCGGCGAGGTCGGCCCCGACCGTGTCGTGCCCGATGAAGTGGCCGTCGGCGAAGGTCGCGGGCTTGCCGATGTCGTGGACGAGCGCGGCGAGCCGGACCACCGGCCGAGCGACCGGCGCGGCATCGACCGATCGCAGGGTGTGGTCCCACAGGTCCTCGCCCGGGACCTTGTTCTGGGGGATGCCGCGTTGCGACGCAAGCTCCGGCGAGATGCCGGCCAGCAGCCCGGTGTCGCCCAGCAGGCGCAGCCCGATCGACGGGCGCTCCGCGTCGAGCAGCTTCTCGAGCTCGGTGGCGATCCGCTCGCCCGAGAGGTGGCTCACGAGATCGGCCCGCTCCCGGATGCCGGCCAGCGTCGCGGCCTCCACCCCGAACTCGAGCGTCGAGGCCAGACGGATCGCCCGGATCATCCGGAGCGCGTCCTCCTCGAACCGGAGCAGCGGGTCGCCGACGGCCCGCAGGACGCGGGCACCGATGTCGGCGAGGCCCGCGTACGGATCGACGAGCCCGGGGGACGCGGCGGCCTCGGCGCGTGCCCCCCAGGCCATCGCGTTGCAGGTGAAGTCACGTCGCGCCAGGTCGAGCTCGATCGTGTCCCCGAACTCGACTCGATGCGGTCGGCGGAAGTCGGCGTACTCGTGATCCGAGCGGAACGTCGTGACCTCGAAGACCTCGCCGTCGCGACGGACCGCCACGGTCCCGAACTGGTTCTCGTACACCGCGTCGGGCAGGAGCGACAGGACCCGCTCGGGTAGCGCGTCCGAGGCCAGGTCCCAGTCCGCGGCGCGACGTCCCGAGGACGATGTCGCGAAGGGATCCCCCGACCACGTATGCGGCATGACCGTCCGACCACAGGGTCGAGAGCAGGCCGCGCACGGGCTCCGGGATGCCGGCCCGGATCGTCGCCTCGAGGGTCGCGGTCGTCAGTTCCGTCCCAGGAACAGGTACGTCCGCCACGCCTCGTTGTTCTCGTCGGCCAGGTACGGCGTGAAGAGCGAGTAGATGTCGTTCCGCGGCTCGAAGGGCGGCCGAAGGAGTCGGAGCCGCGCCTCCTCGAGGGTCTTGCCGCCCTTGCGGTGGTTGCAGGATTTGCACGCCGTCACGAGGTTCTCCCAGGTGTGGCCGCCGCCGCGATGGCGGGGCACGACGTGGTCGAGCGTCATGTCGTGGGCCTGGCGGCCGCAGTACTGGCAGACGTGGCGGTCCCGGGCGAAGATCTCGCGACGGGACAGCTTGACCCGCGGTCGCGGGCGCCGGATGAGGTGCTGCAGCCGGATGACGGAGGGCGCACGGAACTCCGTCCGCGGCGTCCGGATCACCTGGTGGTCGTACTCGATCACTTCGGCCTTCTCACCGAACAGGAGGCGGAAGGCTCGAGGCAGGTTACAGACGTTCAGCGGCTCGTAGTTCTGGTTCAGAACGAGAACGACGCCGTCCATCGCGCGGACGATAGCAGACACATCGGTTCGTGCTTGCCACGCGCGGGCACAGGCGTCGGTCCTGGTTCAGGCGCGGCCGATCGAGGCGCCCGTCGTCGGGTCCCAGCCGCCCGCCTGGCCGACCTTCGTCGAGACGGGCTTGCCCAACGCGTCGGCGATGAACCGTGCGGCCGTCAGGACCGCTTCGAGGTCCACGCCAGTGTCCCAACCGGACGCGTCGAGGAAGTAGACGAGGTCCTCGGTGGCGAGATTGCCGGCGGCGCCGGGGGCGTATGGGCAACCGCCGGTCCCTCCCGCGGCGGAGTCGAAACACCGGACGCCGGCGTCCAGCCCGGCCGCGACATTCGCGAGGGCCGTGCCGCGCGTGTCGTGGAAGTGGAAGGCGATCCGGTCGAGCCCAAGCCCGGCCTCGGCGGCCAGCCCGGTCAGCGCCGCGACCTGGCCCGGGACGCCCACCCCGATCGTGTCGCCGAAGCAGACCTCATCGACCCCGAGGTCCTGGAGGCGCAGGGCGACGTCGACGGCTGTCCTTGGCTCGACGCGCCCGGTGTACGGACACCCGAACGCGGTCGAGACGTAGGCGCGCCGCCACCAGCCGAGATCCGCAGCACGGGCCAGCACCGGCGCGAACGCGGCCAGCGATTCCGCGACGGTCATCCCGATGTTGGCCTGCGTGAAGGCGTCGGTGGTGGCGGTGAAGACTGCAACGGCGTCCGCGCCGGCGGCCTCCGCACGGGCCATGCCGCGCTCGTTCGGGACGAGGACCGGGTAGCGGACGCCAGGCCGCCGGGCGAGGCCAGCCATGAGCTCGTCCGCGTCCGCGAGCTGGGGGATGGCCCGTGGCGCGACGAACGAGGTCGTCTCGATCTCGCGCAGGCCGGCGTCGGCGAGGAGGTCGATGAAGCGCGCCTTGGTCGCGGTCGGGACCGCGGTCGCCTCGTTCTGCAGGCCGTCGCGTGGCCCGACTTCGTAGATCCGGACGTGCTCGGTCACGGGTCGGCGCCGGGGCGCTGCTCAGACCTTCGGCGGATCCATCGCCCGTTCGAGCCGGGCGATCTCGACCTCGATGCGACCGAGCAGGTCGATCGCGGCCGCCTGTTCGTGCGACTTGTGGGCGGCCGCATTCCGCTGCAGACGGGTCTTCGCATGCAGCTCGAGCAATCCCTCGCGGGTCTTGGGCAGCTCGGTCTTGGCCATCGAGTCCTCCGGGTCTTCGGGCGGTCCTGAGCGTACCCGAACCCGACGGGTCAGGGCTCGATGAGCCCGAGCTCCTGGCCGCGCGTGACCTGGTCCGCCGGCTGCACGCGGAGCTCGGTCAGCCGGCCGTCGACCGGCGCGACGACGACGTGCTCCATCTTCATCGCCTCGAGCGTGACGATCGGGTCGCCGGCCTCGACGTGACCGCCGATCCGCACGTGGACGGTCAACACAGCGCCCGGCATCGGGGCGATGAGCGTGGCCGGCCCGCCCGCGACGCCCGAGCCGTGGCCCAGGCGAGCCGCTGCGCGGCCCGATCGACGTCGGGGGCGGCGGCGAGCCGGAACGCGACGCTCCGACCGGCGACATCGACGTGCGCGACGCCGTCGGTGGTGACGGTCTCGAACGCGGCCGTGGTGTCGTCGAGCGTCACGGACCGGGTCTTGCCCTCGGCCTCCAGCCGGACACGCTGCCCGCTGTTCAATCGCCAGCCACCGGACCACGGGTCATCGGTCGGGTCGGCCGCGCTCGTCCCGGCGAGCAGGCGACCGGCCGCGGCCCATGCCCCGTCCGGGATCGCCGACCGCTCGGCCCAGTCGTCGGGCGGCCAGATCCGATCGAGCGTGTCGATGCGCGCGGCGCCATCGCGGACGACCGGCTGCCGGACAAGCCAGCGCAGGAACCGCAGGTTCGTGATGAGGCCAAGGACCGTCGTGTCGTCGAGGGCCGCGGTCAGGCGCGTCAGGGCTTCGTCGCGATCCGCGCCCCACGCGACGATCTTCGCGAGCATCGGATCGAAGCGACCGCCGACCTCGGTGCCCTGGTCGATCCCGGCGTCGACCCGGATGCCGTCGCCGGCCGGCCAGCGAAGCCCCTCGACCCGACCGGTCGCCGGCAGGAACCCGTCCTCCGCATCCTCCGCGTAGAGGCGGACCTCGATGGCGTGGCCGCCGTGGCGGACGTCGCCCTGGCCGAACCCGAGCGGCTCGTCGGCGGCGATCCGGATCTGGTCGGCGACGAGGTCGCGTCCGGTCACGAGCTCGGTCACGGGATGCTCGACCTGCAGGCGCGTGTTCATCTCCATGAAGGTCGGCTCGCCACGCTCGTCGACGAGGAACTCGCAGGTGCCGGCATTGACGTAGCCGACTGCGCGCCCGAGGGCCAGGGCCGCGTCGCCGAGGCGCCGGCGGAGCTTCGCGTCGACCGCCGGTGACGGACTCTCCTCGAGGATCTTCTGATGGCGACGCTGGATCGAGCAGTCGCGCTCGCCGAGGTGGACGCCGTTGCCTGCGGAATCGAACAGGACCTGGATCTCGACGTGGCGCGCTCCCTCGAGGAACCGTTCGAGGATGACGCGGTCGTCGCCGAACGCGGCCTGCGCCTCGCGACGGGACGCGGCCACGGCATCCCGGAACGCGGACGGGTCTCGGACCGTGCGCATGCCCTTGCCGCCGCCGCCCGCCGCCGGCTTGACGAGGAGCGGGTAGCCGACCTTGCGCGCCGCCCGGGTCAGGGCGGCGTCGGTCTGGTCGGCGCCGTCGTAGCCCACGAGGACCGGGATGTCGAGCGAGGCAGCCAGCCGTCGGGCGGCGGCCTTGTCGCCCATGGCCCGGATCGCGACGGGCGGTGGGCCGACCCAGGCGAGACCGGCCGCTTCGACTCGCTCGGCAAAGTCCGCGTTCTCGGCAAGGAACCCGAAGCCCGGATGGACCGCGTCGGCGCCACTGGAGCGAGCCGCCGCCACGACCGCGTCGGCGTCGAGCAGGTCGAGGGCCTCCGGGCCGTCCGTGGCAGGCACGACCGTTCGGATCCCGAGCCGATCGCAGGTGCGCACGATGCGCCGCACGATCTCGCCGCGATTTGCGATGAACAGGCTCTGGATCGAGCTCGCTTCTTGGCTCGCCCGCGCAGGTGACGCGTCGAACGCGTCAAACGCGACACGCCAACGGCCGCCGACACGCCTGGCGGGCAACACGCCACGCTCGATCCATCGCTGGACCGTCCGTGTCGACGTCCCCAGTCGCTTCGCGACCTCGCTCGGAGCCAGTTCCTCGGGCATCTGTCGCGATTGTCGCATCTCGAGCGAACTCGGGCCAGACCCGGAGAGTCAGTCGGAGTCCGCCTCGGGTGCCCAGCTGGGTCGGCGCTTCTCATCGAAGGCGGCGAAGCCCTCGCGGGCCTCCTCTGTCACGCGCTGGCGCGCGATGACCCGCGCGGTGTGCCACTTGGCCGAGCCGTGGCCCAGGCCGCGGACCTCGCGGACGATGGCCTTCGCGGCGCGCGCTGCGGTCGGCCCGGCCATCAGCAGGTCCGCGACCGCCACGTCGACCGCGCGATCCAAAGCCTCCTCGCCCTCGACCACCTCATGGACGAGGCCGATCCGCTGGGCCCGGATCGCATCGATCCGACGGCCGCCGGGAAACAGCGCGCGCGCGTGGCTCTCGCCGATCTTGGCGATGACGAACGGCGAGATGACCGCCGGCAGGATCCCGAGACGCGTCTCCGAGAACCCGAAGCGCGTGCCGCTCTCCGCGATGACGAGGTCCGCCACGGCACACAGGCCCATCCCGCCACCGAGTGCCGCCCCGTGCACCCGCGCGATCACCGGAACCGGGCACGTGTCGATGGCCTCGAGCATGTCGGCCATGCCCATCGCGTCCTGCTCGTTGCCCTCGACGTCGAGCGTGCTCGCCGCCCGCATCCAGTCGAGGTCCGCACCGGCACAGAACGACGGCCCGTCGCCCGCCAGGACGACGCCGCGCAAGTCGGTCGGCGACTCACGCGCCAGGCCGGCGAACGTCGTCCGCAACTCGCCGCCGAGCGTCGCATCGAAGGCGTTGTGGACCTCCGGGCGCGACAGCGTCACCCACGCGATCACGCCATCGGGACCGCGGCGTTCGAGGCGGACGGCTGGGCTCATCGTCCCATCGTAACCACCACGCCGAGGCGCTACGCTCGCGTCGTGCTGATCGGCATCGACCACCTCGTCATCGCGGTCGCGGACCCGGATGAGGCCGCGTCGACGCTCGAGTCGGGCCTCGGATTGACGCCCGGTGGTGGCGGACGTCACGAGGCGCTCGGCACCTTCAACCGGCTGGTCTGGCTCGGCGACAGCTACCTCGAGCTGATCGGCGTCTTCGACGCGAAGCTGGCCGCGGCTTCGTGGATCGGCGCCCCGGCGAGTCGCGCCGTCACGGCCGGCGGCGGGCTCGCGGCCTGGGCGGTCGCCAGCGACGACCTCCGCAACGACGTGGCGGCGCTGCGCGAGCGCGGGTCCGACCTGTCGGATCCGATCCCAGGCGAGCGGGTCCGACCGGATGGCCAGGTCGTCCGATGGCGGCTCGCGGCCGCCCCGCAGCTCGATCCGGAGCTGCCGCCGTTCCTGATCGAGCACGATGCCTCGAGCGCGGAGTGGACGCGGGCCGACCGGGCCGCTCGCCGCGACGACCCGGCCCGCCTCACGACGCTGGAGATCGCCGTCAGCGACGTCAGCGCCACGATCGGGCACTACCTCAAGACGACCGGTCTGCGGTTCCGCCCGTCGCTCATGGGCCAGGGTGCGCGCGAGTCGACCATCGGCGCGCAGTCGATCCGGATCCGGCCGCGTCGCGATCCGGGAACGCCCGAGGCCACCATCCACCTGGCGATCGCCGGTGCGACGGGTGAGGTCGACCTGCTCGGATGCCACTGGATCGATCCGCTCGAGGTAGGTACATTCGAGCGTGGCGGGTTGCCCTGTCTGGGTCATCCTTGGCGCCCGATCGGACTGCTAGCCTCGGCTGATGAGCCTCGATCGATCCGGGATCGCGCGCGCGTGATCTCCCCGAACGATCCGAACTGGGCGCCCGATCCGACTGGCCAGCGCCTGGCGACCATCCGTGCTGCCCGGCGCGGCGCGTTCCTGGCGGGCGCCTATTTCGGGTTCGTCGTCGCGGTCGCGATCTGGCTCGCGCCGCCCGAGGGCCTTGGCGCACCGAACGGTGCCGGGGTCTGGGCGTTCGTCATGAGCCTGCCCGGTCTCGCCCTGTTGGGCGCCGCCCTGACGCCCGCGGCACTCGGCTCGCGGTGGTCGGCGGCGAGCGCTGGGCTGGCGATCGGCGTCGGAGCGCCCGTCGCGTCGGTCGTCTCGGCGATGCTCGGGACGTTCCTCCTGACCTCGATCGTGCTCGCGATGGACCCGACGCCGACCGTGGACGCGATCGCCACCGCGGCCGACATGGCCGGTGTCGTGCTGCGCGACGGGGTCATCGCCGCGGTCCGCGTGTCACCGCTCATCGTCGTGGCGTCGGTGAGCTGGGTCGTGGTGACACGGCGATGGGCGAACCCCGCGGCCGTGGCGGCCGGCAAGCCGCGCGGTCAGGCCGGCTGAGTCTCGAGGACCGTCACCTCGTCACCGACGCGGATCGTCCCGGTGCGCTCGACCTCGCCGCGGACACCGAACATCAGGTCCTTCCCATCGACCAGGCCGCGATACGCCTTGATGCCGTGCAGCGTGTCGAGGTCGCGTTGACCGGTGTCCGGATCGTGGGTGGTCATCGCGCAGCGCGCCACGCCCGCCGTGATCCGCAGGATCGTGTCGCCCAGGCCGATGCGACCGCCGATCCACGTGTCCTCCTCGTGCGGATGACCGCCATCGAGTTCGATGAGCATCCGGAATCGACGAGCGTCGACCACGCCGACGCCCAACACCCCGCCGAGCGCATCGAGCGAACCGTCGGTGACGAGCGTGACGGCGTTCGCGATGCGCGTCCCGCCGGGCTCGTCGCAGCGCACGATGAGCACGTCCCGGTCCAGGAACCCGCCGAGTGCCGCCGCGAACGGACCGTCGACGACGTGGCCGACGCCGGTGCGGCCGTGGATCGGCGTCTCGATCGCGTCGGCCAGGCGGACGTCGTCCTCGACGACCCGGCCGTCGGGGAATGTGAGCCGCAGGACCGTGGCGTCGGGGTCGGTCCAGGCCGCGACCTGCACCATCGTTCCCGTCGATCAGCTGATCGACGATGCGGCCACCGTCGGCGTCCGTGACGAAGAACCGACGATCCTCCAGGACGCCCTTGGCGCTCGACGCGGATCTCGTCGCGGGACTCCAGCCCGAGGCTGCGGACAGGGGCGATGTTCAGGCGGCTGACGCGCGGCATGCCCCGATGCTACCGGACCACGACGTCGCGGATCGCGGAGCGGACTCACATCCGGAAGACCCCGAACCGTGTCTCGGGGATCGGCGCGTGGAGCGACGCCTCGATGCCCATCGCGAGGACCCGCCGCGTGTCGAGCGGGTCGATGACGCCGTCGTCCCAGAGCCGGGCCGTGGCGAAGTACGGGGAGCCCTCGCGCTCGTAGGTCTCGAGGATCGGCGCCTCGAAGGCGTCGCGCGCGGCGTCGTTCTTGAAGCCGCCCCGGACCGTCGAGAGGACGCGAGCCGCCTGCTGGCCACCCATCACCGAGATGCGGCTGTTCGGCCACGACCACAGGAACCGTGGCTGATAAGCCCGCCCGGCCATGGCGTAGTTGCCGGCACCGAAGCTGCCGCCGATCAGGACCGTGAACTTGGGCACCTCGGCCGACGCGACTGCCGTTACGAGCTTCGCGCCGTCCTTGGCGATGCCGGCCTCCTCGTACTCGCGACCGACCATGAACCCCGTGATGTTCTGGAGGAAGACGAGCGGGATCCGTCGCTGGCACGCGAGCTCGATGAAGTGCGTGCCCTTCAGCGCCGACTGGCTGAAGAGGATGCCGTCGTTGGCGAGGATCGCGACCGGGTAGCCGGCCAGGTGCGCGAAGCCGGTCACGAGCGTCTCGCCGTAGCGAGGCTTGAACTCGTGGAATCGCGACCCGTCGACGAGGCGGGCGATGATCTCGCGGACGGGGATCGGACGGCGGGCGTCGAGCGAGACCGCGCCATAGATGCCGACCGGGTCGACGGTGGGCGGCTCGGGTGCTGCGCGATCCCACGGAAGCGGCGGGCCCTTGCGATTGAGGTTCGCGATGATGGACCGGCCGAGGGCCAGCGCGTGCTCGTCGTCGAGCGCCTCGTGGTCGGCGACCCCCGAAAGCCGGGTGTGGACGTCGGAGCCGCCGAGCTCCTCGGGTGTGACGTCTTCGCCGGTGGCTGCCTTCACGAGCGGCGGACCGCCGAGGAAGATCGTGCCCGTGCCCTTGACGATGACGGTCTCGTCGCTCATCGCCGGCACGTAGGCGCCGCCGGCCGTGCACGAGCCCATGACGAGCGCCACCTGCGGGATGCCCGCGGCCGACATGCGGGCCTGGTTGTAGAAGATGCGCCCGAAGTGGTCGCGATCGGGGAAGACGTCGGCCTGGAGCGGCAGGAACGCGCCGCCGGAATCGACGAGGTACAGGCACGGGAGCCGGTTCTCGAGCGCGATCTCCTGCGCGCGCAGGTGCTTCTTGACCGTCATCGGGTAGTAGGTGCCGCCCTTGACGGTCGCGTCGTTGGCGACGACGACGCAGGTCGTGCCCTCGATCCGGCCTATCCCCGTGACGATGCCCGCCCCGGGAGCGTCGTCGTCGTAGAGCCCGGTCGCCGCGAGCGGCGAGAGCTCGAGGAAGGCGGAGCCCGGGTCGAGGAGGCGTTCGATCCGTTCGCGGACAGGCAGCTTGCCGCGCTCACGGTGGCGTTCGATGGAGGCCTCGTCACCGCCGGCGCCACGTCCGGCGACGATGTCCTGGCGGGCACGGAGGTCGGCGACGAGCGCGCACATCGCGTCGTGATTCGCCCGGGTCTCCGGGGCATCGAGGTCCAGCCGGCTGCGCAGGACGGGCATGGCCGCGAGGATAGTCCCTCGTGCGGGAACCGGCAGACAACCACGTTCGTCCCGCGGCCATGCCGACGAACCGACGCTCTCACGTCCTTGTCGCGTTCGTCCTGATCGCCGTGGCCACGTTGCTCGTTGCCTGCTCCGGCGGCTCGATCACGATCCCCGGCGCCGTCGGCCCGTTGCTGACCGTCGAGACCCGCGGCGGGGAATGCTTCGCCGCGCCGTGCGGGTCGACGGTGATCGTCGAGCGCGACGGATCTGTCCACTCGGCCGCGAAACCGCCCAACGCCCTCGGGCAGGTCCCGCCCGAGAAGCTCGCGGCTCTCGACGCGGCGATCAAGACGACCGACTTCGCGGTCCTGAAGGGTCGCCCGTTCACGGGGGAGTGCCCGACCGCGTTCGACGGCCAGGAGCTCGTGTTCGAGTTCGGGACCCCGGGCGGTACCCAGCGGGTCGCGACGTGCGAGATCGACGTCGACTACGGCTCGCCGCTCTTCATCGCGGTCGGCGGCGCGATCGCGGAGTTCGTGCCGATCCCGTTGACCTGAACCGGGCGCTCGGCCTCGGCCTTGAGCGCGACGTTCCGTCGCTCGAGGAGCCGCCGCATGTAGCGACCGAGGACCAGCGTGTCGGCGAGCCAGCCGATCGGACCGAACGGCGCGGTGTGCTCCCACTCGTCGACCATGAACGTGCTGCCTGGCACGGCGTGGAACGTGTGGACGTGGCGGAAGTGCTGGAACGGACCGGACGCCTGCTCGTCGGCGAACGTCGTCGGTCGCTCGACGACGGTCACCTGGCTCGTCATCGTCCACCACCTACCGAAGTGCCGGGCGCGCCACGTGACGGTCTCGCCGGCCTCGATCAGCCCGCTCGTCCGACCGGCGATCGCGCATTCGCCGGTACCCTGCCATCGAGCGCTCATGGAAGCCGATGTCGCGTGCCAGGTCGAACACCCGCTCGATCGGCGCGTCGATGAGGGTCTCGAGGCGGAACCGCGTCATGTCGCGCACCGCAGGTCGGTGAGCCCGAACCCGCCCGGCGCCGGCAGCCCGCGCCGGATCGACTCGGGCGAGAAAGGCGTCGCCGGGGCCAGATCGGCGGCGGTGCGTCGGCGAACGGGAGCGCCTCGACGACGCCCTCGGCCAGGATGTGCACCTGGGCGACCGAGATGAGCGGGATCCGCATGACGAGCTCGGCGACCCGTCCGATGACCAGGTGTGCGGCGATCGGCAGACGAACGAAGACCGGCCGGCGCCCGGTCGCCCGGGCGACCCGCCGGACAGCAACGCCGAGGGGCATCTCGTCCGGACCCAGCACCTCGATCGTGCGGTTCGCCAGCCGCTCGTCGCCGAGGGCGGCAGCCTCGAGCAGTCGCGCGACGTCGTCGACCGCGACCGGGCGGACCAGCCGGTCGTGCATCCCGACCAGCCCGAAGATCGGAAACGTGTGGAAGGCCCGGCTCAGGTGGTCGAGCATGTGGTCGCCGCGTCCGTAGATCACGCCGGCCTTCAGGATCGTGTGGGTCAGGCCGGAGGCTCGGACGAG
Source organism: uncultured Chloroflexia bacterium (assembly GCA_963736025.1). GTDB lineage: Bacteria > Chloroflexota > Limnocylindria > Limnocylindrales > CSP1-4 > SPCO01. The sequence goes on from CAVTNH010000006.1 coordinate 152,533, forward strand.
CTCCTCGGCGGCCCACTTCGAGCGGTGGTACGTCGTCGGGCCGTCGGGTCGGGCGCGCAGGAAGCTGAGCATGACGAGGCGCTCGACGCCCGCGCCACGCGCGGCCTCGACGACCGCTCGCGTCCCCTCGACGTGGACGGCTTCGTAGGTCTGGTCGCCGATCTCGCGATTGATCCCGGCGCAGTGGACGACTGCCTCGCAGCCCGCGAACGCATCGGCGAGGCTCGGATGGCCGGGCTCCAGTCGATGACCGGTCCGACGCGAGAGGACGACGACGTCGTGACCGGCCGCGCGGAGCCTGGTCGCGAGGTGCGACCCGACGAAGCCGGTGCCGCCCGTGATGGCGATCCGCATCAGACGGCCCGCCGGCGACCGAGCGTCCACGCGACGATGACCGGGACGGCGAAGCCGAGCGCGTTGAGCCCGCCGTGGATCCGGGCCATGGTCGACACGGCGAGCCAGGTCGCGCCGACGAGCGTGCCGGTCGAATAGATCACGGCCATCGGCATCGAGACGAGCAGGCTGGCGCCGGCGATCGTGCCCAGCACCCTCGCGCGACGCGGGTCCAAACGTCGCGCGACGAGGACGGTCGCGACCCCGATCCCGAAGCCGCCGACGGCGGTCAGCATCGCGCCGACCCAGTTCGCATAGGGGATGCCGAGGAAGCCAAGGGCGGTGATCGGGATGCCGACGACGACGGCACCGAGCGCGATCTCCAGCCAGCGGCGCGGTCGACGTCTGTACGCGAGGGCGCCCGCCAGCGGCAGGACGAAGCCCGCGAAGTGGAAGTGCACCGCGGTCAGCAGGATGATCTCGGACGGGAAGTCGAACGGACGCGCGCCGAGGCGGTCGATCGTGGCGAACGTCGCGCCGACCGCAAGGAACGCGACGGCGGCGTCGGTCGCGTGCCGGACGCTCGGTCGGAACCGCGCCGGGTCCTTGAGCAGCCGCAGGCCCGCCGCGAGGGCGACCGTCCCGGTCACGGCGAGCCACGGCAGCAGACAGAGCGGCTGCCGTCAGACCCGGCTCGGACATGAAGCTCAACGTCAGCACGCAGCGCGGCGGGCAGGACGGCTCGACTCGCGATGCGCGGCGGCTCGGCGCCCGGCGTGGCGACGGCGAGCAGCCGTCAGCCCGAACGGGACGAGCAAGAGCGGCGCGATCAGGAAGAGCGGAACGACGACGCTCACACGCGCATCCCGCGCCGCAGGAGGTAGTAGGTGAGCGCCCAACCGGCGCCGAACGGGGTCAGGAACGGGATCACGTAGAGGGCCGACGCGGCCCCGTAGAGAAGCATGAAGAACATCGAGGTGACGACCGCCGCCGGATCGCTCAGGGAGCCGTCGACGACACCGGTCAAGGTCGACCCGATCACGCCGACCGGGAGCACGAGGAGCCAGGCGACGACCGGATAGGCCGACGGTATCGAGCAGGACGCTCCGGATGGATCGGCCACTGCGACCGCCGACGATCCATCCGGCGACGAGGGCGATCGCGGCGATGATCGCGAAGCCCTTGGACGAACTCGATCGGCGTCCCGCCCCAGCCGGAGATCGCGGTCCAGGCGACGAACATCACGACGGGCGTGACCCCGGCGATCGCGCCCAGGCGGGCTGCCGCCGGGGGTCGGGTCCGCTCGTCGTGCTCGTGCGATCGCGGTTGTCATGTCGTCGCCTAAGGTGCTACTCTGATATAGCAAGTTATGGACCAGAAACTCGCTACTGTCAAGTCGCCACTTTCCGCGCCCAGAGCGCGCGTGGCAGCTCGTCCGCGAACGGCCATCCGCTCAAGAGCGCCGAGGACATCCGCCTCGAGCTCGCCGCAGCCTGGGGTGAGATGGGCGCCGCCTGGGGCGTGACGCCGGCGATCGCGCGCGTGCAGGCCTACCTGATGGCGCGCCAGGAGCCGCTGACCGAGCGCGAGGTCCGCGAGGCGCTGGGTCTGTCCCATCGGGCGGCGAGCCTGGCCCTTGCCGAGGCCGAGTCGTGGGGCATCGTCGAGCGCGTCTCCGAGCCGCGACGCGTCGGCCGCCGCGGGCCAGCGGGCGTGGCGTATCTCGCGGTCGGGGACCACTGGCAGTGGTTCGGGCGGGTCATCGCCGAGCGCAAGGTCCGCGAGGGCGACCCGATCGTCGCGGTCCTCGAGGAGAAGGAGCGCGATGCCGCCGCCGCCGTCGCGGCGAACCCCGACGACCGCGAGATGGCCGCACTGCGCGACTGGCTCGGGGCGTTCCTCGTCTTCGTCCGGCTCTTCGATCGCGCGGTCGGCCTCGTCCCGCAGCTCGAGCCGCGCGAGCTGGAGCGGTCGCTGCAGTTGCTCGGCCGCGTCCCCGACGCCACGATCCTGCGGCTGTTCGACCTGCTCGGCGGGCTCGACGACGACGACGTCCTGGGCCTCGTCGACGCCCTCTCGCGGCTCTCGCCGACCGCGGCCCGCCGCGCGACGAAGCTCATGTCGGGGGTCGTCCGGACCGTCGGCCGGTAGCATCCGGGACATGACCGAACCCACGGCCGACCGGCCGCACATCCCCGGCTACGGCATCCCCGAATCCGACCGACGGCATCCTGCCGTGGTCCTGGGCGACCGAGCGCCTGGAACGCGCGACCATCTACTGGCTCGCGACGGCAGGCACGGACGCCGCGCCGCACATGATCCCGATCTGGGGCGCATGGGTCGACGGCCGCTGGTACGTCGAGGGTGGCCCGACCCGCTGGCAGCGCAACCTGCGGGCGAACCCGCAGCTCGCGATCCACGTCGAGTTCGGGGACGAGGTCGTCATCGTCGAGGGGACGGGAACGGAGCTCGTCGCGCCCCCGTCACCCCTCGCGGACCGGATCCTCGCGGGCTACAGGAAGTACGCCCCCGGCTACGTCGCGAGCGCCAGCCACTGGACCGAGGGCGGGCTCTGGGAGCTGCGTCCGCTCAAGGCGTTCGCGTGGTCGGTGTTCCCCGACGACATGACCCGGTTCACGTTCGCGCAGGAGGCCTGACCGCGGGATGGGACGGTTGCGACGCTCGTGCCATAATCGGTGCGCGCGCGGGGCTCGGTCGACTCGAACGGGCGAGGACCCCGGGGCCAGACCCGGCCGGCGAACCGAGCGCGACCAACCAAAGGAATCGAAGCCCTCATGACCGTCGAAACGTCGACCTGGGCCACCAAGACCGGACTCGCCCAGATGCTCAAGGGCGGCGTCATCATGGACGTCGTCACGCCCGACCAGGCCAAGATCGCCGAGGATGCCGGCGCCGTCGCCGTGATGGCGCTCGAGCGCGTCCCGGCCGACATCCGCGCGGCCGGCGGTGTCGCCCGCATGAGCGACCCCTCGATGATCGAGGGGATCATGGATGCGGTCTCGATCCCGGTGATGGCGAAGGCGCGCATCGGCCATTTCGTCGAGGCACAGGTGCTCGAGGCGCTCGGCGTCGACTACATCGACGAGTCCGAGGTGCTCACCCCGGCCGACGAGCGCAACCACATCGACAAGCACGCCTTCAAGGTCCCGTTCGTGTGCGGCTGCCGGAACCTCGGCGAGGCCCTGCGCCGGATCAACGAGGGCGCCGCGATGATGCGGACCAAGGGCGAGGCGGGCACGGGCAACGTCGTCGAGGCCGTCCGCCAGCTGCGTGACGTGCTCAGCGAGATCCGTCGGCTCGGCACGATGCGCGAGGACGAGCTGTTCGTCGCGGCCAAGGAGCTCCAGGCGCCGTACGAGCTGGTCAAGCAGGTCGCGGCCGACGGCAAGCTGCCGGTCGTGAACTTCGTCGCCGGCGGCATCAGCACCCCGGCCGATGCGGCCCTGGTGATGCAGCTCGGTTCGGAAGGCGTCTTCGTCGGCTCGGGCATCTTCAAGAGCGAGGATCCGGCGCGGATGGCCAACGCCATCGTGCAGGCGACGACCTTCTTCGACGACGCCAAGAAGATCGCCGAGGTCTCCAAGGGCCTGGGCGCCCCGATGCGGGGGATCGCCCTCGAGGCGATCCCCGACCAGGAGCGTCTCGCCGTCCGCGGCTGGTAGGCCGACACGAACGACACCGGCGGCCACCCGATGCGGATCGGGGTCCTGGCCCTCCAGGGGGCCTTCCGCGAACATCTCGACACACTGCATGCCATCGGTGTGGAGGGCGTTCGCGTGCGCGAGCCCGCCGACCTCGAGGGCGTGTCGGGCCTGATCCTGCCCGGCGGCGAGAGCACGACGATGCGCCAGCTCATCGAGCGCTGGGGCCTGCGCGAGCCGATCACCGATCTCGCCGAGAGCGGCGCCCCGGTGTTCGGCACGTGCGCCGGGATGATCGTCCTGGCGACCGAGATCGCCGGCGGCGAGTCGCCGATCCTGCCGATGCTCGACATCACCGTGGAGCGCAACGCCTTCGGGCGCCAGCTCGAGTCGTTCGAGGCGGAGCTCCCCGTCCCGATCCTCGGCGACACGCCGGTCCACGCCGTCTTCATCCGGGCCCCGATCGTCGAGCGGACCGGCCCCGGCGTCGACATCCTCGCCCGTCTCGACGACGGCCGGATCGTGGCCGTCCGCGAGCGCAACATCATCGCCACGGCGTTCCACCCGGAGCTCGCGGGCGAGACCCGGTTCCACCGCCTGCTCGCCACGATGGCCGCCGAGCACGACGATCCCGGCGAGGGCTCGGGCCGACGCCCGCACCCGACGCGCCGGGCGAGGCAGCCCCGATGACCGAGGCGCGCGCGCCGCGCACGAGCGGCAAGGTCCGGCCCGCCCGGCTCACCGACCTCGCCGCCCTCGGCGAGCTGTCGCGGCTGTGCCAGTCGGACGGCGCCGACACGCGCTCGCTCGGGCTGCCCCTCAGCGGCCCACCGATCGGCGTGTTCAGCCTGTTCCGCCTGCCGCTGGGCGCGTTCCGCCCGAACGACCTCATGTACGTCTACGAGCAGGACGGGCGGATCGCCGGCCTCGTCCGCGTCGAGCGCGAGTCGTTCCGCGACGAGTGGACGATCGTGGAGCTCGATGCCGTCGGGATGGCCGATGCGGGCGACATCCGCTACCGGCTCGTCCAGCAGCTCCTGCGCGAGGGCGCGAAGCGCGGGGCCGCCCGCTTCCACGTCGCCTGCGCCGACGCCGATGGCAACGTCGAGCTGCTGATGCAGGCGGGCTTCATGCGCTACGGCGAGGAAGTGATCCTCGCCCGGCCGGCCGATCGGGCCCTGCCGGCGCCGTGGTCGGACAAGCGCGCCGTCGGTGCGGGCATCCGGCCGGTCGTGCCGCTCGACGCGCTCGCCCTGTCGCGGCTCTACGCCTGTGCCACGCCGAGTCCGGTCGCCCGGCTCGAGGCCATCCGGCTGCCGGACTGGGAGCGCCAGGGCACGCACTCGCGGGTGCCCCGCTCGAGCCTGGCCCCGATCCTGCGGTTCGCCGATGTCGAAGGCTTCGTCCAGGTCGCGCCCGACGGCGGTCGCGACGGCACGGAGCTGTGCGGGTTCGTCCAGATCGGGGTCGCCAAGGAGGACCAGCCGCACTACCTCAAGGTCATCGCCAAGCCCGATGCCGACGCGTCCGCGCTGGTCGGGTTCGGGCTCGGGGTCATCGCCGCTCGCACCGCCAAGGACGGCGAGCGCCACTCGGAACACGGAGTCATCGCACCCGTGCGAACCTACGAATCACCGATCGACCGGCGCCTGGAGGACGCCGGCTTCGATTCGATCGCCAGCGTCACGCTGCTGATGAAGGAAACCCTTGTCCGCGTCGCCGAACCGGCTCTCGTGCCGGCCGGCGTGCGGTGAGCGTCGGTTGATGGAGGACCACGTGGGCCACGAGGACCGCCACTTCGAATCGATAGACGACCTCGACGCGCTGCTGGGCGCCCTGCCGCCCGAGATCGTCGCGGCCGTGCACGCCCTGCCGGAACCCACCCACCTCATCGAGGTGGTGCTGGACCTTGGCCGGCGGCCGGAGGCGCGCTTCCCGGATTCGGAGGTCGCGCTCCTCGATCGGGAGATCAACGAGGCCGACATCGCGTTCGTCGTCGAGCACATCGGGACGTTCGGCGACGACAACCGGGCGGGCATCGAGCGGACGCTCCATCGCATCAGCGCCATCCGCAACCGCAACGGCAAGGTCGTCGGGCTGACCTGCCGGATCGGGCGGGCCGTCTACGGCACGATCGAGATCATCAACGACTTCGTCGAGACCAACAAGTCGATCCTGATCATGGGCCGGCCCGGCATCGGCAAGACCACGATGCTGCGCGAGGCCGCGCGCGTGCTCGCCGACGACATGGGCAAGCGGGTCGTGGTGGTCGACACCAGCAACGAGATCGCCGGCGACGGCGACATCCCGCACCCCGCGATCGGCAAGGCCCGGCGCATGCAGGTCCGCACGCCGTCGCTCCAGCACGAGGTCATGATCGAGGCGGTCGAGAACCACATGCCGCAGGTCATCGTCATCGACGAGATCGGCACGGAGCTCGAGGCCCAGGCCGCGCGGACCATCGCCGAGCGCGGCGTCATGCTCATCGGCACCGCCCACGGCAACAACCTCGACAACCTGATGCTCAACCCGACCCTGTCCGACCTCATCGGCGGGATCCAGAGCGTCACGCTCGGCGACGAGGAGGCCCGCCGCCGGCGCACCCAGAAGAGCGTGCTCGAGCGCAAGGCCCCGCCGACGTTCGACGTCATCGTCGAGATCCAGGACCGCGAGCGGGTCGCGGTCCACAGCGACGTCGCCGACACCGTCGATGCGATGCTGCGCGGCGACCCGGTGGCGCCGGAACTGCGCTGGCGCGATGAGGAAGGCGTCCACCGGTCCCAGGGCCGGCCGCGGCCGTCGCCGCGCGAGCAGCTCGGCGCGGAACGGTTCGCCGGTCTCGTCGGGACGGGCTCGCCGTGGCGGATGGAGCCCGGCTGGCGTGGCGACGGAGCGTACCGGCCCGGCGGCTATCGCGAGGCCGACCGCGGCGGCGCCTACCGCCCCGGCTACCGGCCGGGCGCGTCCGGCGGCTGGCGACAGACCCGTGGCGGCTCGGGCCGCGAGCCGGCGTCGCGCGGCACCTCGGAGGGTGGCGCATCGGGCGTCATGCCCGGTGAGCGATTCGCGACGCTGCCACCCGGCGTCGACGCCCCGTTCGTGTCGGGCGACATCGCCGATCGCGGACCGCTCGAACGAGCCGGCACCGCGTCGAGCGCCGAGACCCGCGCCCGCGAGGCGCGCGAGCTCGAGCGCCAGAAGGCCTGGCGCGACCAGGCATCGCGTGCGCTCAACGCGCTCAAGGCCGAGGAGGGGACCGGTCCGGTCAACGCGGACGAGCTCGAGGACGACGGACTCGACGACCTGCCGCTCGGGATCGAGGAGGGCGCCCACGGCGAAACGGTGCTCGTGCCGGGCGGCTCACCGCTGCCCACGCTCCGGATCCTCCCCCAGGGGATCAGCCGCAAGCGCCTCGAGCAGGCGATCCGCGACCTGCAGCTGCCCGTCGTCATCGCCCGGGACGTGGACGAGGCCGACGTCGTCATGACCCTGAAGAACGAGTACAAGCAGAAGACGCCGATGCTCCGCGACGCCGAGGATCGGGCGATGCCGATCTACGTCCTCAAGAGCAATACCGTCCCGCAGATGCAGTCCAGCCTGACCTCGATCTTCTCGCTCGAGATCGACCCGCGCGAGGCCGCGCTGCGCGAGACCGAGGATGCGATCGGCGCGGTGCTCTCGTCCTCGGAACCGGTCGAGCTCGCGCCGCAGAACGCGTACATCCGCCGCCTCCAGCACCAGATGGCCGAGCGAGCGAACCTCGTGTCGCGCTCGCGCGGCCGCGAGCCGTACCGGCGCGTCCGCCTCTACCCCGACGCGGCGCGGAGCACCTGGCGATGAGCGATGGCTGAGGCCCCGATCCAGACGCGGGTCGCGGACCCGGGGGCGCATGGGCCGGCGCTGACCGTCCTGTACGACCGCGATTGCGGCATCTGCCAGGCGACCATCAGACAGCTCCGGCGCTGGGACCGCAACGACCGGCTGGCGATGCTGCCGCTGCAGTCGGCACGGACGTCGCGCGATCCGGCCATCCGGACCGCGGCCGCGGAGTCGCCGCTCGAGTCGGCGCTGCACGTCGTGGCGGCCGACGGCCGCGTGTATGGGGGCGGGGACGCGGCCCTGGCCATCGTGCGGGAGCTGCCGGGCGGCCATCTGCTGGACCCGTGGCGCGACGTCGCGCCGTTCCGCTGGGTCGTCGGGGCCGGCTACGACGCGGTCGCACGCCACCGCCACGAGATCGGGCGGGCACTCAGCCTCGAGGGACCCGCCTGCGACGTCCCGCCGGTCGACTGATCGGCCCATGTCGACGCCCGCGGTTTCCGTCGACTTCATCGGCCATGCCGCCGCGGTCATCGAGCTCGACGGGGTGCGGGTCCTGACCGACCCCGCGACGCGGGCGCGGATCGGCCCCCTGCGACGCGTCGTGGCGGTCCCGGATCGTCGGCGACTCGCCGGCATCGATGTCGTCCTCGTGTCCCACCTGCACTGGGATCATCTCGACATCCCGTCGCTGCGTCTCATGGGGTCGCACATCCCGATCGTCGCGCCGAACGGGTCGGGCGACTGGCTGCGGGCGGCCGGCTTCCCCAACGTGCGCGAGGTGCTGCCCGGCGAGACGATCGATGTCGGTGGCCTTCGCATCGACGTCGTGCCCGCCCGCCACTCCGGATTCCGACCGCCACTGGGACCGTCGGCCGGTACGCTCGGCTTCGTGCTTCGAGGTCGCCAGTCCGTGTACTTCGCGGGCGACACGGACCTCTTCCCGGCGATGGCCGACCTCGCGGACACGGTCGACCTGGCCCTGCTCCCGGTCTGGGGCTGGGGCCCGACGCTGGGCCGCGGCCGGCACCTCGATCCGTTGAGCGCGGTGGAGGCATTGCGGATGATCCGGCCCCGTGCCGTCGTGCCGATCCACTGGGGCACGTACTGGCCGCATGCGATGGGCCGGGTGTACCCGAAGCGACTGGTCGAGCCACCGCTCCAGTTCACGGCGTTCGCGAACGAGCTCATGCCGGAGGTGCGGGCGATCCCGACGGCCGTCGGCGACAGCTTCGAGTACCGGCGGTGAGCACGAGCCAGGAGCGCCCCCTTGGCCTCCGGTCCGGCCTGCGCCGGCTGTCGGGCGGCTTGCTCGTCTATGGCGCCATCGGCCTCATCGTCGCGCTGCTCGGGCTTGTCGCGCTGGTCTGGGTGGGTGGTCGGATCGACGCCCTGGCCACGCGCGCGAAGGTGCAGGTCGACGCGGTCATCGCGTCCCTGGACGAGACCGCGAACCTGCTGACCGTGACGGGCGCGACCGCCGGATCCTTCGGTGGCACGCTCAACGCGACCGCGGCGACCGTCAGCCAGGCCGCGGACACGGTCCGCTCGGTCAAGCCGCGGCTCACGGATCTCGAGACCCAGTTCCGGTCGCTCAACATCCTCGGCAATCAGCCGTTGGCGAACGCCGCCGACGTCGTCGCCGGGATCAATGCGGGGCTCGAGGGCCTCGATTCCAGGCTGGACCTGGTCGGCGACAGCCTGCTCGAGAACCAGACCTCGCTCGATCGCAACGCCGCGGCGATGACCTCGCTCGGCGTGCGCCTCGGCGATCTCGCCGATCGGCTGGAGGCCGGCATCGGGACGGTGGCCGACGTGCAGGCGATCATCACGGTCACGCTGCTCGTGTTCACCGCGTGGACGGCCGTCCCGGCGGTCGGTGCCATCGGGCTCGGCCTGTGGCTGCGCAGACAGCTGGGCCCGGCCGAAGCCGGGCCCGAGACCTCCGTCTAGCGCGAGAGGTCAGCTCGGTCGCTCGACCGTGTTGGCCGAGTCGTTGACGTTCGTGACCTCGACGGAGACGTTCCCTTCTCCGGGGAAGCCGGACATCTCCCAGCCGACGATGTAGCCCGCATCGGCGACCCACACGTCGATGGCCGAGCCAGCCGGCATGGTCACGGCTCCGCCGACGATCGTCGCGGGATCGATCTTGACGTGATGAGCATTGACGCCGTTCTTGTCCTCGCTGCCCAGGTCGGTCGCGGCATGCGCCCAGTCGAAGGCCGAGTAACCGGCCAGCAGGGTGGTCGGGTCGAGAGCCAGCAGCAGCGTGCCCGCCAACGCCTCCGGGACCGCGGTGAAGGTGCCGTCGGGCCCGTCGGCGGTCCAGGCTTCCTTCCCGATCACGATGAACTGGCTATCGACCGTGCCGTCATCGTTGTAGGTCGTGATGTGCTTGGACAGTTCCGGCTTCGTCACCACGACGCTCTCGTAGCTCTTCACGCCGTTCGTGCTGAACGTCGTGCGGTACGAGTCGAGGCCGGGGATGCCGCCGGTGAGGGCGCTGATGTCGAAGGACGGGATCGCCCCGCCCGGGACGACCGGCTGGCCGTTGCCGTCCGCGACGGGCGTCGGCGTTGGCGTCGCGGTGGTGCTGCCGCCACCGCAGGCGGCGACCGCCAGGACGATCGGGAGGAGCAGCGCGGCACCGAAGGCCGCGCGCGTGGGTCGCGTCATGTGATGGGTTCCCCGTGAGGTGGCCGATCACCCGCCGGCCCGGCGGCATGATGCGTGGCCCGGGCGGAACGCGCAACCCGACCTTCGGGCCTCGCCAGGGTCCGGCGGCTAGAGCGCGCCGCGATCGAACCAGATCCGCTCCCCGAGGAACCGTTCCGTGCCGGGGTCCCAGGGGAACAGGATGAGGACCTCGAGCTCGACGGGCAGGCCCGACGGCGGAGCGCCGGCCCAGGGACCCTGGTTCGTGCCGGTCAACGTCGCCACCTCGAAGACGCCCTGCGGCCCGACGACGATCTCGGTGAGCGCGAACGCGTTGTCCGGGAAGGCCGCGAACAGCTCCGTGTAGAAGGTCCGCGCGCCGGCGTGTCCCTCCCAGCGCTGGCCGGTCGGGACCACCTCGTACACGCAGTCCGGTGCCAGCGTCGCGATGAGTCCGTCGATGTCGCGCCGGTCCTCCGCGATCGAGTGCCGCACCCAGAGGCGCTTGATCCGTCGCAGCTCGGCCGGCTCGAACCCGCGAGCGAGTCGCGACCTGGATCGACGACCCTTGATGGCTCACGACGCGTCGAACGCCGTCTCACCGGTCCGGAGGTCATACGTCGCGCCGACTTGGGGCGGGTCCGACTCCGTGCCGGGAGCCGGGTTCCGCTCGACATAGCGGATCCAGACCCTGGTCGTCGGGAAGACCGCCTGCAGCGCCAACGGCCGATCCCCGTCGTTGTGGAGTCCGTGTGGGACGCCGGCCGGGACGAACACGACGGCGCCGTCAGCGATCGAACTGGTCGAATCGCCCAGGCGGAACGAACCTGGCCCGCGCGCGAGGATCACTTCGTTGACGCGATGGACGTGCAACGGGATCCGGTCGTTCGGGCCCAGCTGTTCCGAGATGACCGCCAGATCGTCCACCCGACCGAGGGCGTCGCCCGGATCCGTGACGAGGGCCCAGACTGATCCCGGCCGGTGGTCGTCTGGATCCCCGACCATCGGTTCGAATCGGAAGCCCTCGACGATCGACATCAGCCCGCCGCGATCCGCTCCAGCGCCTCGAGCGTCCGGTCGACCTCGGCGGCGGTGTTGTAGTGGACGAGGCCCAGCCGCAGGACGCCCCCGGACTCGGCCTTGCCGAGACGCTCGATGAGCCCGGTCGCGTAGAAGTCGCCATCCCAGACGTAGACGCCGTCGCGGCCGAGCGCCTCGGCCGCCGTTCGCGGGTGGACGCCGTCGATCGACACCGAGACGGTCGGCACCCGCTGGTCGAACCGGTCGTGGTCGGTGATCCCGTGGATCTGGACGCGCGGGATGCCCGCCAGGCCGTCGATGAGCCGCGTGACGAGCGCCCGCTCGTAGGCGGCGATCGCGGTCATCCCGGCCACGAGCTCGCGGCGGCGTTCGCTGGCGTCCGCGGCACCGGCCGCGCCGGTGACGTCGCCATATGAGCGGCCGACATCGCGCAGGTAGTCGGTGGCGGCGAGCGTGCCGGCGATCGACTCGAACGACTGGGTGCCGGTCTCGAACCGGTCGTGGGCGGGCCGGACCTTGAAGACGGGCAGTCGGTCGAGGGCCTCGGCCTTGCCGTAGAGCGCTCCGAGATGCGGCCCGAACCACTTGTAGACCGAGGTCACGAGGAAGTCGGTGTCGAGCGCCTGGACGTCGATCGGTCCGTGCGGCGCGTACGCGACCGCGTCGATGTAGGTCAGCGCCCCCACCTCGTGGGCACGCGCGACGATCTCCCCGACCGGGTTGACCGTCCCGACCGCGTTGCTGGCCAGGCCGACCGCGACGAGCCTCGTCCGCGGGCCGAGCTTCGACTCGAGGTCCTCGAGATCGAGCGTCACGTCGTCCTCGCGGATGTCGACCTGGTGGACGGTCACGCCCCGGTCGGCGGCCATCGCCTTCCAGGTCGAGACGTTCGCCTCGTGGTCCAGGGTCGTGACGACGATCTCGTCTCCCGGGCCGAGCGTCGCGCCGATCGAGCGCCCGATCGCGAGCGTCAGGGTCGACATGTTGTAGCCGAACTTGATCTCGTCGGGCGACCCGGCGCCCAGGAAGTCCGCCACCGCGGCGTGCGCCTCAGCCACGATCTCGTCCGATCGGCGGCTCGTCGCGAAGGCGCCGTCGGCGTTGGCGTTCGAATCGCGGTAGTAGTCCGTGACCGCGTCGATCACCCGCTGCGGGACCTGCGTCCCGCCGGGACCGTCGAGGAAGGCGACGGGCCGCCCGTCCTGCTCGCGCGCGAGGGCCGGGAACTCACGACGCAGGGCATCGACATCGAACGCGGGCATCGGTCCTCCGGCGGGTCGATCGCTAGGACCGCGAGCGTACCCGACCGGCGCGACCGCCGGACGGCGGACTAGGCCTCGGCCACGACCTCGGGCAGCGGCGGGAGCGCCGCAAGCGTGAGCGACCGGATCTCGGCGTCGCGGTGGCGCGCCCGGCGCTCGATGCGGGCCATCACCAGGATCAGCACGACGGCGCCTGCGGCGACCATCAGGCTCGTGGCGACGTCGACCGCGACACTGCCGTCGAAGTAGCTCGTGAATGCATCGCCAACGGCGGTCTGCGTCTCGGCGCCCACGATGTCACCCACGAGCCTGGCGCTCAGGACCCACCCGGCGATGAACGACACGAGCCAGCTGCCGACCAGGCCGATCCAGGCGATGAGGACCATGAAGAAACCGCCGGCCTGCGGATCGAGCCGGTAGAGCGCGTCCTGGATCATGCCCGGCGTCTTGATCAGGTTCCAGATCGGGATGAGCGGATAGATGAACGCCTTCGTCGGCGTCGTGCCCGGGGTCCCGCCACCCAGGACCGGGATGTTGCTGATGACCCGGCTGAGCCATGTCGAGAACGCGAGCAGCGCCAGCGCGGCGAGGACGAAGTGGGCGAACCCGGGACCCGCGAGGCGTCGCGCTCGTTCGTCCAGCGCCGCCTCGTTCAGCGGGGCGCCGTTCGCGATCGCTGTGATCTGTTCGCGATACCACGGCACGTCGGCGAAGCTGGCGATGAGCAGGACGATCCCGAACACGGCGACGGCCGCGATCAAGGTCGAGGCGATGAAGAAGAGCAGCCACGAGCTCCGGTAGCGCGCCGCCGTGCGCTGGATGACCGCAGCTTCGATGCGGTGATCGGCCATCGCGCCGGTCGCCTGCTCCTGCGGCGCGTGGCACTTGTAGCAGGAGGACGAGCGCTGGCGGTTGACCGAGTTGCAGGTCGCGCAGACCCAGATGTCGTTCATCCCCGGAGCCTATCGGTGCGTCGTGCAGCCCTGTAACTGCACTTTAGTACCGCTCAGTGCTCGGTCGTGCCCGTGAACGTCCAGCCATCGATGCGCACGGCCGGCACCACCACGCCGCCGAGGAACCCCTTCAGCGTCCGTCGCTCGCTCGCGACCGCCACGGTCCCGGTCAACGCCTCGAGGTAACTCTGGGTGAACCGCAGGTTCCTGACCGGCGCAACGACCTTGCCGCCCTCGACGAGGAAGGTGCCGTCGCGGGTCATGCCGGTGACGATGGCGAGCTTGGGATGGACCGGGTTCGTGTAGTGGAAGCGCGTGACGAGGAGGCCGCGATCCAGTCCCGCGACGAGGTCGTCGCGCGAGACGGTCCCGGCGTGCATGACCATGTTCAGCGGGAACGGGCCGTAGGCGTTGGGTGCCGGGAGCCCGTGGCCGGTCGACGAGACGCCATCGCGCGCCGCGGTCTGCGAGTCGTAGACGACGCCACGACACAGGCCGGCCTCGACGAGGGGAACGCGCTGCTTGGCGACGCCCTCGAAGTCGAACGCATACGGCAGCCCTGCCGGGTCGCTCCCGTCGTCGGTGATCGTCACGAGGTCGCTGCCGATGCGCTTGCCGATCTCGACGAAGCTCCGACCCTCCTGCACGGCCAGTGCGCTGAACCCGAGGTAGCCGAGCATGTCCAGGATGTCGACGACCGCGTATTCCTCGAGGACGACGGGGTAGTCGCCGGCATCGACGGCGACGGCGTTCGCCGTGGCCCGGGCCTTGGCGGACGCCTCCCGGCCGAGCGCCGCCGCGTCGATCGTCGTGCTGTCGACGGCCGAGGTCTCCGCGTAGCCGCTGCCGCCGTCGGGCCCCATCGAGACGGTCAGGAGCTGGGCGACGGTCCGCGTCCCGAGCTGGCGGGCGCCCTTCGAGTTGGCGACGGCCACCGTCTCCGTGCCGGTCGAGAATGAGCCGTAGGCCGTGACCCCGGCCGCATCGGCCGCCGCGATGACCTCGCGCACGCCCTCGGCCCGGGACTCCGGGCTGGCGCCGGCGGTCGCGGTGCTGTAGCCGGCCTCGACGTCCTCGGCCGTGCTCGGCCCGGGCAGGCCGCCCCAGTCCTCGAGCTCCTCCACGACCCGGGCGATCGCGCCGGCATTGGCGGCCAGACGGCGCAGGCCCTCCTCGTCGGTCCGTCCGCTCGAGGCCACGCCGACGCGCTTGCCGACGACGAATCGCAGGTTCACGACGACGTTGCTCTCGGCGACGTTCTGGTGGATCTGGCTGTTGGCGAACCGGGTCAGGGCAGCCTCGTCGGACATGACGAGTGCCTCGGCCTCGGTCGCGCCTTCGCGCTCCGCGTGGGCGATCGCGGTCTCGGCCAGTCGCAGCGCGTCGCGGGCGCGGTCGTCGATCATCGGATCACCGCGGCGCTCACCACTTGCCGACGCCCACCTGGACGTTCCGGAAGCGCGCGCCCGGCACCGCGTGGCCGACGTGGCCGACCTGGCCGGGCTCGCCCTTGCCGCAGTTCGGCGTGCCGAGCATCACGTAGCTCCGCGCGTCGCCCACGGCATCGCATGAACGCCAGAACTCGTAGGTGATGCCGGTGTACGTGGGGTTCTTGAACAGCCGGCCCTTCTTCCCGCCCTTGATCTCGTAGGCGACCTCGGTCGCGAACTGGAAGTTGAGGCGCCGGTCGTCGATCGACCACGACCGGTTGGACGCGAGGTACAGCCCGTCATCGGTGTCGGCGACGATCTCGTCGAGGCTCATCCCGGGCTTCGGCAGCAGGTTGATGTTCGTCATGCGGATGAGCGGGATGCGGTTCCAGCCGTCCGCGCGCATCGCGCCGCCGCTCGCCCGGCCGATCCGTGGCGCCGTCTCGCGACTGGACAGGTAGCCGACGAAGATGCCCTCCTTGACCAGCGGCACGGCCTGGGCCTCGACGCCCTCGTCGTCCCAGCCGAACGACCCCATGCCGCCGGGCGCGGTCGCGTCGGCGACGATGTCGATGAGGTCGGACCCGTAGCGGAAGCCGGACTCGAGCTTGTCCGTGGTGAGGAAGCTGGTGCCGGCGTACGACGCCTCCGTCCCGAACACGCGGTCCAGCTCGGTCGGGTGGCCGCACGACTCGTGGACCTGCAGGTAGAGCTGGGACGGCGCGAGGACGATCGTGAACCGGCCGGACGGGCATTGGGGCGCGGTCAGGAGCTCGACCGCCTCCTCGGCCAGCGGCTCGGCCTGCTCGGCAAGGCCGAGGCCCCGGATGAACTCGTAGCCGGCGGCGTTCCAGCCGCCGCCGGAATCGGGGTAGGAGCGTCGCTGGTGCTCGTCGCCGTCGACGGCGTTCGCCTCGATCGCCGAGCCGACGTGGGTGATGACCTGCTCGGTGAAGCTGCCGTCGGTGGCGGCGAAGGTCTTCCATTCGCGCTGCGCCGCGTACATCGATTCGGTGAAGGCGATGCCCTTGACCTTGGTCGCGGCGGTGTCAGCCGCGAGCAGGTCGGCGATCTTGCGGTCGAGCGGGACCGTGAACGGGTCCTCCTCGACAGGGGTCTCGAAGCGGCCCTTGGCGGGCGGGCGCTCGGCCAGCACGACGGGTTCGCGGAGAGCGGTCGCCGACGCACGGGCGATCCGAACGGCCTCGCCGGCGACGCGGTCCGCCTCGGCCGTGGTCAGGATGTGGCTGGCCGCGAAGCCCCATGCCCCGTCGACCAGGACGCGGACGCCGAAGCCCTCGCTCTCGCCCGAGGCGACGCCTTCGACGCGACCCGTCTTGATCGAGACACTCTCGTCGAGTCGCCGGACGACGCGGGTGTCGGCGTAGCCCGCGCCGAGGGCGGAGGCTGTGTCGAGGGCGCGGTCGGTCAGGTCTCGCATGTGCCGGCGCAGCCTAGCAGAGGGTCGTGACGGGAGGCATTACGGCGGATGCCGTATCGACTCGCGGGCAGATCGCAGCTCGGCGCGCTCATAGCGCGTCCGGATGCTCACAGGGTCGGGGCGCCGCCGACGGCCTGGGCCGTGAGATACACGCCGAGCGTGAAGACGAGGACGGCGGCCGCGAGCGGGACATAGGCGGTCGCGCGACCGATGGGCGATGCGGAGCCGACGCGCTCCAGTCGGCCGCGGGCGTAGACCATCGCGAGGCCGATCCCGGCCATGACGGCCGCCATGCCCACGCCGAACGCGACGACCAGCACGAAGCCGAACGCGGGCCGGCCGGCGGCGATCGAGCCGAGCAGGATCAGCAGGGCGCTCGTCGATGGGATCAGGCCGCCGGCAAGGCCGAGGACGAACAGGCTCCGCCAGGTGATCGTCGTGCCGGTCGGCGGGATGTGGCTGTGGCGGACGCCGCCGTGGCTGTGCTCGCCGGGCGCCTCCTCGTGCGGGTGGCGTGGGCCTCATGGGCGTGGTCGTGCCCGTGCTCGTGGCCGTGCTCGTGCTCGTCGTGCGTGTGGGCGTGCCCGCCGACGGCTGTCGCCGCCGCGACCCGCCGCCGGCGCCGCAGCTCGCTGAACAGCATCCAGCCACCGATGACGACGATCGAGACCGCCGCCACGACCGGCGCCGCGCGAACGACCAGATCCGGCGCGAGCACCCCCTGCGCCCCGAGCACAAGTGCCGCCAGCACGAGGATCCCGACCGTGTGCGACACGCTCACGGACAGCCCGAGGCCGAGGGCGTGCAGCGGTCGGCCCCGCGTCCCGACGAGATACGCCGCCATCAGCGTCTTGCCGTGTCCCGGCGTGAGGGCATGCCCTGCGCCCAGTGCGGCCGCCGTCAGGAGCGAGACCAGCAGGACGACCGGCGTCAGGTCGGCCGAGCGGAAGATCGAGGGCAGGTCCCCCGTCCCGACACCGCCCGGGACGCCGGCGACCGGAACGGGACTCGCGAGCGCGCCCGGAGCGGGGCCGGCGACCGCGCCCGGGACGCCGATGTCGGCCCCGTCGATCGGGCTCGCGTCTGCGATGACGAGTGGCGGCAGCGTCGGCCCGCCCAGGGTCGCGACCAGCGCGATCGAGGCCTGCGCCAACGGTCTGGTGATCATGTCGGCCGGGTAGCTCGTCAGCCGCCCCGAGACGCTCGCGCTCGGCAGGACGCCCCCGTCGGCCGCCGCGACCGACACGCCCGAGCCCACGGCGACGATCTCGCGCCAGCCGAGTCGCTCGGCATACGAGGTGTCGGCGAACGTGACGCTCGTGCCGTCCGCGAGTGGCGCGGCGAGGTCCACGCGGAAGCCACACACCTGGCGCATCGTCGAGAGACCGCCGGCGCCCGGCGGGAACGCGAGCCCGGCCTCGGCGAGGGTCAGCGTCTGCGCGACCTGCGCCGACCCGCAGGTCGAGGGATCCGCGGAGGTCGTCGCAGCGCGCCGCGCGACCGGCCTCGATCTCCTCGTCGGAGACCTGGCCGTCGTCGTCGGTGTCGAGGTCGAGGCGTGCCTGGAAGGTCGGGATCTCGGCCTGGTCGATGACGACATCGAGCAGGATCCGGTCGGGCTCGACACGCACGCCCGCGTAGTGGTTGATCGTGAAGTTGCCGAGCGGGTGGGCGAGCGCGATGGCGGGCACGAGGACGGCCGCGACCGCCGCCGCCAGCGCGGCGCGGAGCACGGTTCGGTGGAGCGGCAGGTGACCGCGTCGACGTCCCATCGTGGCGTGGGTACGCACTCCGGCCGCGAACGGATGAAGGTCTCAACGGCCCGTCTGACGCGGTCCCGGTCGGCGCGTCGCCGTCGGCTACACTCGGGCCGTGACTCGTCCCGGGACACCGGTCCGCCGCGGCTGGTTCATCACCATCGAAGGCCCGGATGGGGCCGGCAAGACGACACAGGCAGAGCGACTTGCCGCGCACCTCCGGTCGGCCGGCCACGACGTGCATCTGACCCGCGAGCCGGGTGGGACGTGGCTCGGCGAACGCCTGCGCGAGCTGCTGCTGGCCCGGACCGCGTCGACATCCCGACCCGACCCGCTGACCGACGCCCTCCTCTTCAACGCGGCCCGCCGCCAGCTCGTCACCGAGGTCATCGACCCGGCCCTCGAGGCCGGGCGGACGATCGTCTGCGCTCGGTTCGCGGACTCGACGCTGGCGTACCAGGGCTACGGCGCTGGCGTCCCGCTCGAGGACCTGCGGGTCCTGGAGTCGATCGCGACGGGCGGCCTCGCGCCGGACGTGACGATCCTGCTGGACGTGCCGGTCGAGGCAGGCCTCGCGCGCAAGGCGCCCGGCGACGTGACCCGGTTCGAGGCCGAATTCGATCTCGACTTCCATCGACGGGTGCGCGACGGCTTCCTCGCGCTGGCGGTCGCTGAGCCGGGCCGGTTCGTGGTCGTGGACGCGTCGAAGCCGGCCGACGACGTCGCCGCCGCGACCGCGATCGCCGTTGACCGGATGCTCCGTGCGGGTGAACCGAAAGCCCGGCTGCAACGCACCACCACATGAGCGACGATCGCGCGCCGCTGCGACTCCGAACCGCCACGCCAGCCGACGAGGCGGATCGAGCCGTGCTCGCGAGGATCGCGGACGGGGACCTTGAAGCTCTCGAAGAGTTGTACGACCGATACAAGACGATGGCCTACTCGATCGCATACCGGATCACGAATGACGTCACCCTCGCGGAGGACGTCGTCCAGGACGCCTTCCTGGGCGCGTGGCGGAATGCCGCCCGCTACATCGAGGGTCGTGGCAGCGTGAAGACCTGGCTGCTCGCGATCGTCCACCACCGCGCGATCGACGCCATCCGGCGCCGCCGCCCGACGACCCAGCTGCCCGAGCGCGAGGAGGTCCCGCCTGCGGCATTCACCCTGCCCGACGTCTGGGCCGAGGTCGCGGCCGGGCTGGACGCCGAGGCGGTTCGCGGGGCGCTCGCGGCCCTCTCGGACGTCCAGCGCGAGGCGATCGAGCTCGCCTACTTCGGCGGTCTGACCCAGCAGGAGATCGCGACCCGGACGGGCACGCCGCTCGGGACCATCAAGAGCCGCATGCGGCTGGGGCTTCTGGCGATGCGCCGGTCGCTGACCGGCGACGAGGCCGTCGAGCGCGACGGCATGGAGGCGGGCACTCCATGACCGATCCGACCCGGCCCGTCGAGCTGACCTGCGAGGACGTCCGCGACCTGGCGGGCGCCTTCGTGCTGGGCGCCCTCGAGCCTGCCGAGGCCGACGCCGTCCGTGCCCATCTCGCCTCGTGCCCGGAGGCCCACGCCGAGATCGCCGAGGCAGGTTCCGTGCTGCCCGTGCTCGATGCGTCCGTCCCGCAGGTGGAGCCATCGTCCGCGCTGAAGGGCCGGATCATGGCGGCCGCCGCAGCCGACCTCGAGGCGCGACGGTCGGGTGGCGGCCTGCCGCCGGTCGCCGCTGTCGGGACACAGGCTGCGCCGGCGGCCCCCGCGGTCGCCGAGCCGACGCCGTTCCCGAGCGCCGACGAGCGGAACGCCCGCGCTGCGCGCAAGACGTCCCCGGCGACGTGGGCGGTGCGGATCGCGGCGGTCCTCGTCATCGGGCTTCTCGGCGCGTGGAACCTCCTGCTCCAGGGACAGCTCTCGGCAGCGCAAACCTACGAGGACAACGTGGCGGCGGTCCTCGACGTCGCCAGCCAGCCGGGCGCATTCACGGCTGTGCTCGCGCCTGCGACCAGCGGCGGCCCGCGCGGCATCGCCGCGATGAGCCCGTCGGGCGACATGGCCATGGCGGTCCGCGACCTCGCGCCGACGTCGGGCACCGAGGTCTACGAGGCGTGGGTGATCGGAGCGGACGGCGTCCCGGTGCCGCTCGGTGGCGTGCCCGTCGGGACGGCCGGGACCGCCTTCTACACCGGAGCCGGCCTGACGGCGGAGCCCGGCGCGGTCCTCGCCCTCACGCTCGAGCCCGGTCCGGGGGCCACGGCGCCGTCGTCGGCGCCGGTGTCGAGCGGGACGGTCGTCGCGGCGACCGGCTAGGGATCCTGCCGGCGGGCCGTCGAGCGCCCGACCAGGTCGGCTCGGGTCAGCCCTCGACGACGGGTTCCGTCACGGCGACGTTCCCGCCACCACCGGTACGAGCGCGGTCGAGCGCCTGTGTCACGGCCGCGATCAGAGCCTCCGTGTCGGCGCCATCGGCCGGGAACGTCGCGACGCCAGCCGACACGGACACCGTCTGGCCGGCCACGGCCGGAAGTGCCGCGATGCCATCGAGGACGCGCTGGGCGACGGTCAGTCCGGCGGAGCCCGGGGCGATCAGCACGAACTCGTCGCCGCCGATGCGGCCGACCGTGTCGACGAGCCGGACCGATTCGGCCAGCACCGCCGCCACGCGCCGCAGGACGTCGTCGCCCGCCGCGAATCCGCCGTCGCGGTTGGTGGCCTTGAAGCCGTCGACGTCGAACATGGCGAGGGACACCTCGCCGCCCTGGCGGGCCGCGCGCGCGAGCTCCAGCTCGAGGATCCGCCCCACGGTCCGCTCGTTGGCGAGACCGGTCAGCGGGTCGTTGTGCGCCATCCGCTCGAACCACTCGGAGCGTTCCGCGGCTGTCGAGGTGAGTCGGGCCCGGTCGACCGCCATGGCCGCCAGGGCGGCCAGCGCCGTGAGCGCTTCGCGGTCGGCCTCGCTCACCTCGTGCGGGGCGGGCCATCCGAACCCGATCGCACCAAGGGCCACCTCGATGCCGCCGGACGAGACGAGCAGGGGCAGGTACGCCCCGACGAATTCGCCACCGGCCTCGAGCGTGGCCTCCCGGTCGAACGTCGCGGACCGGGTGGTCGTCGCCTCGCTGAACGGGTGGGTCGGATCGGCCATCGCGGTCGCGAGAGTCAGTCGGCCGGCATCGTCCATGCCGTGCGCGGCGGCGAGCTGCAGGCCGGCCCGGTCCGGGTCGGCCAGGGCGACCGCGCCCATCAGCGGCGCCAGGGCCTCGTCCGCGGCGGCGAGGACAGCCTCCAGCGCGGTGTCGAGGTCGTTGGCGCCGGCGACCGCGGCGATGGTCGCGGGAAGGGACGTCCGGGGATCGCGAGACATTCCGTCGTTGGCCACGGGAACTCCTGCACGCACTCTTCGGTCGGAGTCGGCATCGTACACCCCGCGAAAACGCGTTGACCCGGGTCGCTCGGGGCGGGGATACTCCGCGCGATGAAGCTCGTCGTCACGATCGTCCACAACGAGGACGCCAGCGTCCTCGTCGACGCCCTGCTCGACAAGGAGTTCCGGGCGACCCGATTGCACAGCTCCGGCGGCTTCCTCAAGCAGTCGAACGCGACGATCATCGTGGGCGTCGAGGACGCCGAGGTCGAGGAGATCCTGAGCATCGTCCGCGAGAACTGCACGTCACGGACGCAGGTCGTCAACCCGATGCCGCCGATCATGGAGCCGGGCGAGTTCTTCATGCCGTACCCGCTCGAGGTCGAGGTCGGCGGCGCCACCGTCTTCGTCCTTCCCGTGGAGCGCTTCGAGCGGCTTTAGGTCCCGGGCGGCCGCTGCGCGGTCGGGCTCCCGGAACGCTGGCGTTCCAGTCGTCGGCGGAACCCGGTGAACGGCCGGCCCGCCCGCACCTCAGCCGACGATCGGCACCTTCGCGGCCCAAGTACGCCCTGAGCTCCGGGATCTTCGTGGACTGGAACCGTGGTGTTCCACCACCGACGCGAGGCCGACACGGGGTACGCTGCCGCTCCATGACCGAGACCGCCGCCACCCGGACCACGACGTGGGTCGATGCGCTCGAGCCGGGAGCGCCGGACATCGTCATGGCGTGGCGCGGGATCGAGGTCGGGCGATTTCTCACGGTCCGACGCGAGGTCCGACGCCGTGGCGGTGCCGGCAGCGCGGAACGCATCGCTGCGCAGCTGGCCACCCTCGCCGACGCCCTGACCGCACTCGTCGGATCGCTGCCGGACGCGGCCTTGACCCAGCCCGGCGGAGAAGCCGACTGGAACGTGGCCCAGGCCGTCGGCCACGATTGCGATTCGCGCGCGGGCCTGTGTCTTGCGGCCTCCCTTGCCGCGGCCGGGCGATGGCCCGCGGGGGCACCGTCGGTCGTGCAGGGGATCCCGGGTCCGGCGGACGCCGACCGGCCGACGCTCCTGCGCAGGATCGCCACCAGCCAGCGGATCATCGAACGCGCGGCACGGACCGTCGCCGGGCACGAGACCGAGCCCTGCCCCTTGCACCATCCGCAGGTCGGCCAGCTTCGCTGCGGCGAGTGGCTGGTGTTCGCCGGCGTTCACGACCTGATGCACCTCGAGCAGTTGCACGATCTGCGCTCGAGGATCGGGGCTGCATCGTGAGCCCCTTCCGGCCGGACCTCGTCGACTGCTGGATCTACCGGGAGAGCGCCCCCGGCCCGGAGACCCTGCTGATCCGCCGCGCGCCGGGCCGCATCCTGCCGGGCCTCTGGCAGTGCGTGTCCGGATCGCTGGAGGACGGCGAGCGAGTCGCCGTCGGAGCGCTTCGCGAGCTCCGCGAGGAGACCGGCTTCGCCGGTGCGGACCTCGAGGCGTTCTACGACCTCGACCTGGTGAACCAGTTCCACGAGCCGTCGGTGGACGCCGTGGTCACGTCGGCCGTCTTTGCCGTGCGCGTCGTCGCGCGCGCGGAGGTGCGCCTGTCCCACGAACATGACGGCGCTCGGTGGCTTCCCGCTCGACGAGGCCCATCGGGCCGTGGTGTGGCCGGGCTATCGCACCGCCATCGAGCGGATCCGCGACGACCTCGCCGACCCGGAGCGGGCCGCCTGGTTCGAACTGACGCTCGACGGCGCGGGCCGCGCGTCGATGCCGTGACGCAACCCTCGGGGGAGCGGGGTCGCTGCTAGACTCGGGAGGACCAGGGCAGCCCACCGTGAGGCGGCACAGGAGGGCCACGTGACCGATCGGACGGCGACCACGCACATCTCGGATCCGGCCGCGGCCCAGCGGCGCGTCTTCCATTCCAAGGTCGACACCATCCGACCGACGTATGGATTCGAGGATGTCTCGCTCGCGCCCGGCACCGACACCATCGAGCCGGCCGATGTCGATCTCACCCAGGTCTTCGCCGGGCTCGACCTGGCGATCCCGATCCTCGCGTCCGCGATGGACGCGGTCGTCGACGCCCGGATGGCCGGTGAGCTGGCCCGCCTCGGCGGCCTTGCGATCCTGAACCTCGAGGGCGTCCAGGCCCGCTACGACGACCCGGACGTCATCCTCGGGCGCATCGCGACCGCTCCCGACGACCAGGTCCACGAGATCCTCGCCGAGGCCTACAGCCAGCCGATCCGCGAAGACCTGATCGCCGCGCGGCTGGAGGCGATCCACGCGACCGGCTCGAAGGCCGCCGTCGCTGCGACGCCGGGCGCGGCACGCCGGTTCGGCCCGTTCTGCGCCGAGCACGGTGCCGACCTGTTCCTCGTCCAGAGCCAGGTCTCCAGCGCTCGCCATCTCGCCACCGAATACGACCCGCTCTCGCTCGCCGACTTCACCCGCTACATGCCGATCCCGGTCGCGGTCGGGAACACCACCAATGCCGAGGCCGCGTTCGCGCTGATGGAACAGGGCGCGGCGGCGGTCTTCGTCGGGGTCGGGCCCGGTGCCGCCTGCACGACCCGGGAGGTCCTCGGGATCGGCGTCCCGCAGGTCACCGCGATCAGCGACGTCGCGGCCGCCCGCGACGCGTACTTCGCGGAATCGGGCAGGTATGTCCCGGTGGTCGCCGACGGTGGCATGCGCCGCGGCGGCGAACTGGCCAAGGCGATCGCCGCCGGCGCCGACGCCCTGATGGTCGGCTCCCCGCTGGCCCGCGCCGAGGAGGCGCCCGGCCGCGGCACGAACTGGGGGATGGCCGCGCCGTCGCCCACGCTGCCCCGCGGGACGCGGATCAAGGTCGGCACGGTCGGCAGCCTGGAGCGGATCCTGTTCGGCCCGGCCCACGTCACCGACGGCAGCGAGAACCTCGTCGGCGCCCTGCGCCAGTCGATGGCGGCCCTCGGCGCCCGGACGATCCGCGACATGCAGCGGGTCGAGATGGTCTACGCCCCGTCGACGCAGACCGAGGGCAAGTCCTGGCAACGCGGCCGCTGACCCGGCGCGCGCGACATCGCTCCGGTTCCGATCCGCGCGCTCTAGCCTGACCCCGTGCCCACGCTCGACCGCTCGCGTCTGGCGCTCCCCGCCGCAGTCCTGCTGGTTGCGACCGTCGTGGCCGCCTGCGGCTCGGCGGCATCGGGCGGCTGGACCTTCGCGCCCGCCTCCCAGGGCGCGGCACCGGCCGCCTCGGGCGCAGCGTCCGTCGCCCCGTCGGCCGCCGCGTCGCCGGCAGCCGCGTCTCCCGCGGCATCGCCATCCGGTCCTGCCGCCTCCGGGTCGCCCGCGCCATCCGCCTCGACCGCGAGCTACACGGTCGTGTCGAAGGAGCCGTGCCTGACCACGTTCGAGTGCGTGACGCTCGCAGTCCCGAAGGACCACTTCGCGCCGGCGGGCGGCGAGACGTGGAACATCACCTTCGCCGTCCACCGGGCGACCGGCGAGAAGAAGGGGACATACGTCGAGATCACGGGCGGGCCCGGCTACAGCGACATCCCCGATTCGGACGCGTACCTCGACTACTACTCGACCTCGATCACCGACGCGTACGACATGGTCTACATGGACCAGCGCGGGATCGGTCGGTCCGGCCCGATCCAGTGCACCAAGGCCGCGGCCGTGTACTACCTCTCGACGGCTCGTCCGCAGGTCCCGGCCGAACGTACGGCCGCTGCGGCCGCGGCGGAGACGTTCGCGAAGGATTGCGTGGCCGAGGCCGGCGTCGCCGAGTCGGACCTGCCCTTCTACGCGACCACGCAGGCGGTCGAGGACCTCGAGGCGGTCCGCGACTACCTCGGCGTCGACAAGATGGACCTGTACGGCCTGAGCTATGGCACCCAGTTCGTCCAGACGTATGCGGCCGCCCATCCGGACCACATCGCGACGCTGTACGTGGACGGCCCGGTGGACCTGACGGTCGACGGCCCCACGTACTACGTGGAAGCGGCGCGCTCGGCGGAGGACACGCTCATCGCGACCCTCGCCGCCTGCACGGCCGAGGAGACGTGCACGGCCGATGTGGCCGGGGGAGACGCCCTGGCCGCCTATGACGCGCTGGCCGAGCGGCTCGACGGCGGGCCGATCACGTTCGACTTCACGACCTCCACCGGAGCCACCGAGTCGCGTCAGCTCACGAACACGGATCTCGAGAACGCGGCATTCAACGCGCTCTACTACTCGTACGACCGGCTCCTGCTCCAGCGCGCGATCGCGGCGGCGTCGCACGACGACTTCGTGCCGCTGGCCAAGCTCGGCTACAACGCGCTCGGGCTGAACCCGGACACGCTGGTCGCCGAGGTCGACCCGGGCTACTCCGACGCCATGTACTACGCCGTCGAGTGCCAGGACTACGCGTTCTACCCGGACGGCGCCACGCCCGATGCACGCCTGAGCGCATGGGTCGATGGCGCCGAGGCCGCCGGCATCAACGGCACCCGCCTGGAGACCGGCTACTACGGCGACGTGCCCTGCCTCTACTGGCCGACGGCAAGGACCACCACGGAGCGGCCGGCCCCGATCGTCGATCCGCCGTACCCGGTCTTCGTCCTCACCTCGACCACCGATCCGGCCACGCCGATCGCGAACGGCATGCGCATCTACTCACGGCTCAAGGACGCGTACTTCTTCCAGGCCGTCGGCGGTCCGCACGTCATCTACGCGTGGGGCCAGGCCTGCCCCGACGACCTCATGACGGCATGGCTCGTGAGCCGGACCCCGCCGCCGACGCGGATCACCACCTGCATCTGGGACCTCGCCGATGCCTACGCCGGGATCGCCCCGACGTCGCCCGCGGCCTACACGGGCGCGCTGGCGCTGGCCTCGTCGGTCGACGCCCAGATCTTCAACACGTACGACTTCATCTACTACGACAGCGAGCTCGTCAACGCGGGCTGTGACCACGGCGGCACGATCGCCTACGAGCCGACCGAGACCGGGACCGAGGTCCGGCTCCACGACTGCGAATTCACCGAGGGACTGCCGCTGAACGGGAAGGGCGAGACCGACGACGAGGCCGGCTCGTTCGAGATCGACCTCACGTCAGGCAAGGACGCGCTGCACTACGAGCGCGACGGCGACGGCAACACCTCGGTCAAGGGCACGTTCGGCGGCCGCAAGGTCGACCAGAAGGCGGCAGCCTGACGCCGGCGACCGGCACAGGGAGTCCGGTGATGGAAGACGACCTCGTCGCGAACCGTCGCGTCATCCGGCTCGAGACGCGGGGACGGACCAGCGGCGAGCCACGGGCCGTGTCGATCGGGTACGTCGCCGAGCCCGACGGCAGCCTGCTGGTGGCCGCGCGGAGTGCGACCTCGGCGTGGGCGCGCAACCTCGACGCGGACCCGGCCTGTCGGGTCGTCCTGGGCGACCGGAGCTGGGACGCCGTCGCCGAGCCGCTCGATCGCGAGGACCACATCCGGGCGATCCGGGCCCTGATCATCCGGTACGGCACGCCATCGGAGGATCTCGGCCGTGGGCCCTCGTTCCGGCTGCGGCCGGTGGTGCGCGACTGATGGCCATCTCGCTCGACCTCGACGTCCGCATCGGTCGCCCGTCGGCCGACGTCTTCGCCCGGCTGACCGATGTCGAACGCTGGCCGGAGTGGCTCATCGCGAGCGGCATCGTCAAGGTCGAGCGACTCGACGAGGGTCCGCTCGCCGAGGGATCGGCGCTGCGGATCCAGCAACGCGTGGCCGGTCGATCCAGCACGCTCGACGCGCGTGTCACCGCACTGGCCCCGACGACGCGGTTCGCCGTGACCGGTCGCGACGCGGACGGGATCTCGGTCGAGATCGACGCGTCGCTGACCGACGAGGGGGCGGCGACGCGCCTCGACTGGCGCCTGAAGATCGGACTGCCGCTGCGCTACCGGATGCTCGAATCGATGGCCTCGCCGCAGGTTCGCCGCGCCGCCGCCCTCGACCTCGAGGCGTTCCGGCTGCGCCTGGAGTCCGCCGCCGAGGCCTGACGCGCGGCGCCATCGGCGCCTGTCATCCGTCCACTCCGCCCGGCGTCTGCCGACCATGCCCGGGGCCCCGGAGTCGGGCCCATCCTGCCTGCATCGGGACCTCGGCCTCGAGGCCCGCCAGGAAGGAGTCAGACGCCATGTTCTACCCGGAGATCATCTACCCGGAGCCGGTCGCGACCATCGTGCCGACCCGGATCGGCGCCTGCCTCGTTGCGGGCTGCTCCTGCAAGGACGCCCGCATCGTCTCCCACCGGCGCGCGGCCTTCTTCGCAGCCGTCGCTCGCCGGACCGGTGAGACCGCCGATCGCATCATCCCCGTCGACCCGTCCTGGCAGGTGCCGGTCGACGCGATCGACCTGCCCATCGTCTGAATCGCCCGGACCCAGGAGAACCCATCCCGTGACCATCTCGTTCCCCCGTCTCGCCGCCGCGACCCTGCTCTTCGTCGGGGGCGCCGTCGTCGCGATCTCCGCGTTCGGCATCGTCGTCGCGCGCATCGTCATCGCGTCCGGCGTTCCGGTCGCCATCAGCCCTGCGGACATCGCACTCCTCGACGACGTCGCGCAGCTGACGCCGTTCGTCGGCGCTTTCGCGGTCGCCAACGTCGTCGCCGGGATCGCCCTCGTGGGCGGCTCGGCGTGGGCTGATCGCCTCGCCACTTCGGTCGCCGCCGCGGCCGTCGGGATCGGCGCGTTCGCCATGGTCCTGGTGATCCTCGGCCACGACCCGGTCGCCGCGGTCGCGTCCGACCGTGCGCTCGACGGCCTCGGGATCCTCGGCACCTTCGTCGCCCTGTACGGCGCTGTCATCGTGGCGCTCGCGCTCGACGGCAAGGCCGTCGTCCGCGCCTCGACCCAGGCCGCGGCCTGAACCGCCCGGTCGTCACTCCCATCCGAGCCTGACAAGGAGATCGCCATGACCTCGACCGCTCACCCGTCCAGCGCCCGGTCCCGCCGTCGCGGAACACGCGGGTTCGCCGCCTTCGTCACCGCCATCGCCGGGTTCGTCTCGCTCGCGGTGGGCGCCGTCGTCCTGCCCGCGACCTCGCTCGACACGGTCGCCCTGAACTGGCTCGTCCCGCTCGCGATCGCCTTCGGCATCGCCCACTTCGTCGCCGTCGTCGGCCTCGTCCGGAACCGCCGCTGGGCCGCGCGCCTGACCGGCTATCTCTCCGCGATCGGGATCGGCGTGGCGGCCTACGGGCTGCTCGTGACCGTGACCGGCCTCGACCCGTTCGGCGCGACGAGCTCGCTGCCGGCGCACGAGGCTCGAGCCGAAGGCCTCGGGCTGATGGTCTGGATGATCGGCCTCTGGCTGGTCGCCGCCCGGTTCGCCTTCCGCGGCGTCGTGCCGGTCGGCCGGCCCGTCGGTCGCCCGGCCGCGATGCCCGCCGCCGCCTGACCCTGGCGGCGCGGCCGCCCCGACTCGAACCCCCGACGCGGGCGCGCACCACTCTTCTGGTGCGCGCCTACGTCATATGTCATGCCGGTGATGGGACGTTCGCTGGATGACCATGTCCTGGGTGGTCCGCCATCCTCCGGTCATGGATCACCTCGGTCTGCTCGCCATCACCCTCAGCGCCCTCGTCCTGCTCGACCTCGCGGCGTCACAGATGGCCGCGGCGGACCGGTCTCGCCGAAGGATCCGCCGACCTCGCTAGACTCCCCGCGTGACCGACACGCGGACGACGAGCCTCTACGAGCGAGCCGGCGGGATGCCCTTCTTCGAGGCCCTCGTCGGGCGGTTCTACGAAGGCGTCGAGACCGATCCGATCCTCCGTCCCCTCTACCCGGAACCAGACCTGGCCGGTGCGCGCCACCGCCTGACCCTGTTCCTCGCCCAGTACTGGGGCGGTCCCACGACGTACGACCAGGAGCGCGGGCACCCGCGACTGCGGATGCGCCACGCGCCATTCGCGATCGGGCCCGAGGCACGCGACGCCTGGCTCGCCCACATGCGCGCGGCCCTGACCGAGGTGGCGCCGCCGGCCGACGTCGCGGCGGAGCTGGACCGCTACCTGGAGATGGCCGCCGAGGCGATGCGCAACCGCGTCTGACCCCGCTGGAAGCATCGCGGCGCTGAGGCCGGCCGTCCGCCCGGTACACTGGTGGCGGCGGGCGACGGAGCGGAGGGCGATATCGACGATGGCGGAGGCGACGGACGAGCCGGGGAGTCCGGCGGCCGGGCGGGCGGCCGATGACGAGCCCACGACGCGAGGCAAGACGGTCCATGGCGAGGCGGCCAACGCCGGCCACCGGGTCCTCGCCCCGGACGACGCAGAAGTCGAGGTCTACCTCGAGACCGCGCTGAACGCCCCGACCGCGGAGCGGTCACCGGCGGACCGGCCCATCGGGACCGTGGCGACCACACCCGGCACGGTGGTGGTGCTCGACTTCGGCAGCCAGTTCGCCCAGCTCATCACGAGACGGGTCCGCGAGCTGGACGTCTTCGCCGAGCTGATGCCCCACGACACGCCGTACGACGAGCTGGTCCGGCGCGGGCACGCGCGCGATCATCCTGTCGGGCGGCCCGATGTCGGTCTTCGACCCCGACGCCCCGCGCCCTGACCCGGCCATCTGGAGCGGCAAGATCCCCGTCCTTGGCATCTGTTACGGGGCGCAGATGATGGCCCTCGAGCTCGGTGGCGACGTCCTCCCGACCGACCGGCGCGAGTACGGGCCCGCCAGCGTGACGATCACCGACGACGACGGGCTCTTCACCGGCATCGAACGCCAGCAGCCGGTCTGGATGAGCCACGGCGACTCGATCACCAGGCTCCCCGACGGGTTCCGGGCGACCGCCCAGACGGACTCCTCGCCGTTCGCCGGCCTGGCGGCACCGGAGCGGAACCTCTACGGGATCCAGTTCCACCCCGAGGTGGTCCACACCCCGAGCGGCCGGGACGTCCTGCGCAACTTCGTCGTGAACATCGCGGGCGTTGCCCAGACCTGGACCGCCGCGAACTTCATCGACACGACGGTCGCGGGCATCCGCGAACGTGTCGACCGGCATGCGGCCGAGACGGGCTCCGACGGGCTCGTCATCTGCGCCCTGTCGGGCGGCGTCGACTCGGCCGTGGCGGCTGCCCTGGTCCACCGGGCGGTCGGTGATCGGCTGACGTGCATCTACGTCGACCACGGCCTGATGCGCAAGAAGGAATTGGAGCTGCTCCGGGTCACCTTCGAGCGCGATCTCGGGATGCGGCTGGTCATGGTCGAGGCGCGCGGCCGCTTCCTCGATCGCCTCGCGGGAGTCGAGGACCCCGAGCAGAAGCGCAAGATCATCGGCGACGAGTTCATCCGGGTCTTCGAGGAGGAGGCCACCAAGCTCGGCCGGATCGACTTCCTCACCCAGGGCACGCTCTACCCGGACGTCATCGAGTCCGCGACGTCGGAGACCAAGACGGCCCAGAAGATCAAGACCCACCACAACGTCGGCGGCCTGCCGGCCGACCTGCGGTTCCAGCTGATCGAGCCGCTCCGGTACCTCTTCAAGGACGAGGTCCGCAAGGTCGGGCTGGAGTTGGGCCTGCCCGAGGCGATGGTGCTGCGCCAGCCGTTCCCAGGGCCCGGCCTCGCCATCCGGATCATCGGTGAGGTCACCGCCGAGCGGCTCGAGACGCTCCGCGACGCGGACTGGATCGTCATCGACGAGATCAAGGCAGCCGGCCTGTACCGGAGCCTGTGGCAGAGCTTCGCGATCCTCACCCCGGTCCGCAGCGTCGGCGTGATGGGCGACGGGCGGACCTACGCGAACGTCGTCGCGATCCGCGCCGTGACGAGCGAGGACGGCATGACGGCCGACTGGGCCAAGCTGCCCTATGACGTCCTGGGCAAGATCAGCTCCCGGATCGTCAACGAGGTGCCGGGGGTCAACCGGGTCGTCTACGACATCAGTTCGAAGCCGCCGGCCACGATCGAATGGGAGTAGGCCGCCGATAGTAGCCCGCTCGGGGTCGTGCGACCCATGACCTGTGGGGTATTCCCGGGCCCCCGCCACGCGGTAGCATTCGCCGCATGGTCGAACCTTCCAACACCGACGACGGGTCCGTCGCGCCGGTCTGCCCGTGGTGCTCGGCGCCGCTCTCGGCAGCCGACGCAGATACCTGCCCATCCTGCGGCGCCGCGTTGCACGGCGAGGTCGCGGAGCAGCTGCCCGGCCTGACCGCGATCGATGCCGACGCGATCATCAGGGCCAAGAACCCGCCGAAGCAGCGAAGCCGGCTGCTGTCGTGGCTGAGCGGCGACTCCGAAGACGACGTCCTCCGGCCCGGCGACGCCAAGGCGGTGGCCTTCCCGGACCTCGAGGTCCGACGAGAGATGCTCAAGCTCGAGATCGAGCGCGACCTCGCCGAGATGCAGGCGGAAGCGGACGCGCTCCTCTCCGAGGCGGCCGCCGAAGGCCGCCGGCTCGACATCCCGCCCGATCTTGCCCAGGCGGCCGGGCTGATGCACCTGGTGCCTGCCGGCGAGGCCGGCGAGGGCGAGACCGCAGACGCCGCGGCCGGAGACGCCCCCGCCCCAGCCGCCGAGCCCGAGGGCGAGCAGCCCGCCTGACCTGCCCGGCCGCTATCCTGCGGCCGTGCCCGATCGCCTCCCGTCCCCCGGCCCGTCGTTCCTGCGTGAGCACGAGGTCCGCGTCGGCGACCACACCTTCCGAGCCGGCATGGCCAGGCCGTCGGACGCGCCCGACGGCTGGTGGCTGACGATGCTGTGGGTCACCGACGACGAGGGCGTCGTGAGCTTCCGCGACCTCGCCCCGGCAGCCGGGCCGCCGCCGGACCCTCCGCTCGCACGCCTGGGGCCGGCCGTTGCGGGCGCCCTCTCCGGGTTCATCCTCGAGGACGCCGGACGCCTTCAGCTCCGGCTTGGCGCGATCGCCCCGCCGGACGACCCGACCCGCCCGTGGCGGGCGCCCGCGGCGATCCGGGCAGCCTTCCGGTTCGAGCCGGCGCGGGTCGCCACGATGGCCGGCAACGAGCTCGCGGAGACCGTCCTCAGCGCGTTCCGCCGGGCGGTCGAGGGCCTGCACCGGCCATGAGGGCGCGGCGAGCCTCCCTCAGCCCCGAACCCGGCTAGACTCCCCCGACGATGCGGGACATGTTCGACGACTTCATGGAGGAGCTTCGCCGTCGCGAGGCCCAGGTCCGCGGCGAGACGCCGCCGGGTCCGGGCGACGACCGGGGCGGCCCCGGCGACGACGACGACGAGGGGGACGGCGACGGGTCCGATACCGACCACGACCGCGAACCAGAGCACATCGACCGGGCCCGGCCGGCCCGCCAGACCGACGAGAGGCCACCGCGCCGTCGCCCGCCGGGCGGGCCTGACGACGGCCGCGACACCGGTGGGACTGGCCGGCGGATCGGCCTCGGCGTCGGGATCGCCATCCTCATCGCGATCATCATCCTGTTCAGCTTCGGCCTCGACCTGTGGACCGACGCCCTGTGGTACGCGAGCGTCGGATTCGATGGCGTCTTCTGGACGCGGCTCGGCGCCCAGGTCGGGCTGTTCGCGGTGGGACTCGTCATCGCCCTGGTGGTCCTGCTGGGGAACCTCTGGCTCGCCACGCGGCTGAGCCCGCCGCCGGGCGAGGGGAGCAGCAGCAGCTTCCGCGGCCTCATCGACCGTTTCAACGAGGCGGCACAGGCCGGCGGGCGGGCCCGTGGCCAGCGCGGTTTCGGGGAGCCGCGGCCGATCACCTTCGAAGCCGCCGACATCCCGGACCTGACCCCCCTTGCCGGCATGGCCCTGACGGTCTTCGGGATCTTCCTCGCCGTCACCATCGGCGGCTCGCTCGGCGGGGCGTGGGAGACGGTCATGCTCTGGGCCAAGCAGGTCACGTTCGCGCCGGGCGGGGCTGCCGCCGTGACCGACCCGGTCTTCGGGAAGGACATCGGCTTCTTCCTCTTCGAGCTGCCGTTCCTGCGCCTGGTCCAGGGCCTGTTCAACGGCCTGGTCATCGCGACGCTGATCGTCGTCCTCGTGCGCTACGTCGTCGGCGCGAGCCGCGGCGACTTTTCCTTCGGGACGCCGGTCCGGATGCACCTCGCGGTGCTCGGCGGCCTTTTCCTGCTGTCGGTCGCGTTCGGCTACCAGCTCGACAAGTTCGAGCTGGTCTACAGCACGCGGGGCGTGGCGACCGGCGTGAGCTTCACCGACCAGAACGCACAGTTCTTCGCGTTCGACGTGTTGACGGTCGTGTCCGGACTGGCCGCGGCCTTCCTCGTCGGCGGGGCGCTCACGAAGCTGATCTGGCCGCTCGGGCTGACGCTGGGCGTCTGGTTCCTCGCCTCGATCATCATCGGGCGGATCTACCCGGAGGCCATCCAGCGCTTCACCGTCCTGCCGAACCAGTTCGTGCAGGAGGAGCACTTCATCGCGAACAACATCGCGATGACGCGGCTCGCCTACGACCTCGGCGATTGGGAGGATCAGCCGTTCCGCGGCAACGAGCCGGTGACCCAGGCGCTGGTCGACAGCGAGGAGGACACGTTCCGCAACGCCCGGCTGTGGGACTACCGGCCGCTCAAGGACACCCTCGACCAGCTCCAGACGGTCCGTCGCTACTACACGTTCCAGGACGTCGACACCGACCGCTACATGATCAACGACGTCCAGCGCCAGGTCATGCTGTCCGGCCGCGAGCTCGCAATCGACCAGAACCCGAGCGCCACCGGCTGGGTGAACCAGCGGATCGTGTACACCCACGGCATCGGCGTCGCGATGGTCCCGGTCAACGAGGTGACGAACGAGGGCCAGCCGGAGCTGTTCATCGGCAACCTGCCGCCCCAGTCGGTCCCGGGCGCACCCGTCGTGAAGGAACCGCGCATCTACTTCGGCGAGCGCTCGTCCGACTACGTCGTCGTCGGCGCCAAGCAGGCCGAGTTCGACTATCCGACCGGCGAGGGAGACGACTCCGCGGCGGCCGGCACCGAGACGCACTGGACGGGCACCACCGGCGTCAAGGTCGACAGCACGCTGATGCGGCTCCTGTTCGCGCTCCGCTTCCGCGACCTCGACCTGCTCATCAGCGACCAGGTGACCGGGAACAGCCAGCTCCTCTTCCACCGCTCGCTCTCGGATCGCGTCAGCCGGATCGCGCCATTCCTGCGTTTCGACAAGGACCCCTACCTCGTGGTCAGCGCGGAGGGACGCCTCGTGTACGTCCAGGATGCCTACACGACCTCGGACCGGTTCCCGAACGCGCAGTCCTTCGATCCGCAGCTGCTCGAGAACACCGCGCTCGGGACCTCGAACTTCAACTACATCCGCAACAGCGTGAAGATCACGATCGATGCGTACGACGGCACGATGCACTTCTTCGTCGCCGATCCGAACGACCCGATCATCCGCGCCTACGAGGGCGTCTTCCCGACGCTGTTCACGCCGTTCGACCAGATGCCGCAGGACCTGCGCGACCACCTCCGCGTCCCCGAAGAGATGTTCAACGTCCAGACGCAGGTGTTCGGGCGGTATCACGTGACCGATCCGCAGCAGTTCTTCGGGGCGAACGACCTCTGGACGATCCCGACCAGCACGGCCAGCGAGCAGACGCTGCCGTCGGAGGCCTACTACGTCGTCATGCGGATGCCCGGCGAGAGCAGCGCCGAGTTCCTCTTGCTCCAGCCCATGGTCCCGAGCGGGCGGCCGAACATGATCGCCTGGATCGCGGCCAGGATGGATGCCCCGAACTACGGGGCGACCCGCGTCTACCGGTTCCCGGCGGAATCGACGGTCTTCGGGCCCGTCCAGATCGAGGGCCGGATCGACCAGGACCCGATCATCAGCCAGCAGGTCTCGCTCTGGAACCAGTCGGGCAGCAAGGTCATCCGTGGCAACCTCATCGTCGTGCCGCTGGGTCAGTCCCTGATCTACCTCCAGCCGGTCTACCTGCAGTCGACCTCGGTCTCGTTCCCGGAGTTCCAGCGGATCGTCGTCGCCTCGACGCGCAACGTCGTCTGGGGCCCGACCCTCGGAGGTGCGATCGACCTGCTGCTCCGGGCCGAGGCCGACGATCTCGGGCCCGGGCCCGGCCCCGTCACCGACACCCGGGCCATCGCCGACCCCCGGCGCGTCGCCGACCCCGACGCCGTCGAGTGGACCCGTCGAACCGCTCCCGTCTGACGTCGCCGGGCTGATCTCGTACGCCAAGCAGCACTTCGACCTGGCCCAGGCCGCGCTCAGGAACGGCGACTTCGCCCGCTACGGCGAGGAGATCGCGCGGGTGCAGGCCGCCCTCGATCGGCTCGATGCGCTCGCGCCCGGGCTGGGCCTTGCGCCCGGAGCCTCCGCCAGCCCGGCGCCCTGACCCGATGGGGGCGACCCTCGTCACGTCGCTGCTCGCGACGCTCGCGCACCCGCCGACGTGGATCCTCGCTCTGGCCGGCTTCCTCGTCCGGGGCGGCATCATCGTGTTCCTCGTCCCGATCTTCGTCCTCCCGACGCCGGTCGGGCTGGCGAACCTGACCGGACCGACGGTCGTCGGGTTCGTCCTCGGCGGCCTGTCCGTGGGGTTGCTGGCGCTCCTCGTGTTCAGCGCGGTCATGGTCATCGCCTGGATCGTGCTCGGTGGATTCCTGGCGGCGACCCTCGAGATCGAGGGCATCCGCATCGTCGCCGCGGACGAGGACGTCGCCGCGTCCGCCCCGTCGGCCGACGACGCGGCGGCGGCCGACTGGCGTGTCGCGGTCGCGGCTGCACCAGACGAGGCCTTCGACCCGACCCGTCAGGCCCTCCGCATCCTTGCCGCACGGATGGCGTTGCTGTTCCCGCT
This sequence comes from uncultured Chloroflexia bacterium, assembly GCA_963736025.1. Lineage (GTDB taxonomy): Bacteria > Chloroflexota > Limnocylindria > Limnocylindrales > CSP1-4 > SPCO01. The sequence goes on from CAVTNH010000006.1 coordinate 189,015, forward strand.
GCTCGTGGCGGTGATCTGGGCGTCCGCCAGGACCGTGGCAGCGACGTACGCAGAGCTGACCCTGCCAAGCGACGTGACGATCCCGATCGCCTGGAGGATCGTGGCGGCCGTCCCCGACGCCATCGTCGTCGTGCTGATCGTCTGGCTGATCGGGGAGATCGTCGGCGGGATCGCCGCGCGGCGGATCGCGCTCGACGGCGCGTCGATCGCCGGCGGTCTGGCCGGCGCGGCCACGCAGTCCATCCGGCACCCGATCGGGACGCTCGGGCTGTTCGGGCTGCCGGCCGCGGTCCTGCTGCTCGTGGTGGTCTCCTCGGGCGGGGCGGCGTCGGTCGCGTGGGACGGACTGCGGTCCGCGCTCGTCGATCGCAACGTGGTCGGGGCGGCCGTGATGTTGATCGTCTTCGTCGCGCTGTGGGCCGGCGGGCTGGCCCTCGCGGGCGTCGTCGCCGCATGGCGCCAGGCGGCCTGGACCGTCGACGCGGTGCGGCGCGGGCACCGGACGTTCGGGGGGTCCCCAAGCCGCCGTCCGGGGGACTGGAAGGCCGAGGGAGGGTCTGGCAGGCTGTAGCGACGCCCGGTCGCGCGCCGAGCGAGACTCGAGGTGACCGATGCCCGCTCGAACGATCGTCTGCCCGGACTGTGGCGTGGCCGTACCGCGCGGACGCCTGGCCTGTCCGGCCTGTGGGGCCATGCTCGCGTCGGTCGTCGGCGGTGAAGCCCGGCCGGCCGCGGATCTCGTCCAGGACGCGTCCGTGCCGGCGCCCGAGCCGGCGCCGAGGTCTTCCGTGCCCGACGCCCAGAGCGAGGCCCCGCCCGGCGCACCGGTCGATGACCCGTCGGTGATGGCCCCGGCCCGGATCCAGACCCAGTCCCTCCCCGACGCATCACCCGATGACCCGCAGGCCACCGGACCGGCCGCCTCGCCCGACCCCGGTCCTGCGACCCCGCTGGCCCCGAGCTCGATCCGCCAGACCGAGCTCGAGGGGTCCGTACCCATCGACACGGCCGGTGCGGTCTCAGCTGAGGCACCGCCCGCCTGGGGCTACCAGCCGCCCGGCACGCTGCCGCCCGCGGAGGACACGCTGCCCGGCCCCGCTCCGACGAGCCCGCCAACGACCCTGACGCCAGCGGTCGCGCTCGCCGCCCCAGGCGCAGTCGTGGCGACGGGCGGATCCATGACGCTCGATCCGGCACGGCTCGGCCAGGCCATCGGCTACGCCGCGGCAGCCGGGTCGGGTCTCGTCGCCTTCGGGCTGCTGATGCCGTGGTCGCGGAGCGTCATCGGAGCCACGGGCGTGGCCGGCTACTTCGACACATGGGGGCTCGCCGGCTCGGGTCATTTCCTCGTGTTCGTCTGGGCGCTGGCCGTCCTCGCGGTCTCGGTGCTCCCGACCCGGATCCCGGTCTCGATCCGCTCCGGGCTGGCCGGGCTGCTGCTCGGGGCCTTCTGCCTGGGCCTCGTCTGGCCGTACGTCATCGGCCCACTCGGCGCGGGGGTCGGGGTGCTCGTCGCGACCGTCGGAGCCCTCGTGCTCACCGCCGCCGGCCTCACGTCCGCGTGGCGCGACCGTCACGCTGCGGACCAGCCGGCCGTCTGACGGATTCCGGGCGGGCGTGACGCCCGCAGCAACCCGGATTCGACGCCGCCAGTGCCCACGGAGGGCCCCGGCGACCCCTGCTACACTGCGCCGGACGTCGCCGGCGGCCGGCCCCGGCCGTATCGATCGACCCCCTCGGCGCGGCATGGAGGCACCGGACCAGGCGAATGGACGAGATCCTCGGCCAGATCGGCGAGACGATCGGCGGCATCTTCGGCAGCCCCGTCGTCCAGCTGGGCTTCCGCCTGATCGGCATCTACCTCATCGTCATCTGGCTCGCCACGGCCTACTGGGCGTTCCGCGACATGCAGCAGCGCTCGGACAACGTGATCCTGCCGTACCTCGCGGCCGCCGGGATCATCCTCTTCACCCCGATCTTCTTCATCCTCGCCGTGTGGGTCTACAAGATCATCCGGCCGCACGAGAAGATCGGCGAGGTCTGGGAGCGCAACCTGGCTGAAGAGGCGCTCCTGGCCGAGGTCGACGCGATCCACCACTGTCCGGGCTGCGAACGGCGCATCAACGACGAGTGGATCATCTGCCCCAGTTGCCGCACCCGGCTGAATCGCGTCTGTCCGAACTGCAGCCGACTCGTCGGGATGGACTGGTCGCTCTGCGCGTGGTGCGGCAAGGACTTCGAGCGACGCGAGATCGCCGCCGCTGTCCTCGAGCCGGCGGCCGGTCGGCGTGAGGCGAACGGCCGGATCGCGGCCAACGCAACGGCGCCCTCGCAGATCCGCCCGTCGGTCCGGCAACCGCTCGCCGCGGGCAGCGGCGGCAGCCGGAAGGCGCCCGCGCAGGACCCGATCCCAGAGCGTTGACCTCGCCCGACGGGGCGGGACCCGATCCGGAGCCGACGCCGACACCGCCGTTGCGGCCGGGATCGAGCACATTCACCATCGAGGGCCGGGCGGCGCCCGCACTCTTCGTCGTCGGCTGGCTGGCGACACTCCTGGGCCTCGGGCTCGTCGTCATCGGCGTCATGTCCGCCGCCGGGACCCCGGCGATCGTCCTCGTCGTCCTCGGGCTCGTCGCGCTGTCCATCGGCCTCGTCGCTGGTGCCGGCTCGCAGGGCATCGAGCGGCGTGCGCGCGGCGACCTCGCGTATCAGGGCCCCTCGCCGCTCCTGGTCTTCATCGCGGCGATCCCGATCTCTCTGGTCGCGGTCATCCTCCTGAGCCTGCCCCTCGTCGCGCTCGGTGTCGATGTCGACAGTCCGTTCGGGCGGTTCCTCTCGGTCGGCGTCCAGACCCTCGTCTACATCGGGCTCATCCGGCTCCTCATCGTCGACGCCGGCGCGCTGAGCTGGCCCGAGATGGGTGTCCGTCGGCCGGACGCGCAGACCGTGTGGGAACTCCTCCGTGGCGCCGGCTGGGCGATCGTCGTGATCGGCGTCACGATCCCGGTCTCCGCCATCCTGTTGGCGCTGTTCCCGGTGACGCCCGTGAGTCCGCTGCCGCCGACCGGGGAATTGACCGGGTTCGTCCTGCAGTTCGTGGCCGGGGCGGTCATCGCTCCGGTCGGCGAGGAGCTGCTGTTCCGCGGTCTGGCCACGACCGCCTGGGTCCGCGGGCTCGGCGTGCGCCGGGGCGTGATCCGGGCAGCCTTGGTGTTCGCGCTCGCACACATCCTGACGGTGAGCGGCAACACGGCGCAGGAGGCGGCAGGGCTCGCGATCGTCGGGTTCGCGACGCGGGTGCCGGTCGCCGTGGCCCTCGGCTGGTTGTTCGTCCGTCGTGGCTCGATCTGGGCGCCCATCGGTCTGCACATGACCTTCAATGGCATCCTGCTGCTCCTCGGGGAGTTGGCCCTTCGGACGCCTGCCCCGCCGCAGTGAGTGGCGGCGAAGCGGTGGTTGAGTCCGTGGTGAGGGCCCATCGGTACCGTGGCCCCGTCCTCGAGGTCCGGATGGCGGGGGGAATTGGCGGGCTCCCGTCGTCCGGGCCCGGGGACGCCTGACTCCGCTGCGTGCCATTGACCCTGTGAGGTGCCGCGGTGGCCGAACCGACCGACCTGCGCGTCCGCGGCCGCGCGATCCGCGAGCTCCCGGCCACCGAGCGGCCGCGGGAAAGGCTGGCCCTTCGAGGCGCGGCCGGATTGACCGCGGCGGAGCTGCTCGCGCTGGTCTGGGGATCGGGAACACGCGGTCGCTCGGCGGTGGATCTGGCTGCGGACGTGCTCGCCCGATACGACGGCCTGGCCGGTCTCGCGCGGGCCACTGACCTGGAGCTCGCGGGGCTGGCCGGGATCGGCGAGGCCCGCGCGGCCCAGCTGGTGGCCGCCTTCGAGCTCGGCCGACGGTCGCTGGCGGACTGGCCGACTGGCCGCTGGTCGATCCGCGGTCCGGGTGACGTCGCGGACCGGCTGATCCTCCAGATGGGCCGTCTCGAGCGCGAGGAGCTGCGGGTCGTGATGCTCGACACGAAGAACCACGTGCTGCGGGTCGCGACGGTCTACCAGGGCAACGTCAGCGCCTCGCTGGTCCGCGTCGGCGAGCTCTTTCGCGATGCAGTCCGGCTCAACGCCGCGAGCGTGATCCTGGTCCACAACCACCCGTCGGGCGACCCGACGCCGTCACCGGACGACCTGCACCTGACGGCCGAGGCGCTGGCCGCCGGCCGGCTGCTGGACATCGGCCTGCTGGACCATCTCGTCATCGGCCACGACGCCTACGTGTCGATGCGCGACCGCGGCATCGCCTTCGACCGGCCGGCGCCCCGGGTGCGAGCCCTGGACCGGGACGCCTGACGACACCGCCGGCGCACCACCAAAAGAACGCCGGTCGGCCAGACCGGAACGAGCGCGTATACTGCCCGGGCCTTCCGCCCGCCCGCGCGACCCGCCCCCCGGACGCCGGCGGTGCCCGCGCCGTGGCCCCGATCACACCAACGAGGGACGCCTTCCCAGCATGTTCGACCGCATCCTCGGCCTCTTCTCCCGCGACATCGGGATCGACCTCGGCACCGCCAACACGCTCGTCCACGTGCGCGACCGGGGCATCGTCATGAGCGAGCCGTCGGTGGTCGCCATCGACGCGAAGACGCGACGGGTCCTCGCGATCGGGGCCGAGGCCAAGCGCATGGTCGGCCGGACCCCGGCCAACATCATCGCGATCCGGCCGCTCCGTGACGGCGTCATCAGCGACTTCGACGTCACCGAGCAGATGATCAAGTACTTCGTGAACCGGGTCCACGACCGGATCGGGCTGATCCCGCGGCCGCGGATGCTGCTCGGCATCCCGTCGGGCGTCACCGAGGTGGAGAAGCGCGCGGTCCGCGACGCGGCACTCAACGCCGGCGCCCGCTGGGCCCGCCTCATCGAGGAGCCGATGGCCGCCGCGATCGGTGCCGGCCTGCCGGTCAGCGAGCCGTCGGGCAGCCTCATCGTCGACATCGGCGGCGGCACGACCGAGGTCGCGGTCCTGAGCCTCGGCGGCATCGTCGTCTCGCGCTCGATCCGGATCGGCGGCGACGAGATGGACCAGGACATCGTCACCTTCGCCCGGCGCGAGTACAACCTGTTCCTCGGCGAGCGCACGGCCGAGGACATCAAGATCGCGATCGGTTCGGCCTACCCGGGCGAGTGGGACGCCCAGCGCGTCACGCTCCGCGGCCGCGACCTGCTCACCGGCCTGCCGCGCAGCGTCGAGGTCGGCGCCGACCAGATCCGCGAGGCGATCGAGCCGTCGGTCGCGCAGATCGTCGACACCGTCAAGGACACGATCGAGGAGACGCCGCCGGAGCTGGTCGCCGACATCATGGACCAGGGCATCGTGCTCGCCGGTGGCGGCGCGCTGCTCGCGGGCCTCGACCGCCGGGTCGCGGAGGCGACCCAGATGCCCGTCCACATCGCCGACGATCCGCTGACGTGCGTGGTCCGGGGGACCGGCATCGTCCTCCAGGAGCTCGACGGCATGGACCGCGTGCTGGTCGCCGAGACGTACTCGCGGCCGCCTCGCTGAGCGGACACCAGCAAGGGGACCGAGCATGACGTCGCTGCTCGCCAACCGCTCCGCCCGCCGCCGCGGGATCGCCTACATGGTGCTGCTCGCGGCCACCCTCCTGATGATGGCCTTCTCCTCCAACCCGGGCGTCCGCGAACTCCAGAACGGCATCGGCTTCGCCTTCCGGCCCATCCAGGGCGCCCTCGACCAGATCGCCGGCGGCATCGCATCGATCGGCACCGCGATCACCGAGATCGACCGCCTGCGCGTCGACAACGCGGCCCTCCGCGACGAGAACGCCCGCCTGGCCGACGAGAACGCCCGGCTCCAGGAGACCAAGCGCGAGAACGACCAGCTGACCGCGCTGCTGCAGCTCAAGAGCGGCTTCGACTTCAAGACGACCGCCGCGGCGGTCATCGGACGCGAACCGAGCGAGTTCCGACGGCGGATCACGCTCGACAAGGGCACCGACGACGGCCTCGCGAAGGGCGACGTGGTGATCGCGGCAGGTGGCGCGCTCGCCGGGCGCATCACCGAGATCGGCCCGAACAGCTCGACGGTCGTGCTGCTGACCGACGCCGAATCGACGGTCATCGGCCAGCTGGCCTCGAATGCCGCCACCGGCGAGGTCGTCGGTCAGCTCGGGGGCGTGCTGGTCATGAACCAGATCGACTCGAGCGCGCAGGTGGGCCTCAACGACGAGGTCGTGACCGCCGGCATCACGCTCGCGAGCGGCATCCGCTCGCCGTATCCCAAGGGCCTGCTCATCGGCCAGGTGGTCGACGTCCGGCGCGACGCGAACGACGTCGTCCAGACCGCCTTCCTGCAGCCGACCGCCGACCTCGACTCGCTCGAGTACGTGCTGGTGATCCTCGACTACGAGGGCGGCCTGCCGCCGATCGAGCAGCAACCGATCGACTGCGGCGGCGGCAAGACCCTGCCGGTCGGCGAGCAGCCGTGCTACACGCCGACCCCGGCGCCGGCGACGACACCGAAGCCCAAGCCGTGACCCCCGGCTGGTACGCTGCCCCGCGATGAGGGCCGACGACCAGGATCGGGTGGCGCGCGGTCGATGAAGGGCATCGTCCTCGCCGGCGGGACCGCGACGCGGCTCTTCCCGCTGACCATCGTCACCAACAAGCACCTGCTGCCGATCTACGACCGGCCGATGATCTATTACCCGATCGCCACGCTCGCCGGGATGGGCATCCGCGAGGTGATGGTCATCGTGGGCGGCAAGAGCGTCGGCGACGTCGTCGAGCTGCTCGGCGACGGCTCCCACTTCGGGATCGACCTGACCTACCGGTACCAGCGGGGCGCGCTGGGCATCGCCCATGCGATCGGGCTCGCCCGCACCTTCGTCGGCGACGATTCGTTCTGCTGCATCCTCGGCGACAACATCCTGCGCGGCCGTGATCTCGCGGACGTGGCGGCGGAGTTCGACGCCGGTCCGCACGGGGCCGGCACGCTCCTGTACCGCGTGCCCGATCCGGAGCGGTTCGGCGTGGCCGAGCTCGACGCCAGCGGGCAGGTGATCGGCTTCGAGGAGAAGCCCGCCGTCCCCAAGAGCGACCTGATCCCGATCGGCGTCTACTTCCTGCGCCCGGACGCGTTCGACGTCATCGAGCACCTCGCCCCGTCGGGTCGTGGCGAGTTCGAGATCACCGACGTCCTCAACCACTACGTCCCGGGCGGCAACCTGTTCAGTCGCGTCTACGACGGGCACTGGGCGGACGCGGGCACCGTCGCCTCGCTCCTGCGCTCGGCCGAGCTCGCCCGCGACGACGATGCGGCCGGTCGGCTCGCGGCGCCGGTCGAGCGCCCGACGGACTGACCGGACCCGCGATGGCAGCCCGCGACTTCCGCCGCATCCTGGTCACCGGCGGGGCCGGATTCATCGGGTCGTGCTACGTCCGCGACGTCCTCGCCCGTCGCGACGGGACCCGCATCACCGTCCTCGACAAGCTGACGTACGCGGGCAACGAGGCGAACCTGGCGCCGGTCCGGGCAGATCCCGAGCAGGCGTCACGGATGACGTTCGTCGTCGGGGACATCGCCGACCCGGCGATGGTCGCGCCCCTCGTGGCCGAGACGGACGCGGTCGTGAACTTCGCCGCCGAGTCGCATGTCGACCGATCGATCCTCGATCCGGAGGCGTTCCTGCGGACCGGCGTCATCGGGGTGCACGTGCTCCTCGACGCCTGTCTCGCCGCGCCCGGGCGTCCCCGGTTCCTGCAGGTGTCCACGGACGAGGTGTATGGCTCGGTGGACACGGGCGAGGCGCACGAGGGTGACGCCCTCGCCCCGCGCTCGCCCTATGCGGCAGCCAAGGCCGCCGGCGAGCTGCTGGTCCGGAGCTATGTCGTGACCCATGGCATCGACGCCGTCGTCACGCGCGGCTCGAACACGTACGGCCCCTACCACCACCCCGAGAAGCTCATCCCGCTCTTCATCACGAACGCGATCGACGACCGGCCGCTGCCGCTCTACGGCGACGGCCTGCAGCGACGCGACTGGCTGTACGTCTCCGACCATGCGGCCGGCGTCGACTTCGTCCTGCGCCACGGCGAGACGGGCGAGACCTACAACGTCTCGGGCGGAGTCGAGATGACGAATCGCGACACGGTCCAGCTGCTGCTCGACCGCCTCGGCAAGCCCTGGTCGCTCGTCCGCCACGTCGAGGACCGGCCCGGACACGACCGGCGGTACGCCATGGACGGCACGAAGCTGGCGACCCTCGGCTGGCGCCCGAGCACCGACTTCGACGCGGGCCTGGCCGCGACCGTCGACTGGTTCGTCGCCAACGAGGGCTGGTGGCGCGCCGCGCGCTCCGGCGACTGGGACGCCTATTACGAGCGGCAGTACGGGGCGCGGCTCGCGGGCGCCGAGGCGCCGGCCGTGCCCGACCGACCCGCCGGCTGATGCGCGTCGCCGTGACGGGTGCCACCGGCCGGCTGGGGAGCGCCCTCGTGACCGCACTCGCGGATGCGCCGTTCACCGGCCCGGGCGGGCCGCTCGCCTGGGACCGGACGGCATTCGACCTCGACGCCCCTGGATCGGTCGGCGATCGACTGGACCGCGACCGCCCCGAGGTCGTCATCCATGCCGCGGCCTGGACCGACGTGGACGGCTGCGCGCGCGACCCCGATCTCGCCCTGCAACGCAACGGCGTCGCGACCGGGGTGCTCGCGAGCGCCTGTGCGAGTCGTGGCATCGACCTCGTCGCGATCTCCACCAACGAGGTCTTCGACGGACGGCGGAACGACGGCATCGGGTACGCCCCGTCCGACCCGACGGCGCCCGCGAACCCGTACGGCGTCTCCAAGCTCGCCGGCGAACGCGCGGCGACCGACGCCTTCGACGACGCCGGGAGCGGGGCCTCCGCCCGCGGGCGCCTCGGGATCGTCCGGACCGCCTGGCTCTTCGGGCCGCCCGGGCGCGACTTCCCGCGCAAGATCCTCGAGGCGGCCGATCGGGCAGCCGAGGCCGGCGAGCCGCTCCGGGTCGTGGGCGACGAGTACGGGACCCCGACCTTCGCCGCTGACGTCGCCGACGCGATCGTGGGCCTGCTGGCCGAGGACGCCCACGCCGGCATCCACCACATCGTGAACGGCCTGTTCGGGTCGCGGGCCATGTGGGCCGAGTACATCGTCGGGCGGTTCTCGCTGCCCGTGACGATCGACCACGTCCCGGGCTCGACCTGGGAGCGCGCATCCGTGCCGCCGCGATGGGGCGTGCTGGAAGCCACGCCGCTGCCGTCGGGCGAGCCGCTGCGCGTGTGGCCCGACGCGATGGCCGACTACGCGCCGGCCCTCGAGCGCGCGTGGCAGCGCGATCGGGTCGCCCGATGAGCCTCGAGCGGGCACCGTCGGCCCTGCCGGGCGTCCGGTACGGGGCCGTCGCCCGGCACGAGGACCCACGCGGATCGTTCCGCGAGCTGTGGCGGGCGAACGCCTTCGGGGCGATCGACCCGGGCGACGCGGGCGCCGCCCCGGACGCGCGCCCGACCTTCGTCCAGGCCAACCTGTCGACCTCCGCGATCGGGGTCCTGCGCGGCCTGCACTGCCACGAGCGGCAGCTCGACTACTGGGTCGTGGCGTCCGGGCGTGCGTTCGTGGCCCTCGTCGACATCCGCCCGATGCTCGACGGCCGGAGCCCGTCCCCGAGCGTGGAGACGCGCGTGCTGGCCGCGGATGAATGGGTCGTCATCCCGACCGGGGTGGCCCACGGGTTCCTCGCCCTCGAGTCCCTCGGGCTCCTGTACCTCGTGACCAACGAGTACGACGGCACCGACGAGCTCGGCTTCGCGTGGGACGACCCGGCGGTCGGCGTGCCCTGGCCGTCCGTCCCGGGCACGGCCGACGGGCGCCCGATCCTCTCGGAGCGCGGACCGAGTCGAACCCGCCGCTGGCGGACCTGCTGGTGCGCCTGCGCCACACGGCGGACTGACCCGGACCGCACCGGACCGCACCGGCACCGCACCGGGCAGGCCCGATGGGGCTACGACCGCCCGGACCATCCTGCGATTGTCGCTGGGCGACCCCACGGCGAGGGTGAGGACTCCACTCGTCCCTCGCTGGAGTCGTCTTGCGCCGGTCGGTCGTCATCCTCCTGCTCGCCATGCTCGCCGCGATGGGTGCGTTCGCGCCCGCGGCCAGTGCCGCCCCGGCGGGCCCGAAGGTCGTGATCATCGTCGGCCCGACCCATGGCGCGACCTCCTCGTATCGCTCGGACGCGAACGCCGCGTACGCCGAGGCCATCAAGTACACATCGAACGTCGTCAAGGTCTACAGCCCGAACGCGACGTGGTCGAAGGTCAAGGCCGCGGTCAAGGGGGCGTCGATCGTCCTCTACCTGGGCCACGGCAACGGCTGGCCGAGCCCGTACACATACGACCCCAAGTACGCGACCAAGGACGGCTTCGGCCTCAACGCGACGGCCGGGCACGGCGACAGCAACACCAAGTACTACGGCGAGCCGTATGTGTCGACGCTCGACCTCGCGCCGAACGCGGTCATCCTGCTGAACCACCTCTGCTACGCGTCGGGCAACTCGGAGCCGGGCGACCCGGCGCCGAGCGTCACGACCGCCCGCAAGCGCGTCTCGAACTTCGCGGCCGGGTTCCTCAAGGCAGGCGCACAGGCCGTGATCGCCGAGGGCCACGGGAGCGTGGCGCCCTACATCCGGGGCCTCTTCACGACCCACGCGACGATCGAGGAGCTCTGGCAGAGCGCCCCGAACTTCCACGGTCACGTGAGCGCCTTCCCCTCGACCAGGACGACGGGCGCGACCGCCTACACCGACACCGACGGCGCCTCGAGCGGCTACTACCGCTCGCTCGTCGCGCGACCCGGCCTGACGACCGACGAGGTCACCGGTGCCACGTACGCGGACACCGGCACGGACCCGACGACGCTCGTGGTGCCCGGCAACGCCGAGGTCGGCTCGGCCGGCGCGGGCCTCTATGACGACGCGGCCCTGACGCCCGACGGCACGCAGCGGACAGGCCCCTGCCACCGTGCCGGCCGGCGCGCGCCTGCGGACGGTCGCCAACGGCAGCACGACCACATCGACCGGAACGGCCGCCGTCCGGGTCGAGGGCATCGACGATCCGTCGATCCACGGCTGGATGTCGACGACCGACCTCCTGCCGCGCGACAGCCGCGGACCGCAGGTCTGGGCGGTCGACACGCTCGGCGGCCGGTTCTCGCCCAACGGCGACACGCGCTTCGACACCGCGCGTCTGACCGGGCGGTTCTCCGAAACGGTCGACTGGCGCGTCCGGATCCTCGGCCCCGGCGACGCCGTGCTCCATGAGACGACCGGCTCGGGCGACGACTTCGACGTGACCTGGAACGGACTCGACGGCGCCAGCGCGTATCCCGACGGCACGTACGCTGTCTCGATCGGCGCCGAGGACGCATGGGGGAACACGCCGGCCACGCGGACCGAGTCGATCACGATCGACACCGTCGCGGCCGAACTGACCGCCGTCTCCCCCGACGAGAGCGCCGACCGCTGGTTCGCGCCGAACGGCGACGGCTCCCGCGACAGCGTCTCGTGGGCGGCCACGACCGCCGAGATGGGTTCGATCGTCTGGCGCGTCCTCGACGGCGACGACCACGAGATCCGCCGAACGACGATGTCGAAGGCCGCCGGCGCTGCCACGATCACGTGGGACGGCAAGGACGATGCCGGACACGTCGTCGCCGACGGCCTCTACACGCTCCGCATCCACCCGCGCGACGCGAGCGGGACCCAGGGGGCCTCAGTCGACCGGACGGTCCGCGTCGCGACGACGCTCGGCTTCGTCACGAGCTCGAAGACGCTCTTCTACCCACAGGACAACGACCGGTTCGGCAGGAGCACGACGCTCGGGTTCAGGCTCACGGCCCCCGCGACCGTCACCTGGACCATCAAGGACGCGACCGGCGCCGTCGTGGCGACCCTGCTCGACGCGCAGCCGACCGCCGCCGGCACGTGGACGCGGACCTACGACGGCCGGCGGACCGACGGCACGCGGCTGCCGGTGGGCACCTACACATCGGTCGTCACCGCGACCGATGACGCCGCCACGGTCAGCCAGGCCGTCGCGTTCACGATGAACGCGTTCGGGATCAAGCCATCGGATGCGACGCCCAGGCGGGGCCAGAAGATCACCGTCAAGGTGACGTCGGCCGAGCAGCTCTCGACGAAGCCGCGCCTGTACATCAAGCAGCCGGGCAAGGCCACCTGGAGCGTCGCGATGACGAAGGTCTCGGCCTACGTGTACAAGGCGACGATCACGCTCAAGTCCGGCGGATCGGCCGGCACGGTCACGTTCAAGGCGAAGGCCCTCGACAGGGACGGGCACTCCCAGAAGACCAGCAAGGCCTACCCGATCCACTGATCTCGGGCCATCCCGGGCCCCGCTCGGCCCGCCGCGAGACCGCACCCGACCCCACCCAGCCACACCGTACCGGTACTCCCCGGGACCATCGTCGCGTTGTCGCCGCTTGCGTACCGGGACTAGGGTGGACACTCCCACAGCTGGATGAGGGTCGTCTACCCGATGCTGATTCGTCGCCTGCACGCGCCGTTCCTCGGTCTTCGGCCGATGGCCGCCGTGCTGGCGCTCGCCCTCGCCGGCGGCCTGCTGCCGGTCGCGACGCTCGCCGCCACACACGCGGCCGACGGCGCCGCCACGCTCCGCCCGACCGTGCAGTACGAAGAGGCGCTCGCGCATGCGAACGACCGCATCGCGTTCAAGGCGGGTGGGCGCGTCACCGTGCCGTTCCGCCCCAGGACCGGGGATTCGTGGGTCGTCGATGGCGGCCGGCCCCGCGCGCTCCCCGCCGGATCGAAGTCCGGCAAGGCCCTGCGTGACGCAGCGAACGGCCCGAGTCCGGTCGCGCATCCGACCGCCCCGGGCCTCGATGCCCCGATCGTCGATCCCGCCACGACCATCGCGGCCGATCCCGCCATCTGGTCGTCCGACGACGGCCCGGCCACGATCGAGCCCGCGGCTGCGGTCGATCCCGGAGCCCTCCGCCGCGAGGTGTTCGGCTTCCTGCCCTACTGGGAGCTGAGCGACAGCTCGACCACGCTCGACTGGGAGAAGATCTCGACCGTCGCCTACTTCGGTGTCGGGGCCGACGGCAAGGGCAACCTCATCAAGAGGAACAGCAACGGTTCGGCGACGGTCGGCTGGAGCGGCTGGACCAGCTCGAAGATGACCGGCGTCATCAACGCAGCGCACGCAAGCCACGCGCGGGTCGTGCTCACCGTGCAGAGCTTCGCCTGGACCGCGACCGGCCTCGCCCGCCAGAAGAAGCTCCTCGGCAGCGCCGCCGCGCGGGCCAACCTCGCGACGCAGATCGCGTCGGCCGTGCGGGCGCGCGGCGCCGATGGCGTGAACCTGGACTTCGAGCCGATCGCGTCGGGCTACGCCGACGAGTTCACGCTCCTCGTGCGCAAGGTCCGTTCGTCGATGAAGGCGATCGCCAAGGGCTACCAGCTCACGTTCGACACCACCGGCTGGATCGGCAACTACCCGATCGAGGCGGCCACCGCGAAGGGCGGCGCCGACGCGGTCGTGGTCATGGGCTACGACTACCGCTCGTCCTCGTCGAGCCCGGTCGGCTCGATCGCGCCGATCGGCGGACCTACGTACGACATCCGGGACACGTTGCGGGCGTACGTCGCCCGGATCCCGGCCTCGAAGGTCATCCTCGGCGTGCCGTACTACGGCCGTGCCTGGTCGACGTCGAGCAAGGCGCTGCATGCGAAGAACATCTCGGGCACGAAATACGGCGGATCGGTGACGGTGCCGTACGTGACCGCGCGCGAATTCGGCGTCACGTACGGGAAGGCCTACGACCCGGGCGAGGGCGTCGCGTGGACCGCCTACCGACGCGAGAACTGCACGCCGACGTACGGCTGCGTGAAGCCGTGGCGCCAGCTGTACTTCGACGACGCCAAGGCGCTCAAGGCCAAGTACGACCTCGTGAACCAGTACGGCCTGCGCGGCGCGGGGATCTGGGCGCTCGGGTACGACGGCACGCGCCCCGAGCTGTACGCGGCGATCAAGGCGAAGTTCATCACCGACACGGTCCCGCCGACCATCAAGAGCGGCTCGATCACATCGGGTCTCCTCTCGCCCAACGGTGACGGCCGGCTCGACACGACCACGGCGAGATTGACCGCGAGCGGCCTGACCTCCTGGGGGTACCGCGTCCAGCCGCTGAGCGGCTCGACGATCGGGGCGGCCGTGCGGACCGGGAGCCAGGCCGGCAAGACCCCGTCGCTCACGTGGGACGGGCGCAACCAGGGCGGCGCGGTCGTCGCCGACGGCCGATACCGCCTGACCCTCTGGACGGCGGACGCCTCGAACAACCGCGCTGAGCGCGGGTTCGACGTGACCGTCGATCGGACGCCGGCCGGGGTCACGTCCGCGGCCTCGCGCGGCTACTTCTCGCCTGACGGCGACGGCCACCAGGACACGCTGCCGCTGTCGTGGAAGGCGAGCGAGGCGCTGACCGGCGTCGTGCGGCTGCGGAACTCGGCGGGGACGTCGGTCCGGTCCTGGTCGTTCTCGAGGAAGACGAGCTGGAAGACGGCCTGGACGGGTCGTACCCGCGCCGGCGTCGTTCGTGCCAGCGGGTCGGTACACGTTCCAGGTCAAGGGTCGCGACCGGGCCGGCAACCTGACGTTGGTCCAGCGGACGATCCTCGTCGACGGCACCATCGCGGCCGTGCGCTGGACCCATCGGTCCTTCGATCCGCGTGCCCACAAGACCAGCCAGGCGGTGATCACGTTCCGGCGCGCCGCCAAGGTCGATGTCGCCATCTACCAGGGCGGCACGCTCGTGCGGACGGTCTGGACCAACCGCGCGGTCAAGACCGGCACGTATCACTGGACGTGGAGCGGCAAGACGGCCGCAGGGAAGTACGTGAAGCCCGGCACCTACAAGATCACCGTGACGGCCCGGAGCAAGTTCGGCACCACCCGCTTCTCGAGGAGCGTGACGGTCCAGGTCCATTGACCCCGGCCCGTCCGTACACTTGCCGGCGATGACCAGCCCACGCCCGGCCGCGCCCGCCGGTCCCGACGAACCTCCGGCTCTCGGCGCCGGCGTCTGGGTGGTCCTGCCCACCTACCAGGAAGCCGAGAACATCAGCCCGATGTCCGAGGCCGATCCTCGCGGCCCTCCCGTGGGCCACCCTGCTCGTCGTCGACGACGGCTCGCCGGACGGCACGGGCGAGCTCGCCGACGGCCTCGCTGCGGCCGACCCGCGCGTCCGGGTCCTGCACCGGCCCTCCAAGCAGGGGCTCGGCAAGGCCTATCTCGACGGGTTCGGTCGGGCGCTCGAGGGCGGAGCCCGCTGCGTCGTCCAGATGGACGCCGACTTCAGCCACGACCCGGCGGACCTGCCCAGCCTCATCGGACCGGTGACCGATGGCCGCGCCGACCTCGTGATCGGGTCGCGTTACACGGCCGGCGGCGGTGTGGTGGACTGGGGCATCGGCCGGCGGGTCATCTCGCGCGGCGGCAGCATCTTCGCCCGGACCGTGCTGGGACTGGGACCCAAGGACCTGACCGGCGGCTTCAAGGCGTGGCGCGCCGAGACCCTCGCCGCGGTGCCGTTCGCCGGGATCCACGCCGGCGGCTACGTGTTCCAGATCGAGATGACGTTCCGTGCCGATCGACGGGGCGCCCGCATCGTCGAGGTCCCGATCGTCTTTCGCGACCGACGCGTCGGCCAGAGCAAGATGTCGCGACGGATCGTGGTGGAGGCGCTCGTCGTGGTCGTCCAGCTCCGGGCCGAGGAACTGGCGGGCCGGCTCCGGCGCCGGCGACAGGCGTCATGACCCACCCGTTGGCGGCAGAGCCCGGCGATCCCGAGGAAAGCGGTAGCGACGACCCGAAGACGCGCGGTCCCATCGCGCCTCAGCCGACCCTGCGCGAGGTCGGCGACGAGCCGGTGTCGGCGGGCGTTCGGGTCGTGATGGACGTGCGGGCGATCCAGGAGCCGGAACGCGCGCCGATCACGGCGGCCTACCTCGATGGCCTGCTCGGGGCGTTCGATGCCGACCCCCTGCCCGGCGAGTCGTTCGCGTTCCTGTTGCGGAGCGATCTCGACGATCCGACCGGGACATACGGGAACCTCGACGTCGTCGGGCGGCGACTCCTGCCCCCGACGCGGCTGCTGCGGTCGGCAGCGCTCACGATCGACCCGTTCCTGCTGCGCGGTGCCTCGCTGGGCGCGGCCTGGCGCGCCGAACGCAGTGGCGCCGCGGGAGCCGTCTACCACACGGCCGGTGCCGGGCCACTCCCGATCGCCTCGGGCCTGCCGATCGTGGCCACCCTGCTGGACCTCGCGCCGTGGGAGCTGCCCGAGGTGTTCGCCCGATCGGCGAGTGCGCGGTTCGGACAGCGGCTGCGGGCCCAGCTCCTGCGCGAGGCGGCCGCGGTCATCGTGGCGAGTCCGGGCGTTGCGCGAGCCGCCCGTCGGGTGCTGCACATCCGGTCGGACCGGCTGCGCGTGGTCCCGCTCGCGTCACGGCCGGCGTTCACCCTCGCCGTCGGGTCCGGTGCGGCCGCGCTGGCCGCCGACGCGACGCGGGAGCGTGAGCGCCTGGGCCTTCCAGAGCGATACCTCGTCTACTCCGGCCGCTACGACGCGCGCCAGGACCTCGGCACGCTCCTGCGGGCGATGGTCTCGCTGTCGGAGGCGGGCCGGCCCGATGGCCTTCCCGAGGACGTGACGTGGCCGCCGCGGATCCTGCTCGTCGGGGCGAGCCCGGACGATCGCGCCGCGCTGGCTCGCGCCGCCGCCCGGCAGGACATCGGCGGCAGCCTCACCTACGCCCCGCAGATGTCCCCGGTCGCCGTCGCCGGCCTCGTCCGCGGCGCTCGCGCCGCCATCCTGCCGGTCGTCTCCGATGCCGCGGGCCTGGCGGCGAGCGAGGCGATCGCGTGCGGGACGCCGGTGGTGGCGTCCGCGGTCGGGGCGTTGTCCGACCTCGTCGGCGGGGCCGGGATCCTCGTCGAGCCACGGGATCCGGAGCGCCTCGCCGTCGCCCTGCGCGCGGTCTGGACCGACGACCGCGTGCACGAGCGGATCGCGGCGAACGCCCTCGAGCGGGCGACATGGCAGCGCCGGACGTGGGCCGACGTCGCGCGCGAGACCCGGGCCATCTACGCCGAGGTCGGCATCCCGCGGAACTCCTGAGGGACGCGGCTCCCGAGCCTCAGCCGGCGGGTGACGCCGACGGGGTGGCGGTGGCCGGCGGATTCTTCGATCCGGCCGTGAACCCCACCGAGTAGCCGATCCGCATGACCTGGACGAAGGTCTGGCCGACGGTGAGCGTGACCTCGCGGCCCTTGGAGTCGTAGAAGCGGGTCGGCTTCGTCAGCCCGGTCTTCTTCCAGGTGCCCTTGATCGTCTTGCCGTTCGTGGCGATCCACGCGACGCCGCTGCCGACGACCGTGGCCTCCAGCCGATGCTTGTTCGGGTGGCCGTCGTTCAGCGGTCCGAACCGCATCATCATCACGACGACGTTCTTCGGCGCGATCCGCTGGCCGTCGGCGGCGTCCTTCTCCTTGGCCTCGCCGGTGACCGAGCGCAGGTACGTGTTGGTCTTGCGGTCGTACTTGTACTTGATCAGGTTGGCCGGATACCGGAGGGTGATGGTCCCGCCGTACGGCCGGGCGGCGAGGGGCGCGTCCGGCGCGAACTGCCAGACCGGCTTGTACGACTTGTCCTTCGCGCCGACCCGCTTGCCGAGGTTGCGCAGCGTCGAGCCCTTCGCGTAGAGGTTGTGCGGCGAGAACCGCTCGCGCGACCGGTAGAACGACCCGCCGTAGCGGAACTCGTCGGCGTTGTAGACCAGCTGGCCGCTGCCCTGCGCCCGCAGGGTGTTGATCGCCTGGGGCGAGCCCCCGGCGTGGACGTAGAGGGCGCGCCATTCGGCCGCCCAGGCGATGTAGTAGTAGCGGGCGCTGCGGACCGGGCCGACGACCTCGGGCAAGTCGTCCTGGAAGATCGCCATGTAGCGCGGGATGCCGCCCTCGGCCGGCGCCTGCCAGACGACCGACGCCGACGCCAGGCCCGACTGGGGCCGGGCCGCCGACAGGTCGTCGATCATGACCGCGATCGGGTGCCGTTTGGCGATGTTCGGCGGGACGAGCCTGCCGGTCAGGGGCGCCGGCACCGGCGTCGGCGTCGGGACCGGGGTCGGCGTCGGCACGGGCGTCGGGGTGGGGGTCGGCGTCGGGACGGGGGTGGGCGAGGGCGACGGTGAGGGCGTGGGCGCGGGGGTCGAGGAGGCGACGGCGACGGGCGGCGGACTGCTCGGGGTCGAGCTGACGGCACTGGCCGCGACCAGGCCGACCCCGACCGCACCCGACACCGCGGCGATCGCCACGACGAACGCGACGAACCACCGCCTTGGCGTCATCGAACTGCGCACCGATCGAAGCCCCTCGTCCGTGTCGCGTCCCGGCCCCGATCCTCCAGGGGCGGCGCAACGCTGGCGCAGGATACAGGAGCGCCGGATTCGGGGCATCCGGTCGGAGCGGTCCGTCGCGTCCGAGACGAACCGGGCGTAGGCTGGACGCTACACGACGAGCCGCGCCCAAGGCGGTGAGCCGATCGCCCCCCAACCTGAGGAACCAGCCATGGCCGACAGCCAGCCGACCGACGAACCGACGAACGCCAAGGCCGCCACGCCAAAGCCGAAGGCGACGCGGACCCGTTCGGCCGCCGCCAAGCCGGCGAGGGCCGCGAAGGCCACGAGCGCCGCCAGCGCCAAAGCCCGCGAGCGCGGCCAAGGCCGCGGCCAGTGCCGCCCGGCCGAAGCCGGCCGCCTCGAGCCGGACCTCGAACGACGACCCGACCCTCACGCCACGGACGACCCGCGTCGATTCGGTGCCGTCGGGATCGGTCGTGCCGCTCTCGAGTGGGCTCGGTTCGAGCACCGTCGAGGCCAGGACCGTCACGATCAGCCAGGGCGGCCTCAATGTCGCGAATGCCCAGCAGGTCGACGTCCGCCAGGGCGGCATCGGCCGCGTCGAGGCGACCGACGTCGCGGTGAGCCAGGGCGGCATCGGACTCGCCCGCGCCGACCGGATCTCGGTCGAGATGGGCGGCATCGGCGTCGCCATCGCGAGCGACGCGCGGGTCAGTCAGGGCTACGTACGCAACGTCCTCGCTCGCGACCTGCGGTTCGAGCAGGGCTTGATCGGCACGGCGATCACCGGACGCGCGACGTTCGAGCGGACGAGCGCGGTCATGGTGCTGGTCGCGCGCAACGTCGACGGCAACGTCAAGGCGCTCATGGACTGGCGCGGCGCGATAGCCTTCGGTGCCGCGGCGGGCCTCGTCATCGGCTTGCTACGCCGCCGCTGACTCTGGGCGCGGCCCGGCCGCCCCGTGGCGGCGTTGTCGGCTGCGCGCGCTCGCTCACGCACGTTGGGGTGCGCTCGCTCTCGTGCTCGCCTCCGCCTTGCCACGGAACGGCCGAACCGCGCCTGGGCAGTTCGGCCCAGGCGTGGCCCGGCAAACGGGCGGGGCTATACTCGGGAGCCCGAACCGGCAACCGCATCTGGAGCGCCACCGTGATCCATCGATCCGCCAAGGTGGATCCGAGCGCGAGCCTCGGGACCGGCGTGAACGTCGGGCCCGCCGCCGTGATCTCGGCCCATGCCCGCCTCGGCGACGCGGTCGAGATCGGTTCCGAGACGCACGTCGGCCTCCATGTCGTCGTCGCCGACGGTGTCCACATCGGGAGCCGGGTCCAGATCCAGGACGGCGCGGTCATCCAGCGCGGCGGCACCATCGAGGACGGCGTCCTGCTCGGCACCGGCGCCATCCTGGCCAACGAGCGCTATCCCCGAGCCATCACCGCCGAGGGCGAGGTCGCCAGGGACGCCGACCGTGTCATCGAGCCGATCGTGCTGGCCTACGGCAGTTCGATCGGAGCGGGCGCGGTCATCCTCGCGGGCTGCTCGGTCGGCCGGTTCGCGACGATCGGGGCTGGCTCGGTCGTGACCCGGAGCATCGGCGCCCACGCCCTTGCGGCCGGGAGCCCGGCGCGTCGGATCGGCTGGGTCTGCGCCTGTGGCGGCCGACTGCGCGATGCCAACGGCGACCCGGCGCCGGCCGAGGTGGAGCGCTACGCGATCGATCCCGTCCTGTCGTGCACCCGATGCGGCCGGCGGTACGCCTACGTCCCGGACGACGACTCGCTCGTCGAGCGCAGCGGCCCGGTCGTTCGCGAGGGCGCCCTCAGCGTTTGACGATCCCGGGGTCCACGCCGGCGGCCTCGGCGGCCGCGATCCGGCGCGCGCGAGCCTCCTCGGAGTGCTGCCGGTGGATCTCGACGACCTCCGCGGGCTCGCCCTCGACGATCACCTTGCCCCGCTCGATGAGCACGGCGCGGTTGCAGTACTCCGTCACCCAGGCCATGTCGTGGGTGACGAGCACGACCGCCTTGGCCGACTTGGCCAGCTCGATGACGCGCGCCTTGGACTTCGTGCGGAACTGGGCGTCGCCGGTCGCGAGGACCTCGTCGAGCAGGAGGATGTCCGGGTCGACCGAGGTCGCGATGGCGAACCCGAGGCGCGCCCGCATCCCCGATGAGTAGGTCTTCAGCGGCGCATCGATGAAGTCGCCGAGCTCCGCGTATTCGATGATCGACGGCAGGAGCCCGCGGGTGACGTCGTCGTCGAGGCCGAGGAACGCCCCGCCCAGCAGGATGTTGTCGCGACCCGACAGGTCGCGGTCGAAGCCTGCGCCGAGGGTCAGCAGCCCGGACACGTGTCCGAGGACGTCCACCGAGCCTTCGGACGGCCGGATGATGCCCGCCAGGACCTGGAGCAGGGTGCTCTTGCCGGCGCCGTTCGGCCCGATGACGGCCAGCGACTCGCCGTGGAGCACCCGGAGCGAGACGTGGCGCAGTGCCCAGAACGGCTCGGAGACGCCGCGCCCGAGCATCTGGCCGAACGACCGCCGGATGGTCGTCTTGCGCGTGAAACGCAGGTCGTAGCGGACGCCGAGGTCGTCGACCCGGATGGCGTGCTCGCGAGACGGGCGGATGGGCGGCGGCCCTGGCGTGCGAGGTCACAGGACCTTCGCGAAGTTGGGCTCGAGGCGCTTGAAGATCACCGTCGTGACGCCCAGGAACAGGATGCTGCCGACCGTCAGGAACGCCAGCGAGCCCCAGTCGGGCATGCCGGGCGGCGAGGTCTCCGTGCCGTAGATGACCTGCCGGTAGGCCGTGAACAGGATGGCGAACGGGTTCGCCTCCGCCAGCGTCTTGATGATCGGGTACTCGTCGACGATGTGCAGCGAATCGAGGAACGCGAGGCTGTACAGCCCGGGCGACAGGAACCACCACAGACGCAGGATGTGCACCGACACGTTGCCGAGGTCGCGGAAGAACACGTTGCCGGCCGAGACGAGCAGCGCCATCGCGAGCGTGAAGATGTACTGGACCACGGCGATCACCGGGACCAGCAGGACGTACGGGCTCAGGCGGTCGGGCGTTGAGGAGCAGCAGCATCGCCAGCGGGATGAGCCCGAACGCGAAGCCCACCACGCCGGCCGTCGTCGCCGCGACCGGCAGCACGATCTTGGGGAACTGGATCTGCTTGATGAGCCGCTCGGCGCTGACCACCGACCCCGTGGCGTCGATGATCGACGCGCTGAACCACTTCCACGGCAGGATCGCCGCGAAGATGAAGAGCGGATAGTCCGGGATGCCGTGCCCGCGGGCGACGATCGTGATGAAGATCACGTAGACGACCATCTGGAGGAGCGGGTCGAGCACCCACCAGAAGTTGCCGAGGAGGGTGTCCGCGCCCCGGCGGCGCATGTCCGCCTGGACGAGGTAGCGCACGAGCCGGCGTCGGGATCGGATATCCGCGATGCCCTCGCGGACCAGGGCGAGGGGACCCGGCGACCCGGCGGCGTTGTGGAACGCAGCCGGCGCTTCACTGGTGGCGGACATCGCGGCGAAGGGTATCACCTCGCCTTCGACGGGCCACCTTCCAGGAATTCCTCGACGAATCGCTGGCTCGCGGACCCGTCGGCGGCGACGTGCCGGGCGATGAAGTCGTCGTAGCCGGCGGTGTCGGAACGGCCTGTCGCGATCGCCTCGATGACCCCGTCGGTGTCGGTGACCTGCGTCCCGATCATCTCCGTGCGGTAGTCCAGGTACAGGCCCGGGTCGCGCTCATACGCCTCGAGGTCCGGGACCAGGAGGATGAGCGGGCGCCGCAGGAGGGCGTATTCGAAGATCGACGAGGAGTAGTCGGTGATGAGGATGTCGGCGAGCGCGAGCCAGTCGTTCATCTCCGACGCCGGGTCCGCGACCACGTCGTAGCCGGCCTTCGGTGTCGCGGCCGGCGACAGGTTCGGGTGGGTCTTGAGGACCAGGGCGTGATCCTCCGGCAGGGCCGCGCGGAGTCGCGTGGCGTCGAGGCCGCCCGCCGCCCGCTTCGCAGGCCCGCGGCCCCGGAAGGTCGGGGCGTAGAGGACGACCCGTCGCCCGGCGAGCGCCGGATGCGCCGCCACGAGCCGGTCGCGCGCCGCCGCCATCGCCGGCTCGTCGAAGAAGAAGTCCGTCCGCGGCGAGCCGAGGGCCAGCACCCGTTCGATCGGCGTCCGAAGCGCGGCCGCATAGGGCGCACGCGCGCTCTCGGCCGTGGTCACGACGTAGTCGTAGTGGCGGTGGAGGAAGGTCCGTTCCGGCTCGGCGAGCGGCGACAGCGTGTCGGCCCCGAAGCGCTTCAGGGCCCCCACCGCGTGCCAGACCTGGACCACGGTCGTGCCCGCGCGATGCGGCGCGACGTGGATCGGGAGGTAGGCGTTGTCGACGATGAACAGCCCCGCCGTCCGGAGGTGGTACATCCCGCGGATCAGGCGCCCGAGGTAGGCGACCTTGCCGAGCAGGCCGTAGCTGTACGGCTCGAGCAGCAGGACGTACTCGCGCTCGGGGTGGCGGGCGCGCATCGCCGCGTGGAGGTGGGCGAGGTTCCCCTCGAGCGACGCGACCCGGGCCGTCGCCAGCACGACCCGCCGCCGGCGGATCGGCAGGATCGAGAACGCGAATCCGAGCAGGCGCAGGACGCCGCTCGAGAGGAGGTACTCGAGGCGGTTCAGGGGCGACCCGTGGCCACGGGCTCCGGCTCGTCCGACGGGCCGGTCGGCAGCGAATCGTGGCGCTTGATGTCGAAGACCTGGCCGGTGAGGTCCGACCCGATCAGCCGCAGGGTGGCCGTCGCGACCTCCTCGGTCGAGAGCATCCCGGACCTCGACTCGGCCGGGAAGGCGCGGCGGCGCATCGGGGTGTCGGTCCGCTCGGGGCTGATGGCGTTCACCCGGACGCCGTCGTCGCACCATTCCTCGGCGAGGCCCTGGGCGAGGTTGACGACCGCGGCCTTGCTTGCCGAGTAGGCCACGTAGTCCGGCCGTCCGCGCGTGAACGAGCTCGACGCGAAGACCGTCAGCGACCCTGCGCTCGCACGCAGGTGGGGGTACGCGGCCCGGGCGACATTGAGGGTGCCGGTCAGGTTGACGTCGATGACCTCGGCGAGGTCGGCCGGCTCGGTGTCCATGACCGGGCCGATGCGGAGCACGCCGGCCGTCACGATGACGTGGTCCAGGCCGCCCATCCGGCGCCGCCGCGGCCTCGACGTGGCTCGCGACCACGGCGTAGTCGCGCACGTCGAGCCCCATCGAGCGCCCATCGACCTCGACCTGGGCGCCCTGGCGCCGCGCCTCATCGGCGATGCCCAGCCCGATGCCGTTCGTGCCGCCGACGACGTACAGGCGCGCCCCGGTGAGCGAGTGTGGGCGGACCGGGTCCTCGGTGGGTGCGACCGTGCGCATCTGGAGCATGCGATCGGCGAGCACGAGGTCGATGCGCGTCGTGATCTTGAGGTTGACCTCGTCGCCGGCGACCGCCACGACGCGGGCGCCCGGCACGTACCGAAGGACCAGGCTGCAGTCGTCGGTCGCCGCGAGATCGCCCGCGGCCGCGGCCGCGTCGTAGGCCTGGGCGAGAACGCTCTTGCGGAAGACCTGGGGCGTCTGGCCACGCCGGTAGCGCGATCGGTCCGGGATCTCGACGACGCGATCGCCGTCGACGATCACGAGGGTGTCGGCGCTGGGGATGACGGTGTCCGTGGAGTCCGCGGTCCCGGCCGCGACCGGCTCGATGGCCCGGACGATGACGTCGATCGGCACGAGCGGCCGGACCGCGTCGTGGACGACCACGACGTCCTCATCGTCCGCGTCGAGGCTCAGGAGACCGTTCCGGGTGCTCTCGTTGCGGGTCCGGCCGCCGGCCACGACGGAGGTCGGGACGGTCAGTCCGGCCCCGGCGATGACGGAGGTCGTCTCCTCGAGCCAGTCCGGGTGCGAGACGATGACCAACCGGTCGATCCCGGCCGCGGCGACCGACCGCACGCTGCGCAGCAGGATCTGCTCGCCGGCAAGGCGCACGAACTGCTTCGGCATCTCGGCGCCGAAGCGGTTGCCGTCGCCGCCGGCCAGGAGGATCGCGTGGATTCGCATCAGTCGCGCTTGCCTCGGACTCGCTTTGGGCTGATCGGGTCAGAGCTTACGCCCGCCGTCACGGTCGGGCGCCCGACGTGCCGGCGGTCGCTCGTCCCGATGCGGCCGGCGGCCGTTGCGGCTGTCGGCGCGTATCATCGCCAGCCGAAAGGAAGGGCCATTGTCGCATCCGTCCGGACAGGACGCCGGCTTCGACGTGCCGCGCATCGACCTGCTGACGCTCGCGTGGGAGCGCGTGCAGTGGGTGATCGAGGCTCGTGCGACGAGGGCCGCGGACGGCGCGACGGCCAGCGCCGCCGCGTCGGATCCGGCGGCGTACCGGCTCCGCCACGAGGATGTCGCGCCCGCCGGGACCGGGCTGCTCGAGATGGCCCCGACCCATGCGACACGCGAGGGCGACCACATCCGACTGCGGTTCAACGTGATGCAGGGCCCCGGCCAGATCCCCCTGGCGCCGGGCCGATGGCGCCTCGTCCGCAACGGCACCGCCGACAGCGCGGCGACCCCGGTGGTCATCGCCGATCCGGGATCGGTCGATCCGGCGCGCGACGCCGGCGCATTCACGCTCGATCGCGGCGAGTTCCGGGCGGTCCCGTCGGTCGATCCGGGCGACGGCTCGATGTCGCTGCAGGTCACCCTGTCGGAACCTGAGAGCGCGCCGGCCGACACGGTCGCGCCGTCGCTGTTGCGCCGGATCCTCCGCCCGTTCCGGATCCTCCGCGTCGGCCTGTTCGGCGTGCTGTTCCGACTGTTTCGGGCGGTCACGCGCCGGAACGGCCGGCGGATCCTGTTCAGCTCCGACTCGCGCGCGGAGCTCGGTGGCAACCTCAAGATCGTGTACGACCAGATGGTCGAGCGCGGCCTGGACCGCGAGTACGAGCTGCTGACCCTGTTCAAGTCCAGCGTCACCGAGCGGCGGAGCCTTGCCGATCGGGTCCGTCTGCCCTGGCTGCTCGCCCGCGCCGACGTCATCGTCATCGACGACTACCAGCCGGTCATCTACCGCGTGGACGACCCGGACGTCCGGATCATCCAGCTGTGGCACGCCTGGGGCGCCTTCAAGACCGTCGGCTACAGCCGGGTCGGGAAGCCCGGGGGTCCTAGCCCGTATTCGCGGGTGCACAAGAACTACACCCACGCGATCGTGAGCTCCGATGCCGAGGTCCCCTTCTACGCAGAGGCATTCGGGATCCCCGAGGCCCGCGTCGCGCCGACTGGGATCCCGCGGATGGACCGCTTCTTCGACCCGGCGGCGCGTGAGGCGGGCCGGGCCGCGGCGTACGAGGCCTTCCCGGAGGCACGCGGTCACACCCTGATCCTGTTCGCCCCGACGTTCCGCGGCAACGGCGCGAAGAGCGCCACCTACCCCCTCGAGCTGCTCGACTACGCGAAGCTGTACGCCCTGTGCGTCGAGAAGGACGCGGTCTGCATCATCCGACTGCACCCGTTCGTGCGGGAGCCGCTTGACATCCCCGAGGCCTTCCGTGACCGGATCGTCGATGGGTCGTCGCAGGCGGTCGACGTCAACGACCTGCTGTTCGCGGTCGACCTGCTCGTCACCGACTACTCGTCGATCGTGTACGAGTTCTCGACACAGGACCGCCCGATGCTCTTCTTCGCGTACGACCTGGAGGAGTACGTGGCGAGTCGCGACTTCTACGTGGATTACCGCTCGTTCGTCCCGGGCCGCATCGTCCGGACGTTCGACGAGATGCTCGACGCCATCCGGCGCGACGACTACGAGCCCGAGAAGCTCGCGGCGTTCCGGGCGGCCCATCTCGATCACTTCGACGGTCACGCGACCGACCGCGTCATCGACCTGATCCTCGACACGTGAGGCGATCGCGCGGCGCCGTCCGCGCCCTGCTCGTCGAGATCCGGATCTGGGTCGTCCGGGTCGGGTTCGCTCTCGCGCGGCCCCTGCCGCTCCGTCGGCGTGTCGTCCTCGCGACCGCCCACGATCCGGCGCTGCGGGGCAACCTCGCGATCATCCGCGACGAACTCGCCGCCCGGCATCCCGGGATCCCGATCGTGGTCATCGCCCACCGGCCGGCCGCCGGCCTGCGTGGCCGCGTCGCCGCGCTCGGGCAGGCCCTGGCCGCCGGGTACCACCTCGCGACCGCGCGGCTGTTCATCGTCGACGACTACTTCTTCCCGATCTACGTCGTGCGGCCGCGAGCCGGAACCACGATCGTCCAGACGTGGCACGCGTCCGGGGCGTTCAAGCAGTTCGGCTACAGCGTGCTGGACAAGTCGTTCGGGGCGGACGAGGCCCTGACCGATCGCGTCGCCATCCACAGCAACTACGACGTGTGCCTGGTGTCGTCGGCCTCGGTGGCGCCCCACTACGCCGAGGCGTTCCGGCTGCCGCTCGAGCGGTTCGTGTCGCGCCTCGGCATCCCCCGCACGGACGTGCTGTTCGGCGATGAACGCATCGCCGGGGTCGTCGCGGACCTGCGTGAGCGGTACGCGATCCCGGACGGCCATCGGGTGATCCTCTACGCGCCGACCTTCCGCGGCGACAGCGTCGCCGACGCGACGGCCAGCGAGGGCCTCGACCTGCGGCGGCTGCGCGACGTCCTTGGCGGCGACCACGTCGTGCTCGTCCGACTCCACCCGTTCATCCGCGACCACGCGCCGATCGACCCGGTGCTGGCCGGCTTCGCCATCGACGTCTCCGACCACGCGGACATCAACGAGCTCCTGCTCGTGAGTGACCTGCTCGTCACCGACTACTCGAGCGTCATCTACGAGTTCTCGCTGCTCGGCCGGCCGATGGTCTTCTTCGCGCCCGACCGCGCTGCCTACGAGCGTGAGCGCGGCTTCTACTTCGACTACGTCTCCGGCGTGCCAGGCCCGGTCTTCGAGACGACCGCTCCCCTCGCGCAGCACATCCGCGACGGGGTGTTCGACCTCGGCCGTGTCGAGGCGTTCCGGGCGGCGTCCTTCGATGTCGCCGACGGCCGGGCGACGGCCCGCTTCGTCGAGGAGATCGTGCTGCCCGCGCTGCGCCGCAAGGCCTGACCGCCGGTCCGATCCGCGTCCGCTGGCACGCGCGCGAGGGTGCGGTACGATACGCGCCCCGTCCATCCCGGCGTCAGCCGGTCGAACACGCCACAGGACCCTTCACATCACATGACCTTCCGAGCCAAACCCGTCACCAAGCGCTCCCACCGTCCCTCGTGGGAGAGCCAGGATCGACGCAACTTCTACATGAACCTCGGCTTCGGCCTCGTCGTCGTCATCGCCGTCGTCATCCTCCTCGTTGCCGCCGGGCTGACCTGGTACAACGACCATCTCGCCTCGGTGGGCAGCGTCAACGGCAAGTCGATCACCAAGGACGAATTCGTCGACCGCCTCGCCATCGAGGGCTGGCGCCTGCGCGAGGCCGAGAGCCGGATCCGGACGCAGAAGCTTGCGGGGCACCTTACGGACGCCCAGGCCGAGGCGCAGCTCCAGCTGGTCACCCAGCAGCAGCAGCAGATCACCGCGATCGCGCTCGAGCGGGTCATCGACACGAAGCTCCAGGCAGCCCTTGCGGCAGAGGAGGGCGTCACCTACACCGACGCCGATGTCGACGCCCGCCTGGTCACCGAAGCCACGTTGCCCGAGTCACGACACGCCTGGGTCATCGAGGTGGAACCCCAGACCGACGCCGGCGCCGCCGAGCCGACCGCTGCCCAGAAGGACGCCGCCAAGGCGAAGGCCGACGCCGCGATCGCGGACCTCCAAAGTGGCAAGGCCTGGGACGAGGTCGCCCGGACGGTCTCGACCGACAGCTCGACCGCCCCGCAGGCCGGCGACCTCGGATGGATCCAGAAGGACGAGGGCCAGCTCGACGAGGCCTTCGTCACCGCGCTGTTCGGGGCACCGACCGACACGCCGACCGCCGTCCTCCTGGGTGACGACGGCATCTATCGGATCGGCCGGGTCACGGAGATCGCGCCATCGAGCGTCGACGCCAACTACACCGCGAAGCTCGAGAACGGCAACATCGATCTCGGCAAGTACCGGACGGTCGTGGCCGGCGACGTGCTCCATCAGAAGCTCGACGACAAGATCGTCGCCGACGCCATCAAGCCCGGACCGCAGCGGCAGGTCAGCGAGATCTACATCGCCGAGCCGCAGGGCGACCTCCCGATCGACTCGATCAAGACCCGCCACATCCTCTATTCGCCCAAGGACGACGCGTCGGCGGCGTCGGCGGGCGAGATCCCGGCGGACGACCCCTCGTGGGCAGCCGCGGAGGCCGAGGCTCGCGCGACCTATTCGAAGGTCCTCGCCGATCCATCCACGTTCGACGCGATCGCCCGGGCCGAGAGCGACGAGGCCTCGGCACGGGGCGTGACCGGGACGGGCGGCAAGCTCCCGTACTTCGATTCGACCACGGCGAGCCTGGACAAGGACTACCTGGCGGCCATCACCAAGCCCGGCCTCAAGCCCGGCGACATCCTCGCGCCCGTCAAGTCGGCGTTCGGCTGGCACGTCATCCAGGTCATGTACCGCCCCACCGACGACGCCTGGCTCAAGGGCCTCAAGACCAAGGCCGACGGCGGGGCCGACTTCGCCGCCCTGGCCCGGGACAACTCCGAGGCGGAGACCGCCGGCAGCGGCGGTGACCTCGGCTGGGTGGCCAAGGGCCAGCTCCCCGACGCGCTCTCGACCGCCATCTTCGCGACGCCGGTCGGCAAGACCAGCGACGTCGTCACCGTGCCCGGCGACGGCGTGTACCTGTTCAAGGTCCTGAGCGAAGCGGTTCGCACGCCGGAAGGCAAGCAGTTGGAGGAGATCAAGGCCTCGGCCTTCTCGAACTGGTACACGGCGAAGAAGAGCGCCGCACTCATCGAGCGAGACGGCGTCCTCAGCGGCACGGCAGGGTAAGCGGAGCGACCGGGTGCTGGACGCCCTCCTGGCCGAGGCGCGATTGCGCTGGGGGCTGGATGCGGCTGCCGGCGTGCAGATCGTCGCCGCCGAGCGCCTGATCGCGACCCCCATCGAGGCCTCGCGGCCACTCCTGATCGTGCCCCTGGGCCTGCTGCGCCCTGGCGGGACCGCGGGGACGGAGTCCGGCGACGGGACCGAGGCCATCCGGCCCTTGCCCGGTCGGCACGCGCCACTCGGCCGGCAGCCGCTCAGCATGCTCGGCCGCCTCTACCCGGCCGAGCACGTGGTCGGGCGGTTCGGCACGGCTCCGAGCACGACGGTCGGGGCACTCACGGCCGAGGACCTCACGGCGCCGCTGTACGTGGCGCCGGTCGCGCCCGAGGCCGCGGCCGCCGGCCCGTGGGCGATGCCCTGGATCAGCGATCGCCTCCGCCAGCCCGACGGCTGTCCGTGGGACCGCGAGCAGACGCACGCGTCGCTGCGGAACCACCTCCTCGAGGAGGCCTACGAGGTCTACGACGCCCTGGAGGCAGGGGCCACGCCCGAGCTAGCCGGTGAGCTCGGCGACCTGCTGCTCCAGGTCGTGCTGCACGCGCAACTCGCCGCGGAGGAGGGCGTGTTCGACATGAGCGACGTGCAGGCCGCCCTCGCGACGAAGATCGTCCGCCGCCACCCGCACGTCTTCGGCGACGCCGAGGCACGGACCGCGTCCGACGTCAACCGCCAGTGGGAGCGGATCAAGGCCGACGAGCGCGCCGACGCGGGCGAGACGGCAGCAACGGCAAGCGCGCTCGACGGGATCAGCGCGTCGCTGCCCGGTCTGGCGGCCAGTCGCGAGATGCAGGAGCGGGCCGCCAACCTCGGCTACGACTGGCCGTCGCTCGAGGGCGTCCTCGACAAGGTGGTCGAGGAGACCAACGAGCTCCGCGAGGCGCAGGATGCCGGCGACGAGGCCGGATGGGCCGAGGAGTTCGGCGACCTGCTGTTCGTCCTCGTGAATGTCGCGCGCAAGCGCGGCGTGGACGCGGAGGCCGCGATGCGCGCGGCCAACGGCAAGTTCCGTCGGCGGTTCGGCAGCGTGGAACGGCAGGCGGCCGCCCGTGGCGTCGCGTTGCGGGACCTCGACTTCCCGGCGCTCGATGCACTATGGGATGCGGCGAAGGCCGAGGAGGCGATGCGATGACCATCGGAAACCGGCAGGCGGTTCGGTCGGACGGCCGCGGGCCCAGCGACCTGCGCCCGATCAGCTTCACGCTCGGCGTCCAGAAGTGGGCCGAGGGCTCGTGCCTGGTCAAGATGGGCGACACCCAGGTCCTGTGCGCGGCCACGATCGCCGACCGCGTCCCGCCACACCTGCGCGGCAAGGGCACGGGCTGGGTGACGGCCGAGTACTCGATGCTGCCGCGGGCCACCGCGGAGCGCACCGACCGCGAATCCGCGAAGGGTCGGATCGGCGGCCGGACGCACGAGATCCAGCGCCTCATCGGCCGGTCGCTGCGCGGCGTCGTCGACCTGACGAAGCTCGGCGAACGCACGATCACGGTCGACTGCGACGTGCTCCAGGCCGACGGCGGCACCCGGACCGCATCGATCACCGGCGGCTACGTCGCGCTCGCGGCGGCGCTGATCACCTACGGCATGGACCGGCATCTGGTCGGCAAGGTCGCGGCCGTCTCGGTGGGCATCGTCGATGGCGCGTCGCTGCTCGATCTCGACTACTCGGAGGACTCGCACGCCGACGTCGACTTCAACGTGGTCGGCACCGATGACGGCGCGTATGTCGAGCTCCAGGGCACGGCGGAGGGCAAGCCGTTCGACCGGACCGCCGCGAACGCGCTCATCGACCTGGCCGACGCCGGCCTGGCCCGCCTGTTCGAGGCGCAGACCTCGATCCTCGCCACCGTCAAGCGGTGACCCATCGGGCGACCGCGCGGCCTCGGCTGCTCGTCGCGACCCGCTCGATCCACAAGCTGCGCGAGCTCCGCGAGCTGCTCCATCTCGACCACGCCGAGCTCGTCTCGCTCGACGAGCTGGGGATCCCCGGTGACCCGGTCGAGGACGGCGAGACGTTCGAGGCCAACGCCGCACTGAAGGCACGGTTCGGGGCACGCGCGAGCGGCCTGCCGACCCTCGCCGACGATTCCGGCCTGGAGGTGGATGCGCTCGATGGCGGGCCCGGCGTCCGCACCCGGCGCTATGCCGGCGAGGACGCGACCGACACCGACAACAACCGCAAGCTCCTTGCCGCTCTCGATGGGCTCCCGCCGGAGCGCCGGGGGGCCCGGTACGTCTGCGTCCTGGCCCTGGCCCTGCCCGGTCGGGCCGGTCCGCGTGGCGGGCTGGACGTCGACCTGGCGCGCGGCACCTGTCGCGGTCGGATCGCGGTCGCCCCGCGCGGGACCGGGGGATTCGGCTACGACCCCATCTTCGAACCGACCTCGGAGCCGCCAGGCGGACGGACGCTGGGCCTCTGGTCGCCGGCCGAGAAGCACGCGATCTCGCACCGGGCACGGGCCGCCCGGCGCATGACCCCGCGCCTCGTGGCCCACGGCTTCTAGCCCGCGATGCGTCTGTGCGTGTTCTGCGGCGCGAGTCCCGGGCGCGATCCCGGGTACCTGGCGCTCGCCCGGTCCGTCGGCGCCGGCCTGGCCGCACGCGGGATCGGCGTCGTCTACGGCGGCGGACGGGTCGGGTTGATGGGCGCAGTGGCGGACGCGGCGCTCGAGGCGGGGGGCGAGGTCATCGGCGTGATCCCGACCAGGCTCGTCGATCGTGAGCTCGCCCATCGGGGCCTGACGGACCTGCGGGTCGTCGACACCCTCCACGCCCGCAAGGCGCTCATGGCCGAGCTGTCGGACGGGTTCATCGCGCTGCCCGGCGGGTTCGGGACGCTGGAGGAGCTGACCGAGGTCGTGTCGTGGGCCCAGCTCGACCTCCACGCCAAGCCGATCGGGCTCCTCGGTCCGGACGGCTACTGGGACGGACTGGTCGCGTGGCTCGACCACGTCGTGGTCGAGGGCTTCATCGCGACGCAGCATCGCGGGCTGGTCGCGGTCGATCCCGACCTGGACGCGCTGCTGGATCGGTTCTCGCACTGGTCGCCGCCGGCATCGCGGTGGACGGACACCGCCCGAGGCCTGAGTCAGGGGGTCGGCGTCGGCTTCGGGGCCTTCGTCGGCTTCGGCGTCGGCCAGGGGGTCGGCGGCGTGCCCGGGGGCGAGAACAGCGTGGCGGCGACGGCCCGGATCTTCTTGAGGTCGGGCACCTGCGACTGGCCGTAGCGGGTCTGCTTCGCGTCGACGAGCGGGTGCCCGATGACGGCGCGGACCACCGAACCCTTGCCGGACATCTCGTCCGCGATCGCGGCGAACTCGGGCAGGCGGTCGACCGGGATGTCGGTCTTGACGGTGTCACCGACGGCCTTGAGCAGCGCCGGCAGCTCGAACAGGATGCTGCCGCCGCTCGTCACGCCGTCGCGCAGGGCCAGCAGGATCTGCTGCTGGCGGTCGGCCCGCGTGAAGTCGCTCTCGCCCGGTCCCTTGCGGATCCGCGCGTAGGCGAGAGCCTCGGCGCCCGACAGGTGCTGGACACCGCGCCTGACGATGAAACCCTGGCCGTCGAGCCCGAAGCCGTCGTAGCGCGGCCGGATCATCCGCTTCTTGACGTCCACATCCACGCCGCCGACCGCATCGACCATCGCGACGAACCCCTCGAAGTCGACCTGGGCGTAGTACTGGATGTCGATCTGCAGCAGGGCCCCGATCGCATCCTCGAGGGTGCGGACGCCACCCTTCGGGAACTCGTCCGGATGCCGCTCGGCATACGACATCAGCGAGTTCAGCTTGGGCCCGAAGACATCGCCGTTGCCAAGCGGGACGTTGACGAGGTCGCGCGGCACCGACGCCATCGAGACGGTGTGTCCGACCGGGTCCAGTGACGCGACGATCATCGTGTCGGTCAGCGACGCGGTCCGCTTGTCCGTGTTGTCGACGCCGAGCAGCAGGACGTTGATCCGCTCCGTCAAGGCGGCCGGGGTCGCGTCCGGGCCTGTCGCGCTGAGCACCTGCCCGCCGAAGATGCTCTTGAACATGTCGCTCGCGAGCGACCCGTACTGCCAGACGATGAGATGCGGGGCCGCAACGGCCAGCGCGATCAGGGCGATGCCCACGATGCCGAGCCGGCCGGTCGGCCCCGGACGGCCCGTGTCGAGGAACGCCTGCCCGACCGCGATGAGCCGCCACGCCAGCACGACGAGGTTCAGGAGCAGGAGCGCGCTCAACACGGACGGGGCGACGGCCCACGCCGCGAGGCGGGTCGGGGACTGGAGGCGGATGACGAGCAGCGCGACGGCCAGCAGGATCAGGGACGGGACCATGAACCAGAGGGCAAGCCGGCGGCGTCCGTTGAACGCCTGGCCGAGCCCCGGGAGCACTGCCGACAGGCCGGCCGCGGCGAGGCGGCGACGGTCGGTGGGTCCGGTGTCAGGCCGGATCCGGCGGGCATGCACGCGGGCTGAGGTCCTCGTTGGGGGCGTCTGGCGCCCCGCGGCCGCACCCGAGTCTAGCGCCCTCGGGGCCTTTGGCGCATGGAGACGCCGGGCGATCGATCAGCCTGCCAGTGATCGCCCGGCGTCTGGGTCTGTGACGCCCCGACCTCCCGAGGCGTGACGCGGGGCCGGTCAGCGACGCGTGACGGACGGTCGCGCGGGGGCGTAGTCGCACCGGCAGATGTCGTGTTCGCAGCCGGCGATCGGGAGCGCGGGCGCGGCCCGCGGACGGTACGGACGTTCGGCCACCGCGAGGCACGCCGCACACGCCCCCGGTCGCGTGCGCAGGTCGACGAGACGGACACCGAGTTCGCCGTAGGAGGCCAGCGCCGCCCGTCGTGCCTGGAGCGCGGCCGCGTTCCGGCGCTGCGCCGCCTCACGCCGGCGGGTCGCGTGGAGGGCTTCCCAGTCGTCATCGAACGCGGTGACGTCGGCGTCCGTCAGCAGGTGGCGTACGCCCTCGGGACAGGTCAGCACATGGATGGTGGAGCCGCACGCCGGGCAGTCGGCCACGGCATCGGGCAGGTCGCGGAAGATCGTCCCGCAGGCGGGGCAGTCGAGGCGGTCGTACGGCTGTTCCTCGGCCGACTCGGCGTGCGTCGGCGGCGAGGGGACGACGGTGAACGGGACGGGCGCGGTATGGGCCGCCATGACGGGCACGGGCTCCCGGGGCGGCGGGGTCTCGGCGCGTGGCTCGACCGCGGCCTGCGCGGCGGGCGACGACGGCGGCTCCTCGACCGGCATCGGATGCGCCTGCGAACGCGGGTTCGCCTCGGCCTCCGGCTCAGGCCGGCTCGTCGTCTTGCGTCTGAACAGACCCACCCCACACCCCCAGTGACTGTGTCGAGTCTAAGTCAGGTGACGTTCGGTGGCATTCGATGGGGACGAGGGCGGACGGGTCGGGATGGGTGGGGTCTGGCGCGATGGGCACGGCGTCCCCGGACCACGCTCGACGTCAGTCCGCTGCATGCCTCGGGCGGCGGCCGTCGACTCGTTCTCGGCGCTGACCGATCCGTGGCCTATGATGGCCAGACGGCGGGGAGTGGCGTAGTTGGCAACGCACGTGCTTTGGGAGCACGAGACCGCGGGTTCGAGTCCCGCCTCCCCGACCATCACGGCCACGCTGGTGGTACCAGCCGTGCGCTACGCCGCAGTCGGCGGTCCGAACCAGGTGGTCAGCGCGTCGGCGAGCCCCAGCTGCGTCCCGTCTCCCACCCACGCCACGTATCCGTCGGGCCGGATCAGCACGGCGGAGGGAGCGGCGACCGCCCCGAGTGCCGGAAGCTCCCACGGACCGTCGTACCTGGCGTCGACCAGCTGGACCCGATCCGCCCACGGCGTGATGTCGAAGCCGCCGGGCTCACCGAGGTTCGAGCAGCACCGGCCGGGCATCGTGCAGCAGGGTGAAGACCCGCAGCGGACCGTCGGCGGTGACCAGGTCGAGATCGGGCATGCGGCGTCCGAGCAGCGGGTGGCCCTCGCCGAGGTCGTAGTGGATGTCCAGGCCGGACATCATCGCGGCGAATCGTCGGCGCGGCTCGTCCATGCTCAGCAGCTCGGACACGCTGTCGCGCAACGCCTCGATGCGATCGTCGACGCGCAGGAGCGCGACTTGCGCCATCGTCGTGCGGAGCACGCGGGCACCGACGGGGTGCCGCTCGCCATGGTAGGTATCCAGCAGGCTTTCGGGCGATGTCCCCTTGACCACCTGCGCCAGCTTCCATCCCAGGTTCACCGCATCCTGCACACCGATGTTGAGGCCCTGTCCACCGACCGGGGAGTGCACGTGGGCCGCGTCGCCGGCCAGCAGGACCCGTCCCTTGCGGTAGGCGGCAGCCTGCCGGGTCGTGTCGGTGAACCTGGTGATCCAGGTGAGACTGTGGATCCCGTAGTCGGTCCCGTACACGGCGACGAGGCCCTCGCGGAGATCGTCGCAGGGTGGGCTCGCTGGTGCCGACCTGCGACTCGGTCAGCATGACCCCGACCTTCCCGCCCGGCTTGTAGACCACCTCGCCGTCCTTGACCTCGTACTCGACCTTGCCCAGGGCATGCGTGCCCGAGGGAGTGCGGCGAACGCCCAGTTCCGGCTCCTCGGTCATCTCGACCTCGGCGAGCAGGGCGCTCGTCGTCGGATCCCAGCCGGGGAACTCGATGCCGGCTCCCTTGCGGACCAGGCTGCGTCCTCCGTCGCACCCGACGAGGTACTGCGCCCGGATGCGTCGGCCGTCGGACAGCGCGACGTCCACGCCGGCGTCGTCCTGCGCGAACCCGGTCACCTCGGTGCCGTAGTGGATCGGGACCTTCAGTTCGGCGACCCAGCCGGCGAGGATGCGCTCGATGTGCTTCTGCCACAGCCCGAGCCCGTAGGGATGCCGGGTGGGAAAGTCGCTGATGTCCAGGCGGATCATGGCGAACCCGGCGACCTGGGCCACCTGCCCCTCCGCAAGGAACCGATCGGCGATGCCGCGCTGATCGAGGACCTCGATGGTGCGTGACTGCAGACCGCCTGCGCGCGAGCCCGGGAGGTCCTGATTCGGGCGCCGCTCGACGATGGCGACGTCGACGCCGGCCAATGCCAGCTCGCCCGCCAGCATCAGCCCCGTCGGACCGCCTCCGGCGATCACCACCGCACGCTCTGCATCGTTTGCCATCAGCTGATCGTGGTCGATGGCCACGCGGTGGTCAATCGATGACACGCGAGGCGGAGACCCTCACGGCCGCCAGGGACGAGCCTGTCAGCAGTCGAACGCGAACCAGCACAACGCGTTGCGCAGCCGCTGGTCGTCGAGCACGAGTTCTCGGATCTCGTCGGGGAGTCGGGCGCGCTGCCACTGGCACTCCAGGCGGCCGGCCGCGTCGCTCTCGGCGTCGGGGGCTGCCGCCCGCGCCGCCCTGACCGCGTAGGCCGCGGCACCCAGCTCGTGGGCAGCGACGTGGCCGACTGCCGCGGCCTGGCCGGCGGCGTACGCGGCGTGCCGTGCCGCCCCGCTCAGGTCCCTGGCCGCGGCGTTGGCATGGCCGCCCGCCGCGCGGGCCTCTGCCCACGGGATCTCACCCCGCGCCCAGGCACGCCCGAGGTCGATCGCCCGACGCGGTCGGTCGTCCTTCGGCCGTGCCCGCTCGAAGTGGGGCAGCACATGCTCGGCGCAGTCGGCCGCCCACATCGCGAGAAGACGATGGTCGTCGTCGTGGAGGGTCCCGCCGCGACGCACGGTGATGAAGCGCGGATCCCGGACCTTGGGGAGGATCACCAGTCGCTCATCATAGGGTTGCGACCCACGAGCGCGGACTCGGCATCAGCCCCGGATCGCCACAGCGATCGCCACCACGGCGAACGCGCCGATGACGAGCCCCGACGCGACGTTGATCGCCCGCATCCAGCGGGGCGTCAACCGCGACCGGAGCGCCCCCACGGCCGTCGTCAGCACGACCCACCACGCGGCCGACCCGAGGAACACGCCGAGCGTGATGACCGCCGACTCGCGCAGGTCCTCGCCGGTGACCCCGAGACCCGCGAACAGCGCCCCGAACGAGAGGATCGTCATCGGGTTGGTCAGGGTCAGGCCGAGGATCGAGAGGTACGCGCCGGCGAGGCCGCCCCGTCGCTCGGTCACCGTGGCCGCGGTGCCGGGCTCGGCCCGGACGGTCTTCCAGGCGAGCCACAGCAGGAAGATCCCGCCGATGAGGCCAAGGGCGCGACGCCCGTCGACGAGGATGTCGGTGATGGCCGTCAGCCCGAATGCGGCGATGGCGCCGTAGGTCGCGTCGGCCGTGGCCACGCCCAGGCCCGACACGAGCCCGACCACCCGACCCTCCGCCAGCGTCCGGCGGATGACGAGCAGCGAGATCGGGCCGACGGCGGCCGCGATGACGAAGCCGAGCGTGAAGCCCTTGGCGAGGAGCGCGGGATCCATGTGACAGCCTCCCGGGGAACATGAAAACACCCTCAGCGCCGTGCTGAGGGTGTTCCTCTCGATGTGGTCGTCGGCGCCCGTTTCGGGCGCAGCGCATCAGCTCGAGCGGGCCCTCGCGGGCCGCTGCTGCGATCGGGCGGCGATGGTCGGCCGGTCGTGGTGATGCATCGGCGGAAGGGTGGGGGAACGGGCCGGCCGGCTGTCAATGACTATGATGCAAGCCATGGATGGCATCCGACGCGGCACGAGGACCCGGCGACTCGAGGAGGCCGCCGCGCGCGACACGAACGGGAACGGCCACGCGTCGCCCCGACCGACGGCCGATGTGGACCACGCGGCGTTCCCTGATCAGGCGACCCGCCTGGCGTTCGAGGGCGGCGCGGCCAGCGCGAAGTTCCGGGCCCTCCTCGATCGAGGCGGGCCGATCATCGCGGACGGGGCGATGGGCACGATGCTGTTCGCGAACGGCCTCCAGTTCGGCGATCCGCCCGAGGTCTGGAACCTCGCCCACCCCGACGTGATCCGGCGCATCCAGCGCGGCTACGTCGAGGCCGGGTCACAGATCCTGCTCACCAACACGTTCGGCGGGAACCGGGCGCGACTCACGTCTGAGCGGGCACGCCGACAGCGTCGACGAGCTCAACCGGACTGCGGCGATCCTGCTCCGCGCCGAGGTCGACGCGGCCGGCGGTCACGCGCTCGTCGCGGGCGACATCGGGCCCACCGGCGAGATCGTGGAGCCGCTCGGGACGCTCGCCTACGACGAGGCGGTCGACATCTTCCGCGAGCAGGCCACCTCGCTCATCGCCGGCGGCGTCGATCTCATCTGGATCGAGACGATGTCCGACCTCTCCGAGATCAAGGCCGCCATCGAAGGCGTGCGCAAGGCCTCGCCCGGGATCGCGCTCGTGGCCACGATGACCTTCGACACGCGCGGCCACACGATGATGGGCGTCTCGCCGGAGGAGGCCGTCGAGGCCCTGGCCGGATGGGGCGCCGATGCCGTCGGCGGCAACTGCGGGAACGGCCCGGACGAGCTCATCCCGGTCATCGCGAAGATGCATGCCGCGCGGCCGGACGTCGTTCTCGTCGCCAAGTCGAATGCCGGGATGCCCGAGCTCGTGGACATGCGCGCCGTCTACCGCGCCGACCCCGAGACGATGGCGGCGCAGGTCCTCGAGATGCGCGATGCGGGCGCCACGATCCTCGGCGGCTGCTGCGGGAGCACGCCCGACCACCTCCGCGCCATCGCGACCGCCGTCGCCGCGCGCGCCTGACGAGGGTGGCCGGAGGGCGTCCGCTCAAGGTCGGGGTCCAGCTCCCGGAGGTCGAGCGCGAGGTGCGCTGGCCGGAGCTGCTCGACATGGTCCGGGCCATCGAGGACCTGGGCTTCGACTCGATCTGGGTCGGAGAGCACCTCCTCTACCGCTGGGCCGACCGCCCCGCGCGCGGCCCCTGGGAGGCATGGACGCTCATGGCCGGCGTCGCCGCGGTCACCTCGCGGGTCGAGTTCGGGCCGCTCGTCGCCTGCACGAACTTCCACAACCCGGCCCTGCTCGCCAAGCAGGCCTCGACGATCGATGAGATCAGCGGCGGGCGGTTCATCCTCGGTCTCGGTGCGGGCTGGAACGAGACGGAGTTCCGGGCGTTCGGCTTCGCCTACGACCACCGCGTCGACCGTTTCGAGGAGGCGTTCACGATCATCCGGACGCTCCTGCGGGAGGGCGCCATCGACTTCGACGGGCGCTTCTACCAGGCACGCGACTGCGAACTGCTGCCGCGCGGGCCGCGACCGGGCGGCCCGCCCCTGCTCATCGGGTCGAACGGGCCCCGGATGCTGCGGGTGACGATGCCGCACGCCGACGCCTGGAACTCGTGGTTCGCGGACATCGGCAATCGGCCCGACGGCATCCCCCGCCTCCGCGAGATCGTCGACAGCGCATGCGCCGACGTCGGGCGCGACCCCGCCGAGATCGAGCGCACGGTCGCCGTCCTCGTGCGCGGGCCCGGGGGCACCGGGCGCATCCAGGGCGACTACGCGCAGGCCGGCCCGCCGCCGCTCGAGGGACCGCCCGAGGACGTCGCCGAGAGCCTGCGGTCCTATGCCCGGGCCGGCATCTCGCACGTGCAACTCGTCCTCGACCCCATCACGCTGGACTCGATCCGGGCCGTCGCGCCCGTGCTCAGGGAGCT
This sequence comes from uncultured Chloroflexia bacterium, assembly GCA_963736025.1. Taxonomy (GTDB): domain Bacteria; phylum Chloroflexota; class Limnocylindria; order Limnocylindrales; family CSP1-4; genus SPCO01. The sequence continues at coordinate 229,161 of CAVTNH010000006.1, forward strand.
CGATCGCGGCTGACTGGCGGTGCCCGGGTGGGAGAATCGTCAGGGTCCGCGGGACGCGAACTGCGTGCTAGCGTTCCTCTCGCCATGCGAGATTCGAATCGTTCGCCTCGGGGGCGACGCCGATCGCTCGCACTCCTCGTCATCGCCTGTGCGCTGGCCACGGCGTGCGGTGGTGGTGCGCCGTCCGCATCACCGCGCCCTGCGACGCCCGTGCCCACCGCGTCGCCCAGCCCGCAACCGGTCCATCTGACCGAGCCGGCTGCCGCCGACTCCATCTTCCGGGCCCTGAACAAGGCCGGTTTCACGATCGTCGCCAGCACGGCCGGTTCGGGCGGGACGGGCCACGAGCCCGTCAGGCGCGTCATCGCGACGTTCCAGGACTGGCCGCTCGTCGTGAGCGAGTACAGTTCAACCAAGGCCCTGGCCAAGGCCAAGCCATGGAAGGTCGGCATGAAGCCAGGTCCGGGTGAACCGCCGATGGCCTTCATCGGGCTCAACATCCTCATCGAATGGGGTCCGACGAGCGGCGGTCGGCCGAAGAAGCCCGAAGCTCGGGCGATCGCCTCGGTTGAATCCCTCGTGAAGGTCATCGACCCATTGCTCTCGCCGCTCAAGACGCGCACGATCGTGCCGGTCGCCATGCCCAAGCCGCAGGCCAGCACGGAGTCACCAGCGCCATGACCTCGGAGACGCCAACGCCATGACCGCACCTGGCCGACCTGCCCGCCCGCGGGCTGCCAATGGCCGCCAGGAAGAGGTCTCGCCGCTCGACAAGCGCATCATCGAGCACCTCCAGGCCGATGGTCGCCGCCCGTTCACCCAGATCGCGCTCGAACTCGGCGTGTCCGAGGCCGCAGTCCGCGCCCGCACGAACCGGCTCATCGAACGCGGCATCCTCCAGGTCGTCGGGGTCACCGACCCCCTCAAGCTCGGCTTCCACCAGATGGCGATGGTCGGCGTCCGCTGCGAGAGCGACCGCCTGGTCGCGGTGGCGGAGGAGCTCGCGGCGATGCCCGAGGTCGACTACGTCGTCATCACGGCCGGCACGTACGACCTGTTGATCGAGACCGTCTGCGAGGACAACGAGGCGCTCCTGCGTTTCCTGGCCGAGCGACTCCGGGCCATCGACGGCGTCCGCGAGACCGAGACCTTCGTCTACCTTCGTCTCGTCAAGCAGACCTACCAGTGGGGCGCACGCTAGGCGCGACCGCATCATCCGGTGCGCACCCGCACCGCGACCGTCGAGCCGTTCCGGGAGGTTCCCCGATGAGCGGCTAAGATGCCTCCGGAGAGGGCGCACCCCCGTGCTACGCCCTGCTCGTTAGTCGGAGTCACCCGTTGCTGGCGGTCGAGGGCATCCTAGGCCTCATCGTGGTGGCGGTCGTTGCCAACCTCTTGTTGATGGCCGCCTTGATCTACCCGTCCTTCTCCGGGCGTGCCCGGCGCAAGGCCGGGAAAGAACCCGTCGACCCCGTCGCAGACGCGCGGGTGACCGAGGCGGCGGTCGTCAGCGGCCTCATCGGCGACCCGAACGACCCCGACGCCCGACCCGCCTACGACCGGGTCGTCCGGATCGTGAGCTGGGTCTTCCTCATGGCGACCGCAACGATCGTCGCGGTGACGGGGCTGTGGCCGGCGACGCAGGCGGCGATCCTCGTGCTGCTCGCCCTGGCCGGGCTGTTCGTCATCGTCGTCCACGACCTGCTGCCGACGGACGCGCTCGGCCCGGGCCGGTTCGTCGTCGAGGGCTCCGTCGCGCTCACGGCCGCGACGTTCCTGGTCGCGCTGACGGGTGGCGTCCAGAGCCCGTTCTTCTTCACCTTCCCGCTCATCGTCGCGGGCGCCGCCCTCGTGGTGTCGTCGGCGGTGACGGTCGGGCTGACGGTCGTGGCGGCCCTCGGCTACCTGATCGGGGTCCTGGCGGGTTCGCTCCCGGACAGCATGGGCCCCGCGGCCGGGGCCGTGATCGGGGTCAACCTGACGGCCCTGATCCTGCTCGCCTACGTCGCGATGGTCATCGCCCGCGAGCAGCGCCGGACCCGCGATGCGGCGATCCGCCTCTCGACCATCGACCCGCTGACGGGCTTGTTCAACCGGACGTTCTTCTTCGCGGCGATCGAGCGCGAGATCACCCGGTCCGCCCGTTCGGGCCGCGGGTTCTGCCTGCTGATGATGGACCTCGACGAGCTCAAGGCGGTCAACGACCGGTTCGGCCACTTCCACGGCGACCGCGTCCTCCAGCGGCGTCGGCGAGGTCATCGCGTCCGGCGTCCGGAAGCTCGACACGGCGGCCCGCTACGGCGGCGACGAGTTCGTCGTCCTCCTGCCCGAGACCGACCCGACCGGCGCGTTCGTCCTGGCCGAGAAGATCCGGCTCGGCGTCCGCGGCATGCAGCTCGGCATGCCGCCGGGCAGCCCGCAGCCGTCACTGTCGGTCGGCGTGGTCAGCTTCCCGGACGACGGCCGCAGCGTCGACGAGCTGATGATCAGCGCCGACGGCGCGATGTACGCCTCCAAGCGGGCCGGCAAGGACCGCGTGACCGGGGATCCCGATGCCCCTGGAGCGCACCTAGGGCCCTCCCCGGGTGGGTCCGGTGTAGCATCCGAGCCGTGAAGGACCCTGCGTCGCAGCCGGCGCCGAGCGCGCGCGGCTTCTCCACTCGCGCCATCCGGGCGGCCTCGCGGATCCCGCGACCGGGCCAGACCCCGACCAGCGTGCCGATCTACCAGACCGCGACCTTCGCCTCGGCCGACGCCGACGAGCTCGGCCGGGTGGCAGGCGACCCGCGCGCGGGGTTCGCCTACAGCCGCATCGCCAACCCGACGACGAGCGCGCTCGGTGCCGCCTACGCCGAATTGGCCGGTGGCGAGGCCGGCGTGGCGCTCGCGTCCGGGATGGGCGCCATCTACGCGGCGCTGGCCTCCAGGCTCCGGGCGGGCGACCGGATCGTGGCGCCCGTGGCCGTCTACGGCTCGACACGGACCCAGCTGCTCGGGACGTTCGGCGGATTCGGCGTCGAGGTCGATATCGTCGACATGACCGATCTCGATGCCGTCGGCGCGGCGCTCGCGGCGCGTCCGGCCCGGGTCCTGTACGCGGAGACGATCGCGAACCCGACGACGTTCGTCAGCGATCACGCGGCGCTCGCCGAGCTGGCCCATCGGAACGGCGCCACCTACATCGTCGACAACACGTTCGCGAGCCCGTACGTCTGCCGGCCGCTCGAGCTGGGCGCCGACCTCGTGGTCGAATCGGCGACCAAGTTCCTCGGCGGCCACAGCGACCTGATCGCGGGCGTCGTTGCCGGGCCGAAGGCGCTGATCGCCGAGGTGGAGCGGGTCCAGATCGAGACGGGCGCGACGCTCGGCCCGCTGGAGGCGTTCCTCGTCCTGCGCGGCATCCTGACCCTCGCGGTCCGGGCCGAGCGGCACAGCCGGAGCGCCGCGGCACTGGCGGCCTGGCTGGAGCGTCAGGACGGCGTGCGCAGCGTGCTGTACCCCGGTCTCCCGAGCCATCCCCAGCATGCGGTCGCCCAGCGCCAGTTCCGGGCGGGGGCGGCCGGCGGGATGCTCGCCTTCGAGGTCGAAGGCGGCCGCGAGGCCGGCCGGGCGATGATCGACCACCTCAGCCTGCCGGAGCTCACCGCGTCCCTGGGGAGCGTCCACACGATGGTGGTCCATCCGCCATCGACCTCCCAGCGGCAGCTCACCGAGGCGCAGCTGCTCGAGGCGGGCATCACGCCCGGCCTGCTGCGGGTCTCGGTCGGGCTCGAGGACGTCGAGGACCTCGAGGCGGACTTCAGCGCGGCCCTCGCCGCGGCGCGCGCGGCACGCCAGGCGAGGCGGCTCCCAGCGGCACGGCGACCGGCCACCCGGCGGCGACCTCGGCCGTCGTCTAGGAGTCCGACATCGCGACGCCGGCGGTCGTCTCGGCCGCCTCGACCCGTCCCGTCGGTCCGAACCCGCTCGCCCGTGTCGGGATGGGGCTGTGGCACCTGCTGACCTCGGTCGACTTCGCCGTCGCCCAGATCATCACCCTCGGGCTCCTCGCGGTCGTCGGGATGACGATCCGGCAGCTGCCCGATTTCGCGTTTCGCTCGGCGGGGGACTACGCGACGGCGATGGATGCGATCCACACCCGCTACGACCCGGTCCTCGGCGCCGCGATCGTCGATGTCCTCGAGCGGCTGAGCGTCTTCGCGATGTTCCGCTCGATCTGGTTCAGCGCCGGGCTGACGATCCTGGTCATCTCGATCGTGGTCTGCACGCTCGACCGGACGCCCAAGCTGTGGCGCGGCGTCTCCGAGATCCGGGTCGCCCAGCCCGAGCCCTACTTCGACCCGCGACTGCCCGACCGCGCCGAGATGTCCGGCGTGTCCGCCGACGGGGTCCGGGGCGTCCTCCGCCGGCACGGGTTCCGGGTGCGCGAGGCGACCTCCGACGACGGAGTCCGCGTACCTCTACGGCGACCGCCACCAGTACACGAAGATGGCGACGCTCCTGACCCACACCGGCCTGGTCCTGTTCCTGCTCGCGGCGGCGGTCACCTCACGGCTCGGCGACGAGCAGGGACTCGTGGTCCCCGAAGGCGAGTCCCTGACGGTCCAGCCGATCGGCACGCCCGGCCTGCTGCTGGTGAAGAACCTCGACTTCGAGGCGCCCGGCTTCGAGTCCGGCCAGGCGTCCGACTTCACGACGGACCTCGCGGTGTACCGCGACGGCCAGGAGATCGCGCGCAAGACGATCCGGGTCAACGACCCGCTCTCGGTCGCGGGGTACACGTTCCACCAGAACGGGTTCGGGCCGGCGCCTCACCTGCTGGTCCTCGACGCGGCAGGGCAAGCCGCTGTGGGACGCCGCCGTGCCCATGACCGACGCGGCGCAGGACAAGCCGTACGCGATCCTGCCCGTGCCCGGGCGGGACATCGGTCTTCAGCTGCTGCTGGACAAGGCTGCCGATGGCAGCGGTCGCCTGGTCGTGCTGCCGTATCGCATCACCGGCGAACGGGCCGATGGCACCAGCATCGTCGAGGAGTATCCGGGCGCGGACCTCGGGATCGGCGAGACGCGCGTCTCCGACGACCTGGGCCTCTCCATCACCCTGGTCTCGGTCTCCGACTACACGCTGCTCATCGCCAAGCACGACCCGGGCCAGGGCATCGTGTGGCTCGCGTTCGCGAGCCTGATCGCGGGCATCACGATCACGTTCTACCGGCCCCGCCGGCGCGTCTGGACCCGGCTCACGAGCGACGGCCGGCTCGGGATCGTCTGGCGCTCGGATCGCTACGTCGACGTCGAACGCGAGTTCGGCCGGCTGCTGGACGACCTCGTCGCGGCCCGCGCAACGACCTGACGGCCGTCCCGCGGCAGCGCGGATCGCGGGCGCACATTCCATCTCGGCGCACCGTTGTTCACGATGCACAACGAAGTCCCGAACGTCCTGACGCTGAATCGCAACCCGGTCCGCTGGTACCGTGAGGGGGGACGCGGGAACCGCGCATTCCCGCGCGGGATCAAGCAACGCAGGCAGCGAACAGGAGAACCATGACCGCGCGTGAGACGGCCATCGCCTCGATCGCGACCCACAAGGTCGCCTCCACGCAGGACCACCTCGGACAGGCCGGTCAGGACATCTACGGCCAGTACGTGTTCCACGAGGACGCGCAGCGCCAGTACCTCGCCAAGCCGATCTTCCGCAAGCTGCGACGCACGATCGAGGGCAACGAGCCGTTCGACCCCGCGATCATCGACGCGGTCGCGCACGGCGTGAAGGAGTGGGCGATGGCGCATGGCGCCACCCACTACACCCACTGGTTCATCCCGATGACCGGCTCGACGGCCGAGAAGCACGACTCCTTCCTGAACCCGACCGGGCGAAGGCCGGACCATCGCGGAGTTCTCCGGCCGGAACCTCGTCCAGGGCGAGCCCGACGCGAGCTCGTTCCCGTCGGGCGGCATCCGGGCCACGTTCGAGGCCCGCGGCTACACGGCCTGGGACGTCACCAGCCCGATCTTCCTCCAGGTCGAGCCGAACGGCGTCACCCTCACGATCCCGACGGCGTTCGTCTCGTACACGGGCGAGGCGCTCGACCACAAGATCCCGTTGCTGCGGTCGCAGGAGGCTCTCGGCAAGCAGGCGCTGCGCGTCCTGCGCTGGTTCGGCAACACCAGCGCGACCCGCGTCTTCACCAACATCGGCCCAGAGCAGGAGTACTTCCTCGTCGACCGCGGCCTCGCGGAGCAGCGCCCCGACCTGGTCCTGACCGGCCGCACGCTGTTCGGCGCCCCGTCGCCCAAGGGCCAGGAGCTCGAGGACCAGTACTTCGGCTCGATCCGCGACCGGATCCTCGCGTTCATGATGGATCTGGACCGCGAGCTGTGGCGCCTCGGGATCCCGGCCAAGACCCGCCACAACGAGGTGGCGCCCGGCCAGTTCGAGATGGCGCCGGTGTACGAGCCCACCTCGGTCGGCTCCGACCACAACATGGTCGTGATGAGCATGATGCGGCGCATCGCCCGCCAGCACGGCCTGATGTTCCTCATCCACGAGAAGCCCTTCGCCGGCATCAACGGCTCGGGCAAGCACAACAACTGGTCGATGGGCACCGACGAGGGTGAGAACCTCCTCGACCCGGGCAACGACCCGCACGCCAACGCCCAGTTCCTGGCGTTCCTCGTCGCGGTCATCCGCGCCGTCAACGAGCACGCCGACCTGCTCCGGGCGAGCATCGCGGACGCGGGCCAGGACTTCCGCCTCGGGGCGAACGAGGCGCCGCCCGCGATCATGTCGATCTTCCTCGGCTCGCAGCTCGAGGACGTCGTCGAGCAGCTCGGGAAGGGCGCGACCTCCGGGTCGAAGAAGGGCGGCTCGGCCAACCTCGGGGTCACCTCGCTGCCGGTGCTCCCCAAGGACGCCACCGACCGCAACCGGACCTCGCCATTCGCGTTCACCGGCAACAAGTTCGAGTTCCGGGCGGTGGGCTCGTCGGCCCCGATCTACTGGCCGCAGACCGTCCTGAACACCGCGGTCGCCGATTCGCTCGCCAAGCTCGCCGACGAGCTGGAGAAGCTCAAGGCGGGCGACTTCCCCGGGCTGACGGTCATCCTCTCGAAGGTCGTCGGGGCCAACAAGCAGGTCCTCTTCGAGGGCAACGGCTACTCCGAGGAGTGGCATGCCGAGGCGGAGAAGCGCGGCCTGCCGAACAACCGCACGACGGTGGACGCGCTCCCGTCGCTGACGACCGCCAAGGCCAAGAAGCTGTTCTCGTCGTTCGGCGTCCTGTCCGAGCGCGAGCTGGCCTCGCGCGTCGAGATCAACTGGGAGCGCTACGTCAAGGTCAGCAACATCGAGGCGAACTGCGCCCTCGACATGGCCAGGACGATGATCCTGCCGGCGACCGCGCAGTACCTCGGCCAACTTGCTGCGGCGCCGTCGTCGCGCGGCATCAACGCGGTGTGCGAGAAGGTGTCAGGCCTCGCCGACGCACTCGTCGATGCCATCGACGCGCTCGAGCATGCCCAGCACAAGGCCCACGAGGCAGGTTCCGTGCAGAAGGAGGCCCGCGCCTTCGTCGACCGCGTCATCCCGGCGCAGAACGCGCTGCGCGAGGTGGCCGACGAGCTCGAGACGCTCGTGGCGGACGACCTCTGGCCGCTGCCCAAGTACCGCGAGCTCCTGTTCCAGTTCTGACGCCCGGGCCGCTCGCCGAACCCGTATCGTGGGGTCCGCGGCGATGATCGCCGCCGCTCGACGCGGTCCAGCCGCGCCTGACGTCTCCGAACCGGTCGAGGAGTCACGCTGCTGATGGAAGTCTTCTTCACCGGGACCGGCATCATCCTGCTCGGTGCCGTCGTCTGGGTGGTCTGCGCGATCTACGCCTACCGGAATGCGCCGAAGTTCCATCGACGGGCGTGGGTCTGGGGGCTGCTCGGTCTCGTGCTCGGCCCGATCGCGTTGATGATCATGTACGTCCTGCCGAAGGGCCACCAAGCGGGCGCGTCCGGCGACGGCCATCACGACCCGCGCGAGGACCTATACGAGGTACCCCACAAGAAGCGCTGATTCCGTGGGCCCTCGCCGGCCCGGCGTCACGTTGGCCCAACGGGGTAGGCCAACGATGCCGCACGATAGCCTCATGGAGGCCGTGCCCGACGAGATCCACCCGAATCGCTCGCTCGGGCTCCTCTCGATGGCCCACGCCGTCAACCACGCCCAGGCGGTGCTGCTGCCGCTGATCTTCATCAAGATCATCGACGAGTTCGGGGTCGGCGTGGAGACGGTGGCCTTCCTGGCCGCGATCGGCTCGTTCGCGTCGGGCCTGGTCCAGCTGAGCTACGCGGCGCTCACCCGGGTCGTGTCGCGCCGCAACCTGCTCGGGGCCGGCGGGATCGTGTTCGGCGGCGGCATCGCGATCCAGTCGCTCGCGACCAACTTCATCACGTTCGCGATCCCCAACGTCATCTGGCGGATCGGCGGCTCGCCCCAGCATCCGGTCGGCAACGGCCTGCTCGCCGAGCAGTTCCCGACGGAACGGCGCGGGTTCGCGATCAGCGCCCACATCGCGGGCGGCAATGTCGGCACGGTGGTGGTCGCGTTGATCGGCGTCCCGCTGATCGCGGCGTTCGACTGGCGTGGCGCGTCGCTCATCCTCGGCCTGCCGGCCATCGCCATCGCGATCGCGATCCTGCTCTTCGTCCGGGAGCGCGGCACGGACCAGGCCGCCGCCCTCGCCGGGGGCAGCGTGCGGTCCGCGTTCGGACGGATCCTGCACGACCGGGACCTGCGCTGGCTGTACCTGACCTCGGCGCTCGGCGGTGGCGGTCGCGGGCTCGGCGTCGTCAACCTGTTCGCCCTCATCTACCTGACCAAGGTGATCGGTCTCGACGAGGCGACATCGGGCTTCATGTACGGCGCGCTCATCGTCTTCTCCGTCCCGGTCCCGTTGCTGGCGGGCTGGCTGTCGGACCGGGTCGGGCGCAAGCCGATCATCATCGGCGTCTACCTCGGCGGCGCGCTCGGGTTCGTGGTCTTCCTGCTCGCGGGATCGTCGCTCGTCGGGCTGTGGGCGGGCATCGTGCTCATGGGCCTCTTCAGCTTCGCCGAGAGCCCCCAGCTACAGGCGCTCCTGGCCGACATCGCGCCGCCGTCGATCCGCGACGCGTCGTACGCGCTCTATTTCACCGTTGCGTTCGGTATCGGCTCACTGTGGGTGGCGGTGTACGGGGTGGTCATCGACATCGCCGGCGAGGCGGCGGGCGTGCCGATCGTGTTCGGTCTGATGGCTGTCGCGTTCCTGCTGGCAGCGCTTGGCACGGTCCCGATCCGGGCCGACCAGCGCGCCCGCTCGAACGCGGCCCACGAGGCCACCCTCAGCGAGTAGCAACAGGGCGGCGGCCCTCCCGCTTGCCGCCGCCCCGTGGTGGAAGCGCGTTCAGGGCTGGGCGATGAACCACACGTCGCCGACGCCCTGGCCCTTCGTGTCGCCGGCCGCCTTGTCGAGCGAGTAGTAGTAGAGCGGCGCGCCGCCGTAGGCGACCTGCATCGAGCCATCCGACCGCGCGAAGGTCGTGAGCTTGCCTTTGACGCCGCTGCCGGCCTTGAGCGTGTCGCCGGTCCCGATCGTGAATGGCGGCCACTTCGTCGCGCAGCCGCCGTCGCAGGCACTGCTGTTGGCGGAGTCGTTGCCGAAGACGTACAGCGTCATGCCGTCCTCACCGGTCAGGTGGTCGCCGTCGGGGCCGTTCGCGACGCCGACCTCGTGCGCCTGGGGAGGGCCCGCGTCCGGGCTGGCGGGCGCCGCGCTGGCCGGGCTTCCGACGCCGTCGTCATATTCGCCGCCGTATCGACCGCCACCCGAGCTCGTCGAGGGCGCCGCCGCGATCGATGCCCCGGGTCCGGCCGACGCGATGGCTCCGGTCCCCGACGTTGCCACGCTGCCCGTCGTGCAGGCCGCCGCGACGATCAGGACGAACGCGGCCAGCGTGCTCAGCCAGACGACCGGTCGAGTGGGCGTGGCTCGCATGCTGGTCCTCCTGTCGGGCTCGAACGGGCCCGTTCGACGGTCGCCCCGGTCCTGACGAACGGTACGCCGGGAGATGTCTCGACGGTTTCGCCCGGACGACCTGTCAGGCGGCGGAGGCATTCCGCGCGGCGACCAGGTACGCATCGGCGGCCGCGGCCTCCAGCGGGCGGGCGAACAGGTACCCCTGCCCGAGGTCGGCACCCAGCGCGTGCAGGCGGTCGAACTGGTCCTCGGTCTCGATGCCCTCCGCCGTCACCGTCAAGCCGAGGGCCTTCGCAAAGGCGATCGTCGCGTGGACGATGGCGTCGCTCCGCGGGTCCCGTCCGAGCCCGGACACGAATGACCGGTCGATCTTGAGGGTGTCCAGCGGGAAGCGCTGGAAGTAGGAAAGGCCGGAGAACCCGGTGCCGAAGTCGTCGACGGCGAGTCGGACGCCCAGGTCGTGGATCCGGCGCATCAGGAGGTCGGAGGCGTCCGCGTCGAGCATCGCCGACTCGGTGATCTCGAGCTTGAGGTTGGCGGCGGGCAGGTCGGCCGAGGCGAGGGCCGCGCGGATCGCATCGAGGAGGCCGGGATCGCCGAACTGGCGCGACGAGAGGTTGACGCTGACATCGATGGGTCGCTCGTGCGGCCACCGGGCGCGCCACTCGCTCGCCTGCTTGCACGCCCGCTCGAGGACGATGTGGCCGATCGGGACGATGAGGCCGCTCTCCTCGGCGACGGCGAGGAAGTCCGCCGGCAGCAGGCGGCCGCGCTCCGGGTGGTCCCAGCGGACCAGCGCCTCCATCTCGACCGGCACGCGCGTGCGCAGGTCAAGGATCGGCTGGAAGACGACGACGATCTGGTCGCGGTCGATGGCCCGCCTGAGCTCGCCCTCGAGTTCGAGACGGCTCCAGGCGCGATCGCGCATCGCCGGCTCGTAGAGCTGGTGGCGCCCCTTGCCGGCGGCCTTGGCCGCGTACATCGCGACGTCGGCGCGGGCGAGGACGTCGTCGGCGCTGTCGACCTTGTCGTCGACCGAGCACGACCCCGATGCTCGCGGTGATCGACACCTCGCGCCCGATGTCGATGGGCTCGGCCACCCGTTGCAGGATCCGGTCGGCGACCTCGAGGGCACGTTCGACGTCGCCGATCTCCTCGAGCAGGATCGCGAACTCGTCGCCCGACAGCCGACAGGCCGTGTCGCCCGGTCGCAGGGAGGCCGTCACGCGTCGCGAGATCTCGATCAGCAGCTGGTCGCCCGAGCCGTGGCCGAGCGTGTCGTTGACGTTCTTGAAGTCGTCGAGGTCCATGAACAGCACCGCGGGCCGCGCGCGATGGCGACGGCGCCGGGCGAGGGAGTGCTCGACACGGTCGGCGAAGAGCGCGCGATTGGCCAACCCGGTCAGTGGGTCATGGAACGCCTGGTGGCGCAGCTGGGCCTCGAGGTCCGTGCGGTCGGTGACATCGTGGCCGTTGATGACGAACCCGCCGATCGACGGCTCGTCGGCGAGGTTCCGCGCGGTCCATTCGAACACGCGCCACCGGCCGTCCTTGTGGGCCACGCGTGTCTCGCCATCGATATCAGCGCCTGGCCGGTCGGCGATCGAGGCAAGCTGCTGGACCAGGATCTCGCGGTCGTCCGCGTGGACGGCATGGGCCAGCTTGCGACCCACGAGGTCGTCGGGCGGGTAGCCGAGGATCCGGTCGACGGACACGCTCACGTAGCGGACCGTGCCGTCGTGGTCGACGACGAGCACGAGGTCCGACGCGTTCTGGGCGAGCGAGCGGAACCGCGCCTCGCTGTCGCGCATGCCGTCGGTCAGTTCGCGCAGGCGCCGGTTCTGGCGGCCCAGCCGGCGGGATGTGCCCTCGAACCCGACCAGCAGGACCGCCGCAAGGATGAGCGCCACGGCAGCGGCGATGAGGAAGACGTCCCGGCGTGTGTCCGCGATGCTCGCCTCGATGGGGCCGGCGTCCTGGTACACCTCGTAGGCCGCGATCACGTCGCCGCCAGGCGATCGGACGGGCAGGTAGACCTCGAGGAACCGGGTGGCGAGGCCATGCTCGAACTCGTTCTCGGCGGCTGTCCCGTCCGAGAGCTCGCTCGCGACCTCGCCGTCGAGGGCCTCGCCGAGGTCCTCCTCGACCTCGAACCGCCGACCGCGGAGCTCCGGCAGGTCGGAGAACATGACGGCGCCGTCGGGGGACCAGATCTTGATGCGCAGGAGGCTGCCGGACTGGACCAGCTGACCGAGCGTCTCGTTGATCCGTGCGCCGGCCGCGCTATCGGGGTCGTGGAGGGCGCCCGATGTGAGCAGCGGGTCGACGAAGCCGCGGATGACGGTCGCTGCGCTGCGTGTCGCCTCGGTCGTCGCGGTGGCTCGAACGTGCTGGGCGACGGTCTCCGCGGTGACCGCCGCCGCTGCCAGCACGAGCCCGAGCGCCACGGGAATGAGGACGAGTCGAGCACCGGCGCGGTCGGACGACCGCAACCGTCCGACGATGCCGGACCGATGGCCCGGACCGGGTTCGCGCAAGTCAGGACTCCATGAAGCGAAACAGCGGCGCCAAATTCCCCCCGGCGCCGCTGTCTGCGACCTTAGGCTCGCGCGCGTGAGCAGGTCAGGCTCGCGGAGGTCCCGATGCCGATGGGACCTTGGTCATCTACTCCACACCGCGGTCGTGGCTTCGTGAGCGCCGGCGCAGCCGCGGTGGTGCTATGCACCGGCCTTTCGGATCGAATGAGCGCCGGGTCGGGGCACCTTTGCTATCATCCGCAGGCCCTGTACAACGGGCTCCCTCGGTCGGGGCGTGGCGCAGCTTGGTAGCGCGCATCGTTCGGGACGATGAGGTCGGAGGTTCAAATCCTCTCGCCCCGACCAATCAAGCCTCCTGCCCCGCCAGCGGACGACCCCGGGGCTCCGAAGGCCGCGTCCCAGCCACGCGCCTTCTCGTGAGCGGTCAGCGTGAAGGTGTAGTCGGTCACCGCCAGGACGTCGATGCGCTCGAACACGGCCTCCGCGATCGCGTGCCACCCGGCATCCGAGGTCTTCGCCCACAGGTCCGGCAACGACGATCTCGGGCTTGACTTGGAGTGCGCTTCAGGTGCGAGACTGGCAGCCATGCGCGGTATCACGATCGGCGAGGCAGCTCAGCGGACCGGGCTGAGCGTCGACACGCTTCGCTACTACGAGCGAGCCGGCCTCATCGATCCGGTCGGGCGCGCGCGAAATGGCCGTCGATACGATGAGGTCGACCTCCTGTGGCTGGCCTTCCTACGGCGACTCCGGGCAACCGGCATGCCGATCGCCCAGATGCGGCAATTCGCGCGGCTCCGCTATGCAGGTGATGCCACGGCAGGCGAGCGCCGGGAACTCCTTGAAGAACATGCCCACATCATCCGCGACCGCCTTGCCGAGCTGTCCGAGAACCTCGAGATCGTCGAGCGCAAGATCGCCCATTTCCGACGCCTCGATGAGGCCAGCCGGTCCAAGCCAACCGTGACGCCTCGAGAGCCGCGCCCGAGGCGCGCTTCTACGGATCAGGCTGCGACTGCCGAGAGAGCGAGATGATCATCCATCGCGCGGGCGAGGGCCAGCTGATCGAGTTTCGCGGCGCGTCAATCGTGCGCAAGGCTGACGCCACTGAGACCGGAGGCCGATGGGCGTTCGGCGAGGCCACCCAGCCGCCAGGATTCGAGAACTCACCACACAGTCACAGCGAGCCCGAGGCGTTCTACGTGCTGGATGGTGATTTCGTGTTGTACGGCTCCGGCGAACCCACAGACGTCGATCGTGGGTGCTTCGTGCTCATTCCACCCGGTGAGGTCCATGGGTTCCGAGCAGGCACACATGGCGGGCGATTTCTCGCGATCTGGCCCTCCGCGATGGACGGCTACTTCGAGGAGATGATCGCGGCCGCCGCGGCCGGATCGGCCACTCCGGAGTCGATGGTCGAGATCGGGCGTCGCCATGGGCTGACCGGACACGGAACTCTCCCAGGCGCGAAGATCAGGTAGCGAGTCACGAACGACGGCACGGTCCGAGCGAAGGGCGGTCATGACGTCGTCGATCGGCGGCGACCGGGAACGATCATCTGCCGCGTGACGGTCCTCCGAAGAGCAAGCGCTTGCGGCGCGAGCTGGAGCGCCTGCGCAGGGGCGCGGACGCCTGAGCCCGCCTGGTCGATGAGGTAGGTTCCGCGGGGTCAAATCCTCTCGCCCCGACCAATCAAGCCTCCTGCCCCGCTAGCGGACGACGCCGGGGCTCCGAAGGCCGCGTCCCATCCCGATGGCCTCCGCGTGAGCGGTGTGCAACCCGCTTGCATTCGCCGATTCATCCGCGTATAGTGAACCGTATGGTTCAGTATATGACCGACCGACTCGATGTCTCGTTCGCGGCGCTCTCGGACGCCACCCGACGCGGCGTTCTGGAGCAGCTCGGACGTGCCGACGCTTCGATCACGGATCTGGCCCAGACGTTCCACATGACCCTCACGGGGATGCGGAAGCACGTCGGCGTCCTGGAGCAGGCCGGGCTCGTCACCACAGAGAAGGTCGGGCGCGTGCGGACCTGCAAGCTCGGCCAACGACGGCTCCAGGAAGAGACGGCATGGATCGAGCGGTATCGCCAGCTCTGGGACGCACGCTTCGACGAGCTGGACAACGTCGTCGAGGAATTGAAACGGAAGGAGAAGGTCGATGGACGCAACAAGAGAGCGTGAGGTTGCCCCCATGACGAACCGTACGACGGTTGAGCGGACGTCCGAGCGTGAGATCGTCGTCACGCGAACGGTCAACGGCCCGGCGCGCCTCGTGTTCGAGGCGTGGACCAAGCCCGAGCTGTTCAGGCAGTGGTGGGTGCCGAAGTCGTTGGGAATGTCCCTGCTTTCCTGCGAGATGGATGTTCGTGTCGGGGGAAGGTACCGCTTGGAGTTCGCATACGGGGACTCACCGGTGGCGTTCTTCGGCACGTACCAGGAAGTGACACCGCACTCGCGCCTCGTCTGGACCAATGAGGAAGGTGACGAGGGTTCCGTCACGACGGTGACCTTCGCGGAAGAAGGCGGCAAGACGTTGGTGGTCATGCACGAGCTGTATCCCTCGAAGGAGGCTCTCGACGCCGCCGGCACCGGGGCGGCGGAGGCGATGGGAGAGTCGTTCGAGCAACTGGACGAGCTTCTCGTCACCCTGGTCGCGAGCGAAGGGCGGTCATGACGTCGTCGATCGGCGGCGGCCGAAACGATCATCTGTCGCGTGACGGTCCTCCGAATCGAGGCTGATTCGACGCGGGCAGTCACTGTCGAGGGGTCATCAGTGGTCGGGGACTCAAGCGGGCCGAGTCCGCTCGCCTCGACCACATCCCTCGTGCCATCCTAGAACGCGTGACCGATCCCCTCGCCACCGATGAGACGCGTGTCGATCGCTGGTTGTGCGCAGTCCGCCTCGTGAAGACTCGCCCGCTCGCGACCCGGCTGTGCGAGGGCGGCCACGTCCTCGTGAATGGATCGCCGGCAAAGCCGTCGACGAAGGTACGCGTGGGTGATCGGGTGGAAGCGCTCATCAACGATCGCGAGCGGATCGTCGAAGTCATTCGGCCGATCGAGTCGCGTGTCGGTGCCCCCGTCGCCGCGACCTGCTACGTGGACCACAGCCCGCCCGTCGTGGCGGAGCCGGGCCAGTGATCATGCTCGTACGGGGGGAGGGCCGGCCGAGCAAGCGCCTGCGGCGCGAGTTGGAGCGCCTTCGCAGGGCCGCCGACGCCTGAGCCTGGAGTCGGCGCCGATCTACTGCGTGACCGCGAACC
>CAVTNH010000007.1:0-80388 GCA_963736025.1 uncultured Chloroflexia bacterium
GGTCGGAGTCGCCGCTCATCGGTGCCGCCCAACCCCGGCCGAGTAGCTTGGGCGGCGGTCACGCACGGGAGCGGTCTGGTTCACTACTATTGACCGCGTCCCCGCCGTTGGCGGAGATCGAAGCCGACGTCGCTCGCCGTTGCGTGCGCACTGGCAGACCCGGAAGGACCGACCGATGAAGAACCCACCCATCCTCATCGCCATCCTCGGCTTCTTCGCAGCTCTGGCCGGGTTCGGCCACCTGTTCTTCGGCCTCCAGCTCCTCGGCTTCGACTGGTTCGGCGCGCTCGGCGACCTTCCCGTCTTCGAGGGAGTCGGACTCTGGGGCTGGCTCGCTGTCCTGACCGGGATCGTCTGGCTGCTCGTGGCCGGGGGTCTCTGGGCACTCCAGCCGTGGGCTCGACTCTTCGCGCTCATCGTGACAGCCTTCGCGCTCCTCGAGGCCGGTCTTGCGTTCATCCAGTTCCCAGGCACGGGCATCGGCTTCGGGATGGCGCTCATGCCCCTCCTCCTCCTGTGGTACCTGAACACCGTCGAGGTCAAGCGGGCCTTCGGCGAACGGGAGCCCTCGAAGGCGGCGGCATACGAGCCGGTCGCCGTACCTGAGCCGGTCGCCGCGCCGGTCGCCGTCGCGGCACCAGTGGTTGCCGCAGCCGCGGTCGCGGCCGAGCCGGCCGCTCCGGAGCCGGTCGCCGCGCCGGTCGTCGTGGCCGCTGGAGCGGAGGCCCCGGAGGCCCAGGTCGCCCATTCCACAAGCATCGTGGACGTCGAGGGGATCGGTCCCGCGTACGGCGAGACGCTCGCGAGCGCGGGTATCCGGACCACCGACGACCTGCTCGCGGCTGGCGCCAAGGCGTACGACCGCGAGCGGATCGCAGCGGCGACCGGGATCAGCAGCAAGCTCATCCTCGAGTGGGTCAACCACGTCGACCTGATGCGCATCAAGGGCGTCGGCTCCGAGTACTCGGACCTGCTCGAAGCGGCCGGGGTCGACTCCCCCGCCGAGCTCGCTCAGCGGAACGCCGCCACCCTCGCGTCGACCGTCCAGGAGGTCGTGGCTGCCCGGCCCAGCATCGTCCGCCGGATCCCGAGCGAGAGCGAGCTGGCCGACTGGATCGCCCAGTCGAAGGACCTGCCCAAGGTCGTCGAGCACTGACGGCGGATCTGAGGTCTGTCTGGCGGTAGCGGCGCCATCGCCGAGGGAATGACCGGCCGATAGAGCGGTGCCTACTCCACCGTCGAGCCAGGTGAACGTGATCGAGTCGCCCAGGAAGAAGATCCCCGGGTAGGTCGAGAAACCGTCGCCCGTGTTGTTGCGCAGGATCGAGTCGACGATCTCCACCGAACCCGACCGGTCGTTGCTCACGAAGAAGATCGCGCTCCCGCCCTCGTGGTTCGAGGTGTTGCCCTCGATGCGCGTCCCCTCGACGTGCAGCAGCATCTCGTTGCCGTCGTTGTAGATGGCCCCGCCGTTGCCGCCGCCGGGCGTGCCGTGCTTCGGCGGGTTCGCGCCCGTGCCGATCGCCTTGTTGCCCGTGAACAGGCTGTTCAGGATCGTCCAGGACACGCCGATGCTCGAGACGGCGCCGCCATTCGAACACTGGTTCCGCCGGTCGCCGGAGCCACCGAACGTGCTGCGGACGACGAACACCGGCAGGCCGTGGGACTGCGAGAAGACCTGGATCGCGGCGCCGCCGACATCCGGCCCGGTCGACGCGCAGCGGTTGCCGTAGAACTGGCTGTCGATCACCCGAAGCCGACCGCCGCGGACGAAGATCGCACCGCCGCCGTTCATGGTGCCGGTGCCCGAGGACCTGCCGTAGGCGAAGACCAGGCGCTGCACCGTCAGGACGGGGTGCTCCTGGTCCTGGCAGTGGCTTGTCGTCCAGACCTGCGCCGGGTCGCATGTGTTCTGGTACAGGATCCGGCGGGCACCCTGACCGTCGAGCGTGATCAGGCCGCCGCCGTCGAGGACGACGTCGGGCTTGTCGTTGAAGACCTTGGCGGTCGCGGTCATCGGGATCGCGACCGGGTCCGGGCCGCAGTCGAACGTGATGATCCCGCCCTTGGCCACGGCTGCCACGACCTTCGCCCCGGTGCAGCTCGCCGGCGTGCCCGTCCCGACGACATGGTCGGGAGTCGTCGTGTCCACCAGCTGCGCTTCCGAGGGGATCGAGGCGCTGCCATCGGGGTTGCCCGCCACGGGCGGCGGCGCGGTGACCGTCGTGCGCGCCATGACCTTCGCGAGGAACGACGCGGTCTCGGCCCGGGTGATCTTGCGGTCCGGGCAGAAGCGGCCCTTTGCGCAGGTGATGGCCAGTCCGGCCTTCGCGAGCCGGGCGATGGCCGTCGCGTACGGGTGGCGCTTCGGGACGTCCTTGAACTTGCTCGTGCCGGTGGCCGTCAGGTGCAGCGCCTTGACCAGGAGGGACGCCATCCGCCCACGGGTGATCGCCGTCTTCGGGCAGAACTTCGTCGTGGAGCAGCCCTTCATGATCCCGGCCGCGACGATCTTCCTGACGTAGCTCGCCTGGGAGCTCGGGACGTCGCGGAACCTGGTCGTGACCGTGGCCTTCAGGCGGAGGGCACGAACGAGGTAGACGGCCATCTTGCCCTTGGTGACCACGGTCTTGGGGCAGAAGTGATGAGTCGTGCAGCCCGGCATGACGCCAGCGGCGGCGACCGCCTCGATCGCCTTCTCGTACTTCGATCCGTTGTCGTCCGTGAACCGGCCGGCCGCGGCGACGGTCCCTGGCGGGACGATCGCGAGCATGGCCAGCACGAGGGTGAGGGCGAACGCGGTGCGGCGAGGGTGTGGCATCGGGCGCGATGGACTCCTGCGGCGGACGGCGCAGGTCAGGCTACCCACGCCGTGCGGATGCCACAACCACCATCGGTACCGGTGCGCACCGGCTATTCGAGTCCCCCGGCGCCACCCAAACGAACGGGAGCCGGCTCGATGAGCCGGCTCCCGTCATGTGTTGCGTGGCGGTCGGCCTAGATCGAGCCGCCGACGGTGCTGAGGATGGTGCTGACCTGGGTGCCGAGGAAGAGCAGTGCGACGATCGCGACGATGGCGATGAGCGCGAGGATGAGCGCGTACTCGGCGAGGCCCTGGCCTTGCTCGTCCTGGTCGATTCGCTCCGGCAAGAGTCGAGTCATGAGTGCTCCGTGTCCGTCCCTGCCCAGTGCCGTCGATTCGATGGGTGATCGGCGGATCCACGAGCTGGTGGGGTGGCAGTACTACCACATGGGCCGCGACATGCCTAGCGTTTGGGTGCCCCTATGCACCGCAAAACGACGGCGACGCTACGACGCCGGATTTCGGTCGTACAGCCGACGTGCCCAGAGATACCCGACGACCGAGATCCCGATGCACCAGGCGACCGCCAGGACGCCGCTGTTGCCGATGGGCGTGCCGAGCAGGAGTGCGCGCACGGTCTCGATCAGCGGCGTGAAGGGCTGGTTCTCGGCGAACCAGCTCAGGCCGTCCGGCATCGAATCGGTCGGGACGAACGCACTGCTGAGGAACGGCAGGAGCACCAGGATCAACGGGAGGTTGCTCGCGGTCTCGACGCTCTTCGCCGACATTCCGAGAGCGACCGAGAGCCAGGAGATCGCCAGCGCGGTGAGCACCAGCAGGCCGGTCACCGCGAGCCACTCAACTGGACCCGTGGTCGAGCGGAAGCCGATGAGGACCGCGACGACCGCGACGATACCGATGGCCAGCATCGTCTGGATGACGCTGCCGACGACATGGCCGGTCAGCACCGATACCCGGGCGATGTCCATCGTGCGAAACCGGGCGATGATGCCCTCGGTCATGTCCATCGCGACCGAGATCGCGGTGCCCTGGGCGGCGCCGACCACCGTCACCAGGAGGATCCCCGGAACGACGTACGCGATGTACTCGGCGCGGCCGCCCGACACCAGGCCGAGACCGGCTCCCAGTGTGCCGCCGAGGACGTACACGAACAGCAGAAGGAAGACGACCGGCATGCCGGCGATGAAGAACGTCAGCGAGGGGTAGCGACGCATCCGGCGGAGGTTGCGCCGGAGCATGGTGGCCGAGTCGGCCAAGACAAGCGGATAGGTGGTCATCGAACGGTCACTTTCTGTTCGTTGGGGTCGCCGGTGAGCGACAGGAAGACGTCGTCGAGATCGGGGGTCTGCAGCGAAAGCTCGCCAACGGCGATCGAATCGGATTCGAGCTTGTCGAGCATGGCTCGCAGCGAGCCGATGCCCCCGTCGCTCGGGATCTGGAGCGTGAGCGACTCGTCGTCGCGCGCCGCGCCCTCGAACGTCTGGGCCGCTCGATCGAGCTCGGCGGCGTCGGCGAAGGAGAGTTGGATGGAGCCACCCGGCACCAGCCGCTTCAGCTCGTCCGGCGTCCCCTCCGCGACCAGGACGCCCCGGTCGAGAACGCCGATCCGGTGGGCCAGCCGATCCGCTTCCTCGAGGTACTGCGTCGTGAGGAAGATCGTCACGCCGCCTGCGACGAGCTCCTGGATCGTCCCCCACATGCCGCGCCGGCTGCGCGGATCGAGTCCGGCCGTCGGCTCGTCGAGGAAGATGATCCGCGGATCGCCGACCAGGGTCATGGCCAGGTCCAGGCGCCGTTTCATGCCGCCGGAGTACGTGTTGACCGGTTTCTTCGCGGCGTCGACGAGATCGAACCGTTCGAGCAGCTCGTCGACGCGCGCGCGACCTGCTCGCTTGTCGAGGTGTCGCAGGTCGGCCATCAACTGCAGGTTCTCCTCGCCCGTGAAGAGCCCGTCGACGGCCGAGAACTGACCCGTGACGCCGATGAGCGCGCGGACCGCGTCCGGCTCGCTGGCGATGTCATGTCCGGCGATCCGGACTTCGCCGCCATCGGCGCTGATCAGGGTCGAGAGGATCCGGACCATGGTCGTCTTGCCGGCGCCATTGGGTCCGAGGAGGGCGAAGACCGTCCCTTCCGGGACGACGAGATCGATGCCGTCGAGGACGACGAGCTCCCCGAATGACTTGCGCAGCCCGGCGACCTGGATCGCCGATCGCGCCCCGGTGGCCGTCATGCCGCACCTCCCCGAGGGTCGGCGGGATGACGGCGAGGATCAGATGTCGAGGTCTTCCACCGCGGGCTGCTTGGCCACGCCGGCGATGCGGTCGTAGAGCTGCTGCGGGATGAGCGGGCGAAGCTCGTCGAGGGTCCCGACGACCTCGATCTTCGACTCAGCCGGGATGCTGCCGTAGCTGATGTTGCCGATGCCGAGATAGCCGCGCCAGCCGGCGGGCTTGCCCTCGGCGTCCACCATCGGGAAGTCGGGACTGCGGTCGGTGTGGACGACGAACTTGCCCGTCCGACTCCGATAGACACGGAAGGTGTCGACGCGATTGGACGACGAGTTGAGCCATTCGCCGAGCAGGACGCCCGTGAAACGGACCTTCCGCGGAGGGGGGCCGATGCGAATGGTGATCTCGTCGAAGCCCTCGCGCCGACCTTCCTCGACATCGACATAGCGACGAAGCGCGGCCGAGATCGCCGCGGAGAGGTTGTCGCCGGCGAGCTCCTGCGCACGCTGGTAGAGGGGTAGGTCTCCGTCGGAGACATAGATCGTCTTGTTCGGCACGACACCATCGTAACTCCTGGCGAGCGAATAGCTATACGTAGGAGTATACGTATATCGGCCGAACATGCAAGACCCCGCCAAGAAGAACTCAGTCGCCGCCTTTCTCGACGTCGATCAGGGCATCGACATCAGCCGACGCGGTCGGGTTTCAGCAGGCTGTACTCGCCGTCGTAGTGGACCTGTAGGGCGTTGTTGAACAGGTTGAGCATGTTGATGTAGCCGATCAGGAACGTGAGCTCGACGAGTTCGGGGTCCGTGAAGTGCTCGTGCACCTGCCGCATGAGCGGTTCCGGGATCGCGTTCGAGTCGGCCATCACGGCCCGCGTGTACTCGATGCCGAGTCGCTCCCGCGGCGCCAGTGTCTCGGTGTGCTCGATGACGTGGAGCGGGTCCTGCACGATGTCCGCGATGTCCACGAGGTCGACGTGCGAGTTCACGCAGAACTGGCACTCGTTCGTGTTCGAGGCGGTGATGATGACCAGCTCCTTGACCCGTCGCTCGAGCAGGCCGCCCGGGTAGACGCACCCACCGAAGCCCGCGAAGCCGCGCAGGATCTCGGGCCGCAGGCACATCGCCTGGATCATCTCGACCGGCGGTCGGCCGCGCTCCCAGAGACCCCGGCTCTCGTCGAAGGACGGATCGTCCTTCACGGCCTCGAACGCGTTACGAATCTGGTCCGGCGTGACGGTGACGCGCATCGACGACTGCTCCTCCTGGGGCTTTCAGCGTATCGCGGCCATGGGCCCAATGTGCCGAACGTCGATCCGACGCGTCCCGGTGCCGTACGATGGGCGTCCCGGTGGGGGATCGTGGAGGAGCGTCGACCGTGAGCGAGCCAGCGAACACCGTCGTGCCCGAAGAGTCAGCGGGAAACTCCCGCCTGGCCGTCCTGCTCGCGATGGCGATGTTCGTGCTCGTCGTCGACACGTCGATCATGAACGTGTCGATCTCGGCGGTCGTGGACGACCTGGACACTGACGTCAGTGCCGTCCAGTCCGCGATCGCGATCGAGGCGCTGGTCTCGGCCGCCTTCATCCTGATCGGCAGCAAGCTCGGCGATCTCTTCGGGCGCAAGCGCGCCTACATCCTGGGTCTGCTCGCCTATGCGGTCGGCGCCCTGTCGATGGCCTTGGCGCAGACCGTGCTCCCCATCTTCATCTTCTGGGCGGTCATCGGCGGCCTCGGCGCATCGCTCCTGCTGCCGGCCATGCAGTCCCTCATCCACGGCAACTTCGAGGGGGCGGCCCAGAAGGCGACCTATGCGCTGGTCGGGGCAGCCGCCGCGATCGCCGCGGCCGTCGGACCGTTGCTGGGCGGCTTCATCACGACCTTCCTCTCATACCGCGTCGCGTTCCTGCTCGAGGTCGGCGTGATCGCGGTCGTGCTCGCCGGGAGCGGGCTGGTGAAAGACGTGAAATACACCGGGCCTCGTCAGATCGATCTCGTCGGCGCGGTCCTGTCCGTCCTCGGCATGGGCGGTCTCGTGCTCGGCATCCTCGTCTGGCAGGAGGGCGGCGAAGCCGTCGCCCTGTTCCTCGCGACGGGCGTGATCTCACTGGGCCTGTTCGCGTTCTGGCTGGTGCGCAGCAAGCGCCAGGGAAAGCCGACCCTGATCGACCCGGACCTGTTCAAGGCGAAGCTCTTCCGACTGGGGATCACGGGCCAGCTGCTCCAGCAGATCGCGCTGGGCGGCGCGATGATCACGTTGCCGATCTACCTGCAGATGGTCCTCGAATACAACGCGCTCCAGGCGGGCCTGTCCCTGGCACCGCTGTCGCTCAGCATGTTCGCGACGGCTCTCATCGCAGGCAAGCGCGCGGGCGACCGGCGCCCGGCCAGCATCATCAGGGCGGGTTTCCTGCTCCTGTTGCTCGGCATGCTCGCCATCGTCCCGATCGTGCCCCGCGCGGACGCCGGCTGGTATCTCGCCGTCCCCCTCCTGATCGCGGGGACCGGGCTGGGCCTGCTGGTGTCCCAGCTGAACAACTACACGCTCGCCCCGATCGAGGAGGAGCGTGTCAGCGAGGCCGCCGGCGTCAACTCGGCCGGCGGTTCGTTCGGCCTGTCGTTCGGCCTGGCGTTCGCCGGGGCCATCATGCTGGCCGCGCTGTCGGTCAGCTTCACCAACCTGGCCGAGGCGAGCACGGTGCTCCCTCCGGCCGAGCAGCAGGCGGTCGCTGACGCCCTCGAGCACGACGCGGAGGTGCTGACCAACACCGACCTCGAGTTGCTGCTGGCCGGCCAGCCCCAGGAGATCCAGGACGAGATCATCCGCATCAACACGGAGGCGAGACCACTCGCGCTGCAGATCGCCCTGCTGATCCCGATCATCGCCAGCCTCATCGGGCTGTTGAATTCGTTCCGCATGTTGCGGGAGCCCGACCCGGTGTCATCCGGCGACCGGGCAGAGATGGCGTTCGGCTAGGTCCGAGAGACCGCCTCGACGAACCGGCCCAGGATGACCTTGGCCGTGCCCCGGGCGGCGATCCCGAGCAGGGCCCGGTCGAGGACGGCACCGATGACCCCGAACGGCGGGGCGTAGCGGCCCTCGATGGTGACGCGCTCCTGACCGATCCTCACTTCGCCGACGAAGACCGGGAAGAGCGGCGTCAGCGTGGCCGCCTGCCACTCGATCGGCACGGTCCAGCCGTCGGCATCGTGGCGTGGCTGACCGAGCGCGATGAGCATCGACTTCCGGAAGGCGATCGGTCGCTCCGACCCGACACCGAGCACCAGGTCGCTCAACAGGCGCCGCATCCCGCTCTCGTCGCGGTCGATCTCCTCGCCCAGCCAGGCACTCGCCTCCAGCTGGCGCGGGACGCGCTCGAGGTCCACCGGTGCCCGGGTCTCGGCGTGCAGCGGGACCGACCCACGGTCGCCGCGAGATTCGTCGGGGCGGTCATGGATGGCGGCTGGCTCCGCTGATCGGTCGGACAAGACGCGCGCTCCGTTCACAAGGTTGATCGTCGACCCAGCCTGGGCCGCTCGGCTGGATCCGGGACGGGCCAGGCGGCACGAAGTTCGTGGGCCGCCCGGCCCGGTGCGAGCACCGCATGGACGGCGTCGACGGACGGCCTGGGGAGGTCCAGCCGCATCGGTCAGTTCTTCGGGTCGCCGTCGCCGGCCTGGACGAGGCCCAGCGCGCCGCGCCCCACGAAGTTGAAGGCGTGCGTGACGATCGGGTAGAGCCCGTCCTCGGCGGTGGTGAACTCGACGAATCCGCCCTGGGCCGGTGCCAGGTCCATCGCCTGGCTGCCCCAGTTGCCGTCGTTGCCGCGCTTGAGGCTGACGCCCTCCTTCGTCACGGTGTCGAAGATCGTGCCGACGATGTGGAACGAGCTGTCGACCGACGGCCCGGCGTTGAGGACGAAGATGCGGACCCGCTCGCCGGTCCCGACCATGAGCGGGTGGTCCTTGTACTGGTTGGCGACGCCGTTGAACAGGACGAGGTCGGGTGCCGGGGCCGCAGCCATCGCCTTGGTGAGATCGGCTTCCTTGCCTTGCGGTCCGAGGTACCACTCGCTCTGGACGATCGCGAATTCCTTGTCGACCTTGGGCAAGCCCTCGGCTGGCTCGACGATGACCATGCCGTACATCCCGTTGGCGATGTGGTGGAGGGCCGGGTTCGTGCCGCAGTGGTACATCCAGACGCCGGCGTAGTCGGCGGTCCACTCGTACAGCTTCTCCTCGCCGGGCGCGATCGAGGTCATCTCGTCATTCCAGGCGACCTGGCTGGCGTGGAAGTCGATCGAGTGTGTCAGCTGGTTCTCGATCGGGTTCTTCAGGTGCACGCGGATCTTGTCGCCGACCTTGACCCGGATCACCGGACCGGGCACCGTCCCGCCGAACGTCCAGACCTTCTGGACGAATCCCGGGGCGATCGTCTTCTCCTCCTCGGTGATGATGAGATCGATGTCGTGGGTGGAACCCGGCAGGAGCGCCGGGGCCGACGCGTCCATCGGCACGTACGCCGGCGCGTTCGGGTCGGCCGCGACATCGCCCGACGGCATCGGGCCCCCGTGCGAGTCGCCGCTCGGCGAGGCTGCCGGTGACGCCGCGGCCGTGGATGTCACGGTCACTGCGCCCTTCATGCCGGCCTGCTCGTGGCCTGGGATCGAGCAGATGAACGTCACGCCGCCCGCAGGAACGGTCACCGTGCCGGTGGCAGTCCCGGCGGGCTCGGCGACGATCTTCGTGCCGTCCGCGAACGTGAGGTCATGCGGGGAGGCCCCGGTGTTGCGGAACGTGACGTCGTACGTGCCGGCTGCCGGGACAGCGACCTGGACTGGCTTGAACCCCAGGTCGAAGGCCTCGATCTCGATCGTCTTCCCGGTCGATGCGGTCGCCGCCGACGGAGCGGGCTGACTCGACGGGAGGGCAGCGACCGCGGTCGCCGCAGGCGGCGACGCGTAGGTCCAACCGCCCGAAGGGGCGGTGACGCAGCCGGTGAGGACCGCGACGGTCGCTGCCGTCGCGGCAATGCGAGCGAGGTGGCGGGGCATGGTGGAGTTCTCCTCTTCGCCGGCCGGCGGTTTCGGGCGACCGAAACCCCGGACGGGCATGACCCGAGTCTGTGGGACACCACCGGGCCGGCGACCGTGCCGCATGGCCTCTTTCGGGCAGGTGGTTCGGACCCGGCGGCGGTCCGGATCTCGGCGCCGCGAGCGTGTCGCGCAGGTCCCTGGCGCGATCCGGCGGCGAGCGGGCTGAGCGTCGGTCGCCTAGAGCTCGTGCATCTTGCGAGCCTGGGCGGTGAGGTCATCGCGGAAGTCGGGGTGGGAGATCGAGATGAGCGCCGAGGCCCGTTCACGTGTGCTCTTCCCGAACAGTTCGGCGACGCCCCACTCGGTGACGACCGTCGCCACGTGGGCGCGCGTCGTGACGACGCCACCTCCGGCTGCAAGCGTCCCGACGATCCGCGATCGCGTGCCCCCGGTCGCGGTCGATGGGAGCGCGATGATCGCCTTGCCGTGCGCCGCCTTGGCCGCGCCACGGATGAAGTCCATCTGGCCGCCCACGCCGCTGTAGAGCCGGTGACCGATCGAGTCGGCGACGACCTGGCCGGTCAGGTCGACCTCGATCGCGGAGTTGATGGCGACCATCCGGCTGAACGTGCGGATGACGTGGGTGTCGTTCGTGAAGTCGACCGAGCGCATCTCGACCATCGGGTTGTCATCGACGAACTCGTAGAGCCGCGGTGAGCCCATGAGGAACGCCGTCACGATCTTGCCGCGGTTGCGCTCCTTGCGGGCACCGGTCACGACGCCGGCCTCGACGAGGTCCATGACCGCGTCGGTGAACATCTCGGTGTGGATGCCCAGGTCGCGCTTGTCGACGAGCGAGAGCGCCGTGGCCGTTGGGATCGCCCCGATCCCGAGCTGGAGCGTCGCCCCGTCGGGCACGAGGTCGGCCACGTGCTCGCCGATCCGCTGCTCGATGTCGCCGATGGCGCCCACCGTGTGCACATACGGTGGCACGTCGACCTCGACCCCCAGGTCGATGTCGTCGACGTGGATGAAGCTCTCGCCGAGCGTCCGTGGCATGGCCCGGTTGAGCTGGACGATCACGGTCTTCGCGGCCCTGATCGCGGCGTGCATCGCCTCGACCGACACGCCGAGGGAGCAGAAGCCATGGGCGTCGGGCGGCGTGGCGTTGACGAGGACCGTATCGAGCGGAAGCGCGCCCGATTCGAACAGTCGCGGGCACGTCCGAGAGGAACACCGGGACGTACTCGGCCCGACCCTCGTTCACCGCCGCCCGCGCGTTGGGCCCGATGAACAGCGCCCGGTGTCGGAAGCTGGCCGCCATCTCCGGCGCGAGATGGGGACCGGGTCCTTCGGTGTGGAGGTGGACCATCTCGACGTTGCGCACCTCCGGCGCTCGGTCCACGAGGGCATCCAGCAGCACGGATGGCGTCGCCGCTGCGCAATGGAGGTAGACGCGGTCGCCGCTGCCGATCCGGCCGACAGCCTCAGCCGCGGAAACGAGGCGCATGGACCGATAATCGCATCTCGAGCGGGACGCCGTGCCGCGATACGGCGTGCGAGGCCCCGCTCGTGGCCAAGGCCGGCCTGTCAGTCATGCTCGCTGAGCCATGCGCCGACCTTCGGCCACAGGTTCTGGCTGGCCGAGCGGCCGACGACGATCCCGACGTGGCCGCCCTCGACCAGGATCTCGGACGCGTCGTCGCTGCCGACTCGCTGGGTGACGACGCTCGTCGTCGCGCGCGGCGCGATCTGGTCGCGGCTTGCGGCGATGTTGAGGACCGGGCAGCGGATATCGCCGAGGCGCACTGGCCGCCCGTCCATGTCGAGCATGTCGCGGGCCAGCCGGTTCTCCTGGTAGAACTCGACGATCCACTGGCGGAACGCCGCGCCCGCGAACGGCACGCCCTCGTTCACCCAGCGGTACATCGCCTGCCAGCCTCGGACGTCGAAGTTGGGATCGCCCAGCTTGTCCCACAGCTGGCGGTAGGTACCCATGTAGCTGGCCATCGGGTTGAGCAGCTTCGAGCCGATGTCCGGCACCTGTCCCGGTACCGTCGGGAACGTGTCGGTCATCAGCTCGATGGGGAAGACGCCACGGGCCGTCATCCGCCCGAACTGTCCGGCGTCCGAGAAATCGATCGGCGCGGTGAGCAGCACGAGGTTGCGGACAACCTCGGGATGGAGGGCCGCGAAGCAGGTCGCCAGGGCGCCACCGATGCAGTAGCCCAGGACCGTCATCTCGTCACTGCCGCTGGCCTTTTGGACGGCCTTCGCGGCTCGAGGCAGGTAGCGGGTCACGAGCGTCGTGATGTCCAGCGCCCGATCCTCGTCCCCGGGCGTGCCCCAGTCGATGAGGAAGACGTCGAAGCCCTCGCTCAGGAGGAATTCGACGAAGCTGGCCCCTGGACGCAGGTCAAGGATGTATGCCCTGTTGATGAGCGGCAGGACCAGGAAGACCGGCGTCCGGTGCGTGGCCGGCTCAGTGCGCGTATAGCGATACAGGGCCGCCTTGTTCTTGCGCCAGATGAGCTCCTTCGGCGTGAGGCCGACTGGCGCGTCGGCCGAGCCGAGGATGGCTCGCGCCATGTCGAGGGCGCGATCGTTCGACGCCCACACGCTCGCGGCGTCGGGCCAGCTTGTCGGCGCGGTGGGCGTCATCGGGCGCTCTCCGCGGGCTTCGCACGCCCGGCAGGCTTCGCGCGCTCCGCGGCTCCTGCTTGTCCCGCGGCTCCGGTCTTGCCCGTCGCTCCCTTGGGTCCGGTCTTGCCCGTCGCTCCCTTGGGTCCGGTCTTGCCCGTCGCCCCCTTCGGTCCGACCCGTCCGGTCGGCCCAGCCGGCCCAGCCGGCCCCGCGGGCCCAGCGGGCACGGCCCGGAC
The DNA here is from genome assembly GCA_963736025.1 of uncultured Chloroflexia bacterium. Lineage (GTDB taxonomy): Bacteria > Chloroflexota > Limnocylindria > Limnocylindrales > CSP1-4 > SPCO01. The sequence goes on from CAVTNH010000007.1 coordinate 12,976, forward strand.
CGCGTCTTCGATCGCGTCGAGCCGATCGACGACCTGATCGACCTTCTCCTCGAGCCCGATGACGAGCTCGCCCAGCCGGGCGATGTCCTCCCGGGTCGGCACGTTCATCGACTCGAGATAGGTCCGCATGTTGTCGCGAACCGACTTCTGGGCAGCGAGCATGGTCTCGAGCATCTTCCCGCTCGATTCGCCGAACTCGGGACTGCCCATGGCCTCCTCGAGGGCCGCGCTCCAGGCGCGTTCGTTCTTGTCGTACAGCTCGCGCCACGTCTCGAATGGATCCGTGGCTCGGCTTGTTCCTTCGGCCTTCGTCATGCCGGTGTCTCCTTCTCGTTCGTCGGCTCGTCGGGCTGCTCGCGGCTCGAGGTCGGGCCGGCGCCGTACAGACCGAAGAAACGGTCGATCGTATCGCGATAGGCGTTGAGCATCGCTGCCGAGGAGTCGAGCCAGACGTGGCCCGCGTCGGTGATCGAGTACACCCGTCGGGCGGGACCGGTCGGCCCCGGCTCCCACGTCGATTCGAGGAAGCCGTCCTTCTCCATCTGGCGGAGGGTCCGGTAGAGGGTGCTCATCGTGATCCCGAACAGGCCGAGCGCTCGCAGGTAGTCCTCGATCCCGTAGCCGTGCGACCGTTCGAGCGAGACAGCGAGCAGGACGAATGGCGCCAGGATGTCGCGCGGTGGCCAGCCGGGGAAGACCTCGCGCTCGTCCGTCGGCTCGGCCGGGCGGTCGGGACCCGGGCTCGGCTCGTCGGCTGCGGCCGGCTCCTGCGCGGGACCTGGCTCCGTGTCCGGGGCGCCGCGCTCCGGGCGGCGGCGGGCTCGCGCCGGGCGATCTCCGGGGTCGGATCCGGCGCGGAGGGCTGGTCGGTCGTGGTCTGGCGGTCAGGCATGTGCTCGTCTTTGCGTTGCTCGACTGGGTGGATCCAGCGGCGATTTGACAATCCTATCACACTAAGTGCATACTGCACATAGAGTTGTCGCGCAGATAGAGGCAGCTGGATAGTAGTCGAAGGAGGACCTCGATGTCCACCACGATCAACGAAATGCCTGAGTCGGCAGCCGCTGCCGTCACGGAAGCCACCCGCATCGCCGCCCAGGCGGCCCGCAACGGTACCGAGACCGCCAAGGCTTCGATCGAAGCCGCGCGATCCTATGCCGACGACAGCAGCGCCCTCAGTCGGGACCTGCTCGGCACCTGGTCCACCCAGAGCGAGTCGGTCCTCAAGACCGCGTTCGACGCGCAGAATGCCGCGATCGAGGCCGGTCTCGGCTTGTTCGATCTGGCCGTGAAGGGCAATCGGCAGGCCGTCGCGCAGTTCTCCGAGCTCGTCAAGCGAACCCAGAAGGCGACCCTCGAGACCTGGCAGACCACGGTCAAGGCGACCGCGAAGGCGACCGAACCCAGCAAGCGCTGAGCGGCGCACATGACCATCGAGGTGGCCGGCGATCTGCCGGCCACCTTGTCTGCGACCCGGCCACGTCGAGGAGGTTTCTGCGATGACCGAACTGAAGGGCAGGACCTGCCTCGTCACCGGCGGATCGCGCGGCATCGGCCGCGCCATCGCTCTCGAATTCGGACGCCACGGGGCCTGTGTCGCCATCGGCTACCACTCCGATGACATCGGGCACCCACACGAGGAACACGCGAACGAGGTCGCCGCCGAGGTCGTGGCGTCCGGGGGACAGGCATTCCCCTTCGGCTGCGACGTGCGCGATCCCGCGACCATCGATTCGGCCGTCGCGAGCGTCGTCGAGCACTTCGGCACGATCGACGTGCTCGTCAACAACGCCGGGATCACCCGTGACCGCTCGCTGGCGAAGATGTCGCAGGAGGAGTGGGACGAGGTCATCCAGACCAACCTGACGAGCGTCTTCCACATGACCACACGGGTGCTCCCGCACATGGTCCAGGCGGGGTACGGCCGCATCGTCAACATCAGCTCCGTGATCGGCCTCCACGGCAATTTCGGCCAGGCCAACTACGCCGCCGCGAAGGCGGGGATCGTCGGTTTCACGAAGTCCGCGGCGCTCGAGCTCGCCCGCAAGGGTGTGACGGTCAACGCGATCGCGCCGGGCTTCATCGAGACGCAGATGATCGCGGCCATGCCGGACGAGGTCCGCGCCGCGATCCTGGCGAAGATCCCGATGGGCCGGTTCGGACGTCCGGAGGAGATCGCCCAGACGGTCGCCTTCCTCGTCACGAGCGGCGACTACATCACCGGCCAGGTGATCGCGGTCGACGGCGGGCTGTACACGTAGGTCCCGCCCCGGCGGACGTGACGCCCCCGGCTCTGAAGACGAACCATGAGACAAGCGAGGAGGACCACGATGGCTGAGATGACCCAGGCGGGCCGCAATGGAGACGTCTACCTCATCAGCGCTGCCCGGACGCCGATCGGCAAGTTCGGTGGCGGGTTGGCCGGTGTTCCGGCCGTCGAACTCGGCGGTGTCGCGATCCGAGCCGCGGTCGAGCGAGCTGGACTTCCGGAAGGGCACCACGATCGACGAGGTCCTCATGGGCCAGGTCATCCAGGCTGGCGCCGGCCAGGCCCCGGCCCGTCAGGCGGCCCTGCTCGGTGGGCTGCCCGCGACGACGAGCGCAACGACGATCAACAAGGTCTGCGGCTCGGGCATGAAGGCGATCATGCTCGGCGCCGCCGAGATCCGGGCTGGTGACGCCGATGTCGTCGTCGCCGGCGGGATGGAGAGCATGAACGGCGCGCCGTACCTGCTGCCGCAGGCCCGTTTCGGCTATCGGCTGGGCGACGGGGCGCTGGTCGACGCGACCGTGCACGACGCCCTGTGGTGCGCGGTCGAGGAGTGCCATGTCGGCACCCACGCCGAGCGTGTCGCCATCAGCAACCACGTCAGCCGCGAGGACCAGGACGAGTTCGCGCTGCGCAGCCACCAGCGCGCGATCGCGGCCATGGACGCAGGTCGCTTCGACGCCGAGCTCGCCCCGGTGACCGTCCGTGACGCCAAGGGCCGCGAGACGGTGGTCGCCCTCGACGAAGGACCCCGTCGCGACTCGTCCATCGAGGCCCTTGCCCGACTCAAGCCAGTCTTCCCCCTGCCCGAAGGCGACGATCGCCAAAGCGCGACCAGCGGGACAGCCACCGCCGGCAACGTCCCCGGCATCACGGACGGCGGCGCGGCCACCGTCCTGGCCAGCGAACGGACCGTCGAGCGATACGGCCTCAAGCCGCTCGCCCGGATCGTCGGCTACGCCCAGGCGGACATCGAGGCGAAGTGGCTCTTCCTCGCCCCTGTCCATGGCGTTCGCCGGCTCCTCGATCGGATCGAGATGCCGATCGAAGCCTTCGACCTGATCGAGATCAACGAGGCGTTTGCCGCCCAGGTCGTCGCCGACGGCCGGGAGCTCGGCTTCGACTGGGACAAGGTGAACGTCAACGGCGGCGCGATCGCCCTTGGCCACCCCGTCGGGGCATCCGGAGCCCGGGTCGTCGCGACCCTGCTCCACGAGCTCAAGCGGCGCGAGGGCCGCTACGGCCTGGCGACCCTGTGCCTCGGCGGCGGCGGCGCCGTGGCGATGGCTTTCGAACGCGTCTGAGGCCGGCGACGGGTCAGATCGTGTTCGGGATCGGGCAGACGAAGGCGGGCGCGACGCGTCGCGGCGAGGCCGTGCGCCTGCCGCTGCGGCTGTCGCATCCTGGACGACGAGGGCCGTGACCATGCCGAACATCCCGTCCTGCGCCTCGGCGTGCTGGAGGATGTGGCAGTGGAACGCCCAGGCCCCGGGCTCGTCGCACGTGATGACGACGTCCCAGCGCTCGCCGGGGTTGACGCCGAGGGTGTCGCACGTGAAGGCCGCGCCACCGAGCGGGTAGCCGTCCCGGGCGACGACCCGCATCGGCATCCCGTGGAGGTGCCACGGATGCATCATGTTGCCCTCGTTCATGAACCGGATGACGATCGTGTCGCCCAGGGTGGCGACGATCGGCGCCGTCGCCGGGAAGCCCCGGCCGTTGATCGTGAACCCGCCCAGCGCGTCGTTGCTGATCCAGACGATGTCCTGGGTCGCCCCGTAGAGGCGGTCGTAGCGCTGTGCCGGGTCCTTCGGCTCGACGATGAAGGCCCCGAGGAGGCCCCGCCCGACCTGGTCGGTCGCGTTGTGGTGCGAGTGGTACATGTGCGACCCGGGCGTGCGCGCCACGAACTCGTAGGTGAAGCTCGCGCCCGGCTCGATCGGCTCCTGGGTGATGTGCGGCACGCCGTCCATGGCGTTCGGCAGCTTCTGGCCGTGGAAGTGGATGCCGGTCGACTCGTGCATGTTGTTCTTGAACGTCGCGCGGACCGTGTCGCCCTCGATGACCGTCAGTCGAGGACCCGGCCACGTCCCGTTGAATCCGAGGGCCTTGACGGGGTCCTTCTGCGCATCGATGCGGTGGTCCATCTCCTCGATCGTGAGCTCGAAGACCTTCACGCCGTCCACGACCGTCGGCTCGAGCGGCTGGTTGCCGTAGCCCTCGACCTGGGTGGCCTCGCCGCCGAGGAACCGGTCGACGGCGGCCTTCGCCATGGCGTCGTGGTCGACCGGCGCACCCGATGGCGACGGCGACGCCGAGGCGGCGGGCTCATGCGACGCGTCGTGGGAGGGCGCGACCGAGGGCGCCTGGCTGGCGGCCGGCGGCGTCGTCGCCGCGGGAGCCGCGGTCGTCGTCCCGTAGACCCAGCGGGACGCGGACCCGGTCGCGGCCGGCGCGCAGGCGGCGATCGTCGCGGCGACGAGACCGCCGCCGGTCAGGGCGCCGGCACGCAGCAGGCCGCGGCGGGTCATCGCGCGGTCGAACGGAAGGGTGGAGTCAGGGGCGGACGGTTCGGGTGCGGGCTGCATATCCATGGGCGGAGTATCCGGCTCGAGCGCGCCGGGGTCCACATGCCGGTCGGCCTGCGGGGACGGTCCGTGTGGCACCTGCCGGGTCCGCCGCGTCGGCCGACGATAACGGCCAAGGAGGCGATACCCATGAGGGCGCTTCTCGCCATCGACGGATCGGACGCCTCGAACCGTGCGGTCGACGCCGCGGCGGCGATGGCGTGGCCCAAGGATGCGATGCTCGAGATCGTCAGCGTCATCCCGACCGATGCCGAGCTCTTCGGCGGGCCATGGCCGGCGGCCGCGTACGTTCAGTCCAGCGCGGTCCGCGCAGAGCTCTCGAGTGAACTCGGCCGTCAGTTGGCGGGTGCAGCGGATGCTGTCGGTCGACCTGGACTCGACGTCGCGACGACCCTCGCGGAGGGCCGCCCCGCGTCGGAGATCGTGCGTCGGGCGAACCAGGATGCCGTCGACCTCGTCATCGTCGGCGCTCGCGGCCACGGCACACTCGAGCGGATGGTGCTTGGCTCCGTGTCGGCCGAGGTTGTCGAGCGGGCACCGTGCCCGGTCCTCGTTGCGCGCGGTGCCGCGACAGGTCGGATCGTCGTCGGCGTTGACGGCTCGTCCGCCTCGCTGTTCGCCGTCGAGTTCCTGGGCGCCTGTGGGCTATGGCGGGACGCGACGGTGCGGTCGACGACCGTCATCGACGTGCCAGCCGCATGGTGGCTCGGCATCACGCCCGTCGATGCGGTGGTGTCGCCAGGCACGTATGTGTCCGTCCAAGCGGAAGCGACCGCTCATGCATGGGACATGGCGAACGACGCAGTCGCTCGCCTTGCCGCGGACGGCTTTGTGGCCGATGCCGCGGTCCGCGAGGGCGATGCCGCCGGTGGCCTCATCGCGGAGGCGGCCACGTGGGGCGCCGGTCTGATCGTCGTCGGGACCCGGGGTCATGGGCTCCTCAAGCGCCTCCTCATGGGTAGCACGGCCCGCAACGTCCTGCACCACGCACCCATGTCGGTTCTGATCGTCCGCCCAGGCGAAGACGGCGGCGACCCCGCACCGAAAGGAACACATCGATGAGCCGGCCATTGGGGGAATCGCCGGCCGGGCAGCGAGCAACGCCCGCTCGCGACGTCGCCTGTCGCTAGCTGACGGTCACTCGCCGGGGTGGGTCTTGAGGCGGGCCACGTACGCGGCCGCCTGGGCTCGTCGCTCGAGGTTGAGCTTGGAGAGGATCGAGCTGACGTAGTTCTTGACGGTCTTGTCCGAGAGGAAGATCTCCGCCGCGATCTCCTTGTTGGTCATGCCGTCGGCGACGAGCGCGAGGATCTTGCGCTCCTGCTGGGTCAGGGCGGCGAGCTCGTCGGGCTGGTCGGACGTGGCGATGCGGCGCATGCGCTCGAGGACCTTGCCGGTCACGGCCGGGTCGAGGAGTGACTCGCCGCGCCCGACCGCCTCGAGGGCGGCCACGAGGTCGCGCGCCCGGACCTGCTTGAGCAGGTAGCCGCTGGCGCCGGCGATGATCGCGGCGAGGACCGCCTCCTCGTCCGGGTAGCTCGTGAGCATCATCACGCGGGTCGCGGGAAGGGTGGCCCGGATCTCGCGGCACGCCTCGATGCCCGAGCCGTCGGGCAGCCGGACGTCCATCACGACAAGGTCCGGCTGGAACCGGCCCGTCACCTCGATCGCCTCGGCGACCGATGCCCGCCTCGCCGACGACCTGGAAGCCCGGGCGGCGATCGAGCATCGCGACGAGTCCCTGGCGGACCACCTCGTGGTCATCGACGACCACGACGGTCAGGGTCCGCGGGGTGGTCGGCTCGGTCGTCATCGATGACCCTCGTTCGGCAGCGTGATCGAGATCTCGGTCCCGGATCCGGGCTCGCTCGAGACGTCGAGCCTCGCGCCGAGCCCGGTCGCCCGGGATCGCATGTTGGCGAGGCCCTGATGCCCCATGGGCGGGCCGGTGGATACGTCGAATCCGCGCCCATTGTCGCGCACCGAGAGGCGCAGGACGCCGTCCGGGTCGGCCGATGTCTCCACCCACACGCGCGACGCCAGTGCGTGGCGGACCACGTTGCTGAGCGCCTCGTTGACGATCCCGAGCAGGTGCGCGGTCACGTCTGGGGACGGTTCCCAGCCGGGCCCGTCGCGAACCAGCTCGATGTCGATCATCGAGTTGTGCCGGAACTCGTCGACCAGCGCGGCCAGCCCGTCGTCGAACGACAGGCCGCCCAGCAGGTCCGGCCGAAGGCCGAGGATGAAGTTGCGGATGTCGCGGATGGCCAGGTGCAGGCTGTCGATCGCCCGCTCGACGCGGCGGACCACCTCGGCGGGGTCCTCCTCCATCAGGTCCGGCACGTCCTCGAGCGAGAGGCCGACGGCATAGATGTTCTGGATGATGCCGTCGTGGAGGTCCTTGCCGATGCGCTCTCGCTCCTCGATGACCGCCAGGCTCCGAACCAGCTCGTGCAGCCGGGCGTTCTCGATCGCGATCCCCGCGTGGCGGGCGAAGAACTCGACGACCTCCTGGTCTGCCTCGGTGAACGGACCGCCGCCCGTCTTGTCCGTGAAGTAGAGGTTGCCGACGGAGCGCCCCTTCACGCTGACCGGGACCCCCAGGAAGGTCGTCATCGGCGGATGGTTCGGCGGGAACCCGTACCGCCGCGGGTCGACGTTGATGTCGGGGATCCGGAATGGGCGGTTCTCCTCGATGATGAGCCCGAGGAAGCCATGGCCCCGTGGGATGGCACCGATCCGCGCTCGGGTCTCGGGGTCCATCCCGCTCGTGATGAACCGCTCGATGACGCCGTGCTCATCGACGATCCCAAGAGCGGCGTACTGGGCACCGACGAGGGGACGGACCTGGTCGACGATGACCTGGAGGACCTCCTCGACCGAGAGCACTCCGGCGACCGCACGCGTCGCGGCATCGAGCGCTTCGAAGACCTGGAGCTGGGTCAGATCGCCGGCACGGTCGGTCATCGCCGTCGAGCGTAGCAGCCGTCGTGGGCGATGGGGCCGCCGGGCGACCTCCGTCGCGCGGGCGCACACCCCTTGGTACGGCCCACGTTCGGGACGTGCGAGGGAGTGACACCGAGCGCATGACCCGCGACGATGTCCCGACGTTGAGAGGCTCCACCATCCGACGCTTCCCGTTCCTGCTGATCGTCGCCGTGCTCGTCGCCGGGGGGCTGCTGACGGTCCCAGCCGAGGCCGTGCGTGCCGCGACGCTCCCGGATCCGCCCGCCGCCTGGCCGTCGGATCGTGTCGAGCTCGGTCTGGCCGATGCACCGGGCGGGGCTGCGTCTCTCCGGGCCTCGGCCGACTTCGCGTTCCGCTACCAGTACCTCGCAGGGGGCGTGAACACAGGCAACGGCTGGTCCACGTGGAACACGAACGGCCAGTTCGTGACGTGGTATGTCGAGGACTCGGCCGACCACGGCATGACCCCGGTCTTCCCGTACTACATGCTCCTGCAGTCGAACCCGTCGAGCGGCGGCGACGAGAAGGCCAGGGACCTCTCCAACCTCGCGAACACCTCGACGATGGCCGCCCTGTACGCGGACCTCCGGCTGTTCTTCCAGCGGGCGGCAGGCAGCACCACCGTCGTCCTCCACGTGGAGCCGGACCTGTGGGGCTACATCGAGCAGGCCTCGACCGGCGACGACGCGACCACGATCCCGGCCTCGGTCGCGAGCTCGGGCGACAGCGATCTGGCCGGCCTGCCGAACAACGCATCGGGGTTCGCCCGGGCCGTCGTGCGCCTCCGCGACCTCTACGCCCCGAACGTGCTGCTGGCGTATCACCTCTCGGTGTGGGGCACGAACTGGGACATCGCGTACTCGAACAGCCCCAACGCGCAGGTCGACGAGCTGGCCGGCCGCGCGGCCGACTTCTACGGGTCCCTCGGCGCGGACTTCGATCTCACGTTCACCGACATCGCCGATCGCGATGCGTCGTTCAAGGAGATCGTGTACGGGGACGGCGGGGCGTCTCGCTGGGATGGCGCCGACTTCGTCCGGTACGCGCGGTTCATCGCCGGCTATGTCGCCGGGACGGGGCACCGCGTCGTCGTCTGGCAGATCCCGCTCGGCAACACGAAGATGCGCTCGCAGAACAACACCTGGGGCCACTACCAGGACAACCGCGCGGAGTGGTTCCTCGAGGATCCGGGCGGCACCCACCTCGCACTCTGGCGTGACGCCGGGGTCGTGGCCCTGCTCTTCGGCGGTGGCGCGGGCGGCACGACCTGTGCGTGCGACGGAGAAGGCGACGGCGTCACCAACCCGGCCGCCATCAACGGCAACAGCCGGGTCGCGCTCTCCGCCGACGACGATGGCGGCTACTTCAAGGAACGGGCCGGCGCCTACTACGCGTCCGGCGGCCTCAGCCTCGTGTCCGGGTCGCCCGCGCCACCGGTCGCGCCGCCGCCGCCGAACCCACCGATCAAGTGGTCGAGGACGGCCTCGGTCAAGCCGACGAGCGTCACCCGCAAGCACTCGGTCACGCTGACCATCCGCGTCAGCGCCTCGCGGGCGACCAAGGCGATGGTCGACATCCGCATCTACGACCCGAAGGGCAAACGCGTCCTCCGGCGCTACTACGACGCCCGGTCGTTCACGGCCGGCGTGCGGCGGACCTTCAAGCCGACCTTCTACGTGTCGTCTGCCCGCCGCATCGGCACGTACCACATCACCATCCGCATCTACACGGTCGGCGGCAAGAAGCTGCTCTCGAAGAAGCCGGACGCGGCGACCTTCCGCGTCAGGCGCTGAGCCGGGCCCGCAGCTCCGCGGCCGTCGGCGGATCGGCGCCCACGCGTTCGCACGTCATCGCCCCGGCCGTGGTGGCGACGCGCAGGATCTCGCGCCAGGCGTCGTCCGAGAGCGCCCCGAACCGTCGCCGTTCCAGGCCCGCCCCCTCATCGAGCGCGAACAGGAGGCCGGCCGTGAACGCGTCGCCGGCGCCGATCGTGTCGACGACCTCGACGGTTGGCGCCGGGACGTCGATGGGCGGCCACCCGGCCCGATAGAGCGTCGCCCCGCCGGCGCCGCGGGTGACGACGGTCGGGCCGGCACGGCCCATCGGTTCGGCGTCCGATCGCGTATCGGCACCCAGCTCGCGCAGGTCCGCCTCGCTCGCCTTGACGAGATCCGCGAGCCCGACCGCCCGTCGCACCCGATCGAGGTAGGTCGGCCAGTCGTCGACGACGTCGCGGCGCACGTTCGGATCGAACGACAGGAACACCGTCCCCGAGAGGCGCTCCATCAGCTCGATCGATCGACCGCCGACGGGCTCCAGGCCGAGGGCCGCCGATCCGATGTGCAGGACGTCCAGCCGCGCCCAGTCCTCGGGGGAGACGCCCGCGGGGTCGTATCCGCGATCGGCCGTGCCGGTCCAGCGGAAGTCGTAGACCGCCTCGTCGCCGACGCGACCGACCACCGCCACCGCAGTCGGTTCCGGGCCCCATTGCAGGAGCGACTCGCCGATCCCCTCCGCCGCCAGCCGATCGTGCAGCAGCCGGCCATGCGCATCGGTCGACAGCCGTCCGGCGAACGACGTGTCCAGCCCGAGCCGGGCCAGCCCCACTGCGACGTTGAACGGCGATCCACCCGGCCGGGCGCCCAAGTCGCCCGAGTCGCCCTCGATCAGATCGACGAGCGCCTCGCCGGCGCTGGCGAACCGCCTGGCATGTGCTCCTGGCATCGCGTGTCCCGGCTCGATCTCAGAGATGGGCGGCGCTCTCGAGCCGTCGGCGGTCGACCGTCTCGAGCTGGAACGTCGAGTGCTCGACATCGAAGTCGCCTGCGAGACAGGCACACAGCTCGTCGAGGACCCGCGCCGGCTCCGCGTCGGGCTTCAGCACGACGTGGGCGGAGATCACCGGGAGGCCGCTGGTGATCGTCCAGGCATGGAGGTCGTGGACGTCGGCGACGCCCTCGGCGCCGATGATGTGCGCGCGGACGTCATCGAGACGCATCCCGCGCGGCGTCGCCTCCAGCAGGACGTCGATCGCTTCGCGCAGGAGGCCGACGGTCCTGGGCACGATGAGGATGGCGACGACGATCGACGCGACCGCATCCGCCTGCTGCCAGCCGGTCAGCGCGAGCACCACGGCCGCGACGATCACCGCAACGGACCCGAAGAGGTCGCCCAGGACCTCCAGGTACGCGCCGCGGACGTTGAGCGAGCCCGCCGCCGACCGTCGCAGCAGCACGACCGTCGCCCCGTTCGCGACGAGGCCGACGACGCCGAGGGCGAGCATGAGTCCGCCCTGGACCTCGGGCGGATCGTCGAGGCGGCCGATCGCCGAGACCAGGATGAACGCCGCGACGCCGACCAGCAGGACGGCGTTCGCCACCGCGGCGAGGATCTCCGCCCGGTAGTAGCCGAACGTTCGCCCGTCGGTCGCCGGCCGGCCGGCGATCCACATCGCCGCCAGCGAGAGCCCGATGCCCGTGACGTCGGTCAGGACGTGGCCCGCGTCCGCGAGGACCGCCAGGCTGTTCGCAGCGATCCCGCCGACGACTTCGACGATCAGCAGCGCCAGGGCGATGCCGAAGGCCATCGTCAGGTGGCGTCGATCGGTCGCGCGTCCGAGCACATGGGGCATCGCCGGGGTGGACCTCCATCTCGCGACTTCGACGGTCAGCGTGCATCGGGCCGCGCCGCTCGTCCAAGACCCCGATGGTACGGCCGGACCGCCAAGCGGGCGCACGCGGCGGACGCGCGAGCGACGCTGCTAGCATCGCCGGCAGGATGGGACAGACGCGCTACGACTTCGTCATCGTCGGTGGCGGCTCGGCGGGGAGCGCGCTGGCCAACCGCCTGAGCGCGGATCCCGCGACGCGGGTGCTCGTCCTCGAGGCCGGGCGCTCGGACTGGCGGATCGACCCGTTCATCCACATGCCGGCAGCCCTGACGTTCCCGATCGGCAGCCCGTACTACGACTGGATGTACGAGTCCGAGCCCGAGCCGTTCATGCACGGCCGGCGGATCTACCACGCTCGCGGCAAGGTCCTCGGCGGCTCCTCGAGCATCAACGGCCAGATCTTCCAGCGCGGCAACGCCCTCGACTACGAGCGCTGGGCCGCCGACGCCGGGATGGAGACGTGGGACTACGCCCACTGCCTGCCGTATTTCAAGCGCATGGAGACATGCCTGGCGGCCGCGCCCGACGACCCGTACCGCGGGCACACCGGGCCGCTGGTCCTCGAACGGGGTCCCGCGACGAACCCGCTCTTCACCGCGTTCTTCGCCGCGTGCCAGGAGGCCGGCTACCACCTGACCGACGACGTCAACGGCTATCGGCAGGAGGGATTCGCGCCGTTCGACCGGAACATCCACCGCGGCCGGCGGCTCAGCGCCGCGCGCGCGTACCTGCACCCGATCATGGGCAAGCGCCGGAACCTCACGGTCCGGACGTCCACGCTTCGTGACCGCGATCCACGTCGAGGGGTCACGCGCGGTCGGCGTCGAGATCGAGCGCCACGGCGGCGGCACGGAGACCATCGGGGCGGGCGAGGTGATCCTGGCCGGCGGCGCGATCAACTCGCCGCAGCTCCTGCTGCTCAGCGGCATCGGCCCGGCTGCGGACCTGGAGGCCCTCGGCATCCCGGTCGTGGCCGACCTGCCGGGCGTCGGCGAGAACCTCCAGGACCACCTCGAGGTCTACATCCAGTACAAGAGCCTCCAGCCGGTCTCGATGCAGCCGACGGCGACGCAGAAGTGGCGACGGCCGTTCATCGGGGCGCAGTGGCTGTTCCTGCGGAGCGGGCCCGGCGCGACCAACCACTTCGAGGGTGGCGGGTTCGCGCGGAGCAACGACGACGTCGCCTACCCGAACCTCATGTTCCACTTCCTGCCGCTCGCCATCCGGTACGACGGCAGCGCCGGAGCGCCCGGACACGGCTACCAGGTGCACGTCGGGCCGATGTACTCCGACGCCCGCGGCACGATCACGCTCAAGACCACGGACCCGCACGACCATCCGGCCCTGCGTTTCAACTACCTCTCGACCGAGCAGGACCGGCGGGAGTGGGTCGAGGCCATCCACGTGGCGCGCGGGCATCCTCAACCAGCCCGCGATGGCGCCGTACAACGGCGGCGAGACGTCGCCGGGCGTGGCGGTGACCAGCGACGACGAGATCCGCGACTGGGTCGCGCGCGATGCGGAGACCGCGCTCCACCCGTCCTGCACGGCGCGCATGGGCGTCGATGGCGCGTCGGTCGTGGATCCGCTGACGATGCGCGTCCACGGCCTGGACGGCCTGCGCGTGGTCGACGCGTCGGTCATGCCGTACGTCACGAACGCGAACATCTACGCCCCCGTGATGATGCTCGCCGAGAAGGCCGCCGACCTCATCCTCGGCAACGAGCCGCTGCCGCCCGAGCACGTCGACTTCTACCGGCACCGGCCGGCCTGAGGCCGTCCGGGGCACTCGCCGAACCCATGCGCCGACTGACCCTCGGCGCGCCCGACTGGACGGATGTCCATCCCCAACCGATGACGCACGTCCGGTGTCCTGGCCGCCGCGCGCCTCGACCATCGCCGTGACCCCCCATCCATCCCTCAGATCCAACCTCAAGGAGCACGGCCTTGGAAGCGTTTCGCCCTCGCCGCCACGATCTCTTGGACCCATTCGACCTGGCGGCCTTCCGAGCCGAACTCCAGGGCGAGCTGATCCTCCCCGGCGGCACCGACTACGACGCCGCGCGACACGCCCACAACACGATCTATGACCGCCGGCCCACGTTCATCGTGAAGGCCGCCGGCGCGGGCGACGTGGCACGGACCGTGGTCCTGGCACGGGACGCGGGGATGGAGCTCGCGGTCCGGAGCGGCGGCCACAGCGTCGCCGGCCACAGCACTGTCGATGACGGGATCGTGCTCGATCTCTCGGGCATGAAGGGGCTCCACATCGATGCCGAGCGACGAACCGCGTGGGCCCAGCCCGGCCTGACCGCGGGCGAGTACACGGCCGCGGCCGCGGCGCACGGCCTTGCCACCCCGTTCGGCGACACCGGCTCCGTCGGCATCGCCGGCCTGACGCTCGGCGGCGGCATCGGCTTCCTCGTCCGCAAGTACGGCCTCGCCATCGACGCGCTGCAGGCCGTCGAGATCGTGACGGCCGACGGTCGACTGATCACGGCCAACGCAGACCACCACCCGGACCTCTTCTGGGCGGTCCGCGGGGGCGGCGGCAACTTCGGCGTCGTCACACGCTTCCAGTTCAAGCTGTACCCGGTCGGAGACCGTCCTCGGCGGCGCGCTCTTCCTGCCGCCGACGGCCGACGTGCTGAACAGCCTCGTCCCGATCGCCGCGAACGCCCCCGAGGAGCTCTCGACGATCTCGTTCCTGATGGCGATCCCGCCGGTCCCGTTCGTCCCGGCCGAGCGGCACGGCGAGCTGGCCCTCATCGTGATGTTCGTCTGGAGCGGCGACCCCGCCGACGGCAACGCGGCCATCGAGCCGTTCCGGCAGGTCGCGACGCCGATCGCGGAAGCGGTCATGCCGATGCCCTATCCGGGCATCTACCAGTTCACCGAGGGTGGCGGGGCGCCCGGTCGCGGCGTCGTCCGCTCGCGGTTCATGAACGCCCTGAGCGATGCCTCGATCGAGTCGATCCTGTCGGCGATGGCCGTCGCCTCGCCCTCGGCGATCGTCCAGATCCGCGTCCTCGGTGGCGCGATGGCCCGGGTCCCGGTCGCGGAGACGGCCTTCGCCCATCGGTCGGCGCCGATCATGGTCGCGATCATCGACCACTACGAGGATCCCGCGTCGGACGCCGCCGAACTCGCCTGGACCGAGGCCCTGCACGACGCGCTCGCGCCGGACGCGTCAGGCGTGTATTCCAACTTCCTGCAGGACGAGGGCGAGGATCGCCTTCGCGACGCCTACCCGGGCGGCACGTACGAGCGGCTCGCCGCGATCAAGCGGCGCTACGACCCGACCAACTTCTTCCGCCTCAACCAGAACATCCGCCCGGCCGGCAATCCCGGCTGACGCCGTTCCCGGTCTATCCAGGACGCCGCCGGCTCGGGGGAGCCGGCGGCGATTCGGTGTCCGGCGATGCATCTCGATGCACCGGATCGGGGTCGTTCGCGCGGATGGAGGGCGTCAGGCCCGACTCGCGCTACGGCCCGGGTTCGTCCGGCGGAGACGTCGTCCCCGGTTCCTCTGGCGGCGCCGCTCCGGCGGGCGTCTCGGCGTCGTCGAGCGGCGGCTCCTCGACGGGCTCTGCCTCCCCCGATTCCGCGGCGACCGCGGCTCCGGCTGCGACCGCGGCGCCGGTCGCTCCACCGGCCCGCGCCCGGTCACGGATCCAGTAGCCGAGCGCTCCGGTGACGGCCGCAAGGGCGATGATCAGGACGAGCAACAGGAGGGGGCCGCCGCCCGACGATGAGGTCGGCTCGCCCGGGATCGCAGGGAGCGTCGGGCGCGGTGTCGGGCTCGGACTGGGCGATGGACTCGGGGTCGGCTCCGGCGTCGGACTCGGTGTCGGCTCCGGCGTCGGCGTGGCCGTCGGCTCCGGGGTCGGTGTTGGTGTCGCGATGGGCTCCGGCGTCGGTGTCGGGGTGGGAGTAGGCGTGGGCGTCGGCGTTGGCGTCGGCGTCGGCGTTGGCGTGGGCGTCGGCGTTGGCGTCGGGGTCGGGCGTCGGGGTCGGGGTCGGCGTCGGCGTCGGTGTCGGGGTGGGCTCCGGCGTCGGTGTGGGTGTCGGCGTCGGCTCGGGCGTCGGCGTCGGCTCAGGTGTCGGCGTCGGCTCCGGCGTCGGCGTGGCTCCGGTGTCGGTGTCGGCGTGGGCTCAGCCGTGGGTTCGGTGCTCGGCGACGGTTCCGTGCTCGCCGCCGCGCGACGCCGATGGCGACGGGACCGGGCAGCCGCTCGGACCCGCCGCCTCGATGTTCGCCTCGATCTCGTCGATCTTCGGTCCGAGCGCGGCCGCTGCGTCGATGTCCGCCTGGATCCCCGCCACGTCGCCAGCCTCGATCCGCGAACGCAGATCGGGGACCAGGGCGGCCAGGTCGTCGACGACTGCGGCGAGCTTGTCGCGGAGCTCCGGGTCGTCGCCGCGCGGGAGCGTCGCCAGCGCGACCTGGATGGCCCGAAGCGCCCGATCGAGTTCATCGAGGTATGCGAGTGCCGCCGCGTGCTCCGGACTCGTCGGATCCGCGATCGCCTCGGCATCCGCGGCGGCGACCTTCGTCAGTGCGACATCGACGGCCTCGACGGCCGCTTGCGCGACGCACAGCTCGGGCGTTTCCGCGGACCTGAGGGCCTGTCGCTGCTCCTCGGTGCACGCCCCCACGACGAGGGCGAACGCGAGCAGCACGAGAAGCCAGATCGGTCGACGGGTCACGGGGCGGAATCGTAGCAGGCGCGAACGACCTCGCGTTTCGGACCGCCGTACAATCGCCGTCCGACCGTGCACGCGAACAGGACGGACAGGGGAGGGCGACATGAGCGAACTGATCGTTGCGAGCTTCACCGACGACACGACCGCTGGAGCCGCACTGGACGCCATCCGGCGTCTCAAGAGCGGCGGCCTTGCGTCCATCGAGGATGCGGCGGTCGTTCGGAAGGACGATGACGGCAAGACCCGGGTCAAGAACACGCTCGATTCCGCGACGGTCGGCGGCGCGGCCGTGGGGGCGTTCCTCGGTGCGGTCCTCCTCGTCTTCTTCCCGTTGCTCGGGCTCGTCGGCGGCGCCGTCGCAGGCGGGCTGGTCGGGCACTCGCTCGGCCGCCACGTCGAGAAGTCGTTCGTTGACGATGTGTCGAAGCAGCTCGAGGCCGGCCAGTCCGCCCTCTTCGTGCTGCTCGGCAGCGACAACCCCGACGCCGTGATCGCCGCTCTCCGACCGATCGAAGGCGGGACCCTCGTGCAGACCACCCTCGATCCCGAACTCGAGCAGGCCCTGATCGAGGCGCTGAAGTAGTCGACGACCGCGCGTCCTGATGCGGATCGGGATCGTCCTCCCTATCGAGGAGGCGCACGACGGGACGACGCCCCCGTACTCGACGATCCGCGAGATGGCCGTCGCGGCCGAGGCGGGCGGACTCGATTCGCTCTGGATCTACGACCACCTCCTCTTCCGGTTCGAGGGCGAGGAGGAGAGCGGCCTCCACGAGGCCTGGACGGTCCTGGCCGCCGTCTCCGACGCCACCGAGCGGGTGGAACTCGGCACGCTCGTCATGTGCACGACGTTCCGCAACCCGGGGGTGCTCGCCAAGATGGCCGCGACCCTCGACCACATCAGCGGCGGCCGGCTGATCCTCGGCATCGGCGCGGGCTGGCATGACCCGGAGTACGAGGCATTCGGGTTCCCGACCGACCACAAGGTGGGCCGGTTCGACGAGGCGTTCACGATCATCCGCGACCTCATCCGCACCGGCCGGGCGGACGTCGACGGCACGTACGTCCAGGCGCGAAACGCCGTCCTCCGACCGCCCGCCCGACCCGACATCCCGATCCTCGTCGCGGCCAAGCGTCCGCGGATGCTCGAACTCACCGCCCGTCATGCCGACGCCTGGAACCTCGCCTGGTTCGGGCTCCCGGACGAACGCCTCGCGCGGGTCCGCGGCGAGCTCATGGAGGCTTGCGCGCGCGTCGGGCGGGACCCGGCCAGCCTCGCGATCACGGTCGGCGTCAACGTCCGCTACCCGGATCTCACCGATCACGAGGAGGAGGGCCCGGCGCTCACCGGTGACGCCGATGCGATCGCGGCCGGGCTCGCCGCGCACGCCGCAGACGGGACCGATCACGTCATCGCCGCGCTCGATCCGAGCACGCCCGAGTCGTTGGCGCGGTTCCTCGACGCGGTCGCTCGTTACCGAGCGGGCCAGCCGGCAGGATCGCCGGCCTAGGACCGGCCGCGCGGCCGAGCCCGGGCCTACAGGTGGGCCGGGGCGAACCCGCTGTCCACGGGGGCGGGGCGCACGACCTCGTACGGCACGACCATGACGTACTTGCCGGCGAGGTTCGCCGCCCATCGCTGGAAGTTCCAGATCGATCGTGTCCGACGTGGCACGAACTGGCGGCCGAGCTGCTTGGGGGTGAGTGCCTCACCCGGTCTCGGGCTCGGACCCCAGACCCGCGAGCCGTACGGGTAGAGCGGATCCTCCACGATGACCGACGTGACCGTGAAGTCGTCGGTGAGCAGCGGGTCGGCGGTGGCCCGGAAGCCGCTCATGACCCAGGCGTGCCGCCCGTGCCACATCAGCAGGCCGACCGGCCGGCCGGTCGGCGCGCATCGCCTTCGCCGCGATCCGGAGCGCCCCGGCGAGGGTCTTCGACCCGGCGAGCTTGTAGGGCCCGGCGCCCTCGATGTTGAGGCCGGCCGCCCAGCCGGACACGCTCGCGCCCTGGCGCTGCGTCCCGTCGGGTCGCGGGCCGCTGCGTCCCCGGGCGAGCTTCTGCAGCCGCAACTGGGTCTTCGCGGAGCGGTCTCGACCCGGCTCGATCATGTTCAGCATCATCTGCATGCTCGCGCCGACGCACTGGACGAAGTTCGTCTGGGCGACGAAGTCGGCGCGAACCCCGAGGTCGAGCGTGTAGGTCCGCGCAGCCGAGGTCGGGGCCGGCGCCGACACGAGCAGGAGCGAGGCGGCCAGGAGGCCGGCAACGAGGCGGCGCGGGGCGGCGTACGAGGCGGACCTCATCGCTCCACGATACGACGGAATGGCGAGCGTGGTTCCCGGACCTTAGTCCTCGGCCAGGTTCGGGGCCAGCCAGCGGGCCATCGTGTCGACCGGCATCCCCTTGCGCCGCGCGTAGTCCTCGAGCTGGTCGTGGCCGATCCGCCCGAGCCCGAAGTAGGCGGACTGCGGATGCCAGAAGTAGTAGCCACTGACCGATGAGCCCGGCAGCATCGCGAACGATTCGGTCAGCTGCATCCCGACCCGTTGCTCCGCCTCCAGCCAGTCGAAGAGCGGCCCCTTCTCGGTGTGGTCGGGGCAGGCCGGGTAGCCGGGCGCCGGGCGGATGCCCTGGTAGCGCTCGGCGATGAGGTCCTCGTTGGTCAGCGTCTCGTCGGCCGCATAGCCCCACAGCTCGCGCCGGACGATCTCGTGCAGGCGCTCGGCGAAGGCCTCGGCCAGCCGGTCGGCCAGGGCGCTGGCCAGGATCGCCGAGTAGTCGTCGTGGGCGTCCTTGAACTCCGCGACCAGCGCTGTCGAGCCCGTTCCCGGCGGTCACCGCGAAGCCGCCGACGTAGTCGACGATCCCGGTCTCGCGCGGCGCCGTGTAGTCGGCGAGGGCCTGGTTCGGACGGCCGGGCGGCTTGACCATCTGCTGGCGCAGCGTGTGGATGGTGCCGACCTGGCCGGTCCGCCGCTCGTCGGTGTACAGCTCGATGTCGTCGCCGACGCTGTTGGCCGGCCAGAACCCGACGACGCCGTTCGCCTGGAGGCGACGCTCCCGCACGATCCGCTCCAGCAGCGTCGAGCGCATCGTCGTGGAGGGAGCGCGCGGCCGGTCCGAGGACCGGGTGCGTCAGGATCGCCGGGTACAGGCCGTTCATCTCCCAGGTCGCGAAGAACGGCGTCCAGTCGATCCGATCGACGAGCTCCTCGAGCGGGTGGTCGGTGATGGTCTGGACGCCGAGGAATGTCGGCCGCGGCGGGACGACGCCGGTCCAGTCGACGACGAGGCGCTGGCGACGCGCCTCCGCGATCGGATGCCGGGCGATCTTCTCCTCGCGGGCGCCACGCTCCCGGCGGAGCGTCTCGTACTCCTCGCGGATCCCGGCCGCGAACTCCACGCGCCGGTCCACGTCGACGAGGGCCGCCGCGACGCCGACCGCTCGCGAGGCATCGGCGACGTGCACGACCGCGCCGTGGTACTGGGGCTCGATCTTGACCGCGGTGTGGGTCCGCGACGTCGTCGCGCCGCCGATGAGCAGCGGCAGCTCGAAGCCCTCGCGCTCCATCTCGCCGGCGACGTGGCGCATCTCCTCGAGCGAGGGGGTGATGAGCCCGGACAGCCCGATCAGGTCGGCGTCGACCTCGCGCGCGGTCTCGAGGATCCGCTGGACCGGGACCATGACCCCGAGGTCGATGACCTCGTAGTTGTTGCAGGCGAGGACCACGCCGACGATGTTCTTGCCGATGTCGTGGACGTCGCCCTTGACCGTGGCCATGACGATCCGGCCGTTGGTCCGCGCCGCGCCGGGCTGGCGCTCGGCCTCGATGAACGGGACGAGGTGGGCGACGGCCTTCTTCATGACGCGGGCGCTCTTGACCACCTGGGGCAGGAACATCTTGCCGGCCCCGAACAGGTCGCCGACGACGTTCATGCCGTCCATCAGCGGACCCTCGATCACCTCGATCGGGCGGGTCGCGGCCTGGCGCGCCTCCTCGGTGTCCTCGACGATGAACGCGTCGAGGCCCTCGACGAGCGCGTGGGTCAGCCGCTCGTTGACCGGCAGCTCGCGCCAGGCGAGGGCGTCGCCGCCCGGCCCGACCGCGTTCGCCCGCTCCCCGGCGTACTGGTCCGCGACGGCGAGGAGGCGCTCCGTGGCATCGGGGCGGCGGTCCAGCACGACGTCCTCGGCGAGGCTCGCGCAGGGTCGGCTCGATGTCGTCGTAGATCGCGAGCGCCCCGGCGTTGACGATGCCCATGTCCATGCCGGCCGCGATGGCGTGGTAGAGGAAGACCGAGTGGATCGCCTCGCGGATCGGGTCGTTGCCGCGGAACGAGAACGAGACGTTGGAGACGCCGCCGGACACCAGCACGCCCGGCAGGCTGGCCTTGATGCGGCGCGTGGCCTCGATGTAGGCGAGCGCGTACTGCGCGTGCTCCTCGATGCCGGTCCCGATCGCGAAGATGTTCGGGTCGAGGATGATGTCCTCCGGCTCGAAGCCGACGACCTCGGTCAGCAGCTTGTAGGCCCGGGTGCCGATCGCGACCTTGCGGTCGGCGGTGTCCGCCTGGCCCTGCTCGTCGAACGCCATCACGACGACCGCCGCGCCGTAGCGCCGGCACAGCCGGGCGTGCTCGAGGAACGGCTCCTCGCCCTCCTTGAGCGAGATGGAGTTGACGACCCCGCGGCCCTGGATGCACTTGAGCCCGGCCTCGATGACCTCCCAGCGCGACGAGTCGAGCATGACCGGCACGGTGCTGATGTCGGGCTCCGACGCGATGAGGTTCAGGAAGCGGGTCATCGCCGCGACCGAATCGAGCATCGCCTCGTCCATGTTCACGTCGATGATCTGGGCGCCCGCATCGACCTGCTGGCGGGCGACCTCGACCGCCTCGTCGTAGCGGTCCTCGAGGATGAGCTTGGCGAACCGGCGCGAGCCGGTGACGTTCGTCCGCTCGCCGACGTTGACGAAGACGCCACCGGGCTGCGGGATCGCGAGCGCCTGGAGACCGGACAGCCGGGTCTTGCGCTCGACGGTCGGGACGGGTCGCGGCGGCACGCCCGCGACGGCCTCCGCGATCGCCCGGACGTGGGCCGGGCGTCGTGCCGCAGCAGCCGCCCGCGATGTTGATCAGGCCGTCGCGCGCGAACTGGCCGAGGAGCTGGGCCGTCGTGTCGGGCTGCTCGTCGTAGCCGCCGAACTCGTTGGGCAGGCCGGCGTTCGGGTAGGCGCTGATCGGCAGCCCGGCGATCCGCGACAGGTCGGCGATGTGGCCGCGCAGCTGGCGTCGCGCCCAGGGCGCAGTTCAGTCCCACCGCGATCGGCCGGGCGTGCATGACCGACGTCCAGAACGCCTCGACGGTCTGGCCCGAGAGCGTCCGGCCCGAGGCGTCGGTGATGGTCCCGGAGATGATCAGCGGGATGCGGTCGCCGGCCGCGTCGTAGGCGGCCTCGACGCCGAAGATCGCCGCCTTCGCGTTGAGCGTGTCGAAGATCGTCTCGATGACGAGCAGGTCGGCGCCGCCCGCGATGAGACCCTCGGCCGCCTCCTGGTACGCCTCCGCGAGCTCGTCGAACGTCACGTTGCGGGCGCCCGGGTCCTCGGCCTTCGGCGAGATCGAGGCGGTCCGGTTGGTCGGGCCGAGGGCGCCCATCACGTAGCGCGGCCGGCCCGGGTCGGCGGCCTCGGCGAGGTCGGCGGCCTGGCGGGCGAGACGCGCCGCCTCGTGGTTCATCTCGCGGACGTAGTCGACCAGCCCGTAGTCCGCCTGGGCGATGCGGGTGGCGGTGAAGGTGTTGGTCTCGATGATGTCCGCGCCGGCATCGAGGTAGGCGCCGTGGATCGCGAGCACGATGTCCGGCCGGACGAGCGACAGGAGGTCGCTGTCGCCGCGCAGGTCGTGCGGGTGGTCCTTGAACCGCTCGGCCCGGTAGTCCGCCTCCTCCAGGCCGTAGCTCTGGATGAGCGTGCCCATCGCGCCGTCCATGACGACGATCCGCTCGCGCAGCAGGTCTGTCAGACGGGCGAGGCGAGTCGACCGCGTGAACGGCGATGCCGGCGCGGATGCGCCCGGGGCACCCGTCGCGGCGGTGGGGGCTGGATCGGTGGCGACGCTCGTGATACTGCTCCGTGCTCTCGAACGGGGAGTGTACCCGCGGTGGTCGGACCGGTCAGTCGTGCTCGATCCGCCGCGGCGTCAGGCGCGGACCGTATTTCGGCGCGTAGAGGCCGCTCAGCTCCAGCAGCCGGACGACCCGGGCGCGCTCGCCGCGCCACGGTTCGAGGAGCTCCAGCATCCGCGCGTCGTCGCCGCGCGGCTCCCTCGCCAGCGCCCAGGCGACGAGGTTCGGCAGGTGGAAGTCGCCGACGCTGACGGCATCGGGGTCGCCGAGGGCCCGGACCGCGACCTCCGCGGCCGTCCACGGGCCGATCCCCGGGATCGACATGAGCCGCGCCTGGGCCGCGTCGGTCGGCAGCTCCGTGACGGCCTCGAGCCACGCCGCGCGTTTGGCGACCCGCCGGATGACGTCGGCGCGCCGCTGCTCCACCCCGAACGGGTGGTAGGCGTAGTAGGGGAGCGTCGCGAGGACGTCGGCCGTCGGGGGCAGCCGAAGGCGGAGCGACGGCGGACCGGGGGCCGGCTCGCCGTGCTTCGCGATGAGGCTCCGCCACGCCCGCCGCGCCGCGTCGCCGGTGACCTTCTGCTCGAGGATGGCCGGGACGAGCGACTCCATCACGGCGCCGCTCCGGGTCAGGCGGACGCCGGGGAACCGTCGCGCGAGCTCATGGACGAGGCGATGGTGGTCGCCGATCGGGCCCCCATCGTCGGTCGAGCCCGAGCAGCGCCGGGACTGCCGCGAGCGCAGCGTCAGCGCCGGGTCCCCACGCCTCGGCCTGCACGTGGCCCTTCGCCTGGACGAGCGCGATCGTCGCCGGGCCGTCCGCGGTCCGGGTCGCTCGCCAGGCACGGCCGGGCGCCATCCTGAGTGTCGGATCGCCCGTGCCGCGGCGGAGCGGCGCCAGGGTCCGGGGGAGGTCGAACGCCCCGTCGTAGGGGAAGGTCGCGGTGGGCACGCGGGCAGTCTGTCACGGTTTCGCAAGGCAACCGCGCACCACCCGAAGGGCCTACGGAGGGGAACGATGGTACGGTTGTCTAGACGTGCGACACCCCAGGGTCGTCGCGAGCGTGGCGCTCATCGCCGTGCTTGCCACCGTCGCTTTCCCCGGTCCGGCCGGGTCGCGGGTCCCCAGCCCATTCGATCAGCCGGACGTCGATCTCTTCCAACAAGCTGAGATGGCGGCTGCTGTCCGCGGGACGGCGATGACGACCGAACCCCTCGATCCGGGGGCCCGTTCCGACGGGATCCTGGACCCGGCCTCGACGCTGTTCGAGCCGACCCAAGCAACGGAGCCGCCACAGGCTCGGCCGGGTGCTGCCCTGCCCAAGGTGACCGCCAAGTCGAAGCTTCGGAACCCGTGGCGCACCGATGACGACGTGTCCTGGTACGGCCCGGGCCTGTACGGCAACGGGACCGCGTGCGGCCAGACCCTGACCAAGGGCCTCGTCGGGGTCGCCCACCGGACGCTGCCGTGCGGCACGCTCATCGAGTTCCGCAACCCGCGCAACGGCCGCGTGGTCACGGCCGCCGTCGTCGACCGTGGCCCGTTCGTGAACGGCCGGGTGTGGGACCTGTCGCACGGCCTGTGCGACAAGCTCAACCACTGCTACACCGGCACCCTGCAGTGGCGGTACGGCAAGGCCGGCTGACCTGCCCGCGGTCGACCGGTCCTCGCAACCACGGCCGACCCTCGCGTCCCAACGTGCACACTAGCGACTCCCTCGTATCGGATCGGAGGCACGTGACATGCGGATCCTCGTCGTCGGCGCGGGCGGCGTCGGCAGCTCGGTCGTCCCGATCGCCGCGCGTCGCGACTTCTTCGAGCACATCGTCGTCGCCGACTACGACCCGGCTCGGGCGGAGCGGACGGTGGCCAGGCTCGGCGACGACGCCCGGTTCACGGCGGCCCGCGTCGATGCCTCGAAGGCCGACGACGTCGCCGCGCTCGCGCGGGAGCACCGCATCACCCACGTCCTGAACGCGGTCGACCCGCGCTTCGTCATGCCGATCTTCGACGGCGCGTTCGCGGCCGGCGCCGACTACCTCGACATGGCGATGTCGCTCTCGCACCCCCACCCGGAGCGGCCCCATGCCGAATCGGGCGTCAAGCTCGGGGACGAGCAGTTCGCCAGGGCCGACGCCTGGACGGCGGCCGGGCGGCTCGCCCTCGTCGGCATCGGCGTCGAGCCCGGGCTCTCGGACGTCTTCGCCCGATACGCCGCGGATCACCTGTTCAGCGAGATCGACGAGATCGGCGTCCGCGACGGGGCGAACCTCGTCGTCGACGGCTACGACTTCGCGCCGTCGTTCTCCATCTGGACGACGATCGAGGAGTGCCTCAACCCGCCGGTCATCTGGGAGCGGGACCGGGGCTGGTTCACGACGCCGCCCTTCAGCGAGCCCGAGACGTTCGACTTCCCCGAGGGGATCGGGCCGGTCGAGTGCGTGAACGTCGAGCACGAGGAGGTCCTGCTCATCCCGCGCTGGGTCAAGGCCCGTCGCGTGACGTTCAAGTACGGCCTTGGCGACGAGTTCATCAACGTCCTCCAGGTCCTGCACAAGCTCGGCCTCGACAAGACCGACAAGCTGCGCGTCGGCGGGGCGGAGGTGTCGCCGCGGGACGTGGTGGCGGCCGGGCTTCCCGATCCCGCCACGCTCGGCGACCGGATGCACGGCAAGACGTGCGCCGGGACATGGGTCACGGGCACAGGCAAGGACGGCCAGCCTCGCGCGGTCTACCTCTATCACGTGGTCGACAACGAGTGGTCGATGCGCGAATACGGGTCCCAGGCGGTCGTCTGGCAGACGGCGATCAACCCGGTCGTGGCACTCGAGTTGCTGGCCGGCGGGACCTGGTCGGGGACCGGCGTCCTCGGCCCGGAGGCGTTCGACGCGGTCCCGTTCCTGGACCTGCTGACGGCCTACGGGTCGCCGTGGGGGATGCGCGAAGGCGGCTGAGATCGGGCGTCAGCCCTCGGTCCAGCGGACCTCGTGGCGGTCGGCGTCGGGTTCGATGAACCGGATGAGCCGCTCCGCCTCGTCCTCGAGCGCCCGGCGGTCCGCTCGCCCGATCGTCACCACGGGCGCGAGGTCGATCGCCGCGACGCCCTTGACGATCTCCGAGGTCCACGTCCCGCGCCACGAAGCCGTCGACGAGGAACGTCGCGAGGATGTCGGCGTTCTTCTTGTAGACCGCCGGCCGGTGCTCGTCAGCGATGATGCGGCGACGACCGTCGTAGCTCACAAGCAGGCTGTCCCAGCGAGCGAGGAAACGGACCGGTGCCGGCTCGTCGCCGCTCGCGACGTCCAGTCCCGCGAGGTCCACGAGGTCCCGGCCGTCCTCGCCGCGCAACGTGACCAGTCGATCCCCGAGCCGATCGATGGCCGCCTTCGACGTGACACGTCGCTGGCCGGACCACTGGGCGAAGTCGGCGACGGAAGCGGGTCCGTACGCGCGCAGGTAGCGCACGACCGACTCGGCCATCGCTGTCTCCTCATCGGGCATGTCGAGCGACGGGGCGGCGACGTAGCGGGCCTTGCCGTGCGAGCGCCAGTGCCCGCTCGGCGGCACGTGGATCAGGCCGCCACGCGCGCTGACCATCCCGAACGTGACGCGGGTCACGCCGCCGGGCGCGTGGTCCGCAAGCGACGACCCATCGACGGTCATCGCCGCCTCGTCCGCGAAGGCCTCCAGCTCGGCGAGCGTCCGCGGCGTCTCCGCAAACTCGAGCATCTGTCCGTGGAGCGCGTCGATGTCGCGTTGGATCGTGGGCGCCCAGACGGCGCTGCGCCGTCCGCGACTCGCGGCCTCGAACGCCGGATAGTCCGTCGCGGCGACGAGGTGCAGCGTCGCGCGCATCAGTGTCGCCTTGACCACCGAGCGGTCGTCGATCGCGCCGACGAGGTCCTCGATCTCGAGGCCCGCGAGGCGGGACCACAGCGCGATGTATGGCGAGTTCGCGTGCTGGGCCTGGAGCCCGGCCAGGTGGCTGATCGCGTCGGCCGGGTTCCCTGTCAATCGCTCGAGGAGCCCCTGGCGGGCCAGCGTCGTGCGGTTCAGCTGTCGGAGCGTGACCGGCTGCGTCCCCCCGGGTGCCATCAGACCGGCGGCGCCCAGTCGGGCGCGGCGAGCTCGAAACCATCGAAGTCGAACGCCGGCGCGACGATGCAGCCGACGAGCGCCCACGCACCGAGCGGTCGAGCTGCCTGCCACGCGCCGGCCGGGACCACGACCTGCGGGCGGTCGCCCGCGACGACGTCCGACCCGAGCCGATGCGCCGCGACCGCCGGCTCGCCCTCCGACCAGACCGAGACCTCGATGGGGTCGCCGGCCGCGAACTGCCAGACCTCGTCGGCGTCGACGCGATGCCAGTGCGAGCGCTCGCCGGCCGCGAGGAGGTAGACGATCGCGCTGCTCGACGGCCGGGCGCCGTCGACGGCCGGCGCACGCCACGTCTCGGCGAACCAGCCGCCTTCTGGGTGGGCACGCAGTCGCAGGGCGGCGATCACGGCCGCGGCATCGGGCATGCCTCGAGGGTATCGCAGCCGGCACCCGTCCCGGGCCGGGTCGTCGTACCGTACGGGCATGTGCCGAAGCATCAAGACCCTCCGTCGTGCCGAGACCGCAGCCACGACCGGTGAACTGGAGGCCGCCGCCCGCCAGTTCGTCCGCAAGATCAGCGGCTATCGCGAGCCCTCGGCCCGCAATCGCGAGGCGTTCGAAGCCGCGATCGTGGAGATCGCGTCGTCGTCGCAGCATCTGCTCGATCACCTGGGCGTCGCCGTCGAGGAAGGCCCGAACCGCTGGACGCCGTCGGCCGCGCGTCGTTGACCACCGCTCCGTGGTGGAGCCGGCCCGGGCTGGACGCGCGTGACGGCCGGCTGACGATCGCCGGCGAGGACGCGGAGGCGCTTGCCCGCGCCCACGGCACGCCGCTGTTCGTCTACGACCGCGCCCGATACGTCGAGAACACCCGCCGGTTCCAGGCCGCACTGGCCGGTGCCGGCCTCGACTTCCGCCTCCGGTTCGCGCTCAAGGCCAACCCGATGCCCGAGATCCTCGAGGTCATCCGCGGGCTCGGACTGCCCGGGACCCCGGAGAGCGTCGGCATCGACGCCTGCTCTCCAGGCGAGGTCATCCGCGCGCTCGAGTGCGGCTGGCAACCCGACGAGATCAGCTATACCGGCACGAACGTCTCCGAGCGCGACCTCGACGTCCTGCTCGCGCACGCGATCCACCTGAACCTCGACGCCATCAGCCAGATCGAGCGGTACGGCCGGCGGGCGCCGGGCACGCGCATCGGCATCCGGATCGACCCCGGGTCCGGCGCGGGCTACAGCGAGAAGCTCGAGTACAGCGGGTCGCGACCGACCAAGTTCGGGATCGACCTCGAGCGGTTCGACGACGCACTGGCCGCCGTCGCGCGCCACGACCTGACCATCGACACGGTCCATTTCCACGCCGGGTCCGGCTGGCTGGGCGACGGCCTGGCCGGCTTCGAGCGGGCCCTGCCCGCGGCCGTCGAGGCGGTCCGGATCCTGCGCGGGGCCGGCCATCCGGTCACGGAGGTCAACGTCGGTGGCGGGCTCGGCGTGCCGGCCCGGGCGGACGAGCGACCGGTCGACCTGGACGCCTACGCGGCCGCCCTCGCGCGCCATCTCGGCCCGCTGGGCGTCGTGGTCGGCTGCGAACCGGGCGACCAGCTGGGCAAGGACGCCGGCATCCTCCTCGGCGAGGTGGTGACGGTCGAGACGCGGCGGGGCGTCACGTTCGTCGGGCTCGATCTCGGCTGGAACGTCAACTGCTCGTTCTTCATCTATCGGTTCGCGCAGGAGATCGTCGTGTGCCGCGCCGCCGACGCAGCCCGGACCGAGGTTGTCACGGTCGCCGGGCACATCAACGAGGCCGGCGATGTCTTCGCCGAGGACTACCCGATGCCGCCGGTCGAGGAGGGCGACATCGTGGCCATCCTCAACGCCGGCGCCTACCACCAGGCGATGAGCTCGACCCACTGCCTGCGCCCGCAGGGCGAGGCGGTCTTCCTCGATCGCTAGACGTCGTCGAGGCCCCAGCGCGCGACGGCCTCGATCTCGATCCGGATGAGCGGGTTCGCCTCGAGGCGATGGCCGGCGTACTGCGGATACTTCGCGCGCAACGCTGCGATCGCCCCTGCACGCTCGCCCTCGCGGTCGGGCCCGGGCTCGATGAGCGCGGCGATCCCGCCCAGCCGCAGCCACGCGAGGCGCGACCAGTCCTCGTCCCAGCGGTCGACCAGCAGCGTGACCGCGGGCCGCTCGAGGATGTCGCGGACGCGGGCGAGATCACGGACGTCGTCGACGCGCTTGGGCTTGTCGTCGAGCGGCGTGTAGGCGACCGGGAGGTCCGGATCGAGGACGAAGCAGACAGGGACGAGCCGCGGCCGCCCGTCCGGGGCGATCGTGGCCAGGACGGCCCGCCGCGCCTCGACGAGGAACGCGCGGTCGCCGGGCGAGAGGACGGTTCGGGACGGCATGATGCGACCCATGATGGCCGCCGGACCGCCTCATCGCCATCGGCCCGTACACTCGCCCGCATGGCCGAACGACGTCGCGTGCTGCTCGCGGGCATCGTCATCGCGCTCGTGGTCGCGGTCGGTGCCCTGGCGGCCGTCACCACGCGCCGGCCGGACGCCTCGCCTGACCCCTCGATCGATCCGAGCCCGGCCGCCTCGATCGGTCAGGCCGCGAGCGGGACGCCGGACGGCGTGACACCGACTCCGACGGCCACGCTCGAGACGCCGGCGGTCACGCCGAGCCCGAGCCCGACCGCGACGGCCAAGGCGACGGCCAGGGCCACGCCGAAGCCGCGGACGACCGGCGACCCTCGGCTCGCCTACGCCGCGTTCCTGCTGCGCGCGAACGACGACCGCTCGACCGTCGAATCGCTCAACAGGGCGCTCGCCGCGGCCGTCGACGATCAGGATCGCGATGCCGCCCGCGCCGCGTCCGTCGACATCCTCGAGTTCGTCGATTCCGAGCACGACTGGCTGCGCGAGCACCCGCCGGCGGCGTGCTACGCCGACGCCCACGACGCGGCGGACGCCATGCTCGACGCCTACGGCACCGCGGCCGACCGATTCATCACGTGGAGCAAGGCGAAGCCGGGTTTCGACTCGCTCGCGGCCCTGGCCCTGGCTGCGCAGGCGGCCGACGCCGCGGGCGAGGCACTGGCCGCGTTCGGCCGCGCGTTGGAGGCCACGACATGCCGATGACCGACGAACCGCTGCTCCCGATCCGGCACGTGACGAGCCGTCGGATCATCGCCGTCCGCGGGTCCGCGCTCGAGATCCGCGACGACCGCGTCGTCGGTGAGGCGCCGCTCGAGATCCGGGTCGCGGGTCCGCAGCAGAAGCCGGTGGCCGTCGCGGTGACGATGCGGACGCCCGGCTTCGAGGACGAGCTCGCCGTGGGCTTCCTCCGGACGGAGGGGCTCATCGACGGGCCCGAGGTGGTCTCGACCGCCGGCGGCGATCCGGGCTCGTTGAGCCAGCCGGACGACACCATCCTCGTCCGGCTCTCCCGGCCGTTCGACGACTCGAAGGTGGCGGAGCGGCACTTCATCGCGACCGCGTCGTGCGGCATCTGCGGCAAGGCATCGATCGACGAGGTCGCCCTCCGGGCCGACCCGCTGCCGGACGGGCCCGTGGTGCCACGGGCCGTGATCCTCGCGCTCCCCGATCTGCTCCGGGCGGCCCAGAAGGCGTTCGACGAGACCGGCGGGCTGCACGCGGCCGGCCTCTTCACGCCGAGTGGCGAGCTGATCGCGATCCGCGAGGACGTCGGCCGGCACAACGCGCTCGACAAGCTCGTCGGCTCGCAGGTCCTCGCGGGCGCGATGCCCCTCCACGACCGGATCCTGATGGTGTCCGGACGGGTCAGCTTCGAGATCATCCAGAAGGCGGCCGTCGCCGGGATCCCGATCGTGTGCGCGGTGTCCGCGCCGTCAGACCTCGCGATCGAGACCGCGGAGCGTCTCGGGGTGACCCTCGTCGGCTTCCTCCGCGGCGAGGGCTTCAACGTCTACGCCCACGACGGCCGCATCGACCTGCGGGACCTCAGCGGCTGGGGCTGAGGTCCCGGCCTCGCGTCAGCGGCTCGCCGCCGCTGCGAGGTATCCCTCGGTGACCTCGCCCTTGTGCGCGGCGAACGCCGCCAGGACCTCCCCCTTCTCCTTCTCGGGCACCCCGACGACGTCGAGCGTGCGCGCGAGCTCCGCGGCGACTTCGTCGAATTCCTCAGGCGAGATCCGGAGGTCGCGATGGGCCTCCTCCAGCCCCAGGATCGTGCTGCCCGGTTCCGTGCCCGTGTACTTGATCGGGCCCCCGCTCACGTCGCAGACCCACAGGGTGCGCATGAACTTGAGGCCGGGCAGGCGACCCAGGTTGTTCGTATGCCATTCGCGGAGCTGGGGATTGGCGGACGTCTGCCCGACGATCGGGTTTCGCACGACGGCATCGCTGAAGTGGTCGACGACGGCGGCGATGGCGAATGCGCCACCCAGCCGGTCATACAGGCTTTGTTCAGACATGGTCTGGTACCTCGGCTCGGGAAACCAGTGGTCCGTCCAGGCCGGCCTCGCCCGACGTCCACAGTGATTCTATCGCTAGCGTGTATGCGTTATACACGCCGCACCGACGCATGTCAATGGACCGGGTCGGTCACCGCTCGGGCGAGGTCGAGCCACCCTTCGGGCGTTCGTTGACGAACTCGAATCCGAAGCGGCCCTTGATGCACAGGTGGCCGTCGGTCACGGTCGAATCGAGCGGCGACGTCACCTTGAGGATCTTGTCGTCCTGGACGTGCAGCTCGACGGCGCACCCGACGCCGCAGTACGGGCAGATCGTCTCGGTCACGGTCTGCTGCGACGGGTCCCACGTGCCGGCCGCGCGCATGTCGTATTCGGGCTTCGCCATGAGCGCCCCGGTCGGGCAGACGCCGATGCAGTTGCCGCAGTACACGCAGGCCGACTCCGGCAGCGGGACGGCCTGCTCGGTCGAGATGCGGGCGTCGAACCCGCGACCGGCCACGGCGATCGCGAACGTGTTCTGGGCGTCCTCGCCGCAGGCCTCGACGCACTTGTAGCAGAGGATGCACTTCGAGTAGTCGCGGACGTAGAGGTCGTTGTCGATCTTGGTCGGCTGGGCGACCGTCGCGGCCGTCTCGTCGCCGGACGGCGCGTGGTGGTGGCCGGCCTCGAGCTCGTCGCGCTCGCCGGCTGCAGCCGGGGCAGCCGGTGGTCCATAGCGGGAGGGATCGGCGCCGTACCGCTGGGCATAGGCAGCCGCCGACCCGTCCGGCACGGCCGGACCGGCGAGCGAGATGTCGACCGACGACCCCAGGAACTCGAGGACCATCTTGCGCGATGTCCGGACCCGCTCCGAGTCCGTCTGGACCTCCATCCCGGCCTCGACCTTGCGCGAACACGCGGGCACGAGCACGCGCGACCCCGTCACCTCGACCACGCACACCCGGCAGACGTTGACCGGCGTCAGGTTCTCGGCGTAGCAGAGGGTCGGCGTGTCGATGCCCTGGGCGCGACAGGCGCCGAGGATGGTCGTGCCGGCGGGGACCGTGACGGTCGCCCCATCGACGGTCAGCTCGATCGGCGGCGGCGCCTCGACGACGGGCGCGGCAGGCGGCTTCGACGCGCGGGCTGGCGGCGTCAGCAGGATCGCCGAGAGCGGCGTGTGCTCCTCCTCCGGCCTTGCCGAGTGCGTCACAGCGCCACCAACCCGGGCTGGCGCAGGGCGGACTCGATCGCGGACGACGCCGTCTGGCCGAGGCCGCAGATCGAGGCGTCGCGCATGACCTGGCCGATCTCGCGGAGGAGTGCCAGCTCCTCGTCCCGTGGCCGGACGCGCGACCCATCCGCGAGCCGCGCCAGGAGCTCCTCCTGGCGGACGCTCCCGACCCGGCACGGGACGCACTGGCCGCACGACTCGTCGCGGAAGAACTGGGCGATGCGCCGGAGGGTGTCGACGAGGTCGGCCGTCTCGTCGAAGACCATGATCACCCCGGAACCGAGGGTCGCCCCGATGGCGCGCGTCGCCTCGAACGTCAGCGGCGTGTCGAGGACCTCCGGCCCGACGAAGACCCCCGCCGCGCCCCCGAGCAGGATCGTGCGGATGTCGCGACCGCCGGGCACCCCGCCGGCGAGATCGATGAGGTCGCGCAGCGTTGCCCCGAACTCGACCTCGTAGGTGCCAGGTCGCGCTACGTGGCCGGACAGGCAGAAGAGCTTCGGTCCGGTCGAGATGCCGCCGGCACCGATCGCCGCGTAGGCCTCGCCGCCCATCTCGAGGATCAGCGGGACATTGGCCAGCGTCTCGACGTTGTTGACCACGGTCGGCTTGCCGAACAGCCCGACCTCGACCGGGAACGGCGGCTTGTTCCGTGGCTCGCCGCGCTTGCCCTCGATCGACTCGAAGAGCGCCGTCTCCTCGCCGCAGATGTAGGCGCCGGCGCCGCGGCGGAGCTCGATGTCGAAGGCGAAGCCCGACCCGAGGACGTCGGGCCGAGGAGCCCGGCTTCCGGGCCTCGGCGATCGCGTGCGGTCACGCGTCGCCTCGGCCTCCGGGTACTCGCCGCGGAGGTAGATGTAAGCCCTGCGTGCGCACCGATCGCGAAGCCGGCGATCGTCATCGCCTCGACGATGGCGTACGGGTCGCCCTCGAGCAGCACCCGGTCCTTGAACGTGCCCGGCTCCGATTCGTCGGCGTTGCAGACGACGTAGTGCGGACTGCGCCGGCTGGGCGGCGACCGCGGCCCACTTCCGCCCGGTCGGGAATGCGGCGCCACCGCGCCCGACCAGGCCCGATGTCGTGACCTCGGCGATGACCGCTTCCGGGCCGATCTCCAGCGCGCGGGGCAGGCCGCGTAGCCACCGTGCTCGCGGTAGTCGTCGACCGAGGCCGGATCGACGATTCCGATCGCGCCGTAGGAGGCGAGGCCGCTGGGCCGGTGGCTGGGGCAGCGCGGGCGACGGCCGCTCGGCGCATCGCGCTCGCATGCAGCCGCGCGGCGATCCCGGCCGCGTCGACCGGCGCGGCCGTGACGTTGCGCGCCTGTTCCCCGGCCGATGGTGAAGAGCGCGGCCGGCGCGAGGTCGCACAGGCCCAGGCAGGGCGAGCGGAGCCAGGTGGACCGGCCGTCGTCGAGCGGCGGCGCCGGCCTCGCCGACGGCCCGCGTGAGATCTGCGCAGATCGTCCTCGGCGCCGGCCAGCCGGCACGCGATGTCGTCGCAGACATGGGCGACGACCGGCGGCCGCGGCTTGGTCGCGTACAGGGCGTAGAACGTCGCCACGCCGTATGCCTCGGCGGGCGGCACGGCGAGCCGCTTGGCGACGTAGTTGATGGCCGGCTGGCTGATCCACCCGACGCGCCCTTGCACGGCATGCAGGACGGGCAGCAGCAGGTCGCGCCGGGCGCGCGCGGCGTGTCCGCCCTGCGAGGCGTGGCCGTCGAGGGCGACGTCGCGTGCGCCGCCGACCCAGCGCGATGTGGCGGGTCCGAGGACGGAATCCACGGCGGCACGTTCGGCGGGCGACGCGAGCGGACCGATGACGTGCAGGTCCATCGTCGCCGAGTGTAGCCACGCCGCCGTCATCGCGACGCCGTGGTTGCGGCCCGCATGTCGGCGGGGCTATCGCGGGCCTTGACGGTCGGCCTAGGATGCACCATTCGCGCGCCACGGCGACGCAGGCACCGGCGCCGGCGACGCGAGCGGAGGTGGAGCGATGGCGGCCACGTACGCCCCAGCGGATTCGGCCGAGCCCGGACTCGAACGCGGAGCGATCGGGCTCACCGAGGTCCTGTTCCAGTCCATCACCCACATGGCGCCGGCGGTCGCCACGGCCCTCTCGCTCGGGGCCGCCACATTGTTTGCCGGCGGCAACACGCCGCTCGCCGTCGTTCTGGCCCTCATCGCGGCCCTGTTCACGGCGTATTCGATCGGGGAGCTCGCCCGCTACCTGCCGTCGGCCGGTGGCATGTACACGTACGTTGCCCGCGGCCTTGGCTCGTTCTTCGGCTGGCTGATGGCCTGGGCGTTCCTTCTCGCCGAGCCGGTCGTCCCCGCGGCGCTCTTCGCCTCATTCGGGTTGTTCGCGGCGTCGCTGATCACGCTCGTGACCGGGTACTCCCAGGACTACCTGTGGCTTCCGCTCACGGTCCTGTGCGGGCTCGTCGTCTGGTGGCTCGTCTATCGGGGCATCTCGATCTCGACCCGCGTCGGCGTCGCCCTGGGCCTGATCGAGATCGGCATCTTCCTGTTGGTGTCCCTGCTGCTGATCATCAACGCCGGCTCGAGGAACACGGTATCCGTGTTCCTCCCGGGCGACGACGGTCTCAAGCCGGCTCTCCAGGGGATGGTCTTCTGCCTCCTCGCGTTCGTGGGGTTCGAGGCAGCCGCGCCGCTGGCCGAAGAGACTCGTGACCCGAAGCGGACGATCCGCCGGGCCGTGCTCCTGTCGGCGGTCCTGATCGGCCTGTTCTACATCTTCAACATGTACGCCGCGACCGTGTACTTCGGCCCGGACAAGATGCTGACCGACTTCTACGGGTTCAACAACGGCGACCCGTGGAGCGCGATGGCCAACGACGTCCTGCCGGGCATCGGCGGCATCCTCGTGATCTTCGCGATCCTCAACAGCTCACTCGCCAACGCCAGCGCTGGGGCAAACGCCTCGACCCGGGTGATCTTCTCGCTCGGCCGCGTGCGCTTGCTACCGCGCTGGTTCGCGGCCATCCATGAGACGCATCGGACCCCGATGAACGCCGTCCATTTCCAGGGGATCTTCGGAATCGCGCTGGCCGTCGGGCTGGGTCTGCTGTTTCAGGGCCAGGGGCAGCCGTTGGGCGGGCCGCTCACGGTGTATGTCTGGATCGGCTACGCCCTCGGGTTGCTGTTCGCCGGGATGTACGTGGCCGTCAACCTCGCGGTCATCGGCTTCTACTACCGCGAACGGCGGTCCGAGTTCTCCCCGATCAAGCACCTCGTCATCCCGATCCTCGGCATCGCGTTGCTGATCCCGGCGTTCCTCGGTGTGCTCGGGGGGCTGACGATCCCGCTCTTCGACATCAAGCTCGATCCACTCAAGACGCCGTACGACATCGTGCCGGTGCTCGTGCTGATCTGGATGGTCCTCGGCGTGGTCGCCTACTTCGTGCTGCGCAGCCGGAACCCGGACGCGCTGACCCGCGTCGGCGACGTCATGACGGAGGGCTAAGCCCGCATCAGTCGAAGATCGACAGCGGGCAGTGGGCCGTGACGATGACGTTCGGCATGTCCACGATCTCGCTGATGCGCAGGTCGACCGCGACGCTGCACAGCAGATAGGCGTCGACGGGCGCGATGCCGTGCTCGCGCCCGAGCCAGTCCATCATCCGGCGGATCGCGTCCTGCGCCGCGATCCGGAGGTCGGGCCCGACCCCGTCGGTCGCGTAGCGGCGACCGACCGGACGTTCGGCCGCGTCGCCCGGCGCGGTCAGGAACTCGGGCGCCGTGACGTGCAGATCCTTGCGGACCGTCAGGCGCAGCGTCGCGTGCATCGGGGTCTCGATGGCCGTCCCGCACACCTCGCCGTCGCCCTGGGCCGCGTGCCCGTCGCCGACGCTCAATCGGGCGCCGGCGTGGAAGACCGGCAGGAACAACGTCGCGCCGGCGGTCAGGTGCCGCGTGTCCATGTTGCCGCCGTGGACGTCGGGCGGGATCGTCGAGCGTGGCCCATCGACCGGGGCGACGCCGATCTCGCCACAGAACGGGATGACCGGCACGCGGACCCCCGGCAGGAACTCGGCTCGGCCGCCGACCTCAGGGAGCCGCGTGATCCGCAGGACCGGCTCCGGGAAGTCGTCCGCCAGCAGGCCGAAGCCCGGGATCGCCGCCGTCCAGCCCCAATCGGCCGGCCGGAAGTCGATGAGGTCGACCTGGAGGGTGTCACCCGGTTCGGCGCCCTCGACCGCGATCGGGCCGTTCACCTGGTCGACGCGCGAGAAGTCGAGACGCGCGAGGTCGTCGACCGTCGAACCGGCCGTGATCTGCCCGCCGCTGGCATCGAGGCAGTCGAACGTGACGACGCTGCCGGACGCGACGCTGGCGATCGGCGCGATCGCGGGATCCCAGGCCATGTGGAAGCGGTCCCGGGTGACGTGGAACGCGGGGGTCGTGGCCATCGGCGATCTCCTCCGGGGGAGTGTAGCCAGCCGGCACGCCCACACGCCGTCGTCTCACGTATCAGGCCTCCGGCGGCCTGTTAGGGTGAGCCGAGGCACGGATCTGGGGGTCGGAAGGAGGCTGGGCCGTGGCGACGACGAACGACGAACCCGGAGTGACCGCGAACCCACGAAGCACCGGGCGGCCGAGGCGGATCCTCTCCGGGATCGCACTGGTGCTCGCCTGCATCTTGATCGTCGTGTCGACGGTCGCGATCTGGACGCACCAGGTCGCGCTCAACACGGGCCGGTTCAACAACCTGATCACCGGGGTCGTGGGCGAGCCGGCCGTGACGGACCCCATCGCCGCGCGGATCAGCACGCAGGTCGTCGACGCGCTCGGTGTCCAGGCCCGGCTCGAAGCGCGCCTGCCCGACGCGCTCCGGCCGCTCGCGGGCACACTGACGGTCGCCATCCGGGACAGGATCAACGAGCGGTTGCAGGTCGCCCTCCAGAACCCCCGCATCCAGGAGGCGCTCGTCGGGGCGCTGTCGTTCACCCACGAGCAGGTCGTTCGACTGCTGCGCGGCGAGTCCGACGTCGTGGCGATCGTGGACGGCTATCTGACGATCAACGTCTTTCCCGTCGTGGGCGCCGCACTGACGGAGCTCCAGGACATGGGGCTCATCCCCGCGGATATCCAGTTGCCGGACCTGACCGCCCCGGACGCCCCGGAGGTCCTGGCCGAACGGCTCGAGACGACGCTCGGCGTCACGCTACCGCCGGACTTCGGGACCATCCAGCTCATGCCCGCCCAGCGGCTGGACACCGCCCGAACACTCGTCCGTGTCTTCGACGTGGTCGTGATCCTCCTCGTTGCCCTGACGCTGTTCCTCGTGACCGTCGCCCTGTGGCTGGCCCGGGATCGACGCCGGATGCTGATCTACCTCGGCGTCGGCACGTTCATCGCGTTCCTCGTCGCCCGGCTGGCGATCCGTTCCGTCGAGGACGCGATCCTGGACGGGATCGCCGACAGCGATGTCGCCGGCCTCGCCCGGGCCGTGCTCGACGCGACGCTTGCCGATCTCCGTGGTGTCACGGTGATCGTCCTGATCGTGGCAGCGATCGTGGCGATCGCGGCGTACGTCCGGGGTCGACCGACGTGGGTCATGAAGACTGCATCGTCGGACCGGCGATGCGGCCGGCAGCGCCCCGGATCGCGACACCCTCGAGGCGACCCTCCACGAGAACCGCACCGCGATCGAGCGGTTCGGCATCGGGGCCATCGCGTTCATCGTCGCCTGGCTGGCCCTCGGCCTCGAGATCGCGTTGCTCGGCGCCGCGCTGGTGATCGGCTTCGAGGTCGTGCTGCACGCGCTCGCAGACGACCCCGCGCCGGTCGCAGAGCCGCCCGCTGCGGACCAGGCCGCACCAGGCGGCCAGCCGGCGGGGAGCTCGTAGCGGCCGTCAGGCCCTGACCGGGACCTCGAGCTTCTCGATCCGGATGGCCGTCGCCTTGAATTCGGCCGTGCCGGACTTGGGGTCGGTCGCGTCGATCGTCAGCAGGTTGACCGCGACATCGTCCTGGAAGTGCATCGTCATGAACGTGAGTCCCGGCCGCAGCGACTCGTCGATCCGGATCGGCGCCTCGACCTGGCCGCGTCGCGACACGACCCGCACCCGCTCGCCCTCGGCCAGCCCGTACGACGCGGCGTCCTCGGGCGAGATGTCGAGCGATTCGCCGCGACGCAGCGGCGAGGTGTAGCCGGCGGTCTGCACGCCCGTGTTGTACGAGTCGAGGCGCCGGCCGGTCGTGAGGCGGATCGGGAAGTCGGCGTCGAGCTTGTCGACCGGCGGGTCGTGGTCGACCGGCACGAACGGCACGCGGTTGCCCGGGACCGGGTCCTCCCACAAGCCGCGAGTGCAGGAACAGCTCGCCCGGGTGGGTCTCGTCCCAGCACGGCCATTGGAGGCCGCCCAGCTCCTCCAGGCGCGTGTAGCTCATCCCGGCATGGACCGGCGAGAGGCGGCGGACCTCGTCCCACACGCGCTCCGGGTCTGCCTCGCCCCACTCGGCGCCCATCCGGTTCGCGAGCTCGAAGACGATCGCGAGGTCGTCCCGGGCGCCCGGTGGCGGCGCGACGGCCGCCCGCACGCGCTGGACCCGCCGCTCCGAGTTGGTGACCGTGCCCTCCGCCTCGGCCCATGCGGCCGTGGCCGGGAGGACGACGTCCGCGAGCTCCGCGGTCTTCGTCAGGAACAGGTCCTGGACGACGAGGAAGTCGAGGCCCTCGAGCAGCCCGATGGCCCGCTTCTGGTCCGCCTCGGACTGGACCGGGTTCTCGCCGATGCAGTAGACCGCGGTCAGGTCGCCGCGCTCCATGGCGTCGAACATGCCCGACAGGTGCCAGCCGCGCTTCGGCGGGACCGGCACGCCCCACTCGGCGTCGAACTTCGCGCGCAGCGCGTCGTTCTCGACGTGCTGGAAGCCGGGCAGGCGGTCCGGCAGCGCGCCCATGTCGCCGCCGCCCTGGACGTTGTTCTGGCCACGGAGCGGGTTGACGCCGCTCCCGTACCGGCCGACGTGGCCGGTGAGCAGCACGAGCGAGATGAGGGCGAGGACGTTGTCGACGGCGTTGTGGTGCTCGGTGATGCCGAGCGTCCAGCAGATCATCGCGCGCGGCGCCGTCGCGAGGGCGTGGGCCAGTTCGCGGATGGCCTCGGCCGGGACGCCCGTCTCGCGCTCGGCGTATTCGAGCGTGTACGACTCGACCTTGGCCTTGTAGGCCTCGAAGCCGTCGGTCGCGCGGTCGATGAACTCGCGATGCTCGAGGCCGGCCGCGATGATCTCGCGCGCGATCGCGTTGGCCAGGGCGATGTCCGACCCGACGTCGAGGCCCAGCCAGGCGTCGGCCCATTCCGCCGACGAGGTCCGGCGCGGGTCGACCGCATAGAGGCGCGCGCCATTGCGGACGCCCTTGAGCAGGTGGTGGAAGAAGATCGGATGCGTCTCGCGGGCGTTGCTGCCCCACAGGACGATCAGGTCCGTCTCTTCGACCTCACGGTATGAACTTGTGCCGCCACCGGCACCGAACACGGTCGCCAGACCGGCGACGCTCGGGGCGTGTCAGGTGCGGTTGCAGCTGTCGATGTTGTTGCTGCCCAGGACCGTCCGGCTGAACTTCTGTGCCGCGAAGTTGACCTCGTTGGTCGCCTTCGAACAGCTGAAGGTGCCGAATGTCGTCGGGCCATGCGCGGCCTTCGCCGCCATGAACCCGGCAACGGTCCGGTCGAGCGCCTCGTCCCAGGTCGCGGGACGCAGCTCGCCGCCCTTCGTGTCGCGGACGAGGGGCTGGGTCAGTCGAACGTAGGGTTTCGCCACGGGTGGCCTCCTGCGGACAGACGACCACCCGAGTGTAGCGCCGGGGCCGGCCGTAGCATGGAGCGATGTCCGCGGCCGAGATCCCGATCGAGTCGTCTGCCCTGCCCGCGCCGCCTCCCGCCCGCGACTGGCGGCCGCTGGTCGGCCTGTTCCTCCTGGTCGACGCCGCCTTCGTCGTGATCAACGGCGTCTGGTTCGCCGAGTACCTGCGGGACCACGGCCCCCCGATCTCGCCGGAGGCGAGCGAGCTGACCTGGATCGCGATGACGACCATCGTCCTCGGGCTCATCGTCGCGACGCCCGCGTTCGCGCTCATCAGTCGTCTGGCCCGCGGCACCGACGTGCCACTCGGGGCGGCCGTCTCCGCGGTCTTGCTCGGGGTTCTCGCCTTCCTGGCGGCCGCCCAGGTCAACGACTGGATCGTGCTGACCCTGGGCATCGTGCCCGGACCGGCGCCTGACGGCAGCATCGATGTCTTCGCCCTCATCGTCGCGCCGCTCGTCGAGGAACCGGCCAAGCTTCTCGCGCTGTTCGCCATGGCCTTCCTGCTTCGTCCGCGGTTCGGGGTCCGACAGGGGATCGTCCTTGGCCTGCTGGTCGGGATCGGCGCCACGCTCATCGAGACGGGGGCGTATCTGCAGGTCGGGTATGCGAATGGCGGCGGCGCCACCTACGGGACGATCATCGCGCTCCGGTTCGGTCTGTTCGGTCTCGGGCTCCACGCGACGACGGCAGCGCTCATGGGTGCCGGCCTTGGATCGACCCTGTCCGTCGGGCCTGGACGGCGCCGTATCGGTGTCGTGCTTCTCGCGCTGGCTGGAGCCGTCGCGATACACGTCGTCTGGAACCTCTGGGCGTCGCGGCTCACCTTCGAACTGGTCACTGCATGGACGCCCGAGCCCGACTTCACGTGGTCCGAGCCGTTTGCCCACCACGTGATCTTTGTGGGGTCGTCGGTCGTCACGGCCGTGCTGTTGCTGCCCGCAGCCATCGCTCTGGCGGTCGCGTGGCGACGGACGAAGTCGCAAGTCGCCGAGCCGGTCGTGAAGCCCGAGCCCGAGCCCGGGACCGAGACTGCGACGGAGGCCGAACCCGAGCCGATCGCCTAGGCGGGCGACCAGCCAGCGCGGACGAGGCGGACGGCCTCTGCGATGCCGCCACTGAACGGCTCACCGTGGCCGGCCAGGACCAGCGAGGCCTCGACGTCGTCGAAGCGCCGCAGCGACTCGAACGCCTGGCGGTTGTCGGCGTTGAAGTTCCGGAAGAGCTGTGGCCCCCTCGAACCGGACATGACGTTGAGCGTCACGAACGCGTCGCCGACCAGGATCGCGTCGCGATCCGGCAGGTGGAGCGCCGCGCTGCCCGCGGTGTGACCTGGGACGTGGATCACGCGCGGCGACCCGGGGACGTCCAGGGTCGCGCCGTCCCCGAACGTCGAGACCTCCGTGACGTGCTTGAGCCCGATGAAGCCCTTGCGGAGTCCGAACAGGAGGAATGACATGGCCGGGACGAGCCTCGTCTTGCCGCCGCCCTCGTTGTGCTGCTTGACCTCGCCGCGGGCGAGCGCCGCATCGCCCTCGTGGACCCGGATCGGGACACCTCGCTCCCGTCGGATGCGCTCGGCGAACCCGATGTGGTCTGTGTGGGCGTGGGTGAGCAGGACGGCCCTGACGTCGTCGAGCGAACGGCCCATCGCGGTCAGCTCGGCCTCGAGGTCGCCGAAGTAGCCGGGCAGGCCGGCGTCGACGATGGTGATCGCCCCGGCCTCCTCGATGAGGTAGACGTTGATCTTGCCCGAGCCCAGCCGGCGGATCCCCGGGGCGATCTCCATCGGGGCGGTCCCGCCTAGGCCAGGACGACGGCCGGTTCGCCGGCTTCGACCCGGCCCACCCACCAGCGCTCGACGCCCGCCGTCCGCGAGGGCCGAATCGACGGTCTCGACCTGGTCCGCCGACACCGCGGCCAGCAGCCCGCCCGAGGTCTGGGGGTCGTGGGCGAGCGTCACGAACTCGGGGGACACGCCCTCCGCGACGGTCAGTGACGGTCGCACGAACCGACGGTTGTGCGCGGCGCCGCCGGTCTCGACGCCGGCCGCGGCCAGGTCGAGCGCCCCATCAAGGACGGGCAGGCCGGCGGCCTCGAACACGAAGCGCGTCCCGGAGCCACGGGCCATCTCGAGGCCGTGCCCGAGGAGTCCGAAGCCGGTGACGTCTGTCGCGGCGGCGATCCCGGCCCCGACGAGGACTTCCGACGCGGTCCGGTTCAGTCGACGCATCTGGTCGATCGCGGCGGCAAGATGCGCCGGCGCGGTCTTGCCCTGCCGCGAGCCCGACACCAGGACCCCGGTCCCGAGCCGCTTCGTCAGGACGAGCCGGTCGCCCGGCCGGGCGCCGCCCTTGCGCAGGAGCCGGTCCGGATGGGCGGCGCCGATGACCGCGAGGCCGTACTTGGGCTCCGGGTCGCGGATCGTGTGGCCGCCGGCGAGCGTGCCGCCCGCCTCACGGACCTTCGACGAGGCCCCGCCGAAGATCTCGGCGAGGACGTCGCGTGGCAGGTCCTCCGGGAACGCCGCGATCGAGAGCGCGAACAGGACGCGTCCGCCCATCGCGAAGACGTCCGAGAGGGCGTTGGCGGCGGCGATCTCGCCGAACGTCCGCGGGTCGTCGACGAGCGGCGGGAAGAAGTCGAGGGTGCCGATGATCGCGAGGTCGTCGCTGACGCGATACGCCGCCGCGTCGTCGGGCGGGTTCAGACCGGCGATCAGGGCGGCATCGGGGTCGGCCGCAGCCTCTGCGCCCAGACCGCTCAACGCGTCGGCGAGCAGGTCCGCGCCGAGCTTCGCGGCGCACCCGCCGCAGTCGGTGAGGTCGGTCAGGCGAAGCGGGTTCGGCGGCAGGGTGTCGAGCGTCGTCATCGACCGATGATAGGCGTGTCGTGACGGAGGCGACAGGCAGCGGTCCGTAGTCCGCGGCGCGCTACCATCGCCGCGGGAGCGGTCGGGTCCCGGTGGGTCCCCTGGTCTTCAAAACCAGTGGCGCGGCGCTCGGCGCGGCGCGGTGGGTTCGACTCCCACGCGTTCCCGCCACGGAGGCCCGATGACGTCCAAGCCGACCGATCGCCCGCGACCACCGAGTGTCGATGCGGTCGTCAACGCCGCCCGCTACGTGGTCGACTCCGAGCGGGCTCGGCTGGCCGCCGACGAGCACCCACGCTCGACCGATGAACTGGGTCGCGAGGTCATCGCGCGGCTCGAGTCGTTCGAGGACGCTGGGCCGATCCCCGTCATCAACGCGACCGGCGTGATCGTCCACACGAACCTCGGTCGAGCGCCGTGGGCAGTGACGGTCGGGCAGGCGGCCGCCGACCTGGCGGGTCGATACCTGCTCCTCGAGCTGGACCGGGAGACCGGCCGACGCGGCTCGCGCGTTCGGACCGCGGAGGAGCACCTCGTCGCGCTGACCGGCGCCGAGGATGCGTTCGTGACGAACAACAATGCCGCCGCGCTCGCCCTCGCAGTCGGCCTCGCCGGCCGGTCCGGGATCGTC
Organism: uncultured Chloroflexia bacterium; assembly: GCA_963736025.1. Classification (GTDB taxonomy): domain Bacteria; phylum Chloroflexota; class Limnocylindria; order Limnocylindrales; family CSP1-4; genus SPCO01. The sequence goes on from CAVTNH010000007.1 coordinate 56,423, forward strand.
GTCTCGCGCGGTGAGCTCGTCGAGATCGGTGGTGGCGTGCGGATACCCGAGATCATCCGGCGCGCCGGCGCGAAGCTGATCGAGGTCGGCACCACGAACCGGACGCGGGCAGCGGACTTCGAGGCACCGCTCGCCGAGGGTCGCGCGAAGGCCGTCCTGCGCGTCCATCCCTCGAATTTCACGATGAGCGGCTTCACGGAAGTGCCCGATCCGATCGAGGTCGCCGCCATCGCCCATCGCCACGGCGCGATCGTCATCGACGACCTGGGCTCAGGGGCGCTGCTCGACACGGCGGCCTTCGGCCTCGCCCACGAACCGCTCCCCGGGGAACGCCTGGCGGCCGGCTCGGACGTCGTGACGTTCAGCGGCGACAAGCTGGTCGGTGGGCCGCAGGCGGGACTGGTCGTCGGGCGGGCCGACCTGATCGCGCGGATGCGACGCGACCCGCTGGCCCGGGCGATGCGCCCCGACAAGACCACCCTCGCGGCCGTCGCGCTCACGCTCGGCCTGTACCGCTCCGGTCGGGCCGTCGAGGCGATCCCGGTCTGGCGGATGATCGCGATGTCGCCGGCTGCGCTCAAGGTCCGAGCCGAGGCACTTGCATCGACGATCGGGGCTCGCGCCACGGTGGTCGGACTTGCGTCGACGATCGGGGGCGGGTCGCTGCCCGGCGAGATCCTGCCGTCGTTCGGGCTGGACCTGAAGGCAACCTCGGCGAACGGCCTTCTCGCGGCGCTCCGACAGGGGAAGCCGGCGGTGATCGGGCGGATAGAGGAAGGGCGGGTGGTCCTCGACCTGCGGACCGTCGAGCCCGAAGCGGACGAAGCGCTCGGGACGGCGGTAGCCCAGGCTCTCGCCGGACGGGCATGACCGTCGTCATCGGCACGGCCGGGCACATCGACCACGGCAAGACGACGTTGCTCCGGGCGCTGACCGGCATCGATGCCGACCGCCTGCCCGAGGAACGACGACGCGGGATGACGATCGACGTCGGGTACGCGCACCTCGCGCTCGATGACGGCACCGAGCTCGACTTCGTGGACGTTCCGGGCCACGACAAGCTCGTCGGGAACATGCTCGTAGGCGCCGGCGAGATCGACGCCGCGCTGGTGGTCGTCGCCGCCGACGACGGCCCGCGCGCCCAGACGCTCGAGCATCTGGCGCTGCTGGACGCACTCGGGATCCGCGATGGCGTCGCGGTCGTGACCAAGACCGACGCCGTGGATCCCGGTCGCGTCGCCGCGGTCGTCGAGGACGTGCGCCGGATGCTCGGCCCGACGACGCTCGCCGCCGCGCCGGTCCTGCCCGTCTCCGGCGCCACGGGCGATGGCGTCGACGCCCTGCGCGCGGCGCTCATCGGCGTCCGCGACGCGGTCCTGGCCCGGTCCGCCGGGCGATCCGTCGGTCCACCGAGGCTCGCGATCGACCGGGTCTTCTCGGTCAAGGGCCGCGGGATCGTGGTGACCGGCACGCTCCGTGGCGGTCGGCTGGAGCGGGGCGCGTCGCTGCGGGCCGTCCCGGGCGATCACCATGCGCGCGTCCGCGAGCTGCAGGTGCACGGGGTGGCCGTGTCGACAGCCGGACCCGGCCGGACGGCACTGAACCTGGCGGGCATCGACGAGGCGTCACTGCATCGCGGGGTCGTGCTGACGGCGGACCCCGATGTCGCTGCCAGTTCGCGCCTGCTCGTCCGCCTCGCACGCCCGTTGCCCGACCGGACGAGGGCCCGCGTCCATCTGGGCACGGCCGCAGTCGACGCCGCTGTCGGGCGTGGCGGGCGCGATGCCATCGACCTGCCCGACGGGTCGGCCACGGCGATCCTGCGGCTGGCCGAGCCGATCGCGGTCGCCCCAGGGGACAGGTTCGTGCTGCGCCGCTCGGGTGGTCCCGATCCGATCGTCGGCGGCGCGGTGCTGGACATCGAACCGCCGCGCGCGATCTCGCGCCGCCGCCAGACCGTCGAACGGATGGGCCGACTGGCCGAGGCGGTCGCGTCGGGCGACAGCGCGGCGGCCCGGTCCGCGCGGCTCGACCTGCACGGAGCGACCGTCGCCGATGGCGCGGTCGCGCTCGCGGCCGACGTGACCGACGCCGCCGAGGCCACCGCTCTCGCGTCCGTGACGGACGCGCCGGGGTCGGAGGCGTCGCTCGCGGTCGTCCGGACCGCCGTCGCGCGGACGATCCGGCGCGCGGCCGCCGTGCGTCGGGAGGATGCCGCCGCCGGCGCGACGGCCGTCACTCGATGCGCTGGTCCGTGCCGGTCGCCTGGTCCGTGCCGGCGACCGCCTGCGACTCCCCGGCGCCGCGGTCGCCGCGCCGGACCCGGCCCTGCTGGCGGCGATGGACCGGCTCGAGCGATCACTCGCGGTCCCGACACCGCCATCGCTCGCCGCGGCCGCCAGGTCTGCGGCCTGCCCGCCGGCCGGAGTCCAGGCACTCGAGCGCAGCGGTCGGATCGTCGTGCTCGAGCCGGACCTGGCCTATGCGAGCTCGACCTACCGGGAGCTCGCTACGCGCGCGACCGCGATGGCCGGCACCGCCCCGCTCACGCCGGCCGCCTATCGCGACGCGACCGGCACGAGCCGCAAGTTCGTGATGGCGATCCTCGAGGACCTCGACCGCCGCGGGATCCTGCGCCGGACGGATGCCGGCCACGTGCCGGGTCCGCGGGCAGCCACGGGTCTCGGCTCGCGATGACCGCCACGGAGACGGTCGCCGTGATCGTCCTGGCCGGCGGTCGCTCGTCGCGGTTCGGCCGGGACAAGCTCGCCGAACCCGTCGATGGCCGTCCGTTGCTCGACCACGCGATCGATGCCGCCCGACGCGTGACGACCGATGTCCTCGTCGTCGTCGCGCCGGGGCCCGCGCCAGCGGTCCCGGCCGGTGTTCAGGTCGTGCACGACGCGCAGGCGTACGAGGGCCCGCTCGCCGGGGTGGCGGCCGGTCTGGCGGCGACACGCGCCGACATCGTCGTCGTGGTGGCCGGCGACATGCCGGCGATCGTGCCGGGTGTCCTCGCGCGGCTGGTCGCGGCGATGACGGCGGCCGGCGCGGACGCCGCGGTGCTCGAGGTCGGCGACGATCGGCCGCCCATCCCGATGGCGGTTCGACGGTCAGCGGCGGTGGCCCTGGCCGCGGCCCTGCTGGCCGACGGTCAGCGACGGCTCCGGGCACTGCCCGACGGGCTCCACGCGGCGACCGTCCCGGAACGGGAGTGGCGCACGGACGACCCCGGTGGTGCGTCGCTCCTCGACGTCAACACGCCGTCGGACCTTCCGTGATCGGTCCCGGACACACGAAGACCTCCGCCGGAGGGTCGGAGGTCGTTCGTGCGTTGGGAGGGAGGAGGCGGGGTGATGGGAGGAGATCAGCCCCGGTATGGGTAGTCTTCGAGCTTCGGGAGGACCTGCGTCGGCACGATCGCGTTGGCGACGCTGACTCGAAGGCTCTCGACCGACTTGCCGATCCGCTGGAAGAAGCTGGGCTTCCCGGCGTTGATGGCGCGGTTGTGAGCGGCTTCGTCGAGCAGGTACTCGAGGTGCTCGTTGACTGCGAAGATCGCGTAGGCGTTCACGTGGTCCTCTCCTTTCTGTCGCCCGGCTTTTCCGGTGCGCAGGGAGAGCATCGCCCCGCCGGGCCCGTCAGGGCACCGACGTCGGTACCTGATCTGGCATCGTCATGTGTCCATATGCGTCCATGCCCGGGCGACGTCGCTCAACCGTCGAGCGCGGGGTCCTCGTACACGGGAGCGCCTTCGACGAAGGTCCCGACGACCCGGGCGTCCCCGATCGCGCCGGCCCCACGGTCGAACAGGTCGCGATCGAGCACCGTCAGGTCGGCCAGCTTCCCGACTTCGAGAGTGCCCGTGTCGCGATCCAGGTGGTTGACCTAGGCCGAGCCGGTCGTGAAGGCCGCGAGGGCGTCGACCAGCTCGATCCGCTCCTCGGGGATGAACACCTCGCGCTCGACGAAGCCTGCGCGTTCTCGAGGGCCGACGATCACGTCGCGGTACTTCCGCTCGACCGCGAGCTCCATCTCCAGCAGCGGGTCCGCGCTCGACACGCTCCAGTCGGAACCCATGACCAGCACTGCGCCGGCCGCCCGCAGCGAACGGAACGGGTACTGCCAGCGCCAGCGATCGCCGATGAACGGGATCGTGAGCTTCTCCATCTGGTCCTCGCGGGCGGCCCACAGGGGCTGGGCGTTCGCCGCCACGCCGAGCTCCCGGAACCGCCCGATGTCATCGGGGTGGATGACCTGGATGTGGGCGATGTGGGGCCGCGTGTCGGATGGCCCGTTCGCCCGACGGGCCGCTTCGACGGCGTCGAGCGCGACGCGGACCGCCCGGTCGCCGATCGCGTGGAAGTGGGGCTGGAACCCGAGCGTGTCGAGTCGCGGGACCCAGTCCATGAGGCCATCGGGCATCGAGCTGGAGGAGGCCCCGGTTGTCGGTGGTGCCGCCGTGCCCGTCGAGATAGGGATCGAGCATGGCGCCGGTGAAGTTCTCGAGGACGCCGTCCATCATCAGCTTGACGCTGGTCGGGGCGTACCTGCCGATGGCGGTGGCGCGGCGGCGCTCGACGAACTCCTCGATCTGCTCGGCGCCGCGGTCGTGCTCCCACCACAGCGCACCGACGACGCGGGCCGTCAGCTCGCCGCGCGAGGCGAGCGCGACATAGGCCCGCTCCTCGCTCTCGGGTGTGACGATGGCGTCCTGCCACGCGGTGATCCCGAGCGAGTGCAGGTGCGCCTGGCCCAGCCGGAGCCCCTCCTCCTGATCGGCCGGGGTGTCGTCGGGCCCGAACTGGGCGACGAGGTCGATCGCGCCCTCGTGGAGCGTCCCGCTCGGCGTGCCGTCCGCGTCGCGCTCGATCCGCCCGTCCGATGGATCGGCGGTCGCGGCGGTGACTCCGGCAAGCTCGAGTGCCCGCGTGTTCACCCAGGCGCTGTGGCCATCGCGACTCTCCAGGATGGCGGGGCGATCCGACACGACCCGGTCGAGGTCTTCGCGTCGCGGGGCCCCGCCCTCGAATGCCGCCATGTACCAGCCGCCGCCGCGGATCCACGGATCGTCGGGCCGGTCGCGGGCGTACGTCGCGATGATCTCCAGGTAGTCCGAGGCGACCAGCGAGACGTGCAGGTTGCAGCGCAGCATCTCCACGCCGCTGCTGACCGGGTGGACGTGCGCGTCCTGGAAGCCAGGGGTGACCGTTCGCCCGCGCAGCTCGATGACACGCGTCCGCGGGCCGATCAGCGGACGCACCGCCGCATCCGGTCCGACCGCCACGAGCCGTCCGTCGCGGACCGCGAGGGCGGTCGCCCAGCTCCGCGCCGCATCCATGGTGGCGATGCGACCGCCCGTCAGGACGAGGTCGGCTGGCTGATCGACGGTCATGGGGCCTCCGTGATGCGGGCGACCGGGGCGTCGCCAGTCTCGCATCGGCACGCACGGCCTTGGACGCGTATCGCACGTGCCGCGACGAGCCCGGCCGGGCGCCCGCCGCCCGCTAGCATCGCGCGATGACTTCCGTCCACGTGCTCCATGCGGGCTACGCGACCGACCGCGTCGGTTCCAGCATCACCCTGGTCCGTGACGGCGACGCGCTGATCGTGGCGGACCCGGGGATGGTCGCGAACCGCTCGCTCATCCTCGATCCGCTGGCTGCCCTCGGCGTGTCCGCGGGCGACGTGACCCACGTCTTCCTGAGCCATCACCACCCGGACCACACGATCAACATCGCCCTGTTCCCGAACGCCGAGGTCGTCGACTTCTGGGCGCGCTACCGCGACGACCTGTGGCTCGATCACGACGGTGACGGCTACCGGCTCTCCCCGAAGGCCCAGCTGTGGCTGACGCCCGGCCACACCGAGGAGGACGCCACGCTCATCGTCGAGGCCGACGACGCCACGTACGCCCTGACCCATCTCTGGTGGCACACCGATCGAACGCCCGAGATCGACCCGCTCGGCGCCGACCAGGACGCGATCGAGCGCGGTCGCGCCAGGGTCCTCGCGACCGCCGACATCGTCATCCCCGGCCACGGCGGGGCGTTCCGGGTCCGCGGCTGACGGCCGACGAGCCCTAGCCCGCTCCTTGAGCCGGCGGCGACGACGCCGATCCGCCCGCCGACGGGCCGGCTCGCAGCCCGAACCAGAACACCAGGGTCCCGATCACCAGCAGCACGGCGCACACCAGGATGGCGAGGTGGAACGCGTCCATCGAGGCCTGCGTGGCGGCCGCGGCCTGCGCGGCTGTGGCATCGGCGGGCGGGGGGTTGAGCGGCTGGAACGCGCTCCGGACCTCCGCCGAACCCGTGTCCAGGTCGGGCGCGCTCGTCGCGAGCGCCGAGTAGAACGTGGCACTGATCGCGATGAAGATGATCGCGCCGAGGAGCGGCTGGCCGACGCGCGAGATCGCGTTGTTGATCGCCGACCCGAGCCCCGAGAAGCGGCCGGGGACCGAGCCCATCAGCGTGCTCGTCAGCGGCGCGACGACCAGTGAGATCCCGATCCCGAACAGGATGATCGCGGGCAGGACGTCGACCAGCGCGTCGAGCGGCGGGATCAGGGTGCTCGGCGTCTCGACCGCGGCCAGCCACGGCTCCGAGTCGTACGGGAGCCGCGCGAACCAGAGCAGCCCGCCGGCCATGATCAGCGGCCCGACGACGAGGAACGGGCGGGCCCCGACCCGGGCCGCCACCGTCCCGACCCGGGTGGACAGGACCGACAGCAGGATCCCGCTCGGCAGGCCGATGAGCCCGGCCCCGAGGGCCGTGTAGCCGAGCACGCCCTGGAGGACCAGCGGCTGGTAGCCGAACGTCACGTAGAGGGCGCCGTAGACGAAGAACGTGGCGAGATTGACGGTCGCGAACGCCCTCGAGCGGAAGAGCCCGAGCGGCACAAGGGGGTTCGGCCGGGTGGCCATCATGATCGGGAACAGCACGAGCGCGACGACCCCGACGACGATGGCGATCCAGGCGGCCGTGTCCGCCCATTCGTGCGCCTGGCCGCGGATGAGGCCGAACGCGAGACCGCCGACCGCGAGCGCCGCGACGAGGGCGCCGAGCCAGTCGAACCCCGCGGACGTCTCGGTGTCCTTCGATTCCTCCACATGGGTCACCGTCGCCCAGAGGGCGAACGCGAGCAGCGGCACGTTGATCAGGAACGCGAACCGCCAGCCGATCGTGTCGACCATGATCCCGCCGAAGATCGGCCCGATGACCGTCAGCGCCGACGTCGAGGCCGCCCAGATGCCGAACGCGCGGCCGCGCGCCTCGCCCTCGAAGGCGTGGGTGATGAGCGCGAGCGACCCCGGGATGAGCAACGCGCCGGCGGCCCCCTGGAGGAGCCGGAAGACGACCAGCAACTCGAGCGTCGGCGCGAGCCCGCACAGCGCGGAGGTGAGCGCGAACCCGGTCAGGCCGAGCGCATAGACGCGGCGCCGGCCGTAGTGGTCGCTCAGGGCGCCGGCGAGGATGAGCAGCGCGGCCAGGACGGCGAGGTAGCCGCTGACGACGTAGGCCTGACCCTCGAGCACGCCGACGAGCGAGGCCGGCAGGTCCTGCCCGATCCGCTTGAGCGCGACGCCGACGAGGGTCCCGTCGAGGAAGACGGCTCCGGAGCCGATGATCGTGGCGACGAGGGTCCATCGCTGGCGTTGGGTCATGCCCCGGCAGTGTCGCAGCATCGTCGCCGCGTGGACAAGGCCTTCGGACTAGACTCTGCCGATGCCCGGACCCGTGGCGCTCGTCGGCGCCGGTGAGTTCCTTCCCGCGATGGCCGGATTCGACCTCGAATTGCTGGCCGCGACGGGCCGCCCGCGCCCGCGCGTGGCGATCCTGCCGACCGCCTCATACCCCGATGGCGAGGAGGTGTTCGACCGCTGGGCGTCGATGGGCGTCGCCCATTTCGGGGAGCTCGGCGCCGAGGTCGAGCCGGTCCTGGTCCGCGATCGCCACGACGCCGACGACGCGGCCGCGGCCCAGGCCATCGGCGAGGCCGATCTCGTCTATCTCTCGGGCGGCAAGCCCGGCTACCTGCTGAGCGTGCTCGACGGCAGCGCGGTGGGCCGGGCCCTGATGGCGGCGCACGAGCGCGGCGCCGTCCTGGCCGGGTGCTCGGCCGGGGCGATGGCGCTGGCTGGACATGTCTTCGACCTGCGGGTCCGGGTGCTCCCGTTCCCGCTGCGCTGGCGGCCGGCCCTCGGGTTCGCGCCGAGCGCGTCGGTCGTGCCGCACTACGACGCGTGGCCCGAGCCGATGTCCGCGCTCGTGGCGCTCCAGGCGCCGCGCGGGTCGGTCGTGCTCGGGATCGACGAGGAGACCGCCGTCATCGGCCGCGACGGGTCCTGGCAGGTCCACGGCGCGGCCCGGGTGACGGTCTGGCGGGGTCACCGGCGCGAGCGGCATCGCGCCGGGGAGACGTTCCGCCTCTAGCTGCGCCGGTCTAGGCGGTGTCCGGGCGGACGGTCCGGAAGCAGTCGGAGCAGTAGACCGGTCGGTCCATCCGCGGCTTGAACGGGACCTGGGCCTGGTTGCCGCAGGACGAGCAGATGACGGCGAAATACTCACGCGAGGCGCGGTCGTCGCCACGCTCGTAGCCGCGCGGTCCACCGATCTCCCGGACGTCGTACCCGGGATCCCGGGCGGCTCGACGGCTGGCGCGGCAGCTCGTGCAGCGCTTCGGTTCGCTGGTGAACCCCTTCTCCACGTAGTACTCCTGGTCGGCCGCGGAGTGGATGAATTCCACCCCGCAGTCGACACAGGTCAGGGTTCGATCGACGTAGGTCACTTGCTCCTCCGAGGGATCACGAGTTCGGTGTTCGTGCGCCCGGAGGGCAGCCGCATCGGCGGACGGGACGTGCGAGGTGCTGGCGAGAGAAGCCGGGGCCGCGCGACCCAAGGTGCCGATATGGAGTTCCCTGTTCGGGGCGCACCGGGTGTCAGGCCGCGCATGATACGACGCATCCGCGATTCTGGGTCGTCGAGCGACGCCGGCGCTGCCGAGTGGCGGTCGTGACACCGTACCTGTCACAATGAGAGACGAGATTCGGGGCGGCGAGCGGGGAGTCATGGGGGCGCCTCGCTCGCGCTGGACCCGCGGGCCGCTCGGCGGCCCGATCGGGCCCAGCCCGACCGCCCGGGTCGCGTCGTCCGGATCGTGACCGACCAGGGAGGCCCGCCGACAACCGGATGCTACGGATCATCCACACCGCGGACATCCATCTCGGCGCGCGCCACGACGACCTCGGGGTCCAGGCGGCCGCCCAGCGGGATCGCCAGTTCGCCGCGTTCCGCGCCACGGTCGACCTGGCCCTGGCCGAGAAGGTCGACCTCTTCCTGATCGCCGGCGACCTCTTCGACTCCAACGTCCAGCCGCGTCGCTCGGTCGAGCGCGTCGTCGGCGAGCTCAAGCGCCTCGTCGAGGCGCGCATCCGGACGGTCATCATCCCCGGCACCCACGACGTCTACGACCGGACCTCGATCTATCGCGCGTACGACCTCAAGGCGATGGCCGGCAGCACCGAGCGCGACGATCTCGTGACCGTCCTCACGCCCGACGTGTCCAGGATCCACCTCCCCGCGCTGGACGCGGTCGTCGTGGCCCGCGTCTTCGACACCAAGCGCGCCCCGTCCAGCCCGCTCGCCGGACTCGACGCATCGACCGATGCGGCGGGTGCGACCTGGCGGATCGGCATGGTCCACGGCTCGATCGCCATCCCCGGCAAGACCGATCGCGACGAGGTCGTCATCACGACCGAGGAGATCGCGAACTCCCGGCTCGACTACCTCGCACTCGGTCACTGGCACTCGACGCAGCAGGCTCGCGCGGGCGCGGTCGCCTACGCGTACGCCGGCGCCCCGGAGGCGGTCGCCCTCGACCAGGATCGCGCGGGCAAGGTCCTGCTCGTCGAGCTCGAGAACGTCGACGGCAAGCGGATCGTCACGATCGAGGACCGGATCGTGGGTCGGACCACGTTCCAGCGCGTCCAGCTCGACGCGACCGGGATCGGCACGCAACCCGAGCTCATCGCGGGTCTGGCCAAGCGGGCCGACCCCGATCTGGTGCTCGACGTGCGGATCGTCGGCGTCCGGCCGGACGAGCTCGACCTCCACATCGACGAGATCGAATCGGCGCTCGCCCCCTCGTTCCTCAAGGTCCGCGTGCGCGACGTCTCGCTGCCCGCGTTGACCGAGGGCACGCTGCCGTCGCCCGACACCGTGGTCGGGGCCTTCATCCGCGACCTGGAGGCGCAGATCGCCGAGCTCGAGGCGGCCGACAAGGCCGACGAGGCTGCCGAGCTGCGCGACGCCCTGCGTCTCGGGCGGTTGCTGCTGGCCGGCCACGAGGTCTCGCTGTGAGGATCCGCCGGCTCGAGCTGCGCGACTTCCGCCGCTACCGCCACCTCTCCGTCGACCTGGCGCCCGGCCTGACGGTCGTCCGCGGCCCGAACGAGGCGGGCAAGTCGACGATCCAGCGGGCGATCGAGCTCGCCATCACCCGCCGGGTGACGAGCTCGGCCGGCGACCTGGACGCGTTCCGCCCGTGGGACGCCGCGGAGGACGCGCGCTCGGTCATCACCGTCGATTTCGAGCAGGACGACGAGGACGGCGCGAAGGCCGGCCAACTCGAGAAGACCTTCGCCGGGTCGCGGGGGACGGTCCGGCTCGACTACGACGGCCAGTCCATCACGGACCCGGCCCTGGCCGACCAGGTCCTCGCCGAGCTGACCGGCATCCCCAACGAGGCCTTCTTCCGCTCGACCGCGTCCGTCCGCCATCACGAGCTCGCCGACCTGGACCACGACGAGGGCACCCTGCGCGACCGGCTCCAGGCGTCGATCAGCGGCGGGGACCGCGGGACCAGCCGGGCCAAGCGAAAGCTGGAACAGGCCATCCACGGCCTCACGACCAAGGGCGACAAGAATCCGGGTCTCCTGAAGGTCGCGGAAGCCGAGGTCGTCCGGTCCGGGCAGGCCCTCGAACAGGGTGACCTGGCCCTCGCCCAGCTGGCTCGCGATCGCGATGCCCTCGCGGGCGCCCTCGAGCGCCGCGCCCAGGCCGAGACGGCCCTGGCCGAGCGTCGCGGGATGCTGGAGAAGGCACGCCAGGCCGAACGCCTCGCCACCGAGCGCGCCGCGGCCCAGGACCGCTACGAGCGATTCCGGCAGGCCGTCGAGGTGAACGACCAGATCGCGCTCCTCGCCGCCACCCATCCGTCGCCCAACCCGCTCCCGGTCCTCCGTGCCGGCGTCGAGCGCCTCCGGGCCCTCGACCAGAAGGCGCGGGAGCTGCGGGCCGCCCTCGCGGGCGAGGTCCCGGTCACCTTCGAGGTCGAGGCCGAGCCGAGCTGGCGCCCCCTGTCGCGCTGGGGCGTCGCGCTGACGATCATCGGCCTCGTCATCGCCGGCGGCTCGATCGCCGTCGATGTCCTCGGCATCGCGGAGCCGGGCACCATCCCGAGCCTCATCGGCGGGATCATCGGCGGCATCGGGCTCATCCTCGCCGCGGTCGCGTTGTGGATGCGCCGCAGCTACCACATGGGCACCGAGCTCCGCGACACCGAGATCGACCGACGCCTCCGGGGTCGATCCGAGATCGAGGCGGAGCTCGCCGTCGTCGAGGCCGACCTCGCGAAGCGTCTCGAGGGGCTGGGTCTGGCCGACATCGCGACGGCCGAGGACCTGCTCACGCGCGAGGAGGCACACGTCGCGCGGATCGACGTCCTCGCCGCGCAGCTCGAGGGGCTCGTCGGCAAGCAGCCGCCCGAATCGCTCGTCCCGACGCGCGACGCCGCGGCCCTGGAGATCTCCGAGAGGAACAGCGCGCTCGAGGCCCTCGGGCCGATCGCCAAGGAGCCGCGCGCCCGCGAGCGTCTCGAGGTCGAGGTCCGCGACCAGGAGACGGCGCTCGAGCGCGCCCGCGACGACGAGGCCAACGCCCGGGCCAGGGTCGAGGCGAACGCGGTCGACGCCGAAGAAGTCGCCGGCCACGCGGAATCGCTGGCCCGGTGGAACGAGGAGCTCGCCGCGCTCCAGCGCCGCCAGCGCGTCTACACCACTGCGCTCGACATGATCGTCAAGGCCGAGCAGGCGACGATGAAGTCGGCGACCCGCTTCCTCGAGAAGCGGATGGTCCGCGACCTCGACGGGGCGACGGCCGGTCGATACCGCCACGTCCGCGTGGACGACAAGACCCTCGACATCGAGGTCCGGGCCCCGGAGAAGCGCGACTGGGTCAAGGTCACCGCGCTCAGCCAGGGCACGATGGACCTCGTCTACCTGACCGCGCGGCTGGGCCTCGTCCGGCTCGTGACCGGCGATCGCCGTCCGCCGCTCATCTTCGACGACCCGTTCGTCACCCTCGACGACGCCCGGGCGGCCCGCGCCCTGACCCTCCTCAAGGGCATCACGACCGACTTCCAGGTCATCTACCTGACCTGCTCCGAGCGCTACGACGCTGTCGCCGACGCGGTCGTCGAGCTGCCCGGGCCGACGGCGGTCGACGACGATGCCCCGCCTGAGGGATCCGGCCCCTGATCGGACCCGACCCGGCGATCGCGACCGTCCTGTTCGGGCTGGTGTCCGCCGTCGCGTGGGGAGGCGGTGACTTCGGGGGCGGCCTGATGAGCCGGCGCACCTCCGTGTTCGGCGTCGCGCTCATCTCGCAGGTCGTGGGCATGGTGGTCTCGGTCGGCCTGACCGTCCTCCGCGACGAGGGCATGCCGACCGCCGCCGACGTCGGGTGGTCCGTCCTCGGCGGGATCGCCGGCGGCGTCGGGATCACGTCCCTGTACCGCGGCCTGGCCGTCGGGCGGATGGGGATCGTCGCACCGGTCACCGGCGTCCTCGCCGCGATCATCCCGGTCGCCGCGGGCATCGTGCTCGAAGGCTGGCCGGACCAGCTCGTCACCGTCGGCATCGTCGTCGCGATCGTCGCGGTCGTGCTGGTGTCGCGCGTCGCGGACGAGGGCGGCGGGCGGGCCGGCCTCGGCCTGGCGGTGCTGGCCGGTTCGATGATCGGCCTGTTCAGCGTGTGCATCGCCCAGGTCAGCGACGGCCACGTCTTCGGCCCGCTCTCGATCGTCCGGACCGCCGAGGCCGTGCTGATCGTGGGCATCATCCTCGTCACCCGCTCGGACTGGCGGCCGCCCCGAACGCTCGTCCTCCCGCTGGTCGGGATCGGCGTCCTCGACATGGTCGGCAACGGCGCCTACATCCTGGCCGTCCAGAGCGGCGCGCTGGCGGTCGCGTCGGTGGTGTCGTCGCTGTACCCGGTCACGACCGTGATCCTCGCCACGGTCTTCCTGCGCGAGCGCGTGACCCGATCGCATGCCGCCGGGATCGGACTGGCGGCCCTCGCGATCGTCCTCATCGGGGTCGGCAGCAGCTAGACCCGAGAAGGGATCAAACGCCCCGTCGCGATGATGCGGCCATGGAGCTCGAGCCCGCCATCGCGACGGTCACGCTCGGCCTGATCGCGGCGGCGGCCTACGGGTCGTCGGACTTCGGGGGCGGCGTGATCTCGCGGCGGGCGCCACTCCTGGGCGTCGTGCTGATCTCGCAGTCGTGCGGCGCGGCCCTCGCGATCGCGCTGGCCGTCGTGGCCGGCGGGACACTGCCGGGCCCGCCCGACATCGCCTGGTCCATCCTCGCCGGGATCCTCGGCGCGACGGGCATCACCGCCCTGTACCGCGGCCTCGCCGTCGGGCGGATGGGGATCGTCGCGCCGGTCACGGCCATCCTGGCCTCCGTCATCCCGGTCGCGGGCGGGGTCGTCCTGCAGGGCGCTCCACCGGTCGTGGTGTCCATCGGGATCGGCGTCGCGCTGGCCGCGGTCGTCCTCGTCTCGTGGGAGACCGATGCCGACGGCACCGGCCGGGCCGGCTTGCGACCGGCCGTGCTCGCGGGATCTGCCTTCGGGCTCTATGAGATCACGATCGCCCAGATCGGCGAGGACGCGGTGCTCGGTCCGCTGGCGATCATCCGCGCGACCCAGGCGGTGCTGGTCGCGCTCGTCGTCATCGTCACACGCTCGGCGTGGCGGCCGGAACGCTCGCTGCTGCCGGCGATCGCGGCCATCGGCGTCCTCGAGATGACCGCCACGGGCGCGTTCATCCTCGCCGTGCAGACGGGCTCGCTGGCCGTCGCGTCGATCGTGTCGGCCCTGTATCCGGTCGTGACCATCCTCCTGGCGGCCCTGGTCCTGCGCGAGCGGGTCAGCGGCCGGCACGCTGTCGGGATCGGTCTCGCGATGCTGGCCATCGCCCTGATCGGCGCCGGGTCCGCATAGGGTCGGCGCTTTCTACGTCCCTGCCCGCTCGAACCGCAGCGCATCCACGAGCGCAGCGTCGTCGAGGACGACGACCGTGGTGAACCCCTCCGATGCGAGCGCATCGGCGTCGACCGTGGCGCGCAGGGTCGCCAGCTGGCGCTCGACGACCGCCTGGTCGACGACCCGCGTCACCCTCCCGGCGTTCCGGGCGTGGACGACGGCCGGCGGCAGGTCGAGGACGATCGCGACGGCCGGGACGTCCGCATCCCGGGCGCGCGCCAGGAGCGTCAGGCGGGCGTGGCGGGTCAGGTTCGTGGCATCGATGACCGACAGTCGACGCGCTCGGAGGCGGGCCGCGACGTCGTCGTGCAGCCGGCGGAACGCGAGTCCGGTCGCCCGCTGGTCCGCCTCGTCGCCGCTCACGAGCTTCCGGTACGCATCCGAGGACAGGACCTCGTCCGGCGCGAAGTGTCGTGCGGCCAGGGTGGACTTGCCCGAACCTGCCGGCCCGACGAGCACGACAAGGCACGGTTCCGGGAGCTCGATGGGCCGCATGCCCAGATGATGGCCCCCTACGAGGCGATCCGGCGCACCTCGTAGCCACCGCCCTCGGCCGCCTGGATCTCGTACGCGGGCTGGTCGTAGACCGATGGGCCGCGCACGACGTGGCCGTCCTCGATCCGGTACCGGGCGCCGTGCCACGGGCACTGCACGCAGCCGTTGACGATCGTGCCCTTGTCCAGTGGCCCGCCGGCGTGGGCGCAGGTGGCGTGGAGCGCGAAGACCCGTTCGCCCAGCCGGATCACGACGAGGTCGTTGATGCCCGCCTTCATCTTCGTGGGCGTCGCCTCGGCGAGGTCGTCGAGGCTGGCAAGCGCGCCGAGCTCGAGCTTGATCCACTTCGTGCCGGCCCCGCGGAACGCGTGGCGGCTGACCATGTTGCCGAGGAGGTACACGACGTCTCCGCCGACGAACGCCCCCGCCGACACCAGCCCGAAGGCGACGATGCCGAGGACGATCGCGACCGTCCGGTCGACCGGGTCGCCCGCCCGGATGACCAGGGAGACGATCAGGACCACGAGCGCGATCGTCATGAGCGTCGCGTGGGTGGTCGCGCGCGTCCGGGCGGTGCCGTCCGTGTCGGTGTAGTCCGCCAGCCCCGCCACGGCCGAGAGGACCATGAAGAGGATCGTCCCCGCGAGCGCGATGTCGGCGGCCGCCCGTTGGTCGGCCAGGTCGAGGATGACCGCGCCGAGGAGCAGGCCGATCGGGATGTCCGTCAGTGCCGCGTGGAGCGGATGGCCCAGCCAGCGGCCGTTCAGCAGGTCCTTGATCGGGCGGATCGGTCCGAACAGCGCCGACAGCCAGCGATGGTTGAAGTCACCGAAGGGGCGCGCCCACCGGTCGTTGATCGCCACGAGCCGCGCGAGCAGATGGGCCATGGATCGGGCACCTCCCGGACGAGTATCCACAACCCGTCCACAACGTCCACAACTTCGGGGATAAGGTCGAGGGCTCCGCCTGCAAGTTCGTGGATAAGCCCGTTGTGGTTCTGGGCCCCCGGACCGTACATTGGTCTCGCCCGAAGGGGCAGGAGTGAACCGCCAGACCGCAGCGAGGAGCGATCCACGCAGCGGCCCCGGGAACCGGGCTCGAGAGTCGCAAGGCTAGCGAGCGAGGGACCCGGCGGCGACCAGGGACTGCAGCTTGCTGAAGCCCCAGGACCCGCTGAACGCTCGGTGTCCCACCAGTTCCTTCGGGCGCTTTCGTGCGTCCCGCAAGCCGGTCCCGCGCATCGGCTAGGCTTCCGCCGATGCCCGACCCCGGTGCCCTGACGGCGCCCTCAGTCCCACCCTCACGCCCGGCCCAGGACTGGCGCGTCCTCGTCGCGGTCTTCTGGGTCACCTCGATGGTCGAGGGCCTCGGCGTCAGCCAGGTCTTCGCGCTCCTGCCGGCGTACCTGCGCCAGATGGGCGTCGCCGAAGCCGACCGGCTCGCGTTCATCGGGCTCTTCAGTGCGCTGGTCTTCGTGGTCGGGATGCCGCTCGTCCCGCTGTGGGGCGTCTGGGCCGACAAGTACAGCCGCAAGGCCGTCATCGTCCGCAGCGCCCTCGTCGAGGCCGTCGTGTTCGCGGGCGTCGCGCTCTCGCAGGAGCCCTGGCAGCTCGCCCTCTCGATGCTGCTCATCGGGTTCCAGCTGGGCAACACCGGCGTGATGCTCGCGGGCATCCGCGACGTGACCCCGACGCACCGGCTCGGCACGACGATCGCCGTGTTCGGGGCGTCCGGTCCGATCGGGTTCGCGGTCGGCCCCATCCTCGCCGGGATCCTGATCGACGCGCTTCGGCTGGCCGCTCGCCGGCGTCTTCTGGCTGTCGGCTGCGTTCTCGGTGGGGACCGCGCTCCTCGTCGCCTTCGGTTCGAAGGAAGTGCGGCCGGAGGTCGTCCCGACGGGGAGCGTCCTCTCGCTCGCCTTCGGTGCCGTCCGGGGCGTGCTGATGGACCCGTCCGTTCGCCGGATCTTCGCGATCTTCGGCGTCTCCTACATCGCGACGCAGATGAGCCGGCCGTACATCCCGATCCTCGTCGAGGGCCTGACCGGCCCGGGCCCCGGGTATGCGTCGGCCGTCGGGCTCGTGATGGGCACGGCCGCGCTCGTCGGCGGCCTCGTGGCGCCGCTCGGTGGCGTGCTCGGCGATCGCGTCGGGTTCCGCCCCGTCCTGGTGGCGGCGCTCGCGGGCGCGGGCGTCGTCCTGTTGCTCATGCCGTTCGTTGAGGCGGTCGCCTCACTGGCGTTGTTGGCAGTGGTCCTCGGCACGGCCACGGCGACCGTGAGTGCCATGGTCTTCGGGCTGCTCGCGCTCGAGGCCCCGCCCGAGCGCCGGTCGGCGACGCTCAACCTCGTCTACCTGCCGCTCTACGCCGCCGGCATCATCGGACCGGCGATCGGGGCCGGTGTCGCGTCGGTCGGCGGCGCATCGGGGCCGTTCATCGTCGGTGGCGCGATCTTCCTGCTCGGCGCGATCGCGATCGCGGTCCGCCTTCGCTCGACGCGGTCGCGGACGCAGGCACCCACCGCGCGGGCTGCCTGAGAACGGCGGCCCAGCCGGACCGTCGTTCAGGGATTCACCGGACGGTCCGGGCCTTAGAGCCTCTGCTACGGTTCCGGCATGGACGCTCGCCTGCGAGACCGGGTCGCCATCGGGATCGCCGTGGTGGCGATGGTCCTCGGGGTCGGGACGCTGATGTTCGGCCGGTACGACACCGGCATCACCCTGACCGTCGACGATCAGGGTCGGGTGATCGTCGTCGCCGTGAACCCACACAGCCGGGCCGAGCAGTACGGCATCCAGGCCGGGATGATCGTCACGCAGCTCAACGGGGTCGAGCTCATCCGCCTGCCTCAGTACATCTATCCGGACGTCGAGCCGTCGCCGGACCCGTCGACCGGGGAGTACCCGATCGTCAGCCCGATCGGGGTCGAGCCCCAGGAGCCGACGATCGTCTCCATCGACCCTGGCGAGCTCTACGTGCTCACGGTCCAGGACACCAGGGACCTGACGGCCATCCAGCCGTCGGGTCTCGAGGAAGGCAGACCCGACGAATGGGCGCTGTCGTCGTTCTACGACGACGGACTGGACGGGATCCGTCAGTCGCTCCCCGCGGTCGCTCTCGGCGCGGCGTTGCTCATGCTCGTCGGCTGGTTCCTGGCCAGCGGCCGGGCGGGCGAGACACTCCGGCCGTTGGCCGTTTCTCTCGCCGTGGCGACCGCCGTCCCGTTCCTCACCCGGCCTCTCGAGGCGAGCTGGTCGCCGTTCCTGGTGGCGATCGGCGGGCTCGTGACGGTGCTGGCGATGGTCCCACTCGCGATGGCGCTCACCGAGCGCATCGATCAACCGGAGGAGCGGAGGCTCGTCACCCTCGTCGTCACGATCTGCACCGCAGGTGCCGCCGTCATCGCCATCGCGGTCGCGACCACGGACGTGTGGACGGGCGAGGGGATCGCCCGCTGGGCGCTGGTCGGGGCGATCCCGCTGATCCCGGGGCTCGCCGCCGCCGGACCCATCCAGCCCGGCGGGTTGCGCGGCGCGGCGGCGTCCAGCGGTCACGTCCTCGAATCGACCGAGTTCGCGGTGGTCGGGGTCACGCCGCTCATGGCGCTCGCGACGGACATGGCGCCGTACCTCATCCCGCTGCAGCTCTGGTTCGCCTTCGTCCTGCTGGCCGGCCGGTTCACGATCCGGCCATTGGCGAGGCTCGCGACCCGCGCCACTCTCCAGCGCGACCTCGTCGTCGCGGCCACCGAGGCGGAACGGGCGCGCGTCGCGGCCGACATCCACGACGACGCGCTCCAGGAATTGACGCTGCTCGTCCACCGGCTCGATGCCGCCGGCGACACGGAGGGCGCCGACATCGCGCGGGCAGTGTCGGATCGCCTGCGGGCCATCTGCGGCGACCTCCGCCTGCCGATCCTCGACGACCTCGGGGTCGGGCCGGCGCTCGACTGGCTCGTGCTTCCGCATCGAGCGGCTCGCCGGCGGCGAGGTCCGCCTCGAGCGGACCGACGGGACGCGGCCGCCGCCGGACGTCGAACTCGCGTTCTTCCGGGTCGCCCAGGAAGCTCTGTCGAACGCGGTCAAGCACGGCAAGCCGCCGATCGTCGTTCGGTACTCGACATCGGGCGCGGGCGCGTCGCTGTCGATCGACGACGCCGGTCCCGGCATCGAACCCGACGCCGGCGACGCGGCCGAGCGAGCGGGCCACTTCGGGCTCATCAACATGCAGCAGCGCGCCGAGGCGATCGGGGCGATCCTCGACGTGCGCCGGTGGCCGGCCGGCGGCACGCACGTGAAGCTGGATTGGCGGGCGCACTGATCCGGGTCGGCGTCATCGACGACCACCCGGTGGTCGGCGAGGGGACCGCCGCGCTCCTCCGCTCGCAGGAGGACATCGACGTCGTCGGCGTGGCGCCGTCGCTCGATGCGGCGCGCGGAGCCGGGCTCGCGGACCGTGCCGCGGTCGACGTCCTGCTCCTCGACATCCGGCTCGGGGCCGACAGCGGTCTCGGCCTGCTCACCGGCGATCCGGACCTGCCGGCCGTCATCGTGCTGACCGCGTACGACTACCCGCAGTACGCCGAGGCGGCCCTCCACCTGGGCGCCGCCGGGTTCGTGCTCAAGACCGCGCCACTCCCCGAGTTGCTCGACGCGATCCGGCGGGTCGCCGCGGGCGGGCTGGCCTTCGCGGTCCGGCCCGGCACGAGCGCGATCCGGCTCACGCCGCGCGAGCACGACGTCGTCCGCCTCGTGGCCGACGGCCGCAGCAACGACGAGATCGGGGCTGCGCTCGGGATCGGGGCGAAGACCGTCGAGACGCACCTCGCGCGCGTGTTCGAGCGGGTCGGCGTCACGTCGCGCACCGAGCTCGCGACACGGGCCCTGCGCGAGGGCTGGCTGGACGTGCCGCCCCGCGGCTGAGGCCGCGACGACCCCACCAGACCCACCCGGACCCCATGGCCTGTCCGTACCGGTCCGTCTTCAAGCGCGGGCGGCTACGATGTCGCCGTGCCGAACATCGCCCTGCCTCGTCCGCTCCCGCGACCGCGCTCGCGACGCGCCCCCGGTTCGCCGGATGCGGTGCTGCCCGTGGACGTCTCCGCGCCCGACATCATCGAGGCGGCCGGACTGCGCTGGATCCACATCGAGTCGCCGCGCGAGCGCCGACCGGGACTGGCTCGAGGAGAACTTCGACTTCCACCCGCTCGACTACGAGGACGTCTACTCGCGCAACCAGCGCCCGAAGCTCGACCAGTACGACGACTACGTCTTCATCGTTCTGCACTTCCCGCTGTTCGACAAGGACACCGGACGCATCCTGACCGCCGAGCTCGACCTCTTCCTGGGCCCCGACTACCTGATCACGCTGCCGAACATCCCCCTGCCGCCGCTGTCGGCGATGTTCGAGCGCTATCGCGAGAAGGACGACCTGCGCGAGGAGGTCTTCTCGAAGGGCTCGGGCTACCTGCTGTACAAGATCGTGGACACCGGCGTCGACGCGGCGTTCCCGATGCTGCGCAAGATGGGCCTCAAGCTCGAGCGCCTCGAGGACGACATCTTCGAGGGACGCTCGTCCGAGATCGTGCGTGAGCTCTCCGAGGCGAAGCAGGAGATCATCAACTTCCGCAAGATCGTGCGACCGCAGCGCGCCGTGCTCCGCGACCTCGAGCGGACCAAGCAGCGCTACCTCCAGGAAGAGCTGGAGATCTACTTCGACGACATCTCCGACGCGGCCGAGCGGACGTGGGACACGCTCGAGAACTACAAGGAGGTCGTCGAGGCGCTCGAGTCGACCAACGAGTCGGTGCTGTCGCCATCGCCTGAACGACTCGTTCCGGGTGCTGACCGCGGCGAGCGTCGTGCTGCTGCCGCTGACCCTCGTCGCGAGCATCTTCGGCATGAACGTGCACGTTCCCGGGCGAAGGCGGACCGGCGTTCTCGTGATCTCGCCTGATGACGTGACGTCGTGCTCGTGTCCTGTTCCGGCGCCGCGGCTGGCTGTAGCCCCGCGAGACTCGCCCGCCCTCGAACTCCGCCAGATGCCCCGCAGGAGCGTTAGGCACTCGTCCGCCAGATTCGGGCGCTCCATGCATCGGGATGCATATCGAGCGGATCGGCCGATCAGGCCTGGGCCGCGCCTAACGGTCACCACGGAACGCATTTGGCGGAGAACGGCGGGCGGGCCGGCAGGGGCAAGCGCGGGCTCAGGCCGGGAGGTCGCGCTCCGCGGGTCCGACGTAGCGCACGTCGGGGCGGATCAGCCGGTTGTCGGCGGCCTGCTCGAGGACGTGTGCCGTCCAGCCGGCGTGGCGGGCCAGCGAGAACGTGGCGGGGAACAGGTCGGGCGAGAGGCCGACGCCCTGGAGCACCGGCGCCGCGTAGAACTCGACGTTGGTCTTGAGCGCCCGCTCGGGGTGGCGTTCGGCCAGCACGCGCAGGGCGACGTCCTCGACCGCGATCGCGAGCGCGAGCCACTCGGGCGGATGGGGCATCGACTCGGCGACCTTGCGGAGCGCCGCCGCGCGCGGGTCGTAGGCGCGGTAGACGCGGTGCCCGAAGCCCATCAGGCGTTCCTTCCGGTCGATCGCGTCGTTGAGCCACTCCTCGGCACGCTCGGGTGAGCCGATCTGGCTGAGCTGGTCCACGACCTCCGAGGGCGCGCCGCCGTGGAGCGGCCCCTTCATCGTCCCGATGGCGCCCGAGACCGCCGAGGCGATGTCCGACTGCGTGGACGTGATGACCCGCGCGGTGAACGTCGAGGCGTTGAAGCCGTGCTCCGCGCCGACGATGAAGTAGGCGTCCAGGGCGCGGGCGTTGCCGGGGTCCGGCCGCTCGCCGGTGATCTGGTAGAGGAACCCCTCGACGAGGTCGAGCGAGGGATCGGGGTCGATCGGCTCGAGGCCCTGGCGCAGCCGCGTGAACGCCGCCAGCACCGACGGCGAGGTCGCGGTGAGGGCCCGTGCCTGCTCGACGGTCGGCGGCCAGTCGAGCTTGTGCGTCGCTCCCCATGCGGAGACCGCCGTCCGGAGCGCGTCCATCGGCTTGGCCTCGCGGGGCAGCGCGCGGAGCACGGTCAGCACCGCGTCCGGAACGGGCGCCGTCGCGAGGCGCTGCGTCGGATCCCAGTCGCCGGTCCACAGCAGGTTGGCGACCACGGGGTACGTGCCGTGCTCGACGAGATCGCCGATCCGATAGCCGCGGTAGAGCAGCCGTCCGCGGATGCCGTCGACCTGGCTGAGCGAGGTCTCGCCGGCGAGGACGCCCTCGAGACCCGGGGAGTACGGCCGCTCGTCGGCGGGGGGTCCGCCGGGTGTGGCCTCGGTCGGGGAGTCGGTCATGGCTCGATGGTAGCGGACCGGCCGATGCGGGTCCGCCGTCCCGTCAGTCCGACCGGCTGGCGGCGTTGAGGATGAGCCGGATGACCAGCGCCCCGAAGACGGCGACGACGACGGCGGCGATGAAGCCCTGCGCCTGGCCCAGGTTCATCTGCTGGGCCAGCCAGCCGCCGATGACACCGCCCAGGATGCCGACCAGGACGTTGGGCAGGCAGCCACGCGCGGTCTTGCCGCCCAGCAGCGCGCCCGAGATCGCGCCGGCGATGAATCCGACCACGATCCAACCGAGGATGTCCATCTGCAGCATGGCCTCAGTCTCGCACGGGCGGAAGGCCGGCCGCCACGAAGTCGCGCACCGCCGTCACGACGGCGTCCGGCCGGGTGTGATGAGCGGCATGCTTGGCGCCCGGGATCTCGATGACGCGGCCGTCCGCCAGCCGGGCATCGAAGGCGTAGGTGGCCTCCCGGAACGCCGGCAGGCTCTCGCTGCCGAGCAGCTGCAGCACCGGTTGGCGGACCCCGGCCCAGCGTCTCGAGCGACGCGGCGGGATCCATCTCGGCGTCGAGCTCGCGGACGATCGTCGGGGCCGCCGCGACCCGCAAGCGGCCAGACCGGGTCGGCGCGGTAGGCCGCGAGTTCGGCCTCGTCCATCCCGACGACGCGGGTCATGAACGTGGAGAGGACGGCGACCGGATCGCCGGCTGCGAGGTGCGCCGCCAGCTCGGCGTCCAGGCCGCTCGGGTGGTAGCTGGCGCCCGGCGGCGTCGGGGCGCCCTCGTACGAGATGACGCGGCTCGATCCGGTCGGTCAGGAGCGCCGCGCCGAGCGCCGTCCGGCCGCCGTACGAGTGCCCGAAGACCGGCACCGGTCCGCCCGTCTCGACGGCCACCGCGTCGGCGACCGCGGCCACGTCCTCGAACTCTCGCGCGATGGCGTACGGCTCTGTGTCGCCCGACGCGCCACGTCCGCGCCGGTCGATGGCGTGGAGCGTGAAGTGCCGGGCCAGCCGTGGGCCGACGACGCGGAACGTCGTGTGGTCGGCGCTCGCGCCATGGACGAGGATGAGCGGTGGGCCGACGCCGCTCCGGAAGACCGCGATGGACGTGCCGTCAGCCGACCGGACGAGCTCGGTCGGGCCCGGGTCGGTCACGCCGCGATCAGGGACGCGGCGGCAGGTTCGCGGCCGCGGCCGCGTCGAGGATCCATGTCGCGCCCGCCCGCAGCGCGAGCTGCGCCGGCCACCGGCTCGGATCGCGGGTCGGGCCGAAGATCTCGCCGAGGACCGGTGCCTTGTCCGGCCCGGTGGCGACGATCACGACCTGACGCGCGGCCCCGACCACGGCCGGGTTGAGCGTCACGCGCTCGACGTGTGGCTCGATGTGGGTGGGCGCGGGGATGGCCATCGCGAGGTCGGCGGCGCCGAGCGCCGGCGAGCCCGGGAAGACCGACAGGAGGTGCCCGTCGGCCCCGACCCCGAGGAGCAGGACGTCGAAGACCGGCCAGCCGCCGTCGGTCGCCGCCGGCCCGACCGCCCGCAGCTCGTCGGCGAGCGCGGAGGCGCACCACTCCGGACCCCGGCCCGTCGCGATCGCCTCGCCGGCTCGAAATGGGTGGATCTGGTCGAACGGCAGGGGCTCGCCCGGCCAGCCGCCCCCGGCCGTGCCTTCCTCGCCAAGGCCGATACCGGCCACGATGTCGTCGAACGGCTTGGCGTTCGACAGCGGATGGTCGCGCGGGACGTAGCGCTCGTCGCCCCACCACACGTGCAGGTTCGGCCACGGCATCACCTGCATGAGGGCCG
>CAVTNH010000008.1:0-405543 GCA_963736025.1 uncultured Chloroflexia bacterium
CACCACGACGTGAACGGCGTCAGTCATGCGAGCCTCGCCTGCATGCTTCGGAACCGGTTCTCGACGAGGGCCCGCAAGACGTCGAGCTCGACCGCGACGAGGACG
Organism: uncultured Chloroflexia bacterium; assembly: GCA_963736025.1. GTDB lineage: Bacteria > Chloroflexota > Limnocylindria > Limnocylindrales > CSP1-4 > SPCO01. Next base: position 106 of record CAVTNH010000008.1, read on the forward strand.
ACCACTCCCACCGCGATGTACTGGAAGTTCGGGTCGAGACCGAGCAGGTTGAGGCCGTTGTGCATGACCCCGAGGATCAACGCACCTGTCAGGGCGTTCAAGACACCGCCACGGCCGCCAAGGAAGCTGCCGCCGCCGATGATCACCGCGGCGATGGCGCTGAGCTCCATGCCCTGCCCGGTGAACGGCGAGCCGGCGTTGGCGGCTCCGACGAAGAGCATGCCGCCGATGGCCCCCGACAGCCCGCTCATGACGTAGACCGAGATCAACGTCCCGTTCATCGGCACGCCCGTGCGGACCGCGGCTTCAGGGCTGCCACCGACGGCGTAGATCCATCGTCCCCAGACCAGCTTGTGCAAGATGACGGCACAGACGACCGCGAAGACGATCACCACGAGCGTGGCGTAGGGGAACCATCCGATGTGGCCCGCGCCCGGGATCACAGGGATACGTCCGCCGCCGAGCAGGTGCACGATCTCCGGGGAGCCCAGGACGGTGGAGCCACCGGCGATGTAGAGGGCGAGGCCGGCGCAGATGCTCAAGGTGGCGAGGGTGGCGATGAAGGGATGCGGCAGACGCCCCCACACCAGCAGCAGCCCGTTGACCAGACCGACGGCCAACCCCGTCAGCAAGGTGACCCCGATGGCCAGCCACGCCGAGTTGGTGTCGCGGTAGACGACAGTCACCATGACGCAGCACAACGAGACGTTCGAGCCGATCGACAGGTCGATGCCCCGGGTCAGGATCACGAGGAGCTGGCCCAAGGCGATGATGCAGACACCGGCGGACTGCTCGAGGACGTTGCCGATGTTCCCGTACGTCATGAAGACGTGGCCCTCGGTGGCCGCCCAGAGGAACAGCATCATCAGCGCCAGGATGAAGAGCGGTCCCGCCTTCAACGCCAGCAGGACACCCTTGATCGCGCGCGCCGATCGGTCGTGGGCCGTATCCGGACCACTTCCGACCTCAGGCTCTGGTGCGACGTCGGCGACGTCGGCAGCAGTGCGAGTCACCGACTCGTCTCGAGCACGTCGCGCCCTCCGTTGTCCTGCATCGTCGCGGACTATGCCAGCACGCTTCCCAAAAGTCTATAGGATAGAGACGATTGGGATGCTGTAACGTAGCCGTCGAGTACCCGACACGCGAAGGCCGACATGGACCGTCACCAGATCGAAGCAATCCATCAGTCCGCCGCAGGACAGCGCCTGGCCCAGCGGCAACCGCTGCCCGGCTCGGTCTACGAGATCGTCACCGACATGCTCATGACCCACGCGTTCGAACCCGGCGCCAGGCTCAACATCGAAGAGCTCGCCCGCACCCTCGGCGTGTCGCCGACACCGGTGCGCGAGGCCTTGGCACGCGTCGAGGCCGACGGTTTGATCGTGAAGCAGCCAGGGCGCAGCTACACGGTGGCGCCCCTCATGGGGATCGAGCAGATGCGCGAGCTCATCGAGCTGCGGCTGCTCGTGGAACCCGCATTGGCCGCCAAGGCCGCTGCCCAGGCGGAGCCGAACGAGATCAAGGAGCTGCGCCGCGCTGCCCGGGCCGGTGGAGCCGGCGGCGAGATCACGGCTGCGGCGAACCGATTGGACATGGTCTATGACGCGACCTTCCACGCGATGGTCGCCGACCTCGCGGGCAACCAGATGATCAGCGACATGCTGACCCGACTGCGCAGCCACCTGCACACCTTCCGGCTCTACTACCACGCGGGCCTTCATTCGGTGACGAAGAACGAGCACCTGGCGGTGGCCGATGCGGTCGCCCGGCAGGATCCCGACGGGGCCGAGGAAGCGATGCGTGCCCACCTGGTGTCAGCGCTGGAGCGGCTGGAGACGTTTGTCGTCGGCGGGAGCGCGACCGATGAAGCCAGGCGGAACCCGAAGTCCACCGCTGGAAGCGTCAAGGAGTGACCCGGGCAGTGAACGACGACGGGAGTGGGGCGATGTTGGCCGGTTCCGACCGCGTGTTGTTCGGTGCCGCTTACTACCACGAGTACCAACCGTATGACCGGCTGGATGTCGATCTCGATCTCATGCAGGAGGCGCACTTCTCGGTCATCCGAGTCGGTGAGTCGGTCTGGTCGACCTGGGAACCGGAGAACGGCCAGTTCGATCTGGACTGGCTCGAGCCGGTTCTCGACGGTGCCGCGCGGCGGGGCATCTCCGTCATCCTTGGCACACCGACGTATGCCGTGCCGCCCTGGTTGGCCCGCCTGTACCCGGAAATCGCCGGCGAACGATCCACGGGCGAACGGATCCCTTGGGGGGCTCGGCAGGAAGTCGATTTCACGCACCCAGCCTTCCTCTTCCATGCCGACCGGGTGATCCGCAAGATCCTTCGTCGCTACGCGGGCCATCCCGCCGTCGTCGGCTTCCAGGTCGACAACGAACCCGGCCTTCATCTCCTTCACAACCGCGGCGTCTTCCAGCGCTTCGTGGACGACCTGCGCCACCGATACGGCGACGTAGACACCCTCAACCGTGAGTGGGGCCTCGTCTACTGGTCGCACCGACTCTCGACCTGGGACGATCTTTGGGCACCCGATGGCAACACGCAGCCCCAGTACGACGTCGCATGGCGTCGCTTCCAGGCCGCGCAGACCACCCAGTTCATCAACTGGCAGGCCGACATCGTCCGGGAGTACTCCTCCCCCGGACAGTTCGTCACGACCTGCATCGCCTACGACCGGCCCGCCGTCGACGACGATCTGGTCACTGATGCCCTCGACACCACTGGGGGGAACCTCTACTACGGCATGCAGGACGGGCTACAGCTCCCGGACGACGGCTCCGGACCGCACGATCAGAGCTGGACCACCACCGGAACTTGGGCGCTGTACTTCTCCGCGGACCGGATGTACTCCTCACGCCAAGAGGGCTTCCTCGTCACCGAAACCAATGCCATGCACATCGGTCCTCCCTGGGACAACCGCCCTGCCTTTGACGGCCAGTGGCGTCAGGTCGCGTGGGCGCTGGTCGCCCGTGGAGCGCGGATGGTCGAGTACTGGCACTGGCACACGCTGCACTTCGGTAACGAAACCTCCTGGGGTGGGGTCCTTCCCCACGCGGGTCACCCGGGCCGAACCTTCTACGAGCTCCGCCAGGTCGGTGACGAGTTCCGGCGCGCAGGACAGCTGGTGGCGGGATGTCGACCCGACGCAGAAGTCGCCTTCCTGTATTCGCTCCCGAACCGCTGGCTCATGCAGAAATACCCGCCGTTGGCGGCAGCGGGAGGCGGACCCGATGCCCGGGCGTACGACGGGATCTTCGCCCCCTTCTACCGCGGCGCTTTCGACGCCGGACTCTCGGCCCGGATCCTGCATTCCCGGAAGGCGACCACCACCCATCCGGCCGAGTTCGCCGCCAGTCATCCGCTCCTCGTCGTGCCCGGCCACTACATGAGCCCGGACCACCTACTCGACTGGCTGGCGGACTACGCGGCCGCGGGAGGGCATCTCGTCATCGGCCCACGGACCGGATACGCGGATCACGAGGCGCGCGCTCGGACCGAGACGGCTCCCGGCCGCCTGGCACAGGCTTCAGGCGTCCACTATGACGAGTTCAGCAACCTGAAGAGCATGATTCCTGTTCTTCCTGCCGACGGGGCCACGATCAAGCTCGACGCGGCTACGGCCACGCGATGGTGTGACGGACTGCTCGTGGACGACGCGCAGGTCGTCGCGACATACGAACACCCGCACTTCAGTCAATGGCCAGCGATAACCACGCGTGACCACGAGAGGGGTCGCGTCACATGCGTCGGCACCATCCCCGACTCGAGCTTTGCCAAGTCGCTCTTCCAGTGGCTAGCCACCGACCTCGTTCAACCATGGTGCGAGCTGCCGGCCACGATGACCTCGACCGGCGCAGCGGCCGTCGACGGAACCAGGCTCCGGTTCCTGCACAACTGGTCCTGGGATCCCGCCTCGGTATCCGTGCCCACCGAGGTGCACGACATTCTGACTGGGGAAACGTTCCACACCCAAGATCACGTCCAACTCGGGCCCTGGGATGTTCGGGTGCTTGCAGTGAGACAACCGTGACCGCCGACGGTCAGGCCGCCGCGGTCGGCGTCGGCACCGTGCGCCAACGGGACTGGCTCTTTGACGGCCATGCGCAGGTCGGCTCTCGATGACTGACCCGTTGCCCACGAATTGGATCCGCAGACTGGGCAACACTTCAGTTTCGACCTCGGCGATCATCGCGGGTGCTTCCCCCCTTGGGACCATGCTGTCGCTTTACGGCTACGCGGTCGCCGAGGCCGATGCCATCGATCTCGTCCAACAGGTACTGAAGAGTCCGATTCGGGCCTTCGATACCTCCAACGCTTACAGCGAAGGCGAGAGCGAGCGCCGGATCGGCGTCGGCATTGCTGCCGCGGGGGGATTGCCAGAGGACTTTACGGTGATCACCAAAGTGGACGCACGAAACGGTGACTACTCCGGTGATCGGGTGCGACGCTCGCTTGATGAGAGTCAGGAGCGGCTCGGGCTTGGTGTACTTCCGTTGCTCTTCTTGCACGATCCGGAATACCACGACTTCGCCATGATCACGCAGGCAGGAGGAGCAGTCGACACGCTGGTTGCTCTAAAGGACGAAGGCCGGGTGCAACACATCGGCATCGCCGCAGGCAATGTTCACGTTGTTTCACGCTACCTTGACCTGGGCGTCTTCGAGGTTCTACTCACACACAATCGTTGGACCCTTGTCGATCGAAGCGCGGACGAGCTGATCGACCAGGCAACCGCGGCCGGCATGGGGGTGCTGAACGCCGCGATCTACGGCGGAGGTGTCCTCGCCAACCCGACTGGGTCGTCCAGGTACGGCTATACCGAGGCACCCAAGCTCGTCCTCGATGCCGTCGCTGCCATGAACGACGCCTGCTTGAGAAACGGCACTGATCTAGCCACGGCGGCCCTGCAATTCTCGATGCGTGATCCCCGCGTGCACGCAACCGTTGTCGGTTTCACGAAACCTGGCCGGATCTCGACGCTCATGGCATCAGCCGCCGTCGAGCCGCCGCCTGACCTGTGGATCGAACTTGAGACCTTGGTACCACCCAAGTCATGCTGGCTCGACTTCCAAGCGAAAGGCTAAGCCAGTTCCCTGGTCAACAACGCCGGAATCGCTCATCAGCCTGCTCGCGGTCGTCATCGGTCGCCAGAAACGGACCCCGTCGGACGCCCTGACCGGCACGGTCGTGATCAAGCCGATCAAGGGCACCCCGGCCTGGCCGCCAGCCCAGCCGTCCGCCTGATCGACGCGGCGGCGAGCGCCGCCGCGGAAGCCGGAGCCGTGATAGAACTCGGACGATGTCCGCCAGGGCTGTCGCCCGGGATCACGCGGCGCCCGCGCCGCCCGGCTCGGACCCGCGGATCGCGTGCCCGCCCATCCCACCGTTAGAACGGAGACCGCGTCCCGCATGCCGACTGCCCCATCGAAGCTCGCCATCGTCGTCCGCGGGGGCTGGGACGGCCACGCGCCCATCGAGGCGACGGACCTGTTCATCCCGCACCTCGAGGCGAACGGCTACGAGGTCCGGATCTTCGACTCGCCGGCGCCGTACGCCGATCCGGACCTGATGGCGCGGACCGACCTGATCATGCAGTGCAACACCATGGCGACGATCGCCCGCGACGAGCTTGCGGGCCTGCGAGCGGCGATCGCCAACGGGACCGGCATGGCGGGCTGGCATGGCGGGATCGCCGATTCGTATCGCAACTCGTCCGACTACTTCCAGCTCATCGGCGCCCAGTTCGCGTGCCATCCGGGCAAGGACCCGGCGACGATCACCGGCGACGGACCCGAGAACAACTACGTGCCGTACACGGTCAACCTGCTGCCGGCCGCGGCCGACCACCCCATCACCCGGGGCCTCGCGGACTTCGACCTGGTCACCGAGCAGTACTGGGTGCTCTGGGACCGCTATCTCGACGTCCTCGCGACGACGACCCAGAAGGTCCGGCCGTGGGATGAGTGGCACCGCGAGATCACCTCGCCCGCCATCTGGACGCGGCGCTGGGGCAAGGGCCGGATCTTCGTCTGCACCCCCGGCCATAGCCTCGACGTCCTCGCCCATCCGACCGTCCACACCGTCATTGAGCGGGGGCTGCTGTGGGCCGGCCGGTGAGGATCGGGATGATCGGTTGCGGCGCGATCGCCCGGCAGTACCTCGACACCGCCCGCCGGCTCGACGCGATCGAGATCGTGGCGGCGGCGGATCGCGTCCCGGCCCGCGCCACCGCGGTCGAGGCGGCCGAGGGCATCCCCGCGATGCCGGTCGCCGACCTCCTCGCGAATGCCGAGGTGGATGTCGTCCTGAACCTCACGATCCCGGCCGCCCACGCCGCCATCGCCCTCCAGGCGATTGCCGCGGGCAAGGCGGTCTACGGCGAGAAGCCGCTGGCAGCGACGACAGCGAAGGCGCGCTCGATCCTCGAGGCTGCCGGGGCGGCCGGCGTGCAGGTCGGCTGCGCGCCCGACACGGTCCTGGGAACGGGGATCCAGACGGCGCGGAAGGCCGTCGACGACGGACGGATCGGGGCCCCGATCGCGGCGACCGCGACCATGGTCACGCCCGGCCATGAGCGCTGGCACCCCGATCCCGACTTCTACTACCAGCCCGGCGGCGGCCCGCTTCTGGACATGGGGCCGTACTACGTGACCGCCCTCGTCACGATCCTCGGCCCGGTCGTCGCCGCCATCGGCGCCGCGAGCCGCACGCGCGGGACGCGGACGATCCGCTCGGGCGCGCGCGCCGGCGAGACGGTCCCGGTCGCCGTCGACAGCCACGTGACGGGCGCCCTGATCCACGAGTCGGGCGCGATCTCGACGCTCGTCATGAGCTTCGACGCGGTCGCCTCCAGGGCGTCGCGGATCGAGATCCACGGGGAGCTGGGGTCGCTCATCGCGCCGGACCCGAACCTGTTCCGCGGCGACGTCGAGCTGCGCGAGCTCGACGGGACCGGCTGGGTCACGCTCCCGATCAGCGCCGGGTACGAGCGCAGCTCGCGCGGCTACGGGATCGCGGACCTGGCGGCGACCCCCGCCGGAGAGGAGCCGCGCGCCGGTGGCGCCCTCGCGTTCCACGTGCTGGACGTCATGGAATTGCTCCTGGAGTCGGCCCGGACCGGTCGCCGGGTCGACGTCGCGAGCCGCTGCCCGCGGCCGGCGCCGGTGCCGCTCCAGTCGCTGCCGAGCTCGGACGCGGAGATCCCGACCTACCACTAGCCGGGCTCGGCGGTCACGCTACGACGGCCCGTCTCGTCGCGGGCCGGATCCGCGCCGTCGGGCGGGGCCGCTCCCCCGCCGTAGGGCGGCGCCGCTCCCCCACCGTAGCGCGCGACCAGCTCGGATCCGAGCCGGGCCAGCTCAGCCCGGAGCGACGGCGGCTCGACGACCTCGACCAGGTCGCCCCACCCTGCGAGGGTCTGCGCGATCATCAGCGGCGTCGGCGCGGAGACGCGGACCTGGACCCGGGCGTCCCCCGTCAGGCCCAAGACTTCGCACTGCCGGCCGAACTGCTTGCGCAGGATGGCCACGTGCGACGCATCCGTCCGGCATGTTCAACCTGATTGCCCGCCGGATCGACCGAATCCGAGTCCGCGCCACGCTCAGTTCGCACCGACCATCGACAATAACGTCGGGAGTCCTCTGGATCAGGAGATCGAAGGTTCGAATCCTTCCTCGCCAGCCATCTTCCTCGCGGGTCCGCATAAGGGCCCGATGGCCCCTCCGAATGGGGCGGTCCGGCCGTGATGCTCGAGGGGAACCCGGCAATAGACTCTCTCGATGAGCGTCACGCCGCCCGGCTCACGACCGCGCACGCGGCCACCGATCGCACCGACGAACCCGATCGACCAGGCGCGCCAGTTCGTCGACCGCGCGATCCTGCCTATGACCTGGTCCGGGGCTCGTGGCTGGCCTGGCGCTCACGTGGGCCGGAAACGACGGAGGCGGCTCGCGTCGTCTGGACGATCCCCTCGGTCGTGGTGTCGATCCGGCTCGCGTGGGCGATCGTCCGTGACCTCGTCCACGGCGAGCTCGGCGTGGACCTCATCGCGATCCTGGCCATCGTCGGGGCGCTCGTGCTCGGCGAGCCGTTCGCCGCCGGGGTCATCGGGGTCATGCTCGCGACCGGCGAGGCGTTGGAGCGCTATGCGCAGGGTCGCGCGCACCGCGAGCTGACCGCGCTCCTCGGACGGGCACCGCGGGACGTCCAGCGATATCTCGATGACCGGCTCGACGACGACCCCGATCGAGGCCGTCGTTCCCGGCGACCTGCTCGCGATCCGTCCCGGCGAAGTGGTGCCGGTCGACGGGATGGTCGTCGGGAGATCCGGCCGTCCTCGACGAATCCGCACTCACCGGCGAGTCCCGGCTGGTGACGCGCGATGAGGGCGACCAGGTCTCCTTCGGGCACCGTCAACGCCGGGTCGTCGTTCGACCTTCGGGCCACCACGACGGCCGCCGACAGCGCGTACGCCGGGATCGTCCGCCTCGTCCAGGAGGCACAGCACAGCAAGGCGCCGTTCGTCCGCCTCGCGGACCGGTACGCCCTGATCTTCGTCCCGTTCACGCTGGCCATCTCCGCGGCGGCCTGGCTGCGTCTCCGGCGACCCCGTCCGCGGGCTGGCCGTCCTGGTCGTGGCGACGCCTTGCCCGCTCCTGCTGGCCGCCCCGATCGCGATCGTCGCGGGGATCTCCCGGGCGGCGCGGCGCGGCGTGATCGTCAAGGGCGGCGGGCCGCTCGAGACGCTGGCCCGGGCGCGCGTCATCCTGTTCGACAAGACCGGGACGCTGACGGCCGGCCGGCCGCGGCTGGCCACGATCGACGTCGGTCCAGCCACGGAGCCCGGGGCCATCGACCAGGGCGAGAGTCCTCCGGCTGGCGGCCTCGGTCGAGCAGCTGTCGCCCCACGTGCTCGCCGGCTCGATCGTCCACGGAGCCCGGGAACGGGGCCTCGAGCGTGTCGATGCCGGACGACGTCGTCGAGACGCCGGGCGCCGGCGTGACCGGCATCGTCGACGGCCGGCGGGTCGCGGTCGGGACAGCGGAGTTCTGCGCTGGCGAGGGCGGACTGCCGCGATGGGCACGCGACGTCCGGCGCCGCGCCGCGATCGAGGGCTCGACGTGCGCCTTCGTCCGGATCGACGATGCGGTCCGCGGCGCGCTGGTCATGGACGACCCGCTCCGCCCCGAGACCCCGCGGGCGATCCGCTCCCTACGGCGGATCGGCTTCACCCGGATCGTGATGGTCACCGGCGACAACGCGTCGGTCGCCGACATCGTCGGTTCGGCCATCGGCGTCGACGCGATCCTGGCCGACCGGATCCCGTCCGAGAAGGTCGATGCCGTCCACGCCGAGCGGTCGGACGCGCCGGGCCGATCGTGATGGTCGGCGACGGGCTCAACGACGCACCAGCCCTCGCCCTCGCCGACGTGGGCGTGGCGATGGGTGCCCGAGGCGCGAGCTGCGTCCTCCGAGGCGGCCGACATCGTCATCACGGTGGACCGACTCGATCGACTGACCGAGGCCGTCCAGATCGCGCGGCGGGCGCGCTCGATCGCGGTCCAGAGCGTGGTCCTCGGGATGGGGATGTCGATCGTCGCGATGGCCGCCGCGGCCCTCGGGCTGCTCCCCGTCGTCGCCGGCGCGATCCTCCAGGAGGCCATCGACGTCATCGTGATCCTCAACGCGCTCCGCGCCCTGCGCGGCGGGGTGGAGGCCCCGGTCACGATCCCGGGCTGGACCGAGACCAGCGCCCGGCTGCGAACGGCGCACATCGAACTCGAGCCGTCCATCGCCCGGATCCGGGCCACGGCCGATGTCCTCGACGCCATGTCCCCGGCGGCCGCGGCGGGCGCCCTCGAGGAGGTCCGCCGGTTCGTGGCGGATGACCTCCTGCCGCACGAGGAACTGGAGGACCGCACCATCTACCCGACGCTCGCTGCCGCGATGGGCTCGGACGACGCGACCGCCTCGATGCACCGGACGCACCAGGAGATCTTCCGGCGCGCGAGGCTGCTCGACCGCCTCGTCCGCGACCTCCCTCCTGATGGACCGAGCGGTGCCGACAGGACCGACCTCCAGCGCCTCCTATACGGCCTCGAAGCCATCCTTCGCCTCCATCAGGCGCAGGAGGAGGACCTGTACCTGTCGATAGGCGACAGCACCCCGCCGCCCGAACGAGCGGCCTCCAGCGTGACGCCCGTCCGGCCCTGAGCCGCGGGGCGCGACGACCCCATGCAGGGCGTCCGCTTCACGCTCGCGCTGCCGATCCATGAACTGAAGGGCCTGTGGGGCGCCGTCAGCTGTACCGGCTTGCCGGAGGCTCGGAGTAGCGGGATCCGGGCTTTGGATCCTCTCCTCGGGGCGTCGGGTAGTCGTCGCCGAGGCGTACGATCGCGGGATGACGAGGTTCCCGGATGGCTTCGACGTTCAGGGTCCGGTCCAGGCCGAGGTCTTCGTCGTTTGGCTGGCCGGTGATCACCTCGAACTGACGGGTCCCTGCGGGGCGGCCCATGGCTGATCGAGCTCGGGCGGCTGATCATCCGGTCGAGGTCGTGACCCGGATCGTCAGCGACGTGATCGGCGATCCGCTGCTCGTCCACTCGACTTCCTGGCGGCGCGACCGGGATGCGGTCGTCCTCAGGTTCGTCGTCGTGATCGACCGGAGCCTGGTCGGATCCATGGCCAGTCTTCGGCGATCGACGAGCCGAGCTGGCTCGCGGGCAGGCCACGGCGGCTTCAAAGGAGATCGAGACGACACAGGTCGTCGAGCATGGACTACGCCACATGGCCTGGCTGGCGGTGGACGACCCATCGGTCGCAGCCGGACTGCCGGCGGGCTGGCACGCCCTCCTGGCGACCTATGTTCCAGAGCCGTTCCGGAGTCTCGGGTGAAGGAGGCCTGGTGGATGACGCGATGACCACCGTTCGCTGCGCGTGCGGGTGGGAGACGACTGGCTCGGAAGACGACGTCATCGCCGCGACGACGGAGCACGGGCGGCGACTGCACAACATGACACCCACGCGGGACGAAGTCCTGGCCATGACGGTCGACAGGTCCCAGGTTCAGGACAACCCCGCCGACGAGGGCGATGCCGAGGGACGCTAGTCATGGGCCCGGCTCCGTGGGTCCGTGATGCGCCATGCTTGCACGGAAGACGTCATCCGGTCGTCACGCGCCGCTTTCAAGGTTGAACGATGCCCGACAGATCCAGCCGGCGAACCGGATCCCCGGTTGCGATGCAACTTGCGTTGCTCGTGGTCGTCGTGCTGGCAGCCTGTTCGCCCGGCAGCGCGATCAGCGCTCCGGCCACCGCCGCAGCGACCGCCACGGCGCCCGCTCACTCGCCGGTAACCGGGGCGGCGGACGCTTCTGCCACGCCGACCACCTCACCGGCCGTTGTCATGACTCAGCCGTGGGCCACCGAAGCACTGGTCGATGTGCAGACGGGCGAGACGTTCCGGATCGCCGACCTCGTTGCCGCGGGCAACGTCGTCATCATCGAGACGATGGCGATCTGGTGTCCGAACTGCCAGCGGCAGGGAGGTGAGGTGAAGGAGGCACTGGCCGAGCTCGCGCCGACGAGCAAGGTCGCCTATGTGGTCCTCGATGTCGATCTGCACGAGGATGCCGCCGCGCTCGCCGAGTACAAGATGCAGAACGGGTTCGACGGCAGATACGCGATAGCCGGGATTCCGGTGGCACGGGCCCTGGCCGAGGAGTTCGGAGCGAACATGCTCAACCCGCCGCTCACGCCGATCGTCATCGTCGGGACCGATGGCGTCGGGACGCTGACAGCGCACGGACCCAAGAGCTCGGACGAGCTCGTCGCGCTCGTCAGGAACGCCGGGGCCTAGCCTGGAGGGCCTGTGGCTCGCGTTCACGTTGGGGCTCGCAAGCGCGAGTAGTCCCTGCCTGCTGCCGCTCTACCCGGCATTCATCGCATACCTGGGGGCCAACGCCCAGGTTCTCGAAGGCCGGCGGGCGACCGGAGTGCTCGGACTGATCGTCCTCGCCGGGGTCCTCACCACGATGACAGTGGCCGGCCTCATCCTCGTCACGATCGCCATCCCGACGAGCCGGCTGCTGGCCTACGTCACGCCGCTCGTCGACGGGCTGCTCATCGTCCTCGGGATCCTGCTGATCGTCGGCCGCAACCCGTTCGAGCGGCTGCCAACGGTCCGGGTGCCGGTCCTCGACAACCCGTTCGGGCAGGCCTACGTGTACGGCATCCTGCTCGGGCCACTCGCGTTTCCGTGCGCGGGCCCGTTCCTCGTCTCGCTCCTGGCCATCTCCGTGGGCATCGCCGACGCGGCGGGAAGGCTTTCCACCTTCCTCGTCTTCGGACTCGGCTTCGGCCTGCCCCTGGTGGTCCTGTCGCTGCTCGCCGCCGCGCGCGGCCAGGCGGTGGTCCACTGGCTGGTCGCGCACCATCGCCCGATCGAGATCGGCTCCGGGGCGTTACTCATCGGCGCCGCCACGTTCGACCTGGTCGACAAGTGGGACTCGATACGGCTCACGCTCGGCCTCTGACCGACAGCGGTCCGTCGTAAGGTGAATGGCGCTTCCGCGGATGCTGCCCCTAGCGTTCGACCTCATTAGGCATCTCGACCGATCCATTCGGATCCCGGTCACCGTCGACGTAGGCGTTGGCCAGTGCAGCCCGGCTGGGCAGATCGGTCTTCCTCAAAATCCGGTGGTTTGGTGCGGGAAGAGAGCGTGGCGCGGGCTCTCCGGAGTCGTCATGGCGCCGCCTTCGAGACCAGGACCGGTCGGGTCACCTCGACCGTGTGCCGGCCGGGCGCCAGCACCGCCGAATGCGCTGGCGTCTCCCTCCAGCCGCCGTCCGTCCACGACGACGACCGACGAAGGGCCGGACGGCGGGTCGAGCAGGCCGGTGGTCCCGAACGGAAGGTCGACGACGGCCGAGAATGACTCGCCCTCGACTCGCCATGCGATCGACACCAGGCCTTGCGGCGCATCGAGCGAGGCCTTGCAGAAGGTGATCGAGTCGTCGGGGCGTGGCGCCACGATCACTCGGCGGTACCCGGGGCTCGTGACGTCCGGCGCCAGACCCGCGACTGGCGGTAGATCCAGTCCACGACTGCGCCATACGCGTAGTGGTTGAACGAGAGCATGTGGCCACCGTCGCCGCCGTCGTCGACTCCTGGCGGCGACGTCATGACGCCAGGATGGATGGATCCATCTGGACGGATGGCGTCCCATCGCTCCCAGACCGTCGTCGCTCCACGGGTGACCTGATACAGCCAGGATGGCGCCTCGCGACAGAGGAGCGCGAGGTACGCCTCCTCGAGGTGGCCGGTCGCGGCCAAGGCCGGGAGCACCAGGGGCGTCCCGAGGAATCCCGTCGCGACCCGCCCATCCGTGGCTCGGACGAGCGCGGCGAGGGTGTCACCGACGACCTGACGCTCATCGTCCGGAACCAGACCGAACTGGATCGCCACGGCGCAGCCCGTCTGATTCGAGACGAGGTGCTCGCGCCAGCGCGCCCACGTCGACGACCCGACGGCGTCGGCGACGTCCTCGTAGCGGGCCGCGTCATCGGAGGCTCCGATGAGCGAGGCCGCGCGCGCGGTGAGGCGAGCGCTGTATGCGAAGAATGCGTTCGCCAGGTAGGTCGGATCCGTCTGTGCCTGCCAGGGACGATCCGGCGGAGCCGTCGGATCCAGCCAGTCGCCGAACTGGAAGGAGTCGGGCAGCAAGCCGTCCGGGCCGCATCGACGAAGGAGGGATTCGATCCAGCCACGCATGCTCGGGTACTGGTCGCGAACGACGGTGACATCGCCATATGCCTCATAGACGGCCCACGGCACGATGGTGGCCGCGTCCGCCCAGCCCGCTCGCCCGAACCGCGCCTCGCCTTGAAGCACGACATCCGGGACCACGGAAGGCACCCCCATCACCGGGTCCTGTTCAAGGGCAAGGTCGCGCAACCAGCTTGCCCAGAACGACTGTGCGTCGAACAGGGTGCAGGCCGTCGACGCGAAGGCCTGGGCGTCTCCGGTCCAACCGAGACGCTCGTCGCGTTGCGGGCAGTCCGTCGGGACCGAGACGAAGTTGTCCCGCTGGGACCAAACGACGTTTTCGTGAAACCGGTTCAGGTCCGCGTCGGAAGACTCGAACGTGCCTCGCCGCGGGGTCGCACTGCTGATCGCCACGTACGCGGCGTCGATGACGTCCGCATCGGTCTCGATCTCCGCGTACCGAAAGCCATGGAACGTGAACATCGGCTCCAGGACGACGGTCTGGTCATCGGCGAGGACGTAGGTATCGGTCGCTCGTGCCGATCGGAGGGAGCGGGTATGCAGGGATCCGTCCGGCTCGAGGACCTCAGCGTGCCGCACCGTGACCCGCTGGTCGCGTCGGCCCCGGACGCGTATCCGCACGTGGCCGGTCACGTTCTGACCTCCGTCCGTGCGAAACAGCCCGGGTCGGACCTCGACCGGCGACACGGGGATCGAGGCGGCGACGCGAACCGGCGGAGCGATGCGAGGCTCGAGGATCCGGCGATCGAACGGCACCTCCACCACCTTGGCCCAGGACGCGTCCTCGAATTCCGGCATCTCCCAGCCGTCCTGCTCCTCACGGAGATCGATCTCCGACCCGTCGTAGAAGTCTGCGGCCCGGATCGCGCCGTTCGACGCTCGCCACTCGCTGTCCGTGGTGACCCTGAGTGCTCCACCGTCATCCAGGTCGACTTCGAGTTGCGCGAACAAGGCCACATCCGTGCCGTAGCGGGCCCGACCACCGTCGGGATCCCAACCGAGGCGACCTCGGTACCAGCCGTCGCCCACCACACCCGTGATGACGTTGCGACCGATGCGAAGCAAGTCGGTCACGTCGTAGGCCTCGACGAGGAGACGATCGCGATAGGCGGTCCATCCCGGGGCGAGGATGTCCTCAGAGACAGGGCGACCGTTGATCGCCATCCGGAAGACCCCGTGCGCCGTGGCGTACAGCCTCGCCCGACGCGCAGGTCCCGGTACCTCGAATGCCCTCCGCAGCAGTGGTGGCGGCGCCTGCCGGGCTCGACCGGGTCGTCGGGGATCGTGATCCCGACCGCCGTCCAATCGCTCGAGCGGAGCAGACCCGCCTCGATCCGAAGCGTCGAGCTCCAATCGGACCATCCGATCGTCGGTCCGGATCCGGACCCGGTAGTGGCGGATCTCCCGGCTCTCCAGCGGTGCGCCGGGGGCCGGGACCGCGACTTGGTCATCCGAGTCCACGACGCCGGTCGTGGCGAGCACTGCCTCGAAGGCGTCGCTGGCGGCGGCCTGGACCTCGTACGCCAGCTGCCGGAGACCCTGGTCCGATGTCGAGACCTGCCAGGTCAAACGGAGTGGATCGGCGCTGGCGACCAGGACGGAGGTCGGGATCTGGCTGACGAGATGGGTGACGACCACGTTCGCGGACGTCGTTCGAGTCGATGACACGGCTGCGGCACCTCAGGCGAAGACGGATTGGATCAGCCTTTGACGGCACCTGCGGTCAGGCCCGAGGCGAGTTGGCGCTGGAAGAAGATGAACATGATCAGCGGCGGGATCGTGATCAGGAGAACGTCCGCGAACAGCAGGTTCCAGCGGGTATGGAACTGGCTCTGGAAGTTGAACAGCGTCAGCTGGACCGTCGCGTTGTCGTTCCCCGGCAGGAAGTACAGCGGGTTGACGAAGTCGTTGTAGATGGCGACCGACAAGACGACGATCACCGTGATGATGGCCGGCCGCAGGAGCGGGAGGATCACGCTCCAGTACAGCCTGAACGGCGTCGCACCATCCATGAGTGCGGCCTCGTCGAGCTCCCTCGGGATGACCGACACGAAGGCCACGAAGACGAGGATGGCAAAGGGCATCCCGAATGCGACCTCGACGAGGATGAGTCCCGCCAGCGTCTTGAAGAGCCCGAGTGCCTGGAGCAGGAAGATCGTCGGCACCACGGCCGGAGGGATGATCAATCCGGCGAGGAAGAGTCCACTGACGAGCGCCGCGACCCGATCCCGCCGTCGCTGGATCACGAAGGCGATCAGCGACGCCAGGATGACCGTGATCGTGACCGACGCGACCGTCAGGACCAGGCTGTTGCGGAGTGCGGTGATCATGATGCCGTTCCGCTCACTCAGCACGGCCTGGAGATTCTCGAGGATCTTCCAGTCGGTCGGCCAGGCGAAATCGAGGGACGAAGCCTCGGCCTGGGTCTTCGCCGCTGTCACGACGATGAAGATGAACGGGACGATGAACACGAGGAAGGCGATCGACAGCGCGACGAGGTCGACCCAGTACCGGCGGGCCAGACGAGCGGCCCTCACAGTTCGATCTCCCGCTTCGAGAAGAATCGCATCATCGGGTAGACGAGCAGCATGACGATGATGAACAGGATCACGTTGCCGGCGGTCGCGAGGCCGTAGAAACCTGCCTGATACTCCTTGTAGATCGTCGATGCGA
Organism: uncultured Chloroflexia bacterium; assembly: GCA_963736025.1. GTDB lineage: Bacteria > Chloroflexota > Limnocylindria > Limnocylindrales > CSP1-4 > SPCO01. The sequence goes on from CAVTNH010000008.1 coordinate 16,580, forward strand.
TCACGTCGGTGGAGAACCCCGGGCCACCGCGCGTCATGGTCCAGATCAGGTCGAACGACCGCAGCCCGCCGATGAAGGACAGGATGATCACGGTGAACGTGGCGTTCCGGGTCAGCGGGATGATCATGTAGCGGAACTTGGCCCAGGACCCTCCTTCGAGCCGGGCCGCGTCGAGGTATTCCTCGGGGATCGACACGATCCCCGCGATGAAGATGACCGTCGCGATCCCGACGCCCTTCCAGACGTCCACCGCGGCCACGGACAGCAACGCGATATCCGGGTTGCTCAGCCACGCTGGTCCGTCGATCCCGACGATCGCCAACGTCCGGTTGATCAGACCTTCGGAGGGGTGCATCAACACCGCGAACGTGATCCCGACCGCCACCGTGCTGATGAGCACCGGAAAGAAGATGATCGAGCGGAGCGCGGAGCGCAGGTGGATCCTGGACGTCAGGAGCGTCGCCAGCAGGAGGCCGAGGATGACCTTCGAGCCGCTGGTGACGACGGCGTACACGAACGTGTTGCGGAGACCGCTCGTGAGCGATGGGTCTTGGAGGAACTCTCCGAAGTTGTCGAGGCCGATGAAGGTCGAATCGAACAACGTCCAACGCGTGAGACTGAAGTAGAAGGCGGCGACGGTGGGGACGATGAAGATCACCGCGAACAGCAGGACCCCCGGGAGGTAGAACCACCGCGGGTACATGGCGTCGAGGGCTCGTTGCGACGTCCGGCGCCGTGGCGAGGCAGACGGCACGTCGGAGACGGGAACGGCCGACCGTGACAGGTCGACCGTTCCCTTGGTGGACTGGCGCGTCGCGTCCAGTCGAGAACTCACCAGCCAGGAAGCCCCAGCTGCTTGGCCTGCTTCTCGATGTCCTTGTCGTACAGGGTCGCGCCCTCCTTGGCCGAATTCAGACCGGTACCGACGGCCACCGTGATCTGTGCCAGTGACGGTCCCTTGACCGGCGAGAGGAACTCGAGGGCCGGCGTGCGCGGCGTTGTTGTCGAGGTACTTCTGGATATCGAGGACTGCGGGCAGGGCATCAGCCGGCAGCTTGGCGCCCTTGATGACGTACGGGCCCGAGGGCGGCTGCGCGGCGGTCGCTGCCTCGGCCCCTTCAACGGAGGCGATGAACGCGAGGAAATCCTTCGCGGCGGCGAGCTTATCGCCCGTCGTCGTCTTCGGGATGTAGGTGGCTGCCGGCATCCAGATCGTCGCGCAGTTCTTGGCGGCGTCCGTGCCTGGCTGTCCGAAGAAGCCGATGTCCTTGATGGCCTCGGGATGGTTCTCCGCGATGGTTCCAAGGGCGAAGGTCAGCATCGGGTACTGGGCGAATTTGCCCGTCGCGAGCGCATTGAGGCCGTCGTCGAAGCTGGCTGCCCCGAAGTCCTTCTCGTACCAGCCCTTGTCAAATCCTTCCTGCAGGTGCTGGAAACCGGCGAGCGCTGCAGGGGTGTCGGCGTACTTGATCTTGTTGTTGGTGTAGTCGGTGGCGAAGTTCGGGACGGCCGCCTGGACGTTGCAGTAGTCGGCGAGGACGAACAGCTGCGAGGTCCAGTCGTCCGGGGCCTTGTAGGTGGCGCCGACCGGGGTGATCCCAGCGGCCTTGAGCTTGTCGTTGTTGGCCGCGAACTCGGCCCAGGTCGTCGGGACCGTGAGGCCTTGCGCCGCGAAGATCTTCTTGTTGTACAGGATGCCGCCACCCATCGCCGTGCCACTGGGCACGCCAAAGATCCCGCCGTTCTGCGACACCGTCGGGATGAAGGAGTCGGCGATGTTGGCGATGTACGGCTCGCCGGTCAGGTCGACGAGCGTCTGCGATGGATTGAGCGCCTGCAGGAGCGAGCCGGCGTTGTACCAGAAGATGTCCGTCATGTCACCGGTGGCGAGCTTGGTCTTGACCAGGTTGTCGCCTTCGGTGCCGCCGGGACGGCTCTGGACGTTGATGGTGACGTTCGGGTGCTTCGCCGTGTAGGCCTCGGCGAAGGCGCTGGCGAGCTGCTGGTTCGCCTGCGAATCGTCGACCAGGTATTCCAGCGTGACCGCCGCGGCCGACGGTTCGGGCGTCGCCGTCGGAGCGACGGTCGGAGCGGTCGAGGCGGCAGAGGCGGCCGCACTCGGCGACGCCGCTCCCCCGCCGCTGCAGGCCGTGACGACCAATGCGGTCATCGCGGTGAGGACGATCGCTCGCCTCATTCGTGTCAGATCCATGGACTTCCTCCTCATGGCAAGCTGCCTCGATCGGCACGACCCAGCCGGTCGTGGGCCGTCGATCCCAGGGGTTTCGCAGTTCGTCGCTACGCGAATCGCGCAGATCCTCCTTCCTCCTGCTCAGCCGAGCAGCGATGACGTCGATGTCGGCGTGTCTCCGAGATCCCGGTCGACTCGGGATGACCGGATGGGCACGCCATCGACCGCCGGATCGGTCGCGCATGGCACGAGACTGATCTCGATGCCACGCGCCTCCGGGGCCGTGACCATGGGTTCGGGGGCGGATCGGTCCGAGATGACGCCCGTCAGTTCCTCGGTCCGACAGAAGGTGGCGAATGCCGAATGGCCCCACTTGGTGTGATCGACGATCGCAATGACCTCGCGGGCCACCTCGATCATCGACCGCTTGATCTGGGCTTCTTCCTCGGTCGCATCGGAGAGTCCCGTCTCGAACGTGAACCCGGCCGCGCCGACGAATGCCGTCTGGACGTTGATCCGGTCGAAGACGCCGGAACCGATCGTCCCGACCACCGACAAGGCCTCCCAGCGGACCCAGCCACCCGGGAGGACCACCGCGATCCCCGGACAGCCGGCCAGCTCCGACGCGATCCGGAGGCCGTTCGTCACGACCGTCAGGTGGCTCCAACTGCCTCGAGCACGGAGGGCGCGGGCAAGCTGGAGTCCGGTCGTGCTCGCATCGATCGCGATGCACTCGCCGTCGGTGACCCGCGACGCGGCGGCCGCCCCGATGGCGGCCTTCTCGGCGCGCTGCATGCGCTCGCGGATGTCGAAGGATCGCTCGGATGAGCGCGACTCGAAGCTGATGGCCCCGCCGTGTGCCCGGGTGATGCGTCCCTGAGCGGCCAGGACGGCGAGATCCTTGCTGATGGTCTGCCGCGAGACGCCGAATTGCTCGACGAGCTCTCCGACCCGGACTCGACCCTGGGCGTCGACGAGCCGGACGATGGCCAGACGGCGTTCGCTCGAGAACGCGTCCACCGGACGTGCGTCGACGTCGGCAGGAGCGTCAGCCATGAGCGCGAGCCGATGACAGCATGCCATCCATCCGATCGATCTCGTCGCCGATCCGTCTTCCTGGACCAGTCGTCGTTGGCCCCGAAGATAGGGACGGGCCCGCTCTCGAAGTTGGCAATGGTTGTCGGGAGGTTGCACAATCTTGCGGATGTCCGAAGGGATGAAACCAACGCGCCGCGAACGCAACGTTTGGCACATGGAGCCGGAGGATGCGCGTCCCGACGCGTCCTCCGAGCCGACAGCCGCTGATCGCGCCGGGAAGCGTGGTCGGACTCTGGGTCGTCGATCATCTGCCCGTGGTCCATCCGCACGACCACGCCTTCTACGAGATGGCGCTCGTGCTCAGCGGCAGCGGTTTCCACGTCTGCGGGGACAGCGAGGAGCCGGTCCAGGCCGGCTCCGTGGTCTTCGTCCCGCCGGGGGTCGCGCACGGCTACCGGGCGTGCCGCGACATGGAGGTCTACAACTGCTTCTTCCGCGCAGAGCTGGCCGAGTTCGAGCTCCTCTGGGCCGCCCGCGACGACGCCTTGGTGGCCCTGTTCGGACGCGGCGGGACCCGGCGTCTCCAGGACGACCACGTCGTCATGCAGGTGGACCGGGCGGCCTTCGAGCAATGCGTCAGTGAGCTCGACGCGATCCGCCACGAGGATCCGTCCGAGCGAAGCCACGCGCGCCAGATCGGCCACCTGCTGCTCGCCCTGGATCTGATCGCCAGGCACGGACGGCGGTACGGCCCGACGGCCCCCGAACGGCGGCTCGCGACTCCACGTGTCGTGGCGGCCGTCCTCGACGCGTTCGACGCGGACCTCGCCCGGCACTGGACCCTGGCCGACCTGAGCACGGAGGTCTATGTCGGCTCGTTCCATCTCGCCCACGAGTTCAAGCGCTGGATGGGCGTCTCGCCGATGGCCTACCTCTCGCGGCGTCGTGCGGAACGGGCAGGCATCCTGCTGGCCGGGACCGACGACTCGATCGCGTCCATCGGGCGGGCTGTCGGCTGGCCGGAGCCCGCGGCATTCTCGCGGCAGTTCTCGAAGGCGTTCGGCGTCAGCCCTCGCGAATTCCGGCGCCGCCGAGCCGAGTCCCCGACGTTCGAGGACGTGCCGAGCTGAGCCGGCCCTCGATCGAGGCGGAAGACCTCGTCAAACTGGCGAACGTTGTATTCGCAGCCACAGGAAGATCCAGTTCGGGCATCATCGTCGCGACAGGGCTGACCGAACCAGGAGCACGCCCGTGCCCGATGCGCCGTACCGCCGTGTGCACGTCATCATCAATCCGGCATCGGGAGGCGACGAGCCGATCCTCAACACGCTCAACGACGTCTTCCGCCGGTACGAGGTGGACTGGGACGTCAGCGTGACCCACAAGTACGGAGATGCCGCCGCCCAGGCCCGGAAGGCCACTGAGGACGGCATGGACCTCGTCGCCGGTTACGGCGGGGACGGCACGCAGCACGAGATCGTCAACGCCCTCATGAAGGCGTCGGTCCGGACTGGGCACAGGACGCCGATGGGCATCCTGCCTGGGGGCACGGGCAACGGGTTCGCCCGGGAGATGGGCGTGCCCAGCAACCTGCGGGAGGCCACGGAGGTCCTGTGCACCAGCCGGACGACGCGCGCCGTCGACGTGGGCCGGATCCGCGACCTCGGGCAGGCTGAGACTGCCGACCGGTACTTCGTGCAGCGGATGTACGTGGGGGTCGAGCCAGAGGCGCAGACGAGTCGCGAGCTGAAGGAGCGGTACGGGGTGTTCGCGTACCTGGTCAACGCCACCAGGCATGCCGGAGACAAGACGGCGAACGCCCACTACCGCGTCGAGCTGGACGGCGAATCGCTCGAGTTCGACGCCTCGAGGGTGTACGTCATCAATTCCGGCATGATGGGGACCGGCCTCAGGATCACCCACTCGTATGCGGTCGATGACGGGCTGCTCGATTGCTTCCTGATCGACAAGAACTCCTACGCGACGATGGCGGCCGCAGCCATCCGCTTCCTGGACCTGCACACGGCGGAGGCGACCCGCTACCACCGCCAGTGCCGCATGATCAGGATCGAGACCCAACCCGACCAGCCCGTATGGACGGACGGCGAGTACGTGGGGCGAACGCCGGTGACGGTCGACGTCTTGCCAGGGGCCCTGGACGTTGCCGTCCCCTGAGCCGCGCCCCGGCCTTTCCCCATTCCACCGGGCCTTCGATCGCCTGTACCCCGCGATCCGATTCACCTACGAGCGACTCCTGGGTCATGCCTGGTTCTCGCAGATCGCGCCCCGGCTCTGGCTCGGCGGCGCGCCGACATACCGGCGGGACTATGAGGCGATCCTCACGCTGGGGATCACCGCGGTGCTGGACACCCGGGCGGAGCGAACGTCTGAGCTCGCCTTCTACGACAGGCATGGCATCACGCATCGCAAATTCCTGGTGCCCGACGTGACCGTGCCGGACGAGGCCGTCCTGACGGAGGCGGTGGGCTGGATCGACGACCAGCTCGCGGACGGTCGGACGTTGCTCATCCATTGCGCGAAGGGGCGGGGTCGCTCGGCGACGGTCCTCGCCGCCTACCTCATGAAGACCGAGGGGATGACCTTCGACGCGGTGCGCGACTTGCTGCACTCGCGGCGGGACCTGGTCAAGCTCGAGGACCGTCACCGCCGCGTGCTGGAGTCCTGGGTCGCCACCTCGGGCAGACGAGCCGATCCGAGGTGAACGGCGCGGGCGCAGGCGCCTCCAGAAGCAAACCGGCTGACCTGATCGCCGGGGTCAGGGCGTTTGGACGTCGCTTTTCGCGCTGCCGGCGAACCGGTGACCGACGATGGCCTCCGCGAGCACGAAGCCGACCGCGAAACAGAGTGCGACGTTGATGTCGTATGCCCACAGCCTGTTGTTGAGCGCGAGCACCGGCAGCCCGACCACCACCGAAACGACCGCGCCGAGGACCGCGGATGAAGTGAATCGGTCGTTGGCGACGATCCGGTAGGCAGCGCCGACCGGGAGCCGAAGGCGCGGCACCTGCGACTCGGCGACCGTCACGATGGCCACCGAGACGAACGTGATCGCGGCCCCCACGCTGATCAGCGAGGCGAAGTAGTCCTCGGGGTCGGGGGGACTGCCGTTGATGGACTGGACGGTCGCAGACACGGCATACGCCGCCACGACGCCCACGATCGAACCGGTCGCCGTCCGGGCTGCAGTCCGGCCGAGACTCCAGGGGACGGTTGACCCGTCGGTGGGCGCCGGTACATCGCTCTTCAGGCTGCCGCTGAACCGATGGCCGAAAATGGCTTCGGCGATCACGAAGCCGACCGCGAAGGTCAGGAACACTTCGAGGCCGAACGGCATGTCGGAAATCGTGTACTCGAACAGCGCGACGGTCAGGGCGACCACGACCCCGAGGAGCGCGGCTGCCGCGAACCGGTTGCCACCGACGACCCGGTAGACGTCCCCGTCCGGAAGCCGCAGGCGCGGCACCAGCGACTCGGCGACCGTCACGAACGCGACCGAGATGAACGTGATCGCGCAACCCATGCCGATCAGATGTCGGAAGAACCAGTCGGCAGCAACGGGACTTTCATGGAGTCCCAGGTAAACCGCATACCAGGTAAGCGCAGACACGATGCCCACGATCGAACCGAACGCGGTCCGTACTGCTGCGCGGCCCACGCTCCATGGGACACTCGCGGCCCGGGTCGCGGGCCGAAGCGTGGTAGGTGCGGCGACGGACGCTCCATCTGCCGGCACAGACGTCGCCGACGTCGAAGCCTCAGCATGCTGCGGTTGCCCGAGGGCGGTCTCCGGCGCCTCCGATCCGATCGCGGGCGACGGCACTGCGACCGACGCTACGCTCTCGACCGCGCGGGCCGCGATGGCAGCGGCGCGGGCCTCTTCTTCGGCGAGCAACCGCTGGGCCGCAGCCGCAACTCGCCGGCTGTCGTCGGTCGTGAGCTTTCGGAGCGCCTCGGTGGCCGCCTCGGCGATGCGAGCGTCGCCGCCTTCGATCAGGTTGCGCAGGTCGATCAGGGCACCAAACCGGTCGAGAGGCTCCTCGCTCCGCAGCAGCTGCTGCACTTCCTCGGGCAAGAGACGGACGCTCGGGACCCTGGTGCTTCGTGCGATGACCCAGTCGCCGACCTGGTTGAACGCCGACTTGGTGGGCGTCTGGGAGGGCGAGGTCGCCCGGATCCGGTCCTCGAGGTAGTCGTACAACTCGTTCATCGAGATGTTCCCGTCCTCGTCTCGGTCCGCCTCGCCTGTCTGGAGGCCGTCGACGAGCGCCTTCGTGAATGCGGACGGTCCAGGTGGCTCCCCGACCTGCCGGCCGCTCTCAAAGGAGTACTGCATCGCGTCCGAGGCGGCGATGACGAACTGGCCGGAGCCGGTGAACAGCTCCTTGACCCCGGCCGTATCGGCGCCTGCCCGACGCGCCACGCCGGCTGTGAAGGCGCCGGCGAAGCAGCAGTCGAGGAACATGACGATCCGCTCGGATCGGCACCTGCTCATCAGCCGGTTGACCCACGTGGCGTCGATCCCCGTCGAGAGGAGCCGGTCGATCTGCGTGTCCGCGGCGGCCAGGTAGAGCTGGCCGTCGTCGTCCTTCAGGCCGTGACACGAGAAATGGATGAGCAGGAGATCATCGCGACCGCGGTCGGCGAAGAACGATTCGAGCGTCCGCCGCAGCGCGTCGACCTGGGTATCGACCGCCAGACGAACGTCGAAGCCGCCGATCTCCGCGTTCGACAGCACGCCCTGCAGGGCCTCGGCGTCGAGCGCCGGTCCCTCGAGCGTCGACAACCGAGCATCCTCGTACCGGCTCGTCGCGACGATCAGGGCGCTTCGTTGGGCCGCCATGGCCAGACCTCAGGACGCCGCGGGCGTCGGATGTCGCGCCATCCAGTCCAGGATGACCTGGTGCTGATCGCCCTCGGACATGCCGCCGAGCTCCAGGCTGTCGCCGTCGAGGGTCAGCTTCACCGTGCGATCGGGTCCCCTGCTGGTCCAGGCGCGAACCGCCTCGACCACCTGCCCGAGGATCGGCGTGGCCCCGGTCCCGAGGCTCACGATCAACGCCCCGATGGCCGCCAGGTCGACACCCTTTGCGCCCGGTGGAGGCGGTCCCGCCGAGACGCGGTCGACGCCCTCAACGTCGAGCTGGAGCAGCTCGCGTCGCATGGCGGCCGTGAGCTGGTCGACTTCCAGTGGTGAAACGTCGTTTCCGACCTGGAGCTCGATCTCCAGCCGGCCGGGATCGGTCATGGGAACGCCTTTCATCCGCACGCTCAACTCGGATGCTACGACACCGCGCAAGCCGAACCGCTTCGGCGAACGCTCGCGCGTCTCCTGCAGACGCTATCCTCGGCAGACGGGCGCCGGGGCGACTCCCCGAAGGAAGCGCTGTTCTTCCGCCGAATCCAGCCGCCTCGACCCGATGATCCCGCACGCGATCCTTGACCACGACTCCATTCGGAGGTCCCAGAGCTCGAGGCCGGAGCTCGCGACATATGCCTGGCGGTCGCCGTTGTTCGCGAACACCACGGTCGCCGATATTCCCGTCGGCATGGCATCGCCGACCTGGACACCCTGGTCGAGGTTGAAGAGCCGGACCAGCGAGTCTTCGGAGGCGGAGACGAGCCATCGGCCGTCCGCGGTGAACGACACCGAGGTCACCTTCTCCTCGTTGCCCCGGAGCCGCGTTCGCTCGGACAGCGACCCGTCGGAGGCGATCGTCCAGAGGGCGACCGTCCGGTCGTCGCTTCCGGTTGCGAGCGTCGAGTGGTCCGGCCCGACCGCCATGCTGGCGATCTCGGCCTGGTGAGCCTTGACCACCCGTTCCGGGCGCGTGGGATCGTCGGCATCGAGGATGTGGACCGAGCCGTCCATGTCGCCGATGAAGACCCACCGACCCTCGGCGGCGATGCTGGCCGGTGTCGCCGTCATCGGGACCTGTTGGGCCGATGCGCCGATGACGACAGCGCCTGTCGTTCCCCCGGAGCCTTTCGTGGTCGCGGCCCAGCGACGACCAGGCAGTGGGGCGAGCGCGGTCACCCACGGGCCCTCGAGCTTCACGACCTGTTGTGGCTTGCCGCCTCCCTCGGGAGTCGCGAACACCTCTCCCGACCCAAGCGCGAACGCCCAGCCGTTGCCACTCGCGCCGATCGCGGTCACTGTCTCGCTCGGGTAGTCGAACGTGGCGCGTCCGTCGGGTGCCAGGAGCACGACACCGTTCGTGCTCGCGGTCAGCACCGAACCGTCCGCCAATGGCGCGGCGCCCCACGCGAATCCGGCCTGTTCGATCCGAGATCCGAGGGGCGTCCGACCGTCCAGGTCCCATTCGATGATCCGACCACTCGGGTCGATGGTGACGGCACGAGAGCCGTCGGTCGCCACGTCCAGGGGCGTCACCACGCCCCCGTAGTCGAGTGACGCCAGAGCCTTCAGCGCGGGGCCGATCGCATCCTCCTGGTTCGTCCGTACCGCCCTGAGCTGGCCGTCGCCGCTCACGGCCGCCAGAACCTCGTCCGTCGGCGACAGGGCGACGGCGGCGCCGGAGTTTCCGCCATCGCCGAGTCGGAACCTTTGTGACTCCTGGCTGAAGTCGTTGGCATCCCAGAAGATCAATTCTCCATTCGGCGTGAGACCGGCCAGGCGGCCATTCGCGCCGAACCTGACGGCGTTGAGGTTTTCCGACGGTGCGTCGGGCCACTGTTCCCCGCTCGAGGCGTCCCAGACGAGCCCACCCTCTTCGGAGTCATCGACGGCGACCGCGATCCGGTCGCCGCTCGGGCTGAGATCGAGCGCCTGCACATGGCTCGCGATCCCCTGGAGCGGGACTCGGTGGCAGTCGGCGGGATCGACCACCGCGACTCTGCTCTCCGGCTGGTTGGCGGCGTCGTCCCAAGCCACGGCTACCACCGTTCCGTTCTCCGACAGCCCGAGGTTGGTGATCCCGACCGGATTCGCGGTGACGTCGCACGTCCGCATGGTTGACCCGACGGCCAGCCCGCGATCACGATCCGGCCGTGATCGTCGAAGGCGACCGTTGATCCGTCACCCGAGATCGCCACGGTCTCGCCGGTGTGCGGCAGGGTCGCGACCGCCCTCCCGGCGGCGACATCCCAGAGGACGAGGCCACCGGCCGTCGCGAGGATCGCCCGCTTTCCGCCGCGATCGAGCCGACCCTTTTCGATCGGCGTGCCCACTGACTCGTAACGACGAGGGCCCGGGCCGCGGACGAGACCGATCAGCGGCGCTGCTTGGATCTGGAGGTCGTCGCTGCGCGCCGCCGCCTCCATCGCCAGGAGGTAGCCGAGGTCTGGGCGCGTCTCGAATGCAAGGCGTGCCTCGCCGACGAGACGGAGGGCATCGGCCTCGGTCCGCGCTGCGTTTGCCCGGCCGGCTTCGTTCACTGCCTGGATGGCGAGGCCGCCGACCACGAGGGCGACGACGAGGAGGATCGGCACCGCGATGGTCAATGCGCGCCGCCTGCGGACCTGATTGACGGCGGCTCGCAGGTAGGCAGCCATCTCCGGACCGAGCTCAGTCGGATGGCGTTCCGCCCAGTCGCCGGCGACGTTCAGCCGCCCGCCCGTCAACGGGGTCTGCCCGCGGCCGCTCTCGGCCCAGGTGCGTGCGTCCCGGCCGAGCCAGGTCCGGGTCTCGAGGTCCGTGCGGCGCTCCTTGATCGCTTTGGCGACGGCAGGCCAGGCGCGGAACACCTCCTCGTGGACGGCACTGACGACCTCGACCGCTCGGCCAGCGCTTGCCGCATCGCTCGGGCTGCCGGCCCCATCGCGCGGACCGCCCGCGACGATCCGCTGGTCACGCGCGACGAGCCGATGCGGCTCGAGGTCCGACAGGATCTCGCGCGCCTGCGGCGGGATGTCGTCGAGCGCGACCTCCGCCGCGGTGACGCGACCCTGGTCGTCGACATCGGTGAGGCGCAGGTAGGCATCGACGACCGCCGACTCCGGCACGCCGCGGCGAGCGGTGATGTCAGCCGTTGCGGTCGCGGCACGACGCTCGATCACGCGCGAGACCGGCCCGACCGCCTCATAGTCCTTCGTGGTGACGACGACTGGGGCCAGCCGCGAATGGCTGGCCGTGAGCTCTTCGAGCAGCGCCGCGAGGAGCGGCAGCGCGTTGCCGCCGCTCGTGTCGTCGACGATCCGCTCGACGAGGGCGGGCGACTCGAAGCGGATCCCGGCGACGTGGGCCGGCCCGGTGACGACCTCGCGCAGGGCCGCCCTGTCCATCGGCCGCACCCAGACCGGGTCCGTGCGCGAGATCAGGCCGAGGGCGGGCTCCCGAAGGAAGTCGTCGAGGGAGACACTTCGAACGGCGGCGATGATCACAAGGCGTTCGGGATCGACAAGCTTGAGGCGGTCGAGAAGGCCGGCGACGTCGCTCGGGGCCGCCCGCTCGACGAGATCCTCCGCCTGGTCGAGGAAGAGGACGACCCGCCCACCACCGCGTGCGAGCAGGCGGTCGACGGCGAAGGCAAAGCCCTTGGGCTCGGTCGTCAAGCGATCCGCGGTCGCGAGACCGTCGGTGCCGGACGCTGGCGCCGCCGCGATCGCCTCGCTCAAGGCGAGCGCAACCCGCTGGACGGGCGCGTTGCCCGGTTCCACGACCGGAAGCACGACCGTCCCGGCCTGAAGCCGGATGCGCGGGATGACGCCAGCGCGGACCAACGACGACTTCCCGCTGCCAGACGGCCCTGTGACGAGGAGCGGCGGCCGCCCGGGTCCGCTCAGCCTCTGCACACACGTCGCGACTTCCTGGTCGCGCCCGAACAGCACCGCCGCGTGATCCTCGTCCAGCCGCAGGAGTCCCGGGTACGGCGATCGATCGGGATCCCACGTGAACGGGTCTCCGGGGGCCAGCCCTGCTCGGGTGAGGGCAACGACCAGCCTGTCGACGAGGACCTCGAGGTCGGAGTCCGGCGGGATCCGCTGGCGGTCGCCCAGCAGACGATGGGTGGGAACGTCCGTCAGGGAGACCTGCGCGATGAACTTCCGCTGGGAGACGGCGACAGCCAGCTCCGTATGGCACCACGGCGACGCGAGCGAGGCGTCACTTCCGAGGAAGACCACGATGTCGGCCAGGCCGAGATTCGCGAACAGCTCGTCGGCCCATTTCGTCCCGCCCGGGATCCCGGCCTCGGGATCCTTGTCCCGAAACACCGTCGGATAGCCGCTGGCGACCAGCACGTCGCGGAGCCGCGTCGCCGTCGCGGCATCCGTCGAGGAGTAGCTGAGGAAGATCGAGCTCAAGCCCGGCCCGGAGCGTCGTTCACGGGACGACCGAGATGTCGATGTCTTCATAGCCGCCCGGGCCGAGGTAGTCCGCCGGCTCGCCGGCGAAGTGCATCTGGCACGTGTACCCCCCGGCCGGTGGGGGCGCGAGACCCAGGACGACGTGATAGGTCGTCGTTCCGGGTGGCGATGGGTGTGGCGGCGTTATCGACTGCACGGTGCACCCACCCGAGTCAAAGACCTCGATACCAAAGGCATCGCCGGACGTCTCCCGGACCGTGACGGTGACGGTCGGGTTCGTCGCATCGAAGTGGATCGTGCCCGGATCGATCACGTCGACATGCCAGTCGGGCACCTCCACGTGGATCGTCGCCGTCACGGTCGCCGGCGCGAAGTACTGGTCTGAGGTCTGCGCCGCGGACACCTCGATCACGCAGTCGGCTGGCAGGTCCGGCTCGGCGTTCGTGAAGGTCAGCCGGTTGTTCTTCACGACGCATTCGTCGAAGGCGCCCTGCTTGATGCCTTTGAAGTGGAGAGGGATCGACGGCTTCACGGTCGCAGCCGGCTTGTATGCGAACGGCCTCGTCAAGCGGATCGCGCGATCCTTGAACTTGATCTTGGGATGCGCGCGTTGGATCGCAAAGTCGAGCGAGACCTTCGCCGCGGGCCCGAGCTCGTGCTCGCGGTGATCTTGCACGTCCCGACGGCCTTCACCGCTACCAGGCCATCCTTGCGACCGACCGAGCACGGCCCCGCTGCCGCGTACACCAGCTGTGCCTTGTTGCTCGCCTCCGCCTTGACCTTGAATGGCGGATCGCCCCAGTGCTTCGTCGGGACGGAGGCCAGGAAGCGAACGGCGATGGGGGGTTGCGCCGTGGGCGCCGCGGGGCGCATGGGGGCGATGGTGTCGCTTCCTCAGGAGAAGGGGACCCGGCCTCGGACGGCGAGGGGACGAGCGAAGACGACGCGACGAGCGAAGGCGACGGGGCGATGATGTCGGCGGTCCGGGCTCCAAGGATGCCGCGAGACTCGCCCCCGGGGTCGCACTCTCCGAGATCGTCGTGCCAGCGCAGCTCCAGCACAACGCGGCCACCGCGAACGCGACGACCCCGAGTGGCGAGCGGCGGCGGTTTCTCTCCTCGCGCTGACCGGCCATGCTGGCGCAGACCTCCTGATGCCGGACGCATCCTCCCATCGCACCGTCTCGCCGGCGTCTCAGCGATCACGCGATGCCACGACGGCCAGCGAGCGCTCGTCGGAAGACAGGTCGGCAGTCGATCGATGATCCGAGTCTGCGACGGACCTCAGCCGGACTCCGTCTGCGCCGGTTCGGGCGTCGTGCCATCCAGGGCCGTCTGGCGTCGGTCGAGAGCCGCCATCACGAGCCACGTCGACGCAGCGGCGAGTACCGCCGCAGGAACTGCATCCAGACCCGTCGGTCCGACAAGCAAGGATGCGAAGAGGATCGGTGTCAGCAGCATGCGCGTCACGGCCGCCATGCCTGCCGCGGCTCCGACGGCGACCGCGAGGGTCGGCGAGGTGCCGAACCAGATCACCGGCAGCGTCGCAAGGGCGATCCCGAGAAAGATGCCCGGGAAGACGGGACCTCCCCGGAAGCCAGCCCCGAGGCTGACCGCGTAGGCGAGGGCTTTGGCCACGAGCACGATCAGGACGATGCTGACCGAGTCCTCGGCCACGATGGCCGGCACGGATGCTTGCCCTGAGAAGAGCACGTCCTGGGAGTCGGCGCCGAGCCAGGCCGCGGCTTGGGCCAACAGGCCGATCGAGAGTCCGCCGAGCACCAGCAGGAGCGGCATGCCGAGACGAGGCTTGCTGCCCGCCAGGAGATGGGCAAATCGGCGAACCGCCACGACCGTGAGGGCAGAGGCGGCGCCCACCGCGAGCGCCACACTCAGGTCGCCCAGATGGTCAGCCGTGTACGGCGGCAACCCTGGCACCGTCAGCGCCTGCGCGTGGAGTCCGCCCCAGTCGCCAAGGCCGATGAAGACGAGATAGCCGACCGCGGCGGCGACGAAGCCGGGAAGGAGGATCGGGATGGTGGACGCACCAAACCCGATCGCGCCCTCCATCATCAGGACGCCGCCGACCACAGGCCCGCCGAACAGTGCGGAAATGGCCGAAAACGCGCCCGCGCTCCCGAGCACGGCACTTTCCTGTGGCCCGAGCTTGACGACGCGGGTGGCAGCGATCCCGACGATGGTTCCGAGCGCGATCAGTGGCCCTTCCGGGCCGAGCACCGGGCCGAAGGCGAGGGTGCCGATCGCGGCGAGCGCCACGCCGGGTGCGTACGACAGAAGGGGAGGCTTTCCTCCGAGCCCTTCGAGTGGTTCATTGCCGCCGTCACCGGGCAGGAACCGGCGCGCGACCACGACCACGCATGCTCCGACCACCGGCAGCCCGATGACCAGGTACCACGGCGGAGACGACTCCCCCAGCGCGGTTGGCAGCGTGTGCCAGAGCCAATGCTCGATCTCGTGCACGACGGCAAGGAAGACGGACGCGACGAGCGCCGCCGGGATTCCGATCGCCGCGCCAAGGAGGACCAGGCGCAGATACGCCGCCGGACTCATCTCGGTCAGTGCGTGCTCGCTCACCCGATCAGCTCCACAACGTCACATCTCCCATGACTTGCCCGAGAGCATAGTGACGCTACACCCGCCGCGGAGGCAAGGATGAAGGCGAGGGCGAGCCGGATCCGCCAGCAGGGCGCATCCGGACTCGATGGCGGCCGCTGACCTCCCGACGGGGAAGGAGCACGAGCCATGTCACGCGTCCGGCTACTCGTCGTCGGGCAGCGGAGGCGGCACCGGGCGGTGGGCTGTCGTGGCCTCCTCGATGAGGCGCTGATACTCGTCCCGGAGCCGGTGGATCTCGCCGTGGAGCCGCTCGGCCTCAGGCGATCCGGGATGGGCCGCCTCGAGGTCACGCTCAGCCGCCCGCCACTGGTCGAGGACGGCGATCGCCAGTCGTTGATATGGCACCGTGGCGCCTCCCGGTCGAGCCGCCAGATCTGGGCGGTGCCGGGCGAGTATGGCATGCAGGATTCCTTCGCCGACGAAGGTCACACCCCCATCGGCCCAGAGAAAGGCGCGATCAGATGCCCCGACTCCAAGTCAAGACCTTCGCCGCTCCGGACGAGGTGCGGACCTTGCCGAAAGGACACGCGGTCGTCGTCAGCCTCGACGAAGCGACCGTCGGGCGATCCCAGTGGGACCCCGGATGGCGTTGGTCGGTCGATCTCGCCCCGATCATGGGGACCCGCAGCTGCCAGGTTCATCACCTGGGCCACTCCGTCTCCGGCGTCCTTCACGTCGTCATGGACGACGGCCAGGCGCTCGACATCCCCCCGGACTCGGTGTTCGAGATCCCGCCCGGCCACGACGCATGGGTGGTCGGCGACGTGCCGTGGGTCACGATCGAATGGACGAGCGCCCGGATCGTCGGCGTCGCGCCCGAGGGTCCCGGAGAACGGGTGCTCGCGACGGTCCTCTTCACCGACATCGTCGACTCGACGGCGACCCTCCAGCGACTCGGCGACGACGCATGGCAGGAGCTGCTGCGAGTCCACAACGCACGTCTGCGCGACGACTTGAATGTCTTCCATGGACGCGAGGTCAAGACGACGGGCGATGGCTTCCTGGCCGTCTTCGACGGCGCGACGAAGGCCGTCCGGTGCGGTGCGGCGATGATTCGCTCGGCGCACGAGATCGGCCTCCCGATCCGGGTCGGACTGCACACGGGTGAGATCGAGTACGTCGGGGACGACGTGCGCGGCGTCGCCGTCCACGCCGCCGCGCGGGTGATGTCGCTCGCCGCGGCAGACGAAGTCCTCATCTCGTCGACGACGGCCGACCTCCTGGAGGGCTCGGGACTCGCGCTCGACGACGCCGGGACTCATGAACTGAAGGGCCTGTCCGGGCGCCGCCAGCTGTACCGGCTTGCCGGACCCTGAGAGTCAGATCCGCGGGCCGTGACCGACACGTTCCTCGTCAGCGCAGCGATCGGAAGGCGGTGCGCACCTCCTTCGAAAGCAACGCCGGCTGCTCCCAGGCGGCAAAATGGCCGCCCCGATCGACGACGTTGAAGTGGATGAGCTTCGGATACGCCTTCTCTGCCCAGGTCCGGGGAGCTGGGTACAACTCGTCCGGGAACACGGTCACTCCGACCGGGATGTCGACGCCCTTGACGTCGAAGAAGCCGAGATGGCTCTCCCAGTAGAGGCGTGACGCGGAGATCCCGGTGTTCGTCAGCCAGTAGTGGGTGACGTTGTCGAGGACGTCGTCTCGCGAGAGCCCACCGGCCTGTCCCACGAAGGCGCGTTCGATCAGCTCGTAGCTCTTCTCGTCGTGGTCGATCATCCAGGCGGCCAGCCCGACCGGCGAGTCCACGATCCCGTACAGCGTTTGCGGTCGAAGGCCCATCTCCTGGGCATATGCAGTGCCGGTCGCGAAGAAGCGGACCAGGACGTCGTAGGCCTTCTTCTCATCCGGCGAGAGGCCTGCTGGCGCAGCGGCCCCGGACCGGACACCCTGCGAGATTTCGGGCGACAGCGTCGCGGGCATGTTGGTGTGGATCCCGAGCAATCCCTCGGGCTTCAGCAAGGCGAGCTGCTCGGTGACGGCATTCCCCCAGTCGCCGCCCTGCGCCACGTACCGTCTCGTAGCCAAGGCGCTCCATCAGCACGACCCAGGCGCGCGCGATGCGGATCGGGTCCCAGCCGGTCTCCGTCGGCTTTCCCGAGAAGCCGTGGCCCGGCAGTGACGGGATGACGAGGTGGAACGCGTCCGCCGCGTCGGCGCCATGGGCCGTGGGATCGGTCAGCGGCTCGATGATCTTGAGCTGCTCGATCGTCGAGCCGGGCCAGCCGTGGGTGACGATCAGCGGCAGCGCGTCGTCGTGCCTGGAGCGAGCGTGGATGAAGTGGATGTCGACGCCATCGATCTCCGTGATGAAGTGCGGCAGCGCCGCGAAGCGCGCCTCGAACGCGCGCCAGTCGTAGTCGCTCCCCCAGTACTTGGCGAGTGCCTGGATCGTCGCGAGCCGAACCCCCTGCGACGGATCCATTTCGCGGTCGGGCCACCTGGTCGCGTTGATCCGGCGGCGCAGATCGCTGAGCTCCTCGTCGGACACTTCGAACGTGAAGGGGCGGATCGCCGCCTTCTCGGCGGCGGCCGGCCGCGTCGGCGTCTGGGACATCGGGTGACTCCTTCGCCTGATGCGCACATCGCGGCATGCAGCCGCAGCGGGCGTGGGACATACGGTAGTCGGCCCTTCGTTTGGCCGGGCCTTGTGAGCCAAGGTGCGGCCGCTGCAAGGTTCCAATCATCCAGTCGGGATCGGTCAGGTGCGAACCTGATCGGGCCCCGATCGCATGTCCGGCGCGGTCTACCTCGACTCAGCCGAACGTGAAGCAGTAGGCCTCGACGCCCGCATCGAGGAACTCGATCTCGAATCGGCGCTCGACGATCGGCCCGGGTTGGCGGATCAGCTGATACGTGTTCTGGTCGTTGACGGTCCCGCTGCCGTCGGAGGCGACGTCGCTCCCAAGCGCGTCGACCGCGGGCTGGCCATCGAGGAAGACCCGGAACGGGATCGCAGCTCCCTTTGTCGCCGGTCCCATGACGAGGTTGAGGTCGCGCGCGTGGAACTGGAACGCGATCCGTGCCGCCGGGCGTGGTCGCAGCGGCCGCGTGCCCGGCCACGTTCCAGTCCCCCGAGAGCGCCCAGTAGTTGAGCGGCAGCCGGGCGGGCGCGGCGTAGACGTGCGGCTCGTCGAAGCGAGCGACGTCGTCCTGGGCGAAGCCCGAGGCCTGGCGGTAGCCGGTGTACGTCTCGGGCGTCTGCAGCGTCTGCCAGTCGGCGGCCACCTCGAGTCCCCGGGGCTCGACCGCCACCAGCTGCTGGTCGACGTCATGGGCGCCGGCGTCGAGCAGCAACTGCTGGATGACCATCTCGGTCATCGCGTACTCCCCTTCCCCGAAATGGTGGAAACGGATCCGCCCCTCGCCATCGGCGATGTACACGGCCGGCCAGAAGTGGTTGTCGAATGCGCGCCAGACCCCGTAGTCGCTGTCGATCGCGATCGGGTACTCGACGCCGAGGGTGCGCGCATGGGCGACGACGTTGTCGACGTCATGCTCGAAGCCGAACTCGGGCGTGTGGACGCCGATCACCGTCAACCCGGCGTCCGCGTACTTCGCGGCCCACGCACGGACATATGGCGCCGTTCGCAGCCAGTTGACGCATGTGTAGGTCCAGACGTCGACGAGGACGACGCGTCCGCGCAGGCCCTCCGGTGTCAACGGCTCGGAGTTGAGCCAGCCCGTCGCGCCATCGAACGACGCCAGGTGCCCTTCGACCGGCAACGCGAGCTGCTCGCCGGCCAGGCGATGGGCGATGGACCGGATCAGACCGGGTCTGCTGCCGGTGTCGTCGGACATGGGCGTGTCTCCTGGGGTCGACCCGTGTCGACGTGCGTGGATTGTTCCACGACCTGTGCGACGTTTCCACTCACTCAACCGAACGGTTGATGCGCCATCAACCGGGCTGACCGCGCGTTCCGCCCGGCCGGGCGATGTCAGCAGCGCCGGGCTCGGCCGACACTCGGCCCATGAACGTCATCGAAGTCACCAACCTCGTCAAGCGCTACGGCAACCAGACAGCAGTAGACGGCGTGTCCTTCTCGGTCGAGCAGGGCGAGATCTTCGCCATCCTCGGCCCGAACGGCGCCGGCAAGACCACCACGGTCGAATCCATCAGCGGGCTGCGAACGCCCGACTCGGGCACGATCAGCGTGCTCGGGCTCGACCCGCGCCATGACCGCGACGAGCTCCGTCGGGTCGTCGGCGTCCAGCTCCAGGAGAGCGAGCTGCCCGACCAGATCAAGGTCTGGGAGGCGATCGACCTCTACGCCTCGTTCTACGCAGAGCCCCGCGACGGCGAGCAGCTGCTGACCGATCTCGGGCTGGCCGACAAGCGCTCGTCCAAGTTCGGGAAGCTCTCGGGCGGCCAGAAGCAACGGCTCTCGGTCGCGCTCGCGCTCATCGGCAACCCGAAGATCGCGATCCTCGACGAGCTCACCACGGGCCTCGATCCGCAGGCCCGGCGCGACACCTGGCAGCTCATCGAGGACGTCCGCGACAGCGGCGTCACGGTGATCCTCGTGACCCACTTCATGGAGGAGGCCGAGCGCCTCGCCGATCGCATCGCCGTGATCGACGAAGGCCGCCTCGTCGCCCTCGACACGCCGGCGGGGATCGTCGTCCCGCGTCGACGCCGAGCAGCGCCTTCGATTCCGGCCGTCGGCCCCCATCGAGGACGGACTCCTGACCGGGCTGCCCGAGGTGAACAGCGTGAGCCGGCACGGCCAGACGGTCGTGGTCGCCGGCACCGGGAACCTGGTGCTCGCCGTCACGGCGGCCCTCGCCCGCAACCAGATCGTGGCCAACGAGCTGCGCATCGAGCAGGCCGGTCTTGACGACGCCTTCGTCGCCCTCACCGGTCGAAAGCTCGCTTCGTAGCCGCTTCCTCTTGACTGGAGACATTTCCGATGCTGATCAAGATCACGGCCGTCGAGGCCAAGCTGTTCTTCCGCGAGCCAGGGGCCTGGCTCCTCACCATCCTGCTGCCGACGTTCGTCCTTGTGGCGGTCGGGCTCCTGTTCGGCGGTGAGCCGGACCCGGCCCTCGGCGGCTACCGCTGGATCGACCTCTACGCGCCCTCGATGGTGGTCATGACCCTCGCGATCCTCGGCGTGAACCTCCTGCCGGCCCGACTCGTGAAGTACCGCGAGAAGGGCGTCCTTCGTCGCCTGTCGACGACGCCGGCGAACCCGCGATCGATCCTGATCGCCCAGCTCATCGTCAACATGGGCGCGGCCGTCATCGGCCTCGTCGTGCTCATCGTCGTCGGCAACCTCGTGCTCCAGATCCCGTTGCCGCAGGACCTGATCGGCTTCGCCGCGGCCTTCCTCGTGGGCATGGCGGCGCTATTCACCTTGGGCCTGCTGGTGGCCGCCGTGGCGCCCACGACCAACATCGCCACGGCCCTGTTCATCCCGCTGTTCGCTGCGGTGATGTTCCTCGGTGGGGTATACCTCCCACGAATGCTGCTGCCGGAGTTCCTGGTCCGCGTCGGTGACTACACGCCCCCGGGCGTGCAGGCGCTGGTGGATGCCTGGCTGGGGGCCTCGCCCCAGCTCAGCCAGCTGGGAGTCATGGCCTTGATCACCGTCGCCGCCGGGGCGATCGCGGCCAAGCGGTTCCAGTGGGAATGAGCAACTCGTCCGCGGCGGGGCCGACATCGGCCCCGCCGACACCCGTGCCAGGCTCGTCGTCGCCGGTCTTGCCGGCGACGACTCCGCCGGGCTACGAGCGATGGGACAGGCGGCTCGTCGACTGGTGCCCGTACGTCACGCTGGCTGTCTCGGCGGTCCTGAGCCTCGCCTGGTCGAACGACCCGGCCGGCGAGCGCCTCGTGACGGCGGGTCTGGTCGCCCTCGCAGCGCTGTGGGTCTTCTTCGGGTACACACGGGCGCCGCGACCGCGCCAGGCGCACCGGGCCCGGATGATCGTCTACTTCATCGGCCTGCTGGTGATCGCGTCGGCGCTGGCGTTGCGCGAGTACCTCTTCTTCATCTTCCTGATCACCGGCTTCTTCCACGCCACGGTGCTCCGGCCGTGGGCGCTCGTCATCGTCGGCGTCTTCGCGACGTCGGTCCTCGTCAACACGGTGATCGGCGGGCTCCCGAATACCACCGAGTGGTGGTCGATCTGGGTGGCGATCATCGTCATCCAGACGCTCGCCATCGGGGGTGGCGCACTCCTCGGCGAGCGGTTGGCCGAGCAGAGCGAGCAGCGACGCCAGACGGTGGCGAAGCTCGAGACCGCACTCGAGGAGAACGCCGGCCTGCATGCCCAGTTGCTGACCCTGGCCCGCGAGGCCGGCGTGCTCGACGAGCGGCAGCGCATGGCCGCCGAGATCCACGACACGATCGCCCAGGGCCTGACCGGGGTCGTCACCCAGCTCGAGGCCGCCGAGCAGGCGAGCGATCGGCCGGAAGACTGGCAACGGCACGTCCGCAACGCGATCGGCCTGGCCCGCGACAGCCTGTCGGAGGCGCGGCGATCGGTCGAGGGCTCGCGGCCCGGGCGGCTCGAGACCGCCCGGCTGCCCGATGCGCTCGCCGACGTCGCCAGGGAGTGGTCCGAGCTGAACGGCATCCCGGTCGAGGTGACCACCACGGGCGACGTCCAGCCGCTCCATCCAGAGGTCGAGGTGGCCCTGCTGCGCACCGCACAGGAGGCGCTGGCCAACGTCGCCAAGCACGCCAACGCCTCGCACGCCTGGCTGACCCTGTCCTACATGGGCGACGTCGTCACGCTCGATGTCCGCGACGACGGGATCGGGTTCGCCGTGCCGGCCAAGACCGACGACGTGCAGGGTGACGTGCGCGACGGCGGTTTCGGGCTCTCGGCGATGCGGCAGCGCGTGAACCGGGTGGCCGGGACGCTGGCGATCGAGTCCGAGCCGGGCGCCGGGACCGCGGTGTCGGCACGCGTCCCGGCGATCGTGACGCCCGGCCTGGTGGGGCGATCGTGACGCCGATCCGCCTCCTCATCGTCGACGACCACCCGGTCGTGCGCGACGGCCTGCGCGGCATGTTCTCCGGCGACCCGGCGTTCGACGTCGTCGGCGAAGCTTCCGACGGGGCTGAGGCGATCGAGCTGGCCGAGCGCCTGATCCCTGACGTGATCCTGATGGACCTCCGGATGCCCGGCGTCAACGGTGCGGCGGCCATCCGGGCACTCGCCGAGCGGCAGATCCCGTCGCGCGTCCTGGTCCTGACCACGTACGACTCCGACAGCGACGTGGTCACCGCGATCGAGGCCGGGGCCACCGGCTACCTCCTCAAGGATTCGCCGCGCCAGGAGCTGTTCCGCGCGGTGCGCGCGGCGGCGCAGGGCGAGTCCGTGCTCGCCTCGTCGGTCGCAACGAAGCTGATGAGCCAGCTCCGCGGTCCGGGCCCGGAGACCTTGAGCGACCGCGAGCTGGAGGTGCTCTCCCTCATCGCCCAGGGCGAGACGAACCGCGGGGCGGCCGCCCGGCTCTTCATCTCGGAGGCGACCGTCAAGACGCACCTGCTCCACATCTACGCGAAGCTCAACGTCAACGACCGGGCCGCGGCTGTCGCGACGGCGTTCGAGCGCGGGCTGCTGCCGACGAGCCGGAGCAGCTGAGGCGCGCAGCTCGCGCTCGCCTCGCCTCGCCTCGTCGCTGAGCACAACGGCTTGCCGATTGGCGCACAATGACCCCGAGCTATCACCTCGCGCCGGCGGCACAGCGGCTTGCGATGGAGTGCACAATAGCCACGGACCTATCACCTCGAGTGATTTCGTCGATCGCCTCGTGCCTGTCTTGGGTTGTCGGATGGGAGAACTGACGAGACATTGAAACGTATCGCGGGTCGTCGGCTTCGTTCGCCCGCGCTGCCGCTGCTCGTCGACACCCCGTTCCGCCCTCCGGCTCCCGGGCCGCGGCCTCCAGAGTGCCCCACATGACCCCGGTAAAACGAAGTGCTCGCCTGCCCGTTCATCCGGCGATAACGTTCATCGGTCACGTTGCGACCAGATGAAGGTGTTTTGGACCAAATGAAGGCGACCCCTGGAGGATCCCCGCGATGGGCTTCAACCTGAGGAATCGGAATTTCAAGACGTTGCTCGACTTCTCGCCGCGCGAGATCCGCTTCCTGCTCGACCTGTCTCGCGACCTGAAGCGCGCGAAGTACGGCGGCTACGAGCAGCAGCGGATGAAGGGCAAGAACATCGCGATCATCTTCGAGAAGACCTCGACCCGGACCCGGGTCGCGTTCGAGGTCGCGGCCTACGACCAGGGCGCCCACGTGACCTACCTCGGGCCGAGCGGGACCCAGATCGGCCACAAGGAGTCGATGAAGGACACCGCCCGGGTGCTCGGCCGGATCTTCGACGCGATCGAGTACCGCGGCTACGGACAGGAGATCGTCGACGATCTCGCCAAATATGCCGGGGTGCCGGTCTGGAACGGGCTCACGGACGAGTTCCACCCGACCCAGATCCTCGCCGACGTCCTGACGATGACCGAGTTCTCGGACAAGCCGCTCACGCAGATCTCGTTCTGCTACCTCGGCGACGCCCGCAACAACATGGGCGACTCGCTGCTGGTCGGCGGCTCGAAGCTGGGGATGGACGTCCGGCTGTGCGCGCCCAAGCACCTGTGGCCGAACGACGAGCTCCTCGCCAGTTGCCGCGAGGTCGCGACCCACACGGGTGCCCGGATCACCCTGACCGAGAGCACCGACGAGGGCGTGAAGGGCGTCGACTTCCTGTACACCGACGTCTGGGTCTCGATGGGCGAGGACCCGTCCGTGTGGGATGAGCGGGTCAAGCTCCTCAAGCCCTACCAGGTCAACAGCGAGCTCGTCGAGAAGACCGGCAACCCGGCGGTCAAGTTCCTGCACTGCCTGCCGGCTTTCCACGACCGCGAGACCAAGGTCGGCGAGGAGATGTACGAGCGCTTCGGGCTCGACGGGATGGAGGTCACGAACGAGGTGTTCGAGTCCGAGCGGTCGATCGTCTGGGATCAGGCCGAGAACCGGATGCACACCATCAAGGCGATCATGGTCGCCACGCTCGGCGCCTGACAGGACGACGGCAGGCCTCTCCGATGCGCATCGTCATCGCTCTCGGCGGTAACGCCCTGCTCAAGCGGGGCGAGCCGATGACCGCCGGCCACCAGCGCGCGAACGTCCGGGTCGCCGCAGGCGCCCTCGCCCGGGTCGCCCGCGACCACGAGCTCGTCATCT
The DNA here is from genome assembly GCA_963736025.1 of uncultured Chloroflexia bacterium. Classification (GTDB taxonomy): domain Bacteria; phylum Chloroflexota; class Limnocylindria; order Limnocylindrales; family CSP1-4; genus SPCO01. Next base: position 40,936 of record CAVTNH010000008.1, read on the forward strand.
CGCACGGCAACGGGCCGCAGGTCGGCCTGCTCGCGTTGCAGGGCGCCGCCTACAAGGACGTCGAGGCGTACCCGCTCGACGTGCTCGGGGCCGAGACCCAGGGCATGATCGGCTATCTCGTCGAGCAGGAGGTCGGCAACCTGCTCCCGGCCGAGCGTCCGCTCGCGACCCTCCTGACGATGGTCGAGGTCGATCCCGACGACCCGGCCTTCACGGACCCGACCAAGTTCGTCGGGCCGATCTACGACGAGGCGGCGGCGCGGGCCCTCGCCGACGAGAAGGGCTGGTCGGTCAAGCCCGACGGGCCGCACTGGCGTCGCGTCGTGCCGTCGCCGCGGCCGAAGCGGATCTTCGAGATCGGGCCGATGCGGTGGCTCCTGGAGCACGGCGCGGTCGTCATCTGCGCGGGCGGCGGCGGGATCCCGACGATGTACGCGCGGGACGCCGAGCGCCAGCTTGTCGGTGTCGAGGCGGTCATCGACAAGGACCTCGCGAGCAGCCTGCTGGCACGCGAGCTCGGGGCGGACCTCTTCGTCATGGCGACCGATGTCGACGGGGTCTATCGCGATTGGGGCGAGCCGACCCAGGCGCGCATCGGCCGGAGCACGCCGGCCGAGCTCGACGCGATGCACCTCCCGGCCGGCTCGATGGGACCGAAGGTGGCCGCGGCGACCGAATTCGCGAAAGCAACCGGCAAACGGGCGGCCATCGGCTCGCTCGAGGACATCGACGCGCTGGTGGACGGCAGCGGCGGAACGCAGGTCACGGAGGGATCCCAGGCATGACGTCACTCGGTGTGCACTCGGAGGTCGGCAAGCTCCGCCAGGTCATCGTCCATCGACCAGAGCTCAGCCTCAAGCGGCTGACCCCGGGCAACCATGACGAGCTCCTGTTCGACGACGTCCTGTGGGTCGAGCGCGCGCAGTGGGAGCACGACCAGTTCGTCGCGCGGATGCGCGAGCGCGGCGTCGAGGTGCTGTACGTCCAGGACCTCCTGAGCGAGGCGCTCGCCGCAAGTGATGATGCTCGTGGTCGGGTCATCTCCCTCGTGGCGTCAGAGGCCGTCGTGGGGCCGAGCCTCGTCGAGGAGGTCCAGGCCTGCCTGACGGCGCTCCCGCCGGACGCCCTCGCGCGCCACCTGATCGGTGGCCTGACCGTCGCCGAGTCCGGGCTCGACCTCGGCCGGCTCCGGAAGACGTCACTCGTCGCCGCCGCCATCGACGACGACTCCCTGTTCGTCCTGCCTCCGCTGCCGAACAGCCTGTTCACGCGCGACTCGTCGTGCTGGATCTACGGGGGCGTCTCGATCAACCCGATGTACTGGCCCGCCCGCCGGCGCGAGGCCTACAACATGGCGACGATCTACCGCGCGCACCCACGGTTCAAGGGCCAGGCGTTCGAGTTCTGGTATCCGGAGTTGGGTGAGGACGAGCGGTTCAAGGTGGAGGACTTCGGCCAGGCGTCGCTCGAGGGCGGCGACGTCGAGATCATCGGCAAGGGAACGGTCGCCATCGGGATGTCCGAACGCACCACGGGCCGGATGATCGAGCAGATCGCCAAGGCGCTCTTCGCCAAGGGGGCCGCCGAACGGGTCATCGCCGCGGTCATGACAAAGGACCGCGCCCACATGCATCTGGATACGGTCTTCACGCTGCTCGACCGCGACAAGGCGACCGCCTTTCCGAAGGTCGTCGAGGGCATCCAGGCGGTCAGCCTGCGCCCCGGCTCCAAGCCCGGCACGCTCGACGTCCGGCAGGACAAGGACTTCGTCTCCGCGGTGGCCGACGCCCTCGGCACGAAGCTCCACATCGTCGAGACGGGCGGCGACGCCTCCCAGCAGGAGCGCGAGCAGTGGGACGACGGCAACAATGTCGTGGCGCTCGAGCCCGGCGTCGTCGTCGCCTACGAGCGGAACACGTTCACGATCTCGAAGATGCGCGAAGCCGGCGTCGAGGTCATCACGATCGAAGGCTTCGAACTGGGCAAGGGTCGGGGCGGCGGGCACTGCATGACCTGCCCGGTCGTGCGCGACCCCATCTGACGGAGGCAGCAGGCATGGACGGACCGCTCCGCTGGGTCGTGGTCATCCTCGTCGTGGCCGCCATCATCGGGCTGATCGCGTTCGCCAGGGGCGACCCGGAGCACGGCGAGCCGACGGCACCGACGGCCGTCATCCGGATGGCCGGAGCGTAGCCCTCATGAGCGAGGCCGCGCCCGCCGGTAAACACATCAGCACCGGCCAGGCCGCGTCCATCGGCGTCGCGGCGATGGTCGGCGCCGGGATCTTCTCGCTGCTGGGCGCCGCCGGCGAGGTCGCCGGGGCGGCGGTCTGGCTGTCGTTCCTGCTCGCCGGTGGCATCGCCGCCCTGCAGGGCTACTCGTTCGGCAAGCTTGGGGCGCGCTACCCATCGGCTGGCGGGCTCCTGGAGTACGTCAACCGCGGCTTCGGGGACGGCCACATCGCGACGGTCGTCGCGTGGCTCGTGTACATCGCCAACGGCATCGTGACGGCGATGGTCGCCCTGTCCTTCGGGAGTTACGCCAGCTCTGCGTTCGCCGGTGGCGACCCGGTCGCGACCAAGGCCTTCGGTGTCGCCCTGCTCCTCGTCATGACCGGCCTCAACATCGCCGGCTCGAACCTCGTGGCCCGTGTCCAGGGCGTCGTGGTCTTCGTCGTCATCGGCATCCTGGCGGTCTTCGCGATCGTCACCATCGCGAACGTCGAACCGGGGAACCTCGCGCCGTCCACATATCCGGGCACGCGCGACATCGTCTCGAGCGTCGCGCTGACGTTCTTCGCCTTCCTCGGATTCGGCGTGGTGACGTTCACGGCCAAGGACCTCGCCAGCCCTGCGAAACAGCTGCCGAGGGCGATGACCATCGCCATTGCGGTAGCGACAGTCATCTACGTCGCGGTCGCGCTTGGCGTGTTCGGCACCCTGTCAGTTGCAGAGGTCATCGCCGCCGGTCCGACCGCGATCGCCGTCGCGGCCCAGCCCGTCCTCGGCGATGCGGGCTACTGGCTGATGACGGTGACCGCTCTGTTCGCGACCGCCGGCGCCACCAACTCCGGGCTGTACCCGGCGACCGGCCTGTCCGACCACCTCGCCGCGTCCGGCCAGTTCCCCACCCTGATGGCCCGCCGGCTCGGCGGCCGGGCACCATACGGGCTGATCATCCTGGCCGTCGCCGTCATCATCGTCGTTGTCGTCTTCGACCTGTCGGCGGTGGCCTCGATCGGCAGCGCGGTGGCGCTCACCATCTTTGGAGTCGTCACGCTCGGGCACCTGCGCATCAGCGCGGACACGGGCGCCCGGCGGAGCATCCTCTACCTCGCCCTCGCGACGGTCGCGGTCACCCTTGCGACGTTCGCCGTCACGACCCTGATCCAGGAGCCCGCGTCGATCGTGACCCTCGTGGGCATCCTGGTGCTGAGCGTGGTACTGGATGTGGGCTGGTCGCGCCGGCGGGCCGGGCAGACCGGCCCCGGACCCGGCGCCGGCCCAGATGAAGCGCCGCCGACCCCGTCCACGACCCCGGTAGAAGGAGGACCCGCATGAGCGCCACGACGAGCGAACCCCCGTCCGGCGGACGCGGGTTCGCGCTGCCGTCCGCCTACACGATCCTGTTCCTGCTCATCGTCATCGTCGCGCTCCTCACCTGGATCATCCCGGCGGGCACGTACGACGTCGATGCGGACGGCCAGCCGCTCCCGGGCTCCTACCACACCGTCGACCCCAATCCACAGCGGATCGTCGTCGACTCGCTGATGGCCCCGATCAACGGGCTGTACGGCATCGAGGCCGAGGACGGCAGCATTAGCGTCTGGAACTCTGGCGAGCTGTTCGGCGCCATCGACGTCGCCCTCTTCATCCTCGTCATCGGCGGGTTCCTTGGCGTGACGATGGCGACGGGTGCGATCCAGGGCGGGATCACGGGCATCGTCGCGCGGCTGCGGGGACGCGAGAGCCTGATGATCCCGATCCTCATGTCCGTCTTCGCCCTCGGTGGGTCGACCTTCGGGATGGCCGAGGAGAGCCTGGCCTTCTACGCGCTCATCATCACGGTCATGATCGCGGCCGGCTTCGACGCGCTGGTCGGTGCGTCGATGCTCCTCCTGGGCTGCGGCATCGGCGTGCTCGGCTCGACGATCAATCCGTTCGCGACGGGCATCGCGTCGGGCTTCGCCGGCGTGTCGATCGAGGAGGGCATCGTCGGCCGGCTGATCATCCTCGTCGTCGGGACGACCGTCGGGATCGTCTTCGTGATGCGTTATGCGGCGAAGGTGAAGGCCGATCCAAGCCGATCGCTCGTCTACGACCAGAAGTCGGAGAACGAAGCCCGCTTCCTGAGCGAGTCGGACGCGTCGGGGTCAGATGCGGCCCTGACAGGCCGTCAGAAGGGCGTGCTCGTCCTGTTCATCCTCGCGTTCGCGGTGATGATCTACGGCGTCATCCCATGGGAGGACCTCGGGGTCGGGCTGCCGACCCTGTGGTGGTGGTTCCCCGAGATGACCGCCTCGTTCCTGTTGTTCGCGATCCTCATCGCGGTCGTCGCCCGGATGCCCGAGGCGGGCTTCACATCCACGTTCGTCGACGGCGCCCGCGACCTGCTCGGCGTCGCGCTCATCATCGGGATCGCTCGTGGGATCACGGTCGTCATGAACAACGGGCTGATCACCGACACCGTGCTCAACTGGGCGGAGACGGCGGTGGCCGACCTGGGTGGCGTGGCGTTCATCAGCCTGATGTACGCGCTTTTCATCCCGCTGTCGTTCCTGATCCCGTCGTCATCCGGCCTCGCGACCGTCGCGATGCCGATCATGGCACCGCTGGCGAACTTCGCGGACGTGCCCGCGCAGCTCGTCGTGACCGCGTACCAGTCCGCCAACGGTCTCGTTAACCTAGTCACACCGACGTCCGCCGTGGTCATGGGGGGCCTGGCCATCGCCCGCGTCGGCTACGGCACGTGGCTACGCTTCGTGTGGCCGGTGTTGATCATCCTGGCGATCCTGACGGTCGTCGTCCTGGCCGGTGCGCTGCTGCTGCAGTGAGGGAGGATGACACCGTGGGTGGTGGAATGACCGGGCATGTCGCCCGGGTCTCCGAGCAAAGGGAGTTCGTCCATGCGTAATCCGCCTGTCCTGGTCTCGGTCATCGGTTTCTTCTCGGCACTCGCCGGTTTCGGCTTCCTGTTCTACGGCCTGCGAGTCCTGGGGTTCGACTGGTTCGGGCTCCTCGGTGATCTGCCGAAGTTCGACTCCGTCGGCCTCTGGGGCTGGCTCGCGATCCTCGCAGGGATCATCTGGCTGGGCGTCGCCGCCGGCCTTTGGGCGCTCCAGCCGTGGGCCCGCATCACCGCGATGTTCGTCGCCGGGTTCAGCCTGTTCGAGGCGGTCCTCGCGTTCATCCAGTTCCCGGGCTCCGGGCTGGGATTCGCGATGGGCCTCATGCCCTTGGTGATCCTCTTCTACCTCAACAGCCGCGAGGTGAGGGCGGCGTTCGGCGAGACCGACGCGGCCGGGGGCGTCTGAGCCAGCCAACACGTACGTGACGCCGCAAGGACGCGGGGGCCGGCTTCGTCGCCGATCAGCGCCTGCGTCCTTAGACGGCTGAGCGACGCGGTGTCGCTCAGCCCGGCGGCGTGAACGTCGACTGGGCGGCCATCAGCGTGGCCACCGACGTATTCGTGACATACGCGGGATCGCCGGCCGTGCCGGTCGTGCGGATGATGACGGTGCCCGCGCTGCCGTAGTCGATGATGTACTGGAAGCGTGACATGCCGACCGGGACGCCGGCGGTGTCGGCGATCGCGACGGCCTCGACGAGCGTCGCCGCCAGGCCGCCGACGGTCACGTCGCGCGTCCGGGTGACATCCCAGACCGCCGGATCGGTGGCTGCGCCGATAGCGTCGGCGAAGGGTGTTGCCGAGGCGACGATCATCACCGCCGTCTGAAGGGTGGTCGGATCGGCTGGCACCGTGATGGGCTGCGGGTCGAAGTATCGACACGCAAGTTCGGCGGGTTCCGCAAGCGTGGACCAGGAGGCCGGGTAGGCGATCGAGGCGATGGGCTGGGCGCCCGAACCGACGAGAGCGCACGTCGCCGTCGGCGGGATGGACGGAGGCGGTTCGACGGTCGGTGCCGGGGTCGGACGAGGCGGCAGCGTCGGCGCCGGGGTCGGCGTCGGCGTCGGCGTCGGCGACGGCGTCGCGGTCGGTGTCGGGGTGGGTTCGGCGGTCTGCTCCTCGGTCGGGCTCGCCGTCGGGGTCGCCGATGCTTCAGCGGACGGTGACGCCGACGACGACGGCTCGGTCGACGGTCGCACGAGGGTGACGACCACGGCTCCGCGCAGGTCGGTGAGCATGAGCGTCGGACCGCGCCGGTCGATCAGCGCCGCGCCCTCCATGGCCGCCAGGAAAGCAGTCTCCTGGGCCATGATCTCGTCCGGGCACGCGATGCGGGTGGTCGCCAGTCGGCCGATGCGCACGACGTTGCCGTTGGTCCCGTACGTGCCGGTGTACTGGTTGCAGCCGGCTGACCCGCCGACGCTGGCGATCCCGAAGACGGCCGTCAGCGACGTGCCCTCGATCGGTGTCGTCACCGCGCCCGGAGCGGTCGCGAACGAATCGACCGTCCAGTTCCCCAGCAACGGGTTGTTCGGCGCCGCATCGAAGACCAGGATCGTCGTGCCCTCGGCATCGAAGACCGTGAGCGTGTCTCGTCGCTCGCTGTAGAAGCGGCTGGCCTCCAATGCCGCGAGATAGGCCGTCTCGAAGGCGTTCGCCTCGTCGGCACACGCCATGAAGGTCAATGCCGGCGAAGAGATGAACAGGGTTCGGCCGCCGGCCCGGTACCGGGCGTCGAAGTCGTTGCAGCCGGCGAACCCGGAGACGCGCTCGGCCCTGAATTCGGCGTCCGCGAACAAGGTCTCCGGAACAGTCACCAGGGCGCCGTCCTGCTCATACGAGCGTAGGACCCAGTCCGTGCCTTCGAGCTGCCCACCCGTGCCCGGGCCCGCCGAGCAGGCCGCGACGAGCACCGCGAGCATGAACAGGGCGGCGATCCGGCGAACGATCATGGGGTCCTCCCCGGTCGAGTCGGGCTAGGCCGCCTTGCTTGCGACGTACAGGGCGAACAGGCGAAGGACGTAGCCGAAACCGAGGACGATCATCGCGGTGAAGATCGGCAGGCCCACGGCGCTGGCCGAGATCGCGAGTGCCTCGAAGAGGTTGAAGGCTGCGCGGCCGGCCAGGTCGATCCACCAGATCACCCCGGCGATCGTGGCATAGATGACGGCGATCCAGCCGATCGTGATGAAGAACGTGCCCACGCCCGCAAGTCGCCGGGCGTCATTGGTGAGGTCCATCGTGTCTCCCTCTCATGTCGACGGTGGCATGGCATTCATGGTGTATCCGGCTCGGCCGGTCATCATCCCGACAGGATGACCTTCGAGCGAACCTGAGCAGCCTACGCGCACCCTCAGGCGGTCGCCAGCTCTCGCTCCAGGCCGTCGAGGATGAGGTCGAGCCCGTACTCGAACTCGTCGCCGAAGTCGTATCCCGGCACCATGATGTGCTCGGAGATGAAGGCCACGAGGTTCGGGTACTCGTTGGCCGGGAACGGCTCGAGCATGCTGCGCGCCGTCGTCTCGACCTCCTCGGAACCCTCGAAAGGCAGGTTCATCTTCGTGAGGGCGAAGCCGTAGATGTAGCCGTCCAGGGCCGAGTACGCGTGGGCGACCATCGCCATGTCGAAACCCGCCGCGCGCAGGTTGGCGATGACCGCATCGTGGTGGCGCAGATTCGCGGGGCCTGGGTTTCGTCGCGACTCCATCATCCCGATCGCCCACCGGTGTCGCGACAGGGCGTCGCGGACGGAGATCGCGCGTCCCCGCATCGAGGTCTTCCACTCGGCGCCGGCGACCGGTAGCTCGATCTCGCTGAAGACCATGTCGATGATGCCGTCGAGGACCTGGTCCTTGTTGGCGAGGTGGTAGTAGAGCGCCATCGCCTCGACTCCGAGCTCCTGCCCGAGCTTGCGCATGCTCAGCGCCTCGATCCCGCCCTGATCCGCGAGCCTGATGGCGGCCTGCAGGACGCGATCGCGCGTCAGCGGTTCTCGTGGCTGCGCTCGCTTCGACGTCCCCGTCGTCATCGCTCTCCTCTTTCCCGACGAACCTCCGTCTGGGGGTTGACGGCTCGAACTTTACACCGTACAGTCACGGCGTTGTCACTTTACACCGTATAACCAGAGGAGACCACCGATGCAGGCCATGGTCCAGGACCGATACGGCACAGCCGCCGTTCTTCAGACACGAGAGATCGACAAGCCCGCGATCGGCGAGCACGAAGTGCTGGTCCGCGTTCGGGCCGCCGGGGTCAATCCGGCCGACTGGGCGATCATGAACGGGCTGCCCTACATCGCCCGCCCGGTCTACGGGCTTCGCAAGCCGAAGCACATCGTTCGTGGGACCGACGTGGCCGGCACCGTCGAGGCCGTCGGCCCCAGTGTCTCCGGGTTCGCGGTCGGGGACGAGGTCTTCGGCTGGTGCACCGGCTCCTATGCCGAGTACGCGGCGGCATCCGAGGATGCACTCGCGCTGAAGCCGGCCAACCTCACGTTCGAACAGGCCGCCGCCGTTCCGATGGCCGGCTTCGTCGCCCTCCAGGCCCTGCGCGACCACGGCCACGTCCAGGCCGGGCAGAAGGTCCTGATCAACGGCGCATCGGGCGGCATCGGCACCTTCGCGGTGCAGATCGCCAAGTCCCTCGGTGCGGAGGTCACGGGTGTGTGCTCCACACGAAACGTGGAGATGGTCCGATCGATCGGCGCGGACCACGTCATCGACTACACCAAGGACGACTTCACGCAGAACGGCCGGCAGTACGACTTCGTCCTCGACAACGTCGCGAACCGATCGCTTACCGAGCTCCGGCGCGCGCTCACCCCGACCGGGACGCTCATCCCGAACGGCGGCGGGTTCGACCATCGCTGGATGGCCAGTGGCGGTCGCCTGGTCCGGGCGGTCGTGCTGTTCCAGTTCGGCGGCCAGACGCTCGGGAACTTCCTCATGTCGGCGAACCAGGCCGATCTGCTCGCCCTCAAGGCGCTGCTCGAAGCCGGCACGGTCGTCCCGGTCATCGGCCACACGTACCCGCTGAGCCAGACCGCCCAGGCGCTCGATCTCGTCGGCCGGGGTCACGCCCGCGGCAAGGTGGCGATCACCGTCTGACGCCGGATCCCACCGGCTAGATCCGGGCCCAGCAACCCTCGCCATCGAATGAAAGAAGGAGACACATCATGTCCAAGGCAGCAGTGACAAGACTCTTGATCGGCAGCTGGATCGCCGTCCTCACGGGCGCCATCCTGGCCGTCGCCGCGGTGTGGCTCGCCATCACGAACGACGTGTTCGTCATGGCCGGTCCTGACATCACCGGGATCCGGGGCAGCGCCCTCGCATGGTCCTTGCTCGCGGCCGGCCTCGTCGGCGGCCTGGCGATGGTGATCGGGCTGATCGGCAGCGTCGTGTCGTGGATCGGTGCCTTGTCGAACACGTGGCGGCTCGAGGGCAAGGCGTGGTTCGTCGGCCTGCTGCTGCTCGGGATCTTCAACCTCGGGTTCTTCGCGATGGTCGCGTACGTCATCGCCGGTCCCGACGGCGCCCCGGAAGTCGTTCATCGGGGAGCTTCGGCGCCCGCAGGCGCATGATGCGTCCCATGACGAGGACGACGACGCCATCGATGACCGGCAAGAGCGTCCTGGTCACGGGCGGCACAGGTGGGATCGGGAGGGCGGCAGCGACCGCCCTCGCCGCCATGGGGGCACGGGTGGGCATCACCGGTCGTGACCGGGCCCGCGCCGAGTCGGCCGCCACCGCCATCGCCCATGAGACGGGTGGTCCGGCCGTCGACGTCTTCGTCGCGGACCTTTCGTCACAGGCGGAAGTCCGTCGGCTTGCCGGCGAGGTCCTCGGCACGTATCCCACGGCTGGACGTGCTACTCAACAACGTCGGTGGGTTCTGGGCCCACCGTCACGTGACCGCCGACGACCTCGAGCACACGTTCGCGCTCAACCACCTCGCGCCGTTCCTGCTGACGAACCTCCTGCTCGACCGACTCATCGCCAGCGCGCCGGCCCGCATCGTCACGGTGTCGTCCGGGGCCCAGTCGATGGGCAAGATCGACTTCGACGACCTGATGGGCGACGGGAAGTACTCGGGTCAGCACGGCCTACAACCAGTCGAAGCTGGCCAACGTGATGTTCACCTACGAGCTCGCCAGGCGACTCGAGGGGACCGGCGTCACCGCCACGGCGCTCCACCCTGGCGTGACCAACACGGCGTTCAGCGCGGAGGACCCGGCCCGGGCGTTCGCCATCCTCGTCGCGATCATGCGACCGTTCATGAAGAGCCCGGAGCGTGGCGCGGATACCGCGGTATTCCTGGCGAGTGCCCAGGAGGCCGAGGGCCTCACCGGCCTGTACTTCGCCGACCGCAAGGCAAAGGGTTCGAACAAGTTCTCCTACGACACCGCGGCCGCGGCCCGACTCTGGCAGGTCAGCGCCGATCTGGTCCGGCTCTAGAGTTCCGCGGCGATGCGCCGGGCGGTGTAGGCGGGCCACGGCTCCCTGGATGCCGCGTCGATCCGTTCCAGGTCCGCGTTGCTGCTGGCGAGGAACGTGGCGAGCTCGTCGGCCGTGATGTCGTGGCCGACCAGCGCGTCGATCCCATGCGCGACTGCGTAGGCCGCATACCAGCGGAACCACTCCTGGTCGTAGACACCCTTCAGCTCGGTCTCCTCGAAGACACCATGGGCCGCCCCGGTCTCGGCGAGCAACGTGGTGAGGGCGTCGATGTCGGCTGCCATGGCTTCTCCTCCCTGGGTCTTCGTCAACCTCGGATCCGGGCTCCGATTCGTCCCTATAGTGACCGTCCGATCGACGCCCGGCGCCGACGTCAGGGCCACGAGGCGGTCGCCCACCGGGAGACAAACGCATGGACCTCAGGCTCGAAGCCATCGTCATCCCGGTCTCGGACGTGGATCGAGCGAAGGATTTCTACGAGAAAGCCCTCGGCTTCCGGGTCGACGTGGATCATCCCGCCGCCCGCTTCGAGGATGGCCGGGGCTTCCGACGTCCCGGCGCGGCGAGGTATCGCATCGTGCAGATGACGCCGCCGGGATCGTCGTGCTCCATCCAGATCGGCGAAGGGCTGAATGACGTCAAGCCGGGCACCTACCAGGGCACGTACCTGGTGACGTCCGACCTCGAGGCGACCCGAGCGGAGCTCGTCGCCCGTGGCGTCGATGTGAGCGAACCCTTCCACTTCGACCTGCAGGGCCAGTCGCCAGGGCTCGATCCCGAGCGGAGGAGCTACAACAGCTTCGCGACCTTCAACGATCCCGACGGCAACGGCTGGCTGCTCCAGGAGATCCAGGTCCGCGCTCCGGGGCGCTAAGGCGCGTCGCCCGCTGAGCGCTGCCATGCGGCTCCGGCTAGAGTTCCGCGATGGTCGATGAGGAGCCGATCCGTGACACCCCATGGCCGCGACGCGGGTTGACGCCGTGAACAGCCGCACGCTGACGTTCGGCGGCAGCACGTACCCGCTGATCCTCCCGAGCATCCGCGACCCGCGTCTGCACGTCGCCGCGGTGATCATCACGATCCACGTCCTCGGCCAGGTCGGGCTGCACTTCAAGGTCAGCGTGCCGCAGATCCTCGCCGCGATCCTGACGACCGCGATCATCGAGATCGTCCTGACGTTCCGGCAGACCCGCTCGTTCGTGTGGCCGGCGAGCGCCATGCTGACCGGCAGCGGCGTGGCACTCATCCTCCGCGTCGTCGGGACGCCCCCCGACGATCCCTGGAACACCGACGCCTGGTACATCTTCGCGGTCGTCGCCGGTCTCTCGCTGCTGACGAAGTACGTCATCCGCTACCGCGGCTCACACGTGTTCAACCCGTCCAACATCGGGCTGGTCGTTGCGTTCGTCGTGCTCGGGAGCACGGTCGTCGAGCCGCTCGATTTCTGGTGGGCGCCGTTGAACATCTGGATGATCACCGCCTACGTCGTGATCATCGGCGGCGGGCTGCTGATCACCCGCCGGCTGCACCTGCTCGCCCTCGCCGCGACGTTCTGGGTCTCGCTGACGATCGGGGTCGGGCTGCTCGCCGGCTCCGGCCACTGCATGACCGCGAACTGGGCCTTCGAGCCCGTCTGCGGGTTCGACTTCTGGCGGGTGATCGTCACCTCGCCCGAGGTGCTCATCTTCCTGTTCTTCATGATCACGGACCCCAAGACCACGCCGGCCGGACGTGTCGGGCGAGTGATGTTCGGTTTCCTCGTGGCCGTGGCCAGCACCCTGCTGCTGGCTCCACAGACCAACGAGTTCGGCACGAAGGTCGGGCTGCTCTCGGGCCTCGTGCTGGTGTGCGCGGCTCGTCCGATCCTCGACCGGCTCGTGCCGGAGCCGCGATCGACGGCCGACGAGATCGGCCGGTACGCGAGGCGGCTCGCGACGGGCGGCCACGCCGGGGTCGGTGTCCTCCGTGGCGCCGTCCGGGTCGGACTGGTCGTGGGGGCGGTGCTCGTGGTCGGTGTCGGCATCGTCGCCGCCGGGACGCCCGCCCGCGGGACCATCGTCGCGACCTCGGACGAGATCCTCGACCGGGTACCGCTCGACGTGGACCCGGGGACCTTCCCGGCCATCAACGTCGAGCGAGACGTGTCGGACTTCGACCCCGAGATGCTCGGCCCGAAGGCCCAGGGGCTCGTGCTGACCCTCGCCGAGAACCTGGAGCTCGAGAACCAGGCTCTCCTGCGGAAGGACGAGTCCATCCTCGTCGCGGTCGACCACGGCGACCGGCTCATCGAGATGCAGGGTCGGCTCCGCGACGCCGTGGCGAGCGGCATCACCACGGTCCGGCACTACCAGATCGACGACATCAGGCTCTCGCTGCTGATCCCGTTCGGGAAGCAGACCGGCCTGAGCATGGGCCTGGACTCGAAGGGCACGGTGGTCGAGGAGACGTACGACGCGGCCGGGACCCTGCAGGCTCGAACCGAAGCACCGTTCGCGCAGACCTTCGTCATGCGACGGGCGACGGGGGCCCGCTGGCTGAACGTCGCCGTGCTCCCACCGGGCGCCGGCACCTGACCTGAGGACGCGCGCGCCGCCGGCGGGCACGCGTCGGGTGTCAGACCCCGAGGGCCTCCGATGCCATCGCCGTCCCGGTGATCCGCGACTGGATCTTCGCGAACGCCGTGTCGCGCGACGTCGAGGTGTCGTCGCCGAACGGCGAGAAGCCGCAGTCGTCCGTCGTGCCGAGGCGCCCCGGGTCGATGTACCGCGCGGCCTCGAGCACCCGGTCGCGGACCTCCTCCGGCGTCTCGACGCGCGGATCGAGCGGGTCGGTCACCCCGACGAAGATCCGCCGGTTGCCGGCGGCGAGGTGACCGAGGATCCCGAGGACGCGTTCTCGATCCGCCTCGCCCGCGAGCTCGACGTAGAAGGTGTCCAGGTTCAGCCCGAACAGTCCGGGCAGCAACTCGGCGTAGTCGATGTCGGCGCTATGGGTCGAGTCCTTGTCGCCGCCTGGACACGTGTGGACGCCCACCCGGGCACGTTCCTGATCGGTCAGCCGTCCGAGGACCTGGTTGTTCAGGTCGACGAACGCGCCGAGCAGCCCGCCCGATGGGTCGAGCTTGAGCGACAGGCGGGCCTCGGTGAAGTCGATCTGGACGATCGCGCCACGGTCGAGGCAGCCACGGATCTCGGCCGTCGCCTCGGTGACCAGGTCCTCGATGAAGGCGTCGCGCGGATAGCCCTCGATCCCGTCCGCCGGGTACATGAGGCTGATCGCCGACGCGGAGATGACGGCCTGCTTCAGCTGGGCGGTGGTCTTGCCGCGTGCGCCGTCGAGGTACGTCCACGCCGGCGTGGCATAGCGGAACGGGGCGGTCGTCAGGACCGGCAACTGGCGGGTGTGACCGTCCTCGAACGGGATCGTCACGCCGCCACCGGTGAGGGCCAGGCCGGCCACCGGGTAGGTCGCGAAGCTCTGCTTGCGCTGTTCGCCGTCGGTCACGACGGGCGAGCCGGTCGCCTCGAATCGCCGAAGCGTGTCGCTGACGGCGTCGTCATACAGGGCCTCGAGCGCCTCGGCGGAGATGCCGCCGGTGCTGGCCGCCTGCATGCCCTCCTGCAGGGCCTGGGGTCGGGGGATGCTGCCGATGGGTTCAGTGGGGAGTGCCATGGCCGGCATGCTAATCGACGGTCAGGGCCTGTGGCGCGGTCGTATCGCATACTTGCGCGGACTCCCCTTCCCCGACAGGAGAACGTGCACATGGCCCGCGATGAAGAGCGCCTCATGCGATCCCAGGAAGAGCCGCTCGTCGGCAGCCTGCCAGACGCGCCCGGCATCCTGACGGCGCTGCTGCTGACACCCGAGCTGGGCATCCATCTGCGCGGCCTCGCCGACGAGCTGCTCGTCAACGACTTCGCGGGCACCACGCTCGTCCGCGCGGAGCGGGAGATGCTCGCGACCGCCACCTCGGCGGCCAACGACTGCTTCTACTGCATGGACTCGCACGGGGCGTTCGCCACCGCGCTGCTCGAGACGACCGGCGACACGGAGCGCGTCCCGATCATCGACGGGATCAAGCTCGGGACCTCGGACGGGCTCGACCCCAAGATGCAGGCGCTGCTCCACATCGCGCGCACAGTGCGAGGCGAGCCGCGCGACCTGACGGCCACGGACGTCGCCGCGGCACACGCGGCCGGCGCGACAGATGCCGACGTCCAGCTCGCCGTCCTGATCGCCGCCGCGTTCTCGATGTACAACCGGATCGTCGAGGGGTTCCGGGCCCGGACCCCACCGGTCGCCGAGGTCTATCGGGATCGCGCATCGGAGATCGCGGCGCACGGCTACAGCGACCGCCGGGTCACGTCCGTCCCGGGATAACCCGGGATGAGGTCCGCGCGGCGGTCCTACGGGCTGTCGGCCCGCGTCAGCTTCGTCACGACGAATTCGCTCCGGCAGCGGTAGACCGCCACCCGGGCATCGATGGGCTTGCCGGTGGCCAGGTCGGGGTTCGCTCGGCAGGTCGACGCTGTCGGGTCGTCGAATCGACCTTCGACCTGGAAGGTCGCGCTGGCATCGCCAGTATCGCAAGCGACCGGTGGCGCCAGGTCCGGATGGGCTTTCGCCACGACGGAGGCAGCGCCGTCGGTCAAGGACAGGGAGTCGGCCTCGGGGGCAAGCCACGCGGGAACGGTCAGCGGTGCGCGGTCGGCGCAGGTCGGCGACACGGACGCCTGGAAACGGAGCGTGGGCGACGCGGCGCCATCGTGTGCTCCGAAGCATTGCAGCCTCGAATCCACCCCGGCCACGACCATCCTGGCGAGGACACCGACGGTGATCCCGTCGACCGGTGGGCAGTCGACCTTGGCCGGCGCGACCCACGGCTCGTCGGCCTTGCTTGCCACCGAGACCCAGCCGGACAGCTTCCCGTCGCCGTCGGGGATGGTCGGGACGACGACTTCATACCAGTCGTAGCCGGAACCGATCGTCGGGCCGTCGAGGACGAACACGCCGGTCCCGATCTTCAGCAGTGGCGTCAAACGATCCGAGGCGTCGGAGACGACCGGCAGCGACCGGACGCGCACGTTGTCCGAGACGGTGAGTGCGACCGTGTCCGGATCCAGGGCGTTCCGCGCCTGGATCGCGCTCGTCACGACGAACCGTTCGCGACAGGCGAGCACCGCCTCCTCGCCGGTCAGAGCCGCCTGGCCGGCCGGCGTGGCACCCGGCGAGCACGCTGCGGCGGCTGGGTGATCGAAGGACCCCTGGATCGTGGCCACGCGACCGTCCGCGAGGTCCGCGGCGCGGACGCCGCCCGACGGGTCAACGGCCAGCGCCGGCGCCGAGGTGAGCGTCCCCGCGCCGTGATGCCGACTGGTGTCGGCGGTCCATCCGCCGGATCCGGCCAGCCAATCCGGCCCCGCCACACATGGGCTGCCTGACACGGCAGGGTCGCAGGCGACCGGCGGCCCATCGCCCTGGATCACGGCGCGGAATGCGATCGGCCGGTTGCCGAAGCACGCGAGCCGCTCCAGCGGGTGCATCGCGGCGATGGCGTCGATCTCGACCGGCTCGGCCGGGCAGCGGGGCGCATCGGCCGCGACCCAGGGCGTCCCATCGTGATCGCCGCGTGCGATCCAGCCGGACGGCAGGGACGTCCAGGGCCGCTTGGCATCGATGCCGACGGGGGCGACCTCGTACCAGTCGTAGTCGTTCGCGACCACCGGGCCACTCACGACGAACAGCCGGTCGCCGACCTTGAGAAGGGGCTCGTACTTGATCGAGTCGTCGGCGACCCTGGGCTCTGATCGGACACGCACGTTGTCCGACACGACCGACACGATCGTGTCCTTCGCGAAGTCGCCCGGCGAGCCGGCATCGGTCGGCGCGGTCGCCACCGGGACGTCGCTCGCGACGGGTGACGACGGCCCGGCCGATGGGGCGGCCGAGATCGACGGCTCGACCACGCCCAGATCTGATGGCTGACGCTGGCTGTTGAGCGCACCGGCCCCGACGGCCACCGCGAGCAGGGCGGCGAGGAGCAGGGCAGCGGCCAGGAGCAGCATCGGCGGACGGTTGTCGACCCGACCCGCGACGGCCGCGCGCGCGACCCGGTGACGCGTCGCCTCGGACACCTCGTACGCGGGGAGCTGTGCCATGAGTCGCCGCTGATCGCGGTAGGTGGCGGCCCGCTCGGCGCAGATCTCGCACTCGGCGAGGGCCGCGTCGAGCTCGCGCTGCTCGGCCGGCGACAGCGGGAAGTCGAGGGCGGCCGACGCCAGTTCGAGGGCTTCGTGCTCGTGGATCATGGCGCCGTCCCCTCGCGGACGAGGTAGATGCGGACCTTCTCCCGGGCTCGGAACATCATCGTCCGGGTGGCGGTCTCGCTCCGGCCGATCGCCTCGGCGATCTCGCGCCCTGAGAACCCCTGGGCGGCCATGAGCAGGGCCGCTCGCGCGTCGGTCGGCAACGTCCCGAGGGCCGCCAGCAGCGTCTCATTTGCCTCGCGGCGGAGGATCTCGACGTCGGCCGCCGGTTCGTCATGGCTCCTGGCGACGCGCAGGAACCGCTGCGCCACGCTGATGCGACGACCACGGCTGACGGCGAGGTTGCTGCAGACACGGAAGAGCCAGGCCTTGACGTTGTCAGGCGTCCGGCCCGCGTTGAGCTCGCGGACGAGCCGCAGGAACGACTCCTGGACCAGGTCCTCGGCAACGTCGCGATCCCTGGCCAGCCCGTAGGCAAAGGACGAGAGCTGCAGTCGGTGCTCCTCGAACGCCTGCATGACGTAGTCGGCGCTCGCGGACGCGGGCGTTGCGCGCTCGACCGGCCGGACAGGTGGCTCGCTCGTCTCTGGGTGGATGGCGTAGACCCCCATTTCCCCGAACGACGTTTGTCCGGCCATCTTGTGACAGGGCCGTCACAGCATCATGCCACCAGAGACCCGCATGTCGGCACGCCGACACGTTCGAGGCGAAGCAATCGGTCGACAAGGGCGTCTCAACCGACACAAGGTCCGGACAGACGTGGGAACAAAACGATCCTCCGTCGCCCGGCACCACGACCCAGTCAATAACGTGATGTCGGTGGAGCCCAACGATGATCGACCACGAGCGAGCTCGCGAACTCGCGAGACTCTCCCAGGAAACCCTTCTCGATCCTGCCGATCAGGCGTGGCTGGACGAGCATCTCGCCTCATGTGAGGCCTGCCGGGAAACGATCGCACCGTCGGATGCCGCCTCGGACGGCATCGCCTCGCCGAGCCATCGGGGACACCCGGATACCCGGGCGATCCGCGGGCTGGCACGTCGCCCCGCCGTCATCGGCACGGTCGCGGCCCTCGCGATCGCATTGGTCGCGGGCGGGCTTGCCTGGAACGCCGGCCGGTCCGGCGACGACCGTATGGACGACGGCCACGCGTCGCCCTCGGCGGTGGCCGGGACGACCGCCACGCCGAGCCCGGATCGATGGGCGAGTTCCGAGCCCTTGCCAGGGACCGCCGCGACGCCCATCGCGACGCTGGCCGCTCTCGAGTCCACCGCTGACGTCGTCGCGCTCGATGCCAGGTTCCGCCTTGCCAGCACAGACGCGACCCCCGCCTCGGAGCTCGCCGCACGACTGAGCGTCCGACCAAGCATCGCGTTCCGGGCCGAGCCCGAATCCGACGGTCGCGCCGTCGTTCTGACCCCGGCCGAGCCGCTCCGGCCCGGTGTCGTGTATCGCTTCGCCCTCGATGGGACCGACGGCGAGTTGCTCGACACGTGGGCGTTCCAGGCGCGGCAGCCGCTCCGTGTCGTCGCCACCCTGCCCGCCGACCAGGAGACCGACGTCCCGCGAGACACCGGGATCGAGGTCACATTCGACCAGGACGGCGTCGTGGACGCGGCGTCGCACCTCACCATCAAGCCGGCCACGCGCGGCCGCTTCGAACAGCACGAACGCACGTTGGCCTTCATCCCGGCCAAACCGTTGACCGCGGCCACGGTCTACGAGGTCACGGTGAGCCCCGGCGTGGCCGTCGGGGACACCGGTGAGGCCACCGATCAGGCGACCAGGTTCCGATTCGAGACGGCGGCGACATCCAAGCAGAAGCGGGCGGTGACGTTCACCTTCCCGGATCCGCTCGCCGAATCGCCCACCGCGGAGCGTCCGGTGCTGGCTCTCTGGTGGACCAGCGCCGCGAACAAGCCCAAGCTGCCGAAGACGGCGCGAATCGACGTCTATCGGTTGGCCGACCTGGCGGCCGCGGTCAAGGCGTACCAGTCGCTCCGGACGACGCCGGATTGGTCCGGTTGGTCCAAGGCCGGGCTCCTCGACACGACGAAGCTGACGCGCGTCGCGCGGGTCGATGCGCGGCTCAACAAGCTCGACAACGCGTTCTGGGTGCGCCTCCCGAATCGACTTCCGGCCGGCTGGTACCTGGTCGAGCACCCCGGCGCGATCCGACCGATCCAGGTCGTCCTCCAGGTGACCGATATCGCCGGCTACCTCGCGACATCGGAGACCAGGACACTCGTCTGGGCGAACGATCTGAAAGGCGGCGGCCCCGTCGTCGGCGCGACCGTCGCGAGTGACGGCACCGAGATCGGCAGCACGGGCGCGAACGGACTCGCCATGGGCGCCACACCGCCAGCGCTGAAGCGGGACCCGTCGGTGCCGTGCGTCGAGGGATGCGATCCCGTCGTCACGGTTCGAACCCCGAACGGGCGGGCCATCTTCCTCCCGGCACGGTCGAGTAGCGACGTCCAGGGCGGCTTCGACGACTACTGGTGGTCCACATCGGCGCCCCGCTATTGGAGCCTTCTCGACACGGATCGGACGCGCTATCGCCCGACCGACACGATCAACGTCTGGGGCGTCCTGCGCGATCGCGACACCGGCAAGGTGCCGGCGACCGTGACCGTTCGACTGACCAACCAGTCATACGATGATTCCGATGCGCGACCCGCTCTCGCCAGCGTGACGGCCAAGCCCGGGCCGGCCGGGGCGTTCACCGGCTCGATCGCGCTCTCGGGCATGACCGACGGCGACTACAACATCGAGCTGCTGGTCGGGAGCGAGGTCATCCGGACCACCTATGCGAACGTTGGGCGGATCGCCAAGCCGGCCTATCGGCTGGCCGTGGAGACCGGCCGACGCGTCTACGTCAAGGGAGACCGGATCAGGGTCACCGTCCACGCGAATTTCTTCGAGGGCACCCCGGTCGCGGGTGTCCCGCTCGACGTCCGGACCTACTCGCCGGCCCGCGGTGAGGACGTCAACCACCGGGTCAAGACCGACGCCACCGGGGCGGCGAGCTACAGGACGACCGCGAAGGTCGACCCGGACGAAGGTGGGCCCCGCGAGGCAGAGTTCTACGTCAGTCCCGCACGCGCCGAAGAGGGCGAGATCAGCGGGGCGAGCAGTGGATACATCGTCTTCCCGAGCACGCAGACAGTCGACGCGGCCGCGTCGATCTCCAAGGGCCGTGTCCGTGTCAGCGGCGGCGTCCATCTGGTCGACCGCGAACGCCTGGAGTCGGAGCTCGCCCACGGACGTTCGTTCTGGGAACTCGATCCTCGCGGCGCGGCGGTCCGCGGCGAGACGGTCACGGTTCGGTTCCGGGAGCTCATCCCGGTCCGCCGGGATCTGGGGACCAGGTACGACTTCATCGAGAAGAAGGTCGTTCAGACCTACAGCTTCGATATCGACGAAGGACCAGTGCAGACGGTGCGGGTGAAGACTGCCTCCAACGGCACATACACGGCATCGATCCCGGCGACGACCAAGGATCACGACTATGCCGTCACCGTCTCGGCCACCGATCCGAGCGGCGGGGTCTCCCGGGCCGGCAGCGACGCGACCCGGCATCCCTGGTCCAGCTACGAACGGAGCAACGCGACGCTTCGGCAGACCGATCCCACTGCGACGGACGAATCCGCGACGTTCAGCATCGGCGATCGAGTGGACCTGACGATGCACGATCCGGACACGAAGCAGGCCGCCGGCGACGGCACGCGCTACCTGTTCTTCCTCGCCCAACGCGGCCTGCGTGAGGCCACGGTCCAGTCGTCCCGGCGGTTCGTGACGACGTACGAGCGGTGGGCGGCACCGAACCTGACCGTGGGAGCGGTTCGCTTCGACGGTCACGGGTACGTGGGTGGTCTCCGCTTCGATGCCGGGTTCAAGGCCTCGGATCGGCGACTCCGGGTGGACCTTGCCACTGGCGCCCCCCGCTATGCACCCGGGGACATGGCGACGCGTCGATGTCCGCACACGCGATGCATCCGGCGCACCGATCGCCGCCACCGTCATCCTGCGGGCCGTCGACGAGAAGCTGTTCACCATCGGCGCCGCGGAGGTCCAGGACCCCCTGCAGGAGCTGTACGCGTGGGTCTCGCCCGGCGTCGTGGGCACGTACAAGTCGCATCTGGCGCCGCGCAGCCGATTCGAAGGCGGCGACACAGGCGGTGGTGGCGACGGCGGCCGCGACGACTTCCGTGACTCGCTGCTCTTCCGATCGATCGTCACCGATGCGAACGGGCGCGGTACGGTCTCGTTCCGCGTGTCGGATGACCTGACGTCGTGGCGTGTCGCCGCTGCCGCGATCACAGCCGACCTCGAGGCCGGGGCCGGGTCGGTCCAGATCCCGGTCGGCCTGCCGTTCTTCGTCGACGCGTCGATCGCGCCCGAGTACCTGCGCGCGGACCGGCCGTCGATCGTCGTGCGGACCTATGGTTCCGCCGTTACGGCGGGCGATCCAGTCACGATCGACGTCACGTCGAAGAGCCTCGGCTTCGACAGCGGACCGATCCGGTCGGCGGCGTTCGAGACGGTCGCCGTGTCGCTCCCACGCCTCGGACTCGGCACGCAGACCGTCACCATCTCCGCGACCACCGGCTCGGGCGCGGCTGCCCGGACCGATCGGCTGGTCCGGTCGTTCACGGTCGTCGAGACGCACCTGATGCGGTCCCGATCCGCGTACGTCGAGCTCCCCTCGCCCGGCCCGTTCAGCGGCGGCGAAGGGCTGACCACGGTCGTCGTCTCGGACGCCGGCGGCGGCCGATACCTGCCGCTGTTGAACGACCTCGCTTCGGGCGGCGGCGCTCGACTCGACCGCGGATTGGCGGCCGCTGCCGCATCGTCGCTCCTCGAAAGCAGATTCGCATCGACGCCCGTGGATCCCGAGGGCGGCACGTTCGATGCGGGCCGCTACCAGCGAGAGGACGGCGGCCTCGCCCTCCTCCCGTACTCGAGCAGTGACCTGGAGCTGTCGGCGCTCGCGGCGCTCGCGGCGCCCGACCAGGTCGACCGGGTCAACCTCGCGAGGTACCTGCGCGCCGAGTCGGCCAGATCCGACCAGACCAGCGAGCGCCGGATCATCGCCCTCGCCGGTCTGGCGGGCCTCCACGAGCCGGTCCTGCCGGCCATCCGGGTGGCTGCCGCCGATGCGAGCCTCAGCGTCCGCGAGCGGTTGATGGTCGGCCTGGGCGCGGCGGCCCTTGGCGACATCGCCACCGCCCGGTCGATCGCCGCGTCGCTCATCGCCGAGCATGGCGAGCGCCTGGGGGACCAGGCTCGGATGCGGGTCGGGATCACGGCTCGGGACATCACCATGGCGACCGCGCTCATGGCCGTCCTCAGCGCCGCCATCGGCGAGGGCCTCGCGCCACGGTTCTGGTCGTATGTCGAAGCCAATCCGGCCCTCGACGAACTCCAGGTGCTGCCCGCCGTCGCATACGCGCGGTACAGCCTTGAACGCGTTCCGGTGACGCCGGCCAGCTTCGCCTACACGGTCGATGGGACCCGAACGGCGGTAGAGCTCGAAGGCGGTCGATCGTTCGAAGTCGTCCTGACCGCTGGGCAACTGGCGTCGCTGTCGATCGAACGAACGGCGGGGGCGATCGGCGTGACGACGAGCTGGCGCGAATCGATCCGACCGACGGCGCTCGTATCGGACCGGGACATCTCGATCGCCCGGACGGTGTCCCCGTCGTCAGCGTCCGTCGCCAGCGCGGACCTCGTCACGGTCGATCTAAGGTGACGTTCGGGCCCCAGGCGCCGGTCGGCTGCCACGAGGTGACCGAGATCGTTCCGAGCGGTCTGGCCCCGGTGAGCTCGCTTGCCCGCTGGATCGATTCCGAGGGAGATCCGATCCTCGCCGCGGATGTGACCCTGCCCTCCGACGAGGCGGGGGCGAGGCTCATGTTCTGCGCCGAGGTCGGGCGGGACCGGAGTGCGCACCTGGGCTATCTGGCTCGGGTGGTCACACCGGGTACCTATGCGTGGGAGCCGGCCATCGTCGAGTCGCGCAGTCAGGAAGGCCGCGCGGCCTTCACGACGACCAGCCAGCTCGTCATCCGCTGATCGGGCCGAGGGCGTCGGTCGGGTGTGACGTCAGGTCGACCACCTGTGACGCCCTCGGCCGCCGTTCAGGCTGGCGCGGGGACGGCCTCGTCCGCCGGACAGCAGCGGTACTCGTGCGACTTCTCGAGCAGGTCGATCTGCTTCTGGAGCAGTGCGTTCTCGAGCGTCGCTCGGGCGACCTCCAGCTCGTACAGCTTCCCGAGCTCCGGCTCACAGGTGCTGCACTCGTCGAGGCAACCCTTGACGATCACACCGCCGGTCGGCAGTGACGAGCGCTTCTCGAACGACACCTGCTTCTGCATCCCGGGCGCGACCGCCAGTGAATTCGGATCGAGGAGGCCGGCCTTGATGAGGTCCTCGGCGACCTGGTCGAGCGCCTGCTGGCGCACGTCCTCTGGCCAGGGCCTCGTACCCGTGTCGGTCGCCGGGCCCGGGAGCTGCGGGCCGAACTTGCCGAACGTGCCGCCCGCGAACCCGACGAGCTTGGCCAGGGCGGCGATGTCGCTGACGTCGGTGGCGATGATCGGACGGTCGCCCAGGATCTCGTCGCCCATCTTCTGACGGCCGACCTCGGACTGCCGGTTGATCTCCTCGTGGGCCTTGTCCGCCTGGTCGGCCGACATCTTCCCCGCGAGCACCTGCTCCTTCATCGTCTGGGAGGCAGCCGCCTGGACATCGCTGCGCCGATCGACCGATTCCTGCTCGAGGCGATCCTTGGCGGTCGACAGCACGAGGTGCGGGACGACGGAGGTCGCCCCGACGAAGGCCTTGCCGACCTTGTCGATCGAGACCCGGCCGATGGGGTCCTGCACGCGCCTGTTGACCGACATGAGCGTGAAGCGGACCGTCTGGGTCTTGTTGACCTGATAGAAGGAATACGTGACCGCGTGGCAGCGGTTCGGGTTCGAGAACTCGCGCGAGCTCGACTCGAAGTGGTCCTCGGACTCGCCCTGGGAGTGGTTCCGGGTCAGCACCTCGCCCACCGAGACGGAGCTGACCGCCCGGGTCGCGGACTCTGCGCGATGGCTCGAGGCCTCGGCGTGCTCTGAGAGCTCGTGCACGAAGTCGGAGGTCGTGCCGCCGTTGTGGCTCCCGCCGATGAGCGACAGGCCGCCGGTGAGGACCGCCCCGATCACGCCGAAGACGCCGCCGGAGCCGCCGCCCGAGGAGCCGCTCGACGACGTCGAGACCGAGTCCTTCACGTGGAAGTTCGAGAGGTCGTGGCTCATCGACGCGAGGAAGGTCCGTTCCTCGGACGCGTACTGGTTCCGGTACGACACCTTGGACTCGGAGTCGTACAGGAACTGGCTCTTCCGGTCGGTCGTGTAGAGGCGAACCTTCTCGCCGGGCAGGAGGGTGGTCGTGTAGACGAGGTCGCCGAGGACCATCGGCCCCGGGCAGCGTTCGAGGCGTGCCGTGATCACGACCTCGACTGGCACGCTGATCTGGCGGTCGCCCTCGCGAACCAGCGTGTCATGGGTCAGCCGGTACTTGAAGTCGAGCACGTCGCAGGCCGTGTCGGGTGGCAGGTCGAGACAGCAGTCGGGGCCTGCGGGCTTGACGTCGACGGGGTTCGGTGCGTCTGGCATCGGGGTGCCCTCCGATGGGTCGCGCGCCGGAACGGCAGCCTAGCAACGGGCCGTTCGACGGCGTCTCGGAACGCGCCAGGACCGTCCCGCGGAGCGCGGACCACGGGCGCGGTGCCCGCCTGGTGCGCCGCGATTTGCGCACCTGTGCGAACCTAGGGGCCCCCGTCACCTCCGCTCACGGTGATGCCCATGCCCCGTCGCACCCCCCGCCCGTCGCCGGCCGTCGCATTCCTGTCGGTCCTGCTCGGCCTGGTGGCCATCGTCGCCACATCGTTCGTCGCCCCCCAGGCGGCGAGCGCCGCCGAGCCCACCGAAGGCATCGACATCAGCCACTGGCAGGGCGACATCGACTGGACGCAGGTACGGGCGGCCGGCAAGGAATTCGCGTTCATGAAGGCGTCCGAGGACATCGACTTCGTCGACACCACGTACGGCCTGAACCGGGCGCGCGCCAAGGCCGCGGGGTTCGTCATCGGGGCCTACCACTTCGCGCAGCCGGACCCGTCGCCGGGCGACGCCGTCGCCGAGGCCGACCATTTCCTCGACACCGCCGGGATCGCCGACGGCGACCTGCCGCCCGTGCTCGACCTGGAGCGGACCGGCGGCCTGACGGCCGGGGCGCTGCGGAACTGGGTGACGGCCTATCTCGAGCGGATCCGCGAACGAACTGGCGTCCGCGGGCGTCATCTACACGTCGCCGAACTTCTGGGCCAACAACATGGCCAGCACCGACTGGTTCGCCACGAACGGCTACCGCGTGGTCTGGGTGGCGCATTGGACCACCGGCCCGGCTCCGACGGTCCCGGCGTCCGATTGGGCCGGCTTCGGCTGGACGTTCTGGCAGTACACCTCGGAGCGGGTCCGTCGCGGGCATCACGGGTCGCGTCGACCTCGACCGGTTCGCTGGCGTCGACTTCTCGTCGGTCCTCATCGACGTCCTCGACCGAAGGCCGCGACTCCGCACCGCCGAAGCCGCCCTTCACGGACATCAGGACGTCCAAGTTCGCCAAGGACATCGCGTGGCTCTTCGCATCGGGCATCACTGCCGGCTGCTCCAGGACGAAGTTCTGCCCGAACGACCACGTCACCCGCGGGCAGATGGCGTCGTTCCTGGCCCGCGCCCTGCACCTGCCGAAGTCGACGAAGGACTACTTCCGCGACGACAAGGGGTCCAAGCACGAGGCGAACATCAACCGGCTCGCCAAGGCGGGCCTCGCGATCAGTTGCGGGACGAAGCGGTTCTGCCCGAACCAGGTGCTCAGCCGCGGCCAGCTCGCCGCGTTCGTCAGCCGCGTCCTGGATCTGTCCAAGTCACCCAAGGACTACTTCCGCGACGACAACGGCTCGAAATACGAAAGCAGCATCAACCGGATCGCCCGGGCCGGCCTCACGAGCGGTTGCGCGCCGCATCGGTACTGCCCGAGCGGGTCCGTGACGCGAGGCCAGATGGCGGCCTTCCTGCACCGCACGTTCGGCTACTGACGACAACCGCGGCGACCCGTCGGTCGTAGCGAGCTTCGATGAGGGTGTTGCCCCGGCTCGACACCAACTTCGCCGCGTCGTGGTCAGTGGCCACGATCGCGGGCATCATAGGGACAAGGGGGTCCCCGCCTGCTGTCCACGTCCGTCTCGAGCACTGAGACCAACACGAAGCTCCTGAGCCCGCTGGTCGGGCGGTTGGCGCGCGCCTTCGGCGCGAGCCTGCTGCTGCTCGTCCTCGCCGGTGCTGGTGTCGCCGCGGCCGCCGACATCGGGCACGAGGACTTCACCGCCGCCGGCGACGCCGTCACGGGCTCGAAGCCGGAGAGCAAGCTCTGGTACAACGACGGCAAGTGGTGGGCGAGCATGTGGAGCACGGCGCCGACGCCGGGCTTCTTCATCTACAGGCTCAACACGGCGACCGAGACATGGACCGGACGAACGACGGCGCTCGACAACCGTGTCCGGGACCCGCGCCGACACCCTCTGGGACGGGACCCAGCTGTACGTCGCGTCGCAGAGCGTCGAGCGAGGACGGCGGCGGCACCGGGCAGCGGGACGAACCGCGAGACGCGGCTGTACCGCTTCAGCTACAACGCCGGGACCGACACCTACACGCTCGACGGCGGCTTCCCCGCCTCGATGCGGACCGAGCATCCAGAGCGAGACGCCTCGTCATCGCCAAGGACTCGACCGGGATGCTCTGGGCCACGTGGACCCTCGCAGGACGGCGACGTCAACCAGGTCTACACGAACCACACGGTCGGCAACGACACGACCTGGTCGACGCCCGGCGGCGCTGCCCGTTCACTGAGGCCGACGTCGACGATCGACGACATCTCGTCGATCATCGCGTTCACGGTCGCCGGCGAGCACCGGATCGGCGTGTTCTGGAGCAACCAGGACGACGACGAGGACTACTTCGCCTGGCAGGTCGATGGCGGCGCCGACGACGACTGGACGTTGGAGACGGCGAGCGCGCCGGCGACCGGCAACCCGCACCCGGCCGACGACCACATGAACCTCAAGACCGACTCGAGCGGCAGGGTCTATGCCGTCGTGAAGACGAGCAACATGTCGGGGAGCCAGCCGCTGATCCAGCTGCTCGTTCGCGCGACGGGCGGGGCATGGTCGTCGCACGACGTCGGGACCGTCACGAACAGCAACACGCGGGCCATCGTCGAGCTCGACACCGACGCCTCGATGCTCCACGTCTTCATGACCGGGCGCCACAACGCCACGGACGGTCAGGAACGGCGGCGACATCTACGAGAAGACGGCCGCCGGCGTCCGCGAACCCTTCATTCGCGAGCGGGGCCGGCACGATCGTGATCCGCGACGACGACAGCGGCGACATGAACAACGTCACCTCGACCAAGCAGAACGTCAACGCCTCGACCGGGATCGTCGTGCTCGCCTACAACGACACCACGGCCGTCGTACTGGCACCACCGCGACCCACCGTCGGCCCCGGCCGACCCGCCCGACGCCAACTTCACCGGGACGCCGCTCGACGGGCGGAGCCGGGCTCGTGGTGACGTTCACGAACACTTCGACCGGGACCGGCTCCTCTCACGTACGCGTGGAACTTCGGCGACCCGGGCTCCGGCGGGAACAACACCTCCGGCCCTGGAGAACCCGTCCCACACGTACAACAACACGGGCACCTACACGGTGACACTCACGGTCTCCAACGACGCCGGCACCGATGTCCGGACGCGGACCAACTACGTCTCCGTCATCGCCAAGCCCGTCGCGAACTTCACCGGCACGCCGACGTCCGGGCGTCTCGCCGCTCGCGGTGACCTTCAGCGAACACCTCGACCGGGACCGGGGACCCTCACCTACGCCTGGGACTTCGGCGACGGCGGCACCTCCACCGACGCAGGACCCGAGCCACACGTACAACCCGGGCGACTGGACCGTGACGCTGACGGCGACGAACGCGGCCGGCAGCAACACCGATGACGAGGACCGACTACATCCACGTCGACCCGCCGCCCGGCTCGCGGTTCCATGCGCTCGACCCGGTCCGGGTCCTCGACAGCCGGAGCAACGTCGGGCTCAACGGGGTGTTCCACGCCAACGCGGCCCGGACCTTCACGGTCGCCGACGGGACGCCGGTCCCGACCAACGCGGTCGCGGTCACCGGCAACCTGACCGTCGTCGGCCAGACCAGGGGCGGCTACGTCGTGCTCGCCCCGGCCGCCGGCGGATCGACCTCGACGATCAACTTCCCGGCCGGCGACACGCGGGCCAACGCGGTGACCGTGGCCCTGGGCAGCGGCGGCACGCTCAACGCCGTGTACAAGGCCAAGGCCGGGGCCACGACCCACCTGGTGTTCGACGTGACCGGCTACTTCACGCCGAGCACTGACGGCTCGCGGTTCCATGAGCTGGACCCGGTCCGGGTCCTCGACAGCCGGAGCAACGTCGGGCTCAACGGGGTGTTCCACGCCAACGCGGCCCGGACCTTCACGGTCGCCGACGGGACGCCGGTCCCGACCAACGCGGTCGCGGTCACCGGCAACCTGACCGTCGTCGGCCAGACCAGGGGCGGCTACGTCGTGCTCGCCCCGGCCGCCGGCGGCTCGACCTCGACGATCAACTTCCCGGCCGGCGACACGCGGGCCAACGCGGTGACCGTGGCCCTGGGCAGCGGCGGCACGCTCAACGCCGTGTACAAGGCCAAGGCCGGGGCCACGACCCACCTGGTGTTCGACGTGACCGGCTACTTCCTCGAGGGCCCCACTGGAGCGTCCTACTTCCCGCTGGCTCCCGAGCGCAGCCTGGACACGCGCTCCCACGTCGGGCTCAACGGGGTGTTCCACGCCAACGCGGCCCGGACCTTCACGGTCGCCGACGGGACGCCGGTCCCGACCAACGCGGTCGCGGTCACCGGCAACCTGACCGTCGTCGGCCAGACCAGGGGCGGCTACGTCGTGCTCGCCCCGGCCGCCGGCGGATCGACCTCGACGATCAACTTCCCGGCCGGCGACACGCGGGCCAACGCGGTGACCGTGGCCCTGGGCAGCGGCGGCACGCTCAACGCCGTGTACAAGGCCAAGGCCGGGGCCACGACCCACCTGGTGTTCGACGTGACCGGCTACTTCAGGTGATCTGCCGTTAGGCGGATCCGCGTCCCGAAGATCGCGATCCGACCGGCAGACGATCCGGTCGCCCGCCGGCCGTCGCCGTAGACCCAGAAGACAGCGCCGTCCGCCAGGCGCTCGGCTCGCTCCCGGAGCCCGATCCCGTTGATCACCCCGCCGATGTTCCGTGCGCGCCAGCGCGCGTTCGAGACCGGCGTGGGCGTCCGCCAGCTCGCACCACCATCCGTGGAGACACTGTAGGCGACCCCGAGCGTCGCGCCCGAGCCCACATCGTCGAGCGTGTGGAGCGTCACGAGCACGTATCCAGGACCCGCGACGAGGTTGGGCCTGAAGCTCGACTGTCGATGGCCGCTGACCTCCGGGAGGCCGGGCAGGCGCGCGAACGACCAGGTCGCCCCGCCGTCGTCGCTGTGGCCGACCCGGATCGTGCCCCGCGACGCGCGCTTCGTCGGCGCGCCGTAGCCGCCGACCGCCAGATACAGTCGACCGGTCGCTCGATCGATGTCGAAGCCATGGAGCCACATCGGATCGGGGCGGATGTTGCCGGCCGTGCCGGGGGCGCTCGAACCGGCCGTCGTGAACGAGGTCTCCCGGACGGTCGTCGCGATCCTCGACGGCCCGACGGCGAAGGTCCCGGCGTGCCGGTCGAACGTGACCCGCGCGACCGCGACGCCGAGCCGTCCGACGTTTCCCGGCCCACCCTTCGCGAAGATGTTCGACCGGTCCCAATGACGGAGGTCGACCTGGTACCACGAGGCGTACACGCTCCCGTCGGGTGCCGGGCGCAGGCGGTAGGCGATGCGCCACCAGTCACGGAACCCTGACGGCGACGGCGCGGGGGCGATGTTCGTCGTGCTCCAGGTCCGGCCGAAATCGGCCGATGCGAGCAGACGGAACCCGGGCCCGCGGGCCCCGCGAGGGAGCCAGTTGTACCCGACATAGACCGTGCCGAATGCCGGGCTCGCGGGATCGCTGTCGACGGCGATGTCCGGGAACCCGCCGACCCACGGCCGGGTCCTGCGTTCCACGTGGAGCTTCGACCACGTGGCGCCCTCGTCGTCGCTGTGCGACGTCGTGAGGGAGAAGCGGGGGTCGCCGCAGCCGGGGGTGGTCATGTTCGCCCAGTAGAGCCGGCTGCCGCCCGACGGGCCCGGACCCCAGGCGATGGCGGCATGGAGGCCCATCCCCCGGCGCGAGCCGGTCGCCGGGCTGCGCCTGGTCGATCGCCAGGTTCGGCCGCCATCGTGCGAGATGCGGATGATCGGGTTGGTGCGACACGCGGCGCCCGGCCCCTGGTGCTCGAAGACGACGGCGACCCGATCCGGATCGGTCGGATGCGTGGCGAGGACCGGTTCCCAGGCGCGGTCGCCGACAGAGCGCGGCAGCCGGCTCACCCGCGCCTCGTGCGCGACGAAGGCCTCCAGCGCGGCCGTGGTCGACGGCACGGGCGATGCGCTCGTGGGGACCGGCGATGCGGTCGCGATCGATGGCGTCGCGGTCGATGCCGGCACGAACGATGACCGCGGAGTCGCCGGGGCGCCCGTCGATGACGGGACGTCGGAGCGTGGAGCCACCGAGGAGTCGGATCGCGCCCGGTGATCCGGTCGACGCACATGCGGCGACCAGCAGGAGCACGAGCACCGGTCCGACGATGCGCCGGGACGTCCGTCCGGGCCCCGTCCTTGTCACGATCCCGGTCCGAAGTCGGGCAGGGCGGCCTCGATGTCATCGACGAGCGTGACCACGAAGCTGGCCGTCAGGTGGTGGTGGTCGCGGTAGACCAGGGTCTTGCCGATGATGGGCGGGCACGGGTCGGCCGGGCAGGTCGCCTTCGAAAGGTCCACGAGACTCGCGCCGGAGAGCTTCGCAGCCGCCTTCTCGCGGCGCCGGTGCCGCCAGCCGAAGGCCGCCGCGCGGCTCGTCGCGCAGGCCTCGATCGCGTCGCGATGCTTGGCCAGGCAGGCCGGGACGTCGTACGCGGAGCGAGGCGTGTCCATCATGATCGCGACCGTCCCCGGGATGCGCTTGATGAGGCGCGCCATCCCCGCGCCCTGCCGGCCCGGATCCTCGTCCGCGTCGGCGACGACCGGGAACCAGCGGGCCGACGCGATGACGACGAGGTCGGGCTTCAGGTCCACGAGTCGGTCCACGACGTTCTCGCGCCAGTCTTCGCACTCCGTGTATTCGCGCTTCAGATAGTCCGACCAGATCGGCAGGTCGACGAAGGCGCAGCTGAACTTGGTGAACGGGACGAGCCGCCAACCATTGCGCTTCGCCAGGACGTTGAAGGCCGGGAACCACTGGGCCGCGTGGGAGTCGCCGACGAGCGCCACGGTCAGGTCGCCGTCCGGATCGCCGAAGACGCACTTCGGCGGGCGCGATCCGCCCAGGGCAAGGCCGCACCCTTTCGCCGCCAACCGATCCTCGTCGGTTCGCGCCTTTCCCAGTGACGGATCGAGGTCACGCGGTACCGGCCCCTCGTTCCGTGCCTTCGGGCGAGGCCTGGCGGTCGGGTCGGCCGGCTTGGCCGGATCCTGGGACGCGCCCGGGGTCGGATCCGGAACCGGGAGACTGATCGGTGACGCCGTCTCCGTGTCCGGGTCGTCGACGTCCACGGAGTCCGTGGTCGCGTCATCCGTCGGGAGCGGCGAGGGTGCCTCCCCGTCCTCCTCGAGCGCAGGAACAGGATCGAGATCATAGGCGGCGTCAACCTCGCGAGCGGCCGCCACGCCCATCGTCGTCGAGCCCACGACGACCGTCAGCACCATCGCGCCGGCAAGCGCGAACCCGCGACGACCGCGAACCGGGGCCATGCGGGCCCGGCGGAACGGCTGCTCGACGAACCACCACGTCAGCGTCGCGGCGGCGACGGCGAGCGCGACCAGGCCGAGTCGGACGGGCAGGTCGGCGCCGCTCGCGCCGTCTTCCGTCGCCTCCAGACCGAGCGCGACCGGACCGAGGACGAGGATCGGCCAGTGCCAGAGATACAGCGAGTACGAGATCCGGCCCAGCCATCGAAGCGGGGTCAGGCCAAGGACGATCGCTCCGGGGGAGCCGGCCCCAGCGCCGGACGCGATGATGGCGACGGCGCCGAGGGTCGGCAGGAGTGCCGCGACGCCCGGGTATGCCGTGGTCGCGTCGATGGTCGCGAGGCCGATGACGATGAGGGACACGCCCGCCCAGCCGGTCGCGGCGGCCGCCCGACCGCGCAGCCAGCCGTACCACGGCGCCGCCAGCGCCAGCAACCCGCCGGCGGCCAGCTCCCAGGCTCGCGTCGGGAGCGAGTAGTAGGCCCACGGCCCTGACTCGCTCGTGACCGCCACGGACAGGACGAACGAGCCGATCAGGACGGCGAGGGCGAGGACCGTCATCGAGACGCGCGGCCGGCCGAGTCGCGCCACGACGAGGAGCAGCAGGGGCCAGAGCAGGTAGAACTGCTCCTCGACCGCGAGCGACCAGTAGTGCAGCAGCGGCGACGCGCCCGTTGCCGCGAAGTAGTCGGTCGCATCGAGCGCGAAGCGCACATTCGAGAGCGACAGGATGGCGGCCAGGCCGTCGTCGGCGACCCGCGGCACGTCGAGCGGAGACAGGAGGAGTTCGGCCGCCAGCAGCGTGCTCGCCAGCACGACGACCGCCGCCGGGACGATCCGACGGATGCGCCGAGCGTAGAAGGCCCCGAGGCGGATCCGCCCGGAACGCTCGCGGTCCTCGATCAGGAGGCCGGTGATCAGGAACCCGGAGAGGACGAAGAAGACGTCGACCCCGACGAAGCCGGCCCCGGCGCCCGGCATCTGGACATGACAGAGCACGACCAACAGGACCGCGACCCCCCGGAGCCCTTCCAGGTCGGGTCGGAAGCGCGGCTCCCCTGATGTCTGAGACTGCGTCACGGTTCGTGCCCTCGAGCGCCGCGACGTGGTCTTGGGTCAGTGCCGCGGTTCGGTGCTGGGACGCCGCACCGGGAGCGATGTTTCGGTCGTGAGGGTGTCGGTGAGCCGACAGGGCGACCCCGTCGGGCCCGCCGGCCGCTCGCGAACCGCTACGGCAGCGGGCGCCAGGCCTGACCGAGCAGGATCGCGAGCGCGACCAGGAGCGCCCCCAACGCCACGAACGCGACGCTGATCTCCATCACCTCGTGCTCATGATCAGGTTCGTCGGGAGGTTCTGCGAAGACCGTGTGGAGCTCGTCGGCGCTCTCGGCCGGGAAGTAGGTGCCGCCGGTCGCGTCGGCGACCGCGGCGAGCGTCACCTCGTCGATCGCGCGACGGAAGCCGCCACCACCGCCGCCACCACCCCCTCCCCCGTTCGGGTTGTCGAAGGGCTCGCGGCCGATGAACTGCTGCCCGCATTGGGAGCTCGCGGCGCCCGGATCGGCGGTCCCGAACCCGATCGTGTAGACGCGAACGCCGCGGTCGGCCGCCTGTGCGGCCGCCTCGACCGGCTCGGGCCCGGCGTTGCTCGCCCCGTCGGTCAGCAGGACCACGATGGCCGGGGCGTAGGCGCCGTTCGGGACCGGCTCCGGCGCCGACTCGGGCGGGTCGTCGGCGGACGGGCTCGGGGCGACGCTGTCGTCGATCTCGGCGATCGCGTCGAGCGCTGTGAGGATCGCGCTGCCGACCGCCGTCCGCCGTCCCGTGGTCAGGCTCTCGATGACGTCGAGCAGCACCTCCTGGTCGGTGGTCGGCGTCTGGACGATCTCGGCGAACCCGGCGAACGCCACGACCCCGATCTGGGTGGTCGAGCCCTGGCGCTCGATGAACGACGCCGCGGCGGCTTCGGCGGCCAGCAGGCGGTTGGGCGGGATGTCGGTCGCGCACATGCTCCGCGAGACGTCCATCGCGAGGATGACCGTCGTCCGGCCGGCCGGGAGGCTGACGATGCTGACCGGCCGGGCCATCGCGATGACGAGGCTGCCGATGGCCAGCACGAACAGGGCGAACGGCAGGTGGCGGCGGATGCGCGACGAGCGCGGCTGCGCTTCGCGGACGAGCGACAGGCTGGAGTAGCGCAGCCCGGAATGGCGCCGCCGCAGCGCCCAGATGCGGATCGCGACGAGCACGGGCAGGACACCGAGGAGCAGGAGCGCGGCGGGCGACAGCCAGTCCATCAGGCGGGCCCTGCTGCCGCGGTCGGGACATCGAGGCTCGTCGGCTCACGGCAGCCGCCCCAGCCACGTCAGCGAGGCCACCGCCCCGATGAGCAGGATCAGGACCCCGGCACCCGCGAACAGCGAGGTGACCTCCATCGCCTCCGGCTTGACGATGAGGCGGGTGTCGATGCCCTCGTAGATCGCGGCGAGCTCGTCCGGGTCGGTGGCGGCGTAGTAGGCCCCGTCGGTGATCTCCGAGATCTGGCGGAGCATCGGCTCGTCGAGCTGGCTGTGGACCATGAAGCCCTCGACCTCGAGCGTCGTCCCCTCCGCGCTGCCGATCCCGACCGTGAAGATCCGCACGCCCCGATCGGCCGCGGCACCGGCCGCCTCGAGCGGATCGGGCGACTGGTTGTTCTCGCCGTCGGTCAGCAGGACGATCGCGGCCGGCGCGTGCGTCCCGGCCGGCACCGGCGTCGGGTCGGGCGTGGGTCCGGGCGAGCGGTTCGTGTAGTAGCCGGCCGCCGGATCGGCCTCGGCCGCGGCGATCGTCGTGAGCGAGGTCAGGATCCCGCGGCCGAGCGAGGTGCCACGCTCCGGCGCGAGCCGGTCGATGGCGCCGAGCACCTGGGCCTGGTCGCTCGTCGGGACCTGGATCGAGAAGCCGCTGTCGCTGAACGCGACGACCCCGATCAGGATCGAGGGCGGCTGGCGCTCGACGAACGCGCGCGCGGCGGTCTTGGCCGCCTCCATCCGGGTCGGCTTGAGGTCGTCGGCGGCCATGCTGCCGGAGACGTCGAACGAGAGGATGACCGTGCCTTCGACCCGGGGCACGCTGACGACGCTCTGCGGCCGGGCCATCGCGACCACGAGCATGGCCAGGCCCACGAGGATGAACGCCGACGCGATCCGACGACGGAGCCGGGCCAACCGCATGGACGGTCCGGGCGATGCGGCTCCGCCGGTCGGCGATGCCGTAGGCCGCGACCCGTCGACGACGTCGGCGCTCGAGGGCGAGATAGCCCGCGGCCCCGAGCGGGATCGCCAGGACCAGCAGCAGCATCGCCGGCCAGATGAACGTCACGCGTCAGTTCCGGCGCTTCTGGCGGAGCTTCGCCATGCGGACGATGGCCGTGACGAGGTCGTCGTCGGTCGAGAGCGAGACGGCGTCGACCCCGGATCGCCGGAAGGCGTCGCTCAAGGTCGGCCTCGCGCCGCTCGGCCGCCTCGCGGAAGCGGCGGCGGAAGCCCTTGTCGTGGGTGTCCACGTAGAGCTGCTCGCCGGTCTCGGCGTCCTCCATGAGCAGCGGCCCGACATCGGGGAGCTCGACCTCGCGCCGATCGAACAGGCGGACCGCCATCACCTCGTGTCGTTGGGTCAGCAGGTTCAAGCGGCCGCTCCCAGCCGGGCGCGCTGATGAAGTCCGAGATGACGAACACGAGCGATCGGCCCTTGATCGAGTGCTGCGCCGCCTCGAGCAGGGGCGTCAGGTCGGTGAACGGCGCCGTGGCCAGGCGGGGCTGACGGAGGAGGTCGTTGACGAGGCGCAGGACCTGGATCCGCCCGCCGCGCGCGGGGATCGTCCGCTCGACCTCGCCGCCGTAGAAGACGGCCCCGACGCGGTTGCCGTGGCGGGTCAGCAGTCGCGCGAGCGTGGTCACGAAGTCGACCAGGACGCTCCGCTTCAGGCGCTCGCTGTCGGCGGTCCCGAAGTCGACCGACGGGCTCAGGTCGAGCAGGAACCAGGCCGTGATCTCGCGGTCCTCGACGTACTCGCGGATGTACGGCGTGTCCATCCGCGCGGTGACGCTCCAGTCGATGTACCGGACGTCGTCGCCGTACTGGTACTCGCGCAGGTCGGCGAAGTCCACGCCGTGGCCGCGGAACAGGCTCCGATAGTCGCCCTGAAGCAGGCCGTCGAGCCGGCGGATGACCTGCCAGTCGAGGCGCTGGAGGATGCGCTCAGGCGCTGACGTGGACGTTGCCATGCTCTCGCAGCGGCACGACCGGGACGGGGATCCGGTCGAGGATGGTCCTGAGGATCGCGTCGCTCGTCACGTCGTCCGAGAGCGCCTCGAACGAGAGCACGATGCGGTGGCGCAGCACGTCGAGCGCCATGTCGGTCACGTCCTCGGGCAGGACGTAGTCGCGTCCGCGGACGAACGCGAGCGCCCGCGCGGTGAGGATCAGGTTGATCGACGCGCGCGGACTCGCGCCATAGGTGATGTAGCGCTTCAGCTCGCCCAGGCCGTGCGCCTCGGGCGCCCGGGTGGCCGTCGCCAGCCGGACCGCGTACTCGAACAGCGCCGGATCGACATAGACGCGGTCGGCGCCCTGCTGCATCGCGAGCAGCCCGTCGGTCGTGAGCACCTGCCCGACGACCGGCAGCAGGCCCGTCATCCGCTCGACGATCACGAACTCCTCGGACGGGCTCGGGTAGCCGACGAGGACCTTCATCATGAACCGGTCGATCTGCGCCTCGGGCAGCGCGTAGGTCCCCTCGGTCTCGATCGGGTTCTGGGTGGCGAGCACGAGGAAGGGGCTCGGGACCTTGTAGGTCTCACGCGCGATCGTGACCTGGCGCTCCTGCATGACCTCGAGCAGCGCGCTCTGGACCTTGGCCGGGGCCCGGTTGATCTCGTCGGCGAGCAGGAGGTTGGCGAAGACCGGGCCCGAGCGACGTCCCGAACTCGCCGGTCTTCTGGTTGTAGATGCGCGTGCCGATCAGGTCGGCCGGGACGAGGTCGGGCGTGAACTGGATCCGCTTGAACTCGCCGCCGATCGCCTCGGCGAGGGTCTTGATGGCCATGGTCTTGGCCAGGCCGGGCACGCCTTCGACGAGGATGTGGCCACGGGCGAGCAGCGCGACGATCAGTCGCTCCAGCAGGTGGTCCTGGCCGACGATGACCTTCTTCACCTCGTACAGGAGTCGCTCCATCGGAGCGGCGCGGTCGGCGATGTCTGGCTGTTCCACTCGCGACTCTCCTCAGTACGGGGGCAGGCCGGCGGCGCCGCCGGCGACGTCGATCGGGACCGCGAGCCCGATGCCGATGAAGACATCGTCGTCGGTCGGATTGATGAGGGCCGTGACGATCCCGATGACGTGACCCTCTCGGTCTGTCAACGCCCCACCGGAGTTCCCCGGATTGACGGCGGCGTCGATCTGGAAGAGCCCGGTCAGGACCTGGTCGGTGCCGGGCATCTGGAACGAGCGGTCCAGCCCGGAGATGACGCCGACGCTCATCGAGCCGTACAGCCCGAACGGACTGCCCATCGCATAGGCCTCGCTCCCCTGGCGCACGGCGCCGGGATTGCCCAGGACGGCGGGCACGAGGTTCGCCGGGGGCTGGGTCGCGCGGAGGACCGCGATGTCGTGCTCGGGCTGGCGAGCCACGACCTCGGCGTCCGACGTCGTCCCGTCGGCGAAGGTGAGCTTGATCTCGGTCGCGCCGGCGACGACGTGGAGGCTGGTCAGGATGTCGCCGTCCTGGCTGACCACGACGCCGCTGCCCAGGCCGCCGTCCTCGTCGGGCGTGGCATCGGGCGCCGCCTGTCCGTGCGGCAGGTTCGTCTGGATCAGGACGAGCGAGGGCTGCACGGCCTGGTAGACCATCTCCGAGAACGCCGGCGGCGGCGTCACGGACGCGAGGGCGCTCGCGATCGTGTCGTCGACGTCCCGCTGGGTCAGCGGCGGCTTCCCGGGGACCAGCACGCCGTACAGGAAGACCGCCAGCAGGGCGACCAGCCCGCCCGAGACGTAGGGCACCGTTCGCCCGAGGCGCGTCCGCAGACGACCTGGCGGCGGCGAGTCTGGTCCTCGAGCCGGGATCTCCTGAGCCATGTCTCCAGCCACGGGCGGTGCTGATGGGTGGCCAGCGTGGAGGCAGTCTACCGCCACTCGCCCATATGTCCCGATCGGGGTCGCCGCCGCACCGGACCGCCGCCGACAACCGTTCGACCGGGGAACCGCGTCAGCCGCCCGTGAGCGATGCGACCAGCTGGTCGAGCTGGTCGGGCGTCAACTCCCCGGTCAGGCGACCGGCCACGTTCCCATCGGCGCCGATCGCGACCCAGTACGGGAACGCGGTCAGGCCGTAGGCGGTCGCGATCTGCCGATCGCCATCGACGATGACCGGCGGCGTCCAGCCTTCGCGCGCCAGCCACGCATCCGGCGGGTAGTTCGGCAGCGTCGGGTCGATCCCGGTCGCCACGGAGACGAGATCGACGCCGTCGGGCAACCCCTTCGCATCGAGCCAGTCCTGCACGACCGGCACCTCACGCTGGCAGTGCGGGCACCAGTGGGCGATGAACAGGACGAGCTTGGGGCGGCCGTCGGCCTTGATGCCCACCGGCGTGCCATCGAACGACGCGCCTTCGACAAGTGGCGCGGGCTGGCCGACGGCCGGGTCGGTCGCGCCGGGCGCGTAGGCCGGCAGCGGCGTCCCGGTCACGACTCCCGACGTCGCACTCCCGGCCGATGCGACCGGGCTGAAGCTCGGCGCGGGCGTCGAGCTCGGACTGGGTCAGCACGATGGCCGCCACCGCGGCTGCGGCGATGACCAGCCCCGCCACACCGAGGACGAGCGTCGACGGTGCGGGGCCTCGCCGGGGCGGCGGCGCGGCGCGACGGGATCGTTCGAGTCTTCGTCATCGGGGTCCTCGATCAGCGTCCGGCTCCCTGGCGAGCCAGAGCAGGGACAGGATGAGCAGGAAGGCCGAGAGCGCCAGGTACGGCAGGCTGACGAACCCGAGCTGACGGAACCAGACGACCGAGCACGGCGTGGTCGCGGAGCAGACGCCCGAGTCGAGTGACGGGAACCATTCCAGCAGGTAGTGGTAGGTCGCGATGACCGCCCCGATCGCCGCGAGCGGCGCCGCGTAGCGACGGACGCCGGGGTCGCCCCGCCAGGCGGCGATGCCCAGGATCACGACCAGCGGGTACATGGCGATGCGCTGGTACCAGCACAGGCGGCACGGCTCGAACTGGGCGACCTCCGAGAAGTAGAGGCTCCCGGCCATCGCGAGCACGGCCACGACGAAGGCGCCGGCCAACGCGCTCGGGCCCAATGCGGACCGCAGGCCGGCGAGCCAGCCCTGCGCGCTCGACGAGCCTCGGCCGGCCAGGACCAGCCCGACCACGACGATCACGAAGACGTTCGCGGCGATGGCGAGCAACGCGTAGAAGAGTTCGACGGTGGCGACGACGTTCATGCGCTCGCCACTCTAGGGTGCGTGACGATTCCGAGCCCGTGCCGAACGGCCCGTCGCAGCGGGACCCGTCGCCCCGCCATACTCGACCGATGTCCGAACCCCTCGTCGCCAGGCTCCTGCGTCTGGCTGCGTTCACGACCGATCCGCGTGGCGGCAATCCCGCCGGCGTGTGGATCGGCGAGGCACTGCCGAGCGAGGCGGAGATGCAGCGGATCGCCGCGGAGGTGGGCTACTCCGAGACGGCCTTCATCGCGCCCGACGGCTCGGGCGGCGCCGGGCGGTTCCGGGTCCGGTACTTCAGCCCGCTCGCCGAGGTCCAGTTCTGCGGCCATGCCACGATCGCCGGCGGTGTCGCGCTCGCCGAGCTCGGGCTCGCTGCTGAGCCAGACACCGACGGTGGGCCCGGCGCGATCGTCCTCGAGACGAACGGCGGGCCGGTCGCGGTCGGGGTCCTGCCGGGCGCCGACGGGCTGATCCGGGCCACCCTGACGTCCGTCGAGCCCTGGGTCCGCGAGCCGGATCCCGGACTCCTCGCGAGCGCGCTGGACCTCCTGGGCTGGCGGAGCGACGAGCTCGACCCCGATCTACCGCCCGCCGTGGGATTCGCCGGCGTCAGGCACCTGATCCTCGCCGCCCGCGACCGCGAACGGCTCGCCAGCCTCGACTACCCGTTCGAGGCGCTCAAGGCGCTCATGCTCGAGCACGACCTCACGACCCTCCAGCTCATCTGGCGCGAGTCGACCGACAGGTTCCGGGCGCGCGATCCGTTCCCGGTGGGCGGCGCCGTGGAGGACCCGGCGACTGGCGCCGCGGCCGCGGCGCTCGGGGCGTACCTGCGGGCCCGTGGAGACGCCGTGTCGCCGGGGACGTTCGAGATCGCCCAGGGCGTGGAGATGGGCCGCCCGAGCCGCCTGACCGTCACGACCGTCGCGGGCGAGGCCGGCGTCCGCGTCTCGGGCAACGCAGTGCCGATCCCCTGACCTGCTAGCCTCGCGAGCCATGGGCACAACGCCGGTCCGGACCGCCGCCTCACTGCTCGTCGAGTCGCTCGCAGCGGAGGGTTGCGAGTACGTCTTCTCGGTGCCGGGCGAGGAGACCCTCGACATCCTCGACGCCCTGAGCCGCCAGGACGTCGTGCGCCACATCACGACGCGCCACGAGCAGGGCGCGGCATTCATGGCCGACGTCTACGGCCGCCTGACCGGACGCGCCGCGGCGGCGATGGCGACCCTCGGGCCGGGCGCGACCAACCTGGTCACGGGCATCGCCGACGCTTTCCTGGACCACGCCCCGATGGTCGCGATCACCGGCCAGACGGGTCTCGACAAGGTCCACCGGGAGGCCCACCAGTTCGTCGACATCGTGCGCATGCTCGAGCCTGTCACGAAGTGGAACCAGCGGGTCGAGCAGGTCGAGGCGCTGCCCGAGATCGCGCGCAAGGCGTTCCGGGTCGCCCAGCTCGAGAAGCCGGGCCCGACGCACATCGAGCTGCCCGAGAACCTCGCCGCGACACCGATCTCCGACGAGCTCCGGCCCATCGCGCCGACACGCGCGTACCTGCCCGAGCCCACCGACGAGGCGATCGCCCACGCCGCCCGGCTCATCGCCGGCTCCGCCCGCCCGCTCGTCCTCGCCGGCAACGGCGTCCTGCGGCGGAACGCGTCCGACGCCCTTCGCGCCTTCGCCAAGGGTCTCCACGTTCCGGTCGCGGTCACGTTCATGGGCAAGGGCGCGATCGACGACCGGAGCCACCTGTCGCTGATGGCGGTGGGGCTGCAGGCGCGCGACCACGTGCTGTCCGGGTTCGACCGGGCGGACCTCGTCGTGTGCGTCGGGTATGACCTCGTCGAGTACGCACCGTCGCGCTGGAACCCGGATGGCCGCAAGCGGATCATCCACATCGACACGCAGCCTGCCGACGTGGACGTCGCGTACCAGCCCGAGGTCGAGCTGGTCGGCGACATCGGCGGGACGCTCGGGCGACTCCTTGCGGCCGTCGAGCCCCAGGGCATCAGCGGCCGGAACGCGAGCGAGCGCCACGCGACCCGCGAGACCCTCGTCCATCAGGACCTGCGGACGGCGCTGCTGGCCGACCTGGGCGCCTACGAACGGGACGACGGCTGGCCGATCAAGCCCCAGAAGGCGATCGCGGACCTCCGCCGGGCGCTCGATCCGAGCGACATCGTGGTGAGCGACGTGGGTGCGCACAAGATCTGGGTCGCCCGGCTCTACCAGGCCTACGAACCCAACACCGTCATCATCTCGAATGGGTTCGCGGCGATGGGCATCTCGCTCCCCGGAGCGATCGCCGCCAAGCTCGTGCATCCGGGGCGACGCGCGATCGCGCTGTGCGGCGACGGCGGGTTCCTCATGAACTCCCAGGAGCTCGAGACGGCCCGCCGGATCGGCGCCGACATCACGGTGATCGTGTGGCGCGACGACGGCTACGGGCTGATCGACTGGAAGCAGCAGAGCGAGTTCGAGCGGCCATTCGGCGTCGCGTTCACGAACCCGGACTTCCTCGCCTATGCGCAGTCCTTCGGGCTGGCGGCGTTTCGGCCCGAGTCGGCGGATGACCTCTACCCGACGCTGATGCGGGCCATCGAGCATCCCGGTCCGACGTTGGTGGAGGTCCCGATCGACTATCGGGAGAACCTGCGCCTCACGGAGCGCCTCGGAGCCCTCTCCGGAGGCAGCTGACGGCAGGGGTCGGGTCGAACGCGGGAGGGAGCGTCAGGCGGTGCTCGACGGTCGGACCATGCCCCCGGTGCGACCGTCCTTGACCGAAGCCTGTCTCGTTGACCGACGCGGTCCAGGGTCTGCGCGCACGTTTCTGGGGGTTTGGGCGAAGCCTGCGGCGCGTGACGCTAACTCAGGACGACGAGTGTTCGAGGTGGTGGATGGACTACCTGGGAAACCAACCTCCCGTGCTATCGGCAAAGACGGTGGAGGCCATCGACGCCAGGGCGAACAGGGCTGTCGTGCCGGCGAGGACGACGATGCGAAGTCGAGCAGCTCGTGAACGGGACATCGGGAACTCCTTCCCGTCGCACGCCGCGTGCTGGCTTCACCCACGGACATGCTAGGCTCCCTGTCATGCGGTCGTCAACTATTGCTAAACATCGTGCGTTCGGCGCGGACTCCGAGTTCGCGCGGCTGCTCGGCGCCGAGATCCGGCGTCGGCGGGTCGCGCTCGGACTGAGCCAGGTCCAGCTGGCCGACCCCCTGAGCAAGGCGTTCGTCTCGCTCATCGAGCACGGACGGGTGGTCCCGTCCCTCCCGAGCCTGGGGTTGATCGCGGACCGCCTCCAGACCTCGCCCGCTGCCCTCCTGCTCGCTGTCAATCCGGGTTGGACCGGGGAGTACACTGACGCGCATGCCAAGAGTCACACGCTCCCACGCCGCCGCGGATCGCCCACTCGCCCGTCGCATCGGGGCGGTGATCCGGACTGAACGCCTTCGGGCCCACATGACCCAATCGCAGCTGGCCGAAGGCCGGTACACGAAGGCGTACGTGAGCGCCCTCGAGAACGGCCTCGCGAAGCCATCGCTGGCGGCCCTCAACTTCCTTGCCGGTCGACTCGGGGTCCCGGTGACGCGATTGCTCGCGGCCGGCGAGCCGGCCTGGACGAGGCTCGAGGCCGACGTGCATCTCGCCGCCGGCGAGTGGCGACAGGCGGTCGACGCCTTCACGGAACTGCTCGACGACGGCCCGTCGGACGCGGTCCGGCCGGAGCTGCTGCGGGCGCTCGCCGAGGGCTACTGCCGCCTCGAGCAGGGTGCCGAGGGCGTCCGCGCCGCCTCGGAGGCGGCCGAGCTGTTCCGCCGCCAGGGCCGCCACGCCGACGCCGCATGGGCGACCTACTGGGAGGCGAGCTCCCTGCACGAGCTCGAACAGGGCGACGGCGCCCGGGAGCTGCTCCTGCGGGTGCTCGACGAGATCGCCGGGGGCCTGACGGTCGATTCCGAGCTCCGCCTGCGGATCCTGATCGCGCTCGCGACCATCGACTCGCGCGACGACCAGCCGGAACGCGCCCTCGGCTACCTCGAGCAGGCGCGGGCGATGGTCGGCCTGCTCGACGACCGGCGCCGCGCGACGTTCCTGTTCTCGCTGGCCATGAGCTACCACGAGCTCGGCGACCTGGAAGCGGCCCTGACGACGGGGTCGCAGAGCCTGACCCACTTCCGGGCGGCCGACGCCGAACGCGAGGTCGCCTCGATCGAGAACGAGCTGGCGCTCGTCTTCCTCGCTCTCGGCCAGGTCGATCGGGCCGCCGAGCACGTCGCGGAAGCTCGCGTCGGGTTCGAGCGGCTCGGCAGCGACCGCGCACTCGCCCACGTCATCGACACCGAGGCCCGGATCGACCTCGCGCGCGGCGCCGGAGACGCGGCCGCCGATCGGGCGATCGAGGCGCGCCGGCTGGCCGAGGAGACCGGCAACCGCAAGGCGGCGATCAGTGCCTCGCTCACGCTGGCGCAGGCGCGCCGGGCGCAGGGCGACCTCGATGCCGCGTCCGCGATCCTCGACGACGCCGCGCGCGTCGCCCGTCTACAGGGTCGTCGGGGTCAGCTCCAGGCCGTGCTCGGCGAGTGGGCCGAGATCAAGGCCGAGCAGGGCGACCTGCGAGGCGCCTTCGACCTGTCGCAGGAGGCGCTCCGCGCCGGCCGCCATCCCGCGCCGACGGGTGC
This sequence comes from uncultured Chloroflexia bacterium, assembly GCA_963736025.1. GTDB lineage: Bacteria > Chloroflexota > Limnocylindria > Limnocylindrales > CSP1-4 > SPCO01. The sequence continues at coordinate 85,035 of CAVTNH010000008.1, forward strand.
CGCGGGTCGCGATCAGGAAGCGGCGGTCGAGAACCCCGTCTGACGCGCCCGGCCGACCGGGTCGCTCAGGGGCTCGTTCGGAACGACCAGGTCGTCGCGGCCAACCGGTTCCCCGACGGGTCCTTGATGCCACGGACCACGACGACCGCGTAGCGGCGACCGTGGAACATCGCCTTCGTCGGGTCGATCGTGGCGGTCCGCTTCGCGGCGTTGTAGGTGACCTTCGCGCGGACCCAGAGCCCGGTGCTCAGGTTCTTCAGCCGGAGCGTCGAGCCCGACACGCCCCTGACCCGCTCGGAGAAGACGACCTTGACCGAGGCGTGCGTCGAGACGCCCGTCGCGCCCGACCTGGGTGACCGCGACGTGATCGTTGGCGACGTCCGGTCGACGATCGAGACGCGTGGGCTGATCGTCTCGGCCAGCTGGGCTTCCTCGTCGATCGCAAGGGCATCCCAGCGGTAGCAGGATCCGGCCCTGAGGCCGGTCTCGTGGATGGGACTGCTGAAATCGAGCAGCACGGCATCGTCGTAGGAGACGAGCTCGGGATCCGGGCAGTGGCCGTTCTCGAGCCGCCAGGACAGCCGCACGACGATGCCGTCGATCACCGCGTGGCTGGTCGTGAACGCGACGTCGACGGTCCGCGAGGTCTGCGTCCTCGGGCCGGCCGGCAGGCTGAACGTGATCGTCAGCGGATCGGTGAAGCCGGGAGCCGGCTCGAGATCGGGCAACGGGCTCGGGACCGCCTCGGACAGGGCCGCCTCGGCATCCACGCGGCCGGATCCGTAGACGTTGTCGCGGCCTGGGTCGCCGAGGTCGGCGGCGCTCGCGCGGAGGACCGCTTCGAGCTCGGTGGCGCTCAAGCCCGGTCGCGCGGACCAGATCAGCGCGGCCACGCCCGCGACGTGCGGCGATGCCATGCTGGTGCCGCTCTCCTCCTCGTAGTCGCCAGCGGTCGTCGAGAGGATGTCGACGCCCGGCGCCGCGATGTCGACGCCGCGGTTGAAGGTCGAGAACTCGGCCTGGAGATCGGTCGCGTCCACGGCGGCGACGGAGACCACCCCGCGCAGGCCGGCCGGGTACTCCATGATCGGCGACCCGCTGTTGCCCGAGGCCGCGACCACGAGGATCCCGGCCGCTCGCGCGGCGGTGAACGTCGGCTGGATCAGGGCGACCTGGGCCGGCTCCAGGATCCCGCCGAGCGACATGTTGATGATGTCCGCGCCGTGCGTGCGGGCCCAGTCCACGCCGTCGAGGATGTCCGAGAAGAAGCCCATGCCGGACTCGTCGAGGACCTTGACGGGCATGAGCGAGGCGCCCGGGGCGATGCCCGCGATGCCCGTCGCGTTGTCGGTCTGGGCCACGATGGTGCCGGCCACGTGCGTGCCGTGGCCGTTGTCGTCGGTGACGTCGGTGTTGTTCCAGATCTCGTTCCGGGGCGAGACGACGTTGACGCCCGCGAGGTCCGGATGGGCCAGGTCCACGCCCGAGTCGATGACGGCGACGACGACGCTCGGGTCGCCGATGGTCGTCGGCCAGACCTCCGGGACCCGGACCTGCTCGAGGTCCTCCTGGTCCGCGTAGAGGGGGTCGGACGGGCTGCCGTCCGCGGGCCAGGCCGAGGCCTTGACGACCGCGTCCGGGACGACGAAGAGCACCCGCGGGTCCGCGCGAAGGGCGGCGCCGACCTTGCCCGCCTCACCCTTCTTCGCGACGACGACGCTGCGCTGGCCGAACGCGGACGATTCGGTCCGCCTGACGCCGGAGATCGAGACGTGGCCTGGAGCCGCATCCCGCCAGGCGACGATGAAGCGGCCGCCCGGCGCGGCAGCGTCGGCCGCGTGGACCGACGACGTCGCGGCGGCAGCCGGGATCGCCGCCACGAGACCCAACGCGAGGGCGAGGAGGAAGGCAGTGAGCCGGCGCGGTTGGATGATCACGGACGGGGACTCCTCGAGCCGATCAGCGTAGGACGGGATGGACCGACGTCACGTCGACGCTGGCTGGGCGACGGCACTCCGGACGGTACGCGCCGCCGATGGGACGCGCAATGACCCGCACTGGACCACGCTGCACCGGCGCACCGGATTCCGCGGAGCCAGGTGCCGTCGTTCGAGCGTCCCGTGCACGTACTGGCCCGAATGCCGACCTTCGGCCCATTGACCTCTGGGACCTTCGCGACGACGGTATCCATCAGATCCCCGACGCGAAGGCCGCAACGCCCTTTCGAGCCGGGGATCGTTGCCGTCCATGGGCACTCCGGGCCTCACGCCGCCCGCCGGACCGAGCGACGCGCGAACGCGATGGCCAGCCCGAGGCCGAGCCCGATCGCGAGCCCGATCAGGTTCTCCAGCGCGTCCCAGGTCTGGCAGATCCGGTCCAGTCGCGGGACGCTGTACTGGACCCATTCGATGACCAGCGGCATCGCGAGCGCGCCCAGCGCGACGACCGCGAACGGCCGGGCCCGCGGGATGAGCCCGATGAGCACGCCCAGCGGCACGAACAGGGCGACGTTCAGGCCGTGCTCGCTCGAAAGTGAGACCAGCTGGCCGAGACGGGGCGCGGGGAACAGGCCGCCGCACCATGACCGGCCGAAGAACCCGGCGCCACTGCCGGGTGTCAACGTGATGGCGACGATGGCCCCGACCGTGAAGACGAGCATGCCGGCCAGCAGCGGCGAGAGCCCTGTCCGCGTCGCGACGGCCGGGGCCAGCCAGACGCCCACGATGACCGCGAGCGCCACGCCGGGGACCAGCAGGGGCGTGTTGCCGATCAGCTCGAGGATCGTGCCGACGACCGCGACCGGAGCGAAGGAGAGCACAGGCTGCGCGAGCAAGGTGACGGAAGACTCCTGAGGATCGAGGGGTGGCCGGTCGACGCGCGCAATGATGCCGCAGTCCGGGCGGCCACCCTCAGACGTTCGTCCCGCTCGATGTGCGACGAGGGACCGCGGCGTCAGTCCCGGGTCGGTCGGTCAGCCGCGGCGACGATGCAGCTCGGCGACCCACTCGGCCAGCCTCGGGAGATGCTCGCCGTAATGCTCCGGCCCGGACTTGCGGATCCACCAGGCGGCTTCCTCGGTGGGTTCGGTCAGCGTGAACCACTCGGCGAGCATGCGGGTCCGACCGGCGTTCGCCTGGGTCCAGGCGACCGACCACGGCTGACCGGCCATCCCTGCGAGCAGGGCCGCGTTCGTCGCCTCGATGTCGATGTCGTGGCCCTCGTACGTGCCGGCGCTCAGGCGCTCGAACTGCGTCGCGGCCTCGGCGAGCCAGGTGCCGATGTGCGCGACCATGTCGCGGATCGCCCAGTCGGGATCGGTGTAGTAGCCGGGCAGCATGCATTCGTCCGGCGTGACGGTCCGGACGAGATCGAGGATCTCGTACCAGCCGACATGCTCGGCCTCGACGGCGTCCGCGAACGGCATGCCGGCCGGGATCGGCATCTCGCCCGGGTGCGTCTCGTGGGGCTGCGACACGTCGGTCATGCGGGCTCGAGGACCAGTTCGTCGATGAAGCACCAGGCCCAATCCTCGCCTGGCTCCATCGACCGGACGAGCGGGTGCCCGACCGTCCGGGCGTGGCCGGAGGCGTGCCGGTTCGGCGAGGAGTCGCAGCAACCGACGTACCCGCAGGTCAGGCACATCCGCAGGTGCACCCACGTGCTGCCGATGCGCAGACAGTCCGTGCAGCCGACCGTCGAGGACGGTTCGACGTCATGGATCATGCTCAGATGCTGGCAACCGGTCATCGGACCTCCGTAGGTCAGCATGATGCATCGTGCGGGCCCGTTGCGCCTCGGTGACGCGGCTGTTACCGTAGCCATCCTGTTACCGAGCCGGGACTCGGGACCGACGAGGAGGAGCGAGCGATGGCGGCGAACGGCACCGGCACCAAGGACGACCCGTGGATCCTGACGACCCCGCCGGGCACCTCCGAGTACCAGATGTGGCGCGATGAGACGGCCGACCCGCCGACCCTCTTCTGCCAGGTCGGGTCGACCCAGCTGAAGTACCAGTGGCGGGCGGTCGACGACCTGCACGCGATGCTGAAGGCGCACGGCGACTGGATGCCGCTCGGCGGCGCCGACGAGCAGAAGCCCGCGCCCGAGGGGACCGTCGAGGCCTGGGGCCGCTCGGAGGACAACCCGGTCGGGGGCTGGTACGGGATGAAGAAGGGCCTCCGCGGACGATTCGGGGTGTACATGCCGCCGCTGCTCGAGGCGCTCGGGCTGGCGGAGGTGACCCACGACGCCAAGAACAACCGGATGCGCGCCCGCTGATGTCGTCCCGGGCGCCGCGACCTGCCCATGCGGGCGACGCCTTCGAGGCGCTCGGCGATCCGAATCGCCGGGCGATCGTGGAGCTGCTCGGCTCCGGCGGCCGCTCCGTGCAACAGCTGGCCGATGCGCTGCCGATCAGCCGTCCGGCCGTCTCGCGGCACCTGCGCCTGCTGAAGGACGCCGGCCTGGTCGTCGAGGAGCCGCGCGGCACGCGACGGATCTATCGCCTGCACGACGAGGGGGTCGAGGCGGTCCGGGGGTATCTCGAACGGGTCTGGGGCGAGGCCGCCGCCCGCTTCCGCCTGGTCGCCGAGAACGCGCCGGCCGGGAAGGGGCTGGAGCCCACGAAGCGTTGATCGAGCCGATCCGCCTGTCGTTCGAGGTCGATTGCCCGCCCGACCATGCCTTCGAGACGTGGACCGGTCGGATCGACCGGTGGTGGCCCGCCGACCACACCGTCACGGGCGAGGATGACCTGACGGTCGTTCTCGAGCGACGGCCGGGCGGCCGGATCTTCGAGCGGACCGCGTCCGGCGTCGAGCACGACTGGGGCGAGGTCACCGTCTGGGAGCCACCGGCGCGGTTCGCCTACCTCTGGCATCTGCGCCGAGACCGCTCGGATGCGACCGATGTCGAGATCCGGTTCGTCCCACTGCCTGACGGCACGACCCGCGTCGAGATCGAGCACGCGGGCTGGGAACGCCTCGGGGCCGAGGGCGAGAGCTGGCGCGACCGCAACCACGGCGGCTGGGCCACGCTCCTCCCCCACTTCGTCGCGCTCGCCGAGCGCCGTGAGGATCCGGCCGCGGGCTAGTCGAGCGTCGTCAGCACCGCATCGGAGAAGGCGGGCCACGCCGCCAGGGCCCACGCCCCGAAGCCGCGGTCGGTGAGCACGACGAGGGCGCGGTCCACGACCGGATCCACCCAGATGAACGTGCCCGCTCCCCCGAAGTGCCCGAATGTCGCCGGGCTGTTGTTCGAGCCCATCCAGTGCAACCGCTTGCCGTCGTGGATCTCGACGCCGAGGCCCCAGTCGCACGGGTCGAACCGGCCGACGCCCGGGACCACGCCGGAGATCCCGGGGAACGCCACCTCGCGCATCGCGGCGGCGGCAGCGGGCGACAGGAGAGTCGGACGCAGGAGCTCCCGGGCGAACGTCGCGAGATCGAGGATCGGGCCGGCGAGGCCCTCTGATGGACGGCCCTCCAGGAACGTCCGGTCCATCTCGAGCGGTCGAAGGACCCAGGTGACGAGCGCCGACTCGAAGGTCTTGCCCGAACGCGCCGCGACGAGCTCGCCCAGGAGGTCGTACCCCGGGTTGGAGTAGATGCGCTTGCGCCCGGGCGCGCCGAGCAGAGCCTCGCCCTCGAACGGCAGGCCCGACGCGTGCGACAGCAGGTGCCGCACGGTCGACTCGGGCGGGCCGGCGGGCTCGTCGAGGTCGAGCAGGCCCTTCTCGGCGGCGATCAGCACCGTCATCGCGGTGAACGGCTTGGTGACCGAGGCCCACTCGTAGCGATGGCCGGGCTCACCGTGGGTCGCGATGACCCCGTCGGGCCCGACGAGCGCGGCTGCGGCGTGGTCGGCCCCGAACGCGTCGATGACGGACAGGACGGCTTCGATGTCGGGGGGCATGGCCACGGATGCTACCGGGACGACCGGCACCGCGTGCATGGCCCGATGGGTGGGATGGCGCCATGGGACCTCAGCGGTCACCATGGGCCCATGGCTTCCGGCTGCCTGCCCAAGATCGCGCCCCCGTCTCTCGCCCTCGGCTTGCTCATCCTCTCGCTGGTCATGCCCGGGTCGGCACTGGCGGCCGCTGAGTTCCCGGCCGGCTACGAGGCCTATCACACGTATGCCGAGGTCGGCGCCGACGTGGCGGCGGTCGAGGCCGCGCACCCGGGGATCGTCAAGCGCTTCTCGATCGGCAAGAGCTATCTCGGGCGCCAGCTGTGGGCTGCCAAGATCTCGGACAACGTCGGGGTCGACGAAGACGAGCCCGAGGTGCTGTTCGACGGCGGCATCCATGCCGACGAGCACATGGGCACCGAGATGACGCTCAGGATCCTGCACTGGCTGGCCGACGGCTACGGGGTGGACCCGCGGATCACGAGCATCGTCGACACGCGCGAGGTCTGGATCGTCTTCATGGTCAACCCCGACGGCGTCGCACACGACATCGCGGGCGGGAAGTTCCACAACTGGCGCAAGAACCGCCAGCCGAACCCGGGCACGACGGCCAAGGGGACGGACCTCAACCGGAACTTCGGCTACAAGTGGGGCGGCGGCGGTCGGACCAGCTCGAACCCGCGGGCGATCACCTACCGCGGCACCAAGGCGTTCTCGACGCCGGAGGCCCGGGCGTTCAGGGACTTCCTCGCGAGCCGGGTGATCGGCGGCCGCCAGCAGATCCGGATGGGGATCAGCTTCCACGAGAGCGGGCGGCTCGTGATGTGGCCGTACGGCTACACCAAGACCAACGTGCCGAGCGACATGACCACCGACGACCGCGCCGCGCTGGCCCGGATCGGCCGGAAGATGGCCTCGTTCAACGGCTACAAGCCCGAGCAGGCGAGCGACCTCTACATCAGCTCGGGCACGTCGCGCGACTTCGAGTACGGCACGTACCGGATCTTCGCGTACACGATCGAGATGTCGGTCACGGCCTATCCGAAGCCGTCGAAGATCGCGTCCGAGACGGGTCGCAACAAGGGGACCGTGCTGTATCTCCTGGAGCGCGCGTGGTGTCCGCTCGGGACCCTGGGCGCGACGGTTCGCGCGGCGCGCTGCGGCGCGTTCGACGACGACCTCGAGGTCGCCCGGGGCTGGACGCGCGACCCGGACGGGACGGACACCGCGCCGCCGGCGGCGCGCTTCAGCCGGGCCAACCCGGAGCCGACGTCCCGGTCCGGGCCGAAGCAGCGCGGCACGACCACCTCGGGCTCGAAGGCGTTCGTGACGGGCGCGAAGGCCGGCGCGAAGGCCACCAGCGGCGACCTCGACGGGGTCACCACGCTGCGGTCACCGGCGATCGCCCTGCCGGCGACGCTCGGGCAGCGGCTGACGTTCCGCTACGTGTTCGCGCATGACGCGAAGTCGTCGTCGGCCGACTCGCTCCAGGCGATCGTCGAGGTCGGCGGCGTGCAGACGGTCGTGTGGTCCCGGCTCGGCGCGGCGGTCGATGTCGACGGCGTCTGGCGGACCGCATCGATCGCGATGGATGCATACGCGGGCCAGACCGTGCGGATCCGGTTCGTCGCAGCCGACGGCGGCGCGGCCAACCTGGTCGAGGCCGAGATCGACGACGTGCGGGTGACGCGCGGGTCGTAGGGCGCGTGCCGCGCTCCCGGGACGTTCTCCGCCAAAGTCCCTGCGACGTCAGCCGTCGACTGTCTCAGGCGCGAACCATCTGGCAGCGGTTGCGCCGCCACACGGTCTGCCTTGCGACGGTCAGACTGGCGGATCTGCGACCTCGCATCACGCGCTCGCATAATGCCGCCGGGCCGGCGCATCGTGCCCGTCGTCGGTGCCCGCTCGCCCGACGGAGCCCGCCTAGATCAGCTCACGCCTGCGTGGGCGACCTTTGGCGGAGTTCCTTCTCTGTCACGACCTCGTCACGGACCCGGACTAGACTCCCGGCATGAGGTTCTTCAACTCCAGCTCCAAGACCATCCCCTCCCCCGCTGAGGCCCTCCCCGGGCGATCCCAGCCGATCATGAAGCCAGGCATCCACCGGGTCCTCGGCACACCCATCGCCGGCCCGTGGCCCGAGGGCACGAAGACCGCGGTCTTCGGCCTCGGCTGCTTCTGGGGCGACGAGAAGGACTTCTGGCAGCTCCCCGGCGTCGTGACGACCGCGGTCGGCTATGCCGGTGGCCACACCCCGAACCCGACATACGAGGAGGTCTGCTCGGAGCGGACCGGTCACGCCGAGGTCGGTGCTGGTCGCCTACGACCCCTCGAAGATCTCCTACGAGCAGCTGCTCAAGACCTTCTGGGAGGCCCACGACCCGACCCAGGGCATGCGCCAGGGCAACGACGTCGGCACCAGCTACCGCTCGATCATCATCGTCGCCGACGACGAGCAGCGGGCGACCGCCGAGGCCTCGAAGGCGATGTACCAGGCGGAGTTGTCGAAGGCGGGCTACGGCGAGATCAAGACCGAGATCGTCGACGCCATCGTCGTACCCGTTCTATTACGCCGAGGACTACCACCAGCAGTACCTCGACAAGAATCCCCGCGGCTACTGCCCGAACCACTCCGACCGGCGTGAAGCTGCCGGACGACTTCGTGGTCACGCCTCTGCAGTACGTGGACTGACTCGCTGCGGGTTGGCCGCGCATGCTAGCCCGTTGGGAGGCGTCCTAAGACGATGAACGCCATGACCGCCGTTTGGCCCTGCTCCCGCAGGTCCTTGGCGGTCTTGTCGCGTTGCGGGGCTGGTCAAGACGGGTGCGTCGAGTCCAGCCAGCAACGCAAGAGTCTGGAGGCCGGAGCCGTGATGGAGTTGCGGGGAATTGCCCGAGTCAAGTTTCACGAGGGCAAGGCGGCACTGATCCCTGTTATGTGCGGAAGCATATATTGACAAATCACATACCGTCTGCCATCGTGTCCTCGACGGGGACGGCACGAGCACGGAGGCACGGACATGCAGGACATCCTCATCCGGATCGAGACCGACGACTTCGCGGCCTGGGCGGAGCAGCACTATCTCCACGCGGGTAACCGAGCAACCTATGGAATCGAGGACGGCCCGGCCTATCGGGATATGGACAATCCCAACGCAGCCCTGTTCCACATCAGGACCGAGGACGTCGACCGGGCGATGGGATGGTTCCAGTCCGACACCTTCAGGGCCGCGACCAAGCTGGCGAAGGTCACGGGCAGGTCCTTTTACGACGCCCAGCCTCGCAGCCGAACCTGACGCAACCCGATCGCGGAGAGGAGCGACTCCTGGTTACACGCCGCGTCGGAGACGACGAACGCCTTTCGGCCTGGCGGGATCTGCAGTGGGCGACGAGTCTCATCATGAGCCGCTTCGCACACGAGCTCGCCGAAGGGGGCCTGACGCTCGAGGAGTTCGACGTCGTGGTCCACTTGGCGTGGGCTCGGGACGGCGTGCTGCCGTTGCGTGCACTGGTCGCCTCCATGGTCTCGGGCTACCAGTTGAGTCGAAGTGGGCTCACCCGCCTGCTGGACCGGATGGAACGAGACGGCCTCGTCGAACGAAGCTTGAGTCGTGATGATCGGCGACAGTTCGACGTCGCCATCACCGACCACGGCCGAGAGGTGTTCGACCGGGTTTGGCCCGGCCATCTACAAGGGATCCAGCGCTCCTTCTCCGAGCCACTGACCGACCACGACGTGACGGTCTTGAAGCGGATCCTTGCCAAGTTGATACGCGCCAACGAGGGTTCGAACGGCCGGCGATAGGCTGACTTGTTTGAGAATCCGCGCGGCTACTGTCCGAACCATGCGACCGGCGTGAGGCTGCCGGACGACTTCGTGGTCACTCCCCTGCAGTACGTCGACTAGCTCGCGAGTCCGGGGGGCAGTTCCCGCCTCACTCGGCGCCGGCGGCCAGCGAATAGAAGCTGATGGCGGCCACGGACAGTTGGATGCACAGTGCGAGCGCGTACACGGTGAGGGACGCGAAGACCAGAGCGTTCAGGCCGAAGAGGGCTGTCGCGGTGAACCCGGAGGCGACGACGAACCACGTCCAGCGGACCCAGGGCACACCCGATTGGATGAGCTGGCGAAGCCTGACGCTGATGACGAATAGCGCATAGACGAAGACGATGGCGCTCGAGAGGATGATCGTCGTTCGTGCGTCGTCGAGAGCGGGAAAGAGCACCGCGGGCAGCAGGCTCTCGAACGTCACGTTGAAGCTCGTGGACACGATGCCGCGGAGTCGGAAGCGCTGACCGACCGTCCAGCCGGCCCTGTCCGACGCGAGTCCTGGTGCGATCGCCGCGAACCCGGCCACGACGACGGCGATCGTGGCGATCCCGATCAGGAGGGCCTCACCCGGCATGCGTCACTTCGGTCACTCCCCTGCAGTACGTCGACTAGCCAGCAGCGTCACACAGAACGGCCCGGTCAGCCTGAAAGGCGCGCGAGGGCCTCGATGAGCGCCTCGGCGGCGACGTCCACGGTCGTGGCCGCGAGCTCGATGCGCTCCGTGGCAGACTCGGTCAGCATGAGGTTGTAGGGCACCTCGCCCGTCCGGCCGCCCCACTCGCGGAAGTCCGTACGGAGCAGGATGATCGGCGTCCCCTTCGCATACGCGTAGCCGATCTCCCAGGCGGTGCCGCTGTCGGGGTCCGGCCCGTCCGTGATCCCGACGACGACGTTTGACCAGTCCACGTGGTTCACGTCGTTGCGGAAGGTCCTCGCCGGCTTGAAGGCGTCGTGCTCCTGGTCCTGTGGGAGGAAGACCTCGTGTCCCGCCTCGCGGAGGCGCGCCCCGACGGCGGCGTTGAAGTCGCGCTCGCCTGTGGTGAACAGCGGCGCGGCGAGGTAGATGCGCATGCGTCGGGGCCTTCGGTGCGGGTGGGCGTCGATCGGGGCGGCGGGTCCGCGATGCTACACGAGCGACGGCGCGAACACGAGGACTCCAACTCCGCTACGCGCAGCCCGCCCGCGCTCGCCAGCGCGATGCCGCTCCCGTGCTACTACTCCTCCGTGACCTTGCCCCGCCTGACCCGAACGCTGCCGATCAGGCCCTCGTGCTCGCCTCGAGCCGGTCCTTGAGACGTACGAGGTTCGCGCGAACCAGCCGACGGCCCGCGGACGGGATCATCGGCGAGAGCCACACCAGGAGCGGCCGCAACTCGCCGCTCCCTGAATACGTGACGCTGCAGGCGTCGTCGCCGAGCGGTTCCACCGCGTAACAGGCAGTGGCACGAGCCGTCGGACCGCCAAGGATCTCCATCGTCACCGAGCGGCCCTCCTGCCAGTCGGTGATCCGGCAGTCGACGTTCGTCTTCCAGGGTCCGTAGGCGCGACGCGCGACGAGCGTCGTCCCGAGAGCCGGCGACCCGGGCGATGTCTGACGGACCTCGAGGACGCCGTCCTCCCAGGCCGGGACGTTCGGGAAGTCGATGAGCATCGCCCAGGCCGCAGCGGCCGGGCACCCGATGCTGATCGTTTCCTCGATCTCGAACATCCCGAGGCATCGTACGGCGTCGCTCCACGCGCCCCGATCGAAACCGGCAGCCCGCTCGAGGCGTAATCGATCACGTGGCAAGTTGCCAGCGCAACCAACGCGCACCCCGTCCCAGGACAAGGAGACATCCCACGTGCCCACCTACATCGACATCCATGACCTTCCCGGCGTGAAGGCCGAAGACGTGGCCGGAGCCCACGCGGCCGACGTCCGCGTCCAGGCCGACTACGGCGTGGACTACAAGCAGTACTGGGTCGACGAGGAGTCCGGCAAGGTCTTCTGCCTCGTCGACGCCCCCGATCGCGAGACCGCGACCCGCGTCCACCGCGAGGCCCACGGCCTCGAGGCCCACACGCTCTACAAGGTCGAGGCTGGCGTCTAGTCCGATAGACCCCGGTCGGGCTGTTCCCCCGGCCGGGGTCGAACTCTTCGGGCAGCGATCGCCTGAACCTGGCGCGGGCGAGGGCCGGCCAAACTTCCGGGCCATCCTCAGCGGTTCGACCGACGACTAGCCTCGGTCGATGCGACCCCGGTCATCGATCCTCCTGATCGCCATCTGCCTGTTCGCGGTCGCGGCGTGCGACCAGGGCACCACCGTCAGCGTGAAGAACGATTCGGACCGGACGTTCGTCGCCCAAGTAGGAGCGGACGCCCTCCTGATCGTCCCACCGAAGCAACACCTGACCGTGGCGGTCATCGGGTTCAAGGCCACAGTCCCGGAGATCCAACTCCTCGGCGCCGACTGCGCGCCGGTCGGCAAGCCCCGCCACGACGGCGGCACGTTCACCATCTCGGCGCAAGGGACGGTCTCCTTCTCGAACGAGATCTCAGGCCCGCCCGAAGTCAACGCGGAGGAATCGAGCTTCTGCGCCGGCGCTATCCCGGGTCCCTCACCGGTCCCGTCCCCAGTCCCGTCCGACCCCGGACCGTCGTGATCAGCCCCGACGATGCCGGACATGCGGAGGCGCCGACCGCTCCTGCGTGAGGACGCGATCGGCGCCGAGAGTTTCCTAGCGTTCGGCGAGCAGGGCCTCGAGGCGGTCCCAGGTCTCGATCGCGCCGCCGACCATGCCGCTCGCGAGCGCCCCGTCGATGACCTCGGGCGAGCCCATGTGCCCGACGGACCTCACCTTCGTCCGCCCGCCGAGGTCCTCGAGGGTGAACGTCTCGGGGCCGCCCTGAGGGCCGAGGCCCTCGACGTCGAACATGAACGTCCACTTGAAGCCCTTGGGCGGGTCGATCTCCAGGTATTCCCCGAAGAACTCGACGTCCTCCCGGTCCGGCGCGGAGCTGACGTAGCGCCACTTGCCGCCCGGCCGGACGTCCATCTCGGCGACCCTGGTCGTCGTGCCGTGCGGGCCCCACCAGCGCGGGACCACCGTCGGGTCGGTCAGGGCCTTCCAGACCTGCTCGCGCGGTGCGTCGAAGGTGCGTTCGAAGACGAGGTCGCCGCCCTCCGAGTAGATGGTCGTCGTGTCGGTGCTGCCCCGGTCGATTCGCGTCGCGGTCATCATCGTTTCCCCTTTTCCTGCTCGTGCGGTTCCTGCGTTTCCTGTAGGTCGCGGAGATACGCGTCCAGCCGTTCGAAGCTCTCCTCCCAATGGCGGCGGTACTGATCGACCCAGTCCGCGATGTCGCGCAGCGGTCCTGCCTTCAGGCGCCGTGGCCGCCACTGTGCCTGGCGACCCTGCTCGATGAGCCCTGCCCGCTCGAGCACCCGGAGATGCTTCGAGATCGCAGGCTGGCTCATGTCGAACGGTGCGGCGAGCTCCGTGACCGATGCCTCGCCTTTGGCGAGCCGGGCCAGGATCGCCCGCCGAGTCGGGTCGGCCAGAGCGGCGAACGTCGTGCTGAGTGGGTCGGTCTGCTGCATGTCCATCACTTCTTGGTTATATAACCTGTCGGTACTATACGCCGCGCGACGACGTTGTCAACCCCTGTCCTCGGGTTCTCTCGACGACGCAGGCCCGCGGCCGACGGCGTAGGCTCGACCGATGGCACGACAGAAGCGAGTCCCCGCCAGGGCAGCGCCCGCGTCGACCGCCGACGAGGCGCCGATCGACGTGGCCACGATCGGTCAGGGCGTCGGCACCTACGAGACCATCAACGGGATGCCCCACGGGCTCCTCGGGGCCGCCATCGCGGTCGTGGCGCTGATCCTGATCCGTCCCGGTCACCCGTGCGCTCAAGGCGTTCCTTCGCGGCTGAGCCGCGGCCGGTCTATCGGGCGTCGCGCGGCGCTACGCTGTCCGCTGACCAGCGCCGCTACCGAGGGAGGATCGGACCGCGTGACCGTTTCGACACCGCGACCCGCGATCCCGGCCGGCCTGATGGCGGGCGGCGTCGTCGCGATCGCCCGGCGGCTCGACCCGGACAACGCGCTGGACGTGGCGAGTGCCCTGGCCGAGGGCGGCGTCCGGGCGTTCGAGATCACGCTCAACGAGCCCGTGGTGCACGCCTACCGGGCCATCGCGGCGGTCGCCGGCGGTTCGCGACAGAACGGCATGGCGATCGGCGCCGGGACGGTGCTCTCGATCGCGGCCGCGCGGAACGCGGTGGACGCCGGGGCGACGTTCCTGGTGATGCCCCACACGGACGTCGAGCTCATCTCCTGGGCCGCCGAGCGCGGCATCCCGGTACTCCCCGGCGCGGCGACCCCCACCGAGGTCCTCGCCGCCTGGCGGGCCGGCGCGGCCGCCGTCAAGCTCTTCCCGGCCTCGGCGCTCGGCCCGAGCTTCATCCGTGAACTCGCGGGGCCGTTCCCCGACATCCCGGTCGTGCCGACCGGCGGGGTCACAGCCGAGACGGCCGGCTCGTTCATCGCGGCCGGCGCGGTCGCGGTCGGGCTGGGCAGCTGGCTCGTCGGCGACGCGGATCCGGCCGGCGTGACGGTCCGGGCCCGCCAGGTCGTGGCCGCCGTGGCGACCGCTCGCGCGGGCCGAACGGCATGACCACCACCGAGGTCGTGACCCTCGGCGAATGCCTCATCTCGCTCATCGCGGCCCAGCCCGGCTCGCTCGCCGAGGCCGCCCTGTTCGAGCGCCAGATCGCGGGCGCCGAGGCGAATGTCGCGGTCGGGCTCGCCCGACTCGGGCACACGGCGGTCTACATCGGGCGGGTCGGTGGCGACGGTTTCGGAGCGGCCATCGTTCGGCGTCTGCGCGGCGAGGGGGTCGACGTCAGTCAACTCGAGGTCGATCACGGCGCGACGACCGGGCTGATGCTCCGAGAGCGGCGGGTGCTGGGCGCCGCCGAGGTCGTGTACGCGAGGACAGGCTCGGCCGGATCGCGCGTCACCCCCGACGACGTCCGCCGCGCCCAGACCGACGGCGTGTTCGGGGAGGGGCGCTGGCTCCACCTGACCGGCATCACGCCGGCGCTATCCGACACGGCCAGGGAGGCGACGGCCCTCGCGCTGGACATCGCCAGGGAGGCTGGCATGACCGTCAGCTTCGATGTCAACCTCCGGCGACGGCTCTGGTCGGACGAGGCGGCGGCCCCGGTCCTGCGGCCGCTGGCCGAACGGTCGGACATCGTCTTCGGCAGCCCGGATGAGCTTGCCGTCGTGACCGGGACCGATGAGTCGGAGCCGGCTGCGCTCGCGACCGCCGTCCTGCGTCTCGGCCCCGGGCTCGCGGTCGTCAAGCGGGGCGCCGACGGAGCTCTTGCGCTGGAGACTGGCGGCGAGCCCGTCTGGAGTCCGGCGCGCGCGACGCCGAGCGTGGTCGATCCGGTCGGCGCCGGCGACGCGTTCTGTGCCGGGTTCATCGCCTCGCGGATCGAGGGCGACGACCTCGCGACGGCCCTCACGATGGCGAATGCGTGCGGGGCCGCGGCCGTGTCGGCGGTCGGCGACCTGGCTGGGCTGCCCACCCGGATCGAGCTCGCGAGGCTCATCGCGGACGACGGCCGCGACACCATCCGCTGACCGTGACCACAGAGGCGGAGGCGCTCGCGCTCGACGCCGCCGACCCGCTCAGTGCCTATCGCGACCGGTTCCTGCTCCCCGACGGCCCGGAGGGACCCGCCGGGCCGCCCGCGATCTACCTTGCCGGCAACTCGCTCGGGCTCCAGGCGAAGGGCGTCCGCCCGGGCATGGAGGCGCTGCTCGACCGCTGGGCGCATCTCGGGGTCGAGGGCTGGTTCGCCCGCGACGAGCCGTGGTTCACGTACGACGAGACGTTCCGCGAGCCGATGGCACGGGTCGTCGGTGCGCGTCCGTCCGAGGTCGCGATCCTCAACACGCTGACCGTGAACCTGCACCTGATGCTGGTCTCGTTCTTCCGGCCGGAGGGTCGCGCGGCGAAAGATCCTGACCGACGCTCCGCTCTTCCCGTCCGACCGGCACGCCCTCGCGAGCCACCTCGCGTGGCGCGGGCTGGACCCGGAGACGGATCTCGTGGTGGTCGGGCCACGGTCGGGCGAGGACGTCGTCCGCATCGAGGACATCGAGGGAGCGATCGCCGAGCACGGCCCGAGCCTTGCGCTCGCGCTGTTCGATGGCGTGAACTTCGCGACCGGTCAGGCGCTGCCGGTCAGGCGGCTGACGGCCGCCGCGCACGACGCCGGCGCGGTGGTCGGCTGGCAGCTCGCGCACGCGGCCGGCAACGTGCCGCTCGCCCTCCACGACGACGATGTCGACTTCGCCGTGTGGTGCACGTACAAGTACCTCAACGGCGGCCCAGGCTCGGTCGGGTCGATCTTCATCCACGAGCGCCATCTCGGCCCCGGCGCCGACGTGCCGCGCCTCGACGGCTGGTGGGGCGCGGTGCCCGACCACCGGTTCGACCCCGATGGGCCGTTCGTGCCGGACGTCGGTGCCGCCGCCTGGAAGATGTCGACCTCGCCGCTCTTCGCGATGGTGCCGCTGGCGGCGTCGCTAGCGATCTTCGACGAGGTCGGCCTGCCGGCCCTGCGCGAGCGCTCGATCCGCCTGACCGGCTTCGCCGAGCGGCTGCTCCGCGACCAGGGTGTGGAGATCCTCACGCCCGCCGACCCTGCCGAACGCGGCGCGCAGCTCTCCCTGCGGTTCCCGAACGCGCCCGCCGTCCTCGACGAGCTCAACGGCCACGGCGTCATCGCCGACTACCGGGCACCCGACATCATCCGCGTCGCCCCCACCCCGCTCTACAACACGTTCCACGAGCTGTGGCGCTTCGCCGAGATCCTCCGCGACCGGGCGTAGCGGCGTCAGGCGTCGGCCGCGATCGACAGGTTGAGCTCACCGAGGCGCCAGGCAGGCCAGCCGTCCATCACCGGGGCCGTCGAGACGACCTGTTGGCGCTGGGTCGATCCCGGCAGGTACCAACCCGGCTCGCCCCGGACGACGCGGTTCGCCGTCTGGCCGGTCTGGCGGGCACGGGCCGCGAAATAGGCGGCGCGACGGCGGGACACGATCCGCGCGTCCTTGCAGGCGCATCCGTCCACGAGGCACGGCCGTCGGGACGTCGCTGACTGTTCGTTGGTCTCTTCAGGTCGGTTCATCGGTCTGCTCCTTCGTCGACCGACGATCCTCTCGTCGGTTCGATGGGAGCAGACTCGCGCTCGCCCGGGTTCCGGCCATCGGGCGGGCGGCCCGTCGCGAAGGCGCCGGCGCCCTCAATCTCGGCGGCGTCCCAGGGACGCCTACCTTACGAGGCCTTACCCGGCGAACTCGACCGGCGGATAGCCGCGGAAGCCCGGATCCACCCGGAACAGGCTGCCGGCATGCGGCTGCTCGGCGCGCTCCTCGTCGGTCAGCTCGGACCAGGCGCACGTGATGTAGAGGTCGGTGAGGTCCGGGCCGCCGAAGATCGCGCTCGTGACGTGCGAGGCGGGCACGTCGACCACCAGGTCGAGCGTGCCATCGGGCGCATAGCGGTGGACGCCCCAGCCGTTCCACATCGCGACCCACAGGCCGCCGTCGGTATCCATGGTCATGCCGTCAGGGTTGCCGGCCTGCCCCTCCGGGAACGCGATGTGTGTCCGCCGGTTCGACAGCCGCCCCGTCGCGAGGTCGTAGTCGAAGGCGTCGACCCGCCGCAGCGGCGTGTCGATGTAGTAGAGCGTGCCGCCGTCCGGGCTCCAGACGAGCCCGTTGGAGATCGTCACGCCGTCGAGCAGCTGCTCCACCGTCCCATCCGGATCCAGCCGGTACAGGCCGCCGGCGCCCGTGTGCTTGTCATAGGCCATCGAGCCCGCCAGGAAGCGACCGGCAGGATCGCACTTGCCGTCGTTGAAGCGCAGGTCCGGCTGGTCCGCCTCGACCGGGCGGTACCGGACCCACTCCTCGGAGTCGGGCTCGGTGATCCAGAACCCGTCGGCAAGCGCCGCGACGAGTCCGCCGCCCCGCCGCACGGCGACCGAGCCGACGTCCAGCGGCGTCGGCAAGGCCATCGCCCGGTCGTCGCCCGGGCGATGACGGAGGACCTGCTGGCCCATGATGTCGACCCAGAGCAGCGAACCCAGTCTGGGTGTCCCAGATGGGCCCCTCGCCGAGCTCCCAGCGCCCATCGACGACCAGCTCCGCCGTCAGCCGCGCGGTCGACATCCGACACCTCCGTCGTGCTCGGCCCGCCGCCCGCGGGCCATGCCGCCATCCTGCCACGGCGCTACGCTCCGCGAATGCGAATCACGGACGTCGAGACGCGCATCGCGGGCAACGCCTGGAAGAACTGGCTCTTCGTCCGGGTGTCGACCGACGAGGGCGTCACCGGCTTCGGCGAGGGCACCGTCAACGGGTTCGCGGCGACCGTGGCTGCGGCCATCGAGGAGCTCCAGGAGGCGTACCTGGGCCTCGATCCGCACGACGTCGAGCTGCTCCTCCAGCGGATGGTCCGCGACGTGTACACGGACGGCGGCCAGATCCACATGGCGGCCGTGGCCGCGATCGAGATCGCGTGCTGGGACATCGTCGGCAAGGCGTCCGGGCAGCCGATCCACGCGCTCCTCGGGGGCAAGGTCCGCGATCGCGTCCGCGTCTACGCGAACGGCTGGTATCGCACGGACCGCGTGCCGGAGGCCGTCGCCGCGAAGGCGCGCGAGGTCGCCGCCCGCGGCTACACGGCGATGAAGTTCGATCCGTTCGGGGCGGCCTGGCGCGTCCAGGACCGTCGCGACGAGGACCTCTCGATCGACATCGTGCGGGCGGTCCGCGACGCGGTCGGGCCCGACGTCGACCTGATGATCGAGGCCCACAACCGGTTCACCGCCTCGACCGCGCTCCGGCTGGCCGACCGGCTCGCCGAGTTCCATCCCGCCTGGCTGGAGGAGCCCGTCCACCACTCGCAGATGGGCTCGATGGTCGAGGTGGCGCGCCGGTCGCCGGTCCCGATCGCCACCGGCGAGAGCTTCACCTCGCTCGGGCAGTTCGCCGACCTGCTGTCCCACGACGTCGTCCAGATCCTCCAGCCCGAGCCGCTCCACCTCGGCGGGCTGTGGCGGACCCGCCAGGTCGCCTCGCTCGCGGAGGCCCATCTCGCGGTCGTGGCGCCGCACAACGCGCAGGGTCCGGTCTGCGGCGCGATGGCCGTCCAGCTGGGCGCCTGCATCCCGAACTTCTACGTGCAGGAGACGTTCGACGAGTTCAACGCCGACTGGACGCAGTCGATCGTCGACCGGCCGATCCGACCGGTGGACGGGTACGTGACCGTGTCGGACGCGCCCGGCCTCGGCATCGAGCTCGACTGGGACGCCCTCGAGGGGCACCCATACCAGCGCCAGCACCTCATCCGCCTGTTCAGCCCGGGCTGGGAGCGGCGCGACGACGCTCCGTCCGAACCGGCGTGAGCACGCCGTCGGGCGGCGCCGCGGCCGGCGACCCGGCCCTCGAACCCGACCGGCTGGTCGACGCCCTGGTCGCCGCCGAGCCCTCGGCCGCGGGTCGGCGCGACGACATCCGCGTCGTGCGGGCACCGGGTCGCGTCAACCTGATCGGCGAGCACACGGACTACAACGACGGGTTCGTGCTGCCGGCCGCGATCGACCTCGAGATCCGGATCGCCTACCTGCCGAGCGGCGACGACCGCGTGGAGCTCACTCGCCTCGACGACGGCACGCGCGACGGCTTCGGGCTGCGCGACGGGCGCGCCCGCCAGGGCACGTGGCTGGACTACGTCGCGGGCACCGCCTGGGCCCTCGCGGAGACGGGCGCCCCGCTCAAGGGCCTGCGCGGCGTCATCGCCTCGTCGCTGCCGCCGAATGCCGGGCTCTCGTCGTCGGCCGCGATCGAGCTCGCGTCTGCCTGGGCGATGCTCGACGACGTGGCCGCCGACGTCGATCCGCTGACGCTGGCCCGGCTGTGCCAGCGCGCGGAGAACGGGTACGTCGGCGTCCAGAGCGGCCTGATGGACCAGTTCGCCGAGGCGTGCGGCGTCGCGGGGTCCGCGGTCCTGCTGGACTGCCGCTCGCTCGAGTGGCGGGCGGTGCCCCTGCCACCCGACATCCGCATCGTCGTCCTGCACACGGGCTCGAAACGCCACCTCGACGGCTCCGAGTACAACCTGCGGCGGAGCCAGTGCGAGGCGGCCGTCGCGGCGATCGCCAGGGACGACCCTGCCGTCACCTCGCTCCGGGACGTGACCCTGTTCCACCTGTCGGCCGCTCGCACGCGGATGGACGAGGTCGCCTACCGACGCGCCGAGCACGTCGTCACCGAGAACCAGCGCGTCTCCGAGACGGTCGCCGCCCTCGAGGCCGGCGACCTTGCCGAGGTGGGCGTGGCGTTCGCGGCGAGCCACCGCTCGCTGCGCGAGCGGTTCGAGGTCGTCTCGCCCGAGCTCGACGCGATGGTCGAGATCGCGAGCGCCGTGCCAGGCGTGGTGGCGGCTCGCATGACGGGCGCCGGATTCGGGGGGTGCACCGTCAACCTCGTCCGGCCCGAGGCCATCGAGGCGCTCCGGACCGTCGTGGAGCGTGACTACCCCGCGCGAACCGGCCTGCAACCCATGGTCCTGCCGGTCCACGCGGTGGACGGCGCGAGCCGGCTACGCTGACCGAGCCCGCCACAACACCGCACGCCGGCGCGTCCTGAAACCCGGTACCGGGCGATAAACGGCGATTTGCCGCATCCTTGACCGGCTCGCGCGCATGCCGCGATCCGTGGATCGCCAGCGCGGGACCCCATCCGTCCCATCGGAGTCCGCTCGCCTTGACCTCCGCCCGCACCTCACCCGTCCGTCGAGTCCAGACCCCACGAGCCGCTCCATCCACGGGCGGCTACATCGGCGTGATCATCCTGCTGTTCCTGGCCGGCGTCGGGGTGATCGGGGCCCTCGCGGTGGTCGGCGTGTACAACAGCCTCGCGTCCGACCTGCCGGACGTGGAGAGGCTGACGACGGTCACGCCGGTCGAGGAATCGATCATCTACGACCGCACCGGCGAGACCGAGCTCGCCCGGTTCGGCGACGAGCGCCGCGAGGTCGTGACGTACGACGAGATCCCGCCGATCCTCCTCGACGCGACCACCGCCATCGAGGACAAGACGTTCTGGGACAACGCGGGCTTCGACCCGCTCGCGATCATCTCGGCCGGCCTCGATTCCATCCGCGGCAACAGCCGGGGCGCCTCGACCATCACCCAGCAGCTGGTCCGGGCGCGGCTCCTGCCCGACGATCTCGTCCAGGACCCGAACCGGACGGTCGAGCGCAAGCTCAAGGAGATCATCCAGTCGATCCGGGTCACCCAGGCGTTCGCCGGCGACGAAGGCAAGCAGAAGATCATCACGGCCTACCTCAACCAGAACTACTACGGCAACCAGAGCTACGGCGTGAAGGCCGCCGTCGAGAGCTACTTCGGCAAGCCGCTGGCGGAGATCACGCCGGCCGAGGCAGCCATCATCGCGAGCCTGCCGAAGTCACCGTCGAACTACGACCTCGTCCACAATGCGATCGAACAGTGCCCGCCCGACGTGGCCGACGACGCCGATTGCCCGAAGGCGGACCTCATCGTCCCCGCCACGACGACGATCGTCGCCCGGCGCAACTCCGTGCTGGACCTGCTCGCCGAGGGCCGCACGCCCAAGTCGGGTACCCAGTACACGGCCCAGGACTTCGAGAACGCCAAGAGCGACGAGGTGCTGCTCGCGAGCCAGGTCACGCCGCACTGGATCGCACCGCACTTCGTCTGGGCCGTCCGCGACGAGTTGACCGCGCGGCTGTGCGACCCGGATGCGACGACCTGCGAGGCACTCGAACGCGGCGGCCTGCGGATCACGACGACCCTCGACCTGCGCCTCCAGGCGATCGCCGAGAAGTGGGTCAAGGCCTCCGCCATCGTCCCGCATAGCACGAAGCCGGCCGCCGCAGCGAAGGCGCTCGGGTTCGACTCGTACCCGGCCTGGCTCAAGAACCTCGAGAGCAAGCGGCTGCGCAACGGATCGCTCGTCGCTCTCGACTACCAGACCGGCGAGCTCGTCGCGTACGTCGGCTCGGCTGACTATTACTCCAGCAAGAGCCGCAAGGCGTTCCAGCCGCAGTACGACGTCGTGGGGCACGGCTTCCGCCAGCCGGGCTCGGCGTTCAAGCCCTTCAACTACGCGATCGGCATCGACGATGGGGCGCTCACGGCCGGGTCGATGCTCATGGACAGCGCGACCGATTTCGGCGGGGGGTACACGCCCAGCGATGCCGACAACCTCGAGCGTGGCCCGGTCCGCATCCGCAATGCCCTCCAGTTCTCGCTGAACATCCCGTCGGTCAAGGCGATGGCGATCAACAAGCCGCAGCACGTCTTCGACCGCGCCAAGGACTTCGGGATCACGTTCCAGCAGGAGAAGACCGACGCCGGACTCGCCCTGGCCCTGGGCGTCGCGGAGATCCGGCCGGTCGATCTCGTGACGGCTTACGCCACGCTCGCCAACGGCGGGAAGAACATCGGGCACACGACGATCCTCACCATCCAGGATCGCAGCGGAAACAACGTCGACGAGCCGTACGTGCCGCCCGCCGGCGTGCAGGTCATCAAGCCCCAGTCGGCGTACATCGTCACCGACATCCTGGCCGGCAACACGAACCCGAAGGTCAACCCGTACTGGGGTCGCTTCGCCATCCACGGCGAGAACGCCCGCCGGCCGGCGACTCTCAAGACCGGCACGAACAACGACGCCAAGGACCTCAACGCCTACGGGTACATCGCGCCGCCCACCGAGAAGGGCCGCGCCGCCGGCGCCTACGCGCTCACCGTCGGCGTGTGGAACGGCAACAGCGACAACACACCGGTCTCGACGCCCGCGAGGCCGGTCTTCTCGATCGACGTCTCGACCTACGTCTGGCAGGGCTTCCTCCAGGAGGCCAGCCGCAAGTGGCCGGTGACCCGGTTCGCCCGGCCGGACGGCCTGACCCGTGTCGCCATCGATCCCTGGACGGGGACCCGCGCACGGGCGGGCGGCGAGTCCGTCAACGAGTGGTACATCTCGGGCTCCGAGCCCAAGGACGCTCTACCCAAGGACACGTGCGGGATCGACGTCCTCGGGGCGGTGCCGGGTGCGTTGGAGACGAAGTTCGGCAACTGGATGGAGGCCGACCGGAACTGGATCCGTCGTGCCGAGCGTGGCCCTGGGACGGCCGGAGGCGTGAACAAGACACGCACGTCGTACTTCTACAACGGTGCGTTCCGGCCGTACGGCTCCTCGTGGGGCGCCGTCGTCGCCGGCGATGGCTGCGGGTCGCCGAGCCCGTCGCCGTCGTGTATCCCGCTCCCGACGCCCGACGAGAGCGGGGTCATCCCCTCGTTCGCGGTGCCGTCGCCGTCCGGCTCGGAGGTGGCTGCGCTGCCCTGCCCGCCCGCATCCCCGACGGCCTCGCCGTCCGAGAGCGCCGAGCCGACGCCCGAGGAGACGCCGCCACCCGAGGAGACGCCGACGCCGACACCCAGAGCCGACGCCGACGCCTACCCCCACACCGGAGGAGACGCCGACTCCGACACCCGAACCGACCCCGACGCCGACACCCGCGCCGTAGACGGTGCCTGACGGCCGGGCCGACCGCTGTCCGCTACGATCGCGACCGTGATCGTCGACGTTCGCGGCCTGGTCGTGCGACGTGCGGGCCGCGCCATCCTCGGACCCGTCGACTGGCAGGTCGGGGAGGGCGAGCGCTGGGTCGTCCTCGGCCCCAACGGCTCGGGCAAGACGACGCTCCTCTCGGTGGTCGCGCTGACCCTCTGGCCGACCGCCGGGACCGTCGAGGTCCTCGGCTCGCGCTACGGCAAGGTCGACGTCCGCGAGCTTCGGAAGCGCGTCGGGTCCGCGGGCAGTGCCGTCGAAGCGGTCCTGCGACCGGACCTGCCTGCGGCTCGACCTCGTCATGACGGCCCGCAACGCGGCCACCGAGCCGTGGTGGCACGAATATGCCGAGGCTGATCGGGCTCAGGCCCGGGCCGTGCTGGCCCGGGTTGGGATGACCGCGGGCGCCGATCAGCCGTTCGGGACCCTGTCCGCGGGCGAGCGACGGCGGGTCTCGATCGCCCGGGCCCTGATGCCCGACCCCGACCTGCTCCTGCTCGATGAGCCGGCGGCCAGCCTGGACCTTGCGGCCCGCGAGACCCTGCTCGCCGACCTGACCGCACTCGCCGCCGAACGGCGACCGGCGGGGATCGTCCTCGTGTCGCACCACCTCGAGGAGATCCCGCCGGGCTTCGACCACGCGCTGGTGCTCTCGGCCGGCCGGGTCGTTGCGGCCGGGCCGTGCGAGGTCGTCCTGACGGGCCCGGTCCTCTCGCAGGCCTACGGCTTGCCGCTCGTCGTGGAACGGCAGGACGGTCGGGCGTGGGCGCGGCTCGACGGGGCGCCCCGGACGTCCGACACGCCACCGTCACACGGAACCGGCACGCTGCCCTCGTGACCACATCGAACGCGCGCGCGGCCGTCGGCGGCGCAGTCGCCGTCGGCGCCGCCCTCGGGACTTCGGAGCTCCTCGCCGGCCTGCTGCCCGGCGCCACCTCGCTCGTGGCGGCGGTGGGGCAGGTGATCATCGACAACCAGCCGCCCGGCGCCAAGGAGTTCGTCGTCGCCCTCTTCGGGACCAACGACAAGCTGGCCTTCGAGATCGTCATCGTCCTGGTCGCGCTCCTCATCGGGGCGGGGCTCGGGATCCTGGCCGCCCGCCGGCCCGGCATCGCGTCGCTCGCCTTCGGCGCATTCGGGGTCCTGGGATTCCTCGCGGCGCTCGACGATCCGGGGGCATCGCCGGCGATCGTCGCGGTCGCGACCGCGGTGTCGGTCGGCATCGGACTCTGGGTCCTGGGCTGGCTCGTGCCGTCGGAACGCGCCGGGGCGACGGCCGGCGCCGCGGCCGCCGAGTCGATGCCCGACTGGTCCCGCCGCTCGTTCATCATCCGGGCCGGGTCCGTCGGGGTCGCGGCGCTCGTCGCGGGGATCGGCGGCCGGGCCCTCCTCGGTCGCGAGAGCGGGCCGGCCGAAGGTGGCGTCCCGCTGCCGCCCGCGACCGAGCTCGCTCCGATCCTCGATCCGGCGCAGGACCTCTCGACCACGGTCGCCGGCCTGACGCCGCTCGTCGTGCCCAACGACGACTTCTATCGCATCGACACGGCGCTCCTCTATCCGAGGCCCGGCACGGCCGACTGGACACTGCGCATCCACGGGCTCGTGGACCGCGAGACGACGCTGACCTGGGACGAGCTGCTGGGGCTCCCGATGTTCGAGCAGTACGTGACGATCGCCTGCGTCAGCAACGAGGTCGGCGGCCGGCTCGTCGGGAACGCGAAGTGGACCGGCGTGAAGCTGCGCGAGGTCCTCGACATGGCCGGTGTCCAGGCGTCGGCGACGCAGCTGGTCGGGCGGTCCGTGGACGGCTGGACGGCCGGCATGCCGACGGCCTGGGTCATGGACCCGGCCCGGGAGCCGATGATCGCGGTCCAGATGAACGACCAGCCGCTGCCGCCGGAGCACGGCTTCCCGGCCCGGCTCATCGTGCCGGGGCTGTACGGCTACGTGTCCGCGACCAAGTGGCTCGCCGAGCTCGAGCTGACGACGCTCGAGTCGTTCGACGCGTACTGGGTGCCGCGCGGCTGGTCGAAGGAGGCGCCGATCCTGACGCAGTCGCGGATCGACACGCCGCCGGGCGGCGCCGGCGTCGCGGCGGGTCGCGTGCCCATCGCCGGGATCGCCTGGGCGCCCGACCGGGGGATCTCCAAGGTGGAGGTCGCCGTCGATGGCGTCTGGAGCGAGGCCCGGCTGTCGCGGCCGATCTCCGACGCGACCTGGGTCCAGTGGGTCCTCGACTGGGACGCGACGCCCGGCGACCACACGCTCACGGTCCGCGCCACCGACGGCGACGGCGCCGTCCAGGAGGAGCGCCACACGCCGCCGGCGCCCGACGGCGCCCGGGGCTGGGACACCGCGACCGTGCACGTTTCGTAGCCGACCCAGCCAGTGCGCGAATCGGTATAGAGTCAGGCCATGGCTCGACGGCGCTTCATCTTCGATCCCCCCGAGCGCTTCGTCGCCGGCACCATCGGCGAGCCGGGCGACCGGACGTTCTTCCTCCAGGCACGTGACGGCGTCCGCGTCGTGAGCGTCGCCCTCGAGAAGGTCCAGGTGAGCGTCCTCGCCGAGCGGCTCGGGGAGCTCCTCAACGAGCTGGACCGGCGCGGCGTCGAGGTGGCCCACGGGCTGGAGGCGGTCGACGCGCCGTCCGAGCTCGCGTCCGACACCGAGCCGCTGGACGAGCCCCTCAACGAGGCCTTCCGGGCCGGCTCGCTGACCCTCGGGTGGGATGTCGTCGCGGAGCGCGTGCTGGTCGAGGCCCGCGCCCAGGACGAGGACGGCGAGCCGATCGATCCGGACGACGATGACGACGAGGACGAGGACGGACCGGACCTGCTGCGGGTGCGGCTGACGGCCGACGCCGCCCGCTCGTTCGTCGCGCGCGCCGTCCGGGTCGTGGCCTCGGGCCGGCTGCCCTGCCCGTTGTGCGGTGCGCCGCTCGACCCGACGGGCCACATCTGTCCACGCCGCAACGGGCACTACGTCAACTAGGCGCCAGCGGCATGCTCGACCCGGCGACGACGCTGGCCATCCTGCGCGATGGCGACCTGGAGGTGGTCGGGCGGATCATCGAATCGAGCAACAACGCCCTGCTGGTCCGGGTGTCGCAGCCGTGCCCCGACCCCGAGCCGCCGACCGTGATCGAGGCGATCTACAAGCCGACGATCGGTGAGCGCCCGCTCGACGACTTCCCGCACGGCACGCTGAGCCGGCGCGAGGTCGCCGCGTGGCATGTCTCGGAGGCGACCGGCTGGGGCATCGTCCCCCCGACGATCCTGCGCGACGGGCCGTTCGGCGAGGGCATGGTCCAGGCCTTCATCGAGGCCGACCCGGACGTGGACGTCGTGGCCATGGTCCTCGGCGACGACGCCCGCCTGCGGCGCATGGCGACGCTCGATGCCGCTCTCAACAACACCGACCGCAAGGGCGGCCACATCCTGCCGGTCGATGGCGGCCGGCACGTCCACGGCGTGGACCATGGCGTCTGCTTCTCGACCGTGCCGAAGCTCCGGACGGTCCTGTGGGGCTGGCGCGGGACGCCGTTCGAGCCCGACGAGCTCGAGGGCCTGGACCGGATCCGGACGGCGCTCGACGGGGAGTTGGGCGATGAGCTGCGACCGTTGCTCTCCGCGGCGGAGCTGCGGGCCACGCGCCGTCGCGTCGAGTCGCTCCTGGTCGACGGCTGTTTCCCGCTCCCCTCGCCCAACTGGCCGGCCATCCCCTGGCCACCGTTCTAGCGGCGACCAGGCCGACGTCGGGACAAGGCGAGGCCGCCGGGTCGCATCGGGACCCGGCGGCCTGAGCCGCGAGAGCGAAGTGAGGCCGTCAGCGGGCGGCCGGACGCCTAGGCGGTGCGGGTCGCCTTCACGACCATGGTGTTGGCGAAGACGTCGTGGTAGCCCTGCTTGGTCGGGCTCTTCCAGGTCGTGTAGAGCAGGAAGATGAACCACGCGAAGGCCGCGACGCTCAGGGCCAGGCCGAGGGCGGGCAGCGGCTGCAGCGCCTGGGCGATGATCGACGGGGCCGACGATGATCGCCCAGCGGCGGATGGCCTGGTTCAGTGGTGAGGGTCTTGCCGTCGCCGGCGTTGCCGATCTGCATGCCGAGGACCTTCATCCCGAGCGTGCCGCGCAACGCGGTCCACGTGTAGACGAAGTACGCCGCGCTGATCACGAGTCCGACGAGGCCGAGGATGATCGAAGCGACGTAGTTGTACTCGAACCCGGTGGCGATATCGCCGGAGACGATGCTGAGGCCGACCCCGGCCAGGATCGCGAACGCGATGATGTTGACGACCCCGATCAGGATCGCATCAAGGATGTAGGCGATCGCCCGGTTCGGGACGTCCGCATACACGAAGCCGGCGGGTCCGGCCTGCACCGGGGCAGGCGGCGGGGCCCATTGGGTCGTGGGCGCGGGCTCCGCGGGCGGCGGGGTCAGGGGTGCCTCGGAGCCGGTACTTCCGCTTTGATCCATCGTCCTCCCTCTCGTGCCGTGTGAGGTCGACGGGACGTTCGCCCGTTCCTGCGCACGGAGCATACGAGGCGCGGGGCTCGACCACCAGCCCATTTCGCGCATCCGGCGATCCGGCCGGAAAGATCACGAGCGCGAAGGTCAGGCGCGGACCTCCTGGCGCATGAACAGGATGTACGCCGCGGCGAAGCACGCGACGGTCAATGCCACGAGCACGACGAGCTGCGGCCACACGAGCAGCAGGCTCTGGTCGAGCGAGAACACGCCCGGGTTGTACTGCGGCGGGATCTGGTATTGCGACTGCACGAGCTGGCCGACCGTGGCGGGCGCCGAGATCTGCGACACGTTCGGGTGGAGGATGACGGTCGTGATCTCCTGGTACAGGGTGCCCGGCAGGATGCGCGCGACCCACTCCTGGGCCTGGACGCTGCCGAGCTGCTGTTCCACGGTCGCGTTGGACGCCGGCGTGAAGATCCCCGACACGAGCGTGACGATGAGCTGGCCGAAGATCGTCAGGAGCAGCCACACGCCGAACCCGACGAGGGCCGCCGTCGCCGCCCGCTGGATCACCACCGAGAGCAGCAACCCGAAGGACAGCCAGAGGGCCACGTACAGGAACGTGGCGGCCACCCACGCGATGAGTCGCGGGACCTCCGGGCCGTGGGGCACGATGCCGAGGCGGAACATCCCGAAGCCGGCGATGAGCACGACCACCGACACGAGCACGATCCCGATCACGCCGAGCCCGGCCAGGAACTTGCCGTTGATCACGTCATCGCGGTAGATGGGCTGGGACAGGAGCCGGGGCAGGGTGCCCTCGGATCGTTCGCTGTTGACCGCATCGAACGCGAACGTGAGGCCGAGCAGCGGGGCCACGATCCCGACGAAGGCGTCGACGCGCAGGATGTTGATGTCCTGTGGGCCGATCGTGAACAACAGCAGGAAGACCGCCGGCACGCTCGTGGCCGACTGGGCCGCGTTGCGGATCTCGTCCGACGCGAAGTAGAGCGGGATGGCGGCGGCCAGGCCGAGGACCACCAGCACGATCAGGAACCGGACGCTGACGACGTGGTCCGCGAATTCCTTGGCGGCGATGATCCGCCAGCCGGCGGGGAGCTTCCGGAGCGCGGCTCGCTCGGTCGCCTTGACCGGAGCCTCGGAGGCGGGGGCGACGGTCGCGCTCATGCCGCCGTCCTCCCGCCGGAGCTCGCCGCCCCACGACCGATCGACTTGTCGGCGAGGCCGCGTCGCTGCAGCGCGGTGCGGTAGATGTCGTCGAGGGATGGGAGGATCGGGCGGAGGGCATTGAGGTGCAGGCCGTGCTCGACCGCGGCGGCCAGGACCGCCTGGCGGACGGCGGGCTCCTCGTTCGCCGGCTTGACGGTCAGCCGCCAGGCGTCGGACCGCGCGGCCGGCGGGTGCACGGCCGACACCCCGTGCAGACCGGCGAGAACCTTCTCGGCACGTGCCCGGTCGGCGGGAGTCGGCAGCTCGAGGCCGACCTCGATCGTGGCCCCGCCGTCGCCGAACAGGCTGGCGAGGCGGGCGACGGTCCCCTCCCC
The DNA here is from genome assembly GCA_963736025.1 of uncultured Chloroflexia bacterium. Classification (GTDB taxonomy): domain Bacteria; phylum Chloroflexota; class Limnocylindria; order Limnocylindrales; family CSP1-4; genus SPCO01. The sequence goes on from CAVTNH010000008.1 coordinate 114,503, forward strand.
CACCAGCCGGCCGGAGGCGAAGATCCCGATGCGGTCGCACACGGACTGGACCTGCGTCAGCAGGTGGCTCGAGAGCAGGATGGCCAGGCCGCGGTCGTTGACGAGCGATCGGAGGAGATCGAGGATCTCGACGACGCCGAGCGGGTCGATCGAGGTCGTCGGCTCGTCGAGGATGAGGATGTCGGGCGACTTCACCAGCGCGTCGGCGATGCCGAGGCGCTGCTTCATGCCACGCGAATAGGTCTCGACGCGGTCATCGGCACGATCGGTCAGGCCGACCTGCTCGAGGACCTCGTCGATGGCGGCCTCGCCTTCCGTGCCCTTCAGGCCGTTCAGCCGGGCCGTGTAGCGCAGGTTCTGACGACCGGTCAGGCCGCCGTAGAAGCCGACGGCGTCGGGCAGGTACCCGACCCGGCGCTTGACCTCCCGTGGATGGCGGGCGGGGTCGAGGCCGGCGACGCGAGCCTCACCGCTGGTCGGCTCGGTGAGACCGAGCAGCATGAGGATCGTGGTGGTCTTGCCGGCGCCGTTCTGCCCGAGCAGGCCGAAGATCTCGCCGGCCCGGACCTCGAGGTCGAGCTTGTCGACCGCGACCAGCGTGTCGTAGCGCTTCGTCAGCGCCCGGGTCCGGATGAGCGGACCCGACCGCTCCTCCCGGGTCATCGGCGGCCGTAGCGGAGGAAGATCCACCCCAGCCCGACGAGGACCAGCAGGATCAGGCCGAGCCCGATCGCGCCGCCAAGGAGGCCGGTCTGGATCGTCACGCGGATGTCGGCCGAGCTGCTGGCCAGGTCCGACGTGGCCTTGAACGTGACGAGGTAGTCGCCCGCGATGGCGTCACCGGACGGGGTCATGTGGGCGACGACCGAGGCCTCGCCCTGCGGCGCCACGTCGACCGTCTCCGGGTCGAACTTGACCGTCCAGCCCTGGGGGGCGGTCGCGGACGGCACCACGCCGGTGACGGGCGCGGTGCCCGTGTTCTGGATGGTGAGCGTCAGGTCGGACGCGGAGCCGGCCGAGGCCGATGTGCTCAGGCGCCCGTCCGGCGTGGTGAGCTTGATGGTGTAACTGCCGGTCACCTCGACGCTGAGGTCGGCATGGGCGCTCCGGCTGCCGCTCGTGACATCGACGGTGATCGGGTACGAGCCCGCGGTGACATCGGCGGACGGCGTGGCCTTGACGGTGACGGGCGTCGTGCTGCCGGCCTTGACGATCGCGCTCGCGGCCTGGCTCTCCGAGCTGACCTGGGCCGTCACGGTCCAGCCGGGCGGGCCGGTCGCGGTGCCGCCGAAGGTCAGGTCCTCGGCGGTGTCGTTGTGCAGGGTGAGGTTGAACGTGAACGCCGTGGTCGAGGTGCCCTTGAGCTCCGGGAAGTCGGTCGTGAGGCTGACCTCGCCGGCCGCGGTCGGGGTGACCCGGATGTCGAGCGGCAGGCGATCGACGGCGCCGCCCGCGGTCGCGACGACATCGATCCGCTGCGTGGCGGCGGCCGCGTCGTCGGGCAGGGTCACGTCGAGGCGGACAGTGGTCGCCTTCGACCCGTCGGACTGGACGCCATCGACGACGAACCCGCCGCCGAACAATGCGGCCGTCCAGCCCGTCGGGACGCGCTCGAGCTTCAGGTTCACCCGGTCAGGGGTGTCGGTCTCGATGGACAGATCGAAGCTCACCTTCGTACCGGGCGCGACAGCGACCGCCGGGTACGGGGTGGTCACGGTGACCTCGCCCGCCGCGTGCGCGACGGACGCGCCGACCATGAGCGTCAACAGCAGGCCGACGAGGCCTGCGGCGCCGATCCGATGCGTGGTGTGCGAGCGCGAAGCGGAGCCCGCGCCGAGTCCGGGGCGTCCCATCCCGAGTGGTACCTCCTCCAAGGTGTGCCGTGCGCAATGGTGGACGGGGGCCAATCTGCGACCAGCGGCGTATGGATTCAACCAAGCGAATGTGAAGAGTCCTAAATCATCGTCGCATGGACGGCCCGGTCGTGCGCGTCAGGCCCACACCTTGACGGTTGCCCGACCACGCGGTGCCTTGACGATTGAACATACGTGCGATATAGTCGATGGCGTTACAGGTCCGTCGTGACGGCCCGGTCGAGCACTCGGTACTACTGAGGCTCCCGGTTCCCCGCCCGGACCGATCACAAAACCGCTCCGGTCCGTATGAGGCCGTAGAGCGAGCACCGGACGCGCAGCCGATGGCCCATCACGCCATTCCCGGCGCGCCAGAAAGCACACGAGAACCGATACCATGATGAACCGTTCCACCACATCGTCCGTGACCGGACGAGCTACGGCTATGCGACGCCTTCGTCGCCGCGCCTCGGCCGCATCGTCGGCCACCCGCATGTACTGCCGGACCAACGGCTGCGCCAGCTTCCTCGACGTCGATCCGACGACCGGGGTCGCGCAGTGCCTGGTCTGCGGCTACGTCCGCCGACCGAACTAGGCGCCGACGCGTCGTCGCGTCCCCCGGGATGCGGCCGACGCCGCACATGAAGGACGCCATCCTGCTCGGATGACATCCACCCGATCCGTCGATCGCGGCCGCCTCGCGTCCCTCATGGCCGACGAGAGCCGCCGGTTCGCGGACGAACACCCACGCTCCGCCGAGCTCCACGCCCGCGCCCTCGAGTCACTGCTCGAGGGCGTTCCCATGCCCTGGATGGTCAAGTGGGCGAGTCCCTTCCCGCCCTACGTCGAGTCCGCGTCGGGGGCCTCCTTCCGATGCGTCGACGGGCACGACTACGTGGACTTCTGCCTCGGCGACACGGGGGCCATGGCCGGGCACGGCCCGGCTCCGACGATCGCCGCGGTCGAGCGCCAGATGCGCCTGGGCATCACCCACATGCTCCCGACCGAGGACGCCGCGTGGGTCGGCGAGGAGCTGGCGAGACGGTTCGGTCTGCCGTCGTGGCAGTTCGCGCTGTCCGCGACCGATGCGAATCGCTTCTCGCTCCGTCTCGCACGCCACATCAGCGGCCGTTCCAAGGTCGTCGTGCACGACCACTGCTACCACGGGTCGGTGGACGAGGCGATCGCCGAGCTGGGCGCCGACGGGGCCGTCGTGCCGGTCCACGGCTCGGTGGGGCCGCAGGTGGACGTCGCCCGGACCACGCGCGTGGTCGAGTTCAACGACGTCGCCGGGCTGGAGGCCGCGCTCGCGGATCGCGACGTCGCCGCCGTGCTGATCGAGCCCGCCCTGACGAACGTCGGGATCGTGCTGCCCGAGCCGGGCTACCTCGAGGCCGTGCGCGAGATCACCCGCCGGACCGGCACGCTCCTGATCATCGACGAGACGCACACCATCTGTGCCGGCCCTGCCGGCGCCACGGGTCTCTGGGGCCTGGAGCCCGACATGCTGGTGATCGGCAAGACGATCGGTGGCGGCATCCCGGTCGCGGCCTACGGGTTCACGAACGAGGTCGGTGCCCGGATCCACGCCTCGCTCGAGGTCGTCGACTCGGACGTCGGCGGGATCGGCGGCACGCTCGCGGGGTACGCGCTGTCACTGGCCGCGACGCGAGCGACCCTGGGCGAGGTCCTGACCGAGGCCGCATTCGAACGGATGGTCCCGCTGGCCGAGCGTTGGGAGGCAGGCGTGAACGAGGTCCTGCGCGCGGCCGACGTCCCGTGGCACGTGACCCGGCTGGGGGCACGTGCCGAGTACCACTTCATGCCCGACCCGCCGCGGACCGGCGCGGAGCAGTGGGCTCACAGCGACCCGGACCTCGAGCGATTCCTCCACCTGTGGGCGATGAACCGGCGCGTGTTGATGACGCCCTTCCACAACATGGCGCTCATGTCGCCCGCGACGACCGCGTCAGACGTGGATCGCCATACCGTCGCGTTCCGCGAGGCGATCGAGGCGCTGTTCAGCTAGAGCGGCTCAGCGAAGCTCCTTGATGCGGATCAGGTTGCCCGCGGGATCGCGGACGGCACAGTCGCGAACGCCATAGGGCTGCTCGGCGGGCTCCTGGACGACCTCCGCGCTCGCCTGCACTCGCTCGAAGACGCCGTCGAGGTCGGGCGTGGCCAGAAGGATCCAGCCGTAGGTGCCCTTGGCCATCATCTCGGCGATGGTGCGGCGCTCGTCCTCGGTGATGCCGGGGTCGGCGGCCGGCGGCGCGAGGAGGATCGATGTGCCGGGCTGGTCGACGGGGCCGACCTCGATCCAGCGCATCTTGCCGCTGCCGACATCGGTCCGAACCTCGAAGCCAAGGATGTCGCGATAGAAGGCCAGGGAGGCATCCGGGTCGTCGTGCGGGAGAACGCTCGTGTGGATCGTGATGCTCATCGTGGTCATGCTGGTCGAGGCTCGGCGATCGGCGCCTCTCGATTCCTGATCGGTCTGGTCACCTGTTTCGCGATGCACGCCGGCATCCCCGCCGTCACACGGGCACCGTCACGCCGGTAGACGCTCGGCGGCACGCCGACCAGCTCGGTGAAACGCGTGCTGAACGTGCCCAGCGACGAGCAGCCGACCGCGAAGCAGACCTCGGTGACGCTCTGGTCGCCACGACGGAGCAGCGCCATCGCACGCTCGATGCGCCGCGTCATCAGGTAGCTGTACGGCGACTCGCCGAAGGCGAGCTTGAACTCGCGGCTGAGGTGGCCGGCAGACATGTGCGCGCCGCGGGCGAGCGCCTCGACGTCGAGCGGCTGTGCGTACTCCCGGTCCATCCGGTCGCGGACGCGGCGCAGCCACGCGAGGTCGCTCAGGTGCTGCGTCGGGGCGGGCCTGGTGGTCACGATCGAGATTGTGGCACGTGGCGACGACTCGACGATGTCCAGGCTTCCCTCGAGCGGTCGGGACCAGGGACGACACATGGGATGGCTCTTTTCACGTTGTCCGCGCCGCGGTCAGGCGCCGACGTAGTCCGCCAGGTGCTCGCCGGTGAGGGTGGACCGGCCGACGACGAGGTCCGCGGGCGTGCCCTCGAAGACGATCCGACCGCCGTCGCGGCCGGCCCCGGGGCCGAGGTCGATGATCCAGTCGGCGTGGGCCATGACCGCCTGATGATGGGCGATGACGATGACCGACTTGCCGGCGTCGACGAGCCGGTCGAGCAGGCCGAGGAGATGATCGACGTCGGCGAGGTGGAGACCGGTGGTCGGCTCGTCGAGGACGTAGACACCGCCCTTCTCGCCCATGTGGGTGGCCAGCTTGAGGCGCTGGCGCTCGCCGCCGGACAGGGTCGGGAGCGGCTGGCCGAGCTTCAGGTAGCCGAGCCCGACGTCGACCAGGCGCTGCAGGATCGTGGCGGCGCCCGGGGTCTTGGCCGCGCCGGCCTCGAAGAAGGCGTGAGCCTCGGCGACGGGAAGATCGAGCACCTCGGCGATATTGAGCCCGCCGAGCCGCAGCTCCAGCACGGCGGCCTGGAAGCGCTTGCCTCCGCAGTCCTCGCAGGTTGTCGCCACGGTCTCCATGAAGCTGAGTTCGGTGTAGATCTTCCCGTTGCCGTTGCAGGTCGGGCAGGCGCCCTCCGAGTTCGCGCTGAACAGGGCCGGCTTCACGCCGTTGGCCTTCGCGAACGCCGTGCGGATCGGATCGAGCAATCCGGTGTACGTCGCCGGGTTGCTCCGGCGCGAGCCGTGGATCGCGCCCTGGTCGATCGAGATCACGTCCGCACCGGCGGGGATCGATCCGTGGATGAGCGAGCTCTTGCCGGAGCCGGCCACGCCGGTCACGACGCACAGCACGCCGAGCGGGATGTCGACGTCGACATCCTGCAGGTTGTGTGACGTTCGCGCCGCGGATCTCGAGCGTGCCGGTCGGCGTCCGAACGGCGTCCTTGAGTGCCGCCCGGTGGTCGAGGTGACGGCCGGTGAGGGTGTCGGACGCCTTCAGCCCCTCGACGGTCCCCTCGAAGCAGATCGTGCCGCCGCCGGTGCCCGCCCCGGGGCCGAGGTCGACGACGTGGTCGGCGATCACGATCGTCTCCGGTTTGTGCTCGACGACGAGCACGGTGTTGCCCTTGTCCCGCAGCTCGAGGAGCAGGGTGTTCATCCGCTGGATGTCGTGCGGGTGCAGGCCGACGGTCGGCTCGTCGAAGACGTAGGTCACGTCTGTCAGCGCGGACCCGATGTGGCGGACCATCTTGGTGCGTTGCGCCTCTCCCCCGGACAGCGTGCCCGAGGGGCGATCGAGCGAGAGGTAGCCCAGGCCGATCTCGACGAACGAGTCGAAGAGGTGCAACAGGTTGGCGATCAGGGGCGCCGCGCCCTTGTCGTCGATGCCGCGCAGCCACTCGGCCGCATCGGTGACCTGCAGGGCGCACACGTCGGCGATGCTGTGCCCGTCGATCTTCGACGAGCGCGCCGCCTCGTTGAGCCGGCTCCCGTCACAGGCCGGACAGGTCTTGAAGACCGCTGCCCGCTCGACGAACGCTCGGATATGCGGTTGCAGCGAGTCGACGTCCTTGCTGAACATCGACTTGCGGATCTTCGGGATCAGCCCGTCATAGGTGATGTTGATGCCACGTGCCTTGACCTTCGTCGTCTGCCGGTACAGGAGGTCGTGGCGCTCCTTCTCGGTGTAGTCCTTGATCGGCTTCTTCGGGTCGAAGAATCCGGACTCGGCGTATTGGACCACCATCCAGCCGTCGGCGGTGTAGCCCGGCACCAGGATGGCCCCCTCGGCGAGCGACTTCGACTCGTCGATGATCACGGACAGGTCGAGGTCGGAGATGGTGCCGCGCCCCTCACACTCGGCACACATCCCGCCGAGGTAGATGGCGTCCTGGACGATCTTCTTCTCGCCCTTGGGGCCGGTCATGACCCCGCTCGCCCGCGTGGTCGGGATGTTGAAGGAGAACGCCGTCGGCCCGCCGATGTAGGGCTTGCCGAGGCGGCTGAACAGGCTGCGCAGCATCGCGTTGGCGTCGGTGACCGTGCCGAGCGTCGAGCGCGGGTTCGCCCCGAGGCGCTCCTGGTCGACCAGGATGGCGGTGGTCAACCCCTCGAGAACGTCGACCTCGGGCCGGGCCATGTTCGGCATGAAGACCTGGACGAACGTCGAGTACGTCTCGTCGATCAGCCGGCGCGACTCCGCGGCGATCGTGTCGAACACCAGCGAGCTCTTGCCCGAGCCCGATACGCCGGTGAACACGGTCAGCCGGCGCTTCGGGATCTCGATGCTGACGTCCTTGAGGTTGTTGACCCGCGCGCCCTGCACGCGGATCAGGTCGTGTCGGTCGGCGACGTGCAGCTCAGGCGAGCGCGTGTCGGTCCTCGTGGCCAAGCTCATGTCTCAATCTTATGTGGGACCGGCGCTCAGCGGTCCTGGATCAGTCCGAGGACGTTGCCGTCGGGGTCGGTGAACGTGGCCACCAGGCGGCCGCCACCGACGTCGTGCGCGGCCTCGTGCAGGGTGGCGCCCGCGGCGGTCACCTCGGCCAGCTTCGCCTCGATGTCCGCGACGTGCCAGTAGGCCACCGGCGAGGTCATGCCCTGCGGTCCACCACCGGGCACCAGCCCGATCTGCTGGCCTTCGGCCTCGAAGCCGACGTAGTAGGGCCCATCGGCCTGCGGCTCGATGCCGAGCAGCGCGGTGTAGACCGCCTTGGCGGCGGCGAGGTCGGACACGGGATGCAGGACGGTCTTGATCCCGAGGGTGGCGGAGGTGGTCATGTCGTCTCCTTGACGTGTGGCGGTGATGTCCATGTCGGTCACTCTAGGCGGGCGTCGTGACCCGCGCTTCTCGATTCCTGACCGGTCCAGAGGCGTGTTTGGCGGGAGGCCGGCACGCCGCGTGACAGGCGACCTGACACGGCCAGCCGCTAAGGTGAACCCGTGCAGACCATCGACGGCCGACCGGTCTACGCGGCCACCGATCTCGTCGCCTACCTCGCCTGCGAACACCTGACCCAGCTCGAACGGGCCGCGCTCGCGGGCCTGGTCAAGCGCCCGATGCGCGACGACCCGGAGCTCGACATCATCCGCAAGCGCGGCTACGAGCACGAGCGCCGCTTCCTGGCCGACCTCCTCGCCGATGGCCGGACCTCGACGACGATCACGCTCGATGGCTCGATCGCGGACCAGGGCGACCAGTTGCGCGCCGCGGCAGCCGAGACGATCGCCGCGATGGGCGCGGGCGACGACGTGATCTTCCAGGCGACGTTCTTCGATGGCACGTGGCGCGGGCACGCCGACTTCCTGCTGCGCATCGACGACCCGGACCGCCCGTCGGTCTGGGGGCCGTGGCACTACGAGGTCGCCGACACCAAGCTCGCGCGGCACGTCAAGGCGAGCGCGGTCCTCCAGATCTGCAGCTACGTCGACCAGCTCGAGCGGGTCCAGGGCGTCCGCCCCGAGTGGATGCATGTCGCGCTCGGGGGCAGCGCACGCGCGGTCGAGCGACTCCGCGTCGACGACTACATGGCCTACTACCGGAGCGCGAAGGCCCGCTTCCTGGCGACGATGACCGACGAGGTTCCCGCGACGTACCCGCCGGCGACCACGTATCCCGAACCCGTGGAGCACTGCGACGTCTGCCGCTGGGCCGCCGAATGCGTCGCCCGGCGACGGAGCGACGATCACCTGAGCCTCGTGGCCGGGATCTCGGCACGGCAGCGGCGCGCCCTGATCGATCGCGGCGTGCCGACGCTCGAGGCCCTCGGCGACCTGCCGCTGCCGATGGAGCCGAAGCTCGAGGGCACCAGCAAGGAGGCGCTGCTCCGCGTCCGGGAGCAGGCGCGGATCCAGCTCGAAGGGCGTCGCGACGGTGCCCTGCACTACGAGCTGCTGCTGCCCCAGGGTGAGGAGCCGATCGGCCAGGAACGTGGTCTGGCCTCGCTCCCGCCGCCGTCGCCCGGCGACCTGTTCCTCGATCTCGAAGGCGACCCGTACGCCTTCGACGACGGCCTCGACTACCTGTTCGGGATCCTCGAGGTCGACGGGACGTTCCACGCGTTCTGGTCCCGCGACGAGGCCGGCGAGTTCAGCCTGGACGGCGAGCGGCGCGCCTTCGAGGCCGTGATGGACTTCATCGGCGAGCGCCTCCGGGCCGACCCGAACCTGCACATCTACCACTACGCGCCGTACGAGCCGACAGCGATGAAGCGCCTGATGGGCCGCTACGGCACCCGCGAGAACGAGGTCGACGACCTCCTCCGGGCCGGCACGCTCGTCGACCTGCTTGCGCGCGGTCCGTCAGTCGCTGCGCGCGTCGGTCGAGAGCTACTCGATCAAGAAGATGGAGGCGTTCTACGGGTTCACCCGCGAGGTCGACCTTCGCGACGCGGGGTCGAGCATCGTCGCGTTCGAGGAGTGGCTCGAGCTGGGCGAGGGCGAGCGACCGGACTCGACGATCCTCGATCGCATCGAGCGCTACAACCGCGACGACGTCGATCAGCAACCTGCAGCTGCGCGACTGGCTCGAGACGTTGCGCGTCGAACTCGCCGAGGCGACCGGCCGGCCGGTCCCCCGCCCGGGCGAACGCCAGGCTCTGCCGGAGGACGTCACGGAGGCGCAGGCGCGCATCGAGGCCCTGGCCGATCGCCTGGCGGACCCATCGATCGTCCCGACGGACGCCGCCGACCGCGACCCGGAGCAGCATGGCCGCTGGCTGCTCGCACAACTCCTCGGCTGGCATCGCCGCGAGGACAAGTCCATGTGGTGGGACTTCTTCCGCCACATGGGACTCGACGAGGATCAGGCGATCGAGGAGAACGTCCCGCTTGGCGGGCTCGAGCCGATCGGTCCGCTCGACGAGCCGGTGCGTGGCAAGCAGACATGGCGGTACGCGTTCCCGGACCAGGACTTCGACCTCGGCCGCGGCGACCTGTACGACCCGGCGCTGGCCCAGGCCCAGCCCGGGGCCAGCCCGTTCGACTGGGACACGGGCAAGATGGTCGCCGTCGATCTCGCGGGTCTGACGATCGACATCCGGCGCGAGATCGAGAAGCCGCAGCCGCGCTCGGTCGTGGCCCTCGACTGGGTCCGGACGGTCGATCACCAGGCGTCGCTGTTCGAGCTCGGCGAGTGGGTCGCCGAGCACGGGATCGACGCCGACGGCCCACACCGCGCTCGCCCGCGACCTGCTGCTCGGGCGCCCGCCGCGGGTCGGGCAGACGCCCGGGAGCCCGCTCGTCGAACCCGGCGACGCCGACCTCGAGGCGGCCGCGACGCGCCTGCGCCAGCCGCCTGGACTCGACCACGCTCGCCATCCAGGGACCGCCCGGGGCCGGCAAGACGTACACCGGTGCCCGGATGATCGTGTCGCTGCTGCGGGCCGGCAAACGGGTCGGGATCACCGCCACCAGCCACAAGGTGATCGGCAATCTCCTGCGCGAGGTGATCGGCCGCCAGCGATCCAGGCGACGTCCGTGCGATCCAGCACGGGCCGAAGGACCAGGTGGTCGATGCACCCGGCGGTGACCCACGCGAAGGACGCATCGCGACGTTCGGGCGCGGCTCGACGACGGGCGGCGCGAACCTCGCCGCCGGCACGTCGTGGTTGTGGGTCTCGGCGAAGATGTCGGACGCGGTCGACGTGCTCTTCGTCGACGAGGCCGGGCAGATCTCGCTCGCGAACGTCGTCGCGATGGCGCGCTCGACCACGAACCTCGTCCTGCTCGGCGACCCGCAGCAGCTCGACCAGCCGCTGAAGGGCTCGCATCCGCCCGGCGCGGACCGCTCGGCGCTGGCCCACGTCCTCGCCGGCCAGGCGACGATGCCGCCGGATCGCGGCCTCTTCCTCGAGCACACGTGGCGGATGCATCCGGCTCTGTGCGCGTTCACGTCCGAGGTCTTCTACGACGACCGGCTGGAGTCCGAGCCGCATCTCGTCGATCCAGCGCTTCGACTCGCCGGTCGTCGAACTCGACGGCGTCGGGCCACGCCTGATCGAGGTCGTCACCGATGGCGCCGACAGCGAGTCGCCGGTCGAGGCGGAGCGGGTCGCGGCGATCGCCCGGTCCCTGACTCGCCGGCGGCACCCGCTGGATGGACCGACGATGGCGTGACGCGACCGGTCGGGTGGGACGACGTGCTGATCGTCGCGCCGTACAACGCCCAGGTCGGGGCGATCAAGCGGTTGCTGCCCCCGGAGGCGAGAGTCGGCACGGTCGACAAGTTCCAGGGCCAGGAGGCGCCGATCGCATCTACTCGCTGACGACGTCGAGCGCGGAGCTCGCTCCACGCGGCATGGACTTCCTGTACAGCCGGAATCGGCTCAACGTCGCCACCTCGCGAGCCCGATGCGTGGCGCTGGTCGTCGGATCGCCCGACCTCTGGCGAGTGCGCGCACGAAACCCGGCCCAGATGCGGCTCGCGAACGCGTTCTGCCGCTTCCTCGAGCTGGCCCGCTCGCCCGCCGACGACGCTCGAACCGGTCACCCCCAGCATCGAGGTGCTGACGCTCGGTCTGGACTGAGGTGGCGCGCCTATCATCGGCGGCCATGGACGTCGGCATCGACGCTCTCGCCCGCCCGGCTCGACGCCGCACGCCGTCGCTCGACGTGGACGCTCGTCAGCGGCGTGGCGCTCGGCAGCACGGGGCACATCGCCGCGGTGACGGTCGCCGCCATCGTGGCTCAGCACCTCGGGGGCACGGCCCTGTGGAGTGGCGTCACGGGCGCCGCGGTCATCCTCGGGGCAGCCGGTGGTGCCGTCCTGATCTCCGCGCTCATGGTCCGCCGGGGACGCCGGCCCGGCCTGGCGGCCGGGTACGCCACCGGGGTCGGCGGCGCGCTCCTGGCGACAGCCGCGGTCATCGCGACGTCGTTGCCGCTGCTCCTCGTCGGGATGTTCTTCATCGGGTTCGGCAACTCGTCCAACCAGTTGTCGCGCTACGCGGCCGCGGACCTCTACCCGGACGCGCGGCGGGCCTCGGCCATCGGCCTCGTGGTCTGGGGCGCGACGGTCGGCGCGATCGTCGGTCCGAACCTCGTCGCACCGGCCGGGATCCTGGCCACGAACCTCGGCCTGCCCGAGTTGGCCGGGCCGTTCTTCGTCCCGATCATCTTCGTCGGGGCGGCGGCGATCCTGTCCTGGACGCTCCTGCGACCCGATCCGTACGCCCTCGCCGACGAGACGTCGCGGCCGGATCCGGCGGCCGACGCGTCCATCGCCGTGTCGCTTCGGTCGGTGCTCCGGCGCCCGCACGTCCCCGTCGCCATCGTGGCCCTCGTGACCGGCCAGGTGGTCATGGTCCTGATCATGACGATGACGCCACTCCACATGACCGAGCACGGTCACACGCTCGGTGCGGTGGGCATCGTCATCAGCGGCCACACGTTCGGGATGTTCGGGCTGTCACCGCTGTCCGGGCGACTGACCGATCGCGTCGGGAGCGTGCCCGTCATCCTGGCCGGCCTGATCGTCATCGCGGGGTCGTCGGTCCTGGCCGCGGCCGCGCCACCCGAGGGCGGGGCGCTCCTGTTCCTCGCCCTGTTCCTGCTCGGGTACGGGTGGAACCTGGGCTACGTCGCCGGGTCCGCGCTGCTGACGACGGGCCTCTCGCTCGGCGAGCGGACGCGTCTCCAGGGCGTGACGGACGCGATGATCTGGAGCTCGGCCGCGGCCGCCAGCCTGGGCTCGGGCGTGATCATGGCCGCAGCGGGGTTCGCGGTCCTCGGCGTCATCGGCGCGGCGCTGATCGCCGTCCCGCTGACGCTCACTCTGGCCCGACGGAGCGTGGCTCAGTCCTCGCGGACGTAGCGGCACGGGTCGGCGTCCGGTCAGGGGTGAAATGCGGCGGCGGTCAGCCCCGGATCAGCTCCGTTCGGACCCACGCCGCCAGCACCTGCGCACACGTCTCGACCTCGTCGAGCGGCACGTGCTCGTCGGCGCTGTGGGCGACCTTGACGTCGCCCGGGCCGAAGATGACGCACGGCGTCGCGCCGACGTTCACGAACATCTGCATGTCGGCGCCGTACGGCTCGCCGAGCAGGGCCGGGCGACGTCCGGTGACGCGCTCGGCGACATCCGCAAGCCCGACCGGCAGCGCGTGGTCCGACGGCACGCGCGCCGACCCGAACCGGCCGCCGGTGATCTCGACGGTCGCCGGATGGTCCCGTAGGAAGTCGTCCCCGGCGCAGGCAGCCGAGATCGCCGCGCGCAGCTCGGCCTCCGCGTCCGCCGCCGACTGCCCGAGCCGAACGCCGTAGCGCCCGTCCGCGGTGACGCGGTCGAGCACGGTCGACGCCCACTCCCCGCCCGACACGATCCCGATGATCGTCGGATACGGGAGGCCGAGGGCCGTCATGAGCGGGTCGGTCTCGGCGTCGTTGCGCCGCGTCTCGTCGGCCTCGAGCGCCTTCGAGAGGACCCACAGCTTGTCGAGGGCCGAGATGCCCTCACGCCGCTGCGAGGCGTGCGCCGCGCGGCCCGGAACGGTCAGCCGGAACGTGATGGCGCCGGCGTGGGCGACCACGATGTCGAGGTTCGACGGCTCCGGGATGATCGCGAGGTCGCCGGTGACGCCGGCCCGGATCGCGGCGAGCGTGCCCTGACCGCCGTCCTCCTCGGACGGGACGAGCGCGACGATGAGCTCGCCGTCGAGGCGATCGAGGTCGCCCGCGGCGCCGAGCGCCCGCACCGCGGCCAGGATCGCCGCGACCCCGCCCTTCATGTCACAGGCGCCCCGGCCGTACAGGGAGCCGTCGCGGACCTCGCCACCCCACGGATCGGCGGTCCACGTCGCGAGGTCGCCGGGCGGCACGACATCGAGGTGGCCCGACAGGATGATCCGGCGGCCGCCGGGGCGCCCGGCCCGGCCGATGACGACCGGCAGCGACGTCCGCGGCATCTCCTCGCCCGGCCAATCGGGGTCGGCGCGGATGGCGGCCGGGTCGGGCGTGGCGACCTCGACGGAGAGTCCCAGCTCTCGCAGCAGCTCGGCGGCCGTCGCGGCCACCGCCTCCTCCGAGCCGGTGACGCTCGGGGTCGCGACGAGCGTCCGCAGGTCCTCGACCAGCCGCGCCCGGTCGATCGCGGGCGCCGCGACCCGCGACTCAGCCACGCAGGATGGGTCGCGCCATGCAGGTGGGACCACCGGAGCCGTTCAGGCCGATCTCGGTGGCCGGGTAGGTGTGGACCTCGCAGCCCGCCGCGGCGAGCGCGGCGGCGATGACCGGGTTGCCCTCCGCGATGATGACCACGCCCGGGCGGACGGCGAGCACGTTGCACCCGAGCGTCCAGTACTCGTCGTCGGTCACCTCGATGAGCCGGATGCCCAGCTCGCCGAGCAACGCCCAGAGCCCGACCGGCAGCAGCGGCAGGTAGACGACCGCGAGGTCGTCGGCGATCGGCGAGATGACCGACATGAGGTGGACGAGCTTGGACGGACCGCGCCAGTACGGGACGTCGAAGATCCGGACGTCGCCACCGACCAGGTCGGCGAGCTGCCGCGCGCCCGGCGTCGTTGGTCCGCAGCGATCGCCCGATGCAGAACAGGTCGGGTCGGAGCCAGAGCGTGTCGCCACCCTCGGCGGTCCCGGGCGCCTCGATCCGGCCGACCGTGGGGATCCCGGCATCCGTCGTCCACGCCTCGATGGCCGCCGGTTCGCCGAGCCGATTCGCCTTCCCCGGCCGCAGCGGGATCGCCCCGCGGTCGGTCACGAGCAGCGGATCGAAGGTGTAGACGAGGTCCGGGCTCTCGGTCTCGGTCTCGAGCACGTGGACGGTCGAACCGAGGCGGGCGAGCGTGTCGGTGAAGTCGTCGTGCTCGCGTTGCGCGACGTCGAGATCGGGCGCGTGAAAGAAGCCGTGGTCGGGGTTGTCGAAGGCGGCCGCGAACGCGGGCCCCGGTCGCTTGACGAGGACATCGAGGAGCGGAGCGGACATGCTCTGGCCGCCGAAGGCCCGGGTGGTGGTCTTCATGTCGAGGAGGATACCGGCCCGCGTCGGGCACGGGATGCGGCCGCTGCGGTGGCAGGCAGCCACGCGGAGCGGCCGTACCCAGGGACCATGGCACGCGCTTGCCCGAAACGGTTACCCTGTGCGCGTGTCAGGCTATGCCGCGATGGCCCAGATCCGCGAAGCCCACCCCCGCCGAGCGGGCACGATGTCGCCGTTCGGGAGTCCGTTCGCCTCGGTGTCGGAGCCGATCGACCGCCCCGTCGCGGAAGAGCTCGTGGGCCGTTCCTTCGACGATCGCCTCGTCGATTGGTGGGACACGTTGACCGCCAATCTCAGCCAGACCACGTTCTTCCTGCTCGACCCGGAGAGTTGGCGCTGAGCGCGCGCCGGCGGACGCACGGCGCCGCACTCGCCCTCGTCGCCGCACTGGCCCTGATCGTGCCGCCCGCGCCCGCGAGCGCGCTCAGCCTGACGGCGGTCATCACGGGCCTGTAGAGCCCTGTGTTCGTGACCGGCGCGAGTGATGGCACCGACCGGCTCTTCGTCGTCGAACAGGGTGGGCGGATCAAGATCTTCAAGGACGGCGCGTCCCTCGGGACGTTCCTCAACATCAGCGGCTCGATCTCGACCGGCGGCGAGCGCGGCCTGCTGGGCCTGGCGTTCCACCCGAACTACGAGACGAACCGCAAGTTCTACGTCTACTTCACGCGCAACGACGGCGACATCGCGATCAACGAGTACAAGGCCTCGACCGGCGATCCGAACCGCGCCGACGTGTCCAGCCGCCGGCGGATCCTGACGATCAAGCACGCGCGAACGGCAACCACAACGGCGGCATGCTCGCCTTCGGCCCGGACAACTACCTGTACATCGGCACCGGCGATGGCGGCGGTACCGGCGATGCACCCAACAACGCCCAGAACAAGGACCGGCTGCTCGGCAAGATCCTGCGGATCAACGTCAACGGCGCGTCGGATGCGCCAGTACAAGATTCCGGCGTCGAACCCGTTCGGGGCGAGCGCGGCGCGCAACGATGATCTGGTCGTACGGCCTGCGCAACCCGTGGAAGTTCTCATTCGACCGCGCGGCGCGGCGACATCTGGATCGGCGACGTCGGGCAGAACCGGTACGAGGAGATCGACCGCAAGCAGGTCACCTCGACGGGCGGCCCCGACGGGCTCGCGGCTCCAACTACGGCTGGCGCGTCCTGGAGGCTGGCACTGCTTCCGGCCCTCGAGCGGCTGCAACAGCGGCAAGGTGGTTCCGGTCGGGGCGTGGAGTACAGCCACGCCGGCGGCCACTGCTCGGTGACCGGCGGCTACGTCTAGGATCCTCGGCGCCACTGGTGGGCAAGTACATCTTCGCGGACTTCTGCTCGGGCGAGATCTGGTCGATCCCGCGCGGCGCCAAGACCCCCGGCGTCGAAGACGTGCTCCGCGACACGGCGCAGACATCAGCTCGTTCGGCGAGGGCGACGACGGCGAGCTGTACGTCGTCTCCCTGAGCAGCGGGATCGTCTACCGCGTCGGCCTGATCGGCCGCCCGGCGCGAGCCGGGGATCCCGGACCCATGGTCCGGATTCGGCACTCGAGTGCGGTAGCTTCACCGACGATGGTCTGTTTCCGGACACCCGCACGGCCACTGACCGCCCACGACCCGCGCCTCGCTCCGTGGCGAGCGTTCCTGATCGCGCACGCCCGCGTCTCGCGCCGGCTCGATGACGAGCTCCGCGCGGAGCACGACCTCTCGTTCGCGGAGTACGACGCGCTGCTCACCATCGCCACGTCGCCCGGACGCCGGATCCGCATGCGCCAGCTCGCCGACCACGTCCTGCTGAGCAAGAGCGGGGTGACCCGGCTCATCGACCGACTCGTGGCGGACGGCCTCGTCGAGCGCGACACGTGCATGACCGATGCCCGCGGGGCGGAGGCGGTGCTGACCGAGGCCGGGCTGTCGCGCCTGCGGGCGGCGTCGTCCACGCACCTGCGCGGCATCGCCGACCACTTCCTCGAGGTCCTCGACGACCAGCAGCTGGCCGAGGTGGGCCGGGCGATGCAGATCGTCGCCGACCGGGCCGGGACCGGGCAGGGCGATCCGCGCCAGACCCCGCCCGACGATGGCGGGGCGGAGCCCGAGGCCTGACCGGCCGCCTCTTCACCGGCACGAGCGGCTTCGCCTATCCGGGATGGGCGCCACGCTTCTATCCGGCCGGGCTTGCCGCCGACCGTCTCCTCGAGCACTACGCGAGCCGACTCGCCACGGTCGAGCTCAACAACACCTACTACCAGCAGCCGTCCGCAGCCAAGGTCGCGGCGTGGCTCGCGGCGACGCCCGGCGACTTCCGGTTCACGGTCAAGGCCCAGCGCGGCGGATCCGCCCGGTCCCTCACCGATCCGGCGACGAGCGTGCCGTGGCTGACCGGGCCGTACCGGGCGTTCGGGGAGCGTCTCGGCTGCGTGCTGTTCCGCGTTCCCACCGGTGTCAAGCGCAACGACGATCGGCTGGCGGCCTTCCTCGCCGCGTGGCCGCGCGACCTGCCGCTCGCCGTGGAGTGCCAGGACCCGGCGTGGCTGGTCGACGAGACGTTCGAGGCCCTCGCCGCGGCCGGGGCCGCGCTCGTCGCGACCGAGCTCCCCGACGACCCGGAGCCGCCGACGATCAGGCGGACCGGCCCGTTCCTGTACCTGCGACTCCGCCGCCACGACTACACGCCCGACGAGGTCGCTGCGTGGGCGGCCCGCCTGGAGCCGTTCCTCTCGTCCGGGTCCGACGCGTACGTCTTCTTCCGGCACGACCCGGTCGGGCGTGGCCCGGAGCTGGCCCTCGAGCTCGCGGAAGCCTCCGCCTCGGGCGGCCGGGTCCAGGGCTGAGGCCGGATCAGCCGCGGTCGCCCTCGGCGGGACCGAAGACGACGAGGATCTCGAGACGCTCCGCGATGTCGTGGAACCGATGCGGGACGCGCGCGGCGACGAAGACGAGCGATCCGCCGGCCACGTCCCGGGTCTCCGTGCCGACCGTCACCCGGCCGCGACCGCTGATGACGTAGTAGAGCTCGTCCTCGGTGTGCGGCGACTGTGGGTCGGCGGCCCCTGCCTCGAGGACGTACAGCCCCGCCGACAGGTCGGGGACGCGGAGGAACTCTTCGTACAGCCCACCCGCAGCGGTCCGTGCCGACTCGACGTCGACGAGCTCCCAGGCGTCCATCGGTCAGCCCTCCGTGTGTTCGTCCGCGACCGCGCTCGACCCGAGGCCGGTCTCGTCGAGCAGTTCCGCCGCGACGCGGTCCCGGTCCGCCTCGGCCTCGAAGGACAGCAGGAGCGGGCCGGTGCCGGCCACTGCCCGGAGCGCCGGACGCGCGCCCCGGAACGGGAGGACGACCCCCGACGTGAGTCGCACGAGCTGGCCGCGTCCGAGCGAGACCCCTTCCGGCCGGCCATGACGCTCGATGATCAGAGTCGAGGACGGCACGGCGACGGCGCTCGGGGCGTCGGGGGCCGGCTCATCGATCGGCGGCGCGGGCTCGTCTCCGGATGGCTCCAAGGCCGACGGATCCGGCGCCGCCTCGGGCGCCGGCGCGGCCAGCGCGAACCGGACGAGATCCGCTGGAGCCTCCCGCACGTGGATGAGACCCTCGGCCGTCCGCAGAAGGCCGGTGACCTTGACCGGGACGCGCTCGCCGACGGCGAGGCTCGTCGTCGGTTCGGGCAGCCGCCCCTCCGATCGTCGGTAGATGAGGTAGCCGCCGGCGAGACCGACGAGCATGGCGCCGGCCAGCACGCCGGCGATCCCTGCCAGCCCGTATGCGAGGAACGGGTTGGCCGGCGTCGCGCCATCGTCGAGGAGGTGGCGATCGCTGACGGTGAGGTACCGGTCATCGAAGCCCAGGCCCGACGAGGCTTTCGCGTCGCTCACCGCGCGCTCATCGCGCCGCAGCATCCCGGTGAAGGTGGCGGGCACGAGGTCGAAGTCGTCGTCGCCGACGACCTCGTCGGGCGGTCGCGTCGAGCGCACCGTCACGCCCGTGAGCGTGTCCGGATCGACGATGAAGTAGTACCACTCGGCGGTCACTTCGTCGGCGTCCTTGTCCCCGTTGCCGTTGAGGTCGAAGTACGTCTCGACGTAGTCCGGCGAGACGCTGCCCGAGATCGTCGTGTACAGGCGGTCCGGCAGGCCGGCGTCGGTCGTGATCGCGCCCGCGGCGAGGACGCGCGGCGACGAGTCGTCGGTGACCTCGAGCCCGGCGAGGATGAGCAGCGCCGCGAGCAGCACGAGGAGCACCGCCACGATGACCGAGCCGGGTCGCGTCGCGAGCGGGTTCGGGACGCGTCGCTGGCCGAGCGGACGCACGGCCCGATCGGCCAGGTCGGTCAGGGCACCGGCTCCGGAGATGGTTCGATCGAGCAAGGATCCTCCCGGCGCGCAGGGTAGCAGGGCCGACCCGCCGCGAGCCGGACCGCACGGTGGGCTCGCGGCCCTCCCGACCGACGCTTGGTAGCATCCCGGACATGGCCACGCGCGACCCCGGTCCTCGGTCCCGGCTCCGGCGCGCGCTCCTCGTCGGTTCGGTCGCGCTCGTGATGGCCTGTGGGCAGGCCATGACGGCGCCGACGGGTGCTCCAGCCGGCATTCGCCTCGAGACGGTGGCGTCCGGTCTCGCCAGCCCGGTCGATGTCGTGCCGTCCGACGACGGCACCGGCCGGATCTTCGTGGTCGAGCAGGGCGGCCGGATCCGCGTCGTGCGCGACGGCGCCCTGGTCGAACAGCCGTTCCTCGACATCTCGGAGCGCCTGACGGCAGGCGGCGAACGCGGCCTCCTCGGCCTGGCGCTGCATCCGAACTTCCCCGACGACCCGCGCTTCTTCGTCGACTACACGGACCTCGACGGCAACACGGTCATCTCGTCGTTCACCCTCTCGCTCGACGCCGAATTCGGCCGATCCCGAGAGCGAGCGCGTCCTGATGCACATCGCGCAGCCGTTCGCGAACCACAACGGCGGCGCGGTCGCCTTCGGGCCGGACGGCATGCTCTACATCGGGATGGGCGACGGCGGGTCCGGCGGCGACCCGCAGGGCAATGGGCAGCGCCTCGACACGCACCTCGCGAAGATCCTGCGCATCGACGTCGACGTGCCGACCGGCCAGGACCCGTCCTATCGGGTCCCGCCGGACAACCCCTTCATCAAGACGGCCGGCGCGCTCCCGGAGATCTGGCACACCGGTGTCCGCAATCCGTGGCGGATCCGATTCGATCCGGCCAACGGCGACCTGTGGATCGGCGACGTCGGCCAGAACGCGTGGGAGGAGATCGACGTCGCACGGTCCGGTCAGAAGGGGCTCAACTTCGGGTGGAACACGATGGAAGCGTTCGAGTGCTTCAACCCGCGCGATGGCTGCGATCCGGCCGGCCTGACGCTCCCGGTGGCGGCCTACGGGCACGAC
The DNA here is from genome assembly GCA_963736025.1 of uncultured Chloroflexia bacterium. Lineage (GTDB taxonomy): Bacteria > Chloroflexota > Limnocylindria > Limnocylindrales > CSP1-4 > SPCO01. The sequence continues at coordinate 134,747 of CAVTNH010000008.1, forward strand.
CTGGGATGCGCGGTCGTCGGTGGCGTCGTCGTCCACGATCCCGCCCAGACCGCCATCGACGGGCTGTACGTGTTCACCGACAACTGCTCGGGCAACATCTGGACGATGGATCCGGTCGGCGACGAGCGACGCGAGCCGACCCTGGCCCTCAAGAGCGAGCGCGGCATCAGCGCGATCGGACAGGCCGAGGACGGCGCCGTCTACATGGTCGATCTGGGGTCCGGAGAGCTGCTGCGCCTCGTCGCGGGCTGACGACCGCGTCCCCGGTCGCCGGCGTGGCGACGGGTCAGGCGATCCGGTACGTGACCGTGACCGAGACCGTGATGTCGGTCGTGCCGGCTGAGACCGGCGTCGAGGCGTCGGCCGCGAGCATCATCCGCTCGGCCTTCGCGCGCGGGAAGGCAGGCGGCGGGCCACCCTCGACGATGTCGGAGACGCCCGTGATGGCCACGCCTGCCGCCTCCGCGAGCACGTCGGCTCGGGCGCGCGCCGCGGCGACGGCGGCGATCCGGGCGGCCCGCTCGGGCTCCGTGGGATCGTCGACCCGGAAGGACAGGCCGTCGAGGCTTGTGGCCCCGGCCCGCAGCGCGTCATCGACGACCACCGCGACCGTCGAAAGATCGCGAACCGTGACCTCGACGACGTTGGCCAGGTCGTAGCCGACGAGCGCCGGCGCCTTGCCGTCGCGGTAGTCGTAGCGAGGCTGGACCGACAGCTGCGACGTGCGAACGTCGCGGGGCGCGACGCCGGCGGCCGCCACGGCCTCGAGGATCGACGACATCGTCCGGGCCGCCTCCGAGCGGGCCTCCGCGACCGAGTCGCGCGAGACCGCGACGCCGAGACGGAGCTCTGCGATGTCCGGCTCCACGACCACCCGGCCGGTGCCGCTCACGACGATCGTGCCCGTCTCGTTCGGTCCGCTCATGCTGCCTCCATCTCGTGGCCGTCATCGTAGCCGCGACGGTTGCGATGCGGATGCGATGCGCACGTCCGCGGCGACCCGGACGTCGTGGTCAAGGCAGGACTGACGGTCGCCGAGGTCGCCGTGTCGATCGCGACGGTGCTGGCGATCGTGTACTTCTGGCTGGTCGAGCACGCTCGCCTGCAGCGCTACCTCCTCGCCTTCGTCCCCCTCGAACGGCGAGCCGGCTCGCGCGACGCCTGGAACGAGATCGAGACGCGCCTCGGCCTGTGGGTCCGCGGGCAGCTCATCCTGATGGGCACGATGGGTGCCGCAACGGGCATCGCCTACACGGTCCTCGGTGTCCCGTCAGCGCTGCTCCTGGCCCTCATCGCGGCCCTGACCGAGGCCATCCCGATCGTCGGGCCGCTGCTGGGCGCCATCCCGGCGGTCCTGGTCGCGGCCACCGTCTCCCCGCAGCTGGCCCTCGTGGTCGCCGGCGTGTACGTCGTCCTCCAGCTCATCGAGGGCAACGTCCTCGTCCCGATGGTCATGCGCAATTCGGTCGGGATCTCGCCTCTTCTCGTCCTGCTCAGCCTGCTGGTCGGCGCGGCGGTCGGCGGGTTCCTCGGGGCGTTCCTGGCGGTGCCTGTGGTCGCATCGATCGAGCTCGCCCTCACCCGCCTGCAAGCACGCGACGTCCCGGTCGCGCAGGACACGGCGTCCATCGAGAACCAGGACGACGTCTCGGATCAGGACGCGAAGGGCCTGCCGGACGGGATCTCGGGCGCGACGGCGGGCGGATCCGTCAGATGAGCGCGGCCATCGCCACGGGACCGGGCGCGCCCGACAGACGCGCCAGCTCGAGCAGCGGTCGGCGCCAGTCGGCCAGGCGGGTGACGGTCTCGAGCGACGTCATCGGGGTCAGGTCGACCATCGTCGCCGGATCGGCGGCCGTGATCCGATGGCCGGGCGGGCCCGGCGGGCAGTAGTAGATGTCGCCGGTGCCGAGGACCTCGACGTCGTCTTCCCACTCGATCGCGATCCGACCGGCCGCGACCATCCCCCAGTGCTCGGCGTCGCACCACTGCGAGGTGTAGCCGCTGGTGGTCCCCATGCGGACGCGGGTCAGCACCAGGTCCGACATCCGGTGGACCTCTGCATCGACGGCTCCGTCTTCGATCGGGGTCGCCGTGGTGGTCGGCACGATCCTCGTCCTGACCTCAGCGGTCTCCAGGATCTCGAACCCCTGGGCGACGAGGGCCTCCTCGCTGACTTCCACGTCCGGTCGCACGGCCTCGAAACCCGACACGACCGCCCCGGGCGAGGCCTCGAAATGGTGTTCCGGGCCGCCCGCCTTGACGTGGAACGCGTTGCCCACCGGCAAGGCGATCGCCGGGCCGCCCTGGTGCAGCGTGACGTCGCCCGCGAGCACGAAGCCCCAGTGGGGCCGCACGCACGGGCGCTCGAGGACCGTGCCTGCGGATCCCTGTTCCAGGACCTCGGCGAGCGCGTAGGCGATGGGGCCGAGGATCCCGAATCGGATCGCGAGCCCATCCTGTCGCACCGACCTGAGGTCGGCAGGGGCAAGGTGCATCGAGACCCGATCTCCCTTCGGGCCACCCGCGTCGGGGGCGGCGAGCTCGGTCTGGGACGGCCAGTATACCGACGACGTCCGGGACGCCCGCTCACGGCGGGTGCGAGAAGTCTGCAATGTCCGGTGTGGTCCGCCGCGGGCGCGAGCAACGACGCACGTGTGACAGTGCGAGCGTGCGGGCGTGCGCCTGTCTGATGGCAACGCCCGACGCCTCGATCTTCGCTCCCGAGGACCCGTTGGAAACTCAGCCGGCACCCGATCCGCGAGCCAGCCCGATCGGTGCGGTCCTTGCCCGGAGCGCCAGGCGGATCGATCGCTCCCGACGCATCGTCGACGCGGTCCACGAGGCGATCGTGGTCTTCGATGCGACCGACCTCACGGTCGTCGACGCGAATCGCGGGGCGCTGACGGTCTTCGGCTCCACGATGGCCGACACGCTCGGACGGCCGATCACCGACTGGATGGTCGGCATGGACGGCAGCCGGCTCGCCGCCATGGTGGCGCCGATCGTCCGCGGCGAGGTCGAGGCCCGAACGATGGTGCTGGCCTATCGTCGCCCGGACGGCGGGACGGTGCCGATGGAGATCCTGCTCCAGGTCGCCGAGCTCGAGGACGGGACGAGCGGCGTGGTCGCCGTCGCCCGGGACATCCGGGACCGGATCGAATCGCAGGCGCGCTTCCAGCGGCTCGCGGAGGCCGAGCACGCCCGCGCTGCAGAGTTGAACGCCGTCATCAGCGCGATGGGCGAGGGCATCGTCGTCTGCGCCGCCGATGGCCGGGTGACCCTGGCCAACCCCGCCGGCAGCGACCTGTTCCCGGGCGTGGAGACGCGGACGTACGCCGAGATCCTCGACCAGTTCAACGAGGGGGCCGAGCGGGCTCCATCCCTCGGGACTCGCGGCGGACCGATCGAGCTCTCCACCAAGGCCGATCCGGATCGCTGGCTCGAGCTCTCGACGTACCCGGTGCTCGGCCCGGGGGCCCAGGCGGATCGCGAGGAGACGATCCTCGTGTTGCGCGACGTGACCGACGCCCGCCGGCGGGAGGCGATCCGGGAGACGTTCGTCGGGGTCCTGTCACACGAGCTGCGCACCCCGGTGACGACCATCTACGGCGGCGCCAAGCTGCTGGCCCGCGAGGGCTCGACCCTCGACGACGAGACGCGCCGGGGCGTGTTCGCCGACATCACGGAGGAGAGCGAGCGCCTGCATCGACTGGTCGAGGACGTCGTCGCCCTGAATCGGTTCGGTGACCACGCCGGCGACATCGGCGCCGAACCGGTCCTGCTGCAGCGCCTGCTCCCGCGCGTGGTCCTGTCCGAGCAGAACCGCTGGCCGGGCGTCCTCTTCCAGACCGAGATCGAACCGCACCTGCCGACGGTCGTCGCCGACCCGACCTACGTCGAGCAGGTCTTCCGCAACCTGTTGTCGAATGCGGCGAAGTACGGCGGCGCCGGCACCACGATCGACGTCGTCGCAACGAGCAGCCCTGCCGAGGTCGAGGTCCGGATCCTCGACGACGGTCCGGGTTTCCCGGCCGAGGAGTCAGAGCGCCTGTTCGAGCGGTTCTACCGCTCCGCGGTGACCGCCCGCACGGCCAGCGGCGCCGGGATCGGGCTCTTCGTGAGCGCCCGCCTGATCGCCGCGATGGGCGGCCGCATCTGGGCCAGGCCGCGGGCCGAGGGTGGCTCTGAATTCGGGTTCGCCCTGCAGGTGCTCGCGGACTGATCGTCCCGCGGCGCGTGGCATCGGCTCAGAGCCAGCCCCGCCAGCGCGCGACCCCGAGGATGGCGACCGCCATCGCGCCCATGGTGGCGACGACGATGAAGAAGAACGACGGGTCGTCGAAGAACCCGACCTTGAAGTTCATGCCCATCACGCCGGCCAGGACGACCGACGGCAGCAGGATCGCCGAGAGGACCGTCAGGGCCTTCATGACGTCGTTCGAGCGCTGGGCGAGACGACCCATGTAGATGTCGTAGGTGCCGAGCAGCGACTCTCGCAGGTGCTCAACGGCTTCGAGGGCGCGCTCGAGTCGCCCGAGCAGCTCGGGCCAGGGTCGCCCGAGCTCCTGGTGGACCGCCAGGTCGGGTCGCGCCAGCGGCGCGAAGGCCTCCCGTTGCGGAGCCAGTGCCTGGCGGACCGCCCCGATGCGGCGGCGCAGGTCGACCAGCCGGCCAAGGACGTCGTCCTGCGGCCGGCCGCGCAGGGCGATCTCGTCGAGGCGATCGATCTCGCGCTCGAACGCCTCGACCGTCTGGTAGTAGCCGACGATGACCGAGTCGACGATCGACGCGAGGAAGTCCGACGACTCGAGCGCGCCGAGACGCGTCTCGCCCCGCATGCCCTCGGTCAGCCGATCGGTGGCCGGGAGCGGACCGTCATGGATCGTGACGACCCACTCGGCACCGGCGACGAGATCGAGCGAACGACGGACCGGTTTGACGACGCGGCGACGCGATCGCCCGGCTCCCCCGTCGTCGGGCGGCTCCATGGTCGCGAGGGACAGGTGCACGTGCTCGGGGTACTGGGTCAGGCTCGCGCGCTCCGGGTCGTCGTCGAGACGGGCGACCAGCGATGGACCGAAGTCGAGCAGCGTGCCGATCCGGGCCAGGTCGTCGCTCGACCGCGCGTCGACGTCCACCCAGAGGAGGCGGTCCGCTCCCTTGGCCGGCACCACGTCCGGCCCGGCCTCGACCTCCTGATCTTCGCCCTCCGCGTCGAAGAGCCAGGCGCGGATCGTCACCTGGCCAGCGCCAGGAGGATGGCCGCGAGCACCGCGACCGTCGCGACGGCGAACTCGAGCCGCTGCATCGCGTGGTCGGCGGGTGTCCGGGCCGCATCGGTCATGACGACCAGCTCCACGGGTTCGTCGGGCAACATCGCCATTCCCCCTCAGCGACCGGGCGTCCTCGCCGGCTTGGAGCGGTAGCGTGCGGGCCTGCGTGTGCTCTCCGCGCGCGTGCGAGTGCCCGGGACATTCCAGCCGCATCACACGCGGTCGATGCGATGGTTCTGTCGGGCAGGTGCAAGCCCCATCCGGTCGCCGGCAAGGCGGTTGCCGGCCAGGGCTCCCTAGGGTGGGTCGTGGCCGCCCTCCCCCCGCGGCCTCGCATCGGCCATCGTCGATGCGGTCCCATCAGGAGGTGACGCATGAAGCGTTTGCTGATCATGCTGGTCCTGAGTGTCGCCGCGGTCGTCGCGTGCGGACCTTCAGGCTCCAGTTCGAGTCCCGCAGCCACGACAGCCCCCGACGCGACCACACCGGCCGTCGAGAGCCCGTCGCTCCCAGCCGAGTCCGGGTCGCCCGCGCCGTAACGGCCGTCTCGCTCATCAAACGCCGGGTTTCGCCTCCGAGGCGGACCCGGCGTTTCCATGTCGATGACCCACGGATCCCGGGGCGCCTGCTGTGCGGTGCGAGGATGGTTGATATGCCGCAGCCGTCAGACGTTGTTCGCCGCGATGTCCCGCCTCACCAATATGCCGACAAGTCCCGGCTCTCCGGGTCACGGACGACCCAGCAGGCGGGTGCGAAGCCCGAACTGGGATGGAGGTTCTAGATGAGCATCATCGCGTGGATCGTGCTTGGCGCGATCGCCGGCTACCTGGCCGGATTCCTCGTCAAGGGTGACGAAGGCCTCGGGATCATCGGGCACATCGTGCTCGGCATCGTCGGTGCGGTCGTCGGCGGATTCCTCGCCAGCGCGCTCTTCAACACGAAGCCGATCGACGGCCCATTCGACGTCAGCTCGATCGTCGTGTCGGTCATCGGCGCGGTCATCGTGGTCCTCGTCGTCGGTGCGGTCACCGGCCGGAGCCGCGCCGGACGCGGGTCCATCTAGCCGAACGCGGCGGCCGGCGCCATTCCCGGCCCGCCGCGCTGCAAAGCTCACGAACGCCCCCTCGATCACGAGGCGGGCGTTCGTTGATCCCCGCCGGGCGCGCGAGCCAGACGACACGCCCCTGCAAGGCCGACGACCCGGCAGCCGGTCCATCCGAGACCTCCGGGCGGTCATGGTGGGAGCGTCGGCTCCCGTGCCACTGGGGGTTCCGGGGGCCGACAACTCCCCAGCCAGGGCGCGCCTGCGCCCGTTGTGATGCCGATGCAATGCATCGACTGCGCCTGATGTCCGGGCGAATAGCCCCGTTCCCTACCGTGTGGGAAGAAGCAACGATTACTCGTCGGGTGGCGCTTGTGACGGGGCGTCCCCTTCCTGGCGCGGACGGCCCGAGCCCCCTCCTCGGGCCGTCCGTTGCTTTCTCGCCGGACCGACCGATCGAGACCGAACGAAAAGGAGCTTTCCGATGACGACCACTCGCACACCGACCAAGGACCTCGACAACAGCGAGGCCGAGAACGGCATCATCCGGACCGCCCGCGATGTCGCCGACACCGTGGCCGGTGTCGCGAGCGATGTCGGCGCACGCGTTCCCGAGGCGGCCGCAGCATCGAGCAAGGCGCTCGGCGACGCCGGACGGCTTATCCAGACCGGCTCGGACGACACCCTGAAGCTTGCCGGGGCGATGTCCGTCGGCATCGCGCTCGGCCTGTTCGTGGGCGGCGCCCACCGCATCCTGGTCCTGGCGGCCCTCGTGCCGACGGGCCTGATCGCGACCACGCTCGCCGAGCGGATGCAGAAGACGAGCACGACCCGTCGCGGGGTGCAAGCGGCCTGAAACGAGCCGCCTCGCAGGCGTGGCGACGAGCCGCAAGGCCCCCGCACATACCTTCATGGCGACCCCCGCAGCACACGCGACTGGAGGCCACGAACCGTGGATGACCTGAAGTCCGGATACCGCGAAGTCAAGGACGACGCCAAGAAGGCCTGGCGCGAGGCCGACGGCGAGGAAGACCTCGGCGACAAGGTCGGGAACCTCGGCGACGACATCAGCCGCAACGTGGGTGACGCCGGCGACAAGCTCGACCACGAGATCGACAAGCAGCGAGACGAGCAGCCGCGCGGCGTCTGACCTCGATCCTCTCGTTCATCGCGAAGCCCCCGACCTCGCCGTCGGGGGCTTCGCCATATCCCGGGGAACTGTGCGACAGGCTCGCGAGCGCCTGTTGCGGCCTCAGGCACCCGAACCGATGGCGTGCCGACGACCGGGCTGCTGCGACGCGACGCGCGGACCGAGCGGGGTCGGCTCCCGGCTCCCGGCGCCGTCATCGGGACCGCCATCGGCCTCGTCCTCGCCTGCCAGCATCTCGTGATACAGCGCCTCGTAGCCGTCGGTCATCCGCCCGGCTGAGAACCGCTCGAGCACGGATTCGCGGATGGCCGCACGATCGAGGTCCGCGGCACCTTCCACCTTGTAGGCGAGCTGCGTGACGTCGTCGCCGAAGAAGCCGTCCACGCCGTCCCGGATGATCTCGGGCAGGGCGCCGATGCGTCGCGCGATGACCGGCGTCCCGCAGGCCAGCGACTCGATGGCGACCAGCCCGAACGGCTCCGGCCACGCGCCGGGCATGAGAGACACGAAGCTCTCCGCGAACAGGTCGTCGCGATCGCCCTGCGTGAGCTCCCCGAGGAACTCCACGTCCGACCCCGCGGCCTTGAGGGCCGGCTCGAACACCGCCTCGAAGTAGTTGCGCTCGGGCCCGATCGGGGCCACCTTCGCGGCGATCCGCAGCGGGCGACCGACCAGCTTGGCGATCTCGAGGGCCTCGACGATGCCCTTCTCGGGCGCGACGCGACCGACGAAGCACATCGCCTCGCCGCGACGACGCTCGAACGGCGAATCGGTCAGGGTCAGGCCGTTGTGGATCACCGTCCAGGGCACGTCCGGGTGCGTCGATGCCTGGTTGTCGCTGATCGCGACGAGGCCACGCGGCGGATCCCGCAAGGCCTCGGCCGCGTAGGGCAGGTCGAGCCGGCCGTGGAAGGTCGAGACGACCGGGACCGGCGACACGCGCGCCAGCATCAGGTTGGCCCACTCGAGATGGGCGTGGATGAGGTCGAACTCGGACGCGCGGTCGAGGACCGAGCGCATCGTCGCGAGCATGTAGGGCATCGGCTCGCCCGTGTATCCCTCGGGACGGAGCGCCCGTTCCACCGTCGGGATGAGGCGCCCAGGGACGTCCGAATCGCCACTGGCGAACGTGGTGATCTCGTAGCCGCGACGATCGAGCTCGGTGACCAGTTCGAAGATGATTCGCTCGGTGCCGCCGTACGCGAGGGGCGGGACACGCTCGAGGGGCGGGGCGACGTGGGCGATGCGAAGCGCGCGGTTCATCGGAAGGTACCTTTGCGAACGGGAGCCGCGTTCCCCCACGGCCTCCTCTAGGCACACGGTACGCTAGGAACGACGGAAGCGGCGTCAATGGCCACGACGTCGCCTTTCAGCAGCATCGCATCGACCCACCGGGAGTCGGGATTGACCGAGCAGGAGAACGCCCAGGGGCAGTCGACGAGGAGCGTCCGCGCGGCCCTCGGTCGAGCCAGTCTCGAGGTCCCCGGATGGGGCCGGCTGCAGTCGAGTCGGAACAGCCGTATCGCTGTCGGGTCGGGGATCGGCATCCTGGCCCTCCTGCTCAAGGGCGTCGCCAACATGATGGCCGGCGGCGAAACAGGCTTCGTCATCCTGCTCGCGGCCGTGGTGGTCGCGGCCTGGGTCGGTGGGTTCGCCGGCGGGCTGTCGGCCACGGTCGTCAGCGGCATCGGGAACCTGGCGGTGTTCGTCGGGCCGACCGCAGGGTCGTTCATCCTCACGCCGCTCGACTTCACGAGGCTCGGGCTGTACGCGCTCGCGGGAGCTGTCGTCACGCTGCTCGTCGCCTCCGCCGGGACGTCGCGTGACCGGATGGCCGAGTCCGTGGCCGCGGTCGCCGCCATGGCCGACGACATCGAGCGGCGCGACGAGCGCCTGGAGATCGTCCTTGCCGCGTCCGGGACCGGCTTCTGGGAGTGGGACATCCGGACGGGCGAGCTGGTCTGGTCCGAAGCCATCTTCAGCCAGCACGGCCTGGTGCCCGAGGACGGGGCACCCACGTTCGAGAGGTACCTGCAGTCGGTCCACCCCGACGACCGTGCGGCGCTCCAGGGCTCCCTCGACGAGGCCCTGGCCCACGGCACGTCGTTCAGCCACGAGTTCCGCCTGGTCTGGCCGGACGGCTCGATCCACTCGACCCATGGGGTCGGGCGCGTGTTCCGGAACGCAGCCGGCGAGCCGATCCGGATGGTCGGCACCGGCACCGACGTCACCGAGCAGCGGCGGCTCGAGGAGGAGCGCGACCGGCTCCTGGAGGAGGAGCGTCGCGCCGGCACGTTCCGCGAGGCGTTCGTCGACGTCATCTCGCACGAACTGCGGACCCCGATCACGACGATCTTCGGCCTGACCCGGATCCTGGGGCGGCCGAACCGCCAGACCACCGCCGAGGAGCAGGCCGAGTTGATCAGCGACATCTCGGCCGAGGCCGAGCGCCTGCACCGGCTCGTCGAGGACCTGCTCGTGCTGACGCGCGCCGAGCGCGGCGTCATCGCGATCGAGTCCGAGCCGCTCGAGCCCCGGCGCCTGCTCACGCGGGTCATCGACCAGGAGGCCGTACGGCTCCCGAGCATCCGCATCGAGGCTGATCTGGCGAGGGATCTCCCGATCGTCGCCGGCGAGGACACCTACGTCGAGCAGATCGTGCGGAACATGCTGAGCAATGCGGCGAAGTACACGCCGATCGGCACCCACGTGATCGTGCGCGCCGAGCAGGAGGGCGAGAACGTGGCTGTCCGCGTCCTCGACTCGGGGCCGGGCATCGACGAGGAGTCGGTCGAACGGGCCTTCGAGCTCTTCTACCGCGACCCGACGCTCGCGCGGTCGATCGCCGGCTCCGGGATCGGGCTGTTCGTCTGCGCCAGCCTCGTCAAGGCGATGGGCGGGTCCATCTGGGCCAGGCGCCGACCGGAGGGCGGCTCGGAATTCGGGTTCACCCTGCGCGTCATCCCCGACGACGAGCCGGCCCTGACGACCGCGAGCCAGGCGACCGCCTGAGGCGTCGACCTACAGGGCCAGCGGGCTGACCTTCTCGGGATCGATGCCGAGGTCGCTGATCGCCTTCGCGGCCTTCGATCCGGGCAGCGCGCCGCAGCGAGCCAGCTCCGACAGCGTGGCGGCCGCGATGTGCGCCGGGTCGATCTCGAACAGCGAGCGCAGGGCCTCGCGGGTGTCGCTCCGCCCGAAGCCGTCCGTGCCCAGCGCCACGTAGTAGTCGGGCAGCCAGCGGCTGACCATGTCGGGCAGGGCCTTCATCCAGTCCGTGGCGGCCACGATCGGGCCGCCATCGGGTCCGAGGACCTGGCTGACGTACGGCACACGCGGCTTCTTGGCGTCCGGGTGGAGGCGGTTCCAGCGCTCGGCCTCGAGGGCGTCCCGACGGAGCAGCGGGAACGACGGCGCGCTGTAGACCTCGGCGGCGACGCCGAACTTCTCGGCCAGCAGGTCGCGCGCGGCCAGGACCTGGTTGAGGATCGATCCGGATCCGACCAGCCGGGCCGGATGCGCGTCTCGTCCGACCTTCGGCGCCGCCGCGAGCCGGTAGATGCCGCGCAGGAGGGCCTCGTCGGTCAGGCCGTCAGGGCGGACGGGCTGCGGGTAGTTCTCGTTGTAGAGGGTGATGTAGTAGAAGACGTCCTCGGGCTTGGGGCCGTACATCCGCCCGATGCCGTCGCGGATGATCGCGGCGAGCTCGTACGCGAACGCCGGGTCGTAGGCCCGCAGGTTCGGGATCGTAGACGCCTGGATGTGGGTGTGGCCGTCGTCGTGCTGGAGGCCCTCGCCGGTGAGCGTCGTCCGTCCGGCCGTGGCGCCCATCAGGAAGCCACGCCCCCGCGCGTCCCCGAACGCCCACATCTGGTCGCCGGTGCGCTGGAACCCGAACATCGAGTAGAAGATGTAGAACGGGATGGTGGCGATGCCGTGGCTGGCATAGGCGGTGCCGGCCGCCTGGAACGACGCCATCGAGCCCGCCTCGGTGATCCCCTCCTCCAGCACCTGGCCGTCGGTCGCCTCGCGATACGAGAGCAGCAGGTCGGAGTCGACCGGCTCGTAGCGCTGGCCGAGCGCCGAGTAGATGCCGACCTCCTTGAAGAGCGGGTCCATCCCGAACGTCCGCGCCTCGTCGGGGATGATCGGCACGATCCGTGAGCCGATCTTCTTGTCGCGGATCAGGTTGCGCAGGATCCGGCTGAAGACCATGGTCGTGGAGACGGGGGTCTCGCTCCCTGCCGCGAATTCGTCATCGACCGCCGCCGACGGGGCCGGCAGCGGGTCGGCCCGCACGATCCGCCGAGGGATCGGGCCACCGAGGGCGCGCCGGCGCTCCATCAGGTACTCCACTTCCTCGGACTTCGGTCCGGGGTGGTAGTACGGCGCCTCCTTGAGCTTCGCGTCCGGGATCGGCAGCTCGATCCGGTCGCGGAAGACGCGGAGCTCCTGCTCCGAGAGCTTCTTGGCCTGGTGGGTCATGTTCCGGGCCTCGACGCCCGGCCCGAGCGTCCAGCCCTTGACGGTCTTGGCGAGGATGACCGTGGGCGCGCCCTTGTACTCGGTCGCGGCCTTGTAGGCGGCGTAGACCTTGCGGTAGTCGTGGCCGCCGCGGCGCAGCTTGGCCAGGTCGTCGTCGGAGAGGTGCTCGACGAGCTTCTTGAGGCGCGGGTCGGGCCCGAAGAAGTGCTCGCGGATGTAGGCGCCGCCGGCGACCGAGAACTTCTGGAACTCGCCATCGAGCGTCTCGTTCATCTGCTGGACGAGGACGCCGTCGACGTCGCGGGCCAGCAGCTCGTCCCACTCGCCGCGCCCAGATGACCTTGATGACGTTCCAGCCGGCGCCGCGGAAGGCCGACTCGAGCTCCTGGATGATCTTGCCGTTGCCGCGGACCGGGCCGTCGAGGCGCTGCAGGTTGCAGTTCACGACGAACGTCAGGTTGTCGAGGCCCTCGCGCGACGCGACGTGCAACGCGCCGAGCGATTCGGGCTCGTCGGTCTCGCCGTCGCCGAGGAACGCCCAGACGCGCGAGTTCGAGGTGTCGAGCAGGCCACGGTTCTGCAGGTAGCGGTTGAAGCGGGCCTGGTAGATGGCGCTGATCGGGCCGAGGCCCATCGAGACCGTCGGGAACTCCCAGAACTCCGGCATCAGGCGCGGGTGGGGATACGACGAGAGGCCCTTGCCAGCGTCGGTCTCGCGCCGGAAGTGGTCCAGCTGGTCCTCGCTCAGGCGACCCTCGAGGAAGGCCCGGGCGTAGATGCCCGGGCGCGGCGTGACCCTGGTAGAAGATCTGGTCGCCGGGGCCGTCGCCGTCCTTGCCGCGGAAGAAGTGGTTGAAGCCGACCTCGTACAGGCTCGCCGAGGAGGCGTAGGTCGAGAGGTGGCCGCCGATCCCGCGTGAAGCGCGTGTTCGCCCGCAGGACCATCGCCACGGCGTTCCAGCGGACGATCCGCCGGATGCGCAGCTCCATCGCCTCGTCGCCGGGGAAGTCGGGCTCCTGCTCGGGGCTGATCGTGTTGATGTAGCGGGTCTGGGTCAGCGGCGGCAGGCCGATGTGCGAGCTGGCGCGCCCGCTTGAGGAGCTTGTAGACGAGGAACCGGGCCCGGGTCTCGCCCTCCTGCTCGACGACCTGGTCGAGGGACGCGAGCCACTCGTCGGTCTCGGACTCGTCGATGTCGGGCAGCTGGTGCTTGAACTGGTCGAAGTACATCGGGACTCCAGGGACGGTCAGATGGGTTCGAGCCGGAGCGTCGTGGGCAACGTGTGCGGCTGGAGCATCGATGCGAGCGAGGCGCCATACCGAGCGTACTTCGACTCGAAGCCGTTCGACACGCGTTCGATCGAGGCGGGGTCGGTCGCCGGGATGGCGGTCGCCGAGAGCCGCCGCCCATCGACGCGGATGCCGACCGCCGGGTTTGCGACGGCGGCGCGATACCACTGGCCGCGCTCGCCATTGACCGATCGCACGTAGACCTCGCCGTCGGCCACGACGATCCAGATGGTCGTCCGCTTGGCGGGCCCGTCGGGTGCCTGCGTCTCGATGTCGATCTCCTCGGCCTCCCGCAGGAGGGCGAGGTCCTCCTCGGCGAAGCTCATACCCGCGGAGCGTAGCCCAACCGGGCAAGGTTGTCGGTATCGCCACGGTTGCGACCGGACCCGGACCGCGACCGCGCGTCCGGACACGCGCTGGCTGTAACACGGCTGCAACGGCCGCGCGAGGTGCCCGGACCATGCGCGGCACGCCGGCTCGACCATGCTGGCGAGTGCGAATCCGAGAATCCGTCACCATGTCATCCACCCAGGAGGTGGCGTGTGAGCACCCAGCCCCTCGTTCTCGTCGCCGACGACGAGCCGCGGATCACGAAGCTCGTGTCGATCGCCCTCGGCGAGGAGGGCTTCCGCGTCGTCACCGCCAACAGCGGCGAAGAGGCGCTCCAGAAGGCCGAGGAGGTCCGCCCGGACATCATCCTGCTGGACATCGTCATGCCCGACCTCGATGGCATCGAGGTCATGCGCCAGCTCCGTGAGCGCCGCCCGGTCGCGGTCATCCTGCTGACCGCGAAGGGCTCGACCGCCGACAAGGCCAAGGGCCTCGACCTCGGCGCGGACGACTACATCGCGAAGCCGTTCCACCCCGACGAGCTGGCGGCCCGCGTCCGGGCCGTCCTGCGTCGCTCGTCGGGCGCGCAGCCCGGCGCCGGGATCCTGAAGTTCGACGACGTCGAGATCGACCTCGAGCGCCGCCTGGTCACGCGCGACGGCGAGATGGTCCAGCTGTCCCGGACGGAGTGGCTGCTGCTGCAGCACCTCGCCGCGAATGCCGGCAAGGTCGTCCTCCACACCGAGCTCCTGACCAAGGTCTGGGGGCCCGAATACCGCGACGACCTCCAGTACCTGCGCGTCTGGGTCTCGCGCGTCCGGCGCAAGCTCGGCGCCGAGCCGGGCGAGCCGGGGCGGATCAAGACCTTCCAGGGCATCGGCTACCTGCTCGACGTCGAGCCGGCCCAGCCGGCGGACTCGAACGCCGACGTCGAGGCCGACCGCACTCCGCGACGAGGACCCGTCCCTCGATCGGCTACGCCCGTGCGCTACCCTCGTGGCATGCAGCGCTACGGGCCCGGCACGGCCCTCGTCGTCGTCGACGTCCAGAACGACTTCGCGGACCCGGCCGGCGGGCTCAGCGTGGCCGGCGGCGACGGCCATCGTCCCGATCGTGAACGGCGAGGTCGCGATGGCATCCGCGAGCGGCGCGACCGTCGTGTTCACCCAGGACTGGCATCCCGAGTCCACGCCGCATTTCGCGAAGGACGGCGGCATCTGGCCGGTCCACTGCGTCGCGGACACGTGGGGCGCACAGCTCCATCCGGGCCTGACCGTTCCCGACGATGCCCCCCGGGTCCGCAAGGGCGCCAACGGCGAGGACGGCTACTCCGGCTTCACGATGCGCGACCCCGTCACCGGGGAGACGACGCCGACCGAGCTCGAGGCCATCCTCCGCGCGCCGGGCCATCGAACGCGTCGTGGTCGTCGGCCTCACGACCGACTACTGCGTCAAGGCGACCGCCCTCGACGCGTCCCGTCTCGACTTCGAGACCTCGGTCCTCACCGATGCGATCGCCGCGGTCGACCTGGAGCCGGGTGACGGCGAGCGCGCCATCGAGACCATGCGCGAAGCCGGGGTGACGCTGTGGCGGACGGTGATGCGGTGAGGGACCGGGCCGACGCGTGATCCGGCCGCTCATCCGCCTGGGCCTCGCCGCCGTCGGTGCCGGCTGGGCGATCGATCGCGGGCTCCGGGCGCGCGCCGACGGAGCGCCGCCCGCGCCGATCGAGTCACTCGTGGTCGTCGATGCGCCGATCGAGCGCGTCTGGGCCGTGCTCGCCGACGTCGAAGGCCAGCCCCGCTGGATGCATGACATGAAGTCGGTGCGCCTGACGACGCCGCCGCCGACCGGCGTCGGGACGCGCGGCGTGTCCACGGTCCGCGTCTTCGGGATCGCCGTCACGGACCCGGTCACGATCACCGAGTTCGAGCCGCCGAGCCGGTTCGCGCTGCGCCACGAGGGGACGGTCAGCGGTTCCGGCGTCATCACCCTCGAGCCGGGCGCGGACGGCACGACCACGATCGTCCACTGGGACGAGCGACTCGTCGTCCCGGCCGTCCCCCACCTCGGTGCCGAGGTCCTGGCGCGGGTCTTCGGACCGATCTTCCAGGCCGACCTGTTCCGCCTGCGGGACCTGGTCGAGTCCGGCGCGGCCTGAGCCGGGCGACGACCGATGCGACTCCACCTGGTCGACGCCACGTACGAGCTCTTCCGCGCGCACTTCGCGCCGCGGCCGCCGGTCCTCGGGCGGGACGGGGTCAACCTCTCGGGCGTGTCGGGCCTGTGCGACCAGCTGCTGTACCTCCTCCGCGAGGAGGGCGCGACGCACGTCGGGTGCGCCACCGACCGGGTCATCGAGTCGTTCCGGAACGACCTGTATCCGGGCTACAAGTCGTCGGCCGGGATGCCGCCCGAGCTGCTCGCCCAGTTCCCGATCGCCGAAGCCGCCGTCGATGCGCTCGGCATCGTCCTGTGGCCGATGGTCGAGTTCGAGGCCGACGACGCGATCGCCGCGGCGACGGTCCGCTTCGCGGAGGACGCGCGGGTCGAGCGCATCCTCGTCTGCACGCCGGACAAGGACATGGCGCAGCTCGTGCGCGACGACCGGATCGTGCTCTGGGATCGCCGCCGGGACATCACCTACGACGACGCCGGCGTTCGCGCCAAGTGGGGCGTGGCACCCACCTCGATCCCGGACTACCTCGCCCTCGTCGGCGATGCCTCGGACGGCTATCCGGGCCTGTCCGGCTGGGGCTCGAAGTCGGCCGCCGCGGTCCTGAGCCGGTACGGCCATTTCGAGGCCATCCCGCCGAAGGCGTCGGCCTGGGAGGTGCCGGGCCTCGGCGGCACGCGCGCGATCACGCTCGCGGCCACCCTCCGCGAGCACTGGGACGAGGCGCTGCTGTATCGGGACCTCGCTCGGCTGCGGACGGTCGAGGACGGCGTGCCGATCCGCCAGCGCGACGCGGACGAGCTTCGGTGGGACGGGGCGCCGCGCGATGTCTGGGAGGGGTTCTGCGACGAATGGGGGCTCGAGCGCCTGCGGCGTCGCCCGCATCGGTGGCTGACGGCGACCTGACCGTCGTCCGCGCCCCGGCGGTGCGTCCTGCCACCACCACGCGACTCGCCTCATGTAGGCTCAACCACGGTGTCCGAGTGCCGCGTTCTCCGGCTGTTCCGATTCCGACCGGTCCGCAAGGGCTTCGATGCGGTCCTTCGCGATGAGCTGATCCCGGACCTGGTCGCGTTCCCCGATCTCGTCGACGTCTATGTCGGCCGGCAGGGACCCGACGAGATGGGCGACCGCCTGGTCGCGTCGGTGTGGGCGTCGCGCGCCGCGATGTCCTCGGCGGTCGGCGAGGGGTTCGCGCCCGCGACATTCCACCCCGAGCATCTCGACGAGACGACGGAGCGGATCCTCGAATCGCACGATCTCGATGTCGTGCTCAGGTTCGACCCGGCCGACATCGGCGGCCCGCCCGCGACCGGCATCCTGCGGCTGGTGCGAGGGCAGGTCCGTGCCGGTGAGCTGGCCACGTATCGCGACCAGGCCCGGCTCGGCACGATCGCCGATTTCGGAGGGCGGCCACGGGCCGCTCGCGCTGTATCTCGCGCTCGAGGAGCCCGACCGGTTCGTGACCCTGTCGGTCTGGTCGTCATGGTCGGCCCTCGAGGTCGCGACCGGCGGCGACGTCGGGCGCCCGGTCGCCACCCGCCACGAGGAGCGGCTCCTCGCATGGGAGGCCGCCCACTACGAGGTCCTGCCGAACATGACCCACCCGAGGTCGCCGGCGGTCACGTAGACCGATCGCCGGTCGGCGCCGTGCGGCGCGCCGTCGGCGCGGCTACCTGACCAGCGCGAGCAGGGCGTCGTGGTGAGCGGTGGGTGCCGCGAGCGTGCCGATCGTCTGCGTCGGCCTGGCGACATCGAACCACGGGCCGCCGTCCATCGCGGTCACGCAGGCGCCGCCTCGTTCGGCGATCAGCCCGGCGGCGGCGATGTCCCAGGTCGAGAGTCCGCCCTGCTGGATGAAGGCATCGAACCGCCCGTTGCCGACGTACGCCAGCGCGAGTGCCGCCGAGCCCATCGATCGCGAGATGCGGATCGCCTTGCGGACGCTGCGGGCCCGCGAGGTCGCGGATCGGCCGTTGAGCGCCATCGAGATGACGAAGTCCGAGAGCTTCTCCTTGTCGGACGCCCCGATCGGCCGGCCATCGAGGGTCGCCGGGCCGTCCGCGACGGCGGCGAAGGATTCGTCGCGGGTCGGGTCGCGCACGACGCCGACGATCGGCCGGCCGTCGGCCACGAGCCCGATCGACACGCAGAAGAACGGGATCCCGTTCGCGTAGTTCACCGTGCCGTCGAGCGGGTCGACGATCCACACCCGGCCACGGCCGGACGTGGGCGCCTCGCCTGCGACCGCCCGATGCTCCCCGGTCTCCTCGGCCAGGATCGCGTCGCCCGGGTGGGCCGCCCGGATGGCGTCGAGGATGAGCGCCTCCGAGAGGTGGTCCGCCTCGGTCACGACGTCGCGTGCGCTCTTGTAGTCGATCTGCTCGAGACGCTCGTAGTGGGCCATCAGGACGTCCCCGGCCCGAACGGCCAGCGCGAGCGCGAACGCGAGATCGGCGTCGTGTCGCCCGGCCGACCCAGGAGCCGTCGGTCATGGCGAACTGCACTCGACGGTCAGCTCCCGGACCGTGTTGCCGAGCTCGTTGACGGTCTTCGTGAAGGTCAGCGACGCCCCCGGCTCGATGCGCGGGCTCAGCATGAATGCCGCTCCGCCGCCACTCCGGTCCTGGGGGTCCGTGAGGCGGCACGTCGTCTGGCCGACGGCCGTGCCCTGGTTCGTGACCGCGAGCGTGATGGCCAGACCGGCCCCGTCGGGGACCGCGTCGACCAGCCTGCCCGCGAACGGGCCGACGCCGGCGAGCGTGAGGCGGCCCAGGAGCGCGAGCCCGATGACGGCAACCAGCACGGCGATGAAGACCGTGCCGTGGACCTGCGACGCGGAGGAGTCCTTGAGCCCGAGCGGGTTGCAGCGCTCGCACAGGCCGACGTCGAGCGGCACGGGCGCGCCGCAGCGGAGGCAGCCGTGGGTGAGCGGCTTCGGACCGGGCGCGGGGGCAGATGCCGGGGTGGCATCGGGCGCTGGGGTCGTTGTCGGCGACGTCACCGGCCGATGGTGCCACGAACGGCGAGCCACGGCCGCCGGCCCGGCCCTACCAGCGTCCGGTCGCCTCCACGAGAGCATCGACGTCCGCGGTCGTCCGGGCGAGGACGATGGCGCCGTCCGCCCCGGCCTCGCGCCAGCGATCCCAGGTCTCGCGCGGCGCAGTCACCCAGGGCGAGTCTTCCAGCGTCTCGTCCGAGAGCCAGTCGCCCTGGAACCCGACGTAGACGTGCTGGTCCTCGCGTCGTCGACCGTTCGCCTCGAGCGCCTCGAGGTAGATCGGCAGGTTGGCCTCGAAGTTCTCGAACGTGCTCCAGCCATCCCCGATCCGGGCCGCCAATCGGGCCCCGGCGACCGTCTCGCCGCCGATGACGATGGGCGGCGGCGGGGACGGCACGGGATGGGCATGGGCCTCGACAAGCGGGTAGAAGGGCGACGGCCGGGTCACGGGTCCGCCGCTCCAGAGCGCCCGGATCACGGCGACCGCCTCCTCGAGCCGGGCGACGCGCTCGGGAGCCGCCGGGAAGTCGATGCCGTAGGCGGCGTGCTCCTTCGGATGGCCGCCGATCCCGATCCCGAGGACCAGCCGCCCGCCGCTGGCGATCTGGAGGGTCGAGGCCATCCGGGCGACGACCGCGGGGTGCCGGTTCATCACGTTGAGCACGAACGACCCGAGGTGGATCCGCGACGTCGCGCCGGCGGCCATCGCCAGCGCGGTCCAGCCTTCGACGACGGGGACGGTCAGGTCGCCGCGGCCCATGAAGTGGTCCCACGCCCAGACGCCGGCGTAGCCGGCCGCATCGAGCCGCCTGGCGCTTTCGAGCCACCAGCCGGGCTCCGCCCGGATCGTTCGCAGCGAGACGCCGATCGGCAGGCCGGCGCCAGCGGACCCGGCACCGGCCACGCTCACAGGCCGGTCTCGAAGAGGCGGATGTCCTCGTCGGCGATGGTGTGGCCGTCACCGCGGGTCGGGTCCAGGGCCGCCCGGGCCCCGAGCGCGTCGAGCCCGACCGGGAACCGGCCGATGAGGTCGAGGACGACGCGCTGGATCCGCTCGGCGTTCGCGGTGAAGACCTTGAGGACGTCGGTCGCGTTCACGGCTTCGGTGCCCTCGTGGACGCCGGCGTCGTAGTCGGTGATGAGGCTGATGTTGACCACGGCCATCCCGAGCTCGCGGCAGAGCCACGCCTCGGGGTACTGGGTCATGTTGATGACCTCCCAGCCCGCGTCGCTGAACCACTTCGACTCGGCCTTCGTCGAGAACCGCGGCCCCTGGATCACGACGACCGTGCCCCGTTCGTGGACCTCGATGCCGTGGTCCCGGATGGTGTCGATCGCGAGACGCCGCAGGACCGGGTCGTAGACGTCGGCCGACGAGAGATGGGTGACGATCGGGCCGTCGTAGAACGTGTCCGCCCGGCCGGAGGTCCGGTCGACGAACTGGTCGCACACAACGAAGTCGCCGGGCTTGACCGCGAGCTGGAGCGAGCCGGCCGCGCACGGGGAGATGGCGGCCTTGACCCCGAGCGAGCGCATCGCCCAGACGTTGGCGCGGTAGTTGATCCTGTGCGGCGGGATCGTGTGGCGGCGACCGTGGCGCGGCAGGAACGCGACCTTGCGGCCGGCGACATCGGCGAGGAAGAACGAATCCGACGGCGCGCCGTACGGCGTGTCCACCTTGACCTCGCGGACGTCCTCGAGCAGCGAGTAGAACCCCGAGCCTCCGAAGACGCCGATCTCCGCCGTATCCGCCACGCTCATGCCTCCGTCCGGGTGATTCCGACGCGCCTGGCCGGCGATGTCGCCGGCGCCCGGCGACCGCGGCCGGTCGGTCGATTCTAGGCGGACGGGGCTACGATGGCGCGGATCGCTCGCAACAGCTCCGCCCATCAGCTCGAGGCACGGCCATGGACGACCCCGATCCGACCGACACCACGCGCATGCCGACCCCCGACGCCACGCCGGACGCCACGCCGGACGTCGCGCCGGACGTCGCCGCGACGCCGCCGCCCGAACCCACGTCCGGGGGCCCGCCGGCGGCCCCGCCGGCCGTCGCGCCACCGCCGACCTGGTCGGCGCCGCCGCGTCGGGACCGCGGCGACGGCGGTCGGATCTGGACGCTCGTCGTCGGGCTGCTCATCCTCGGCCTCGGCGTCTGGTTCTTCCTCGAGCGCACGCTCGAGATCGAGATGCCGTCGATCCGCTGGAGCCAGCTCTGGCCGGTGATCCTCATCGTGATCGGCGCCGTCGTCCTGCTCGGGGCGCTGCGGCGCGAGCGCCGCTGAGCGGGGTGGCCGACCCGCTCGACTGGTCGCAGGGCGACGGCTCGACGACCGACCGGCTCTGGCTCGCCGACTGGCGGCGCCGGATCGCGGCGCTCTACGCCGAGGTCCGGGCGCATGGCCGTCACCGACCCGGGTGCCGCCCTGGCCCACTGGCGCGCCGTCCGCGAGTCGCTCTTCCGGGAGCATCCCCAGTCGCCGGTCCCGCGCGAGGCCCGGGCGTCGTTCCGGGCCCGTCACTTCGACCACGATCCGCGGCTCCGGTTCGAGGTGACCCTGGAACCGGCCCCACCGCCGGCGCCGGGCGCGTTCGCGCTCGAGTTGCCGAACAGCGGCGCCGACACGCTCTCGTTCAGCCGGATCGGGACGGTGAGCCTGCCGCTCCCCGACGGCCCGCGGCCGCTGTCGGTCTTCTGGATGGCGGGCTACGCGGGTGGCCTGTTCATCCCGTTCCGCGACGCGACCAACGGCACCGAGACCTACGGCGCCGGCCGGTACCTCGTCGATGCGGCGAAGAGCGCCGACCTCGGCGGCGATCCGGCGACGGGGACGCTGATCCTCGACTTCAACTTCGCGTTCCAGCCGTCGTGCGCGTTCGACCCCCGGTGGGCGTGCCCACTCGCCCCGCCCGAGAACCGGCTCGACGTCGCGATCCGCGCGGGTGAGCGCCTGGCCTGACCGCGGCGATCGACGAGGCCCGCGACCGTCTCGACGGGCCGAAGATGCACCACCAGACACCACCCGTACGCTCCAGACTGGTACCAACGTCCCACGGTCCATGGGACCCTCGGGTCCGGCCAGACGCCGTCCGCCGGATGGATGATTGGTGTCGTCGTCGAGTCGGGCCCGGCCCATCGGCTCGTCCTGCAGCAGCGGTTGTGCGAATGCGCCTGTTCTATACCCGTCGGCCCGAGGCCGAGCGTCTCCTCTGGTCACGAGACATCCGCTTCGCCAAGCGGCTGGCCTCGATGGTCGCCGGCTCGCGCGTCGTCGAGCTCGAGTCCGGCACCGTGCTGATCGCCCCTGCCCACCTGCTGACCGAGGACCTGACCAAGGAGGTCGCGGACAGCGCCAAGGAGCCGCCCGAGTACGGCCTGGTGATGGTCGACTGGACGCTGCCCGAGGCCGACCGCTACCTGATCGCGACGTCGGCCGCCGTCCAGCTCAGCGGCCTCGCCGACCGGATCGGGATGGCCCAGTCGAGCATGGTCGTCCAGACCAAGATGCTCGACTACTTCTTCAGCCTCCGAACGCTGCATCGCGTCGCGTTCCAGCCGATCGTCGAGCTGATCGACCGGCCAGCTGCATGAGTACGAGTGCCTGTTCCGCCCCCAGATGCCGATGCTGCCCCAGTCGATCACGTCGATCGTGTCAGCGGCCATCTACACGGAACGCTCGATCGAACTCGACCTCTTCATCATCGGCGCGATCCTCGAGCGGGCCGGTCGCCTGGAGGCGATCAACCGCGAGGCGGGCAAGGAGCCGCGCCGCTTCGGCATCAACTTCACGCCGGCCAGCCTCCTCGACCCGGCCTTCGAGGCCAAGGCGTTCGCCGCCATGGTCCGGGCTGCCGGCCTCTCGCCGTCGCGCATCACCGTCGAGTGCACGGAGCAGCAGTCGGTGTCCGACCTCGGACCCCTCAAGCGGCAGGTCAAGGCCCTGCGCCGGCTCGGCTTCGGGTTCGCGGTCGACGACGCCGGCGCCGGCTACGCGAGCTTCGCGCTCGTGGCCGCCCTGCGTCCGACGATCATCAAGATCGACCGCGAGATCACCTACGGCATCTCGCACGACGACGCGAAGCAGGCGCTCGTCGAGGCCTTCGTGTCGTTCGGCCGACGCATCAACGCCAAGCTCGTCGCCGAGGGGATCGAGAACCGCAAGGACCTCGCCAAGCTGCGCGAGTTCGGGGTCGACTACGGCCAGGGCTATCTGTTCGGCAAGCCGGCGATGGAGCCGGCCAAGCCGCGTCGGGTCGAGATGGTCAGGCGCCACGCGGCTCGCGTACCATCGAGGGCGTGACCGAGCCCTCGACCGTCGCCCTCCCGGACTCCATCCGAGCGTTCCTCGGGAGCGGCCTCCGCTTCGCGACCATCGCCACGACCGATCCCGACGGCGGACCACGCCAGGCCGTCATCTGGTACACGCTCGACGGCGACGACCTCGTCATCAACAGCGCCGTCGGACGCCGCTGGCCGGCCAATCTCGTGCGCGACCCGCGGGTCTCGGTCGCCGTGGCCGACGCCGGGGACGGCTATCGCTGGGTCGGGCTGACGGGCGTCGCCGAGCCGGTCACGGACCAGCCGACCGCGCAGGCCGACATCGCGGCGATGGCCCGCCGCTACCACGCGGACGAGCCGGACAGGGCCGAGCGCCTCATCCGGGATCGCTTCGAACGACAGGAGCGCATCAGCTTCCGGGTCCGCGCCGTCTCGATCCACGACCACCGCGAATGACCGACCGACTGCGAGCCGCCTGATGCGGTTCGGGCTGCAGCTCTGGTCCCAGCACACCGACTGGCCGGGCCTCCGTGACGCTGCCCGCTCGGCGGACGACGCCGGCTGGGACTCGATCTGGACATGGGACCATCTGATGGCGATCTTCGGGCCGTGGGAGCAGGGCATCTTCGAGGGCTGGAGCGTGCTGGCCGCGCTCGGCCCGATCACGACCAGGGTCCGGCTCGGGCTGATGGTCGGGGCCAACACGATGCGCAACCCGGGGCTGACGGCCAAGCTCGCGACGACCCTCGACCACGTCTCGGGCGGACGGGCGATCCTGGGCATCGGCGGCGCGTGGTTCGAACGGGAGCATGACGCCTACGGCATCGAGTTCGGCGCCGGGTTCGGCGAGCGCCTCGACAAGCTCGACGAGGCCGTGATGCTGATCCGCCGGCTGCTCGACGGCGAGCGGTTCAGCCACGAGGGCCGCTTCTACACGTTCCACGACGCCCTGTGCGAGCCGCGACCGGTCCAGGCCCGCCTGCCGATCCTTGTCGGCGGCTCCGGCCCGAAGAAGACGCTCCGGACCGTGGCCGAACGGGCCGACGCATGGAACACGTCGGGCACGCTCGACGAGGTCCGGGCGAAGCTCGACATCCTCGCCGCCCATTGCGCAGACGTCGGGCGCGACATCGCCACGATCGAGAAGACCATCAGCTTCCCGCTTCTTCTCCGCGACGACCCGGCGGCGGCCGAGGCCGCCTTCCGCGCCCTGCTCGACCACAACGGCGCCGAGCACATGGGCCCGGGACCGGTCCTGCTCGACACGCCGGCCGCGGTGGCCGACGCGCTGCGCCCGTATCGGGACCTCGGGTTCGAGACCGTCATCGTGCGCATGCCCGGGCCCTACGACCCCGAGACCATCCGGCGGATGCCGGAGGTCCAGGAGCGGCTGCAGGCATGAAGGTCGTCGCCCTCGCCGGCGGGACGGGCGGGGCGAAGCTCGCGCACGGCCTGCAGCTGGCCCTCCGGCCGGGCGACCTGACCGTGATCGTCAACACCGGGGACGACGTCGAGCGGCACGGCCTCCTCGTGATGCCCGATCACGACTCGGTCATGTACATGCTCGCGGGCCTGTTCGACGACGAGCGCGGCTGGGGCGTCGTCGACGAGACGTGGGCGACGATGGGCATGCTCGAGCGATACGGCGAGGAGGCCTGGTTCCGCCTGGGCGACCGGGACTTCGCCACGCACATCGCCCGGACGCACCAGCTTCGAAGCGGACTGCCGCTGACGGAGGCCGTCATCGCCCTGCAGCGCGCCCTCGGCATCCCGAGCACGATCCTGCCGATGGCCGACGAGCCCGTCCGGACCCAGCTCCGGACCGACGCCGGCTGGCTCGAATTCCAGGAGTACTTCGTGCATCGCCACCAGGCGCCGGAGGTGCTCGAGGTCCGTCACGACGGCATCGACGCCGCCCGGCCGACCGCCCAGGTCCGCGCGGCGCTGAGCGAGGCGGACGTGATCGTCATCGGGCCGTCCAACCCGATCGTGTCCCTCGGGCCGATCCTGGCAGTCCCGGCCGTGAAGGAGCTGCTCGGGCGGGCTCGGGTCCGTGGCGTGCCGGTGGTTGCGGTCAGCGCGATCGTGGGCGGCAAGGCCCTGAAGGGCCCGGCCGACCGGATGCTCACGTCCCTCGGCCACGAGGCGAGCGCAGCCGGGGTCGCCGCGATCCTGGCGCCGTCCATCGACGGCTTCGTGCTCGATCGTGTCGACGCGGCCCTCGAGCCCGCGATCGCCGCGCTCGGGCTGCAGACCCTCGTCACGGACACGATCATGGCCGACGCCGCGGGCCGGCAGCGCCTGGCCGAGGCCGTGCTGACGTTCGCGGTCCCGCCGCCGGACGAGGACGAGTCGGTACCATCGGAGGCGTGACCACACACGAACCGCCCCTCGGGCTCCCGCGCATCGCGGCGATCATCCCGGTCGGGACGCTCGAGGGCGCCAAGACCCGGCTTGCCGGCTCGCTCGACGCCGAGGAGCGCCACGACCTCGTGACCGGGTTGCTGGGGCGGACCGTCGCGGCCGCGCTGGCGGTCGAGCGCCTCGCGGACGTGGTCGTTGTCAGCCCGGATCGCGAGGTCCTGCGACTCGCGACCGAATCCGGGGCGCGCACGCTCCGCCAGCGGAGCAGCGGCCTCAACGCGGGTCTGCGCGAGGCGCGTGCCGACGTCGTGGCCGGCGACGCCGAGGCCATCCTGATCGTGCCCGTCGACCTGCCGTTCGTCACGGCCGCGGCGATCGGCGAGCTCGTCGATCGGCTGGTCGCGGACCGGCCCGCCGTCGTGCTCGTCACGGACCGACACGCGACCGGGACCAACGCCCTCGGCCTGCGACCGCCCGACGTCATCGACGTCGCGTTCGGGCCGGGCAGCCGGGCCGCCCATCGCGAGCGGGCCCTGGCCGCGGGCGCCGAGTACGCCGAGGTCGACGGGCCTCTCGCCTTCGACCTCGACACGCCCGATGACCTGGTCCTCATGGACACGACCTCGCCGGAGGGATCGGGTGTCGTCTGACCCGTCGCCCGGAGGACCCGTCGAGGCCCCGGCGTCGATCTCGATCCTCGCCCTCGCGGGGATCCCGGAGATCCATCTCGGCGACGACCTGCCCGCCCTCATCGGCGACGCCATCGAGCGGACGCCGGGCGCCCTCCCGCTCGGCGCCGACGACGTCCTCGTCGTGACGCAGAAGGTCGTGTCCAAGGCCGAGGGCGCGATCGTCGAGCTCGACACGGTCCAGCCGCGACCGGAGGCGATCGCCTTCGCCGAGCGCTACGACCGTGACCCACGCCAGATCGAGGTCGTCCTGCGCGAGGCCCGGCGGGTCGTCCGCATGACCAACGGCGTGCTCATCACCGAGACGCCCCATGGGTTCATCTGCGCGAACGGCGGCGTCGACGCGTCGAACGTGGGGCCCGACTCGGGTGCCCTCGTGACGCTGCTGCCGCGCGACCCCGACGCCTCGGCCGCACGGATCAGGTCCGCTGTGCGCGCGCGGTTCGACGTGGACGTGCCGGTCATCGTCTCGGATTCGTTCGGGCGGCCGTGGCGCTGGGGGATCACGGACGTCGCGATCGGCGTCTCGGGGCTGGTCCCGCTCGAAGACCTGCGCGGTGTCCCCGACGCCGACGGCCGGGTCATGCGATCGACCGTTCGGGCGGTCGCCGACGAGCTGGCCTCGGCCGCGGAGCTGGTCCTCGGCAAGACCGCCGCCCGCCCCGTCGCGATCGTCCGGGGAGCGGCGTTCAGCCGCGGCGAGGGCTCGATCGCCGACCTCGTGATGCCGCCCGAGAACGACCTCTTCCGCTGAGGCCGCCACACCGCGGACCGACGTTTGCGATCCGCGCTATGCGGCATATGGGCTATGGCCCTATGGGGCGAACCGGTGGTGGAGCGAGGCACCGCGGACACGTAGTGTCCCGGAGTGGACAGCACCGCTCCCGAGCGGAACCTGGGATCGGAGGCCACGGGGTCGGCCGTGCCCCCCGTGGCGAGTGAGCGCGTCCGCCGTCAGCGACCCCGGCCGTGGCCCGTCAACGCCGGACCCGAGACCATCGTCCTGCGGGTCGGTCTCGTCATCCTCGGCACGTTCATGGCCCTCGCCGTCCTCGACGTCGGCGGCCAGGTCGCCCTCTGGGAGAACGCCCACTGGACCGCCGCCGGCGCCCTCGCCGCCCTGTTCTCCGCGCTGGTCGCCCGCAGGGCGACGGGCACGGACCGCAGGATCGCCGTGCTGGTCGCCATCGGCGCGCTGGCCTGGTTCATCGGCCAGTGCCTTTGGGTGGTCCAGACCGCGCTGGGCTACTTCCAGGTCCCCGCACCGTCCGACATCGGCTTCCTGCTGCTCACGCCGCCGATCATCGTCGCGTTCGTGGTGGCCGTCTACGGCCGGCTGCCCAAGGCCGAGGAGGTCGCGGTCTACTTCGATGCGGTCGCGATCTTCCTCGCCCTGACCGCGATCATCCTCGCGATCTACGGCGACGGGATGGGCGCGGGCGTGACCGTCGCGGGCACGGTGGCGATCGCGTTCCCGATCGTGCACCTCGCCGCCGCTGCGGCCGGCCTGGTGGCCCTGCTCGCCGCGCGGGCGTCGCCGCGTGGCGGTGGCTACGTGCTCCTCATCGGTCTCGCCATCCTCGGCTTCGCGTGGGTCGACTGGCTCCGACAGGCCATCGTCGGCCTGCCGGCCGCCGGCAGCCTCAGCGGCTATGCATTCTCGGTCGGGATCGTGGCCGTCGGCCTCGGGGCTCGCAGCTGGCGCCTCGGCGAGGGACAGGGTCGACGGTTCCGCCAGATCTCGGCCTCGGTGCTCGGCGGCCTGCCGCTGGTGGCCCTCCTCGCGAGCGCCATGACCCTGGCTGTCCGTCACGTGGTCTCGTCCGAGCTGGGCCCGGTCGAGCTGTGCTCGTTCGCGGTGATCCTGCTCGCGGGCGTCCGCCAGTCCTTCCTCGTCCACGAGCGGGGCCGCCTGCTCGATGACTCGCGGGACTCGCGCAACGACCTCGAGATCGCCCTGATCCAGCGAGCCGAGGCGGATTCCCGGTACCAGACCCTCGTCGAGCGCGTCCCGGCCGCCGTCTACATCGACGTCGCCGATCCGGGCGTCACCGACGGCGGGCACCTCGCCTACATGAGCCCGCAGATCGAGGCCATCCTCGGCTATCCGCCCGAGGCATTCCTCGATGACCCGGAGCTGTGGCCGCGGCTGACCCATCCTGATGACCGGGCGACGACCGTGGCCGCCCTCGCAGAGCACTGGAAGACCGAGCAGCCGCTGCGCCTCGACTACCGGATGATCGCGGCCGACGGCTCGATCGTCTGGGTGCACGACGAGGCCTACGCGATGCGCGACGAGACGACCGGCGGCCGCCGCGTCTCGCAGGGCCTGCTCGTCGACACGACCGAACAGAAGCGGCTGGAGGCGCAGCTCCTCCACGACGCCTTCCACGACCCGCTGACCGGGCTCGCCAACCGGGCCCTCTTCCGCGAGCACCTCGATCGGGCCCTGGATCGGTCCCGCCGACGGCGAGCCGGCGTCGCCGTCCTGTTCCTCGACGTGGACGACTTCAAGGTCGTCAACGACTCGCTCGGACACGCGGCGGGCGACCGCCTCCTCGTCGAGGTCGCGCGAACGGCTTGGCGCCACGATCCGGACGGACGACATCGCGGCCCGCCAGGGCGGCGACGAGTTCACGATCCTCGTCGAGCGGGTCAACGGCGAGGACGAGGCCGTCGCGCTGGCCGAGCGCCTGGCGGCGGCGATCCGCAAGCCGATCGTGCTCGAGGGGCGGCCCCTCGTCGTCGGCGTCAGCATCGGGATCGCGCTCGGGCGCGGGAAGACGACTGCGGCCGGGGACCTGCTCGCGCATGCCGACGCCGCGATGTACGCGGCGAAGGAACAGGGCAAGGGCCGGCATGTCGTCTTCGACCCCTCGATGCAGCGGCGCGCCAAGAGCCGTCTCGAGACCGAGTCCGAGCTCCGCGCCGCGATCGAGGCCGAGGACTTCGAGGTCCACTACCAGCCGATCGTCGAGCTGCCGTCGCACGACATCGTCGGTTTCGAGGCTCTCGTGCGCTGGCGGCACGCGACCCGCGGGCTCATCCCGCCGGGCGAGTTCATCCCGCTCGCCGAGGCGACCGGCCTGATCGTGCCACTGGGCAAGCTGGTGACCGAGACCGCGTGCCGGCAGCTCCGCGCGTGGCGCGATGCCGGGATCGGCCGGCCCGACCTGTCCATCAGCGTCAATGCCTCCGCCCGCCAGGTCATCGAGCCGGGCTTCGCGGCCGAGGTGCGCGACATCCTCCTCGAGACCGGGCTCGACGCGTCGGCCCTCGAGCTCGAGATCACCGAGTCGCTGACGATGCGCGAGACCGCGACCGGCGACGGCGCCCTCCGCCAGCTCCATGACCTCGGCGTCCGGCTCGCCATCGACGACTTCGGGACCGGGTTCAGCGCCCTCGAGTACTTCAAGCGGTTCGCGGTGCACGGGCTGAAGATCGATCGCTCGTTCGTCGGCGGTCTCGGGGCCTCGCGGGAGGACACCGCGATCGTGACCGCGACCCTCTCGTTCGCGTCCGCCCTCGGTCTGGTCGTCACCGCGGAAGGGGTCGAGATGCCCCACCAGCTCGAGCGGCTCGAGGCCCTCGGCTGCCACCGCGCCCAGGGGTTCCTGTTCTCGCCGGCCGTCGCCCGCGGCGGCGGTCCCGGCGCTGTTCGGGCAGATCGCGCCGCGTCCCGCGCCGCACGTGCTGGGCGACCAGGTCGCCTAGTAGGCGGGGCCGCCTCCGGTCCCGTTGTTGCAGGCGGCGACGGCGAGCGTCGCGATC
Source organism: uncultured Chloroflexia bacterium (assembly GCA_963736025.1). GTDB lineage: Bacteria > Chloroflexota > Limnocylindria > Limnocylindrales > CSP1-4 > SPCO01. Next base: position 164,602 of record CAVTNH010000008.1, read on the forward strand.
GCCGCGAACAGGCCGATCAGGGCTGGTCGGCTGGTGATGATGTGTCGGATCCGCTCCATGGAGCACCTCGAAGGCTGTTTCCTGACTGTACGGCGGCCCGGCCCGCCCGGATGCCTTCGCGGGCACGTTCGCGGAAACCCGCTACGCTCCGCCCCGACATGAAGCTCGGCCTGCAGATCTCGTCGTTCACGTGGCCTGGCGGGCCGGAGCAGATCGGCCCCACGCTCGCCCGGGTCGTCCGCCAGGCGGACGATGTCGGCTTCGACTCGATCTGGGTGATGGACCACTTCTTCCAGATCCGCGGGGTGGGCCGGCCCGAGGAGCCGATGCTCGAGGGCATGACGACCCTCGGGTTCATGGCGGCCCACTCGGAGCGCGCCCGACTCGGGCTGATGGTCGGCGGCGTCCACTACCGGCTCCCCGGCCTGTGGGTCAAGGCGACGACCACGCTCGACGTCCTCTCGGGCGGCCGGGCCTGGCTCGGCATCGGGGCGGCCTGGAACGAGGACGAGTCAAGGAGCCTCGGCTTCCCGTTCCCCACCCTTGGTGACCGGTTCGAGCGGCTCGAGGAGACGCTCCAGATCGCCCATGCGATGTGGAGCGGTGAGCGCGGCACGGAAGGGGCGTTCGAGGGCCGCCAGTTCCACGCGACCCGTCTGATGAACTCGCCGCAGTCACTGTCGCGCCCGAGGGTCCCGATCATGATCGGCGGCGGCGGCGAGAAGAAGACCCTCCGCCTCGTCGCCCAGTACGCCGACGCATGCAACGTCTTCGGGTCGCCCGAGGCGATCGCCCGCAAGTACGCGATCCTCGCCGACCATTGCGCGGCGGTGGGCCGCGACCCCGACGAGATCGAGCGCTCGACGCTCCAGAACTTCCGGATCTCGGCCGATGGCGCGGGCGGGACGGAGACGCCGGCACGGATCGTCGACCGGTTCGGCGAACTGTCGGACGCCGGTGCCCAGCACGTCATCGTGAGCATCGGCAATGCCATCGACCCCGACGCGCTCGACCTCGTCGGCCGCGACGTCATCCCGGCCCTCCATCGCCTGTGAGGGTCGTCGCCGACGCCGGGACTGATACCCCCAGGGAGTATGCTCGCCATGCTACGATGACGGCATGACGGACAAGTCCTCGGGCAACGGCAGCGACCCTGCGGCCCCGAACCCGTTCGGCGGATTGACGATCTCGATGATCGATGCGCCCGAGGCGCCATCGGACGCCGCGCCGATCGCGAAGCCGGGCGGGCCGACGACCGTCGGCGCCGGCGGTGGCCCCGTCGACGCCAAGCTCGTGATCGTGGGGTCGGGCCCGGCCGGCCTGACCGCCGCGATCTATGCGGCCAGGGCCAACCTCGAGCCGGTGGTCCTCGCGGGCTCGGCCCCGGGCGGCCAGCTCATGCTCACCTCGGACGTCGAGAACTACCCGGGCTTCCCGGACGGCATCCAGGGCCCCGACCTGATGGCCGCCTTCCGCGACCAGGCCGCCCGCTTCGGCAGCCAGCTGATCGACGTCGACATCGACCGGGTCGACTTCTCCGAACGACCGTTCCGCATCTGGGCACGTGGCACGGAGTACAGGGCCCAGGCGGTCATCGTCGCGACCGGCGCCTCGGCGCTCTGGCTCGGACTCGACTCGGAGACGCGCCTGCGCGGGCGCGGCGTGTCGGCGTGCGCGACCTGCGACGGCTTCTTCTTCCGCGACCGCGAGATCGCGGTCGTCGGCGGTGGCGACACCGCGCTCGAGGAGGCGACCTTCCTCACCCGATTCGCGACCAAGGTCCACCTGTTCCACCGGCGCGACACGTTCCGTGCCTCGAAGATCATGATCGACCGGGCCATGGCCCATCCCAAGATCGAGATCCACACGAACACCGCGGTCGAGGAGGTCCTCGGCACGGCCAAGGTCGAGGGCGTGCGGCTGCGCGACACCGTGACCGGCGACGAGACGAGCCTGGCGCTCGACGGGCTGTTCATCGCGATCGGCTATCGGCCCAACACCGAGGCGTTCCGCGACTGGCTCGAGGTCGACGCGGCCGGCTATCTCGTGGTCCACGACGAGACGGGCTCGAAGGTCGACGGCGTCTTCATCGCTGGCGACGTGCACGACCATCGCTACCGACAGGCGGTCACGGCGGCGGCCGACGGCTGCAAGGCGGCGATCGACGCCGAGCGCTGGCTGGAGTCCGAGGGCATCACCGAGTCCGCGACCGCTGCGGCCTGGTAGTCGCAGGTGCCCGATGACGGCCGATTCGCGGTCCTGCCGCGACTCGGGATCGCGCCGACCGTCCACCAGGTCGTCCGCGAGGCCCTGACCGCAGCGGTCGCCCGGGCCGAATCGGCGTCGCCGGGGGCCGTGGCCGCGCTCGACGCCGGGTGCGGCCGGACGTCATCGCTGCGTCGCTTTCGACGGCGGATCGTGCGCCTGGTCGGGGCGGACATCCACGCCCCGGACGTGCCGGTCCCCTACCTCGACGAGTTCGCGGTCGTCGACCTGTGCGGGCCGTCCGAGGCATTCGCGCCGGGCACGTTCGACATCGTGCTGTCGTCGTTCACGCTCGAGCACTTCGCCGATCCCGACGGCGGCGTTGACGAACCTGCGCGCATGGCTCCGGCCCGGCGGCACGCTCGTCGCGACCACGGTCAATCGGCGACACCCGTTCGTCCGCGCGTACCTGGGCCTGCCGACCGGGCTGCGGGCGCGCGTCCAGCCATGGGTCAAGGCAACGGCCGCCGATGCCCATCCGCTCGTCGGGGCATGCAACGACCCGGCGGTCATCCGCGCATCGGCCGCGGCGGCGGGCTTCAGCGAGGTCTCGATCCAGACGGTCGGGCATCTGGCACGGGCGTGGGGCCGCCACTGGCCGACGTTCCTGCTCGGCCTGGCCGGCGACCTCCTGACGCGGGGGCTCCCCTCTCGCCGCTCGACGATCGTGATCGTCGCCCGAGCCTGAGGGCGTTCGTCGCGGGCCCGTCGTCGCGGGCCCGTCGTCGCGGGGCCTCCTCGCCGGGCAAGCCGACGTTTATGCACGAATTCTGGCTTTGGGTCCGGCTTCCGGGTCGTATGCCAATGGATGCATTGGCGGGGCTTGGTCGTCCCGGCGGACTCCCGGCGTATGCCTATCGGATGCATCAGAGGTATGGCGGACGGCGGCCTTCGGCCCACCAGCGGGGCGGCGGGTCGGATTCGCCGATCCCGCCGAGCGCCGCGACCACCTTTGCCAGCCTGGACCAGCGGATGCCTCGCAGGCGGCCGGTCTCCAGTCGCGAGATCACGGTCTGATCGACGCCCGAGGCGAGCTCGAGCGTCTGCTGCGTCATCCCGAGCCGACGTCGCCGCCGCTTGAACAGCCGCCCGATCAGCTTGAAGCCATCGAGGACGTCTGGCTCCGACGCGTCGACGTCGAACGAGTCCCATGCCATCCATCGAGGCTAGCCATGGCTCCTCACCAGCCGCTCAACGCCTGCTCATCGGACGACCATCGGGCCCGGCGGTCGGCGGGACGTGCATCCGACCGTCGGCAGGCTATGCATCCGACGATGCATCGCGACCGGAGGGTCACCCCGGCGCCGATTTCGTGCATAAGCGCTGCTGTCGCGGGGCCGGCGAGCCACGGACAGGCGCGCGAGGCCGCCGTCTCACGTTCGTGGTAGCGTCGGCCCGATGAACAGGGACCGCGGGGCGCGCCTCGCGCACAGGTACGCATGAGCTTCCCGAGAGGACAGACTCGCCAGGCGACGGGTGGCGCGGCGGGCGGCGGTCGCGGCGGCGGCGGCCGGATGATGAGCGGTGGCGGGATGTGGGGAGGCGGCGCCGGCCGCGAGTTCACCCCGGTCCCCAAGGAGCGGCGGGGCCAGACGATCCGGCGGATCCTCGCCTTCTTCCGGCCGTACCGGCTCCAGGTCGCGGTCGTCCTCGTCGCCATCATCGCGACGAGCCTGATCGGCCTCGCCAACCCGATCCTGCTCAAGCTCCTCATCGACGAGGCCATCCCCGAGCAGGACTTCTTCAAGCTCAACCTGTACGTCGGCCTGATGATCATCCTGCCGATCTTCACGGGCCTCATCGGCGTCGGCCAGGCATACCTCAACAACCTCATCGGCCAGAACGTCATGCAGGACCTGCGTGGCGCGCTCTACACCCACCTCCAGAACATGCCGCTGCGGTTCTTCACCGAGACCCGGACCGGCGAGATCCAGAGTCGCATCGCGAACGACATCGGCGGCGTGCAGGCCGTCGTGACCGACACCGCGAGCTCGGTGACCAGCAACGTCGCCATCGCGGTGAGCACGGTCATCGCGATGTTCCTCATCGACTGGCGCCTGACGCTCCTCTCCCTCGGCATGCTCCCCTTCTTCATGTACCTGACGTTCCGCGTCGGCAAGATCCGGCGCGAGGTCAGCGGGGAGACCCAGAAGTCGCTGGCCGAGCTGACCGCCCTGACCGAGGAGACGCTGAGCGTCAGCGGCATCCTCCTCGCGAAGACCTTCGGCCAGCAGGACTCGTCGATCACGCGCTTCCGCGACCTGAACGCACGACTCGCCGCGCTGCAGATCCGTCAGGCGATGGTCGGTCGCTGGTTCTTCATGATCATCGGCACGATCTTCAGCATCACGCCCGCGTTCGTGTACTGGCTCGCCGGCTACCTGACGATCCAGGGCGATCCGTCGGCTCCGACGATCGGCGACATCGTCGCGTTCACGACCCTCCAGTCGCGCCTCTTCTTCCCGCTCGGCCAGCTGCTGAACGTCCAGGTCGAGATCCAGGGCGCCCTCGCGCTGTTCGACCGGATCTTCGAGTACCTCGAGATGGACCCCGAGATCGTCGACGCCCCCGATGCGGTCGCCCTCGACCCGACGAGGGTCATGGGCCGGGTCCGATTCCACGACGTGTCGTTCCGCTACCCGACCGAGGCGGTCCCCTCGTCGCGCGCCCACGACGCGGTCGCGCGCGGGCACGATCACGCCGAGGCGCCGGGGCCCGATGTGCCCGCGATCGAGATGATGCCCGGGTTCGCGCTCGAGCACGTCGACTTCGACGCCGATCCCGGCGAGCTCGTCGCCCTCGTCGGGCCGTCGGGCAGCGGCAAGACGACCACGACCTACCTGATCCCGCGGCTGTACGACGTCGACAGCGGTGCGGTCGAGATCGACGGCATCGACGTCCGGCGGATCAAGCTCAAGTCGCTGGGCGAGACGATCGGCATCGTGACCCAGGAGACGTACCTGTTCCACGCGTCCGTCCGCGAGAACCTCATGTACGCGAAGCCGGAGGCGACCGAGGAGGAGCTGCAGACCGCGGCCGCCGCTGCGGCCATGCACGACCGGATCATGGAACTCCCCGAGGGCTACGACACGGTCGTCGGTGAGCGTGGCTACAAGCTGTCGGGCGGCGAGAAGCAGCGCATCGCGATCGCCCGGGTCCTCCTCAAGGACCCGCGCATTCTCATCCTCGACGAAGCGACGTCGGCCCTCGACACTGTGTCCGAGCGGCTCATCCAGGCCGCGTTCGAGCGGCTGATGGAGGGTCGGACGACGATCGCGATCGCGCACCGCCTCTCGACGATCCTGCGGGCGGACCGGATCCTGGTCTACGAGCGTGGCCGGATCGTCGAACACGGCACGCACACCGAACTGCTGGCGCAGAGCGGTCTCTACGCCCGGCTCTACCAGGAGCAGTTCCTTGCCGATCGCCCGGTCCAGGCCGACGACGAAGGCGGCGTGACCGAGGACGTCCCGGCGTGACCCGCGAGCGCCGGGCGGACATCGTCGTCGTCGATGGGACGCGCTACGACACGACGACCGGGACGGGCCGATCGCTCGTCTTCGGCGACAACGTCCGGGGAGAACGAGCTGTCGCCGGTCGAGACGATCGTCGCGGCCCTTGCCGCGTGCTCGGCGATGGACGTCGCCTCGATCGCGGCCAAGAAGCGCCAGGCGATCGACCGCTACGAGGTCCACGCCGTCGGCCTCCAGCGCGATGCATACCCGCAGGTGCTGACCGAGGTGACCGTCACGCACGAGGTCTGGGGCACGGACATCTCGGAGACCGGGATCCGGCGCTGCATCGAGCTGTCCGCGACCAAGTACTGCCCGGTGAACGCGATGGTCTCGGCCGGCGCGACCGTCGTCCACCACCGCTATCGGATCCACTCGACGGGCGCGACGCCGCACGAGGCGGAAGGTCTGGTGATCTCCACGGGACCCTATCGCCGCCCGGACATCCTCGGCGAGTAACGCGCGGTGCGGCTCTCGGGCCGCCATTCGATCTCCTACTAGATTTGTCGGAGTTCTCTGATATGCTCACGCGGACGTTCGACGTCCGATAGGGAGATCCAGATGCCGTCCGCCATCCCCGCCGAAGCCGCCGCTCGCCTGCCGAAGGCGCGGATGATCGACCCGCGTGGACACCGCTTCGGTGCCGGCGTGTCGGCGATCCTCCTGCTCGTGGCGCTCGTCACGAACTCGCCGTGGCTGGTCGCGGTGGTCCTCCTGTCGATCGGGACCAGTGCCGCCTTCGGCCTCCGCTACTCGATCTACGGCGCGATCTGGCGGCGCATCGTCAAGGTGGCCCACCTCGGCCCGGCCGAGCCGGAGCACGAGTACCCGCCGCGGTTCGCGCAGGTCCTCGGCTCGGTCGCGCTCACGTTGTCGCTCATCGCGTTCGTCGTCGGCCTGCCGACGCTGGGCTGGCTGTTCGCGCTTGCGGTCGCCGGCCTGCAGTCGCTCCTCGCGATCACCGGCTACTGCCTGGGCTGCCGCCTCTACTTCCTGCGCTGGATGGTGCCGGACCTCGTCACCCGCATCTGGACGCGCGGCGCCAGCTCGGCCAACACGCTGACCGTGGAGCCGATCGCCTACAAGTAGGCCGCTCCGCCCTTGCATGACTATGCAAGGGCGCTGTATAGTCATCCGACCATGACGGCGGTCCACCCTGTTCCGGTCGGCAACCTGAGCGAGCCTCGGTCCCTGCGCGGGGTCGATCCGGCCGGCGGCCCGCGGCGCATCCGGGTCGGCATCATCGGGGCGACCGGCTATGTCGGCGCCGAACTCGTGCGGATCCTCGCGCGCCACCCCGACGTCGACCTCGTGGGCCTCCAGGGCCGTGACCGCGACCACGACCCGCTGCGGCGGCATCCACCCGCACCTCACGACGACCGAGCTCACGGTCCACTCGACCCTCCCGCCGGTCGATGCGGTCTTCCTCGCGCTTCCCCATGGGACCGCGGCCGCGCTCGTCCCCGACCTCGTCGCGGCCGGCACCGCCGTCATCGACCTCGGGCCCGACTTCCGCCTGCGCGACCCCGGCGACTACCCGCGCTGGTACGGCTTCGAGCATCCGCGGCCCGACCTGCTCGAGCGCGCCGTCTACGGCCTGCCCGAGCTCCATCGGGCGGAGCTCGAGGCGCTCGTCGACGCCGAGGTCGCGATCGTCGGCTCGCCGGGCTGCTACCCGACCGCGACGATCCTGTCGCTCGCGCCACTCGCCCGGGCCGGCCTGATCGGCGATCTCGTGGTCGACGCGAAGAGCGGCGTGTCCGGCGCCGGGCGCGAGTCGAAGCCCGAGCTGATGTTCGGCGAGGTCAACGAGAGCGTGAAGGCATATGGCCTGGGCGGTCACCGCCACGTCGCCGAGATCGAGCAGGAACTGGCCCGGGTGGCGGCAGTGGCCGGCCTCGACGCGACCGCGAACCCGGGGTCGGTCGCGGTCGACTTCCTCCCCCACCTCATCCCGATGACCCGCGGGATCCTCTCGACCAACCACGTCCGCCCGACGCGACCGGTCAGCCAGGCCGAGCTCGACGAGCTGTTCGCCGCCGCCTACGCGGACGAGCCGTTCGTCACGGTCGTGCCGACGCCCCCGGCCACGAAGCACGTGACCGGGAGCAACGAGGTGCGGATCCACGTCCGCTTCGACGAGCGGACCGGGCGCATCCTGGTCCTCGGCGTCGAGGACAACCTCGTGAAGGGCGCCGCTGGACAGGCCGTCCAGTCCTTCAACCTCGTGCACGGCCTGCCCGAGACGGCCGGCCTCCTGCAACTGCCGCTCGCCCCATGACGACGCTGCGGCCGGCCCTGGCCCCGTTGCTCTCCGACCTGTTCCCGACCGTCGAGCGGCGTGCCGCCATGCCGGCCGGGTTCCGGGCCAATGGCCTGGTGGCCGGGATCAAGGCCTCCGGCCGGCCGGACCTCGGTCTTCTCGTCGCGACGGACGGGCCGGCGGCCGCGGCCGCGGTCTTCACCCCGAACGCGTTCGCGGCCGCGCCCGTGCGCCTGTCACGCCAGCACCTTTCGCGGACGTCGGACGACCGACGGGGCGGGTTCGGCTGGGCCCAGGCCATCATCTCGACCAGTGGCTCCGCGAACGCCGCGACCGGCGCAGCCGGCGATGCGGATCAGCGCGAGATCGCGTCCCTGGTCGCCGCGGCGGTCGGGATCTCCGAGGACCTGACGCTCCACCTCTCGACCGGGGTCATCGGCACGCGACTGCCGCTCGAGCGGGTCGCGGCGGGGATCGCGTCGGTCATGCCGACGCTCGACTCGAACGACACCGGCCTCGAGGCCCTGGCCGTCGCGCTGCGCACGACCGATTCGGTGACCAAGGTGGCCACGACGACCGTCGAGCTCCCCGACGCCGACGGGCGGCCGGTGACGGTGACCGTCAGCGGGATCGCCAAGGGCGTCGGGATGATCCACCCGCGCATGGCCACGATGCTCGCGGTCGTGCTGACCGACGCGGCCGTGGCACCCGAGACGCTGTGGGGCCTGCTGCGACCGGCGGCGGCCCGCACCTGGAACCAGCTGAGCGTCGATGGCGACACGAGCACCAACGACACGGTCTTCGTCCTCGCGTCGGGAGCGTCGGGGGCCGCGCCTGTCCGCGACGGCAGTCCAGAGGCCGTCCTGCTCGGACGGGCCCTCGAGGCCGTCGCCCGGGACCTCGCCCGGCAGCAGGCCGCGGACGGCGAGGGGGCCGCGACGCTGATCACGGCCGTGGTGACCGGCGCGGTCGATGACGCGGAGGCACGGGCCGTGGCCCGAGCGGTCGTGTCGTCGAGCCTCGTCAAGGCGGCCGCCCACGGCCGCGACCCCAACTGGGGCCGGATCGCGGGTGCGGCCGGCAATGCGCGCCTGGCCGACGCCGCGGTCCTCGAGGCCGCCGGCCTCCCGGCCGACTGACGCCGCCCGTCGAGCCGGCACGGCCGCCCAGCTCGATCCGGCACGCCTGCGCATCGAGATCGCCGGCCATCCCGTGTTCGACGGCGCGGCCGGCGGGCCGCTCTCGTTCGATCGCGCGGCCGCGCGGGAGGCCATGACGTCGCCCGAGGTGGTCATCGCGCTCGACCTCGGCCTGGGGACCGGCACCGGCGAGGCCTTCGGCTGCGACCTCACCGAGGCGTATGTGATCGAAAACAGCGAGTACACGACGTGAGCGAGATCCTCGTCATCAAGCTTGGCGGGACGACGATCGCGGAGCAGAGCCAGGTGCTCGGGGAAGTGGCCGCGGTCGCGCGTCGACGTCCCGTGGTGCTGGTCCATGGCGGCGGCAAGCGCATCACCGAGTGGCTCGAGCGCCTGGGCGTTCCGTCGCGGTTCGAGGGCGGTCTTCGGGTCACCGACGCCGCCTCGCTCGAAGTGGCCGCCGCGGTCCTCCGGGGAGTGGTCAACAGCGAGCTGGTGGCCGGCCTGCGCGACCTCGGCGTCGATGCCGTCGGGCTGTCCGGTGTCGATGGCGGCCTGCTCATCGCCGAACGCATCCCGGAGCTCGGTCTCGTGGCGAGCGTCGTCGGGCTGCGGCGCGACCTGCTCGACGCGATCCTCGTGGGCGGCCAGGTGCCGGTCGTGGCGCCGCTGGCCCGGGACGCGGACGGCATCGTCTGCAACGTCAACGCCGACGACGTGGCGGCCGGGATCGCGGCAGGCCTCGGGGCCCGCCAACTGGTCCTGCTGACCGATGTCGATGGCGTGCGCGACGCGGACGGCCGACGGCTCGACACGCTGACCGTCGCCGAGGCCGAGCACCTCATCGGCTCGGGCGTCATCGCGGGCGGCATGGTGCCCAAGGTCCGGGCTGCGCTCGGAGCGCTCGGCTGGGACGGCGCCGAGGCGATCATCGCCGACGCCTCCGCCCCGAACGCGCTGACCCGGGCGCTGTCCGACGAGTCGTTCGGGACGCGCATCACGTCGACCCGGACGGCCGGCGTCGGCGCGGCCTGAGCCCGAGGCAAGCACGAGATGACCGCCACGCAGGACCTCAAGCGGCTCCGCCAGCGGGCCATCCGCGAGCTCGTCCTGGCGCGTCCGGTGGGCAGCCAGCGCGAACTCGTCGATGCCCTGACGGAACAGGGGTTCGCCGTGACGCAGGCCACGGTCTCGCGCGACATCAGCGAGCTCGGGCTGTTCAAGGCGCCCCGCGCCGACGGCCACGTCTACGTCGCCCCGGACACGGTCGCGTCGACCAACGGCAGCTCGCCGTCGGCCACCGACGAGCGACTGGCCCGCATCCTCACCGACATCCCGGTCACGATCGGGCGGAGCGGTCTCATCCTCGTGCTGACCGGGACGCCCGGCACGGCCAGCGTCATCGCCCAGGCCATCGACGAGTCGACCCTGCGCGAGCAGGAGGGCACGCTGGCGGGCGACAATACGCTCCTCGTCCTCTTCGCCGACGAGCCGCGCCTCGAGCGCTGGCTCGATCGGTTCAGGGCCATCGGCGCCGGGTCCGCCCCGGCCACCCCGGCCGTCAGCAGCGCCCGCAGCCATTGATCCGGAGGTCCCCAGTCCCGTGAAGAAGGTCGTCCTCGCCTACTCGGGTGGACTCGACACGTCGGTCGCCGTCGCCTGGCTCAAGGAGCAGTACGACGCCGAGGTCGTGACGCTCACCGTCGACCTCGGCGGTGGCTCGCTCCGCCAGGGCGTCGAGCGTCGGGCGATGTCGGCCGGGGCGTCGCGCGCCTACGTCGTCGATGCCCGCGAGCGCTTCGTGACGGACTTCGTCTGGCCGCACCTCCAGGCCAACGCCCTCTACCAGGGCGCCTACCCGCTCGCGACGGCCCTCGCCCGGCCGCTGATCGCCCAGCTCCTCGTCGAGGTCGCCGCGCGCGAGAAGGCCGACGCGGTCGCCCACGGGTGCACCGGCAAGGGCAACGACCAGGTCCGCTTCGACATCGCGACCCACGCGCTCGACCCGGGTCTCGAGGTCATCGCCCCGATGCGCGTCGGGATGGGCCTGACCCGCGACCAGGAGATCGACTACGCGAACGAGCGCGGCATCGAGATCCCGATCACGAAGGCCTCGCCGTACTCGATCGACGTCAACATGTGGGGCCGCTCGTGCGAGACCGGCGTCCTCGAGGATCCCTGGGTCACGCCGCCGGCCGACGCCTACGAGTGGACGGTCGCGCCGTCCGACGCGCCCGACCCGGTCGAGATCGTCATCGAGTTCGAGGGCGGCATCCCGGTCGCGCTCGACGGCGAGCGCCTGCCGGCGGTCGAGCTCGTCGAGCGGGTGCACGCGATCGGCGGCGCCCACGGCGTCGGTCGCATCGACCACGTCGAGGACCGGCTCGTCGGCATCAAGAGCCGCGAGATCTACGAGACGCCCGCGGCGACGATCCTGCATTCCGCGCACCGCGCGCTCGAGGGCCTGACGCTCTCGCGCGACACGCTCCGGTTCGACCGGTTCGTGGCCGACGAGCTGGCCCGGCTCATCTACGACGGCCTGTGGTTCAGCGCGCTGTCGCGCGACCTGCGCGGGTACGTGTCGTCGTCGCAGCGCGTCGTGTCGGGCGAGGTGCGCCTGCGACTCGATCACGGCCAGGCCGTGGTGGTCGGGCCGCCGCTCGCCGTTGTCGCTCTACGACAAGAGCCTTGCCACGTACGACGAGGGCGATGCGTTCGACCACGCGTCGGCCGTCGGGTTCATCGAGATCTTCGGGCTGCCGCTTCGGGTGGAGGCGGCCCGTCATGGGGCGGTCGGCGCGCGCCACGGGGCGGCCTGGTCGTGGACCGACCCGTTGCTCGCCGACCTGCCGACCACCGTCACGGACCCGGAGCCCGCCGCGGTCTGATCGCCGCCCGCCCGCCTGGTCGGGTCGGCGTCTATGCACGAGTTCGCCCCTTTCGCGAGAGGGGTGGTCACCCTCTATGCCTGTCGGATGCATAGAGCCCGGACCGGTGGGGGTCTGGTCGCCAGGGTTAGTTCGGACGGCGCACCGCGCTTCGATCCCTGCGCGCGGACGAGTCTTATGCATCCGACGTGCATAGCGACCGACGGGTCGACCCGGACCGAGATTCGTGCATAAGACGGGTTCCGCAGTCCTGGAACGGGCGGCTGGAACACCGCGACGCCACAGCCGCGGCGATGCCGCATGATTCACCCGATGGCAAGCGACACGAAACGACCGCCCGCCCTGTCGCAGCCGGCCGATCTCCTGCCGGTCCAGGAGCTCGCGTTCCTGCACGAGATCGCGAGGCTGGCGACCCAGGCGCGCGACTGGGACGAGCTCATGCGCTCGATCGTCGACGGCACGACCGCGGCGATGCGGGTCGAGGTCTGTTCCTTCTACCTCGCCGACCACGAGCGGACGCGCCTGACGCTGGCCGCGACGAACGGCCTCGACCGCTCACAGGTCGGCAAGGTCAGCCTCGAGTGGGGTCAGGGCATCACGGGCCGCGTCGCCGCCACGCGTCAGCCGATCGCCGTGCCGGACGTGACGAAGGACCCGCGGTTCGCCTGGGTCCGCGGCTTCGACATCGAGGCGCTGGCCGGGATGCTGTCGGTGCCGCTCGAATGGCACGACCAGGTCGTCGGCGTGCTCAACGTCCAGACGCGTGAGGTCCGCGACTTCGACGAGGGCGAGATCGAGTTCCTGCGCACGATCGCCGCACTGCTCGCCGGGATCGTCGAGAAGGGCCGGCTGACCGCCGAGGTCGAGGCCCGGCTCGTCCAGCTGACCGCCCTCGACGCCGCACGGGCCGAACTCCTGTCGGTCGTGACGCACGAGCTGCGGACGCCGCTGTCCGTGGTCCGCGTCTACGTCGACCTGCTGGCCGATGCCGCCACCGGCCCCGCGCCCGGTGACCCGCCTCCGGCCGAGCCCGCGGATCCGGTCGCGTGGCGCACCGCCGCTCTCGACCAGCTCGGCCGGCTGGACCGACTCGTGGACTCGATCCTGGCGTCGGTTCGCGGCGAGGGCCTCACGGGCCTCTCGCGGGCGCCGTTCGACGCGGTCGCGGCCGTCGACGAGACCGTCGAGATGCTGCGCCTCCTGCTGCGGCCGCATCCGATCCGCTGGCAGCGGCCGGAAGGGTCGGTCGTGGCGATCGGCGACGAGGGCCGCTTCCGCCAGGTGCTCGAGCAGATCCTCGAGAACGAGTCGAAGTACGCGCCGAGCGCCGACGGGGTGAGCATCGGCGTGTGGCACCTCGGCGACGAGATCCAGGTCTACATCACCGACGACGGACCAGGCGTCCCGCGCGAGGACTGGGAGAGCGTGTTCGAACCGTTCGTGCGCATCGGCGGCGGGGGTCGGAGCCGCGGGTCCGGCATCGGTCTCTTCGCCGCCCGTCGGCTGATGACCGCGATGGGCGGCCGCATCTTCCTCGAGCCGAACGGCTACGCGAGCAGCCGGTTCGTGGTGGCCCTGCCGGCCGGCTAGGCGTTCGGCCTGCCGGCCCCAGACCCGGCCTGGTCGTCCGGTCCGTCGAAGTCGAGGGCGTCGAGATCGCCGATGTTCAGCCGGGCCATGGTCCCCCCGTCGACCCACAGGACCGTACCCGTGACGAAGCTCGCGGCGTCCGAGGCCATGAAGACCGCGACGTCCGCCACGTCCTCCGGCCGCCCGACACGCCCGAGTGGAACGGCCTGGCCCCCGCGCTCGGTGGTGTAGCGCGGATCGTCGAAGTAGCGCGGGACCTCGATGACACCCGGACCGAGCGCGTTGACGCGGATCCGCTGCGGCGCCAGCTCGAGGGCCTGCGACCGGGTCATCGCGATGACCGCGCCGCGCGTCGCGGCATAGAGCGCGTGGGACGTGCCGCTCGCCTGCCCGTGCACCGAGGCCACGTTGACGATCGACCCGTGCCCGCTCGCAGCGAGGGCCGGGATCGCGGCGGCGGTGCAGAAGTACGCGGCTCCGATGTTGAGCCGGACGACGGCATCGAAGTCGGCGGCGGTGAACGACGCCATGGGTCCGCTGACGGTCCGACCGGCGTTGTTCACGAGGATGTCGAGGCCGCCGAGCCAGTCGACGGCGCGCTCGACGAGATCGCGGCCGGCCTCGAGATCGGAGAGATCGGCCTCGAGCGCCATGGCGCGTCCACCGGCCGCCGTGATCGCGTCCACCTCGGCCTGGGCGCCCTCGCCGTGGTCGCGATGGTGGAGGACCACGGCCGCGCCGGCATCGGCCAGCCCGCGGGCGATCGCCCGACCGATGCCGATGCCGGCGCCCGTCACGAGCGCACGGCGGCCATCGAGTCGGATCCCCGTCCTGATCGATCGCGGACCGTCCATCACCCGCCGGCGACGACCCGGGTCTCGCCGGCCCGCAGGTGCGCGTAGCCCGGCTTCACCACCTCGCTGATGATGCGCAGCCGCTCGTCGAACGGCGCGAACGCGCTCTTCATCGCGTTGATCGTCAGCCACTCCATCTCGCCGAGGCCGATGCCGAACGCCGCGTCGAGCGCCGCGAACTCGCTCGACAGCGACACGCCGCTCATCAGGCGGTTGTCCGTGTTCACCGTCACCCGGTAGCGGAGGCGGCGGAGGAGGTCGATCGGGTGCTCGGCGATCGAGGCAGCGGCGCCCGTGTGGACGTTCGAGGTCGGGCACATCTCGAGCGGCACGCGCCGGTCGCGCACGAACGCGGCCAGGCGACCGAGCGCCACCGTCCCGTCGTCGCGGACCGTGATGTCGTCGACGATCCGGACGCCGTGGCCCAGGCGCTCGGCGCCGCACCACTGGAGCGCCTCCCAGATGGACGGCAGCCCGAACGATTCGCCCGCGTGGATCGTGATGTGGAAGTTCTCGCGGCGGACGTACTCGAACGCATCGAGATGGCGGGTCGGGCGGTAGCCCGCCTCCGGCCCGGCGATGTCGAAGCCGACCACGCCCGCGTCACGCCAGCGGACCGCACACTCGGCGACCTCGACCGAGCGGGCGGCCTGGCGCATGGCGGTGACGAGCATCTTCATGACGATCGGCCGGCCGGCCGCGGCGGCGCGCTCCGAGCCCAGCCGGAACCCCTCGAGGTTGGCCGCCACGACCTCGTCGAGCGTCAGGCCGCGCTCGGTCGAGAGCTCCGGCGCATAGCGCACCTCGGCGTAGACGATGCCGTCGGCCGCCAGGTCCTCGGCGCACTCGGCGGCCACCCGGATGATCGCGTCGCGCTCCTGCATGACGCCGGTCGTGTGGGCGAACGTCTCGAGGTAGAGCTCGAGCGACTTGCGATCGGCGCCGCGCCGGAACCAGGCGGTGAGCGCCTCGACGTCCGTGGTCGGCAGGCTCTCGTAGCCGAACTCGGACGCCAGGTCGATGACCGTCGCCGGCCGCAGCCCGCCGTCGAGATGGTCGTGCAGCATCGCCTTCGGGGCGTCGCGGATCGTGTCGGGGGTCAGCATGGCGGTCCTCCGCAGCCGGGCTTCGGGCGATGGTACCGGACGGCGCGGTGCGGTCAGGCACCGCCACCGGCGAGCCGGCATGAGCGTTGACGGGAATTGACGCCGCGCAGCATTGACGGGTCCTATGCGTGGGCATGACCATCGGCGCCAAGGCACTCGTCGGTCCGTCTGGAGGGTTCATCTCATGTCGTCCGGTCCCCGTCCTCGCACGCCCATCCGCCGTCGCGCGGCCGTGTCCATCGCCCTGGGCGCCATGCTGCTCGCGATGCTCGCGATCCCGAGCGGCGCCGCAGCCGCCAGCTATCGGGACTGCTCGGGGCGGACGCCCGCGGCCGGAGCCGACCTCCATCGCTGCGACCTCTCCGGTGCGGTCGTCATCGGCCAGGACCTCCACGGCATCAACCTCGCGCGGGCGAATCTCGTCGGCGTGAACGCCGGGTGCGATCCGGACCAGCCGCGGACCAACCTCGCCGGTGCCTGGCTGTACCGCGCGAACGCGACGGGCGCGCTGCTCTGCGACGCGATCCTGAACGGCGCGGACCTGCATCGCGCGAACCTGACGAACGCCTCGTTCGAGGACGCCACCCTGACGGGGCGCGAACCTGGACCGGGCCGACATGGACGGCGTGACCGCCGCCTTCGCAGGCTTCCGCGACGCCTCGCTCGCCCGCGTCACGTGGCGGCACGGCGGCGCCACCGGGGCCGATCTTCGACGGCGCCGACCTGCATCGGGCCGACCTGCGCTGGACCGTCTTCAACGCCGCGTCGTTCGCCGGCGCGAACCTCCGGTACGCACGGCTGAACGGCGTGGACCTGTCCCGGGCGGACCTCACGGGTGCGCGTCTCGGGCACGCGTCCGGCCTGTCGAGCGTGATCTGGAGCGACACGACCTGCCCCGACGGGACCAACAGCGACGCGAACGGCGGGACCTGCGTCGGCCACTGATCCCCGCTGACACCGCCCGGCCGGGTGACCCCGGCCGGGGATCAACGGTCCGCGTCGAGCCGGGCGCGGACCTCCGACAGGGCGGCCCGGACCCGTGCGGGCGCGGTGCCACCGGTGACGTCGCACGAGGCCAGCGCCCCGTCGATCGACGCGGCGGCGCGCAACGCGTCGCCGATCCCGGGCTCCGCTGCGAGGGCCGCGACATCCGCGTCGCCGCTCGCCCCGAGGGCCATCCCGATCATCCCGTCCTCGACCGCGTCGAGCGGCACGCCGGCCGCCTCGGCCTGCGCGACGAGCGAGCCGACGACGTGGTGGGCGGCACGGAACGGGATGCCGCGCCGGACCAGCGCGTCCGCCACGGCCGTCGCCGTCGTGTAGCCCTCGTCCGCCGCGGCCCGCATCCGCGCGGCGTCGACGGTCAGCGTGTCGAGCATCCCGGCGAGCACGCCGAGCGACGCCTCGTAGACGGCGACCGCGTCGAACAGCGGCGCCTTGTCCTCCTGGAGGTCCCGCTGGTACGCGAGCGGCAGGCCCTTGAGCAGGGCCAGGACCGTCGGTCAGCGCGCCGATGACGCGCGCCGCCCGGCCCCGGACGAGCTCGGCCGGGTCGGGGTTCTTCTTGTTGGGCATGATCGAGCTGCCGGTCGAGAACGCGTCCGAGGCACGGACGAACCCGAACGCCGGGTTCGACCACCAGGTGATCTCCTCGGCGAGCCGGCTCAGGTGGACCATCCCGAGCGCGACGGCGGCGAGCACCTCGACCACGAAGTCGCGGTCGCTGACGGCGTCGAGCGAGTTCGCGGTGACACCCTCGAAGTCGAGCTCCCGGGCCGTCGTCTCGCGATCGAGCGGATAGCCGGCCCCGGCCAGCGCGCCCGCGCCGAGCGGGCTGACGTTGAGGCGCCGCCGTGCGTCGGCCAGACGGCCCCGGTCGCGCTCGACCATCTCGACGTAGGCGAGGAGGTGGTGGCCGAACAGGACCGGCTGGGCCGGCTGGATGTGGGTCGTGCCCGGCAGGATGGCCTCGCCCTCGCGCTCGGCGAGGCCGACGAGCGCATGCTCGAACGCGAGATTCGCCGCGTCGAGGCGATCGATCGCGCGACGGGTCCAGAGCCGCAGGTCCGTCGCGACCTGGTCGTTGCGCGAGCGGCCGGTGTGCAGCCGGCCGGCGACCGGTCCGATCCGCTCGACGAGCGCCGCCTCGAGGTTCAGGTGGACGTCCTCGAGCGCCGGGTCCCACGCGAACGTGCCGGCCTCGACGTCCGCGGCGAGCGCCGTCAGGCCGGCAACGAGCTCATCGACCTGGGCGTCGGTCAGGAGGCCGGCCCGGCCCAGGCCGTGGACGTGGGCGATGGAGCCGGCCAGGTCGTCGGCCGCCAGCTCGCGGTCGACGTCGATCGAGGACGTGAACGCCTCGACCCGCGCGTCGTTGGCCTCGCTGAATCGCCCGCCCCAGAGCCGCATGGTCCCTCCGTCCGGTGTGCCGCCATGCTAGCGGGCCGGCGGGACGGCCGGTTCGGGCCGTCGGCGCGGACGAGGGTCAGGCCGGGGCAGCCCGTGCGGGGGTCACGGGCGCCCCGGCGGAGGAGGGCGACGGGGTCTCGGTCGGCGTGCGGGTCAGGACGACGGCGCGCAGTCGCTCCGCGGCGTCCTCGGGGGTGAGATCGCGCTGCGTCTCGGCGAGCAGCTCGTAGCCGACCATGAACTTGCGGACGTTCGCGCGCAGCAGCGGCGGGTAGAAGTGGCCGTGGACCTGCCAGGCCTCGGTGGCGGCCGGGTCGCCGAAGGGCGCCTGGTGCCAGCCCATCGAGTACGGGAACGGCCGCCGGAACAAGCCGTCGTACCGGCCCAGCAGTTCCACGAGCGCGTCGGCCAGGCCGTCCCGCGCCGCGTCGTCGAGCTCGGGCAGTCGCGCGGCGGGTCGCTTCGGGATCACCAGCGTCTCGAACGGCCATGACGCCCAGAACGGCACGACGATCAGCCACTCGTCGCTCTCGACGACCGTGCGCGGACCGTGCGACTCCTGGCGGACGTAGTCGAGGAGCAGGCGCCGCCCGTTCGTGGCCGCGTACCGGGCCTGGCTCGCGCTCTCCCGGCTCGCCGCACCCGGCAGCGCCGTGCCCGCCCAGACCTGGCCGTGCGGGTGCGGGTTGGAGGCGCCCATGGCGGCGCCGCGGTTCTCGAACACCTGGACCCAGCGGTAGTCGGCGCCGAGCTCGCTCGTCTGATCGGCCCAGACGTCGATGACGCGACGGATGTCCGCGGGCGGCATGCCGCCGAGGGTCAGGTCGTGGCGGGGCGAGAAGCAGACGACCCGACAGACGCCCCGCTCGCCCTCGGCGAGGAGCAGGCCATCCTCGACCGCGATCTCGGAGGTGTCGGTGCGCAGGGCCGCGAAGTCGTTGTCGAAGACGAACGTCGAGGTGTAGGCCGGATTGCGCCCGCCGTTGGCACGCACGTTGCCCGGGCACAGGTAGCAGTCCGGCACGTACGTCGGGCGGTCGTGGGCGATCTCGGGCTCCTCGGCGCCCAGCCACGGTCGAAGCGTCCGGCCGGCGGACACGAGCACCCACTCGTCGTTGAGCGGGTCGTAGCGGCGGTGGGGGTCGTGCGCGAGCTCGTTCGGCAGCACCCCGCCGTTCATCGCACGACGCGGCCGGCCACTCGCCGAGCCGTCGTGCCCGTCATCCGCCGGCGCGGGCGAGGCACGGTCAGATGGCACGGTCGACGCGCTCCTCCAGCGCGGCCATCGGGTCGACCACGATGAGCTGGCGGACCTCGGCCGCGAGCGCGCGTCGCGCGTCCATCTCGAGGCCGGCGTCGGTGATGAGCACGTCGACCTGGTCCAGCCGGGCGATCGAGCTGATGCCGATGACGCCCCACTTCGAATGGTCGGCGACCACGACCAGGCGGCGCCCGGCCTCGATCAGGGCCCGGTCGGTGTCCGCCTCGAGGAGGTTCGGGCAGGTGAACCCGGAATGCGGGTCCATGCCGTGGACCCCGACGAACACGAGGTCCATGTGGACGGTGCGCAGGGCCGCCACCGCGAACGGGCCCACCAGCGCCTCCGACGGCGTGCGCACGCCGCCGGTCAGCACGATCGTCTGGTCCGTGCGACCCACCTGGTGGAGCACGTCCGCGACCCGGATGGAGTTGGTGACCACGGTCAGCCCCGGCACGTCGGCGAGGCGCTGGGCCAGGGCATAGGTGGTCGTGCCCGCTGACACGCCGATGGCCATGCCCGGCTCGACGAGGGCCGCGGCCGCGTCGGCGATCGCGTCCTTCTCGGCCTGCTGGAGCGACGACTTGGCGGCAAATCCCGGCTCGAACAGGGCATGCCCGATGAGCGACGTGGCGCCGCCGTGGACCTTCTCGAGCAGCCCTCGATCGTCGAGGATCTCGAGATCGCGTCGAACGGTCATGTCCGAGACGCCGAGTTCGCGGACCAGCTCGGCGACGCGAACCGCCCCGACCTCGCGCACGCGTTCGAGGATGAAGGCCTGACGCTGTCGGGCGAGCATCACCGCTCCACCCTTGGATCCGACGGAGCCGTCCGTCATGCTCACCTCGCCACCCTTCTTTGTCGAACAAAGATTGCCGTGACTCCACACGAAAGTCAACGGAACCCGACAAGGTCTCTCCCAAACTGTCACCCAGAATCCTTGACACCGCAAGCCGCGATGCACACAATCCGGGTGAACCTGTTGGATTTTGTCGGACAGGGTCCCGAGGAGGAGCAGTTATGACCGAACCCATCGAGACGCGTTCCGTCTCCCGCAGGACGGTCCTGAAGGGCGTCGCCGGCGTCGCCGGCCTCGCGACCGTCCCCGCGATCATCGCGGCGTGCGGTCCGTCCGGCGCATCCAGCGCCCCGAGCGCCGCCGCCAGCGCGGCCGCACCGAGCGCCGCCGCCCCGAGCGCGCGCCGCCCCGAGCGCCGCGACTGGAAGCGTGTCAGCATCGGGAGCAACCACTCCGATGTCAAGGAGACGGACGGCGATGGCAGGCCGTCAACGCCGCCTTCACCGAAGAGACCGGCATCGACGTCAAGATGAACACCGTCGACCACAGCACCTTCCAGAACCAGATCGCGAACTATCTCGGCGGCACGCCGGACGACGGCCTACACGTGGTTCTCCGGCTTCCGCATGAAGTTCTTCGCCGACCAGGGCCTGACCGCCGCCGATCGACGACGTCTGGGCGAAGGTGAAGGACAACTTCACCGAAGGCTTCGCCACAGTCCGTCGTCGGGCAACGACGGCAAGGTGTACGGCATCCCGGTCGACTACTACCCGTGGGCCGTCTTCTATCGCAAGAGCGTCTTCGCGGAGAAGGGCTACACCGTCCCGGCGACCTGGGACGACCTCAAGGCGCTCGGCCACGAAGATGCAGGCCGACGGCCTGACCCCGATCGCGTTCGGCGACAAGGACGGCTGGCCGGCGATGGGCACGTTCGACATCCTCAACCTCCGGCTCAACGGCTACGACTTCCACGTCGGCCTGATGGCCGGCACGGAGAAGTGGACCGACCCGAAGGTCACGGCGGTCTTCGAGAAGTGGAAGGAGATCCTCCCCTTCCACGCCAAGGACTACGCCGGCCTCGACCTGGCAGGACGCGGCGAACACGCTGTCGCGAAGAAGTCGGGCATGTACCTGCTCGGCACTGTTCGTGTCCGGTGCAGTTCACGCGACGAAGCCAGGCCGACCTCGACGACCTCGACTTCTTCCCGTTCCCGACGCTCGGGCACCTCGTTCGACGCGGAGGCCGCGCTCGACGCCCCGATCGACACGTGGCAGATCGCCGCGAAGGCGCCGAACCTCGAGGCCGAGCGCGACACCGCCAAGGCCTATCTCGAGTTCTGGGCGAAGGGCTCGACCCAGGGCATCATCTTCCAGAACCAGCCCGGCGTCCTGCCGACCGCGAAGGACAGCGACACGAGCACGTACACCGACGCTCCAGAAGAAGGCCGTCGAGATCGTCAGCAAGGCCAAGCGCATCACCCAGTTCCTCGACCGCGACACGCGCCCGGACTTCGCGGACCCAGGACGGCATGCAGCGCTTCCTCCAGACGTTCCTCGCCAAGCCGGACCAGGACATGGCCTGGCCTATCAGAAGTCCATCCAGGACTTCTGGGACTCAGCTCCCGCCGCTCAGTGACCTCGACCATCGGTCTATCCTGACGCCATGTCAGGGACCACTACGTCATCTGGCGCATCCGCCCCGCCCGGTCCGGTGATCGGCGGGGCGGATGTCCTCGCGAATCCGCGGCGCAAGCTGCTACGCTCCTGACCCGACGCGACAAGGCCGCGATGGCGCCTCATGGTCGGCATCCCGACCTTCCTGTGCATCTCCCTCGATCTGGCTGCCGACCCTCGTTCTCGATCGGCCTGTCGTTCACGAACTGGCACGGGATACGCCGGTCATCGAGGCCAAGAACTTCATCGGCCTCAAGAACTACGAGACGCTGTTCACCGCGTACCCGCTCTTCTGGCCGGCGGTCTGGCACAACATCCTGTGGCTGCTCGTGTTCGTCTTCATCGCGACGCCCATCGGGATCTTCCTCGCGGTGCTGCTCGACCGGGAGATGCGCGGCACGCGGATCTACCAGAGCGCGTTCTTCATCCCGGTCGTGCTGTCGCTGGCGGTCGTCGGATTCATCTGGCAGCTCCAGTACACGTCGCAGGGGTTCATCAACAGCGTCCTCGGGCGGACCGGCCAGGACAACGTCATCGACTGGCTCGGCGACCCGATCGCTCAACATCTGGGCCGTCCTGGTGGCGGCCAGCTGGCGCCACGTCGGGTACGTGATGGTGCTCTACCTCGCCGGGCTCAAGAGCGTCGACCCGACGCTGCGTGAGGCCGCCGCGATCGACGGCGCCAGCCAACGCCAGACGTTCTTCCGGGTCGTCTTCCCGGTCATGCGGCCGATCAACGTCGTGATCATCGTCGTCACCGTCATCGAGTCGCTGCGGGCGTTCGACATCGTCGTACATCATCAACCAGGGGCAAGAACGGGCTCGAGCTGCTCTCGATCCTCATCACCAACAACAGCATCGGCGAGGCGAACCTCCTCGGGTTCGGGTCGGCGATCGCGGTCGTCCTGCTGGTGATCTCGCTCGGTCCCGATCGTGATCTTCCTCGACCCGGACCACCCGAGCGGACCAGGCATGAGCGGCGACCACCGCCGACGCCGACGAGCGGCCACGGTCGGCGTCCGTCCCCGACGCGGATCCGCTGGCAGCGGGTGCCTGCTCCACGTCGTCCTCATCAGCGCTCGCGCTCGTCTGGCTGCTTCCCGATCGCTGTGGACGCTCTACACCGTCGCTCCGACCGTACGCCGACACGTCGCTACGACGGCTACGTCTCCATGCGCGCAGACGCTGAACCTCGACAACTTCGTGACGGCCTGGAACCGAGGCCGAGCTGCCGCAGCTTCTTCCTCAACACGCTGATCATCGTCGATCCCCGGCGGTCGCCATCACCCTGTTCATCTCGTCGATGCTCGGCTTCGTCGTTCTCGCGGTTCAGCTTCCGCTTCAACCTGTTCCTGCTGATGATGTTCACGGCCGGGAACCTGCTCCCGCCGCAGGTCATCATCGTCCCGCTGTACCGCATCTACCTGGTCCTGCCGCTGCCGCAGCCGCTCGAGCGACTACGGCGTGATGTACGACTCGTACTTCGGGATCATCCTGATCCACGTCGTCTTCCAGACCGGCTTCTGCACGTTCGTGCTGAGCAACTACATGAAGACGATCTCCAGGGAGCTGACCGAGGCGGCCCTCGTCGATGGCGCGTCGCTCTGGACGATCTACCGGCGCGTGATCCTGCCGCTCTGCCGGCCGGCCCTCGCGGCCCTGGCCGACGCTCGAGTTCACGTTCATCTACAACGACTTCTTCTGGGCGCTGATGCTGATGAAGACCGGCGACAAGCGGCCGATCACCTCGGCCCTCAACAACCTCCAGGGCGCGTTCTTCACCGATCACGAACCTGCTCGCCGCGGCCGCGTTCATGGTCGCCCTGCCCACGATCGTCGTGTACCTGGTCCTCTCGAAGCAGTTCGTGCGCGGCCTGACCCTGGGCTCGACCAAGGGCTGACCCGGCCGACCGATCCGGCCGGGCCGCGCGGTCAGCGGGCGTCCAGCACGAAGAGGCGCGCCCAGAAGTCGCCGCGGGTCATCGTCTCGTCGCGGCCGAGGTCGAGGGCGAACCCTGCGGCCATCAGCTCGGCGCCGCCGCGCTCCCCGGCGGGCTCGCGGACGAGGTCGACCCCGTCGGCGGGCCAGGGCGTGACCTCGTACGTGGCCCCGGCGTCGAGACCGCGGAGGCGCAGCCGGACCGGGCCGGGATCGGGCTGGCCGAGGATCCGGTAGTAGCCGACCACCGCCCGCCGCCGATCCTCGCTCACGACCATCCATGCGACCTCGTCGCGGTCGGCCTCGAACGGGCTCTCCAGACGCACGAAACGCCCGCGCTGGAACACGTCGCGGTAGCGGACGTACAGGGCGATCTGGTCGGCGATCTCGGCGCGCTCGGCGGCAGTCAGCGCCGTGGGGTCGAGCTCGTAGCCGAACACCCCGAAGAACGCGACGGCCGCGCGGGTCGAGAGCGGCGTGACCCGCCCGACCTGGTGGTTGGGCACGGCCGAGACGTGGGCCGCCATCGAGCTCAGCGGGTACGCCAGCGACGTCCCCCACTGGATGCGCAGCCGCTCGACGGCGTCGGTCCCGTCGCTCGTCCAGGCCTGCGGCGCGAACGCCAGCAGCCCGGGGTCGAACCGGCCACCGCCACTGGCGCACGACTCGAACAGGATCTCGGGGAAGCGCGTGGTCAGCCGCCGGTAGAGCTCGTACACGCCGAGGATGTAGCGGTGGAAGAACTCGCCCTGCCGGTCGGGCGGCAGCGACGCCGACCACGGCTCGGTGATGTTGCGGTTCATGTCCCACTTGACGTACGTGATCGGCGCGCTCGCGAGGACCGCGGTCAGGACCTCGGTCAGGTGGTCGACCACCTCGGGCCGCGCCATGTCCAGCACGAGCTGCTGGCGGCTCTCGGTGCGCGGCCGGCCGGGGATGCCGATGGCCCAGTCCGGGTGCGCCCGGAACAGGTCGCTCTCGGCGCTGACCATCTCCGGCTCGATCCAGATCCCGAAGCCCATGCCGAGCGCGGTGATCCGCTCCGCGACGCCGTCGATCCCGTCGGGCAGCTTGCGCCGGTCGACGACCCAGTCGCCGAGCGAGGTCGTGTCGTCGTCGCGCTTGCCGAACCAGCCGTCGTCGAGGACGAAGAGCTCCACGCCGAGTTCCCTGGCCGACGCCGCGATCCGGACGAGCTTGTCGGCGTCGAAGTCGAAGTAGGTCGCCTCCCAGTTGTTGATGAGCACCGGTCGCGGGCGATCGCGCCACTGGCCGCGCGCGAGCCGCTCCCGGAAGAGGCCGTGGAACGCGTCCGACAGCGCACCGAGGCCGGCGTCCGAGTAGGCCACGATCGGCCTCCGGGGTCCCGAACGACGCGCCCGGCTCGAGGCGCCAGCCGAACGTGTCGGGCTCGATGCCGAGCCGGACGCGCGTCGTCCCGTACGGTTCGACCTCGGCCTCGGCGAGGAAGTTGCCGGAATAGACCAGGCTGAACCCGTAGGCCTCGCCGTGCGCCTCGTCGGTCGCGGATCGGCGCAACGCGAGGAACGGGTTGTGGTGGGCGCTCGACGCGCCGCGCGTGCTCGAGGCGGACTGCCGGCCGGGAACGAGGCGGCGCTCGACGACGTGCCGCTCCCGGGCCCACGCCCCGGCCAGGCCGAGCAGGATCCAGTCGGCATCGGGCAGGTCCACCGCGAGGCTCATCGCGCAGCGCAGGTCAGCGGGCGCGCTCCCGACGTTCCGGATGGTGGCGCTCCGGGCGATGACCGGCCGGTCGCGGAAGATCGTGAACCGCAGGTCCACCTCGATGCCCGCCGGCTCGTCGGCGAGGGTGACTTCGAGCGTCTCCGCCTCGGCGTCGTCCTCGACATAGGTCGCCGGCAGCGGCTCGAGGGACGGCTTGCCGGCGAGGATCCGATGGTCGCGATAGCGCAGGGTCAGCGCGGTCGAACCGTCCGCCGCGACCGCCACGAGCGCGGGCACCCGGAAGTCGCCCGTCCCGCTCGTCGGATAGGCCAGCGGGACCGGCTCCCCCACCCGATTCGAGAACCCCGGGAAGGGGTCCGGACCGAGGTGCCGGTACGACCGACCGGCGGGCAGCGGCCCACCCAGGTGCAGGTGGCCGAGCGTCCCGTCCTCGTAGACGCGCAGGACGAGGCTGATCGACTCGTTCCGGAGGTGGAACTGCCGGTCGTCGGCGCGCCACTCGACCGTCACGTGTCAGTCCGGCGCGACGGGATGGAGCGACCAGGACCAGTGGTACGTGCCGGCACCGACGAGGTAGGCCGGCAGCGTGTCGGGGCCGCAACTCGCCGTCCCGAGGCCTCTGTGTGCGACGTCGAGATGCACGATCGTCTCGGGCCTGGCCACCACCTCGACGTCGTGCGTGGCGGTCGCGAGGTCGGTGGCGCGCATGTGGGTCGCCGACACCTGGCGCGGCTCGTCGAGGACGATCCGCAGGCCATGGCCCTCGCCGTCGGCCAGCGTCAGCCAGCGGACGTCCGCGTGGCCGCCGTTCTCCTGGGGGCGGATGTAGGGCACGTACTGGTCCGTGACGCTCGAACGCCAGCGGCCGACCAGCCCGGCGCGCTTGCGATCGGGGTAGGTCTCGACGGGTCCCGTTCCGAACCACTCGAGCGTCTCGAGCCCGGGCACGGTCTCGAGCACGGTCCCGATCCGGGCCAGGTCGGCGAGGGACCCGGGGATGACGACCGTCTCCGCGACGTCGATCCCGCCACCGGTCAGCGCCGTGAACCGCTGCTCGTGCGGCAGGACGATCCCGGCGCCGGTCCGGATCTCGGCGCGCACGATCGTCGCGTCGCCTTCGCGCCGGACGTCGATCAGGTGCCGCTCCGGCCGATCGAGGCCCAACGCCGCCCATCGGGCGGCCACCCCGACGATCCGGTCGTTGTCGGTCGGGGCGCGCCACAGGGACAGCGCCGGCCCGGACGCGAGCAGCGGATGGATGAGGCGACCGGCGTCGTCGAGCGAGACCGCGGCGCCGCCGCCCGCCGGCGAGGGCCGCGTGCCCGGCGCACCGGACGGGGCGATCGGGACCGGCAGCTGGATCTCGCAGACCTCGAAGCCCGCCGGCGCCCAGGCGCTCTCGGCGGCCGTCCGGAACGCGACGGTCAGCCAGGCTTCCCGACCGGCCGGCAGCCCGCCGGCGGGCCAGCCCGGCAGCGTGACGGCGGCATGCTCGCCCGGCCGGACCGGCGGCAGCTCGACGTCGGCCTCGGCGACGACGTCGCCGTCGACCGCCAGGGTGTAGTGGGCGGTCAGCCAGCCGAGGTCGCGGACCTCCCCGCGGTTGTGGACCTGGATCCTGCCGCGGACGACGTCCTTCGGATCGCCGGAGATGCGGACGGGCGCGGCGAGCGCCCGGTGCTCCCAGAGCGCGGGCTTCGGCCGGCGGTCCGGCCAGGTGAGGCCGTCGGTGCAGAAGTTGCCGTCGTTGGGCTCGTCGCCGAAGTCGCCGCCATAGGCCCAGCGCTGCGTGCCGTCGGGGAGCGTCTGGACGAGGCCGTGATCCCACCACTCCCACATGAACCCGCCCTGGAGCCCGGGCGTCGATTCGATGGCATCCCAGTACTCGGCGAGGGTCCCGCAGCTGTTGCCCATGGCGTGCGAGTACTCGCACATGATCAGCGGGTGGCGCTGGCGCCCGGACCGGGCATGGTCGACGATCGCCGAGATCGCCGGGTACATCGGGCAGGTCAGGTCGGTGCCGTCCTGGTCCGCGGTCCAGTCCCAGCGGATCGCACCCTCGTAGTGCAGGGGTCGCGACGGGTCGACACGGCGGACCCAGGCCGCGGCCGCCTCGTGGTTCGACCCGAAACCGGACTCGTTCCCGAGCGACCAGGCGAAGACCGACGGGTGGTTCCGGTCGCGCAGCACCATCCTCGAGACGCGGCTCACCCACTGGTTCAGGTACCGCGGGTCGTCGCACAGCGTGCTCTGGAACGCGTGCGACTCGATGTCGGCCTCGTCGATGACGTACATGCCCAGCTCGTCTGTCAGGTCGAGGAAGACCGGGTCGTTCGGGTAGTGCGAGGTCCGGACCGCATTGAACCCGAACCGCTTCATCGCCACGAGGTCCGCGCGCATCGACTCGGGGGCGATGACGCGGCCTGTGTGCTGGTCGAAGTCGTGGCGGTTCACGCCCCGGATGAAGACCCGCTGCCCGTTGAGCAGGAGGTCCACCCCACGGATCTCGACCCGCCGGAAGCCGATGCGCACGACATGGGCTTCCACGACCTCGCCGTCCGGGGACCGCAAGGTGATGCGCAGGTCATGGAGGGCCGGGACCTCGGCCGTCCAGCGGGGACGTCCGGGATCTCGAGGTGCCATGCGACGCGGCCGGGCAGTGGCGGCGCCTGGCGTCGGAACTCCTCGTCCCAGGCATCCCGGTCATCGGCCACGGCCGGCGGACCGCCGACGATGTGGCGGACGACGACGTCGGGGAACGGCCAGCTCGACGTGCCCGGCAGCTCGTTCGTCGCCCGGACGACGGGGAGCAGCCCGTCGATCTCGGCCTCGACGGTCCAGCCGGGTGTCGGCGCGACCCCGGCGAACCCGATGTCGACGGTCAGGTCGAGCGTCCCGGTCGTGAGGTCGTCGGCCAGGCCGGCGATCGCGGCGATGTCGGCCACGTGGACGGCGCCCGTCGCGTACAGGTACACGGAGCGGGTGATCCCACCGTGCCACCACTGGTCCTGGTCCTCGACGTATGTCGCGTCCGACCACTTCACGACACGGAGCGTCAGGGTGTTGGTCCCGTCCTTCAGCCGGTCGGTGACGTCGAACTCCGACGCGAGGTGGGCGTCCTTGCCGACCCCGATCTCGACCCCGTTGAGGATGGCGATGAGGACGCTCTCGGCCGCCCCGACATGGAGGACGACCCGCCGGCCCGCCCACTCCGCCGGGACGGTGAAGGTTCGCTCGTACACGCCGGTCGGGTTCGCCGCGGGGATCTCCGGCGGCTGACCCGCGAATGGCATCTGGACGTTGGTGTAGTGGGGCTTGTCGAACGTGTCCTGCATCGTCCAGCAGCCCGGGACCTCGATGTCGCGCCATTTCCGGCCGGGCTCGTCCTCTGGCCGCGAGAGGAGCTGGAACCGCCACGTGCCGTCGAGCTCGAGGCGGTCCGCGTGCCGGACGCTGTGCATCGGAAGTCGCCCGACGCCGGTCAGCTCGGGGGTCGTCCACGGGTGGGTCACAAGCGTGATTGTCGCATCTTGGGCCGGTCCGGTCAGGCCCGGGCGTCCGGCGGCAACGGTCCGTGCCGGCCGGTGGTTCTGGTGGATGCCGACCACACCCTCATCTCCTGGAGCCGTGCCGTGACCCGTCGAATTCGACGCCCATTGGCCTACCGTCATAGGCCAACCAGCCGGTATCATCACCCGATGACGCGCGTGAACCGGATCGACTGGCTGATCTTCTTCGGGCTTGGCTTCATCTGGGGGTCGAGCTACCTCTTCATCAAGCTCGCGGTCGACGACTTCGGGACGTTCACGCTCGTCGCGCTGCGGCTCATCGTCGGCGCGCTCCTGCTGTGGATCGTGATCCGGATCGCGAAGCAGCCGTTGCCGCGCGAACGCCGGATCTACGGGCACCTGATCGTGATGGCGATCATCAACATCACGATCCCGTTCCTGCTCATCACGTGGGCCGAGCAGTACGTCGAGTCGTCGCTCGCGGCGATCCTCACGTCGCCCGTGCCCCTGTTCGCGATCGTGCTCTCGGCGTGGTTCCTCCCCGATGAGCCGATCCGGGTCAACGGCCTGATCGGCCTCGTCGTCGGCTTCGTCGGGGTGGTGATCATCACGAGCCGGGGCCTCTCCGGCGAGGGCGCGTCCCTCCCGGGAGAGCTCGCCCTGCTCGGCGCGACGGTCAGCTACGCGTGCGGCGCCGTCTACGCGCGGCGCAACGTCCGCGGCCTGCCGGCGATGGTCCCCGCGGTCTTCCAGGTCTCGTTCGCGGCGCTGATCACGGCCGTGCTCGCCCTTCTGACCGAGCATCCGTGGACGGCCACGCCGGACGGCGAGGCCGTCTTCGCGATCCTGTGGCTCGGGGTCCTCGGCTCGGGGCTGGCGTACCTGCTGGTCTTCCGGCTGTTCGCGAACTGGGGCGCCACCCGCACGACGATGGTCGCCTACGTCATCCCGGTGGTCGGGATCACGCTCGGGTTCCTCGTCCTCCAGGAGCCGGTCGACGCCCGGATCGTCTTCGGCACCGCGCTCGTGATCACCGGGATCGGCCTGGTCAACAGCCGGTTCGGCCGGCGGCGGCTGTACGGGCGCGTGCCGCCGATCGAGGCCGTCTAGCTCCCGGTCGGCGAGGCCCGTCAGCGGCCGCTGATCGCGAGCAGCAGCGCGCCGGCGACGATCAGGACGGACGCCGTCATCCGGCGGCTGACCTCACCGCGGTCGGCGGCCTCCTTGAGCCGCACGCTCCCCCACGCGGCCGCGAAGACCGTCGCCGACTCGCGCAGCGGGGCGACACCGCTCAACGGCGCCACGCTCAGGGCGATCAGGATCGCGAGGTAGGCGAGCATCGACATCCAGCCGACGGCGATCGAGCTGCGGAGCTGCTCGCGGCCGCCGGCGAAGATGTCGCCACCGGCGACGAACCGGACCCACAGGACGAGTGTCACCGCCTGCACCGTCCAGATGACCCCGAGGTAGACGAACGGGTCGATCAGCCGCGTCCCGGCGCGGTCGAGCGTGCTGTACGTCGCGATCGTCACGCCCGTCGCCAGCGCGAACAGGACCGCCGTGTCCACCGAGCCACGCGTCGCGCGGGCCGTGAGGACCCGCCATGGCCGCTGGAGGACGAAGAACCCCGCGATGAGGGCCGCGACGCCGATCCATCCGGGGAGGCCCAGCCGCTCCCCGAAGACCGTGATCCCGATCGCGACCGCGAGGAGCGGTGCGGTCCCGCGCGCGATCGGATAGACGACCGACAGGTCACCGCGCCGGTACGCGGCGGAGAGCAGCACGAAGTACATGGCCTCGACCGTGCCCGACACGACCCCCAGGACCACGCCTTCGATCGGAAGGGCCGGCCGCCCGAGCAGCAGCCACGCTCCGACGGCCACGGGGATGACGCCGACCAGACCCGCCACGGTCCCGACCGTGCCGGCCCGCAACGGGTCGCCCGCGGTCTTGAGCCGGACGTTCCACGAGACGTGCAGGACCGCCGAGACGCCGACGAGCGCGATGATCCAGGGGTCCACCCCCGGACGTTAGCGTGCGCGCCCGGCCGTCGTCCGGCCGCGGGCGCGCGCGGGCGTGCTACACGGAGAGGTCGCGGCGCTTGAACCCCCAGGCTCCGATGGCGATGCCGCCGACGGCCAGGACGAGCGAGACGACGATCCCGACCGGGTCCCACACGCCGAGCATCGGCAGGCCGTAGTGCGCGGTCAGGGCGAGGTCGTGGACCCAGTCCGGGAGCCCGAGGGCCGGCACGATCGTGTCGAGCGCCCACGTGATGATGGTGAGCACGGCGACGAAGGCCCCGGCAAGGCGGGTGCCCACGAGACCGCCGAAGGCGACGCCGACCCCGATCCACGCGGCCGCGTACAAGCCCAGCACGGCCGTCCCGAGGACGGGTGTCGTGATGTCGCCGCCGGTGATCATGGCGCCGACCGCGATGCCGATCGCGGACATGACCGTGATCACGACCACGCCGGTCAGCAGGCCGAGACCGCCGGCCACCACCCAGCGTCCCCGCGACAGGGGCGTCGCCAGCAGGAACTCGAGGCGGCCCGACGTCTCATCGCCCGCCCAGACGCCGACCAGGGTCGCCGCGGCCAGGCCGCCGAGGATCAGGCCGAATTGCACGAACAGGAGCTGCAGGAAGCCGCCGACCGCGATGACGTCCACGTTCGGGAACATGGTCTGCAGCAGGTGCATGAAGTCCGGCGCGTTGTTGAGCTCGTCGACGAAGGACTGGCCGGAGCCTGCGATCGCGAGCCCGAAGATGCCGATCCCGAGGCCCCATGAGAGGGTCGACGGCAGAGCCGCGCCGAAGGCCCGTCGGGCGGGGCCGGCGAGGCCGAGGAGCGCCTTCGGCAGGCTCGGTGTCGGGATCGCACTGGTGGCGCCGATGTCGCGGCGGGCGAACGCCTCGACGCCGATCGCGAGGAACGCGACGACGAAGACCGTCACCGGGACGAGCGACGCCCAGTCGTACAGGCCCGAGAGCGGGATGTGGTTCGACGTCCACCCGAACCACGTCAGGCCGGCCAGCGGCGCGATCGCGGGGATGGCGAACTGGTAGCCGTTGAACAGGAACCCGGCGAACATCACGGCGCCGGCGATGCCGACCGCGGCACCGCGACCGAAGAACTGGGCAAGGGCGAACGCGAGGGCGCCGGCGGAGAGCGCCAGCAGCCCGAGCCACAGCGCGAAGCCGGCGGCGGCGCCGGGCGGGATCTCGTCGCCCGGCAGCGTCGAGCCGAGACTCGACGCGAGGACGCCGAGAAAGACCAGGGCCATCGCGACGGTCATCCCGACGAGATGCCCGGCGACCTTCTGGAGGGCGATGCGACGCCGCGAGATCGGCGCGGTCGCGACGAACTCCATGCTGCCGCGTCGCGCCTCGGCGGCGAGGGTGCCCGAGAGGGCGAGGATCGACCACAGGCTCGCGACGAGCGGGAAGAACGTCCCGTACTTGTATTGCATGTAGCCGCCGAGCGTGCCGACGTTCACGACCCGGCCGGCCAGGCCCTGCAGGATCGGCGGGACCGCGGCGATGACGTCTTCGAGCTCCTTGCGGGCCTCGACCGTGGAGAACTGGCCGATGATCGCCTGGCTCACGCCGACGAGCGTCAGCGCCATGAGGCCACCGACGAGGATGGTGGCCCGGCGCGAGTCGCGGATGGTCTTCCCGAAGACGCTGCCCAGGCCGACGAGGCGGCGGCGCAGCGAGGCGGGATGGGTCGGGGCGGAGCCGGCGGCGACGGTCATCGCGCGGCCACCGCGTCAGCCTCGCGGCCGTACTCGGCCAGGAAGGTCTCCTCGAGCGACGGCTCGCGACTGATGAAGTCGACCAGCTCGTACTTGGCGGCCTCGCGGACGACCGGGGTGATGGAGCCGGACACGCGGAGGTGGAGGACGTGATCCTCGGTGGTGACGTCGCTGACGCCCTCGAGGCCCGAGAAAGCCGCGACCGGGACCTCGCCCGAGAACCGCAGCTCGACCTGGTGGTGGGCCAGGTCCCGCAGGGCATCGACGCGGTCCACCTTCACGAGGCGGCCGTCGCGGATGATCGCCACGCGATCGCAGGTCCGCTCGACCTCCGAGAGGATGTGGCTCGAGAGGAAGATCGTCCGCCCCTCGGCCTTCGACTCGCGGATGATCTCGTAGAAGGTCTGCTGCATGAGCGGATCGAGCCCGGAGGTCGGCTCGTCGAGCAGCAGCAGGTCGGGCTTGTGCTGGAGCGCCACGACCAGCCCGATCTTCTGCTTGTTGCCCTTCGAGTACTCCTTGAACCGGCGGCTCGGGTCGACGTCGAGCCGCTCGATGAGCCGCTGCTGATACGCCGCGTCGACGCCGCCGCGCAGGTTGGCGAAGTACTCGATCGTCTGCCCGCCGGTCAGCTTGTCGTACAGCGCGAACTCGCCGGGGAGATAGCCGACGCGTCGATGGATCGCGACCGGGTCGACGGTCGTCTCGATGTCGAAGACGAAGGCCCGCCCCGACGTCGGACGCAGCAGGTCGAGGATGGTCCGGATCGTGGTCGTCTTGCCGGCGCCGTTCGGGCCCGAGGAATCCGAAGGCCTCCCCCTCCTCGATCTCGAGGTCGACATCGATGATGCCGCGATGGGATCCATAGGTCTTGGTCAGACGTTCGGTTCGGATGACTGAGGTCACGACTGGTCCTTCCTGCCGGTCGCGCCGGCGCGGTCCTGGAGGAATCGGTCGACGACGACCGGGACCTCACGTTCGACGAAGGCGAAGACGTCGCGCATCTCCTGGAGACGGGCGCGCGACTCGGGCGGCCGGTCGGCGATCGAGGCGAGACCGCGGTCCGCGATCTCCCGGAAATGGCGGTAGATCCGTCCCGCGTTCGCGAGGAACGTCTCGAGCGCCTCGGGCGGCGCGCTGAAGTACTCGCGCCGATCCCCGCGTCGCGTGCCCCGGCGGATCATCCCGGCGCTGGCGAGCAGGCGGGCCGTGCCGCTGATCGCCCCCTTGCTCGCCTGGAGTGCCGTCGCGAGGTCCGACGCGGTCTGCTCCGGCGGCTCGCAGATCAGCAGCCAGCCCCACATGCGGCCGGCCATCGGGGTCATCCCGTAGGACGCCAGGGCCTGGCCCATCTCCTCGACGAATGCGCTCTCGCCGTCGGTCATCACCGCCGCATGGTGCACCGTTCAGAAGATTCAGTCAAGACTGAACGCAACGAAACGCAGCTGGGCCCTGGTCAGTCGGCCGGCTCGTCGCTCACGCCGGGTTGGTCGAGCGCTCGGTCGCCTCCGCACGTTCCTTGAGCACCCGCAGGTGGGCCTCGACACGGCTGCTCAGCGACGCCCGACCGAGCCGCACGAGGATGCCCGTCCAGCGGTCGTACGGCTCGAACGTCGCCGCGTGGACGACCCGGGTGCCGCCTGCCACCGGCTCGAGCATCCAGCTCCACTCGCTGTCGAACCCGGAGCCCGTGATCCGCAGCCGGAAGCGCGAATCCGGCCTCGCCTCGAGGCTCTCGACCCGGGCATCCTCGCGCAGGAAGCCCAGCCGGGCGCGTGCCGGCCGTGTCGTGGCGGCCGCCGGCCACGACGGCGCCGCGGGGCCGAACCGCAGTTCCGGGAACATCGAGAGGCCGGCCGTGGGATCGTGCAGCGTGGTCCAGACGATCCGGGGCGATGCCTGGACGAACACCCGGCGCTCGACGAGGCCGTCCGCCCGGCGATGGTCGCCGGGGCGCCGGTAGCCGACTTCCGGATCGGGGCGGACCGCCATCCCTACACCCCGATCGGGTGCCAGACCGTCTTCATCTCGAGGAAGGCGGCGATCCATTCCGGCCGCTCGGCGGCGCGGTCGTCGAGCCAGTCGAACCTGGCCTCGGACACGGTGGTCGGCCGGCGCGAGAGGCGCTTGATGTCGTCGGCGATGAGGAGCTCGGTGTCGGTCCGCATGTCGTCGGGCACGCCCCAGGTGTCGAGGGCATCGACGTCGCCGTGGGCGGCGAGGACCGGGATGAGCTCCGGCTTGAGCCCGGTGAGGACGTTGACGACGCCGCCGGGCACGTCCGACGTCGCGAGCACCTCCGTGAGCGTGACCGCCGGCAGCGGCCGCGTCTGCGACGTCAGGAGGACGACGGCATTGCCCGCGACGAGCGGCGGGGCGAGACGGCTGACGAGGCCGAGCAGCGACGAGGTCTCGGGCGCGACGACGCCGACCACGCCGGTGGCCTCGGGGACCGTGAAGTTGAAGTAGGGCGCGGCGACCGGGTTGGACGAGCCCAGCACCTGGGCGATCTTGTCGGCCCAGCCCGCGTACCACACCCAGCGGTCGATGGCCCGGTCCACGATCTCGCGGGCACGGGCGTCACGGATGCCCTCCGCGGCCGCGACCTCGGCCACGAACTGGTCGTGCCGGCCCTCCATCAGCTCGGCGACGCGGTAGAGGACCTGGCCGCGGTTCATCGCGGTCTTGCCGGCCCAGCCCGGGAACGCCTTGCGGGCCGCCCGGACCGCGTCGCGCAGGTCCTTGCGCGACGCGCGGCACGCGTTCGCGAGCGGCGTCCCGTCCGCGGCCTTGACCAGGTAGGAGCGGCCGCTCTCGGTCCGCGGGAACGACCCGCCGATGTACAGCTTGTAGGTCTTGCGGACCTCGATGCGCGGGGTCACTGCGGGGGTCGTCACGACCGCCCGGGATCGACGCGGCCCGGAGGCCCGGGGCGTGCGGGAGGCCACGTCAGCGATCCTCGAGACGGACGTATGCGTGGAGCCCGTGCATGCCGCCCTCGCGGCCGAAACCGGACTCCTTGTAGCCGCCGAACGGCGACGTCGGGTCGAAGCGGTTGAAGGTGTTGGCCCAGACGACGCCGGCCTTGAGCTCGGACACCATCTTGAGGATCCGGCTGCCCTTGTCCGTCCAGACGCCGGCCGACAGGCCGTACGCGGTGTTGTTGGCCTTCTCGACGGCCTCGTCGGGGGTCCGGAAGGTCAGCACCGACAGGACGGGCCCGAAGATCTCCTCGCGCGCGATGCGGTGGCTCTGGGCGACGTTCGTGAAGAGCGTGGGCCGGAAGAAGTAGCCGCGCTCCGGCAGGTCGCAGGCGGGCTGGTAGAGATCGGCTCCCTCCGCCACGCCCGAGGCCACGAGCTCGGTGATCCGCTCGAGCTGGTCCTTCGAGTTGATGGCCCCGACGTCGGTGTTCTTGTCGAGCGGGTCGCCGACGCGGATCGTCGCGAGGCGGTCCTTCAGCTTGTCGATGACGGTCTCGGCGATCGACTCCTGGACGAGGAGCCGCGAGCCCGCACAGCAGACCTCGCCCTGGTTGAAGTAGATGCCGTTGACGATGCCCTCGATGGCCTGGTCGAGCGGGGCGTCGTCGAAGACGATGTTCGCGGCCTTGCCGCCCAGTTCGAGCGTCAGCGCCTTGTCGGTGCCGGCCACGCCGCGGAAGATCTGGCGGCCGATCTCGGTCGAGCCGGTGAACGCGACCTTGTCGACGTCGGGGTGGGTCACCAGCGACATGCCGACAGCACCGGGTCCCGGGACGATGTTCACGACGCCGGGCGGCAGGTCGGCCTGCTGGCAGACCTCGGCGAAGAGCAGGGCCGAGAGCGGCGTGGTCGAGGCCGGCTTGAGGACGACCGTATTGCCGGCGGCGAGGGCGGGCGCGATCTTCCAGGCCAGCATCAGGAGCGGGAAGTTCCACGGGATGATCTGGCCGGCGACGCCGAGCGGTCGCGCCACCCGCCCCGGGAATGCGTACTCGAGCTTGTCGGCCCAGCCCGCGTAGTACCAGAAGTGGGCGGCGGCCAGCGGGACGTCGACGTCCCGGCTCTCCTTGATGGGCTTGCCCGAGTCCATCGATTCGAGGACGGCGAACTCGCGACTGCGCTCCTGGAGGATGCGCGAGATCCGGAACAGGTACTTGGCCCGCTCGCGACCGGACAGGGGTCCCCACGTCCGGCGCTGGGCCCGCCGCGCGGCGCGGACCGCCTTGTCGATGTCGACCGGCGTCGCGCGGGCGACCGCGGCGAGCGGCTGCTCCGTGGCGGGGTCGATCGTGACGAATGTCGAGCCGTCGCTCGATGGCACCTCGCGCCCGCCGATGAACAGGCCGTAGCGCTCCTTGAGCGTGACGATGTCGCGCGCCTCGGGCGCCGGCGCGTAGTCCCACGGGATCGCCTGCCCGTCGCCCAGCCCCCAGCTGGATGGCGCGCTCGACGAGCCGGTCGCGATGGGGAGTCGCGTGTCTGTGGCCATCGGGGGGCATCATAGCGCTGGAACACCCGGCGGCCCCGCACGGCGCTCCTGCGTCGACCGCCGGAAGGAGGACGTCATGGTCGGTCGGATCATCCGCAGGATCGTGGTCGCGTTCGTCGCGATCACGAGCATCTCGGCGATCGCCGCGGCGGTTGCGAAGCGCTCGATCGTGTCGACGGGCGGCCCCGATTCCGACGAGCTCGCGCTGGCGGCGATCTTCGACTCGGTCGATCTCGAGAGCCGGGCGACCTCGTTCCGTGGTGGATCGCTGCTGTGCTGGTTCGGCGGCGGGAACGTCGACCTGCGCGGCGCGACCCTCGACCCGGCCGGCGCCCGCCTCACGATCCGGGCGATCTTCGGTGGCGGCCTGCTCGTCGTGCCCGACGACTGGAAGGTGGACCTGAAGGTCATCGGGATCATGGGCGGCGTCGGCGACACTCGGGACATGCGCGGAAGGCCGGCCGACGCGCCGCGCCTCATCGTCGATGGCTTCGCGCTCTTCGGCGGCTTCGGGATCTCGTCCCGCCCGCCCGACACCCTCGACTGACCGCGACCGTCAGCAGTCGTACTTCTTGAGGGGGTGGGTCTTCTCGCAGTAGCGGACGTGCAGGTGGTCGTCGTGACCGGCGAACCGCGTCGTCAGACCTTCCTTGATCAGCACCGGGTCGTTGAAGTAGATGAGCTTCACGTGGCCGGGCGCGGTCGCGCGGATCGCCTTCACGAGCGCCCGGGTGGCCGCCCGATCGTACGTGGCAGCCCGGTAGGTGCCGCCCCAGCGGCACTGGTCCTTGCCCTTGCGCATCAGCCGCAGGTCGACGTCCAGGCCGCGCTCGTGGGTCTCGTGGCCGGCGATGTCGCCGCCGTGCTGGAGCGAGGCATCCCCGACAGCGACGCGTCCGTGTCCCTGCCCGGCCACGACCCGAGCAGCCGCCTCCAGCTGGTTGGTCGCCGCGCTCGTCGCCCAGTTCGCCGTGCCGTTGCCGACGCTGTAGTCGCAGAGCGAGGTCTTGTTGAACGTCGGCAGCTCGAAGTGCCAGATGAGCCGGCGCCAGGTCGTGCCGTTGACGACGCCCGTGACCGGCAGGCCCTCGTGCTTCTGGAACGCCCGGACGGCCGTCCGCGTCGACGCGCCGAAGACGCCGTCGATCGGTGGGTCCAGGTGTCGCTTCGCATGCAGCTCGCGCTGCACGGCCGACACCGCCGGCCCCGTGCTGCCGAGGCTCACCCGGACGATGAGCTTCGTCCAGGTCGCGTCGTCGACGATGCCGTTCGCCGGCAGTCCGGCGGCCGCCTGGTGGGCCTTGACCGCGTCGACGGTCGTCGCGCCGAAGATGCCGTTGACGGCCACCGGGTAGCCACGCTCGTTGAGCAGCCACTGGATGGCCTTCACGTCCGTGCCGCGGTTGCCGAGGCTCTGGGTCGGGAACCTCGGTGAGGCCGCCGCGGCGGTCGCCGGGGCTGTCAACGCGAGGCAGAGGGCCGCGATCGCGAGCGGCAGGAGGCAGCGGCGCAGCGTGGTCATGGCGACGTAGGGTACCCGGGCGCGCTCCACGACGTGCCGCGGCTCGCGGATCCGGGGCCGGACACGGGTCTCGCGTCGTGTAGCCTGCGGGCAACCCGATGGACCGCCTGACCGATGCCGTCGAATTGCTCGACGGCCCGCTGGACGACCCTGTCGCGCTGGCCGACAACCTGCGCGACCTCCGACGCGTGAACCGGTGGCTCGGCGGCGTCGCGCTCTCGTCTGCCGCGATCTCGGCTCTGGCGGCGCACCGCAGCGACCTGGCCGTCCTCGATGTCGGGACGGGCGGCGCCGACATCCCGTTGGCGCTCCTCGCGGACGCCGGCCGTCGTGGCCGCACGCTCCACGTCGTCGGGCTCGACAGCCGGCCCGAGGTGCTGGCGGCGGCGCCAGTGGCCACGCCCGAGGTGTCCGTCACGCCCGGGTTGACCCTCGCGGTCGGCGACGGCCGGTCGCTCCCCTACCCCGACCGGGCCTTCGACGTCGTCCACGCCTCGCTCGTCCTGCATCACCTCGACGAGGCCGATGCCGTGACGCTGCTGGGCGAGATGGGCCGCGTCGCCCGGCTCGGGATCGTGCTCAACGACCTCGATCGCAGCCGCCTGGCGTGGCTGGGCGCGTGGCTGATGGGCCACCTGCTGACCGGGAATCGCTACACGCGCCATGACGCCCCGCTCTCGGTCCGGCGGGCGTACCGGCTGGACGAGGCCGTCGCGCTGGTCCGGGCGGCCGGCCTGGCACCGGTCCGGACCATCCGCGTGCGCTTTCGACACCGGTATGCGATCGCCGCGGTCCGACCGACCGAACCCGACAGGCCCGGCGCCGGAGGGATGGATGGCCGCGATTGAGCGGACCGAGGTCGCGGTCGTCGGCGGCGGCCCCGCCGGCGCGGTCCTGGCCGCGAGGCTTGCCCGGGCCGGCCATGACGTGGTCGTCCTCGAGCGGGCGCCGGCGTGGCATTGGCGGGCCGGTGGCGTCTTCGCGTCGCCGGCGTCGGTGGCGGCCCTGCGCCGGGCCGGACTCGCAGCGTCCGTCCTGGCCACCGTCGCCCGGCCGATCCCGGCGATGCGCGTCGAGACGCGGGCCGGCACGACGTTCCGCCTGACCTACGGCGCCGATGCCGGCGGCGAGCCGGCGGTCGGGTTCGACCGATCGACCCTCGATCCGGCGCTGCTCGACCTTGCGCGTGCCGCCGGGGCCCAGGTCCGGACCGGCTGGGCGGTCGCGGGCGTCGACCCAGGAGCGCGGCCGGCTCGACCTCCGTGGACCGGACGGGCCGGGCGCGCTCGAGGCCGATGTCATCGTCGGGGCGGACGGGCTGCGGTCGGTGGTCGCGCGGGCGGCCGGCGTCGATCGCCCGGCCCGGCTCGCGCCGCGCCTGGGCCTGACGTACCACCTCGCCGACCACGGGCGGCCGGCTGCGCGCGACGCGCGGATGCGCATCGTCCGCGACGGCTACGTCGGGATCGCACCGGTCCCGGGCGACCGGGTCAACGTCGGGATCGTGCTCGGCCGCTCCTGGCAGGACGAGACCGCCCGCGATGGCGCCCGGGCCGTCGCGGACCGGATCGTCGCGGGCATCCCGGCCGCGGCCGACGACCCCGCGGGGTGGCGCGACGGCCCGCCGCTCGACAGCGTCGCGGGCGCGTGGCCGGTCGGCCATCGCGTGTCGCGCCGGGCCGGACGACGGTGGCTCCTGGTGGGCGACGCGGCCGGGTTCCTGGACCCGTTCACCGGGGAGGGGCTCCATCGGGCGCTGGTCTCGGCCGAGCTGGCCGCCGCGGCCATCGGCGCGCGGGCGCGCGGGCGGCGCGACGCCTTCGATGCATACGAGCGCGCGATGACCCGCCGGTTCCTCGCGAAGGACGCCGTCTCGTGGCTGGTCCAGGCGTTCCTGACCCGGCCCGCCCTGTTCGAGTACGCCGCCCGCCGGATCGCATCGCGGGCGACGGTCCGTGCGACGATGGGCCTCGTGATGGGCGACCTGGTCCCGGCCGGACGAGCACTCGATCCGCGCTACCTCGCGGCACTGCTCGCGCCATGAGCGAGGGCGAGCGGCGGCGGACACGCGTCGGGGCGTATGCCCTCGCGACCGACGAAGCGGGACGGATCCTGCTCTGCCGGACGGCGCCGCACGTGCTGCCGAAGCCCCTCTGGATGCTGCCCGGCGGCGGGCTGGACTTCGGCGAGGCGCCCGAGGCCGCGGTCGTGCGCGAGCTCGAGGAGGAGGCCGGGCTCGACGGCGAGGTCGTGCGCCTCGTCGACGTCTCCGACCGGACCTGGCCGACGAGCGTCGACGGCGTCCTGACCCACGCGATCCGGATCATCTACGAGGTCCGCATCACCGGCGGCGAGCTCCGCGACGAGCAGCACGGCTCCACCGACACGTGTCGGTGGTTCGCGCCCGACGATGCCCGGACGCTCGACCTCGCGGAGCTCGCCGCGCACGCCCTGGCGCTGTCGCCGGCCGCGGGCGGGGCGGGCTGACGCGGTGCACAGCGTGATCGGGATCGATGTCGCCGCGCCGCCCGAGCTCGTCTTCGACCTGGCCCGCGACGTCGAGCGGTGGGAGCGGCTGCTCCCCCACTACGTCCGGTCGCGGGCCCGCGAACGCCGCGCGGACGGCTCGCTGGTCGCCGATTTCGTCGCCCGCCGGCCGCTGATCGCCGTCCTCGGCCTCGGCCTGCCGGTCGCCTGGCGCTCGCGGACGTGGTCGGAGCCGGCGACGCGCCGCCTGCGCTTCGTGCACGTGGCCGGGGCCACGCGCGGGATGGACGTCACGTGGCGGATCGAGCCGACGGCGGGCGGCTGCCGGGTCGACATCGAGCACGACTTCGCGCCCCGGCTCGCCGTCGTCGCCGCCGTCGTCGACCGCTGGTTCACGCGGCCGATCGCCGGTCGCACGCTCGCGACGTTCAAGGCCATCGCCGAGGCGCTCGCCGAGCCCGGACGATCCGGGATGCCCGCGCCGACGGATCCACCGACATGACCGACCGACGACGCGTCTGGATCACGGGCATCGGCATCATCACCGCGATCGGGACCGGCCTCGACGCCTTCCGCGTGGGACTCCGGGCCGGGCACTCGCCCGTCAAGCGGATCGACCGCTTCGACGCGAGCCCGTTCCGCTCGCAGGTCGCCGCGCAGGTCGACGACTTCGACCCGCTCGCCTGGATGCCGCCCAAGACCGCCCGCCAGCTGGACCGGTTCAGCCAGTTCGGCCTGGTCGCGGGCCAGCTCGCGCTCGAGGACGCGCCATTCGTGCCGGGCAAGGACGGGGCGGCGCCGCCCGAGCGGATCGGGATCTACCTCGGGTCGGCGCTCGGCGGCATCGCCTACGCCGAGGACCAGCACGAGCGCTATCTCGCCAAGGGGATCCGCCAGGTCGCGCCGAACCTCGCGCTCGCGGTGTTCGGCGGCGCGGCGCCGGCCAACCTCGGGATCGCGCTGGACGTGCGCGGGCCGATCCTCTCGACGGCCAACTCGTGCGCGTCGGGTTCGGTGGCGCTCGGCGAGGCGCTCGGCGACCTGCGCGAGGGTCGCGTCGACGCCGCGATCGCCGGCGGCTGCGAGATCCCGCTCAGCCCGCTCGCGTTCGGCGCGTTCGACATCATCCGCGCGCTGTCGGCCGGTCACAACGACACGCCCGGGACGGCCGCCCGCCCGTTCGACGTCGGCCGCGACGGGTTCGTCATGGGCGAGGGGGCGGCGCTGCTGGTCCTCGAGGAGGCCGAGGCTGCGGCCGCGCGCGGGGCGACGCCGTACGCGGAGCTGCTCGGCTACGGCGCCACGTCCGACGCCCACCACATGGTCCAGCCGCGGGCCGACGGCCGCGAGGCGGCGCGGGCCGCCTCGATCGCCCTCGACGACGCCGGGGTCGCGCCGGGCGCGATCGACTACGTCAACGCGCATGCCTCCTCGACCCCGATCGGCGACGTCGCCGAGGCCCGCGCGATCTCGACGGCGCTCGGCGAGCGCGCCGCGACCGTCCCGGTGAGTGGCACGAAGGCGCTGTACGGGCATCCGCTCGGGGCGTCGGGCGCGATCGAGGCGGCCATCTGCTCGCTCGTCATCCGCGACGGCTGGGCGCCCGGCATCGGTGAACCTCGACGAGCCCGATCCCGACTCGGCGGCGCTCCTGCCGGGGCTCCTCCGGGCGGGACGCGATGGCACCTACCGGTACGTGCTGTCGACGTCGTTCGGGTTCGGCGGCCTGAACGCCGCGCTGGTCTTCGGCGCGCCCGAGACGTAGGGCCGCCGGCCTAGCGCGGTCGGGCGGCCTCGGGGAACGAGCCCGACACGTTCGCGTTGACGGCGGCTGCCGTCGCCGGCCGCAGCGGTCGATCGAGTGCCCGCCGGCGGATCCAGATGAGGGCCCCGATCCCGACCGCGAGCGAGAGCGCCCCGCCCACCGCCATCGCGATCCCGATGCCCAGGCTCGAGGCGATGCCGCCCATCAGCAGGCCGCCGATCGGGGTGGAGCCCGCGAAGATCGTCGTGTAGAAGCTCATGACGCGGCCGCGCAGCCGGTCGGGCGAGGCGAGCTGGAGCGTCGTGTTGGCCGTGGCGGCCATCGCGATGGCCCCGAACCCGACGCCGACCATGAGCAGCATCGACAGCGGATACGACTGCGAGACGGCGAGGAGCACCTCGCCGATGCCGAGCACCGCCGCCCCGCCGGCCATCCAGGTCGGCCGCGGGTTGCCGCCGAACGCGAGCCAGAGCGCGGCCAGCAGCGAGCCGACGCCCGAGGCCGCCATCAGGAAGCCGTACCCGGCCGCGTCGCTGTGGAGCGTCTCCTGGGTGAGCGTCGGGATGACGACGCCGAAGTTCATGCCGAACGTGCTGACGAGACCGACGACGAGCACGGCGAGCAGAACGAGCGGGGTGCTGCGGACGTAGTCGAAGCCTTCGCGCAGATGCGCGAACACGGCGCCCATCGACTGCGGCCGATCGATGCGGGGCGGGCTGCGCAGCTCCGATTCGCGCATCGCGAGCAGGCCGATGATGACGGCGAGGAAGCTGACGGCGTTGATCGCGAAGGCCGCGGCCACGCCGACCAGCCCGATCGTGAGGCCGGCGATCGCCGGCCCGACGATGCGCGCGCCGTTGAACATCGCGGAGTTGAGCGCGACGACGTTGCCGATGTCCTCGCGCCCGACCATCTCGACCGCGAACGACTGGCGGACCGGCATGTCGACGGCGTTGGCACAGCCGAGCAGCAGGGCGAGAACGATGATCATCGGGACCGTGATGAGCTCGGTCGCGGTCAGGACCGCGAGGACGATGGCGAGGGTCATCATCACGGTCTGGACGACGATCAGGGTCGGGCGCTTGGGCAGGGTGTCCGCGAGCACGCCCGCGAACAGCCCG
This sequence comes from uncultured Chloroflexia bacterium, assembly GCA_963736025.1. GTDB lineage: Bacteria > Chloroflexota > Limnocylindria > Limnocylindrales > CSP1-4 > SPCO01. The sequence continues at coordinate 208,641 of CAVTNH010000008.1, forward strand.
AAGATCATCACCGGGATGAACTGGGCGGCGGCCACGACCCCGAGCCAGAGCGGGTCGTGGGTCAGCTGGAGGACCAGCCAGGCCTGGGCGACCTGCTGCATCCAGGTGCCGACGAGCGAGATGGCCTGGCCGCTGAAGAACAGCCGATAGTTGCGATGGCGGAAGGCGGCGACGCCGCGGGCGCCCGTCATGGCCGGCCACGCTTCTGCGATGGCGTCGCGGCGCGGTCGAGCTCGGCCAGGCCGGCGCGGATGCGTCGCTCGCGGGCGCGCGCGTCCTCGATCATCGCGCCGATGCGGTCGGCCTTCGCGTCGAGCAGGCCGATCTGCCGCTCGACCCGGGCAAGGGCCTCGTCGAGGTAGATGCGTCGCTCGGCCGGGTCCGTCGTGTGGGCCAGGCGCTCGCGATTGCGCGCTCGCGCGGCCTCGTCCTCGAGCATCTGGCCGACCTGGGCGAGCGAGAACCCGGCGTCGTCGCGGAGGCTCTTGATGAAGCGCAGGCGCTCGAGATCCGATGCATCGAAGAGGCGGTAGTCGCCGTCGGATCGGGCGGCCGGCTCCAGCAGCCCGAGCTCCTCGTAGTAGCGGATCGAGCGGGCGGTCAGGCCGACCTCGGCCGCGACCTCCTGGATGCGGAGGAGTCGGGGCTCATCGACGGGTGTGGGCGCACGGGTGGACATTCGAAGCGTCATCATACCACAACCTTCACGTTCACGTTAATGTGAGAGTGGGTGCGCGCACAGCCGTTCCCGTGCCGATCAGCGCGAGCGCCGCAGGTCGCGATCCATCTCCTCGCGGATCTTGCGCTCCTGCCAGGCCTCGCCGAGGAACCGGCCCGAGCCCAGGGCGTAGACGCCGTGCGCGACGAGGCCGATGCCCCAGCCGCCGAGCACGTAGATGAACCAGATGCGGTCCGGGTTCATCGCGAGGTTGTAGGCGGCCAGGCCCAGGTTGACGATCACGAAGACGATCGCGTGGACGTAGAAGCCTTGGAGGATCTCGACCCTCTGCTTTGCTCGTGCATATCGTTCCTGGTCGTTCGTCTCGTTCTGGTCCATGGGTTCCTCCTTATGTCAACGGTGTTCACATCTGGTAGCATGCGCCATGAAGTGAACAATGTCAACATAGAGGCGCGATGAGACCGACTGGATCGCCAGACCTACCACCATGGCGACCTCCCCCGAGCGCTCGTGGCCGCCGCGGTCGAGCTCGCCCGGTCCGGTGGACCGGACGCCGTGGTCCTCCGCGAGGTCGCTCGCCGGCTCGGGGTGTCGCCCGCCGCGATGTACCGCCATTTCCCGGATCGCGAGGCGCTCCTTGGGGAGGTCGCCAGTGTCGCCCGTGGTGAGCTCGCCCGCGCGATGCGGGACGAGGTGGAACGCGTGCACGAGACCGACCCGCGCACCCGGTCGATCCTGGCGTTCCGGGCGGTGGGGCGCGGCTACATCCGGTTTGCGCAGGACGAGCCGAACCTGCTCGCCACGGCGTTTCTGCCGATCATGCCGTCCGCCGAGGCCATCGAGGACCCGAGTCCCTGGCACATCCTCGCCGGCGCCCTGGACGACCTGGCGGCGACCGGTGCGATGCCGCCCGAGCGCCGCGTCGGAGCCGAGACCATCGCCTGGTCCGCCGTCCATGGATTCGCGGTCCTGCGGGCAAGTCACGCGTTCGAGTCCTCCGGCGAGTCCGCCCCCGACCCGGAAGGCGTCCTCGACGCGATCGCGCGATCGCTCGAGCTGGCGGAATCGGATCGGCGCCGCCCTCCGGCTGGCTGAACCGTCCGAGCCTCGTCCGAGTGGAGCGGTCTCTGATCAGCGCCCGAGCCCCACCGGATCGAGGTACCCGTCGGGCACACCCACGATCAGGTTCGCTGCCGTCGGCAAGACTGGCGGAACCGCGAGAACGCCGTCGAGGAAGCCTCGGACGATCTTGGCGGTCGACGTCGGGCCATCCAGGCCGATCGCCCCGAAGCATTCGGCGCCGATGGGCGTGCTCGGCCGGGTCCGATCCGGTGGCCACCAGGATCATCGGGAGATCGGTGAAGTCGCAGTGCGCCGTCCGACGCAGTCCGACCGTCACGGCCTGGTCCGACCCACGGAGGACGTCCACGGTGCCAGGGTCGGGTGCGCCACCCAGCTCGGCCGCCACGAGCAGAGCTGGGATCCCGACCGACCTGACCTCGGGAAGGATCCCAAGGGCGCCATCCAGGTCGATGACCGCTGCGACCGCTGGCTCGTCGGTGCTGGCGGCGAAGCTGACCAGGGCGCCGAAGGAGTGCCCGCCGACGGCGACGCGGCGCACGTCGATCGGGCCGATCGCTCGGCGAGCGTGGGATCCGGCAGCGTCTCAAGCAATCGCGAACGGCCGCCAGGCGGGCCTTGGCTCGGGCCAGACGTTCTGCGTCGCCCATGCTCGGGAGTTCGGACCGCGCAGGCGGGTCGATCGTCAGGACGATGTAACCATGGCTGGCGAGATCCGAGGCAAGGACCGTCAACGAGTTCGCCGGCAGGAAGTATCCCGGCATCAGCAGCACGGCAGGGAGCGGATGATCGGCCGGTGCCGGTGTGGCATCCGTCTCTGCGGTCGTCACCAGGCGCGCAAGCGCAGCCGCCGAATGATCAGTGAACCGCTCTCCGAACACGGCCCATTGCGCGTCCGTCGCGTAGGCGGACCCGGCCATGCCGGTCCCCGCGACCGCCGGGTACCACGCTCGGATCCCGAAGTCACCCGCCGGATCGAGATCGCGAACGCCGACCGCGAGGTCGCCGCGATCCTCGCAGGAGCATCGTGGCCGACGCCGCCCGACGCGTTCTACGTCGGCCCGTGCACTCCGCCGGCTCGCGGTCGTCGTTCACCGTGCACGACCGAGATCGATCCGTCACTGCGCGACCCTCTTCGATGCCGACCGGCTCGGGACCGGATCTTCCACGCACCGATGTCCGGCGGCTGGCCGTGCCGCCGAGGCCAGGTCGAGCTCCTCGGATCGACTGGCTCGGCTGTCGCAGTGTGCGCCGATCCGCGGAGCGGCGATGATGGCCGACGTGATCGCGCTCCGCGGACCTGATCGACTCGACGTCAAGCGCGTCTACATGATCAGCTGCGCCGAGTATCTGCGACGCATCTACAACGTGGCTAGCCAGACTCGCGCGGCCGACCGGTCGCCGTGGACGCCGTTCGGCTTTCGCGACGGTCCTCGACGCACCCGTCGCAGTTCGGTGGCGATCGCCTGACTTCACGCGCCACGTCCTCGGACTTCGGCCCCGCGTCGGGTCCGACGTGCTGGCTCGCCAGGATCGTCGGCGCACCGCTCCAGGTCGCGACCGGACGGCGTCGTCGACGTCCTCGACGGTCGCGCTCACGCGCACCAGATCGCCATGCTGCGCCGACGACGGCCGAGTGACATCCGACGAAGCTCGAGGCTTCGCGAGGCTCTGGTCATGGATCAGTCCTCTACGAGCGACCCGGAAGCGTGGTGGAGCGGGCGACGCTCCTGCGCGACGTCTGGGGCTATGACTACGCAGGTCGGCAGCAACGTGATCGAGGCGCTCGTGAAGTCGCTGCGGCGAAAGCTGGGCGACGGAGCGCCTCGCGATCGAGACCGTCCGAGGCCTGGGGTATCGGTTCGTCCCGTCGCGCTTGACGCGCTAGCCCGGCAGGGCAGGGACCACGTCGGGCGACTCGTTCGGGCGGCTCGTCAAGATCCAAGGATCGTCTGCGTCTCGCGCCCGGACCCACGGACTCGGCGCTCGGCGATGACGGAACGATTCGACCCGCGAACCCGCCAATAGACTCTAGACGCGACCAGACCGGCCGCGCAGAGACGAGGGCGACGTGCAACGAGACCTCGTGGAGCGAGCGCGGAAGGGCGATCATGACGCCTTCGCCGTGCTGGCAGGCGCCACGATCGGTCGATTGGACGCCGCGGCCCGGCTCATCCTCAGGGATCCCTACCGCGCCCAGGACGCCGTCCAGGAGACGCTCGTCCGGTGCTGGCGGGACCTGCCCACCCTGCGCGACCCCGATCGCTTCGACGCCTGGCTCCACCGGCTCTTCCTCAACGCCTGCCGCGATGAGCTCCGGTCCGTCAAGCGCCGGAGCATCGAGGTCGAGCTTCCCGAGATCCATCCCCTCTCGGTGCCGGACTCCCAATCGGCCTCGGCCGACCGGGACCTGATCGAGCGTGGCGTCCGCCATCTCGACCAGGACCAACGCACCGTGATCGTCCTGCACTACTACCTTGGCCTGCCGCTCCCGGACGCCGCCGCAGCGATGGGTATCCCGCTGGGGACCGCGAAGTCGCGCCTCCATCGGGCCACCCAGGCGCTGCGTGCGGCGCTCGATTCGGATGCGCGATCCCACCCGGAGCTGACGGAGGGTCGTTCCTGATGACACAGCGCGACGACCTCGACCTGATGCTCTCGGCGTGGCTCGATGACCCGTACACGCCGCCCGCTCCCGAGTACCTCGGTCAGGTGCTCGAGCGGACGCGGCGCACCCGGCAGCGGCCGGCCTGGGCCAGCCTCGAAAGGTGGCTTCCCATGGCTGACAAGATCCTCGCGCGGCCGACCTCACGGCCGATGCGCATCGCTCGACTGTTGCTCGTCGCGCTGCTCGTGCTGGCCCTGGCCGCCGCCGTCGCGGTCGTCGGCGCACGACTCCTCAAACCCAAGGTCGAGATCCCCCAGGGCGGCGCGGCCGTGCTGGTCTTCGCCTCGATCGTTGGCGACTCGGGCGACATCTACACCGTTCGAGCGGATGGGACGGACGCTCGCCAGCTGACCAACGGACCAGGGGCCAAGAGCGTCTCCGGCCTTCTCGCCGGACGGCAGGCGCATCGCCTACCGCGAATGGCAGGACGGAAACGACCTGATCGTCGTCATGGATGCCGGCGGCGGGAACCGGACGGTCCTGGCCACGAACCCGGCTCGACCGCGTCGTACTGCACGCGAGGCGGCCTGGCGTGGTCGCCGGACGGGTCGAGTCTCATCTTCCGGGTCAGTTCGGCGTGCGACAGTCGATTCGACCTCTTCATCGTGCCGGCTGATGGCTCGGCAGCGGCGACGAAGCTGCTGGCCCCGGGCATCGACAGTGCCCATGCGGCATGGTCGCCGGACGGGACGAAGATCGCCGTCGTGGGAGGCGACCCGGCTGGTGGCATCGGCGTGTACGTGGTCGATGTGGGACCGGGTGGCGCCCTTTCGGGCGGACTCACACCTCGCCGGATCGCACCGGACCGGCGGCGACTCGGCGAACTCGGGATCGCCCGGCTGGTCACCCGACGGGACGAAGCTGGCGTTCGCCTCCGAGGCGGGCGACGTCGTCGTCATCGAGGCCGATGGTTCGGGATCGCGCGTGCTCGCCGCAGCGGGGGTACAACCCGAGATGGTCACCGGACGGGCGGCGCGTCGCGTTCCACCGCACGGTCGACCCGTCGGAGTACTTCAACGATCGTCCCTGCACCGCTCGCATCTGGATCGTCGATTCAGACGGGACGAATGAGCGGCGCCTCGATGATCTGGGCGACGGTTGCGACGCCCCACCGTTGTGGTCCCCGGACGGGACACGGATCACGGGCTCGTTGATCGCCTCGACGGATGCCGAGCCCGGGCTCGCGTTCCACCTCGGCATCATCACGGTCGACGGCAGCAGCCCGACGGTCATCCTCCAGGACGCACCTGGGGTGTCCTGGCAGCCCGTCGTCGCGCCGCTGCCGCCGGCGCCCTCGTTCCCAGCGACGCCCTGACGTCCCTCGCTCCGCGAGTTCGATGACCCCGGCCGTGCGCAGGGGTCATCGGATGTCGTCGATGTCAGCGGTACGATCGGTCGGCGCGGTTCCAACGATGGCCGCGCGCGACCCCGGCGCTCAGGCTGGGAGTGGAGGTCGGGATGCCGGACATGCGGGCGGACGAACGACTCGGATCGACGCAGAATGCCCTCACGAGCGGGAGCGAGATGGTCGACCTGCCTCCCGCCCTCCGGCTCCAGATCCTCACGACGGAGCACTGGAGCCTGCTGGCCACGCGCGGCCTCAGCTGGAACGAAGCGTTCAGTCGTGCTGCGATGTTCCTCTCGGCGCTCTCGGCGGCGGTCGTTGCGCTCGCCCTCGTCGCGCAGGCCACGACATTCGGTGACGGCTTCGTCATGTTCGCCCTGCTGATCCTGCCCATCGTCCTGTTCCTCGGGATCGCGACGTTCGTCCGGCTCGTCGAGATCGACCATGAGGACATCCGGTGGGTGATCGGCATGAACCTCCTCCGTCACGCCTACCTGGACGCAGCCCCGGAGCTACGCCCCTACTTCATCACGGGTTGGCACGACGACGAGGCCGGGATCATGGCCACCTTCGGAGCCAAGCCCGGACCAGGCGGATTCGTCCACGAGTTCGTGACGACGCCCGGTGTGCTCGCGGTCGTCGACGGCGTGCTTGCCGGGGTCCTGACCGGGATCGTCGGAACGCGACTCGATGCCGACATGGCGATCACGATCGGGCTGGCCGTCGCCATCGCCCTGGCGACTGTCGCGCTGCTCGCGACGTATCAGTATCGAGGCGCGGTCCGGCCGCGCGGGCAACGCCGAGCGCGGTTTCCCGGGGCGCCCGACGATGCAGTCGAACCGTAGACGGTCCGCCTCGACCGTCGACGCTCCGCCGCGCCTAGGGGTTCGCTCGCGCCGGGATCGTCGGGACCGACAGGCTGGCCGCCGCGACTGCGTCCTCGCGCATCCAGGCCAGGACCGGATCGGCCGTTGCCCGACGGCCGAGGCCGGGGCGGATCCGGACCGCGTCGGCCAGGCGTTCGGCGGCCTCGGCATGCTCCCCTGTCGCTCCGAGGAGGCACGCGTCCGCGTAGAGCGCGAACGGGTCCCGGCGAGCCGCCGCAGGCAGGGACTCCAGCGCGCCACGGGCCTCGTCGATGCGACCCAACTGGGTGAAACAGGCGGAGAGCTCGGCTCGAGCGCGAGGAAGCTCCGGTCGATCGATCGCGGCCGCCAGAAGCCGTGTCAGCGCGGCATCGGGCTGCCCTGCAAAGCGCTCCGCGACGCCCATCGTCTCGAGGAGCTCCGGGTTGCGCGGCGCAACGGCGAGCGCGCGTCGCGCGCTCTTCACTGGCGTCCTGGGGTCGGCCAAGCCCGACAAGGTTGAGGGCCCGGACCTCGTGCAGGACGAAGTCATCGGGCTGGTCGGCGATGGCGATGTCGATCTGCTGGAGGCCAACGTCGGGCCGTCCGAGCGCCTCGCTCAGCAAGGCCTGCATGCCCGACAGCTGGCCACGGGTCGTGCGACCCAGGTCGTCGCGCGCGAGGGCGGTATCGATCGCGAGCGCGGCCTCCTCGTATCGCTGGCTCACGTACAGGGCGATCACCCGCCCGACCTCGCCGCCGGTCCCGGCGTCGGGCGCTCGCTCGAGCGCATCCGTGTCCGCGCGTGCGTCGTCGTGCCTGCCCAGCGCCGTCCGGACCATGGCACGGCCGGTCAGGGCCATCGACAGGTCGGGCTTGCGCTCGAGGAGCTCCGAGTAGGCCGCCTCGGCCTCCTCGTATCGGGTCATGAGGCGCAACGCGGTCGCGCGATGGAGGAGCGCGTCGGCGTCATCGGGGTTCCTGGCCAGGGCGGCATCGGCGCCCTGAAGCGCGTCCAGCGTGCGGCCGGACATGAGGAGCTCGCCGCCGGTCGGTGCCGGAGCGCCTCCCGTGCCCAGCACGGGCGTCCCGGCGAGCGCCGTCGAGGACATGATCGCGACGAAGCCGACGATGAAGGCCGCCTCGTAGTTGCCGAGGGCGATCGCCCCGACCACGACAGCGATGAGCGTGCACGCGCCGACGATCCGGACCTCGGTCGTGGCGGGGTGTCCGAGGGCCACTTTCACGACGCTCTGGAGCAGGGTGTGGCCGTCAAGGCCGCCGACGGGCAGGAGGTTGAGCAGGCTCCAGCCGAGAGTCACGAAGAGCACGTCGTCGATGAACGCCTGCGTCGTCGGCGTGGCCGGCAGGAGCCGTGCTGCGAGCACGACCACGACGCCCAGCAGCAGGCCCGCAAGGGGGCCGGCGAGCGCGAGGACGATGCGGCGATGGACGCCGGGGTCGTCGCCGGCCGTCTGGCCGCCACCGCCGTGGAGGATGACGCTGGGTGCGACCCCGAAATGCGCGAAACGCGGCGACGTGCCCGGCCTCGTGCACGAGGACGGCGACGGTCGCCACGACCAGCCACGCGAGCAGGAGCGAGTCGGTGTGTCGCTGGAGCCCGAGCACCGCGGCCAGGACGAGGAACGACGCCCGGATCTCGACCGGCACCCCGAGAGCGCGGAACCTGACGGCTGGCACGCTGTGGACTCCCTCAGCAGATGTCCCACAGGGTCGCCCGCGTCGAGGGTCGTGGCCAGCCACCGATGGTCCCGGTCAGCCGCGGCCCAGACGGCCGCGGGCTCGCGCGTCAGTCGAGCGTGAAGTGGTCCGGGTCCTGGTAGCGGCCGGTGCGCTGGAACTCGATCTGCATCAGGACGTCGTTGAGCAGCGACGACGCGCCGAAGCGGAACCAGTCGGGCGACATCCAGCGCGGGCCCAGCGTCTCGTAGAGGACCACGAGGTACTGGATGGCCTCCTTGGCGGTGCGGATGCCGCCGGCCGGCTTCATCCCGACCTGCCGCCCGGTCGCGCGCTCGAAGTCGCGGATCGCCTCGAGCATCACGAGCGTGACCGGCAGCGTCGCTGCGGGCGTCACCTTGCCGGTCGAGGTCTTGATGAAGTCCGCGCCGGCCGCCATCGCGAGCACGCTCGCCCGCCGGACGTTGTCGTAGGTCTCGAGCTCGCCGGTCTCGAGGATGACCTTGAGGTGCGCCTCGCCGGCCGCCTCCTTGACCTCGACGATCTCCTCGAACACGGTCAGGAAGTCACCCGCCAGGAACGCCCCGCGATCGATCACCATGTCGACCTCGTCGGCACCCGCGGCGACCGCCGCCCGCGTCTCGGTGATCTTGATGTCGCGGAACGTCTGGCCGGACGGGAACCCCGTCGCGACCGAGGCGACCTTCACGCTCGAGCCCTTGAGTGCGTCCTTGGCCTCGGCGACGAGCGCCGGGTAGACGCAGACCGCGGCGACCGAGGGGATCGTCGGGTCGCCCGGCTGGGGCCGCATCGCCTTGACGCACATCGCGCGGACCTTGCCGAGCGTGTCCTTCCCCTCGAGCGTGGTCAGATCCATCATCCGGATCGAGAGGTCGAGCGCCCACATCTTCGAGGCCTTCTTGATCGACCGGCGCTTGAGCGCGTCGACCCGGCCCTCGACGCCGACCTGGTCGACCGGCGTGACCCGCCCCAGCAGGCTGCCGAGCGGTCCCGGGCGACCGTCCCAGGCCGCGATCAGCTCGTTGGCGCGCTCGCGCGCGGGGCTGTCAGGACGTCGCATCGTCGTCATGGGAGCGAGAGGATACACCGGCCCCGCACGAGAACCGCCCGGCCGCGCGAGAGCGTATCGTCGGGTGGGAGCGCGCCTCGCGGCGCGTGATGGATGCGATGGAGCGGAGGGTCGGCCATGCGCGGTGCCATGCGGCGGTCGGTCGGTCTCACGATGGTGGCGGCGGTCCTCGCCCTGATCGCCGTCCCGGCGGTCCTGGCGGCGGACGCGACGATCCCGATCGCCGACTTCGCGTTCCCGCCGACGACGACCGTCAACGTCGGGGACACGGTCACCTGGGACAACTCGAGCGGCGTCGCCCACACCGCGACCGCGGACGGCGGCTCCTTCGACACCGGGAGCATCGCGGACGGGGCGTCGGCGTCGGTCACGTTCAACGCCGTCGGCACGTTCCCCTACCACTGCACCTTCCACGCGCAGATGACGGGCTCGATCGTCGTGCAGGCGGCTGGAGGCGTCACCCCCGCACCGACCGACACGGCGCCCCCGCCGGAGAAGCCCCACGGCGACACGGCGGCCGTCGTCCTCGCCCTGCTCGGGGTCGTGATGCTGGTCGGGACCTTCGTGACGAGCCGGCGCTTCGAACCGGCGCGCCAGATCGCGGACGACGACCAGCCCTAGCGGCCGCCTCGGATCCGGGGCAGCGGCGGCAGGCCGCGCTTGCCCTCGACCAGGAAGTGGCGGAACCAGCCGAGCACGACCTCGAGGTTCTCGATCCGTCGGAACGGCGTGCCGGAGCGCGTGAGCTCGTGGTTGTCCTCGGGCACGCGCAGGAGGCGCACCGGCCGGCGCAGTGAGCGCAGCACCGTGAACAGCGCCTCGGCCTGGCCGATCGTCGTGCGCACGTCGCGCTCGCTGTGCTGGATGAGCAGCGGCGTGCGGATGTCCCGGGCGTACGTCAGCGGCGAGATCTCGCGGTAGTACTCGGGGTCGTCCCAGGGCGTGACCTCGAATTCGAGACGGGCCCAGTCGCCGCCGCTGATGTCGCCGGTCAGGAAGAGCGAATCCATCGCGTTCACGGACCGACACGTCATCGCGGCCCGGAACCGCTGGTCGTGGCCGACGATCCAGCTGGTCAGGTACCCGCCGTAGGAGCCGCCCGTGAGCCCGAGCCGGTCCGGGTCGGCGAGGCCGTCGGCGACGAGGGCGTCGACGCCCGCGAGCACGTCGCGGGTCGGTCCGGGCCCCCAGTCGCGGTGGTTGGCGTCGTTGAAGGCCTCGCCGTATCCCTCGGAGCCGCGCGGGTTCGAGTAGAAGACGCCCATGCCGTTCGCGGCGAGCACCTGGAACTCCCAGAACAGCGACCAGCCGTAGAGCGTGTGCGGGCCGCCGTGGATGTGGGCGACCAGCGGCTGCGCGCCCGTGCCGGCCGGCAGGAACCAGCCCTGGATGTCCCACCCGTCGACGGTGACGTGTCGCTCGCGCGGGGTCACCAGCTCGAGCTCGGCGAGGACGTCCGCGTTGAACGCGGAGAGGCGGCGCGGCGCCTTCGAACCGTCGAGCAGCCACACGTCCGCCGTCTCCGTGGCCGTCGAGCGGAGGTAGGCGATCCGGCTGGCGCCGCGTGGCCCGGGGACCGCATCCCAGCCGGAGATGTAGTGACGGTCCTCGGTCAGGCGCTCGAGCCGGCCGTCGGCGAGGCCGATCCGCCAGAGCTCGTACGAGCCGTCGATCGGGGCGGTGAACAGGACCGATCGTCCATCGGCGCTCGGGACGAGCCGCGGGCCGGCGCCCGGGTTCACGTCGCTGAGCATCGAGGCGCCCGGCATCAGGTCGTGGCGCGCCGAGACGTTCCGGCCACCGGTCGGGGTCGCGTCGGATCCGTCGGCCGCGAAGAGCCACACGTCATTGCGGATGCCGGCGGTCCCCCGGTACCGGTTGCCGAGCGCGGCGACGGTCCGGCCGTCGGGCAGCCACGTCGGCGCGCTGAAGTTCGAGTCCGGGCCGGCCGTGATCGGCTGGACGGCCCGCGTGGCGACGTCGACGACGTGGATGTCCGGACGCCAGCGGAGGTCGTGGTCGCGGCGGCGGTTCGAGGTGAACGCGATCCGCGTGCCATCGGGCGACCAGGCCGGCTCGTCGTCGGCGACCGGGCCGTCGGTCAGACGCGTCGCCGCACCGCTCGCGGCATCGACCAGCCAGAGGTGCTCGACCCGGTCGTACGTGAAGCCGGCTCCGTTCAGCATGTAGGAGAGCCTGTCGACGAACCGGTAGTCGGATGGCGGCGGCATGTCGGGCTCGCGCTTGGCGTCGAGCCCTCGCCGGCGGCGGTCCTCGTCCCGGGTGGCGCCGCGCGAGCTCGTCAACACCACCAGGCGCGAGCCGTCGGGCGACCACTCGAAGCCGCTCACGCCGCGGGGCAGGTCGGTGAGCCGACGCGCCTCGCCGCCGTCGAGCGGCAGCAGGTGGATCTGCGCGAGGTCCTCGCGCTCGCCCATGTCCTTCGGGCGGTCCGGCTCCTCCTCGACGAACGCGCGTCGGTCGGAGAGGAACGCGAGCGTCCGGCCGTCGGGCGAGAAGCGCGGGTGGCCGTCGTGGCGCGCGCCGATGGTCAGCCGTCGCGGCTCGCCGCCGTCGTCCTTCGTCGGGACGAGCCAGAGGGCCGTGCGGTACCCGTCGTAGCCGGGGGCGACGGTCTGGATGGTCACGACGACGGATCCGCCATCGGGCGCGAGGCGCGGATCCGTGGCGATGCGCAGGCGATACAGGTCGTCGGGGCGTGGCGGTCGGGGCACGGGCCAACCTCGGTGCTCGGGTCGCTCGGGGGACGCGTGCAGTCTAGCGGGGCTACCATCGGGCCACGATGTCCGACCAGCTCTCGCTGCTGCTCGAGACCGACCGCCTCCCGGACCTGCCGGATCTGCGGCCGATGCAGCCACGGCCGCTGCCGGAGGCGTTCGATTCCGCCGAGCACCTGTTCGAGCCGTGGTGGGGCGGCGTCCGGGCGCTGGCCCTGATCGGGCCGGCGGACGCGCCCGGTGACGGCGTCGTGCGGATCGTGGACGCCGAGGGGCTGGACATATCCGCGGCACTCCCCGAGCTGGCCGGCATGGCCGTGCGCGTGGCGGCCCGGTCCGCGATCCTCGACGGGGAGCTGGTGGTGGTCGACGCGGCGGGGCGTGCGGATCAGGCGACGCTCGCTGCCCGGTTGGCCGGCGGCGAGGGGCGGCCGGCCGCGTTCCTCGCGTTCGACCTGCTGCATCTCGACGGTCGCTCGCTGCTCAACACGCCGCTCGCCCGCCGGCGCGAGATGCTGCGCAAGGTGCTCCGGCCCGGTGACGAGGTCGTGGCCGTGCCGGCCATCGCGACCGAGGGCCGGGCGCTCTATGACGCGGCCGTGGCCCAGGGCATCGCCGGCATCCTGGCCCGCCAGCGGATGAGTCCGTACCTGCCGGGGATCCGGAGCCGACTGTGGCGCTTCGTGGCGGCCACCCCGGGGAGTGCCGCGCCGGGGCCCGAGGGCCCGTCCGGCGACGACGGTGAGCTTCCCCCGCCGACCGCCGCGGCCCCGGTCCTGGCGTTGATCAGCCGCCTGCCGCTCGACGACGAGCTGTAGGCCTGCCGGTCAGCCCGCGCGACGCGCCGCGGCCACGAAGGCCCGGAAGCTCGGGCGCTGGCCGTACAGCAGGACGCCCGCCTCGTACATGCGGGCCGCCGCGAACGCGACGACCACGATGGCCACGAGCAGCAGGGCCACCGAAACGCCGATCTCCCACGGCCTGACCTGGCCGACCATGAGCCGCGCGAGCATCACGAACGGGCTGAACGGCGGCACGAACGAGGCGATCGTGGTCCACGCGCCGGCGCCCCCGCTGAGCGCGACCACGGCGGTCAGGTAGCCGACCATCGCCAGCAGGCTCAGCGGCAGCGAGAGCGTCTGGAGGTCGTCCGGCCGGCTCACGAACGAGCCCATGGCCGCGTAGATGAGCGCGAACAGCGTGAACCCCAGCAGGAAGAAGAGGCCATACCCGAGGAGCAGGCCCGGGGTGAGTCCGACGATCGGCGCGGCTGCGGCCGCGGTCGGCCCGAGGAGCGCCACGGCGATGCGATCCTGCAGGGCCACGACGACGAGGGCCGGGACCGCGATCGCGACGTACTGGGTCAGCCCGGCCGCGCCGATGCCGAGGACCTTGCCGGTCAGCAGTTGCCGCGGAGATGCGGCGCTGATCATCAGCTCCATCACCCGGCTGCTCTTCTCCGCGGCGACGCCAGTCGCGACCCACATGCCATAGATGATCACGCTCAGGAACAGCAGGACGACGAACACGACCCCGAGGAAGCCGCGGCTGGCCGCCTCCTGCGGGTCGATCCGGCGGCCGCCCTCGGTCGGCGCGTTCGTCGACTCGGTCCGGAAGAGCGGCGTCTGGAACTTGTCGAGCTGCGAGCCCGGAGGCAGGGTCGCGGTCCAGTCGAGGATGCCGACCGCGATCGCGGCGAACCCGACGAGCTGGCTTCGCACGCCGTCCGCCGGGCCCTCGGTCCGGAAGGTGACGTCGAGCTGGCCGCTCGGCTGTCGCGCGACGATCATGATCCCGCCCAGGTCGCCGCTTGGCGAGGGCGGCGTTCGCGGCCGGCAGGTCCGTCGCGAGCTCCACGAGGTAGGGCTTCTCCCAGGCCGCGGCGTCGACGGCGCCCGGCGGGGTGTTGAGCAGGCTGTCGGTCACCGCGATCGCCCGGATCCCGAGCTCCTGGTCGTCGGCCACGACGGCGATCCGCGTGACGGTATGGCGGTCCATGTACCGGATCGCGATCGGGGCCAGTCCCACCCCCAGGGCGAGGGCCATCAGCAGGACCGTCGAGGCGACGAAGAACGGGCTGCGGACGCGGTCGCGGTACTCGCGCCGCGCGACGATCCCGGCGTTCGGCAGCAACGGGTCGTGGCGCCCGGCCGATCCGTCGGTCATCAGGCGAGCCCTGGAGTCGGCTGCGGTCCACTCGGCTCGGCGAGTCCGGTCGTCGCCGGCGTCGCGTCCTCCGGGGAGCGGCCGACATGCTCCACGAAGATCGCCTCGAGGGACGGCTCGGCGACCTCGAAGCGGGTCACCCCGGCGCCGCGCGCGACGACGGCGGCGAGGATCGCCGATGGCTCGGCGGCGGCGTCCACCTCGAGTTCGACGTGGCCGGCCCCGGGCCGCACGCCGACGACCCCGGGGAGACCCGCGAGCCAGGCCGGCGCCACCTCGCCGTCGAGGGCGATCCGGAGCGAGCGACGCCCGCTGGCTCGCTTGAGCGCGGCGACCGTGCCACCGGCCACGACGCGCCCGTGGTCCACGATGGCGACGGACTCGCAGAGCGCCTCCGCGGCCTCCAGCTGATGGGTCGAGAAGACGAGGGTCCGGCCCTGGTCGCGGAGCTCCAGGAAGGCCTCGCGCAGGATCCCGAGGTTGAGCGGGTCGAGGCCGGTGAACGGCTCGTCCATGAGCAGGACCTGCGGGCCGTGCAGGATCGCCGCGATGAACTGGACCTTCTGCTGGTTGCCCTTGGACAGCTCCTCCGCGCGGCGGCCGGCCATGTCCGCGATGAGGAACCGTTCGAGCCATCCGTTCGCCGCCTTTGTGGCGACATCGGGCGGCTCGCCGTACAGCGACGCGAAGTAGACCAGCTGGTCCAGCACGGCCATCCGCGGGTACAGCCCGCGCTCCTCGGGCAGGTAGCCCCAGGTCCGGCGCGGCAGCGTGGCGACCGGGGCCCCGTTCCAGCGGATCTCGCCCGTGTCCGCGCGCAGGATCCCGAGGCAGATCCGCATGGTCGTGGTCTTGCCCGCGCCATTCGCGCCGAGGAAGCCGAAGATCTCGCCGCGAGGCACGTCGAAGGTCAGCGCGTCCAGGGCCAGCGTCGCCGCGAAGCGCTTCGTGACGCGATCGATCTCGAGGCTCACCGGCGGAGGATAGCCGGGGCTCGCGTCGGGCGCCCCCGGGTCCAGGTGTCCATGCGGGCCACGATGGCCGGCCCCGGGCCGCGTGACCATGGCCCATCGGTCCGGGCTCGGCGCGCCGGGACCACGCGCGCCGCGTGCCACAATGGCGCACGTGACCACCCCCACCAGCATCCACGCCGACCGGGCGGCCGGCACGCTCCAGCTCGAGTGGCCCGATGGCCACCAGACCAGCTACGGGACCGTCGCGCTCCGCTGGCTGTGCCCATGCGCGTTCTGCCGGGGCGAAGCCGGGCTGCCCGGCTGGCTCGACACGGCCCCCACGCTCACCGCCGAGCAGACGCGCCTCGTCGACGTCCAGCTCATCGGCAACTACGCCCTCTGCCCGTCCTGGGGCGACGGCCACCACACCGGCTACTACACCTTCGACCTGCTTCGTCACCATTGCCCATGTCCTGAGTGCCAGGCCGATCGTCAGAAGGAGTCCGCATGATCGTCGTGACCACGCCATACCTGTCCGGCCACCGTGTCGTCGAATCGAAGGGCATGGTCTTCGGGTTGGTGGTCCGCAGCCGCGGCCTGAGCGGCAACCTCATGGCCAGCATCCGGTCGCTCGGCGGCGGCGAGATCCACGAGTACACGAGCCTCCTCGAGGACACGCGACGCCACGCCCTGGATCGGCTCGTCAGCAACGCGACGCTGGTCGGCGCGAACGCGGTGATCTCGATGCGCTTCGACAGTTCCGAGATCGCCGGCTCGATGAGCGAGATCGTGGCCTACGGGACAGCGGTCATCGTCGAGCCGGACGCGTCGGCGACGACCGCCGCGGAGTAGTCGCCATGGGCGCGAACGTCATCCGTGGGGTCGTCATCGTGCTCGGCACGCTGACGGCGGTCGGCGGGCTGGTCGCTCTCTCGATGGGCGGCCAGGCGGCCGCCGCCGGCGTCTGGGCGCTGGTCATCGGACTCGTGCTCATCGCGGTCGCGCTGCTCGAGCGGACGCGCTACCGATCGACCCAGGCAGAGCTGTCTCAGGAGGCGCCGGGGCCCGGCGGCGGCGAGCCGACAGACCGGCCGATGGAGCCACGCTTCCGGCGCACGGACGAGCGGTTCGTCGACCCGACGACCCACATCGCCGATGGTCGTCTGGCTGGATCCCGAGACCGGTGAACGGCGGTATCGCGCCGAGGGCTGACCGTTCTGGTCCTTTCGAGCGGGGCCGGGGGTTCATCGGGCCGTGCTATCCTCGCCCGCCGGGCCCCACGGGGCCCTGACCAGACCAGCCAGGAGCCCATCCGCCGCATGGCCGCCGTCGATCCCGGCGCACGCACCCGCCCCGCGTCACCGCCTCGTCAGCGCCGCGCGCCGCGGGCCGAACGCTCGCACCCCTACCTCAACCGCGACCTCTCGTGGCTGGAGTTCAACGCCCGGGTGCTCCACGAGGCGCGCGACGCGCGGAATCCGCTCCTCGAGCGGGTCAAGTTCCTGACGATCTTCGCGAGCAACCTCGACGAGTTCTTCCAGGTCCGGATCGCCGGCCTGCGCCAGCAGTTCGAGGCCGGCAGCGTCTCCCGCTCGCCCGACGGCCGCACGGCCGAGGAGCAGCTCGCGGCCGCCCGCGAGCGGATCCTCGAGCTCGTCGCCGACCACTCCTCGATCTACATCGACGTCCGGCGGGCGCTGGCTGCCGAAGGCGTCGAGCTCCTCGAGTACGCCGCGATCCCGCAGCACCACGAGGCGCTGCGGCAGCGCTTCTTCGACGAGATCTACCCGGTCCTCACGCCGCTCGCCGTCGACCCCGGCCACCCGTTCCCGTACATCTCGACGCTGAGCCTGTCGATCGCGGTCGGCCTGCGCGACCCGGAGACCGGCGAGCGGGGCTTCGCCCGCGTGAAGGTGCCCCAGATCCTGCCCCGCCTCCTCGAGGTGGAGCCGTCGCGCTTCGTGCTGATCGACCAGGTCATCGAGGCCAACCTCGACGCCCTGTTCTCGGGCATGGAGGTCCTCGAGCACCATCTGTTCCGGGTGACGCGCAACGCCGACCTCGCGCTCGAGGAGGACGAGGCGGACGACCTCCTCATGGCGATCGAGGAGGAGCTCCGGCGGCGGCGATTCGGCGAGGCCGTCCGCGTCGAGGTCGAGCGCTCGATGCCGGCCGGCACGCGCCTTCTCCTGCTGCGCGGCCTGGGCCTGAGCGAGGCCGATTCCTACGAGGTCAGCGGCATGCTCGACCTGACCGGGCTCCGCCAGCTCATGGACCTCGCCCGCCCGGACCTGCAGGTCCCCGCCTGGACGCCCGTCACCCCGCCCCGCCTGCTGCCACCCGACGAGGACGTGCCGGCGGACACCTTCGCCGCCATCCGCGCCGGCGACATCCTCGTCCACCACCCGTACGAGTCGTTCGGGGCGTCGGTCGAGCGGTTCATCACCCAGGCCGCCGACGATCCCGACGTGCTCTCGATCAAGCAGACGCTCTATCGCACGTCGGGCGACTCGCCGCTCGTCCAGTCGCTCATCCGGGCGGCCGAACGGGGCAAGCAGGTCGTCGTGCTGGTCGAGATCAAGGCCCGCTTCGACGAGGAGGCGAACATCGTCTGGGCCCGGAAGCTCGAGCATGCCGGGGCACACGTCGTGTACGGCCTGGTCGGGCTCAAGACGCACTCGAAGACCGCGCTCGTCGTGCGGCGCGAGGGGTCGGGCCTGCGCCGCTACGTCCACATCGGGACCGGCAACTACAACCCGAAGACGGCGCGCCTGTACGTGGACCTCGGCCTGCTGACCGCTCGCCCGGAGATCGGCGCCGACGTCACGGACCTGTTCAACGTCCTGACCGGCCTGTCGCGCCAGCGCACGTTCCGACGACTGCTGGTCGCGCCGCACAGCCTCCGGTCGCGGTTCCTCCAGCTGGTCGAGCGCGAGGTGGCCCACGCCCAGGCCGGTCGCCCGGCGCACATCGTGCTCAAGCTCAACGCGATCGTCGACGTGGCCTCGATCGACGCGCTGTACGACGCCTCGCGGGCCGGCGTCGAGATCGACCTCATCATCCGCGCCGGCTGCTCGCTCCAGCCGGGCATCCCGGGCGTGTCGGAGAACATCCGGGTCCGCTCGATCATCGGCGAGTTCCTCGAGCACTCGCGGATCTGGTCGTTCGAGAACGGCGGCGACCGCGAGTGGTACATCGGGTCGGCCGACCTGATGGACCGCAACCTCGACCGACGCGTCGAGGCCATCGTGCCCGTGGAGGATGCCGAGGCCCGGCTCCGCCTGGCGAACATCGTGGAGCTGATGCTGGCCGACGACCGCCGCTCGTGGCAGCTCCTGCCCGACGCGACGTGGGTCCGGACCGAGGTGCTCAACGGCACGCCCGGCACCATCGACACGTTCGAGACGCTCAAGGTCCAGGCGCTCGCCCACGGCCACATCGCCGACATCCCGCGCCGGCCGGGCGTCGGTGCCGGCTCGCTGGACCCGCGCGCATGACCGAGACGGCCGAACCGGCCAGTCGCGCGAAGGCCACGCCTCGGCCGATCGAGGTCGAGCTCAAGTACCGCGTGCTCGACCTGCCGGCCGCCGAGCGCTATCTGTCGGCCGCGACGATCGGACCGTTCACGGGCGCCTCGCAGGCCCGCTCGACCCAGATGGAAGACCGCTACGTCGACACCGCCGACCGGGCCATGGAACGGGCAGGCTTCGCGGTCCGGCTGCGCAGCTCGGGGAGCGGCGTCGTCGTCTCGGTGAAGTCGCGATCGCAGCGCAAGGGCCCCGGCGGCGCCGTCGGCCGCGAGGAGATGGAAGGCCCGGCCGACCGGACCGCGGGTCCGTCCGACTGGCCGGCGTCGGACGCGCGGTCGCTCGTGATGGAGCTCGCCGGCGACGCCCCGCTGGTCGAGGTCGTGACGATCCGCCAGCTCCGGCGCAAGCGACAGCTGCGCGACGGGTCCACGCGCGTCGAGCTGAGCCTCGACGAGGTCGACGTCGTCGCGAGCAAGCGGGTCGTCGGGCGGTTCATCGAGCTCGAGGCCGAGCTGACGAAGGGCGACGAGACGCGACTCGTGGGGCTCGCGACGGCCTTCGGCGCCGATCGTGCCCTGAAGGTCGGCGAACGGCAGCAAGCTCGAGGCCGCGCTGGCCGCGGTGCAGGGCGCCAAGACGAAGAACGGCCCCGCGTCGTCGAAGAGCCGGGCCGACGACGCCGACGAGGACGCCGAGCTCGCCGCCGAAGGCGAGGCCGCGCTGCTCGACGACGGCGCGGCACTCGAGGATACCGAGCCCGCCGAGGCGAGCCCGGCGACCACCCCGGCCGAGCATCGTCCATCGACGTCGGACGACGTCGACGAGTCGATCGCGGGCGCGCCGTCAGCCGACGCCCCGCGCCTGTCGGTGAGCAAGACCGCGGGCGTGACCGCCGACGACCACGTCGCCGAGGCCGGCCGCAAGGTCATGCGCTTCCACCTGGCCCGGATGCTGGCCCGCGAGGCCGGGACGCGGGCCGGCAAGGACCACACCGAGCTCCACGCGATGCGCGTCGCGACGCGCCGCCAGCGCGCGGCGTGGCGGGTCTTCGGGTCGTCGTTCCGGGCTGCCCGGACGAAGCGGTTCCGCAACGGCCTGCGCGAGATCGCGAGCCGGCTGGGCGCCGTGCGCGACCTCGACGTCCTGCTGGAGGCGGCCGATGAGTACCGGGCCGACCTCCCGGTCACCGAGCAGCGGGCCCTCGAGCCGCTCCTCGCCGACTGGCGTGCCCACCGCGAGGACGCGCTCGTGCTCCTCAACCGGGAGCTCGACTCGGACGGCTACCAGCGCTGGGTCGACGACTACCGTGACTTCGTGCGGACCGAGGGCGCCGCGATCCTGCCGGTCGGCCCGGTCGAGCCCCATCGTGTCCGCGACACGGCGCCGTCGCACATCTGGGCCGCCTACGAGCAGGTCCGCGCCTACGAGCCGGTCCTGCGCTGGGCCGATGTCGAGACGCTGCACGACCTGCGGATCGCGGGCAAGTGGCTGCGCTACACGCTCGAGTTCGTGCGCGAGGCGCTCGGGCCCGAGTCCGCGCCGCTCATCGCGCGGGTCACCGCGCTCCAGGACCACCTGGGCCTGATGCACGACGCGGACGTCGCGGCCTCGATGTCGCGCGCCTTCCTCGTCGAGCACGCCGGCGACCTGTCGGCGCTGGAGGGCGCGGCGATCGGCCGGTATCTCGTCAGCCGCGAGCGCGAGGTCGCCCGCCTGAAGCGGACGATCGGCGGCCCGTGGCGCGGAGTCGCGGGGATCGGTTTCCGCCGGGCGCTCGGACGGGTCGTCGCGGGGCTCTAGCCGCTCAGCCGCGCCAGCCGTGCGCGAGGACCGGCAGCCGGTCACGCCACGCGAGGCCCGCGTGGGCCGCCGCCAGGATCGCCCCGTCGCGGATGCCGGCGTCCGACACCCGGATCTCGTCGGCCCCGTAGCGATCGAGGATGGCCTCGACGATGACCGCGCCGGCCGGCAGCAGGCGTGCCCGGACCGGCCGGATCGCGTGGCGTTTCGCCGCCAGCTCCGAGGGCTCGGCAGCGAGCAGGGCCATGGCCCGTTCGTTCTCGCTCCGGCTCAGCGTGCCCTCGGTCGCGCCGAACCGGACGACCTTGAGCAGGTTCGACACCGTTCCGCCGACGGCCACGATCCCGCGCGGGGAGCCGACCGGCGCCCCGGCCAGGACGCGGCGGGCCTCGACGCGCATGGCCTCGATCTCCTCGGTCGTGGGCGGATCTCCGGCCACGAGGCGCTGCGTCAGCCGGCCCGCCCCGAGACGTAGGCCGAGCGCCCGCGGCGGGATGTCCGGGCCGACGAGGCAGAACTCCGAGCTGCCGCCGCCGATGTCGATGACGAGCGCCTCGTGGGCGAGGAGCCGTCCCTCCGTGACCCCGATGACCGTCAGGTAGGCCTCCTCCTCGTGGGTCAGGACGTGGAGTGGCACGCCCGCCGCGTGTCCGACCTCTGCGACGATGCTCAGCCCGTCCGCCGCGCGCCGGATCGGCTCGGTGCCGACGACCGTGACCGTGGACGCGCCGAGACCGCGGGCGGTCGCCGCGTAGTCCGACACGGCCGTGGCGAGCTCGGCCCGGGCCCCCGCGCCGAGCAGGCCATCCTCGGCGACCCGGGCCCCAAGACCCAGGAACGCCGACTCGTCCGCGAGGGTCGTCAGCTGGTGGTCGTCGACGCGCGCGACGAGCAGGTGGACCGAATTCGAGCCGACGTCGACGCTCGCGCCGACGACCTGGCTCATGTGCGCGCCGACGACGGGTCGCCGTCGGTCAGGCGGGCGGGTTCGTGCCGGTCGATCGCGGGCGGCGGGTCGTGGATCTCTTCGCCGCCGGCTTGCGGGTCGTCGCGGGCTTGCGGGTCGTCGCGGGCTTGCGGGTCGAGGCTGCCGGCTTGGCGGCTGCCGCCGGCTTGGCCGCTGCCGCCGGCTTGGCCGAGGCCGAGGACCTGGATGCGGTCGAGGGCTTCCGGGTCGTCGTGGCCTTTCGGGTCGGTGCCTTTCGCGTCGTGGCCGGCTTGGCCGTCGCCGCTGCCGCGGCAGGCTTGGCGCTCGCCGCGGCCCTGCGCGCAGTCGTCGTCTTCGGCTTGGCTGCCGCCTTCGTGGCGGGCTTCCGCTTCGTCGCGGCCCGTGCGCTCGTCGCGGCCCTCCGCGTGGCCGATGTCGTGGCGGCCGTCGCGGCCTTCGCGGTGGTCGCGACCCGGCGACGCGACGCGGACGTCGCGGCCCGCGCGGCCTTCGCCGTCGAGGTCGCGCGGCGTGAGGTGGTCGCGGGCGCGGACTTGGCCGCCTTGGCGACCCTCGTCGCCGTCGACGTCACGCTTGTCTTCGCGGCAGCAGCCTTGGCCGTGGCCGCACGCCGGCGACCGGAGGGCTTGCGAGCCGTCGACTTCGTTGCGGTCGCGGACGAACGTCGCGCAGACGACGCCTTGACCGGTGAGACCGCCGTGGCGGCCCGCGCTGCGGCCGATCCCGCACTTCTGGCCGCTCCGCCGACGACCGTCGCGGCACCACCGGCAGCCGAGCCGGCCAGATGCGCGATGCGGGCGCCGATGGCGGCGACCTCGGCCGTGGCCTCCGCGACCTGCTTCCGTCGCTTGGCGACCTGCTTCTTGCCCTTCGAGGTCTGGGCCTTGGCCAGCTGGGCCAGGCGCTTGCTCTCGGTCGCGCGTGCGGTCGCGAGCTGACGCTCGAGCTTGCGCAGCTCCTTGGCGGCACTCTTCGACAGCGGCGTCACGGCGGTCCGCGCATCACCGACCAACCCGCTGGCGGCCCGTCGCACGCCACCGGTCGGGGCCCCTGACTTGCCTGACCCCCCGGTCGTCTTCGCCATCCTGTGTCGCCTCCCTCTGAACCCCTTCGAACGACGCGTGACACGCACGTGTGCCGCGGTCCTATGCTCACCGTAGCACGTCGACATGAACGACCGGAGAGACCGTGGCACTGTTCCTGATCGGGGTCGGGGGGTTTGCCGGCGCCATCACGCGGTACCTCGTCGACGGGGCGGTCGCCGAGCGCACCGGTGGCGGGTTCCCATGGGGCACGCTGGTCATCAACGTGAGCGGGTCGTTCGTGCTCGGATTGCTGTTCGCGATGAGCACCGAACGGGCCATCCTGCCCGCCGACATCCGCGGACCGCTGATGATCGGCTTCCTCGGCGCCTACACGACGTTCTCGACATTCATGCTCGAGTCGTGGCGGCTCGTCGAATCGGGGGCCTGGGGCGCGGCCGTCGCGAATCTCGGCGGATCGGTCGCGCTGGGGCTCGTTGCCGTCTTCGTGGGCCTGACCGTGGGACGCGCGCTGTGAGGCGCATCGAGGGTCCCGCCCTGCTCGTCCGGATCTACATCGGCGAGGCGGACCACCACGACGGCAAGCCCCTCTACGAAGCCATCGTGGAACGGCTCCGGAGCCGTGGCATCGCCGGCGCGACGGTCCTGCGCGGCATCGAGGGTTTCGGCGCCAACGCCCACCTGCACACGACCCGGCTCCTGCGGCTGTCGGAGGACCTGCCGATCCTCATCGAGGTCGTCGACGAGGAGGCTCGGCTCCGAGCGATCCTGCCCGAGCTGGACGCGCTCGTCGGCGACGGCCTGATCACGCTGGAACAGGTCGAGGTGCTGGCCTACCGCGGCACCGGGCCGGCGGAGGACTGACCGCCGCACGACCGACCGGGGGGCACGGCGCTAACCGCTCGTTAACATGCCGCCCAATACCCGGTTATCGGTGGCATCGGATGGTGCCGTCATGAGCGAGCCGCCCGCCGCCGACCTCGGGGCCCGACCGAGCCTGGATCGCCCTCGCGACCGACGGGCCCGTCCTGTCCCTGCCGGACGCCGTGCGGGTGGTCGCCGATCCGGCGACGTTCGTCGCGCTTCTCGAACGCGCCCGGCCGCACATCGCGGTCGTCAACGAGCCGCCCGCCAGCCCGGCATTGCTCGATCACCTGGCGCTCGAGCGCCGCCGCCGACCGAGTCTCCGGATCGTCCACCTCGCGGCGATCGATGCCTACGAGGCGCGGCTGCATGCGCTCCGCCTCGGCTTCGACGAATCGCTGCCGGGCTCGATCGACCCGGACGAGCTGCGCGGCCGCCTGGCCCTGCTGGACCAGCGCGCGCGCCCGCGCGGGACGGACCCGATCCCGGTCGGGCAACGACCTCGTGCTCGACCTCGTCGCCCACGAGCTGCGGCGTGACGGGCGGACCGTCCACCTGCGACCCAAGGAGTTCGGCCTGCTCGCGATGCTGGCCGCTCATCCGGGCCGGGCCTACACCCGCCGGCAGCTGCTGGACCGGGTCTGGGGTTCGGAGCACGACGGCGATCCGCGCACCGTCGACGTCCACGTCCGCTGGCTCCGGGCGAAGATCGAGCCCGAGCCGGCCCGACCGGTCCACCTGATCACGTTGCGTGGGATCGGCTACCGGCTGGATCCGCCCGATCGCCTGGACTTCGCGGACCGCTAAGGGCGGTCACGGCCGTCGGAACCCTGCGACCCCGTTAACCGAACGCTAACGAACCAGCAAACACGCGTTGATGGCGCGACTCGACGGTGAGAGCGGTCAAACAGGGAGTCGACCGCCTACCACGCGAGCCACAAGGACCGCGCGCCGACGTCGCGCGGCATGACCACGGAGGAATCATCGACGTGACGACCACGAGCTCCACGCGCCTCGGCGCACTGGCCCTGGGGGCGGTGCTCGTTCTGAGCGCCTGCTCCAGCGGCGGCGCCAGCACCGCGCCGTCCACCGCCCCCTCCGCCGCCGCCCCGACGACGGCCGCATCCACCGCACCGGAGTCCGCAGGCGCCCGCGGGCGCCACCGGATCGATCATCGTGTCCGGCTCCTCGACCGTCGAGCCGATCTCGAGCGCGATCGCCGAGGCCTTCAAGGCCGCGAACCCGGACTTCAACTTCACCGTCACGGGCCCCGGCACCGGCGACGGCTTCAAGACGTTCTGCAAGGGCGAGACCGACATCAGCGACGCGTCGCGCAAGATCAAGGACGAAGAGGCGGCGACCTGCGCCGCGGCCGGCATCGAGTTCGTCGAACTCCCCATCGCATACGACGGCATCACGATCATGACCTCGCCGGACACCGCCGTCGACTGCCTGTCGTTCGCCGACCTGTACGCCTTGACCGGCCCCGAGTCGGTCGGCTTCAAGAAGTGGACCGACGCCTCGGCCCTCGCCAAGGAACTCGGATCGAACACGGTCTTCCCGGACGCCGACCTGGCGCTCACCGGGCCGGGCGAGGAGTCCGGCACGTACGACAGCTACCTCGAACTGGTCCTGGACGCCATCGGCACGACCCGCAAGACCACCGATCCGACCGCCAAGCACACGCTGACGCGACCGGACTACATCGCCAGCCCGAACGACAACGCGATCATCGAAGGCATCGCGACACCCGGATCCCTCGGCTGGGTCGGCTTCGCCTTCGCCGAGGAGAACGCGGGCACCGTCAAGGAAATCGGCGTCTCCAAGGAGCCCAACGGGACCTGCGTCACGCCGTCGGCCGAGACCATCGCCGACGCCAGCTACCCGATCTCCCGGACCCTGTACATCTACGTGAACAAGGCCAAGGCCGCATCGAATGCAGCCGTCGCGGCCTACGTCGACTACTACCTGGCCGACGGCACGATCAGCACCGCCCTGGAGACCGTCCCCTACGTCAACCTGCCCGCCGACAAGCTGGCGGCCAGCAAGACTGCATGGGACGCAGCCAAGTAATCCCTTCCTCCTCGAACCGGCCGGACCAGCTCGGAGGTCCGGCCGGTTCCTCCATACCTGCGGAGTGACGACATGACCGACGCCACGATGGAACCCGGGCTGAACCGCTCGCTGAAGGGGACGGCCGCGCGACGTCGCAACGAGGGCGTCATCCGGGCCATCCTGCTGGCCGCGGCGGTCGTCTCGATCCTGATCAGTGCCGGGATCGTCCTGACGCTGATCTTCGAGGCGATCTCATTCCTCGGCCAGATCACGTTCGACCAGTTGTTCGCGCAGGGCTGGTTCCCGCGGCGCGGCATGTTCTCACTGCCGACCGTGCTCGCCGGCACGCTCATCATCACGATCGTCGCGATGGTCATCGCCGCGCCGATCGGCCTCGCGAGCGCCATCTACCTGTCCGAGTACGCCAGCCATCGGGTGCGCTCGACCGTCAAGCCGATCCTCGAGGTGCTGGCCGGCATCCCGAGCGTCGTCCTGGGCTTCTTCGCCCTGACGTGGATCAGCCCGAACGTCGTCCAGTCGATCTTCACCGACGCGAAGGGCTTCAACCTCCTCGCCGCCGGCATCGGCGTCGGCATCCTGACCATCCCGCTCGTCGCGTCGATCTCCGAGGACGCCATGCGGGCCGTGCCCGTCGCCCTTCGGGAGGCGTCGTACGGCCTCGGCGCCCGCCGGATCTCGACCTGCATCCGGGTCGTCGTCCCGGCGGCGATCTCGGGCATCGTCGCCGCCCTGATCCTGGCCGTCTCGCGGGCGATCGGCGAGACGATGGTCGTCGCGCTCGCCGCGGGCGCCAGCGGCGGTTCGCTGTTCACCCTCGACCCCACCGGCCCGGGCCAGACGCTCACCGGCGCCATGGCCGCACTCGCGAGCGGCAGCGACCAGGTCACCGGCAACACGGCGGCATTCCAGAGCCTGTTCTTCCTGGGCCTCCTGCTGTTCCTCATGACGCTCGGCCTGAACCTGATCGGCGACCAGTTCGTGCGCCGCACGCGCCAGACCTACTAGGAGGGCCGACATGACCGCCTCGACCGCGACCGCCGGCACCGCCCGCGGCACCCTCCAGCAGGGCCGGCCGGACATCGCCGGGACGGTGTTTGCGATCGTGATGCTCTTCAGCCTGCTCTTCAGCCTGGCCGTCCTCGCCGTCCTCATCGGCGACCAGCTCGCGCGCGGCCTGCCGGTCTTCGCAGAGCGAGGGACCGACCTCCTGACGTCCGACCTGTCGAGCAACCCGTCCAGGGCCGGCCTCGCCCAGGGGCTGATCGGCACGGCGCTCCTGTGCGCGATCGTGGCGCTGGTCGCCTTCCCGATCGGCATCATGACCGCGATCTATCTCGAGGAATACGCCGGGGACAACCTTCTGGCCGGGTTCATCGCCGTCAACATCCGGAACCTGGCGGGGGTGCCGTCGGTCGTGTACGGCCTGCTCGGCCTGGCCTTCTTCGTCGCCCTCTTCGCCGGGACTGGGGGTCGGCAACGGGAAGAACGTCCTGTCCGGTGGCCTCACCCTGGCCGTCCTGATCCTGCCGCTGGTCATCATCACGTCGGCCGAGGCGATCCGCGCCGTGCCGCGCGGGCTCCGCGACTCGGGCTTCGGACTCGGGGCGTCGCGCTGGCAGGTCGTCCGCCAGCTCGTCCTGCCGTCGGCGGCGCCGGGCATCCTGACCGGCACGGTCCTCGCCCTGTCCCGGGCGCTCGGCGAGACGGCGCCGCTGATCCTTGTCGGCGCGGTCCTCGGCTCGTTCTCGAGCGGCGGCAGCCTGGCCGATGTCTTCGGCGGGCCGTACGCCGCCCTGCCGACGATCGTCTTCGACTGGGCCCGCAAGCCGCAGGAGGAGTTCCGGGCGCTGACGTCCGCGGCCATCCTCGTCCTGCTCGCCGTGACCATCCTCGCCAACACGGCGGCCATCATCCTGCGCAACCGGTACGACCGGCGATGGTGACCGAAGAGCCGCCGGACTCGGTCGACGATCGATCGAGCACGATGACCACCGATGCCACTCCAAGCGACGGAGACCCGATGACCACCATCTCGCTCGAACCCGACACCGACGTGGCCCCGCACGCGCCACCGACCCTGCCTACACTCGGGACCGTGACCGCCGGCCGCCACCGAGCCCTCGGCGCCACCGGTCCTGCGCCTCGACGACGTCCACTTCTACTACGGCAAGTTCCGGGCGGTGAAGGAGGTCACGGTCGACATCCCGACCCACCAGATCACCGCCCTCATCGGCCCGTCGGGCTGTGGCAAGTCGACGCTCCTGCGCACGATGAACCGGATGAACGACCTGATCCCGGGCACCCGCCTGACCGGCCGCCTCGAGTACCACGGCGAGAACCTGTACGCCTCGGACGTGGACCCGGTCGAGGTCCGACGGCGGATCGGGATGGTCTTCCAGAAGCCCAACCCGTTCCCGAAGTCCATCTACGACAACGTGGCGTTCGGGCCGCGCCTCACGGGCTTCAAGGGCAACCTCGACGAGCTGGTCGAGCGGAGCCTCCGACGGGCTGCGATCTGGGACGAGGTCAAGGACAAGCTCAAGCAGTCCGGCCTGTCGCTCTCGGGCGGCCAGCAGCAGCGCCTGTGCATCGCGCGGGCGATCGCGACCGAGCCCGAGGTCATCCTCATGGACGAGCCGTGCTCGGCGCTCGACCCCCGCTCGACGCTCCAGATCGAGGAGCTGATGTCGGAGATCAAGCGGAACTACACGATCGTCATCGTCACCCACAATATGCAGCAGGCGGCCCGCGCCTCCGACAAGACGGTGTTCCTGACCATGGCGGAGGACCGCGCCGGGTACGTCGTCGAGCAGGGCGACACGATCGACATCTTCACGAATCCGAAGGACCAGCTGACCGAGGACTACGTGTCGGGTCGGTTCGGATGAGCCGCAAGGAGCCCTCGATGACCGGACCCTGAGCCGAAGGCGGGCGATGCCTTGACCGAGCAGCTGAGCGAGATCATGGAACGCGCGGAGAGCGCCCAGACGACCTCGGGACCCCATCCGCCGCGCGAGGCGCTCGATCGCGAGCAGCGCGAGATCAAGGACAACGTGCTGCGCATGGGCATGCTGGTCGAGGACCAGATCCGGGCTGCCCTGGCCGCGCTCGTCGCCCACGACGCGGATGCCGCCCTCGCGGTCATCGCGGGCGACGGCCGGATCAACGAGGCCCAGCGCCACACGTCGAGCCAGATCGCGCGGACGATCGCCACGCAGGGCCCCGTCGCGCGCGACCTGCGGTTCCTGCTCTCGCTCGACCACGTCACCTACGAGCTGGAGCGGATCGGCGATCACGCGGCATCGGTCGCCAAGCAGGCTCGCAAGCTGGCTCCGGAGCCGCCGCTCAAGGAGTACGTGGACCTGCCGGAGATGGGCGAGCTCGCCGCCCAGCTGGTGCACGGCATCCTGCGCGCGCTGGTCGACATCGACCAGGTCGCAGGCGCGGGCCGTCGCCGCACGGGACGACGAGATCGACGACCTGTATCACAAGACCTTCGCCGACATCGTCGAGCTCATGCGTGCCGAGCCCGGACAACGTCGAGCGCGGGACCCGGATCCTGTTCGCGGCGCACTACATCGAGCGGATCGGCGACCGGGTCACGAACATCGCGGAGGACGTGGTCTTCCTGGCCAGCGGCGAGGTCGAGGACCTGAACCCGTGACCGACGCGAACCCGATCCGGGTCCTGTTCGTGTGCACCGGCAACTCGTGCCGGAGCATCATGGCCGAGGCCCTGCTCCGCGAGCATGGCGGGGCGGACTTCGACGTCCACAGCGCCGGCACGCACCCGAAGGGACTCAATCCGCGGACGATGCGGCTCCTGGCGGAGGTCGGGATCGACGCCCCGTGGGCGCGGTCGAAGTCGGTCGACGAGTACGTCGGCCAGCCGTTCGACTACGTCATCACCGTCTGCGACCAGGCCCGCCAGGTGTGCCCGGTCTTCCCAGGTGCGCAGCGAGTCGCTCCACTGGGGCTACGAGGACCCGGCCGAGGCCACCGGCACCGATGACGAGATCATGGCCGTGTACCGGCACACCTTCACCCTGATCGGCGAGCGGATCCACCAGTTCATCCCGCTCGCGTTGCGCCACCGGACGGAGTCGAACGCCGCGACGACGCCCGCCTGACCGGGTACGCTCCCCACGACACCATGGAGCTGTATCTCCTGCGCCACGCGCACGCCGGCGACCCGGCGGACTGGGACGGCCCGGACGCGATGCGGCCGCTCTCCGAGAAGGGCGAGCGCCAGGCCGACCGCCTCGGCCGCTACCTGTCGGCGACTCGGCTTCGCGCCAGACGCCATCATCACCTCGCCCAAGGTCCGCGCGGTCCGGACCGCCGAGCTCGTCGCGCTCCACCTGGCGGTGCCGGTCGGCATCGACGACCGCCTCGCCGGCGACATGACCCTCGCGGGCCTCGGGGAGCTCCTGCACGACGCCGGCGACCCCGAAAAGCTCGTCCTCGTGGGCCACGACCCGGACTTCAGCGAGCTCGTCGCGGTCCTCGTCGGGGCGCTCCGGATCCCGATGCGCAAGGGCACCCTGGCCAGGATCGACGCCGACCTGCCGCTGCGGCCCGCGGGCGGCATCCTGCGCTGGCTGGTGCCGCCGGATCTCGTCGCCGACCGTTGACGGGTTTGAGACCCGGCGGGCGCCGGATGGACGCGCTCCTGGACTAGCCTCGGGCCGTCGCTGCAACGTTCTCCGTCTCGCCACCCACGTCGTCCCAGATCCTCCACGTGGCGGCTGGAAGATCAAGGGCTTGACCTTCGAGTGGCTTGAAGGTGTAGGTTCCACCGATGAAGGTGTCTGAGCTCGCCGAGCGGGCAGGTATCGCCTCGTCGGCGGTGCGCTGGTACGAGTCCGCCGGGGTGATCCCGCCCGCCATCAGGCAACCGAACGGCTACCGCGAGTACGCCGAGGAAGACCTCGCCCGGCTGCGCCTGGTCGTGAGTCTGCGCCGCCTCGGGCTCGGGCCAGAGGACGCCGGTCGGATGGCGCGCCTGTGCCTGGAGCGCGGCGAGGTCGACCGTGACCTGGCGCCACTGATCGCCGATCAGCGAGCCGCGATCGCCCGCCAGCGCGACGACCTCGACCGCCTCGACGGCGAACTCATCGACCTGGAAGCGACCATCGCAGCTGCGGGTCGCGCCCGCGGCAGAAGGAAGGAACGTCCCATGTCCGAGGCTCCCATCCGGGTGCTCTTCGTGTGCACCGGCAACAGCGCCCGCAGCCAGATCGCCGAGGCCGTCCTCGGCCGGATCGGCGGCACGGACTTCGAGGTGTTCTCGGCAGGCGTCGAGCCCAAGGGCGTCAACCCGTTCACGATCCGGGTTCTCGATGACGCCGGGATCGACTGGTCGCAGGCGCGCAGCAAGTCCGTCGATGAGTTCCTGGGCCAGCCCTTCGACTACGTCATCACGGTCTGTGACCGCGCCCGCCAGACTTGCCCGGTCTTCCCCGGCGTGCACAACACCCTGCACTGGGGCCTCGAGGATCCGGCCGAGGTCGAGGGTAGCGACGCCAAGAAACGCGCCGCCTTCCAGCGCACCTACATGGAGGTCAACCAGCGGATCCGCCCGTTCGTGGAGGTCGCCCTTCGCGCCGCCGGGCGCTCCCGCCGTTCCGTCATCGCGGGTTGAGGCCGCTTCAACTCGGTCCTGCCCTGGTCGCGGAGGCGATCGGCACCTTCGCCCTGGTCTTCGCCGGTTGCGGCGCGATCGCAGTCGGGACGCTCGGGCCCGGCCGGCGTCGCCGCCGCGTTCGGCCTGGCGATCATGGTGATGGTCTACGCCTTCGGCCACGTCTCCGGCGCCCACTTCAACCCGGCGGTGACCGCCGCTTTCGCCGTCGGTCGGCATTTCCCGATGGCCCGCGTCCTGCCCGTACTGGGCGGCCCAGGTCGCAGGCGCGGTCGTCGGCGCGGCGCTCTTGCGGGCGACGCTCGGCGACGTGCCGCTCGGCGTGACCCATCCGGCCGGCAGCGACGTCCAGGCGCTCGTCTGGGAGGTGGTGCTGACCTTCTTCCTGATGCTGGTCATCGTCGCCGTGGCGACCGATACCCGGGCCGTCGGACAGGGCGCAGCGATCGCCATCGGCGGGACGGTCGCCCTCGGCGCCCTGGTCGGCGGACCGATCAGCGGCGCCTCGATGAACCCGGCTCGATCGCTTGGACCGGCGCTCGTCAGCGGGGACCTATCCGACCTTTGGATCTACCTCATCGCGCCGCCGGTCGGCGCGATGGCCGCCGTCCTGGTCTACCGGAACCTACGCCCTGACGCCTGAATCGGGACTAGGCGCGAGCCTCGACGACCGGGAGGCGACGCGAGGCGACCGGCACGCCGATGCTCGGGCCAAAGGCGCCGGCGAGTTCGCGGAAGCGCTCGACCGCCTGGGGCCGGAGCGAGTACCAGACCCACGTGCCGCGGCGTTCGCCTTCGATCCAGCCCGCATCGCGGAGGACCTTGAGATGGTGCGAGACCGTCGGCTGGCTGACGTCGCAGCAGGCGGTGAAGTCGCACGCGCAGACCTCGGCGAGATCGCTCAACTGGCGGAGGATGGCGAGTCGGGTCGGGTCGGCCGCGGCCTGCAGGAGCAGGACGTCGGGATCGGTCTGGCGCTTCATCACCGTCCAATGTATTGACAGATGTCTATATCGTCAAGTATCAATACAGCAATCACGGCCCGTCAGCACCGAGGAGCACCCCGACGATGACCACCGAGACCATCCACGAGACCGTCCGGCAGCACTACGCCGACGCCGCGGTCCGCGCCTCCCAGGGCTCCTCGTGTTGCAGCGACCCCGAGACCATCGGCGCGAACCTCTACTCCGCGCTCGAGCGCGACGAACTGCCCGACGCCGCCGTCCTTGCGTCACTCGGCTGCGGCAACCCGACGGCGGTCGCCGACCTCCATCCCGGCGAGCGCGTCCTGGACCTCGGGCTCCGGTGGCGGCATCGACGTCCTCCTCTCCGCCAAGCGGGTCGGCCCGACCGGGCGGGCGTTCGGGGTCGACATGACCGACGAGATGCTGGCGCTCGCCCAGGCCAACGCCGCCCAGGCCGGCGCCACCAACGTCGAGTTCCTCAAGGGCCACATCGAGGCGCTGCCCCTCCCCGCCGAGTCGATCGACGTCGTCATCAGCAACTGCGTCGTCAACCTCGCCGCCGACAAGCACGCGGTCTTCGCCGAGATCGCCCGCGTCCTGCGACCGGGCGGCCGCATCGGGATCAGCGACATCGTGGCCGAGGACTCGCTGAGCCCCGAGCAGCGCGCCGAGCGCGGC
Source organism: uncultured Chloroflexia bacterium (assembly GCA_963736025.1). Classification (GTDB taxonomy): domain Bacteria; phylum Chloroflexota; class Limnocylindria; order Limnocylindrales; family CSP1-4; genus SPCO01. The sequence goes on from CAVTNH010000008.1 coordinate 241,454, forward strand.
TCCTTCGCCGGCTGCATCGCCGGCGCCCTGTCCGTCTCCGAGTTCCGCGAGGGCCTGCAGGCGGTCGGCCTGACCGACGTCACCATCACGCCGTCGCACACGGTGGTCGAGGGGATGATCAGCGCGATCATCAAGGCGACGAAGCCCGCCGATGCGCGACCGCTCATCGACCTCTCGGCGCCGCGCGAGATGCTCCCGGTCGCCGAGTCCGGTTGCTGCGGCGGCGCCGGCTGCTGCTGATGCAGACCAAGCGCGCGGCGGCCGGCGACTGGCCGGCCGTCCGCGACCTCCTGACCGAGGCCGGACTGCCCCTGGACGGGGCGGCCGAGGCGTTCGCGACCGGCGTGGTCGCCAGCGACGGCGATCGCCTCGTCGGCTGTGCGGCGATCGAGCCGTACGACGGATCCGCACTGCTGCGCTCCGTCGCCGTCGCTGCCCGACCGACGCGGGACTGGCGTCGGGACGAGCCTCGTCCACGCCGTCGAGGACCTCGCGCGGGACCGCGGAGCGACGAGTCTGATCCTGCTGACCGAGACGGCCGAGCCGTGGTTCGCGCGCCTCGGCTACACGGCGATCGATCGCTCGACGGTGCCGACCGACGTGGCCGGGTCGATCGAGTTCGTGACCGCTTGCTCGACGAGTGCCGTCGCGATGCGACGGACCCTGGCGTAGACGGCCATTGCCTAGCTCGTCTGTCGCCCCGCGTGACCTCGCAGCGCTGATCCTCGCCGCCACCTGCTGGGGTGTCGGCACCGTCATCAGCAAGGCCGCGCTCGCCGAAGTCTCGCCGTTCACGCTCCTGCCGATCCAACTCGCCGCCAGCCTCGCGATCCTGGCCGATCCTGATGCGCCGTCAGGGGATCTCGTTCCGGACCGAGGGCTCACCGCTGCTCGGCCGACTCGGTCTCCTCAACCCGGGCCTCGCCTACGCGCTCGGCCTGATCGGGCTGACCACGATCACCGCCAGCCTGTACGTGCTGCTGTGGGCGCTCGAGCCGCTGATGATCCTGTCCTCGCCGCCCTGGTTCCTGCACGAGCGGATCACGCCGGCCTTCATCGTCCTGTCGCTCGTCGCGGTCGCCGGCATGGTCGTGATCGTCTACGACCCGTCGTCGAGCAGCGGCCAGTTGATCGGGGTCGCCCTGACCGTCGCCGGGATCGTCTGCTGCGCGGTCTACTCCGTCGTGGCACGACGATGGATCCCGGACGCCAAGGAGACGAGCCAGGTGATCCTGTCCCAGCAGGCCCATGCGCTCGTGCTGGCCATCGGGCTCGTTCTCGTGGTCGGCATCGCCGGCGGCCAGGTCGTGCCGACGGCCCTGACGCCGCTCGGGCTCGCCAGCGCGATCGGGTCGGGCGCGCTGTACTACGCCGGCGCCTACTGGTTCTACCTGGGCGCCCTGCGCCACGTCCCGGCCTCGTACGCGGCGTTGTCGTTCTACCTGATCCCGGTCGTCGGAGTCGCCGCCGGGGCGCTCCTGCTCGGCGAGCGCCTTGATCCGCGTCAGTGGGTCGGGGCGGTCGTCGTCCTGGTGGCGATCCTCGCGATCCTCCGCCAACCGTCGGCGAAGGCTCAGGAGCCTGCGGTCACGATCGCGGCATAGGCCGACGCTCGCCGCATCGGCGCTCGCAGTGGCGACTGTTGCGCGGCTAGTCCGCGACGACCGGGAACGGCAGCGCGATCGGGTCGCTCGCGAGGCGGCTCCGGCCCTCGGCGTCGAAGCGGTCGAGGCCGAGCTCGCGCGACGTCGATGACGTCGGTCTCGCCGCGCGTGACCAGGTCCGCGGCGACGCGCGCGACGCCCGGGCCCCACATCATCCCGTGGCCGCCGGCCGAGGCGACCGTCACTCCCTCGACCCGCGCGCCGTCCGGCGTGAGCGCGGGTCCGAGGATCGGCAGGTGGTCGGGCGTGTAGTCGATGGTGGCCGCCCAGATCCGACGCAGCGCCAGGCCCGCGGGTCGCGGGCACGAACGCCTCCAGCCGCGCCCGCATCCGCTCCTGGAACGGCCAGTCGACCGCGAGGTTCTCGCCCGGCGGCTCGTCGGGGTTGCTCCAGCCGAAGAGGAGGCCGCCCTCCTCGAGCCGCCAGTACAGGCCCGGCGCCGATGTCGAAGACCATCGGCATGCGCGGGACGTCGAAGACCGGGCTCGGCTCGAGGACGGCGACCGTGTGGCGAACGGCTCCGGCCGGGATCCGCAGGCCGGCCAGCCGGCCGACCGACCGGAGCGACGGACCGCCGGTCAGCAGGACCCGCTCGGTCTCGATGACGCCGGCGTCCGTCTCCACCGCGGTGACCCGGCTGCCGTCCGCGGTCGGGGCGGTGCGGAGCCCTGTGAATGCCGTGCGCTCGCGCAGCTCCACCCCCGCCCCCTGCATCGCGAGCCCGTAGGCGCGGACGTTGCGCGGCGGATCGATGGCGCCGTCGGTCTCGATGTAGCTCCCGCCGCGATGACCGTCCGGTGCGAGCGTGACCGCCACGTCGCGCGGCTTCGGCCGCGTCGAGCCAGCGGACCGCGAGGCCCTCGGCCTGCTGCATCGCGACGCGCTCGCGGCCGGCCCGCTCGTCCTCGTCGGTGACCGCGAGGATCAGGTAGCCGAGCTCGCGAAAGCCCGAGTCGGTGCCGTAGGCGGCCTGCTGGCCGTTGTAGAAGTCGATGCTCCAGCGGCCGAGCGCCACGGTCGCGGGCGTGCCGCCCTGGGCCCGCACGATGCCGGCCGCGCGCGACGAGGCGCCCATCCCGGCCAGCCCGCGTTCGACGACGACGACGCGCCCGAGCCCCTCGGCCTTCGCGAAGACCGACGCCCAGCCGCCGATCGTCCCGGCCCCGACGACCACGAGATCGGCGCGTTCCGCCACGATCGACCCTCCGATGCGGTGTCGCTGGAGGATAGGCGTCGCGGCCGCCGCGCTCCGGGTCCGTCGCGTGCCGCGCGATCGGCGTCGGCGTAGAGTCAGACCTCGACGATGCATGCGGGAGGGCGTCCGTGCGACGGGCGATCGTGGTCCTGGCGCTCGCTCTCGCGGCGTGCGACGGGTCGGCGAGCCAGCCGGCGGCGAGCCAGCCAGCCAACCCGACGCTGGGCGTGTCGAATGGCACCACGCTGATCGTGACGCTTGTCGTCAACGGCAAGCCGGTCGGCGTCTTCCCGCCGGGCGGTCCGGGACCGACGATCGATGTCGCGGCGCTGCCGCCGCTCCCGTGGACGGTCGACGCGCGCTCGCCATCCGGTCGCGTCCTCACGTCGATGCGCGTCGAACCCGGGCAGGTCACGACCACGACGGTGCCCGGCGTCGCGGTCCAGCACAGCGGCACGATGGGGCGCGTGGACCTCACCTGCGGGCGCCTCACGATCTGGGCGGCGACGTCCAGCCATCCGGACCGGTGCCGGCCGAGTCCCCGGGCACGCCCGGCGACTGCGTGCCGTAGCCCGGCAGTGAGCCGTCGCCCGGAGCGCTTGAGTTCCAGTCGACGAAGGACCGTGACCTCCGGGGTCAGGTGGAACGGCGCCGTGACGATCGGCGGCCAAGGTGGTCGGATCTCGGTCACCGGCCGCGCTCAGCCGTCGACTGGAACACCCTCGTTCCACGCATGTTGGGCCACGCGCCGGGGACCACGCGGGGCCCGCCCCGCGCGATCGGCGCTCGTCACCCGTCGAGGGCGGCCGCCTCCACGCAGACCGCCGCGACGCCCAGGCGGGTCAGCCGGTCGAACGTCGCCCGGCGGCGGACCGTCCAGGCCGCGACCTCGAGCCCGGCGGCCCGGGCCAGCTCCATGGTCCCCTCGTCGATGGACTGCCACTCGACGGCGACCCCGCGGCAGCCGATGCTCGAGCGCGTCGGCGATGACCGCGGGACCGAGCGTCTCGGCGTTGAGCCAACGGGGCCACAACGGGGCCAGGCCGCCGATCCGCTCGAGCGTGACCCGTTCGAACGACGAGACCACCGCGTTGCGCAGGTCCGCTCCCCGACCGGACGCGAGCACCTCGACGACCGTCCGGTCGTGCTCGCCCTTCAGCTCGACGTCGAGGAAGGCTCGCCGCGGGATGGCGGCCAGCGCGTCGGCGAGCGTCGGGATCCCGGCGGCCTCGAGCGCCTCGACGGTCAGCTCGTCGACCCGGTCGGGGCGACCCTGGACGCGTTTGAGCGTCTCGTCGTGGAGCAGCACCGGGACGCCGTCACTCGACCGGCGGACGTCGAATTCGAGCCCGTCGCAGCCCGGGACCGCCTCGGCGGCGAGCAACGCCGCGAGACTGTTCTCCGGGGCGTGCCGCCAGTCGCCGCGATGGGCCAGTCGGAGGGTGCGCGCGGGCACGGCCATCGCCGCCACGCGTCAGCCGATCTCCAGGTGGGCGCTGATGCCGAGGTGGTCGCTCGGGTAGAGCGTCGGGTCCTCCGGGTGCGGACGGTCGAACACGAGACGCGCATCGGCGACCTTGACCGTGCCGCGGACCCAGATGTAGTCGAGGCAGTCCGGGTCGCCGTCGGTGTCCATCGCCGGCGCCTGCAGGCCCGATGGCCAGGTGACGGCCGGTTCCGCGCCATCGCCCTCGACGTACGCGGACCGGAAGCCGGCGCGACGCATCCGGGCATAGGTCGGCTCGGCAGGATCGGCGTTGAAGTCGCCCATCGCGATGGTCGCGTCGGCGGTCGGTGCGCCCTCCAGCCATTCGAGGAGCGCCGTTGCCTGGGCGTCCCGCTCGGCCGCGGCGTCGACGGCGTGGTGGAGATGCGTCGCCACGACGAGCACGGTCGCGCGGCTCGGCAGCACGACGAGCACCCGATGGGCCGAGCGACCCATCGAGAGCTCGAGCCGCTCGAACGCCGTCGCGTTGAGCGGCTCCTTCACGAGCAGGCTGTTGCCGTACTCCGGCCTGCCGGCCCAGCCCCGGATGGCCGCATACCGGCCCTCCCCCGCCGCGCCGATGAGCCGGTCCTGCTGCATCGGGTAGACGACCTCCTGCAACGCCATCACGTCGGGCTGGAGCGCCGCCATGTCCGCGAGGATCAGGGGCAGCCGCTCCGCCCAGCGGTCGGCGAGATTGAGGATGTTGAACGTGACGGCGTGCAGGCGGTCCATCGGCTCCTTCCAGGGTCCTCGCTCAGGCCGGCTCGGACGGGATCGGCAGGGCGAAGGAGAACGTCGAACCGGCGCCCTCCTCGGATTCGACCCAGATCCGCCCGCCGTGTTGCTCGATGACGTGCCGCGCGATCGCCAGGCCCAGGCCCGTGCCGCCCGCCTCGCCCCGGACGCGGGCCCGGTCGACCTTGTAGAAGCGCTCGAAGATCCGCGCCTGTGCGGCCTTCGGGACCCCGACGCCCTCGTCGGCGACCGACGTGAGCACGTCGCTGCCGTAGGCCCGGACGGTGACTGTCACGTTCCCGCCGTCGGGGCTGAACTTGACCGCGTTGTGGAGCAGGTTGACGAGCACCTGGCCGAGTCGCGCCTCGTCGCCACGGACCATCGGCACGGCCTCGGGCACGTCCACGATGAGCGTCACGCCCTGGCGCTCGGCGAAGAGGCGCAGCCGCTCGAGCGTGGCTGTCGCGATCCGGCCCAGGTCGACGTCGTCGAGCAGGATCGGCCCGACGCCGGTCTCGATCCGGGACAGGTCCAGGAGCTCGTTGACCATCTGGACCAGGTGTCCGGTCTCCACCTCGATCTTGGCGATCCGGTCGCGCATCTTGGCCGGGATGGCGTCACCGGCCGCATCCGCCTCGCGGCTCAGCGTCTCCGCGAGCAGGCTCACGGTCGTGAGCGGCGTCCGCAGCTCGTGCGAGAGGTTCTCGATGAACTCGGCGCGGATCTGTTGCAGGCGACGCAGCTCCGAGACGTCTTCGAGGACGAGCCACAGGCCGCGTGACCGGCGACCGCCGCGCGCGCACGACAAGCACCGCGCCGTCCGGTCGCAGCCGGACCTCGCCGGAAGCGGAGCCGGTCTCATGGGCGGTCTCGACGATCGCCTCGATCCGGGCATCGAGGAAGGCACCGGTCAGGCTCAGGCCGCGGAGCGAGCCGGACGGGCGGTCCAGGAACGCGTGCGCCGCCGCGTTGGCGAGCTCGATGCGACGGTCGTCGGCAAGCCGCACGATGCCGATCCCGATGAGCTCGATGAGGTAGCTGAGGTCGCGCCGCACACCGTCGAGCTCGAAGGTCGCGGCATCGGCCTCCTCGATGAGCCTGCGCACGCGGCCACCGAGATCGTCGCCTGTCGATCGAGGCTCGGTCGCCTCACGGATGTCCTCGAGTTCGCGGCCACGGCCGATGGCCACGCCGATCGCGATCGCCAGCAGGACCGCCTGCAGCAGGATGAACAGGATGACGAGGCCGTCCACGTCCCGAGCATCGCATACCGGCGACGCTCGTGACCGGTCACCTGCCGGGCCGACCGGCTACCCTATCGGCGTGCGACTGCGACTGATCCCGCGCGAAGAGCGCTTCTTCGACCTGTACGTCGAGGACGCGGTGAACGTTCTCGGTGCGGCCCGCCTGCTCGAGGCGATGCTCCGCTCCTGGGACGAGATCGAGCGCCGGGCCGGCGAGATCCGCGACGCGGAACACCGCGGCGACGAGATCACCCATGGCATCGGCCAGAAGCTCGAGTCGACCTTCGTCACGCCGTTCGATCGCGAGGACATGCACGCGCTGATCAGCGCGCTCGACGACGTCCTCGACGGCATCGAGGAGACGGCGGACACGTTCCTCCTCTACAAGATCGAGGCGCCGAGCGCGGCAGCGGTCGAGCTCGCCACGCTCATCGTCAAGCAATGCGAACAGATCCACGAGGCGCTGAGCCACCTGCGCGGTTTCCAGGGTCTCGACGTGTACCGGATCGAGATCCATCGCCTCGAGAACGAGGGCGACCGGATCGGGCGCCAGGCGATCGCCGATCTCTTCGAAGGCGGCGACCCGATCAACATCATCAAGTGGCGGAAGGTCTACAACGTCCTCGAGGAGACCATCGACCTGTGCGAGGACGTCGCCGACGTCATCGAACGGATCACGCTCAAGAACTCCTGACCGGACGACGGACCGGCGGCGGCGGTGCCTCCGGTGAGAGCAGCCACGGACGCCACGTCGCCGTAAGGTCCGCGAAGGTCAGCGGGGCGAAGGCGTGACGCAGGACCAGGATGTGGGCGAGGCGCGCCGCCGCACGGCGAGCCCGCGGCGGCGCCGGCCCGTCCGCACCGGCCGGGATCGCGGCCACGGCATCGCGGCCCGCCAGGGCGGATGACACGCGGAGCCCGTCGTCGTCCTCGGGCGTCAGTCCGCCGGGCCACGGATCCTCGGCGGCGAGCCCGACGCCCGTCGCGGCGAGCCTCGCGACACCGGCCGGGTCCAGGTCCGCGAGGCGCCGCAGGTAGGCCTCGACGCCAGCGCCGTTCGGGCCCGTACCGCGGTCGGTCGACGGCGGCGTCCCAGCCCCTGGTCAGGCGTTCGTGCGCCCGACTCCGGAATGGCTCGGTGAGCAGCTCGTCGAGGAACGACCCGAGGACGAGCTCGGTCGCATAGCCGTCGATGGCGTCGCGGATCCTCGGCCGGTCCGCGGCCGGGGGCAGGCTCGCGGTGACGCGGGCCTCGACGTCGTCGAGCGCCTGGCGCTGAACGGGCGGCAGGAACCGGCGGATCGTCGCCCCGAATGCGATCGGCGGCGGCTCCGCGAGGGCGAGCCGGTCGATGTCGGTGGCCGTGAGCGACTCGATGCGCTCGAGGAACCGACGGATGGCGACCTCGGGATCGACGCCGCGACGACGGCCGCTCGGCCGCGCCGGGTCCGGCTCGGCCGGGCGCGCGACGGGCCCGCGCGCGTGCCACCGCTCATGTCCGTCGCCACGTGGCCCGACGGCGTGGCGCAGGCCGCGCTCGCGGTCGTAGCGGGCCCGCAGGGCCGGATCGCTCAGCCAGTCGTGCGCGACGTTGATCCGCTTGGCCACCTCGAGGCCCTCGTCACCCGCGACGTCGGGGTGGTGGCGTCGAAGCAGGCCGCGCCAGGCGATCTCGATCGCTTCGACGCTTGCGTCCAGCGGGACGCCGAGGCGGGCATACAGGTCGTCGCTGGGCAGCGGCGGTCGTGGCATCGCCACCATCGTAGGCATTCCCACGACGATGGCGTGCCGCTATGCTCCGCGAGCCGGCCGGAGTGGGGTCCGCTGCGTTGGAGGGTGGTTGTGTGAGCTTCATCAAGCGCGCGGCCGAGCAGGCCCAACAAGCGGCAGAAGCGGCCCGTGTCATGGCCGGTGACGCGACCCGGAGCGCCAACGACCCGGCGACGCAGGAGCGCCTCGGCAAGCAGGCCCGCGAGGCGGTGGGGATGGCCCGGCGCGGCATCTCCACCGTCGTCGAGCGGATCGACCCGGGCACGCTCGCCGAGCTCATCATCAAGGCGACCGCCCTGCAGGAGCTGACCAACAACGCGATGCGCCAGAAGGGCTCGCCCTATCGGATCTCGGAGATCTCCATCGCGGCGTCCATCCCGCCCGGGATCATCGTTCGCGATCGCCCGGATCGACGACGTCACCGAGACGATCACCGGCGAGGGCGTCTCGTCCGCCGAGCTCGTCGACGCGCTGCCCGAGGCCGGCGAGTCGGTCATCGCGCTCGACGGCACGACGCTCGACGACGCGCAGATCGATGCCGCCCGCGCCGCGCTCGGCCGGGACCTTCCCGACGAGCTCACCCGGCCCTAGCGCGGACCGGTCAGCCAGGCCTCCACGTCCTCGATCGGGCGGGTCGAGCGCTCCCCGGTCGCCCGTTCCGTGACCTCGATGCCGCCGGCGGCGAGCGATCGGGGGCTGATCGTCAGGATCCAGGGCATGCCCAGCAGCTCGGCGTCGGTGAACTTGACGCCCGGCGACTCGTCGCGGTCGTCCCACAGGATCTCGTGGCGCGTGCCGGCGGCCGCCGCCAGGTCGTGCAGCCGCTCGGCGACCTCGGTGACGCGCGGCTCCTTGGCCGCGCCCAGCGTCACGAGGTGAGCCGCGTAGGGCGCCACCTCGGCCGGCCAGACGATGCCCTTGTCGTCGTGGTGGGCCTCGACGATGCACGCGACGTTCCGACCGACGCCGATCCCGTACGAGCCCATGACGATCGGATGGGCGACGCCGTCCTCGCCGAGGTACGTGGCCCCGAACGCGTCGGTGAACTTCGTCCCGAGCTTGAAGATGTTGCCGACCTCGATGCCGTTGCGCAGGATGACGCCCTTGCCGCAGGTCGGACAGGGATCGCCCTCCTGGGCGTTGGTGATGTCGGCGGTCACGTCGGCCGTGAAGTCGCGCCCGACGTTGACGTTGCGGTAGTGGAAGCCCTCGCGGTTCGCGCCGGCGACGAGGTTCGGCGAGCGCGCGACCAGGTCGTCGATGACGACCGTCGTGTCGTGGGCGCCGATGGGCGAGCCGTAGCCGGGCTCCATGCCGGCCGCCCGGATCTCCTCGACGGTGGCCGGCCGGATGCCGCCGACCGCGCTCGCGGCGTTGCCGAGCTTCGTCTCGTTGACCTCGTAGTCGCCGCGCACGATGGCCGTCACGAGCCGGCCGTCGCCGGTCATGAAGAACGCGGCCTTGGCGGTCCGCGTGGCGTCGATGCCGAGGAACGCCGCGAGCGTGGCGATCGTCGTGGTGCCGGGCGTGGCGACCTCCTCCCGCGGCAGCGGGGCCTCGCCGGTGCCCTCGGGCTTCGGCACGACCGCGACCTGGCGGTTCGCGGCGTAGCCGCATGCCTCGCACAGGACGAGGACGTCCTCGCCGGCCGGGTTGAGGACCATGAACTCGTGGGCCCCGGTGCCGCCCATGATCCCGACGTCCGAGGAGACCGCGACGACCTCGAGCCCGAGGCGCTCGAAGGTCCGCTCGTAGGCGCCGTACTGGGCCTGGTAGCTGGCGTCGAGGCCGGCCTCGTCGAGGTCGCAGCTGTAGGCGTCCTTCATGACGAACTCGCGCACGCGGATGAGGCCGCCCCGCGAGCGGGGCTCGTCGCGCCATTTCGTCTGGAAGTGATAGACCATCATCGGCAGCTGCCGGTAGGAGCGGACGATGTCGGCCAGCAGGATCCCGACGACCTCCTCGTGGGTCATCGCGAGGACCATGTCGCGCCCGCCCCGGTCCTTGAACCGGGTCAGCTCCGGGCCGATCGCGTCGAAGCGGCCGCTGGCGCGCCAGACGTCGGCGGGATGGACGACCGGCATCTCCATCTCCTGGCCGCCGATCGCGTTCTGCTCCTCGCGGATGACCTGTTCGACCCGGTCGCTGACACGCTTGCCGAGCGGCAGCAGCGAGTAGATCCCTGCCCCGAGCTGGCGGACATAGCCTGCCCGGAGCAGCAGTCGGTGCGACGGCTGCTCCGCGTCGGCGGGGTCGTCGCGGAGCGTGGCGAAGAACAGGTGGGACAGACGCATGGGCGACAAGGATAGCCGCGCGCCACGTTGCGCTGTGCCCCGTCGGACGACCGGCCGCGCCGCCGGTCATCCGCGCCACCCGCGCACCTGATAGGCTTCCGCACCGTGCTCGAAGGCGTGACGTTCCTGCTCATCGCCGTGCTCGCCCTGTCCGTGACCTTCGACTACATCAACGGCTTCCACGACACGGCGAACGCGATCGCGACGTCCGTGTCGACGCGCGCCCTGAAGCCCGAGCACGCGATCCTCCTGTCGGCCACCGCGAACTTCGCCGGCGCGCTCACCGGGACCGCGGTCGCCAAGACGATCGGCGCCGGGCTCGTCGAATCCACCGACACGGACCTGGTCGTGATCTCGGCCGCCTTGATCGGGGCGATCACGTGGAACCTCATCACGTGGCGGCTGGGCATCCCGAGCTCGAGCAGCCATGCCCTGATCGGCGGGCTGCTGGGAGCGACCATCATCGCCGCCGGCACGGACGCCGTGATCTGGGAGGGCGTGTTCTGGAAGGTCCTCGTGCCTCTCGTCGCGTCGCCGATCCTGGGCATCACGATGGGGTTCCTGTTCATGGTCGGGCTGCTCAACGTCTTCCGCCGCGCGAACCCGCAGCGGTTGAACTATCGATTCCGCCGGCTGCAGGTCATCTCGGCGGGCTACATGGCCTTCAGCCACGGCTCGAACGACGCCCAGAAGACCATGGGAATCATGACACTGGCCCTGTTGTCGGCCGGGGTGATCGACGAGTTCGTGGTCCCGCTCCCGGTCATCCTGATCGCTGCGACCGCCATGTCGCTCGGCACGGCCGCCGGTGGATGGCGGATCATCAAGACGATGGGTCAGCGTGTCGTCAAGCTCGACCCCGTCCACGGGTTCGCGTCGGAGACGACGGCCGCGACGATCATCTTTGCCGCCTCGTACGTCGGCGCGCCCGTCTCGACCACGCAGGTCATCTCGACCGCGATCATGGGCGTCGGATCGAGCAAGCGGCTGTCGGCGGTCCGCTGGGGCATCGCCGGCGACATCGTGACTGCGTGGATCCTCACGATCCCCGCCGCCGGGCTGATCGCCGCGGGCACTTACCTCGTGCTCAACGTCTTCCTGTAGGACAGGGCCGTCCAGGCCGGTCGCGCCTGGCCATCGCCAAGCTCGAGCCAGCGGAGCGCGTAGGCCAGTCGGACGGGACCGGGTGGTGTGGCCGCGGGCATGCCCTCGACATCCGGGCTGAGGCCCACCTGCCGGCGGACGTGGAAGGCCTCCCGGCCGAACGAGGCAGCCAGGCTGGAGCGCGACCTGATCGGCGCGAGTTGACGGCGGACCACCTCGACCTGCCGGCCGAACGTGACATCCCCCCAGGCCGCCTCGGTCGTCGCGGATCCGCGGATGTGGCGCATGACGCGAAGGGCGTCCAGCGCCAACGCCCGCTGGGGCGTCAGCGCTGGGGCGGGAGAGGGAGTACCGCCCGTGGGGAGGAGCTCCGCGGACGGTCGCAGACCGTCGACCGTCGTCCGCGTGCCGGCCCGCGACCCTCGCGTCGGGTGGGAGCCGGGCCTTCGAACGTCGATCGACATGCCCGCATCGTGGCGACCGCGACATCAACGCCGGCTTATCGGCCGGTCAACGGTCACCCGCCTCAGGCCGGGCGGCGGAACACGTACCCCACGCCGCGGACGGTGTGGATGAAGGCGGGATGCCCGGCGTCCTCCTCGATCTGGCTCCGGAGCCAGTGGACGTGGACGTCGACGGTCCGGGTCTCGCCGGCGTAGTCGTAGCCCCAGACGTGCTCGAGGAGCTGGTCGCGGGTGAACACCTGGCCGGGGTGGCGGATGAGGAACGCCAGGAGCTCGAACGCCTTCGGCTTGATCGGCAGGACCTCGCCGTCGCGCAGCAGCCGGTGTCCGCCGAGGTCGGCCTGGACCCGTCCCAGGTCGATGACCGCCGGCGGTCCCTCGACGGCGACGTTCGCCTCCGCCCGACGGAAGATCGCCCGGACCCGCGCGGAGAGCTCGCGCAGGCTGAAGGGCTTGGTGACGTAGTCGTCGGCACCGAGCTCGAGCCCGACCACCTTGTCGAGCTCCGAGTCCTTGGCCGTGAGCATGACGATCGGCACGCCCGATTCGGCCCGGATGATCCGGCACACCTCGATGCCCGACAGTTCCGGGAGCATCAGGTCCAGGAGCACGAGGTCCGGGCGCTCGGCCCGGAACATCGTCAGGGCCTCGCGCCCGTCGGCCGCGGCGACGACCCGAAACCCGTCCGCCTCGAGGGCTTCGACCAGCGTCTCGCGCAATGTGGGCTCGTCGTCCACGACGAGGATCGTGCGTGCCATCCAGTCCTGAGCATAGCGGCGCGTGTTAACGACGCATTAGCGAGCGGTCAAGCGTGGCGCAGGCGCACCGCCGGGGACGACGCCTCGATGAAGGTGTCGCTAGGTGCTGGGGACCGGAGGGGGAGCGGACACGATCATCATGAACACGATCACGAGGACGGCCAGGATCATGCCGATCGCGAGGATCGTGTAGAGCACCTTCATGACCCCGAGCGTAGCAGGCTCGGCCGTGCCCGTGACGGACGCACCGGCGGCGAAGGTCAGCGACCCGGGCGGAGGCGCTCCGGAAGCTCGTTGTAGTACTCGACGAAGTCGGTGCACCGGCCCTCCCCGTCGAACCGGAGCGTCCACAGGTTGTAGTAGAGGGTGCGGAACGAGCCGTCCGGATCCCGGTACTGACTCTCGCCGATCGCCACCGCCCGGTCGCCCTCGACCGCGAACGGCTCGTAGTGCGCCTCCCACGTGCCCGCGGCGTCCGGCGACTCCAGCCAGTCCGCGACGATGGCGTCCCGCCCGGTGACCGGCTCGTCGTACGCGTGGTATCGGTAGGTCGCATCCGCGCCGAACAGCTCGCCGATCGCGACCGGGTCGTAGGTGCGCCAGGCCGACACGTAGTCGTCGAGCCAGCGTTGCACGTCCTCTCGAGTCATGGGGCCCCTCCTCTTCGGGCGATCGCGAGACGGCTCCAGCATGCCGCCGCGAACCTGTCATCCGCTGCCATGTTGTCGCACCGGGCCGGCCGGCCGCACGGCCCGTAGACTTGGCGCGCTGCTCATCCGCCGAACGTGAGGTCCGATGCCCCGCCTGCCGACCCTCGTGCGTCGTCCCGCCCGTGCGATCCGCCGCCGACTGCCCGCGGTCGGCGTCAGCCGCCTCAAGGTCGGCCGGTACAGGCCACCCGATGGCCTGCGCCCACTCAAACCCGACGAGCTCGCCGCGACCGAGGCATTCCACCGCGTCTACTACGATTCGTGGGCGGGCGGCCGCAAGGACGGTCGCGAGCAGGATCGCGGCACGATCGCGCTGTCATGGTTCGGCTATCGGACCCTCAAGTGCCCGCTCGACATGTGGACCTACCAGGAGATCCTCGTCGAGACGCGCCCGGACCTCGTCGTCGAGTGCGGGACGCACCTCGGCGGCAGTGCGTACTACCTCGCTTCGATCCTGGACCTGCTCGGCAACGGGCGGGTCGTGACCATCGACATCACGGCGGCCAAAGGCCGACCGGTCCACCCGCGCATCACGTACCTGCTGGGATCGTCCACGGATCCAGCCATCCTCGCGGAGGTGCGGCGGCTGGCCGCGGGCAAGCGGACGATGGTCATCCTCGATTCCGATCACACCCAGCCACACGTGACGGCCGAGCTCGCCGCCTACCGCGACGTCGTGTCCGTGGGCAACTACCTGATCGTGGAGGATACGAACGTCAACGGCCACCCGGTGTTGCCGGAGCACGGCCCAGGCCCGATGGAGGCCCTCGACGGCTTCCTGGCGACCACCGATGATTTCGTGGTCGATGCCGATCGGGAGCGGTTCATGATGACCCTGAACCCGCGAGGGTACCTGCGGCGGGTGCGCTGACCGGCGTCAGTCCCCCAGGAGCGCGATCGCGCCGTCGATCCGCGCCAGGGTCCGGTCGCGGCCCAGCGCCACGAGTGTGTCGAACAGGGGCGGCGTCGCCGTCCGTCCGGTGACCGCGACCCTGATCGCCATGAACAGGTCGCCGGCCTTCCAGCCGTTCGTCTCGGCGAGGGCCCGCAGGGGCGGCTCGAGCTCGTCGGCCTCGAAGGTGACCTCGCCGGTCTCGGCGATGACGTCCCGGGCGGCGGTCAGCGCCTGGCGGGTCGTGGCCGCGTCCCAGCGCTTGGGGACCAGGACCGCCGGATCGACCTGGAGGTCGTCGACCCACAGGAACCCCACGAGGTCGCCGATCGCACCGAGCGTCGGCAGCCGTTCCTGGACCACGGGCAGCAGGGCGCGGATCTCGTCGTCGCTCGGCATGCGGTCGATCCGGCCGGCAGCGACATCGGCCTCGACGAAGGGCCGCAGACGCTCGATCAGCTCGTCGTGGTCGAGCCGGCGGATCCACTGACCGTTGATCCACTCGAGGCGCTCGCGATCGAAGACGGCGCCGCCCTTGTGGATCGCGTGGATGTCGAAGCGCTCGACCAGCTCCTCGAGCGAGAGGATCTCGTCCTCGCTGCCGGTGGCCCACCCGAGCAGCGCGAGGTAGTTGACGATCGCCTCGCGGATGAACCCCTCGGCGATGTAGTCGGAGACCGCCGTCTGGGTCTTGCGCTTGCTCATCTTGGAGCGGTCGGCGTTGAGGATCAGCGGCAGATGGGCGAAGCGCGGCACGGGGTAGCCGAGGGCCCGGAACAGCAGGATGTGCTTGGGCGTGTTCGAGAGGTGGTCCTCGCCGCGGATGACGTCGCTGATCTCCATCGCGGCGTCGTCCACGACGACCGTGAAGTGGTACAGCGGGGTGCCGTCGCCGCGGACGATGACGAAGTCGCCGCCGAGGTTGGCGACGTCGATCTCCACGTGGCCGCGCACGATGTCGTCGAAGCCGACGACACCCTCGCCCACCCGGAAGCGGATGGCCGGCCGGCGGCCCTCGGCCTCGCGCGCCGCGCGCTCCGCGGGCGTGAGACTCGCGCACCGACCGACGTACCGCGGCGGCAGCTTGGCGGCCTCCTGGGCGGCCCGGTCCGCGGCGAGCTCCTCGGGCGTGCAGTAGCAGGGGTACGCCTGGTCCCGTTCGAGCAGCAGCTTCGCCGCGGCCTCGTAGGTCGGGAGGCGCTCCATCTGGCGGTACGGGGCGTGCGGGCCGCGAGCCTCCTCGCCGGCGACGTCGGGACCCTCGTCCCAGCGCAGACCCAGCCAGTGCAGGCCGTCGAGGATGTCCTTCTCGTAGGCGATCGAGCCGCGGGCCTGGTCGGTGTCCTCGAGACGCAGGATGAACGTGCCCCCGACGTGCCGGGCGTGCAGGAAGTTGAAGAGCGCGGTGCGGGCGGTCCCGATGTGGAGCGGCCCGGTCGGGCTCGGGGCGATCCGGACGCGGACCTGTTCGAGGGCGGTCATCCGGCGACGCGGACGGCCTGCGCCGGCACCTGGTGGAACAGGGCCGGGTCGGCCTCGCCCGGCAGGACGCGGACGAGCGCCGCGGGCCGCAGGCCGAGGGTCGCCCGGCCGCGCGGTCCGTCGAGCGTGAGCGAGTCCAGCGACTCCGAGCGCGCGAGGATCGTGATGTGGGCGCCCGGCATCAGCGCCCGTGCCTCGAGATAGGAGAGCAGGCCGGCGTCCTCCTCGGCCTCCTCGGTGATCCGGTAGACGGTCGCCCGCTCGCCGGCCGCGACCTCGCTGAGGCGGATGCCGGCCGGCCGTCGCTTCGCGGTCTCGGCATCGATCGGGTTGCCGTGGGGGCACGTGTCGGGATGGCCGAGCATCTCGTCGAGTCGGGCTTCGACGCGCGGCGAGATGGCGCCCTGGAGGCGCATCGCCTCGTCGTCCGATTCGGCCCAGCCGAGGCCGATCACCTTCGTCAGCAGCCACTCGAGGAGCGCGTGCCGGCGGAAGATCCCGTCCGCCGCCGTCCGCCCGGCCGAGGTCAGGTGGAGCTCGCGCCCGCCGGCCTGGGCCACGAGGCCGTCCGCGACGAGGCGACGGAACATCTCACTGGCGGCCTGGGTGGTCACGCCGAGATTGCGCGCGATCTGGGCCGCCGTGACCCGGCCGCCCTCTGCGGACCCCGCCATCACCCGCAGGGCCAGCAGGTATTGCTGGGCGGCCGTGGACAGGTCGTGGGGGTCGTGACGGGGAGGCATGGGCTCAGGATACGGGACCGACGCGCCCGGACGGCACGTGGACCGTCCGAAGCCTCCGGGCGATCCCGACGACGAGCCCGACGAACCAGGCGACGACCAGGACGACGCCGAGCGCGGCGTTGCGCACCTCGCTTGTCGCGGCCTCACCCGTGGCCGAGAGCAGCAGCGTCGTCGGCACGGCTGCCACGACCATCGCCACCGCGCCCGCTGCCGCCAGGGCGGCGAGCCGTGGCACGAGAAGCAGCAGGCCGAGCACGGCGACGGCGAGGATCGGCGTGAGCGCCGACACGCCCCCATCGCAGGTCGCCGAGAACCGCCCACAGCCGGTCATCTCGCCGATCATCCAGCTGAGACCGAAGACGATCGGCAGCCAGCCGACGACCGCCTGGACGAGGCGCCAGCGGCCATGCGCGGTGCGCTCATCGGTCAGCGCCCGGCCGAGGTCCGTCGCGGCCGCCGCGAGATCGGGCGGCGGGGGCGGCGGCGTCGCGGCGGTCGCGCCTCCGGTCGGACGTGCGCCGGCGGTCGGGCGAGCCGGGGGGCGCTCGCGGACCGGCTCGGGCTCCGGCGGGACCCCGGCAGGGCCGGCGGTCGATCGCCACCAGGACGACGTCGTGTGGGTCGGTGCCGGTTCGCCGGGCGTGCCGTTCGCGGACGCGCCGAGATCGCCGCCACGCGGCGGCTGCGACGGGGCGGCGTCGGTCGGCGACGACCCGTCCCCCGCCCCGGGGCGCCGTCCGGCCGCGGCCCGGCGGGCCCGTGCCTGGTACTCCGGCCCGTGCTTGCGGGGGTCCGCGTACTCCTTCGGGTTGAGCGTCCAGTAGGTGCCGCTCGTCGTGCCGTACCAGCTCGCGCCGCCCCAGTCCGGCTCGAACGGGCCGTCCGCCGCGCCGTCGTACGAGGTCGAGCCGAGGGTCGCCTTGTTCCGGCCGCGGCCGCCACGACCCGCCTCCCCGCTCGGGCTCGCGCCGGGGTCGGACTGGCTCGGACCGCGCGACTTGGCGCCACCCGTCGAGCCGGTCGGGCGGGCCGGCCCGCTCGACCCCGTCCGCGCCCCCGGCTCCGTCCCGCCCGAGGCCGGGCGAGGACCGGCCGTGTTCCCGCCCGAACCCGGCGCGGTGCGTGCCCGTCGTGCCCGGCCGCCGTAGGCGCGATGCGTCGCGTCGGCCCGGGCGGGATCGGCGGCGGTCGGCCGGGTCGGGCTCGTCCGGTCGCGGGCCGGGTTCGTCCCGTGGACGAGCTGCTCGTACGCCGCCTGGATCGCCAGCCAGCGCGGCAGCGCCGACGGCCCGGCGGCATCGGGGTGGTTCTTCTTCGCGAGCGCGCGGTAGGCGCGCTTGACGTCGGCGAGCGACGCGCCGCGACTCAGCCCGAGGGTGCGGTACGGATCGGAGGCGGGAGTCATCGGGTGTCGGGTCGCTCCAGGGTCGGTCGGACGGCGGCGCCGGAGCCGGGCGGCTCAGCCGATCAGCTCGCCCACGGGCGCCAGTTCGAACTCTGCCACGGCCTCGGCCCCGACGCGTCCGTGCGGGTCGAGGATCGTCGGCCGGTGGTAGCGGGCGAGCACCCGGAGCGCCTGCCCGTCAAGGACGCCGGTCTGGCGCAGGGCCTCGATCGAGGCCGCCCACGTCCCGCGGTCGTACCCGTCGCCGTCCTCGATCTTGACGGCGAGTCCGGACGGGCCCGAATCGGTCGAACCGGCCCGCGGGCCGGCGAGGATCGCGATCCCGCGCAGGGCCTCCATGCCGGCCTTGCTGATGACCCGGCCCGGGGCCGCCTTCATGAGCGACGTGTCGAGCCGGTCGTGGCGGCCGGCGACCATCTCCGGCTCGGCGAGCATCGCGTCGCGCACGATGGTCAGGCTCTCCGCCAGGGTCCGCCTGGGATCCTTCGCGGGCAGCGCCGTCGGGTCGGCGAGCATCGCGTAGGCGCGGGCGACCTCGCGCAGGGGGAAGCCGTAGGTCTCGACGCCACAGCCGTCGATGGCGGTCTGGAGGTCGGCGGGCTTGACCGCGAAGGCTCGCGCGACCGCGGCCCGATAGGCGGCCTGCGACGGATGGCTCGGCTGCCAGTAGTCCTCCGGCTCCCAGCCCTTGAGCTTCGAGAGGAGCAGCGAGACCGCGTGCTGGCCGGAGCACATGTGACGGATCGGGCCGGCCTTCTCGCCATCGCGGGCCAGTCGGGCGGCGGTCAGCGGGTCGAGCGGCATGCCCTCGGCGCCACAGGCCAGCAGCGCCTGGCTGATGCCCACGCGCCGGAAGATGCCCTGGATCGTCCGGACGTGGAGGTCCTCGCCGGAATGGGAGCTCGCGAGGATCGCGATCTCGGCCGACCCGAGGTCGAACGCCTCGATCCCGCCCTCCTCGATGAGCGCGAGCGCGCCGAAGGGCTTGACGGTCGAACGC
Organism: uncultured Chloroflexia bacterium; assembly: GCA_963736025.1. GTDB lineage: Bacteria > Chloroflexota > Limnocylindria > Limnocylindrales > CSP1-4 > SPCO01. The sequence continues at coordinate 260,404 of CAVTNH010000008.1, forward strand.
AGGGTCACCATCCGGTCCGGGTCGCCGAGGACGCGGATCAGGCCGCCCGCCGCGTCGGCTTCGACGATGTCGCCGCGGTGGACGCTCTCCTCGATGCCGTTGCGGAGCTGGCGCACGAGGATCGGGGTCGCGGGCCCTCGGCGGACCGCGGCGCGGGCCGTCGTTCGACGTGGACGCTGGGCCGCAGGCGCGCTCACGGGCGGGACTCTCTCCGATGGGGCTGGTCGGGCACTGGAACATCGAGGATACCCCGGCGAAAGGTCGGGTGCGTCAGTACGATGAGTCCCGACGCGAGCGCCGTTCGAGCCACCACGTCGAAGAGGAGGCCATCGTGCCCGCCCCGAACCTCCACGTCTCGCAGCATCCGGCGGTCCTCCACAAGCTGGCGATCCTGCGCGACGTGGAGACCGAGCCGAAGAAGTTCCGCGAGGTCGTGCGGGAGCTGTCCTGGCTCCTCGGCTACGAGGCGCTCGCCGACGCGAGCGTCAAGCCCATCGAGATCCGGACGCCGCTCGAGCCGATGGTCGCGAGCGAGCTGGGCGAGCGGATCGGACTGGTCCCGATCCTGCGCGCCGGTCTGGGCATGGTCGACGCGATGCTCGAGCTGATGCCGACCGCCCAGGTCTGGCACCTGGGCCTGTTCCGCGACGAGCGGACGCTGCGGCCGGTCGAGTACTACAACAAGCTGCCGGACTCGGCGACCGTGGACCTGTGCCTCATCCTCGACCCGATGCTCGCCACCGGCGGATCGGCCAGCGCTGCGATCGAGGTGCTCAAGCGCTGGGGCGCCGTCAAGATCAAGCTGGTCAACCTGATCGCCGCGCCCGAAGGGGTCGAGGCCGTCTCGTCGGCCCACCCGGACGTCGCGATCTACTGCGCCGCCCTCGACCGCGGCCTCAACGAGAAGGGCTACATCCAGCCCGGTCTCGGCGACGCCGGCGACCGCCAGTTCGGGACCGGCAACGCGGACTGACCGAGGAGGCCCCCAGGACTACGTCTGCGACTCCTGCGCGAACGGAGACGCCACCTCCCGAACGGCTGCCTCGGAGTCGGCGACATCCTCTCATGGGCAGCGAGAAAGCTCGAGACTGCCCACGGCCCGAGTTCGGTGGCGAGTAGTACTGCAGGTGGACGATGTCATCGCCGTCGGGGCCATCTCTCGACATCTCCAGGCGGAGCGCTTCGCCAAGCTGAAGGTGGACGCGCCCGAGGGAACGGATCCGCATCTCGGTCGCATGCGGATGGGTACGCCATATCGCCATCGGTACACCGGCGACCCAAGCGACTCGGTCATTCTCCTACTCCCGCTACCGACGCTGGACCTTCGCGGAGCATACGCCGGAGCCCGCGGGACCGGCGCCCGATTCAGCCCTCGAGGGCAGCCTCATCCGCGATCGTCCGGATCCGGGGCAGGGGCGAGAGCACCAGGAACAGGATCGAGACGGCCATCCCGGCCCAGCCGATCGCGATCCCGCCACGGACGCCGATCACGTCCGCGACGCCGGCCGCCGCGAGCGCACCGATCGGATAGGCGATCCCGTGCGAGAACACCTCGAGGGTGGCGTTGACCCGGCCCAGGACTCGATCCGGGCTGAGGCCCTGGATCAGCGAGAGCTCCGCGACCCCCTCGATCGTCTGCAGGCCATCGCCGAAGAGCTGCGGGATGAACACCATGATCGTCGCGAGCAGGAGCGGTCCCTGGGCGAGGGGCGTCAGGACGCCGAGCACCGATGCGCCGACCGCCGTCCAGATCAGTGCCGGGCCGAGCCCCAGCCTGCGGATGACCCGCGAGGCGAAGAGCGAGCCGACCAGCGATCCCACGCCACCTGCCGAGACGACGACGCCGAGCAGGAACGGCGTCAGGTGCAGGTCGTCGATGAGGTAGATCACGTAGAGGACGCCGTAGAACGACCCGGCGACGTGGGCGACCACCGATCGCATCGCGATCGGAAGGAGCACCCGATGGTGCAGGACGAGTCGGAGGCCCTCGACGATCTCCTGCCGGATCGGCGTCGTCGTCGTCCGCGCCGGCCGTGGCGGCTCCGGCGTCCGGATGAGGAGCAGCGAGACCGCCGACACGGCGAACGACACCGCGTCGATCAGGATCGCGAACGGGGCGCTCACGAGCTGGACCAGGGCGCCCGCGAGCCCCGGGCCGCCGATCTCGGCGAGCGACGAGCTCGTCGCGAGCTTGCTGTTCCCGTCGACGACGCGATCGACGCCGATCAGCGACGGGACGTAGGCCGGATAGGCCGCATCGAACAGCGCACCCAGGCACGCCTCGAGGAACGCGACGAGGTAGAGCTGCTCCATCCGCAGGACACCGGCGGCGTACGCGATCGGGATCGAGAACAGGAGCAGCGACCTGGCGCAGGTCCGTGCCGATCAGGAGCGGCCTGCGCCGAAGCCGGTCGACCCAGGCCCCCGCGAAGAACCCGACGAGGAGGATGGCCAGGCTGCCGGCGACCACCAGGAGCGCCATCTCCGTCGGACCCGCGCCGAGGACGAGCAGCGCGACGAGCGGGACCGCGGTGCGCGTCACGACCGAGCCGAGCTCGGACACGGTCTGACCCGTCCACAGCTTCAGGAAGTCGGCGTGTCGCCAGAGTGACGGAGCCGCCTCGGCGTCGCGATGTGTCACGACTCCTAGCCTACGGCGGCGGCGAGCGAGAACTCGGGCCGGTTAGCATTGCCACGCCCATGGCCGCGACATCGCCCCACCCGGATCCAGCCCGTGACGTCGAGCGGACCTATCTCACCCTGACGGTGCTGACGACGCTCGCGTCGTCGTTCATCTGGGGCATCAACACGATCTTCCTGCTCGACGCCGGGCTCAGCAACACCGAGGCCTTCGCGGCCAACGCCTTCTTCACGGTCGGCCAGGTGCTCTTCGAGGTCCCGACCGGGGTCGTCGCCGACACGCGCGGCCGGCGCTTCTCGTTCCTGCTCGGCACCGCCACGCTCCTGGGCTCCACCCTGCTCTACCTCGTGATGTGGCAGGCGCACGCGCCGTTCTGGGGCTGGGCGATCGCCTCGATCCTGCTCGGGCCTCGGGTTCACGTTCTTCTCGGGCGCGACCGAGGCGTGGCTCGTGGACGCCCTCAAGGCGACTGGCTTCACCGGCCACCTCGAACACATCTTCGGTCGGGCCCAGGTCGTCGGCGGCATCGCGATGCTGGTCGGGCACGGTGTCCGGCGGCGTCATCGCGCAGGCGACGAACCTCGGCGTGCCGTACATCGTCCGGGCCGCGATGCTCGGGGTGACGCTGCTCGTCGCGTTCCGCTTCATGCACGACCTCGGGTTCAAGCCGGACCGTGACATCGGCCCGGTCAAGGCGGTCCGGAACGTGATCAGCGGCGCCGTCGATGGCGGCTTCCGCAATCGACCGGTCCGGTGGCTGATGCTCGCGGCGCCCTTCTCGTTCGGGGCGGGCATCTACGTGTTCTACGCCTCGCAGCCGTACCTGCTCGAGCTCTACGGCGACCCGACCGCGTACGGCGTCGCCGGCCTGGCCGCCGCGATCGTCGCCGGCGCGCAGATCCTCGGCGGCCTCCTGGTGTCGAGGATCCGGCGCCTCTTCAGCCGGCGAACGACGCGCCCTCCTGCTCGGCTGCCGTCCTCAACGTGGTACTGCTGGTGCTCCTCGGGCTGACGGGGAGCTTCGTCGTCGCGCTCGTCCTGCTGGCCATCTGGGCGTTCGTCTTCGCGGCGGCGTCGCCGCTGCGGCAGGCCTTCGTGAACGGGCTGATCCCGTCCGAGCAGCGGGCGACGGTCCTCTCCTTCGACAACCTGATGGGGTCCGCCGGCGGGGTCGTCGCCCAGCCCGCCCTCGGGCGCGTCGCCGACGTCAACGGATACGCCGCCTCGTATCTCGTGTCGGCCGGCATCTTCGCGATCGCGATCCCGTTCGTCGTGCTGGCCCGGCGCGAGCACGCGAGCTCGGACCCGATCACGAGCTGACCGCGTGGACAGCGCCGTCGGGCAGATGGCTGCCGTCGCGGGTGCGCTGCTCGGCGGGATGGTCGTGGCGTGGGCCGTCGTCACCGCCCTCGGCGGCGCGTCACGGGCCACCCGACGAAGGATCAGCCGTGCCCGCGGCGCCGACCGACCGGACTGGGCGCCGGGGATCTGGCAGTGCGCGGCCTGCCTCACGACGAACTCACCGGCGGCCGACCGGTGCGTGAAATGCCGTCGCCCCCGTCAGGAGCTCGTCCACCCGCCGCCCGAGCCGCGCCCGGACTGGACTCCCGATCGGATCCCGGTGCCGGCAGGATCCATCGTGGCGCTGGTGCACGACCCCGCCGCCCATCTCGATCCCGGTGAGGCCCATTGGCGTCTGACGGTCAGTGGCAGGACCGTGGGATCCGCCGCGAATCGCGAGGGCGCAGCCAGGCTCCTGCGGGCGCTCGAAGGCCCGGAGGCGATCGCTCTCGATGTCCGCGGCACGGGCGCATCGACCTATCGGCTGGACGATGTCGTCGCACGGTTCGACGGGCCGGAGTTTCCCCTCGCCGTGCCCTGCCCGGAACGCAGGGCCTGACCCGCCCGTGCGTTACGGGATGAACCGGCAGGATCGTGTGGCAGTCGGGCGGCGTCGGACCCTCAGCTCCCGACGTCGGCGAAGATCTGCCAGGTCGGGACGGTGCCCGCGGGCACGGCCACGAACTCCTGGAGGGCGATCGCTCGGTCGAGATGATCGGTCAGGAGGCACCCGACGCAGGTCCATGTAACCCGATGACTCCTCGAGTCGTCCGCGGTGGTGCCCGTCGTGCGCCCGCAGAGCATCTCGGTGCCGGCGGGTCCGGTTCCGATCCCGACATCGACCTGCTCGCACGACCCCTCCGTCACGCCATCGGGCCAGGTCTCGAAGACGCCATCGGACGGCTCTCCGTCGAGCTGGGCACGGACCGTCGCCCAGCGAACACCGCTCCCGGTCTCGCCCCCGAACGTCCCGTACACGCGAAGGTGGTAGTAGTCCTTGCTCGGATCGGCGTCGTGCGAGTCCCGGGACGCCTGCCAGCACAGGAACAACGGCCCGGCGGGCCGCACCGTCTCGGTACAGTCCGATCCCGACGGCGACGGCGGGATCGTGTCGGGGTCCACGTCGTCGATCGCGTCCGGCGCGATCGGTCCCACGAGCGCGGTGGTCATCGCGAGCGGGATCGCCCCGTCATCGGGGACGGCAGGGGTCCAGCCACTCAGGATCGTGGCGCCGACGAGCCCAACCGTCACAACGACTGTGGCGATCACCGCGATCCAGCCGGTTCGGCCCATCCCATGGCCCCCACTGACGGTTCGACGGGCTCAGCATCGCACCGTTGAGGCCATCGTCAAGGCCCAAACCAAGGGAGGCAACGGATCAGTCGGCGAGCGCAGCCGCGGCGAACGAGGCCATGTCGGGGAACGTGCGGTCGGGTCGTGCGTCGGCGGGCGGGGTGGCGCCGGCGCCGGCACGGTCGTGACGACGATCGATCCAGACGCTGCTGAGCCCGAGCGTCCTGGCCGGGACGTGGTCGTGGTACAGGCTCTGCGCGACGTGGAGGATCCGCTCACGAGGCAGGCCCAGGCGCGCGAACAGCAGCTCGAAGTTCGCGATCGACGGCTTGTAGCCGCGGGCCTGCTGGGCGGTGACGACCCAGTCGAACTCGACCCCGAGGCGCCGGTTCGAGGCCGCGAACAGGTCGTCGTCGCAGTTCGTCAGCACGCCGAGCCGGAATTGGGTCTTGAGCGCGGCGAGCGCGGCCGCGGAGTCCGGGAAGGCTGGCCAGTCGGCCACCGAGCCGGCGAAGGCATCGATCTCGTCCGTCGTCGGTTCGACGCCGTACGTGGCGGCGACGCCACGTCCCGCGAAGGCGAGGACCTCGCGGTACGTGCGATACGGCGGTCGCTCGGCCTCGGCCTCGAAGCCCGCGTACGTCTCCAGCAGCGCATCGTGGTCCGGCGCGACGCCGCGCGGGTCGAGGAACGCCCGGAGCGCGCTCGACAACCCGGCCTCCCAGTCGATGAGCGTGCCGTAGCAGTCGAACGTGAGGGCGTCGAAGCGCCCGAAGTCGAAGGTGTCGGTCATCGCCGAATCGTGCCGCATCGACGGGGCGAGCGTGGGGCCATCGGGCGGCCCACGGCCGATTTCCACCATCCCGACGATACTCGCGACGTGCGACCCAGGACCCTCGCGATCACGCTGCTCTCGCTGGCGGGCGTGGTCGCCGTCAGCGCGGTCCTCATCGCCTCGAACAGCTTCGGCGCCGACCGCGACGACACGCCGCCGGTCGCGCCCGTCACGAAGCCGCCGAGCCTGGCCCACGTCTGGGTCATCGTGCTCGAGAACAAGGCGTTCGACGAGATCATCGGCTCACCCGACGCGCCGTACCTGAACGAGCTCGCCGCCGCATCTGGCCTCGCGACGCGCTACGTGTCCGTGGCGAAGCCCTCGCAGCCGAACTACATCGCCCTCTTCAGCGGATCGACGCAGCGGGTCGTCGACAACGACCCGCACGTCATCGCCGCACCCAACCTCGCCGACCAGCTCGAGGCGGCGGGACGGACGTGGCGAGTCTTCGCCGAGAACGTGCCGCCGGGCTGCAGCACGGCCGAGACCGCCCGGGACGGGCCCGACGGTCCCGGCACCTACGCCCGCAAGCACGAGCCCGCGATCAGCTTCCGGTCGATCGCCCGCGATGACGAGCGTTGCACGAACATCCAGCCGCTCTCGGCATTCGATGCGGCCGCGGCCGACTACACCCTGATCATCCCGAACATGTGCCACGACATGCACGACTGCGCGGTCGCGGACGGCGATGCCTGGCTGCGAGGCTTCGTGCCGCGGATCACCGGGTCGGCCGCGTGGCGCGCCGGCGGCACGCTCTTCATCACGTTCGACGAGGGCGTCGACTCGTCGACCCCTCCGAACCAGGTCGTGACCATCGTCAGCAGCCCGCTGGTCGCCGCCCGGGACGACCTCGTCGGTCCCGCACGACCACTACTCGCTTCTGCGGACCATCCAGGACGCGTTCGGCCTCCCCTGCCTCGAGGAGACCTGTTCGGCCAACACGCTCGGCGAGTTCTTCACCGCCTCGCCCTGAATCCGAAGGGCCGACCCCGGGAGGGCCGGCCCTTCGATCGTTCGAGCGGCGCGTGAGGGCTAGTTGCCGCCCTCCGTCGGCGTCGCCGAGCCCTTCTTGAAGGACGTGCCCTTCGCGTCTTCCTTGATCCCGTCGAGCGCCTTCTGGGCGAGATCGTTGCGGTAGGCACCCTCGGCCGGGTCGGCCGTGAGCACACCACCTTCCTTGGCGATCTTGATCGTCTGATCCCAGAGCGCCTTGTCGGTGATGCCGACGCCGTTCGGCGACGGCCAGACGAGCGGGTTGATCTCGTTCATCTGCCAGGCCTGGTGGCCCTTGCCGAGCGTCACGCCGACGCCGAGCACGTAGTCGACGCAGGCATCGGGGTTGTCACGGCAGTAGATCCAGCCACGGAGCGTGGCCTTCAGGAACTTGACCGCGACGTCCTCGTGACCGGCCTCCGCCAGCCACGCCTTGCGCGCGAAGACGGCGTCCTGGAGCATCGCGGTGCCTTCGGTGTTCCAGTCGATGACGTTCATGTCGCCCGGCTGGTAGAGCTGCCCGGTGTCGGGGTTCTTGGCCTCCAGGACCTGGGCGTACTCGTTGTAGATCATGGCCTCGGCGACGTCGATGTCGCGAGCCAGGAACGCGTTCATGTTGAAGTCCTGGATGACCTTGGTGTAGTCCTTGTCGACTTCGAGGTCGTACTTCTTGGCGCCCGACGTGACCTCGTACTCGTTGCCGAAGTCCCAGACGCCGACCTTCTTGCCCTTGAACTGCTCCGGCGAGGTGATGTTGTTGTCCTTCCAGGACACCGACAACGTGCCTGAGCGCTGGAAGACCTGCGCGATGCTGACCAGGTCCGATTGGCCGGTCTCGACGGCCTGCAGGGCCTTGGGCAGCCACGCGAGCGTGAATTCCGGACCATTGGCGCCGAGCCGACGGTCACGTTCGCGACATTCGGCCCGCCGGACAGCAGGGTGACGTTGAGCCCCTCCTCGGCGTAGTACCCGAGCCGGTCTGCGGCGATCTCGCCGGCGAACTGGGCCTGGGGCACCCACTGGAGCTGGACGCTGATGTTCGCGAGGCCGCCGCCGCTCCCCGACGGCTGGGCACTCGACGAACACGCCGCAAGTACGACCGTGACCACGGCGATCCCGACCAATGACATCCTCGAACGCACGATGCTCGACCCTCCTCTTCCTCCAGCCGGTAGCGCCGGCGCGGGCATCGTCGGCCTGCGCGACCCGCAACCGGCGCACGACGACGAACGGACAGTACTACGACTCCAACTCCCGCAATGAGGCGTGCCACGGGATGACCCAGCCGCTCGATCGCGAGGACGAGCAGGTAGAACGCGATGCCGACGACGGCGGTGACCAGGATGGCCGACCAGGTGATGTCGAACCGCAGGCGACTGGAGCTCGTCGGACGATCACCCGGCCCAGGACCTGGCTGGATCCGCCGAAGTACTCGGCCACGATCGCCCCGATGAGGCTCAGCGTCGTTGCGACCTTCAGGCCCGTGAAGAAGAAAGGCAGCGCGTTCGGCAGGCGCAGCTTGCGCAGGACCTCGCCTTCGCTGGCCGCGTTGGCCCGAAGTAGTTCGTATGGCGGTCGGCGACACCTCGGTCAGCCCGCGGACCACGTTGATGATGATCGGAAGAACACGAGCAGGATGACGACGGCCATCTTCGCGAGCGGGTTCAGGATGCCGAACCAGTTGCTCATGATCGGGGCGACCGCGATGATCGGCACCGCCGGAGACTCCCGATCGCCAGCGGGACGACGATCTCGCGGACGCGTCCCCAGCGCGCGACGGCGAACGCCGCGGCGACACCGAGGACGACGCCGATGGCCAGTCCGCCGACCGCTTCGACAAGGGTGTTCGTGGCGGCGGGCTGGAGCGTCCCCCACTCCGACACGAACGCCGCGGCGATGGCGGAGGGGCGAGGCAGGATGGAACTGCCGCAGGCCCAGGGCCGCCGCAAGCACCTCCCAGATGACGACGACCGTCACGAACACCAGGATCGCGGGCAGGTACTCGCGGACGAGGCGTCCGATCCGGGTGGCCGGAGATGGCGAGGCAGGCTCCGTCGCCGGCCGCGTCGTGACGTCGATCGGGTCCGCCATCACGCGCCCCTCGCGCCGGATCGGCCGCGGAGGATGAGCGTCTCGGCAACGCCGATGACGAGGAAGAAGGCGATACCGAGGAGGCCGGACGCGAGCACGGCTGCGAACAGCTTCTCGGGGCCGCTGGCGAACTGCTCGTTGAAGTTCAGGATCACCCGTCCGAGGCCGAACTGGCTGCCGCCCGGGTTCCCCTCTCCGACGATCGCCCCGACGACGCTGGCCGTCGCGGCGATCTTGAGCGCCGAGAACAGGTACGGCATCGACGAGGGGAAGCGCAGCTTCCAGAAGATCGTCCAGCGCGACGCCGCACAGGAGCGCATCAACTCCATCGCCCGCGGGTCGACCGCCTTGAAGCCCTTGAGGGCCGCTATCGTGACCGGGAAGAAGGTGAGATAGGTCGCCACGATGATGATGCCGAACGTCCCGTTGCCGAACGCAAAGGCGATCAGTGGGGCCAGCGCGAGGATGGGCACGGTCTGGCTGACGACGTAGGGCACGAGGGCCCGCTCGGCGAGGCGCGAGTGGACGAACAGCGCGGCCAAGACGAGGCCGAGGATCGCGCCGGCGATGAACCCCCCGATCCGCTTCCTGACCCGTGTGGACGGACGCCTCGACCAGGAACGCCGCGAGCGTCTGGGTCTGCTCGCGCTGGACCGGCCCTGTCAGGGCCTGCGCGATCGACCAGACGGGCGGCAGGGAGCGATCGCTCACGACCGGCCAGCGGAACGGCGGACGGTAGACGACCTCATCGGCGCCCTGACCGAACCGCCACGGATCCCGCCGATCGCCTTGGCGCCCTCCCAGATGACGAAGACCGCGACCGCGAAGGCCACGAAGAGCAGGACGCCCCGGATCGCCCGGCGCGCGGTCACGCGCCCAGCCCCTCCGCCGCGACGCGCCGGGACCCGCCGGACGCGCCCGGCCCCGCGCGTCCCTCGCCGGCGCGAAGCGCCTCGCGAACGGTGGTCACCAGTTCGTAGTAGCGGTCCATCTCGCGCGTGTCGACGTCGCGTTCACGGGGGCAGGTCGATGTCGACGAGGGTCGCGATGCGCCCGGTCGCGGCCATGACCACGCGCGTGGACAGCGCGACCGCCTCGCGGATCGAGTGGGTGACGAACAGCACGGTGATCCCCGTCCGCGCCCAGATCCGCAGCACCTCGGCGTTCAGGCGCTCGCGGGTCATCTCGTCGAGCGCCCCGAACGGCTCGTCCATGAGCAGCAGGCGCGGCTCGAACGACAGCGCGCGGGCGATCGAGACGCGCTGCTGCATCCCGCCGGAGAGCTCGTACGGCATCCGGCCGGCGACGTCGTCGAGCCCGACGAGCTCGAGCACCTCGCGGGCGCGCCGCCGCCGGTCGCGGGGCGTCGGTGCCGAGGATCTCGAGCGGCAGCTCGACGTTCTCGGTGACCGACCGCCAGTCGAACAGCCCCGGCGCCTGGAAGACGAACCCGTAGTCGTGGTCGAGCCGCGCCCGGCCCGCGGTCTTGCCGTTGACGGCGACCTCGCCGGCCGTCGGGCGGACGAGGTCGGCGACCACCCGCAGCAGCGTCGACTTGCCGCACCCGGACGGCCCGATGAACGAGAGGAACTCGCCCGGCCGGACGTCGAGATCGACCCCGTCCAGCGCCGCCGTCCGCCCCCCGTCGCGGCTCGCGAAGACCTTGCCGACCCCGCGGAGCCGGACGATCGGCGTGTCGTCCGCGGGGCCGGGTCCCATGCGCGTCGTGCCCGGGCTAGCCGGTGACGGCCTGGTCGGCGATCGAGAGGGCCTCGTCGATGATCGCGAAGCCCTCCGCGAGCTGCTCCTCGTTGATGCACAGCGGCGGGTTCGTGTGGATCGAGTTGTTGGCGATCATCGTGTACAGGCCGCTGCTCGCGGAAGAAGCTTGCCGATCGCCTTCATCTCGTCGCTCGTCCCGTTGAACGGGGTGAGCGGCGTCCACGGGTCGTGGCTCCGGACGAGGTCGAGGATGCCGAACAGGCCGATGTTGCGGTGGGCGCCCGACGGACGGGTGCCGGGCGGCCATGTCCTCGTGGTGGCGGCGCAGCACCTCGCCCGATCCGGGCGGCGTTGCCGATGAGGTCGTCCTCCTCGTAGACCCCGATGGTCGCGAGGGCCGCGGCGAGGCTGACGGGGTGGCTGGAGTACGTGAGGCCGCCGTAGAACATCTCGGTCATGGCGTCGGCGATGTGGTCGCGCATGGCGACCGCGCCGAGCGGCAGGTAGGAGGACGTCAGGCCCTTGGCCATCGTCATGAGGTCGGGCACCACGTCCCAGTGGTCGACGGCGAACCAGCGACCGGTGCGGCCGAAGCCCGCCATGACCTCGTCGCAGACCATCACGATCCCGTACTTGTCGCACAGCTCGCGGACGCCGCGCGAGGTAGCCGTCGGGCGGGATCAGGATCCCGTTCGTGCCGACGACGGTCTCGAGGAAGACCGCCGCGATCGTGCTCGCGCCCTCGTACTTGATGACGTCCTCGAGCCCGTTGAGCGCCTCGTCGACCGGGCGCGGCTCCTTCTCGCCCCAGCGGTGGGTGTCCGGGTAGCGGACGACGCCGACGATCCCGGGCTCGTTCGCCCAGCGCCGGTAGTCGCCGGTCAGCGTCATCGCCCCGGCCGTGGCGCCGTGGTAGGCGCGGTACCGGGCGAGCAGCTTGTACTTGCCGGTCGTATGGCGGGCGAACTTGATCGCGTTCTCGATCGCCTCGGCGCCGCCGAGGGTGAAGAACACCTTGTCCATGTCGCCCGGCAGGATCTCGGCGAGCTTGGCCCGAGGCGAGCCCGGACCTCCGTCGCGAACGCGGGCTGGACGTACTGGAGCTTGAGCGCCTGCTCGGTGATCGCGTCGATGACCCGCCGGTCGCCGTGGCCGATGTTGACCGACATCAGCTGGCTGTTGAAGTCGAGGATCCGCTGGCCCTCGGGCGTGTACAGGTAGACGCCTTCGGCGTGGTCGATGGCGATCGGATCGACGGCGCCCTGGACCGACCACGAGAAGATCGTGTGCTGCTTGGAGAGGGCGGCGATCTCCGCGCTCGTCATCGAGCCGGAAGCGGTGCTGATACCCATGGGTCACCTCGGGACGGACGGGCGGTTCGCCATTACAGCACATCCGAGCACGTGGGAGCGACTCCGCGGCGGTCGTCGCGCGATCGCACGCCAGGACTATCGGCTGCTAGGCGCGTTCGGCGGATGCCCGATAGACTGCGCTCCGCCGACCGGCCCCTCGCGGTCACATGGGATCGACAACTCAAGAGCCAACACGCACGGCTCAGGTCGTCGTACCCGGCACCGCTCCCCGCAGGCCCCAGCCTCATCCTCGCGGTCCCGCGCGCCGATCGACCGTGCATCTCTCCCACGACGTCCCATCGCCGTCGCGTCCCCGTGCGCGCGCGCTGGCAGGCAACGCACGCTTGATCACACGACGCATGGGCGCGCGAGCGCTCGTCTCCGGCGCCCTCGTCGGCGGTCCTCGCTTCGGCGACGCCGCCCGCGACGACCGCCGCCGCCTCGCCTGGCCGGACCGAGGCCCAGCAGATCATCGCGATCGCGAAGCGCCAGCTCGGCGACCACTGGCGATCCGGCGCGACCGGCCCGGCTCGTTCGACTGCTCAGGCCTCGTCCTCTACAGTCTATCGCAAGGCCGGCGACGCGCGAGTGCTCAGGAGCGGTCGCCTGCGCTCGGCCCGTGCGATCTACGCGTACTTCCGGGCGCGTGGCAAGGCCAGCCGCACGAACCCGAAGCCGGGCGACCTCGTCGTCTGGGGCGGCGGCTCCCACGTCGGCATCTACATCGGGCATGGGTCGCGATCAGCACGCTCACGTCCGGCGTCCGCATCCACCGGGTCCACGCGGTGACGGCCCGCTTCACGACCTACCTCCACACCGGCGTGTGGAAGTCCCGGGTCGCCAAGCTCGCCCCGCAGCCGACCGCGACGCCGAAACCGGCTCCGACGCCGACTTCGATCCCGACCCCCACCCAGACCCCGACGCCACTCTCCGATCCGCCGCCGAGGTCGCGCGCCGCAGCTCCCCGAGGTTGTCGGCGATGAGCAGGAGCCCGAGCCCGAGCAGTCCCGCAAGCACGAGCTCCCGCAGGAACGTGACCCCGAGGATGACGAAAGTGATCAAGGCAAGCGCCATCGAGAAGCGCAGGATCAGCGTTCGGATGTCCCGGCGGAAGAACGCCTCGATCCCAAGGTACGAGCCGAACAGCACGACGATCGCGAGAACGGGCGGGAGCACCTGGAACCAGACGATGACCGCGAGCGCGACGACCAGGAGCCCGACGCTCAGCGCGGCCCAGGCCTCCGCAAGGCGCCGGCGATGGGCCTCGACGGGCGGCTCGGGCTCGGATGCGTGGCGGAGATGCGCCCGCGGATCGTCGAGGTGGCCGGCGCGCAGCGCCTCGAGCCGGCGACGGCCGGCACCGATCGCGGTCCCGAGCTGGACGGACTGGTTTCGGAGCCCGGCCAGTCTCGCCTCGCCCTCGTGCAGCTCGAGCGTCCGGGCCGCCCTGTAGGCGTCGGCGCCCGGCGCCTCCCGGACGGCGCCGACCTCCGCGTCGAGCATCGGCAGGCTGACCTCCAGGGCCGCCGCCTCCTGCCCGATCGCCTCGCGCTGGGCTGTCAGCTCGGCGATCCGCGCCTCCAGGGCCGGGATCGCCTGCGACGGCGGGGCGACCTTGTCGAGCCCGGCGAATCCCAGCGGGTCGTGCCAGGACTGCCGAACGGTGCCGATCCGGGTGTACTTCGGGCCGGCCGGGGCTCGCTCGCCCGCGAACCGGTCGCCGGTGTCGAGGCCCCACAGGCCGTGATAGCGGTCTACCCAGCCGTCGGCGTCGCTGATGATGAGCGGGGTCCAGCCGATGTCGCCGCCCGGCCCGATCGCGATCCCGTCGCCGCGGGCGTAGTCGACGAACGGGACGCTCAACGCCCGGCGGGCCTTCTCGGCGATGTCGCCCGGATCGGGCTGATCGAGGGTGTCGCGCCAGATGTGCCGTGCGAGGTCGAGCGGCCCCCGGATGTTGCGTTCACCCGGGAACGGCAGCCGCATGATGTACTCGCCAGGCTCGAGATAGGTCGCGTGCGAACCGGCGCCCGGGTAGACGATCGGATGGCCCTCGATGACCTCGAGCCGCGGGTCGTCCCATCGGCGGCGCAGGTCGTCGCCCTTCTCATCGTGGGCCGCGGCGCAGAACCAGGCCGGCTGCATCCGTCCGTCGTCGAGCGCCTCGAGGACCACGAAGCATTGCTCCCAGTCGGCCTCGTGGTCGTTCGCGCCCTCGAACGTGGAGCGCCAGTCGTTCATCGCGTACAGGAACATGTAGTGCAGGACGACCCATCGCCCCTCACGGATGACCCGGCCGTGATAGACGACGTTCGGATCCTTCGCCCGGATCGCGTCGTAGCGCACGGCCGCAGCGGCCGCGGTGCCGCCCGGCACGCGTCCGCGCAGGAGGAGCGACATCACCAGGCCGGCGTCCACCAGCCGGGCGGCGAGGCCGACACGAGCCAGGCGGCCTGGTGCCGAGAACCGCTGGCGGTCAGCGCGATTCCGCCACCGCGCGAGTTCGAGAGCATCGAACGCGTGCGGCACGAACCGCAGGAACTGCGCCTGGCCGGGCGGTGGATCGCCCGACGCGGCAAGGCCCTCGAGGTCCAGCGATCCGTCCGGGATGGCCACGCGGGCCTCGCGCAATGTCGGGCCCTCGAGCAGTTCGCAGTGCTCGACATAGGCGCTGGCCGACATCGGGAAGAACAGCTCCCCATACGTGAACCGCAACAGCGGCTCGTGGCGCTGGAGGAGTTCGAGGTCCGTGGAAACGCTCATCAGGTCGGGTCGCCGAAGTACGCGCGCAGGTCACGCTGGTTCAGGTAGAAGAGCGCGACGGCGTTGAGGGCCATGGAGACGTAGCGCGGCTCGCCGCTTGCCCACCAGCCGAGGTCGAGCGCGAGGATCGCCCCCGACGTGATGACCGCGAGCACCCAACCGTTCTGGCTTCGTCCTCAGGAGACCCGCGATCGCCAGCACGCTCGCGATGAGGAGACCGATCGCGAGGACCAGAAGCACGACGCCGACGGCCGTGTCGGTCGGACGGTCAGGGATCGGGCCGTTCCCGGCGATCCATGCCAGCGGACCGTCGGTGGCCCTCAGCACGAGCGCCAGAAGCGAGATCACCCGGAGCGCGATCGCGACGACGATCACGACGACCCCGAAGGGGTATCCCGACGCCCGGGTTCCGGCCGCGGTCTCCATCACGCAAGGCTAGCAGGCGCCCAGCTACCTTTCGAGCCCGATTCTCGTCGCAGGACGGGCGGTCTCAGCGCGCCGGCGCGAGCACCGTGAGCGCCCCGGGCAGCACCCGGGCCTCGAGCCAGCCGGGTGGCTCGTCGTCGCCGTCGACCTGGATCGGCTGGACCGGGTCCGCCTCGACGCGGACCTCGCTCGACCGACCGGCGGATGACGCGCCCGTCCAGCTCGTCCCGCGCTCAGCAGGAGCGCCGCTGCGGAGCGCAGCCCGTCGAACGGATGGTCCGCACCGAGGACGATCAGCTCGAGGCGACCGTCCGAGGGGTCGAGCGGGCGGCGCGGCCCGACCCGCCCGGGGATGATGTCGCCGATGTTGACGACGAGGACGAGGTAGCCGCGGATCTCCAGTTCCTTTCCGTCGGCGACGATCCGGAAGACGGCCGTCGAGAGCCGGGTCAGCTCGCCGATCGCGGCCCCGACGTACGCGCCGAACCGCATCCGACGCTTCCACTCGTGCTGGGCGGCGGCCATGACCCGTGCGTCGAGGCCCATCCCGCAGCCGACGACGAACACGCCCTCGCTGTCCGGGCGTCGCCGCATCGCCCGTCATCGGACCCCACCGCGCGGAACCCAGGTCGATCGTGCGCTCACCGCCCGTGACGGATCGCGTCGATCGCGGCCCGGACGCTCCCGAGCCCGAGGGCCGACGCGAGCACGTTGCCCGTGCCGCCGGGGACGAGCGCCAGCGGAACCCGTCGCCCGGCGAGGGCCGTGGCGGCATGCGCGGATCGTGCCGTCGCCGCCGGCGACGACGACGAGGGGCGGCTCCGGCGTCGCGGCGAGGTGCGCGATCGCGGGTGGGCGGCGGCGGCGCCCCGTCGACGACGCGTGCCGGGCGTCCGGTCCGCGCCAGGACGGCCCTCGCGATCGCCTCGATGACCTCCCGGCGTCGTCGCGGATCCGCGAGCCGTGACGGCCCGTGGATTGACGACGATCAGAGGGGCCGATACGTCGTCCGGGTCGGCAGCGGGTGGGTCGCGCCGCGCGCTGGTCACACCGGGTTCAGTCGTCGACGGATGCCACGCTGCGCAGGATCGCGTCGGCCGAGCGGTCGATGTCGGCCTCGGTCGTCTGCCAGTTCGTGACGGAGAAGCGCATCGCGGCACGGCCCTGCCAGGTCGTGCCGCCGAGCCAGCACGTCCCGTCGCGCTGGACGGCGGCGATGATCGCCCGCGTCCGGACGTCGCCGGCGTCCTCGTCGGACGGGTCGGCGCCATCGAAACGGACGAGCACCTGGTTGAGCACGACGTCGTTGAGCACGCGCGCCCGTGGGCGCCACGAAGATGCTCGGCCATCCGGCGCGCCAGGGCGCAGTCGCGCTCGATCAGGTCCACCAGCCCGGACCGCCCGAGCGACCCGAGCGCGGCCAGGACGGCGAACCCGCGCGCCCGCCGGGACGACTCCGGGACCCAGTTGTAGTTGTCCCGTTCCGAGCCGCCGGTCTCGATGTAGTACGCGGCGCCGAGCGTCATCGCGGCGTGCTGGGCGGCCGCGTCGCGCACGAACACGAGCCCCGAGTCGTACGGGACGTTGAGCCACTTGTGGGCGTCGGTCGACCACGAGTCGGCGGTCTCGTAGCCATGCATCCGGTCGCGCATCGACGGCACCGCGGCCGCCCAGATGCCGAACGCGCCATCGACATGGACCCACGCGCCTCGCTCGTGCGCGATCGGGATCAGCTCGTCGAGCGGGTCGAACGCGCCGGTGTTCACGTTGCCGGCCTGGGCGCAGACGATGATCGGGCCGTCGAGCGTCGCGAGGGTCTCGCGCAGGGCATCGGGGCGCATGCGGCCCTGGTCGTCGGAGGCGACCACCCGGACGTGCTCGCCCTCGCGCCCGAGACCCAGCATCTGGAGCGACGCGTAGACCGTGACGTGCGATCCCTCGTGGGTCACGACGGTGATGTCGGGCGCGCCCTGCAGCCCGTGTCGCTCGACGTCCCAGCCGGCCTTCGCGAGGACACCGTGGCGCGCCGCGGCGAGGGCGGTGAAGTTGGCCATCGTGGCCCCGGTCACGAACCCGACGCTCGTGCCATCGGGCAGGCCCAGGAGATCGATCAGCCAGGCGGCCGCGACCTCCTCGGCGACCGCCGCGGCCGGCGAGAGCGCGTACAGGCCGGCGTTCTGGTCCCAGGCGCTCGTCAGCCAGTCGGCGGCGAGCGCGGCCGGCAGGCTGCCCCCGACGACGAACCCGAAGTAGCGCGGCCCGGCGGACGCCACGAGCCCCGGCTCGGCCGCCGCCGCCAGCGCCTCGATGACGCGGGCCGGGTCCGAGGGCCCCTCCGGCAGCGACCCGCCCATGGCCTCGCGCAGGGCCGCCAGGTCGACCGGGCGGGAGACCGGCCGCTCGGCGAGCGAGGCGAGGTACTCGGTGGCGAGATCCGCCGTGTGATGGAACAAGCCGGAGCGAACGGGAGCGTCGACCATGGGGCTGCACCTGCCTTTGCGTTTGGCCACCAGCGTAGCGCCTCGTGCTACCGTGAGCGTTCGAACCGCTCGGGAGATCCGCCATGGATCGCGCCGCATTCGGAGCCTGGCTGCACCGCTACATCGACGCCTGGCGCCTCAATGACCCGGTCGCCATCGGCGACCTGTTCAGCGCCGATGTCCGCTACGCGTTCGATCCCTTCGAGGAGGCCGTCGTCGGACGCCCGGCCGTCGTCGCCGCCTGGGTCGCGAACCCCGACGAGCCCGGCTCCTGGGAGGCCGACTACGAGGTCCTCGCCATCGACGGCGACGTCCACGTGGCCCACGGCCGGACGCGCTACCTCACCGACGACCGGAGCGGCGTCGACCGCGAGTTCGCCAACATCTTCGTCTGCCGGTTCGACGCGGAGGGCCGCTGCCGCGAGTTCACGGAGTGGTACATGCGGCGCCGGCCGGAGGCCATCCCGGACTGACGCCGGCAGGGCGCCGACCCGTCGGCAGCCGGTGTACCCTCACTCCTCCGAGGATCGGAATCCCACGACAGAGCAGCCCAGCGAGGTGCAGCGTCCATGCCGCGAACCGTCCGAGGCGCGCTCGTCCAGGCCAGCTGGACCGGCGACAAGGAATCGATGATCCAGAAGCACGAGGCGTACGCGCACGACGCCGCGAAGGCGGGCGCCCAGTTCATCCTGTTCCAGGAGCTCTTCTACGGGCCGTATTTCTGCCAGGTCCAGGACGCGCAGTACTACAGCTACACGGAGCTGATCCCGGACGGCCCGACGACGAAGCGGATGCAGGACCTCGCCAAGCAGACCGGGATGGTCGTCGTCGCGCCGATGTACGAGGAGGACGAGACCGCGTCGGGCATCTACTACAACACCGCGGCGGTCATCGACTCGGACGGGACGTACCTGGGCAAGTACCGCAAGACCCACATCCCGCACGTCAAGGGGTTCTGGGAGAAGTTCTACTTCCGGCCCGGCAATCTCGGCTACCCCGTGTTCGAGACCGCGGTCGGCAAGATCGGCGTGTACATCTGCTACGACCGGCACTTCCCGGAGGGGGCACGCGCCCTTGGCCTCAACGGCGCCGAGATCGTGCTGATCCCCTCGGCCACCTCGCGCGGCCTGTCCGAATACCTCTGGAAGATCGAGCAGCCGAGCCATGCGGTGGCCAATGGCTACTTCGTGGGGACCATCAATCGCGTCGGCATCGAATCCGAGTACGGCGACGACGATTTCTATGGCCAGAGCTACTTCGTCGACCCGCGCGGCCAGTACGTCGGCGACGTCGGCTCGGCGCATGACGAGGAGCTGATCGTGCGCGATCTCGACCTCGACAAGATCGCCGAGGTCCGCAACACGTGGCAGTTCTACCGGGACCGACGACCGGACGCGTACGTGGACCTCACGCGACCCTAGAACGCGCTATCATCCGCGCCGGCTCGGCCGTCTGGAGGAGGACGGCCGAGCCGGTTCATTCGTCGGGGTCGTCGTCGGCGTCGAAGCCGTCCTCCGGCTCGTCGTCGAGGTCCGCGAGGACCACGAGGAGCGCGATGATCAGGCTGCCGAGCGCAGCCGAGCCGGCCAGGAACCCTGCCAGCCGACCGCCGCCGGCGCCGATCGGCCTCCCCTGCATCGTTGCGTCCATCGATCGCAATCCGTGACCTCGTGATGACTTCCAGCGGGTCGATCGTCCGGCGGGCGTGTTGTGCGGCCGTGAACCTGCGGTCAACGTTCCCACCGCGACGGGCAGGGCCGTCGTTGTAACCTCTGGCGGTCCGCGCTCGTCCACGTCGACGGAGGCCCCTCGCGCATGCAGTTCGGCTTCACCCTCAAGCCCGACCACACGATCGAGCGAACCCTGGCGCTCACGCGCCAGGCCGAGGACGCCGGGTTCACGTACGGCTGGCTTTTCGATTCGCACGTGCTGTGGCGGGACCCGTACCCGCTCCTGACCCTGATGGCGGGCGCGACCCAGCAGATGCGCCTGGGGACATGCGTGACGAATCCCGGGACCCGGGAGCCGACCGTGACCGCGTCGGCCCTGGCCACGCTCGACGAGATCAGCGGCGGACGGATGGACCTCGGGATCGGGCGGGGCGACTCGGCACGCCGCGTGCTCGGCAAGCCGCCCATCACGCTCGCGCACACGGAGGAGGCCATCCGGGTGATCCGGGCGCTCGTCGCGGGCGAGCGGATCGACTACGAGGGGACCGAGCTCCACTTCCCGTGGACGGCCGGCTGGACGCTGCCGGTGTGGGTCGCGGGCTATGGCCCGATGGCGATCGCGATGACCGGGCGGGTCGCCGACGGCATCATCCTGCAGCTCGGCGACCCCGACCTCATCCGCTGGTTCGGCGACCAGGTCCGCGATGCGGCGGTCGCCGCCGGACGCGATCCGGCGTCGATCTCGATCCAGGCGGCGGCGCCCGCCCACGTCGGGCCGCGCGACCTCGGACGCGACCGGACGCGCTGGTTCCCGGCGCTCGTCTCGAACCACGTCGTCGACCTGATCGCCAAGTACCCGCGCGACCAGCTGCCCGACGCGCTGACGGGCTACATCGCCGACCGCGAGGGCTACGACTACCACCACCACGCCGAGGTCGGCTCGTCGAACGCGGGCTTCGTCGGCGACGAGGTGACCGATCGCTTCTGCATCCTCGGCGCCGTCGAGGAGCACGTCGCCAAGCTGCGCGAGCTCGCGGCGGCGGGCGTCGACCAGTTCAACCTGTATCTCATGAACGGCGACGAGGAGGACCAGCTCGCGGCCTATGGCCGCGACGTCATCCCGGCGTTGCGGGACGTCGCCGCGAGCCGATGACTCCGGGGGGAGATCCTGGCGCAGCCACCGCCGTCGCGGCGCCTCCGGGCGTGCGATGGTGAGGCGACGCAGGCGCGCCCCCGAGGCGTCCGAACCGCCGTCGGAGGAACCGGGCGCGCCGGAGCCGGTGCCGGGTCGAGCCGCCGGTCGAGCCGACCCCGGAACTGCCACCCGAGCCGGCCGCCGAGCCGGCGCCGAGCCGACCCCCGAACTGCCACCCGAGCCGGCCGCCGAGCCGCCCGTCGCCCTCGACCCGGACGCGGGTGTCGTGGAACCTGCGGCCGGCGACGGTCGCGCCTCCGGCCCGGACGCTCGCCAACGACCTCGCCCGTAGCTGGCGCGACCTGCTCGCGCTCAGCCAGCCCCGGTCGTGGCTGACCACTGCGCTGCCGTTCGCGGTCGCCGCCTACGACGCCGGGCGCGGACTCAGCCCAGCCCTCGTCCTGGGCACCCTCTACTTCCTTGGTCCGTTCCACCTGCTCGTCAACGGCGTCGACCCGAGCGCCGTGCCCGCCGAGCGAGCACGGTCGACGCGGTTCGCGATCGCGGTGACCAACCTGCCATTGCTGGCGGTCCTCGTCCTGCTCGGCGGGGCAGCGGCCGGCCTTGCCCTGCTCGTGACGGTCGGCACGGCCCTCGCCTACTCCGTGCCGCCGATCCGGACCCGTGCGCGACCGTTCCTGGATTCGGTCACGAGCGCCCTGCTCGTCGTCCTGCCCGCGGTCTGCGGGTCCCTCGTGGCCGGCCTCGCGTTCGCGAGCCTGCCCTGGCCTGCGCTCGTCGCCCTCGCGACCTGGGCGCTCGCGACGTCGGCGCTTCGATCCGTCGCTCACGTCACCACCGACCGGGCGGCCGGGCGGAGGTCGATCGCGACCGCGCTCGGCCGGCGCCAGACGGCGGCCATCTCCCTCGTCGGCTATGCCGTGGCCGCCGTGGCGCTGGCCTCGCTCGGATCCCTCGGCCTGATCGCCGGGCTCGGGCTGGCCCTCTACCTCCTTCTGCCGACGATGGTCATCGTGGCGCCCCGCAAGGACGCGGCGGCCATGGAGGGTGCCGCCCGACGCGCCTGGACCGGCCACCTCGGGCTGCGCTTCCTGGTCGGCGCCTGGCTCGCGATCCCGCTCCTGCGCCACTGGGGCCTCGGCGCCGGCGTCAGCAGCCTGGAGCTCGCGATGGCCGTGTCAGCCGTCGCGATCGGGTTCGTGGGCTGGAACATCGTGATGACGCGGATCGCCACCCGGCGGCGGCGCACCCGTCCGGCCGCCGAGCGCGAGATCCTTCCGATGACCATCGTCGTCGCGAGCCACGACGACGGGGAGCAGCTCTCGCTCTGCGTCGAGGCCATGCTCGAGCAGACCTATGCGGACACGGCGATCCTCGTCGTCGACACGGGTTCGACGGACGGCTCCCCGGAGCTCGCGGCGGAGATCCTCGGCGGCGCCGGGTACGTGATCGCGGCGCCCCCGACACCCGATGGATGGACCCCCCGGAACTGGGCACGCTGGACCGGGGTCCAGGAGTCGCAGGGCGACCTGGTGCTGTTCCTCGATGTCGACACGCTGCTCGTCCCGGTCGCCGCGCGGATCATCGTGGAGCAGCTCGAAGAGCGTCGCTGGGACCTGTTGGCCGGCCTGGCGCGCGACGAGATGCCGACGACGGGCGAGCGTGCCGCCGTCCCGGGCTTCGCGCTGCTGCGCTTCGGCTTCCGTCCCATCTGGCTCGCGGCATGGACGCGTGGGCGGCTGAGAGCGGCGGCGTTCGCGTCCGGAGCGCTGGCCCTGGTGCGACGTGACGCGTACCTCGCGGTCGGCGGGCATGCCGCGTACCCGGACAGCCGGGATGCGGACACGGAGATCGCGCGGGCGCTCGCGCGCGACGGTCGTCGGGTGGGCACCACGACGGTCGCCGACCTCGCCGCCAGCCGCACCTACCACGGGGAAGACGCGGTGATCCGCGCCTGGCGTCGCGACTACCTGCCGAACGTCGGTGGGTCGTTGGCGGTCGGGCTCCTGGCGATCATGGGCGAGACACTCGCGTTCCTTGTCGCCGATGGTCCTCCCGCTGGTCGCGTTCGCGTCGGGAGCGGAGGCCCGGGCGCTGGTCGCGTCGTTCATCCCGTTGTTCCTGCTCGGCTTCGCGCGGTTCGCGCTGATCCTGACCCAGCGCCACCCGCTGACGACCGTGTTCTGGCACCCCGTGACCATCGCCGTGACGCTCATCGGCCAGACGGCGGCTCTCGTCGACCATGTCACCGGCCGGGCCACGTCCGCGACCCGTGCCGAGCCGGCGGCCGCGAGCGTGATCTCGACCGACCGACCCGGCTGACCGAGCCTTCCGCCACTCGCATCCCCTACCATCTGGCTCCTGACCGACCGACGCGCCCCGAGTCGAGGAGGGACCGATGCGCACGATCATCGCGAACGGCACCGTGGTCACCGCGGATGGCTCGTCCCCGGCCGACGTGCTCATCGACGGCGAGACGATCGCCGCGATCGGCTCGGATCTCGCGGGCTCGGGGCTGACCGCCGACGAGACGATCGACGCGACCGGCAAGTACGTCATCCCGGGCGGCATCGACGTCCACACGCACATGGAGCTGCCCTTCGGCGGCACGTTCGCCAAGGACACCTTCGAGACGGGCACGCGGGCCGCCGCGTTCGGCGGCACGACGTCGATCGTCGACTTCGCGGTCCAGTCGCGCGGCAAGTCCCTGCGCGAGGGCCTCGACGCCTGGCACGCCAAGGCCGAGGGCAATGCGGTCGCCGACTACGGCTTCCACATGATCATGAGCGACGTCAACGACGGGACCCTGGCCGAGATGGATCAGCTGGTCGCCGAGGGCGTGCCGGACTTCAAGCTCTTCACCGCCTACCCGGGCGTCTTCTACAGCGACGACGGGGCGATCTTCCGGGCGATGCAGCAGACCGCGAAGAACGGCGGCCTGATCATGATGCACGCCGAGAACGGGATGGCCATCGACGTGGTCGCGGAGCAGACCGTCGCGTCCGGCACGACCGATCCGATCGGTCACGGCCTGGCTCGCAAGGCCGTCTTCGAGGGCGAGGCGACCAACCGGGTCATCCGCCTCGCCGAGGCAGCCGGCGTGCCCGTCTACATCGTCCACCTCTCGGCACGCGAGGCGCTGGCCGAGGTCCGGGCCGCGCGCGACAGGGGCTCCAAGGCGTTCGCCGAGACGTGCCCGCAGTACCTGTTCCTGTCGCTCGACGACCTCGGGAACGGGTTCGAGGGCGCCAAGTTCGTCTGCTCCCCGCCGCTCCGCCCGAAGGACCACTGGGACGATCTGTGGACGGGTCTCGTCAAGGACGACCTCCAGGTCGTCTCGACGGACCACTGCCCGTTCGACTTCCACGGCCAGAAGGACCTCGGCGCCGCGGACTTCCGCAAGATCCCCAACGGCCTGCCGGGCGTCGAGGACCGCGTCGACCTGCTCCACGATGGCGGGGTCGTGGCCGGGAAGATCACCCGCGAGCGCTGGGTCGAGATCATCTCGACGGCGCCCGCGAAGCTCTTCGGGATGTACCCGCGGAAGGGCGCGATCGCGGTCGGCGCCGACGCCGACCTGGTCGTCTACGACCCGGCCCGCACGCACACGATCTCGGCGGCGAGCCACCACATGGACGTCGACTACTCGTGTTACGAGGGCCGGACCGTCCAGGGCGGCAGCGACGTCGTCCTGAGCCGCGGCACGGTCATCGTCCGCGACGGCACGTTCACGGGCTCGAAGGGCCACGGCCGCTTCATCAAGCGCGCGACGGCGTCGTTCGCGCGCGCCAACTGAGGCGCGCGCCTCCGACAGCGCGCGCCTCGGTCGGGGATCAGGCCTCGGCGGGTCGCCGCGTGAAGATGCGCAGCGCGGCGATGATCAGCATCTCGATCAGCGTCCAGGCGACGAGGGCGACGAGGGCCGCGACGTCGAAGACGCTCTTGCCGGCCGTCGCCTTGTCGAGCGAGAACATGCCGCGGAACGGCTCGACGAAGGGGTCGGTCAGGGTCATGACGAGATCGACGACGGCGTTGCCCTGGTTCGCGACCAGCAGCAGCAGGATGATCCGCAGGATCAGCAGGGCCTGCAGGATGCCGAACGCGAAGGTGACGACCTTGATGGCCGTCGCGGCACCGCTCGGGCCGGCCGGCGCGTATGCGCGCTCGGTCGTTCGCACCGTCGAGGCGGTCGCCGGCGTGCCGGCCGCAGCGGCCTCGGGCGTGACCGGGTCCACGGCGGTGGTCTCGCGGACGGTCTGTTTCTCGTAGTCGGTCATGTCGGCGTCCTCTAGCTGGGGGAACGACGGCATCCTGTGTTGTCCGGGGCGCCCGATGCCCATGCGGGGCGGGGCGCCGGATTGCAGCCGCGCGACAGTTTCGCGTCAGGCCGAGTGGGTCTGCCTCCGGTCGCGCCACTTGTCGCCCTTGCGGACGAGCGCGTCACCGAGCGAGCGGGCGATCCGCGCGACCCCATCCTCCTCGAAGATCCGGTACGTCAGGTGCGGCTGCTGGCGGTCGTCGGCGAGGTCGGTCGTGGCGAACATGGCCCGGACCCCGCAGGTCCGTTCCAGGAGCCGATGCTTGGTCCCGCCGATGGCGAGCCCATCCGCGAGGGCGGGCGGCACCGGGGCGTCGAGAAGCCGATCGGAGAGTTCGAGCGTCATCGATAGCGTCGTCCTGGCGCCGATCGCCTTCGCCTGCGAGAGCAGGAACCCGACGTCGATGTCGTGGCCCGAAAGGCGCATGAGCTCCGCGATGTCGACCAGCCAGCGCAGCCGCAGCGGCGCACGGGCGCGATGGACCGCGAGGTGCAGCAGCGTGTCCTCCGTGCCGAGGACGCGCAGCCGCCGGCCGAACAGCTCGGTCGTCACGCTCCGCTCCCAGAGCGACGCCGCGTCCATCCGGAACTGCCGGGGAGCGGCGAGCCCGTGGTGGAGCTCGAGCGCGGTCTGCCGGAACTGGCCAGCCTTGTAGTACGGCGGGTCGTGGAACGGGTGGTGCCGCTCCTCATAGGCCGGCACGGCCTCCTGGGCGAAGCCGAGCGTCCGAAGCGCCTCCCGCGCGGCGGGCAGGTCCTGGGCCCGGACCAGGACGTCGATGTCGCCGGCCGGCCGCAGGGCGAGGTTGCCGTAGAGCATCTCGGTCAGGACGAGGCCCTTGACCGGGATGGCCTCCACGCCGACCGCCTCCATCGCGTCGAGCGTCGCAAGCAGCTCGGCCAGGAGCGAACGGTTCTGGAGGAGCGTCGCGGATCGACGTCGCTGGGCGTCGGCCGACCAGGCCTCGGGCATCCGCACCGCTCCGCCCAGACCCGTGATCGACGTGACCAGGAGCGGCAGCACCTCGTGCACGTGACCGAGGCGCCACAACTGGTCCCAGTCGACGCCATCGCCGAGGAGCGCAGCGAGGCGTGCCTGGGCGGCCTCGTCGGGAGCCACGCGGGCGGCGAGGCAGAGCGCCTCCTCCTCGCGGCCGAGCTGGAGCGCCGGCGCAGGGGCCGCGACCCGTTGGGTCATCGTGATGGGCTCAGAACTCGGCGAGGCTGCCATCTTCGCGGGCTCGGTCGACGGCGATGTGGCACGCCCACAACCCGAGCGGCAGGTAGATCGCGACGAGGACCGCCAGGGAGAGGAGATGGGGCCAGAGCGTGTCCAGACCCTCGCCGAGGAGCAGCGACCGCCGCAGGACCTCGAGCGCGTGGGTGATCGGGAGGAGCTGGCTGACCGCCTGGAGTCCCTCGGGCAGGGCGCTCGTGGGATAGAACACCCCGCCGAGCACGAGGGACGCCCCGCTCACGATCCAGTTGACCGGGTTGCCCTGCTTGAGGACCAGGACCGCGGCCGCACCGATCAGGCCGAGGGCGTTGCACGAGATCACGAGCAGCACGAACGCAACGAGCGCGATCGGCAGGTTCGCCTGGCCGAAGCGCAAGCCGAGCAGCACGCCGACAGCGAGGTAGATGAGGATCGTTCCGGCCGCGGAGATGTGGCTGTACAGACCGGACGAGACCAGCGCCGTGGAGGCCCGGGTCGGGCTGATGAGCATGAGCTCCAGCGTGCCGGTCACCTGGCCCTGTCGCACGCTGCCGCCGATCGCGCCGAGGCCGACGGTCACGACCTGCGTGAAGGCGACGCCGATGACGACGAACCCGAAGTAGTCGGAGCCGTAGTCGGTGACGCTCGAGCCGACCGACGCCCCGATCGCCCGGCTGAGGAAGTAGAAGATCAGGACGCTGCCGACCGTCCCGCCCAGGGTCATGATGAATCCGATGCGATAGCTGCGCGCGACCAGGAAGTCGCGCATGACGAACGCCCACGGCAGCGACAGGGCGGTCATGACGCCATCGACTCCGGCGTGGGCTCGGCGTCGGCGCCCAGGGTGCGCACGAAGATCTCCTCGAGCGATGCCTCGGAGGTGCGGCAGTCGAGGATCTCGGCCCCCGCGACCATCAGGGTCCGCAGGACCTGGTTGAGCGCCCCGGACGCCTCGTCGAGGATGATCCGGATGTGCTGGTCGGCCTCGGCGTCGTCGACCGCGAGGTCGACGAGTGGCACTGCGGCCCGCAGGGCGGTCGCGGCGGCAGCCGGATGGCCGCGCACGACGATGTCGCAGCGGATGCCCGGATGGAGGGTCCGACGCAACTCGGCCAGCGGGCCCGCGGCGACGATCTCGCCGCGGCGAACGAACGCCACCCGGTCGCACAGGGCCTCCGCCTCGGCCATCGAGTGCGTGGCGAGGATGACCGCGCGCTTCGGGTCGCTCATGACGTGCTCGCGCACGAGGACCCGGACCTCCTTGGCACTGATCGGGTCGAGCGAGCGCGTCGGCTCGTCCATGAACAGGACCTCGGGCTCGTTCAACAGGCCGCGGGCGATCCCGAGTCGCTGGCGCATCCCGGTGGAGTAGGTCCGCACCGGGCGGTCGGCGTCGGCCGTCAGGTGGACGCGCTCGAGCAGCTCCTCGATCCGCGCGGTCCGCTGACGCAGCGGGATGTGGGCGATCGCCGCGAAGAAGACCAGGTTCTGGCGGCCGGTCATGCGCCAGTAGAACGAGCGCTCCTCGCCGGAGATGAGCCCGATCGACCGCCGCACGCCCATCGTGTCGTTCTCGACGTCGTGGCCGGCCACGCGGGCGGTGCCGCTCGTGGGCCGGAGGGCCGTCGTGAGGATCCGGATCAGGGTGGTCTTGCCCGCCCCGTTCTGGCCGAGCAGCCCGAAGAGCTCACCGGGCGCGATCTCGAGGCTGATGCCGGCGAGGGCGGGGCGCGGCTCCACGCCACCAGGCGCGGATCGCGATCGGCGGACGACGTCCCGGTAGCCGGTGGCCTGGGGATAGTGCTTGACGAGGTCGATGACCTCGACCGCTGGGGTCATGGTGGACAGACGCTCAAATAGGTCGACCGGGAGAGGGATGGGTCGCCCCATCCCCCGCGCCGATCAGTTCGCTCAGCCCGGGCCTTCCGGGTTCTGTGGGAAGTAGCACGGTGCAGACGGCTGCATCCTTCATGAGCTCCTCGACCTCGAAGGTCGCGAGCACGGCGGGCTTCTCGTACGTCATCGGATCACCTCCTCACCTTGTGGATTGCAGAACCAGCCCAACAGTGGGTGGCGGTCAGATGATGGCACGCGAACCCTGGGACCGAAGGGATGAGGTCAGTTCGGGAATTCCGGGTTGCGGCCGTAGCAGGTGCAGACCGCTGCATCCTTCATGAGCTCCTCGACCTCGTAGGTCGCGAGCACGACGGGCTTCTCGTACGTCATCGTGTTCTCCCTTGAGTGCGCGAAACGAGCGCGGATGAGGACGGGATGATCTCCGTCACCCTCCCCGATCGATAGGGTCAGGCCGGCGCTTCCGGGTTGCGGTAGAAGACGCAGACCGCTGCGTCCTGCATGAGCTCCTCGACCTCATAGGTCGCGAGCACGACGGGCTTCTCGTATGTCATCTGGTCACCCCCTTGCGTGTGGATGTGCGTGATGCGATCAGGGAGGGGACGGGAATGGACCCTGTCACCCTCCCCGATCTTCTACGACTACTTCTCCAGGTTGTCCGGGAGATAGAACACGCAGACCGCTGCGTCCTGCATGAGCTCCTCGACCTCGTAGGTCGCGAGCACGGCGGGCTTCTCGTACGTCATCGAATCACCTCCTTACATCGTGGATTTGGGGCCAGCCCAGCCGATGGGCGGCGTGATGATGGCATGGTGCCTGGAAGCGCGAAGTGACCAGGGAGGAGAACAGGATGATCAAGTCCCCTCCCTGGTCGGTTGGTCAGACCGGAAGGTTTTCCGGGTTGCGGCCGTAACAGGTGCAGACGGCTGCGTCCTGCATGAGCTCCTCGACCTCGAAGGTCGCGAGCACGGCGGGCTTCTCGTACGTCATCGAATCACCTCCTTCGCTCTCGGATTTGACCACCTCCGCACGGGGCGGAGTGAGGGTCCGATGGTATGGAGGCGACCATGAGTAGGACCCATGATCGCCTTCCGTTGCGAGGTTCGAAGCTTACTTGGGCTCGCGCACGCAGTAGAACGTGCAGACCGCTGCTTCCTTCATGAGCTCCTCGACCTTGAAGGTCGCGAGCACGATCGGTCGCTCGTACTTCATCCTCAATCACCTCCTCTCCCCTCGTTTCGACCGTCCTCGCCGGAGCGAGGGCTGCGTACAAGAAGAGAACGACCCCAACGGGTCGGTGACAATGGATCAAGACCCCCTCAGGCGGAGATCACTGGTCTTGGTTGCGCGGGCAATAGAAGGTGCAGACCGCTGCGTCCTTCATGAGCTCCTCGACCTTGTAGGTCGCGAGCACGGTCGGGCGTTCGTACTTCATGGTTTGTCACCTCCTTTCGCGGGAGATTTCGACCACCCTCGACATGACGAGGGATGAGGTCCAGAGGGAGAGCGCGGCACGGGCCACGAGGGCGCCTGCCGCGAACGGGATGGAGCTGACGGATGTGCGCCGGGCCCGGGCCCGCGTCAGCGAGCCGCCGAGGCGCGAGAGCCGCGCGGTCAGGCGGCCCGAGCGCCCGCCGAGGGCGCGGCCCGAGAGCGAGCCGGTCCCGGGGTCGATCGCCCGAACGATGCCGAGGAGGTCGGACGGGGCGACGTCCTCGGTCGCGAACGGCTCGTTGTCGCCCTTGGCGATGATCCGACGGACGCCGTCGCGCGATCGGACGCCGACGACGCGATGGGCGACGACGATGCCGCCGTGCCGGAAGAGGATCACGTCCCCCGGCATCGCCGGGTGCGCGCCGAACCCGACGAGCAACCGGTCGCCCGGGTGGACGAGCGGGAGCATGCTGCCGCCGGTCGCCTCGATCCAGGCCTCGGCGCCGTCCCGGCGCCAGGTCTCGAGCATCGCGAGGCGGGCAAGATCACGTGGGTCCATCGTCGATGCGGCCTCGATCATCGGTCGGTCGCCGGTGCGAGGCCGGCATCGGCCAGCCAGTCGGTGACGACGTCGAGGGTCTGCTCGAGCGGGCCGCTGCGCAGTCGCCCGCACGGGACGCGGGAGGCGGCGTCGGCGAGGCGAGCGAGCGTGGCCCCGAAGGCGACCGAGGCGGCCCAGCTGCTGCGCGTCAGTTCGAGCGCGGCGATGGCCGGCGAGACGGTGGCGACCGTCGGGTCGGCGGCACCGGGGACGCCCTCGAGAAGCAGGATCGCCGCCAGCGGGCCGGCCTGCGGGGCCATCCCGTCCCACCGCTCGCGGAGCTCCGCGGGCGTCAGTGCCCACTCGCTGCCGCCACCGAGCGTCAGGCGCGGCCGGTCGGCGAGGAACCCGAGCGCGGGGATCAAGCCGATCGTGTCGGGGCGGACGTGGACGCTGCGCGGGTACGGCAGGACGGTCCCGTCGCCATCGACGATCGACAGCTCGTCGGAGAGGAGGCCGTAGCCCCGGTGGGCGAGACCCAGGGCCAGCGTCGACTTGCCCTGGCCGGACGCGCCGGCCACGACCAGGATCCCCTGGGCGGTCGCGACTGCTGCGGAGTGGATCGAGATCAGCCCGCGTGCGTGAAGGCCGCGCTGGACGGTGTCGACGAGACGATCGAGGGTCTCGACGGCGGCCATGTCCGCGGATCGACAGGCGCGGGGCTCCGCCGTCCCGCCGCTGACCAGCCACTCGGCGGCGGTCCGCCGGACCTGGATCCGGGCGGCGGGCACGGGTCGGTCTGCAGGATCGCCGTCAGGTCGGAAGATGCCGTACGAGGCCTCGACGACCTCGACGACCGTCGGGTCGTCCGAGTCGAGCTCCACGCCGACGCCGAGCACGTCGTAGCGGGCGACGACCTGGTCGCCCGGGTCATCGCGCCGATCGTGCGTGGAGGACCCCTGCATGTCCGTCATCGGGGCCACGATCGCCGTCATCGGCGACACATGTCGATCGACGTCACGCGCCCGCCGGGGCGGGCAGTTCGACGAGCTTGAGCTTGACGAGCTCATCGATGACTTCGCGGACGTCGTCGAGGACATCGGCGGCCTGCAGGTCGTAGATGGCGCCGAACTCGGCCGCGAGCTCATCGATCGTCCGCTCGCCGTCGCACAGCTGCCAGAGCCGTGCGGCGGACCCATTCAGGACGTGGGCCTCGTCGGTGTGCGGATCGATCAGGATGGCCTCCCCGCCGACGTCCTGAAGGGCGACGTCAGCGCGGCGGCGCGGTCGGGTGTGGGAGCTGGGAGCCAGACCGATGAAGGTGGCCTGACCCTCGGATGGATCGGACAATGAATACCCCCTTATTCCCAATGAGGCCCGGCGGGTTCCAGGCGGCGCCAGCATAGTACCCATGGGTACCTTGCAAACCACCGAACGTCCTGCTTCGGGGGGTCTCCGGGAGGGATTCCGGTGCCTCATCGCACCGCTGCCGTCGGGTCCGGTGAGGTCCGGTGCGATCCGCCCGTCTAGCCCAGCTGGGGCCGGCCCATCTCCCGACGGTACTGCTCGTTGAACGCGAACAGGAACCGGTCCTGCCGCGGGAAGATCCCGCTCGTGAAGGCCCGCGATCGCACGCCGGTCTGGGCCCGCGTGCAGACCGCCCAGTCCTGCTGTGAGATGAGGTCCCAGAGCTCGACGACCGCAGCCGGATCGAAGTCCGGCGCTGCGATCGTCTCGGGGCGGAACAGGAACTCCGAGACCACCGTGGTGTGGTTGGCGCCACGCGGATAGGCGATGTAGTACATCGCGCAGTCCGGGTGGAGGTTGAGCATCAGGTTCGGGAACTGGAAGGTGCCGTAGTACATGCGGTAGTCGTCCGGCGTGAGGTCGGGCAACGGCGGCAACGGCGAGGCGCCCGTCTTCGTGAAGCTCGTGGCGCCGTCGCGCATCCAGTTCCCGTCGTCATGGGTCTCCTCGTCCCACACCTCGCCGAAGCGGTAGAGCGGGACCACCTGGACGAGTTCCGGGTGGATCGTCGGGCAGTGCAGGCACTCGTTGTAGTTCTCGACGACGATCTTCCAGTTCGCCTCGACCTCGTACACGAGCCGCACGCCGATGCGCAGCTCGTCCATCCGGTAGCGCTCGAAGTTCGTGATGCTCTCGACACCGGTCCGCAGCGACTCGAACAGAGGCTCCGGTGTCTCGGCCATGTTGACGAACAGGAATCCGCCGTACGCCTCGACCGCGATCGCGTGGAGCGGGTAGGCCGACCGGTCGAACCCCTCGTCCTCGGCGACGTTCGGCGTCCCGACGAGACGGCCCTCGAGGTCATACGCCCACGCGTGATACGGGCACTTGAAGACCTTGCTCACGTGGCCGCAGGCGGGCTCGTCATCGAGGAGCTTCGTGCCCCGGTGCGCACAGACGTTGTAGAACGCGTGCAGCCCATCCGAGCGATCGCGCGTGATGAAGATGGACTCGCCTGCGACGTCACGGACGAGGTAGTCGCCCGCTGTCGGGATCTCCTCGGCCCGCCCGACGCAGACCCAGCCGCCATACCAGATCCGCTCTCGTTCCTCGGCGTAGGTCGCGTCGCCGGTGTAGTCGGTGCCTGCGAGCGTCGGGCGCGGCTGCCAGGTCGTCAGGGCCGTGCGCGGCGCGTGCCGCTCGACCGGTCGTGGCTTTGTCTGCATGGGTCGTCGTGCTCAGCGGGTGCGCGGGAAGCCGAGATCGATCTTGCTCGTGCCGGGGTCCGGCCAGCGGCTCGTGACGATCTTGGCCCGCGTGTAGAACTGGACGCCCTCGGGACCGTACATGTGCAGGTCGCCGAACAGCGAGGACTTCCAGCCGCCGAAGCTGTAGTAGGCGACCGGCACCGGGATCGGCACGTTGATGCCGACCATCCCGGCCTGGACCTCGAACTGGAACTGGCGCGCGGCGCCGCCGTCGCGGGTGAAGATCGCCGTGCCGTTGCCGTACGGGTTGTCGTTGACGAGGCGGACCGCCTCGTCGTACGTGTCGACGCGGACGACCGTCAGGACCGGTCCGAAGATCTCGTCGCGGTAGGCGTCCATCGCCGGGGTCACGTTGTCGATGAGGGAGACGCCCAGGAAGAACCCGTCGCTCTCCTTGTAGAGCGGGTGCTCGCGGCCGTCGGCGACGAGCGTCGCGCCCTGGGCGGGGCCGGAGTCGAGGTAGGAGGCGACCTTGTCGCGGTGCTGGCGGGTCACGAGCGGGCCCATCTCCGACTCCGGATCGCTGCCGGGGCCGACCTTGACCTTGGGCAGGCGCGCCTTGATGGCCTCGACGAGCGGGTCCGCTGCGCCTCCGACCGCGACGACGGTCGCGATCGCCATGCAGCGCTCCCCCGCCGAGCCGTAGCCGGCGGAGATCGCGGCGTCGGCCGCCATCTCGATGTCGGCGTCGGGCAGCACGACCATGTGGTTCTTCGCCCCGCCGAGCGCCTGGACGCGCTTGCCGTTGCGCGTGCCGGTCTCGTAGATGTAGCGGGCGATGGGGGTCGAGCCCACGAAGCTCACGGCGGCGATGTCCGGATGCTCGAGGATGGCGTCGACCGCCACCTTGTCGCCGTGGACGACGTTGAAGACGCCGTCGGGCACCCCGGCCTCGGCGAGCAGTTCGGCGAGCAGGATCGAGGCCGACGGATCCTTCTCCGAGGGCTTCAGGATGAACGTGTTCCCGCACGCGATCGCGGTGGCGAACATCCACATCGGGACCATGGCCGGGAAGTTGAAGGGCGTGATCCCCGCGACGACGCCGAGCGGCTGGCGGATCTGGTAGACGTCGACCCCCGTCGAGACCTGCTCGGAGTAGCCGCCCTTGAGCAGGCTCGGGATGCCCGTCGCGAACTCGAGGTTCTCGAGGCCGCGGGCGATCTCGCCGAGTGCGTCCGAGGGGACCTTGCCGTGCTCGGAGGTCAGGTGCGCGGCCAGCTCGTGGCGATGCGACTCGACGAGGTTGCGGATCTTGAACAGGATGTCCGACTTCTTCGAGAGCGACGTCGCGCGCCACGCCGGGTAGGCCGCCTTCGCGGCCGCGACGGCCGTGGCCAGCTCATCGGCAGAGGCGAAGTCGACGTGCCGGGTGAGGCGGCCGGTCGCCGGGTCGTAGACGGCGCCCTCGCGTCCGGACGTGCCCACGACGCTGCGCCCGTTGATCCAGTGGCTGACCCGACCCGGTGCCGGACTGTCCGTGTGGACGGCTCCCGGCTCTGCGACCTGCGTCATGGAAGAGACCTCTCGTGCGCGTCGCCGCGACGGCGACGCCGATGGATGTCGATCATCGCCACGATACTCCGTCCTCGGCGAACGGCCGCGCCGCGTCCCGCCCTCAGGACCGCGGGCGCTTGTCGGGATCCGACCAGTCGGCGCTCGGGCCGACCGGGACCGGCTCCAGTCTCGTGGGCTCCGGGTCCTCGTGTTCCGTGTCCCGTGTGTTCCGCGTCCTTGTCCCGCGAGCGGATGGTGATGATCACCGCGGCGGCGACGCAGCCGACGGTCAGCGCCAGCGCGATGACCGACCCGACGTTGAGCGGCCCGAGGACCGCCGGATCGCGCCACGTGAGACTGGCAAGGACACGGACGAGCGCCCACGCGCCAAGACCGATCGCGAGACCCCGCCCGTCGGCGAGGCGTGACCCGAGACCGGCCCCCGCGAGCACGAGGGCGAACACCAGCAGGACCGCGAGCGTGCCGAAGCCCTCGTACGCCTGTGACGGGTGCGACGGGAGAGCCGGCGCCAGCGAGCTCCAGGGACCGGGCCCGAGGTAGGCCGTGGCCCAGGCGAGGCTGCTGGGCTGGCCCTGACCGGCACCGCCGAGGACCATGGTCAGCTTGCCCGCGCCGAGCGCGAACAGGAGCGGCATGACGACGACCTGCGACCAGGGCCCGATCGGGGCATCGAGGAGGCGGGCCACGTAGCTGGCCGTCAGCAGACCACCCACCACGGCCAGCCCGAGCTCGAGTCCGCCGCTCGCGGGATCGAGGATGGCGCCCGGGTTCGCGGCGTAGTAGTCGAGATGCAGGAGGACGTAGCCGAGCCTGCCGCCGATCACGGCGCCGGGCACGATCCCGACCGTGATGAAGAGGAGATCGTCAGGCCGCAGGGACGCACGTCGCGCGATGACCCCTGCAACGATCAGCGCGGCGGCGATGACGATCGCCAGCGCGATCGTCTGCCAGCGGACGACGATCGTCTCGGCCAGACGGAACAGTGGGTCGAAGTCGAACGCGATGACGGCGATCGGCACGGTGTCGGCCAGTGTATCCAACCGCTCGTCGCATGGATCGATCCGCTGTCGGCTGGCCGACACCTGCCCTGTCAGGTACCGGGTCGCCCGCGTGGGCGTCCCCGGACATCATGCCGCCAGAGCCGATGGTCGCGCGGGGGCGTGGCCACTTGGTTGGGGGCGGCGCGGGATGGCGGGTCTGGGGCCCGCCGTTCCGTCCGGCGTCCGGCCCAGGGGGGACGGGCCGGGCGTCGCGGACTTCACGACCGTGGGATGTCATGCG
Source organism: uncultured Chloroflexia bacterium (assembly GCA_963736025.1). Taxonomy (GTDB): domain Bacteria; phylum Chloroflexota; class Limnocylindria; order Limnocylindrales; family CSP1-4; genus SPCO01. The sequence goes on from CAVTNH010000008.1 coordinate 296,061, forward strand.
GCGAGACGATCCGATCCAACACACGATCCTTCGCGTCAACCTGCTCGGGCGCCTCGACGTCCGGACGATCGGCGGCGCGGCGGTGCGGCTTGGGGGCCGCCACGCGCCGGCGTTGTTCGCACTGCTCGTGCTGGCGCGTCGACCGCGAACGCGCGAGGCGATCGCCGCGGACCTCTGGCCGGACGCCGACAGCTCGTCGGTCGGGTCGCTTCGCCAGGCGCTCTGGCTCGTCCGCCACGGGCTCATCGACGCCGGCGTCGACCCCGATGCCGTCCTGGACATCCGCTCGGAGTCGGTGGCTGTCCGCCCCGAGGCCCGGCTGGAGATCGACGCCGTCGCCTTCGAGCGCAGCCTCGAGGATGGGGAGCGCGGCGCGGAGCTCGCGGTCGAGCTCTATCGCGGCGACCTGGTCGAGGCCCTCGCCCACGATTGCTTCGCGGCCGAACGCGAGCGACTCGCCGACCGCTACGAGGACGCGCTCGTCGACGTGGCCCGCGCCCGGTTGCGGACCGGAGACGCGCGCGGCGCGCGGCGCGCGGCCGAGGCGGTCCTGGCGCGCGACCCGCTGCGCGAGGAAGCCCATGCCGTGCTCATGGCCGTCCTCGGGATGACCGGATCGCGATCGCAGGTCGTTCGCCAGTACCGACGCCTGCAGGACGTCCTCGCCCGGGAGCTCGGCGAGCCGCCGCTGCCCGAGACCGATGCGGCCTACCGCCGCGCGATGACCCAGATCGTCCGTCGATCGGTCGAGCGAGCGTCGCTCCTCGAGGCCGACCGGATGCCGAAACTCGTCGCCGTCGGGCGCTGACCGGCCGACTCTCCCGAGTCGACTCAGGCCAGCTTGTCGACCAGTTCCTGGACCGCCGCGGCAGAGGCCGCGAAGGCCGTGCGCTCGGTGTCGGTGAGCTCGATCTCGAAGATCCGCTCGAGTCCCGACCGGCCGAGGACGACCGGCACGCCGACGAACAGGCCGTCGACGCCGAACTCGCCCTTGAGCAGGACCGCGCACGGCAGCACGCGCTTTCGATCGAGCAGGATCGACTCGACCATCTCGAACGTGCTGGCCGCCGGCGCGTAGAACGCCGACCCGGTCTTGAGCAGGGCGACGACCTCCGCCCCGCCGTTGGCCGTCCGCTCCTCGAGGGCCCTGACCCGGTCCGGCGGCAGGAGCTCGGTGATCGGAACGCCCGCGACCGTCGAGTAGCGCGACAGCGGCACCATCGTGTCGCCGTGGCCGCCCAGGACGAACGCGTGCGTGTCCTCGACGCTCACGCCGAGCTCCTCGGCGATGAACGTCCGGAAGCGGGCCGAATCCAGGACGCCGGCCATGCCGAGGACCCGCTCGCGCGGGAACCCCGACGCCGCGAGCGCGACGTGGCACATCGCGTCCAGCGGGTTCGTGACGACGATCAGGATCGCGTCGGGCGAGTGCCTGGCGGCCTGCTCCACGACCGCCTTGACGATCCCGGCGTTCTTGGCCAGGAGGTCGTCGCGGCTCATGCCGGGCTGGCGAGCGAGGCCGGAGGTCACCACCACGATGTCGCTGCCGGCCGTGTCGGCATAGTCGTTCGTGCCCGTGACCCGGGCGTCGTGGCCGACGACCGGGGCCGCCTCCGCGAGGTCGAGCGCCTTGCCCTGCGGCAGCCCCTCGACGATATCGACGAGCACGACGTCGGCGAGGCCGGCCTCGGCGATGCGCTGGGCCGTCGTCGCGCCGACGTTGCCGGCGCCGATGACCGTGACCTTGTTGCGGGCCATGCGGGGGAAGCTCCTTTCAGGGGACCGGGGCTGGATGCTGATTGTACGGACGATGGGGCCGGCGCTCGGGCGGCCACGCCACGACCGGTGCCGGCATCGTCGTCCGACGAGGTCGGTCATGGACGTCGGCCGATGGTCGCGACCGGGCCGGCGCGACGACTCTTGGCGTGGTCATCCCCCACCAACCGCCAACAGGAGCCACTCGATGTCGACTCCCGCGCTCATCCTCGTCGGCCTGGTCATCGTCCTGCTCTCGATCCCGCTGGCCTTCAGCCTGGGACCGATCCTGATCGGCGCGTTCCTGCTGGTCCTCGGCTACCGGCGCGCGAACGACGCGCTGGCGGGCGGACCGGCCGGCGACGCCGCGCTCGCCTAGCCCGCGACCGAGCCGCTCGTGTCGAGGGCGGAGGCTGATGCCACGTCCTCGGGCGTCGTCCGCGGCCCCGCATCGCGGATCTCCGCGCTGACGCCGTCGGCATAGGCCCGGAAGTTCGCGGCGAACATCGCCGCGAGCGCTCGAGCCGCGCGGTCGTAGGCCGCGGGGTCTGGCCAGGTCGCGCGCGGGTCCAGGAACCCGGCCGGCACGTCCGGGACCTCGAGCGGCACCTCCACCCGGAAGATCGGATCGAGGCGCATCGGGACGTCGCGGAGGCGCCCGGCAAGGGCCGCCCTGACCATCGCGCGGGTGTGGTCGATGTTCATCCGCTCGCCGACGCCGTACGGACCGCCGGTCCAGCCGGTGTTCACGAGCCAGACCGTGACATCGTGGGTGGCCAGCCGCTCGGTCAGCATCGCCGCGTACTCGCCCGGATGGCGCGGCATGAACGGCGCTCCGAAGCAGGCCGAGAACGTGGCGCTGGGCTCCTTGACGCCGACCTCGGTGCCCGCCAGCTTCGCGGTGTAGCCGCTGATGAAGTGGTAGGCGGCCTGGGCGTGGGTCAGACGGGCGATCGGGGGCAGGACGCCGAACGCATCGGCGGTCAGCAGGACGACCGTCCCCGGCTGGCCGGTCATGCCGTCGGGATCGGTGTTGCCGATGAACTCGAGCGGATACGCGCCGCGCGTGTTCTCGGTGAACCGCTCGGAGTCGAGGTCGAGCTGGCGGGTCCGCGGATCGAGGTCGACGTTCTCCAGCACGGTCCCGAACCGCCGGGTGGTCTGGAAGATGTCGGGCTCGTACATCGGCGAGAGACGGATCGTCTTCGCGTAGCAGCCGCCCTCGAAGTTGAACAGGCCGCGCCGGCCCCAGCCGTGCTCGTCGTCGCCGATCAGGCTCCGCTCGGGATCGGCCGACAGGGTCGTCTTGCCCGTGCCCGAGAGGCCGAAGAACACGACGCTGTCGCCGTCCTGTCCGACGTTGACCGAGCTGTGCATCGGGAGCACGCCCTCGTCGGGCATGAGGTAGTTCATGACCGTGAAGGCGGACTTCTTGATCTCGCCCGCGTACTCGGTGCCGACGATGATGATCTCCATCCGCTCGAGGTGGAGCAGGATCGCGGTCTCGGAACGGGTGCCCTCGGTCGCCGGATCGGCCTTGAACGACGGGACGCAGATGATCGTGAAGTTCGGCTCGAAGCCGCGCCGCTCGACGGCCGAGGGCCGTCGGAACAGGTTGCGCGCGAAGATGCTCGCCCAGGCGGTCTCGGTGATGACCCGCAGGCGGCGCTGGTGCTCCGGGTCCGCGCCGATCAGCAGGTCCTGGGCGTAGAGGTCGCGCTCGGCGCAGTAGGCCACCAGCCGGCTCCGGAGGCGGTCGTAGTGGGCCTCGGCGATCGGCCGGTTGACGGGTCCCCACCAGATCCTGTCGCGGCTCGTCGGCTCGTCGACGATGAACTTGTCCTGCGGCGAGCGCCCGGTGTGCTTGCCGGTCCGGACGACGAGGGGGCCGTCGGCGGCGACGAGGCCCTCGCCGTGGCGGATGGCGTCCTCGTACAGCTCGGCGACCGGCAGGTTGGCGCGCAGGCGGCGGCCGAGGATCGGTCGGGTGGTGGGCGGGATCGTGGTGGCCATCGGGTGGCGACTCCTTGTTGCGCGCGGGCGATCACTCGGATCGACCGGCCGCGCGTGACGCTGCCCCGAAAGGCGAGCGGGAGTCGGCTTCCACAGTCGCGTTGCCGGGTACGGTACCACGTTGCGACTGGGTGTCACCAAGGTTGCGGCCCGGATGCGACGAGAAGCGGTGCACGCACGCGACGACCGGCGGACGAGCCGGCTCGTTGACATCTCGCGCCACTCGCCCGTAGCATCCGCACACAACCGAAGAGCTCTTATCAAGAGTGGCAGAGGGACCGGCCCGTTGAAGCCACGACAACCTACCGGCGTCGAGTCGGCAAGGTGCCAAATCCGGGCAGGACCTCCTGCGAGATAAGGGAACCTCCCTTCGGAGCCCCTCAACTCACCCGAGCGGTCGCTTCCCGTTCCCGGTCCCGAGGCCATGACGTCCGCCTCCCGGGAGCCCGCCATGTCGATCGAGACCCTCGCACCAGCCACCGGACCGAGTCCGACGCCGTCCGACGGCACCCAGCGGCTCCGGATCACGGGCATGCGCTGTCGCAACTGCGGTCGCACCGAGCCCATCGGGCTGTCCTACGTCTGCTTTGCCTGTTTCGGGCCACTCGAGGTGGCCTACGACTACGGCGTGGTCGCGGAGACGCTGACGCGCGAGTCCATCGCGAGCCGGGCACCCGGCATCTGGCGCTACGCGGAGCTGCTCCCGGTCGACGCGCCGCCGGCCCGATCGCTGCCGGTCGGCTCGACTCCGCTGCTCGCCGCCGACCGCCTCGCGCCGGTCCTCGGTGTCGAGCGGCTCTGGCTCAAGGACGACACCCGCAACCCGTCGCTCAGCTTCAAGGACAGGGCGGTCGCGGTCGCCGCGGCCCGGGCGGTGGAGTTCGGGGTGGAGGCACTCGCGTGCGCATCGACCGGGAACCTGGCCGGTGCGACCGCAGCCGCGGCCGCGGCGGTCGGCCTGCCCGCCTACGTCTTCATCCCGGCCGACCTCGAGCCGGCCAAGGTCGACCACGCCCTCGCGTACGGCGCGACCGTGGTGCCGATCGCCGGGACGTACGACGACGTGAACCGGCTCTGCCTCGAAGTCGCCGACGAGACCGGCTGGGGCTTCGTCAACATCAACCTGCGGCCGTTCTACGCGGAGGGCTCCAAGACCCTCGCCTACGAGATCGCCGAATCGCTCGGCTGGCGCTCGCCGGACGTCGTGGTCGGGCCCGTCGCCTCGGGCGCGATGTTCACGCGCGTGGCGCGCGGCTTCGAGGAGCTCGCCGAGCTCGGGCTGATCGAGCGGCGGCCGATCCGCTTCGTCGGGGGCCAGGCGTCCGGCTGCGCGCCGGTGGCGACCGCGTTCGCGGCCGGGACCGACGTCATCGAGCCGATCCGCGAGCCCGACACGTTCGTGCGGTCGCTCGCGATCGGCAATCCCGCGGACGGCCGCTACGCCGTCGAGGTCGCGCGCGACTCCGGCGGCTCGATCGAGGCCATCGAGGACCTCGTCACGGCCGAGGCGATCCGCGACGTCGCCCGGCTCGAGGGCATCTACCCGGAGACCGCCGGCGGCGTGACGCTCGCCGCGGTCGCCGCCGCACGCCGGCGAGGCGTCATCCGCCCGGGCGACGAGGTCGTCGCCCTGCTGACCGGCAACGGCCTCAAGACGCCGGATGCGCGGACACTCGGCCACGGCGACGGCATCGCCCGTCCGGGCGAACCGGGCCTCGCGCCGGTCATCCGGCCGAGCCTCAGCGCGTTCGAGTCCTGGCTGGCAGGGACCGAGGCATGAGCACGGTCCGGATCCCGCCCACGCTTCGGACCGCGACCGGCGGGGCCAAGCAGGTCGAGGTCGCCGGCGGCACGGTCCGCGAGGTCGTCACCGCGCTCGTCGCCGCGCACCCGGGCCTCGAGGCCCAGCTGCTGGCACCCGATGGCGAGCTCAACCGCTTCGTCAACGCATTCCTCAACGACACGGACGTCCGCCACCTGCAGTCGCTCGACACGCCCGTCGGCGAACGCGACACGCTGGTCCTGCTGCCCGCGATGGCCGGCGGCTGAGGGATCGCCGCGCGGATCAGTCCGTGTGGAAGACCTCGGGCAGGGTCAGCCACCACGAGCCGGGCTCGCGCTCCGGGTCGGGCTCCTGCATCGCGTCGGTGAGCGTCCACCACTCCTGGATGACCGGGTCGGCGGCCATCGACGCCATGTCCGCCTCGAAGGCATCGCCCGTGTACTCGAAGTAGGCGAACAGCGTGTCGTCGTGCCGGTAGATCGAGTAGTTGCGGATGTTCGCCGCCGCGATGGCGGCCAGCACGCCCGGCCATGGCTGGGCATGGAGGCGCTCGTACGCCTCGACCGAATCGGCCCGCACGCCGATGACCTGGCCGAACCGCCTCACGCCCACTCCGACCCGTCGGGATAGCGGTAGCGCGCCAACGACGCTGCGAACATCTCCGCGCTGTAGCCCGGCGCCAAGGGCAGTCGATAGCGGCCGTCTCCGACGACGACCGGATCGAGGAAGTGCTCATGCAGGTGGTCGACGTACTCGATCATCCGGCCGTCGAGGTCGCCGCTCACGGCGATGTAGTCGAACGGGGCGAGGTGCTGGACGAGCTCGCACAGCCCGACGCCGCCGGCGTGCGGGCAGACCGGGATCCCGAACCTGGCCGCCAGCAGCAGGACCGCGACGACCTCGTTGACGCCGCCCAGCCGGCACGCGTCGATCTGGCACACGCCGATGGCGCCGGCCTGGAGGAACTGCTTGAACATGATCCGGTTCTGGACGTGCTCGCCGGTGGCCACTCGGATGGGCGCAACGCCGCGGGCGATCGCGGCGTGCCCGAGCACGTCGTCGGGGCTGGTCGGCTCCTCGATCCAGTACGGGTCGAATGGCGCGAGCCGCGCCATCCAGTCGATGGCCGTGCCGACATCCCAGCGCTGGTTGGCGTCGACCGCGAGCATCCGGTCCGGGCCGATCTCCTCGCGCACGATGCGTGCCCGGCGGATGTCGTCCTCGACGTCCGCGCCGACCTTGAGCTTGAAGCGCTCCCAGCCCTCGGCGAGCGCCTCCCGGCAGAGCCGCCGGATCTTGTCGTCGTCGTAGCCGAGCCAGCCGACCGAGGTCGTGTAGGCCGGGTAGCCGTCCCGGAGCAGCTCGGCCTCCCGCTCGGCCCGGCCGGGAGCCGCGGTTTCAAGCAGCGCGAGCGCGTCCGCGGGCGTCAGCGCATCGGTCAGATAGCGGAAGTCGACGAGCGCGACGATCTCGGCGGGCGTCATGTCGACGAGCAGCTTCCAAAGCGGCTTACCCGCCCGCTTCGCCACGAGATCCCACGCGGCGTTGACCACCGCCGCCGTGGCCAGATGGATGACGCCCTTCTCCGGCCCGATCCAGCGCAGCTGGCTGTCTCCGACGAGGTCCCGCCAGAACCCACCGAGATCGGCCTCGGTCGCCTCGACCGATCGCCCGACGACCAGCGGCGCGAGCGCCCGCACGCCGGCGACCACGACCTCGGTCCCGCGCCCGGTCGTGAACGTGAAGCCCGTGGCCCTCCAGACCGTCGTCCGCATCGGTACGCAGGACGACGTAGGCGGCGGAGTAGTCCGGGTCGGTGTTCATCGCGTCGGATCCGTCGAGCGACCGCGAGGTGGGAAAGCGGATGTCGAGGACGTCCAGGCCGGTGATCGTCGTCATGTCCGGCCGGTCAGCCCTTCAGCGCCCCGAGGAGCAGGCCCCGCGAGATGTAGCGCTCGAGGAGGACGGCCATGGCGACGACGGGCGCGATCATGATCAGCACGAGCACTGAGATCGCCCACCACTGCGGTCCACGGGTCGCATTCTGAGCCGCGACCTGGAGGGGCATCGTCTGGGCATTCGCACTCGTGAGCACGAGGGCGATGAGGAACTCGTTCCAGGCGAAGATCAGCACGATCAGGAACGTCGCCACGAGTCCCGGGACCGAGATCGGCAGCACGATCGATCGGACGATGCGCCAGACCGACGCGCCGTCGACGGCAGCCGACTCCTCGAGCTCCTTCGGAAGCGCGGCGAAGTATTCACGCATCAGCCACACGACGATCGGCAGGTTTGTGGCGACATACACGATGACGAGCGCGACGAGGCTATCGAGCAGCCCGACCTGCTGGAACAGGACGTACATGGGGATCGCGACCGCGATGGGCGGCAGGATCCGTTGGGAGATCAGCCAGAACGCGATGTCGCTGTTCCCCAGGGCCCAGGTGAACCGGCGACCGATGGTCTGGGCCAGGATCGCGAAGATGGCGACGGAGGACGCGATGCCCACCGGCAGCGGCGCCCCGACGGCCACGATCACCAGGGTCAGGGCGACGCAACTGATGAACAGCCCGATGATGCCCACGCGCGGACGGTAGGTGAAGCGCACGAGCGCGTAGGCCGCGAAGGACCCCATCACGAGGGCGATGGTCGCGCTCGAGAACGACACGATGATCGTGTTGACGTAGGGGCGGATGGTGTCGTTGCCGAGGTCGAGGAGGATGTACTTCCACGCGTCGAGCGTCGGCTGGAAATCGACGAACGGAACGTAGAACGGTCCCTTGTCGACCTGGTATGCCGTCTTGAACGAGGTCACGACGAGCCAGTAGATCGGGAAGATGACGACGACGGACCAGCCACAGAGCAGGAGGAAGGCGCCCAACTTCGCCGGCGGCCGAAGGTCGGTGGGTTCGCGCTGACGGAACGGATTGGTCATACGAGTTCCGTGACCCGACGGCGCACGAAGCTGACGTACACGGTGGCGATGACTGTCACGAGGATCAGCAGGAGATAGGCGATGGCGGCCGAGCGACCGAGGTTCAACGTGTTCCAGTCAATGTAGGCCTGGAGGGTCATCGACTGGGTCGCGGTCCCCGGCCCGCCACCGAACAGGATGTTGGGCATGTCGATGATCTTGAAGCCCTCGATCAGGCGGATGAGGATGACCGCCGTGGTCACGGGCAGCAGGGCCGGGAGAGAGATATGCCGGAAGGACTGCCACCGGCTGGCACCATCGGTCCATGCCGCCTCACGGACCTCGTGATCGAGGCCCTCGAGGGCCGCGAGGAGCACGATGAAGACGAACGGCGTCCAGGCCCACGTGTCCCCGATGATGACGGCGGCGCGTGCCAGCCACGGATCAGTGACCCACGTGAAGTCCCGGCCGCCGACGGCCACAAACAGCGGCTCAAGGGGTCCCTTCGACGTGTCGGTCATCATCTTGAACATGTAGCCGACACCGACCGGCGTGATCGTCAGAGGGATGAGGAAGACGATCCGGAAGAACCGGCGCCCCGGGACCCGCTCCACGGCCAGGATGGCCAGGCCGAGGCCGAGCAGGTACTGCAGGGTGATGCCGACGAAGACGAAGATCAGCGTGACGATCAAGGCGCCGGGTCGGCCGCCCTCGCTCAACAGGGTCTGGACGAGGATCCAGACGAACCCGACAAGCATCACGCCGCCGATGAGGCGCAGGACGAGGCCGAACGGCCCGACCTGACCGCCGCGGACTGCTCGCGTCCAGGCCACGGTGGTCAACACGATCGCGACGCCCAGGACCAGCCATCCGAGCAGGTTCGGCGTCTTGAGCACGCCCAGGAAGTGGGAGCGCTCGAGGCCGAACAGTTCCTGTTGGTAGTTCGCGAAGCCGATGAACTTGAGGTCGATCCCGCCCTTGTGGAAGTCCAGCTTCGAAAGGGACAGGGCGACCGACGCGATCAGTGGGAACAGTGAGAGGAAGAGGACGAACAGGACCGTCGGCCAGATGAACAGCCAACGGGCGGCCGCATCGGAGCGCAACCCGCCGAACGCGGAGATCGCGCCTCGTGCGGCGCCAGCTCGAGGACCCGACCTCGTGGAGGTCGGGTCCTCGGTGACATCGACCTCGTTAGCGCTGAACGCCAAGGCTGGCGACGTACGCAGCGAGTTGCTTGTCCTTGCCGACCTCGTCGGTGATGGCGTTCCAGCCGTCGGCGATGGCCTGCTCGGTCCCGGCCTCGTCGAGTTCCCCGGCGAGGAACTGGGAGACCGCGGTGTCGAGCACGTCCTGCTGGTACCTCTTCGTCTGCGGGATGCGCATGTCGAGGATCATGTTGGGGCTTTGCAGACTCGACTTGATGGCCCCCAGGTACACCTCGGCGGCGTCCTGGCTCAGCCCAGCGTCGACCCACGGTTGGATGTTCTCGAACTGGGAGGTGCGGTACGGGTTGTACCCCGTCTTGCCGAGGGTGACGTCGACGTTCGCTTGTGCGGGTGACGCCATGTATGAGAGGAAGTTGACGGCAGCGTCCTGGTTGACCGCCGGTGCCGCCGCGTTGACGGCCCCGGACCATCCGCCGAACGAGGCGAACGGTGCGTAGTTCACGCCATCGATGGCGTTCGGGCAGGTCGTCGCATCACAGGGCACCAGCTTGCCGGTCGCGCGATCGAGGGTCTGGGTCCAGCCGGGGGTGATCGTGGCGCCCGTCTTGTCCTGGACGTACGTGCCCGGGGCGAGGGTCCCGATGTCGCCCCAGTCCATGGTCAGGGCGCACCGGCCGGTCGTGAACAGGCCGCGGCTGTCGCCGACGCCCTGGTTGAGCTCTTCCTGTGGGTCCGAATTCGCCCGTCTTCTTGTACGTGTCGAGCGCGAGGGTCATCGCGTCATTCACGCCAAGCAGTGGGTTCATGTTGGTGGTATCGAAGAAGGCGCCCTGACCGGTGCCCTTGACTCTGCAAGAGGCCGCCGGCCAGCGAGATGATCCACCAGAAGCTCTGTTGACCCTTGGCCTTGGCGATGCAGGAACCGTAGTCCGGCTCGCCGTCGCCGTTGAGGTCCTGGCCGTTGTACTTCGTCGCGATGGCGAGGTAGTCGTCCCACGTCTTGGGCGGCGCGACGCCGTCCTTGTCCAACAGGTCCTTGCGGTAGTAGACCATGTGGAAGTCGCCGTCGAGCGGGATCGTGTACACACGGCCGTTGTACGTGGCATTGAAGTCGCGGAAGAACGGACCGATGTCGTCCCACTTCAGGTTCGGCATCGGCCTTGACGGCGTCCGTGAGGTCCTTCAGGTAGCCCGGTCCGACGAAATCGCCGAGCCATTGCGGGTCGAAGACGTACGCGTCGAAGGCGTTCGTGCCCGTCGAAGCGTCGAGCAGCGCCTTGTCGTAGATCGTCTGGAACCCGACGGCGACGACATTCACGTGGCCGCAGGTCAGGGCCTCCCAATCCGGGGCCCGCCGCTGCAGCGGCTCGGCCACCTGCGGACCGTTGAGGGTCAGGATGTTGATGTTGACGACATTCTTGAACTTTGCGCACAGCGCCGCGTCGGGTGACGCTGCGGCGGTCGACGCCGATGGCGCCGCCGATTCGGGCGCGGCAGCACTGGGCGCGGCGGACGCCGGGGTCGATGCGGCCGGGGATGGACTAGTCTGCGTCGTGCCACACGCGGCGAGCACGAGAACCAAGCCGACCGCTGGCGCGATCGATCTGAACCGCGACACGGGCCTTCCTCCTCTTGACCCCGCCCGTGGCGTCCAGCATACTGAACGACTGGCGGTAGGTTGAACAAGTATGCGGACCGCAACCGACCGAAGTCAATATGCTGTACGCGGTCCATCCTGTTGTCCTGACCCCGGACACCAGGGTCCTGAACCGGAGACCTGATGGCCACGCCTGACCCAGTGCTGGACGAGGCATCCCCGGCCGGTGTCGACTCGCTCGCGCCGGCTGTCACCCGTGCCGCGCTCATCCTCGATGTCCTCGCCGAGGCCGGCGGCGAACCGGTCGGCCCGAGCGAGCTCGCCCGCACGCTGGCGCTGCCCAAGTCCTCGATCGCCAACATCTGCGGCGCCCTGGCCGACGCCGGGCTCGTTCGTCGCATCGGCACGGGGTTCGCGCTCGGTCGCCGGCTCGCCGAGCTCGGCGGGGCCTACCTGGTGACCGTTGACCAGGTCCAGGAGTTCTACGAGGCGTCGCGGGTGCTGCCGACCGGCTCCGAGGAGACCGTCCAGTTCGCCGTCCTCGACGGTCTCGAGGTGACGTACCTGGCCCGCCACGACGGGCGCCAGCCGGTCCGCCTGACGTCGGGCATCGGCCGGCGCCTGCCGGCGTACTCGACGGCGACCGGCAAGGCCGCCCTCGCCTCGCTCGACGACGCCGAGCTGGGACGGCGGCTGGCCGGCCTGTCCACCCTCCCCCAGGCCACACCCAAGGCGCACGCCTCGGTCGACGAGCTTCTCGCCGACCTGCACGAGATCCGCCGGCGCGGCTACGCGATCGACGACGAGGAGACCATGGAGGGAGTCGTCTGCTACGGGATCATGGTCCCGAGCCGTCAGCCGGGCGAGGGACCGAACGCGGCGAGCATCACGCTCCTCAAGGTCCGCGCCACGCCCGAACGGGTGCCCGGGCTGATCGAGGACCTCCACTGGCTGGCGGCAGAGCTGTCCGACCCGTTGCAGCGCAGCTAGCGACCCGCCGCGCTCAGGCGGGGTCCGGCAGGCGGTAGACCGATCGCGCGGTCCCGCCGAAGACGGCGGCCCGTTCGCTCGGGCCCAGGCCCGCGGTCAGCTCCCGCGCGGAGCCGATCACCTCCTGATATGAGGCGGCGAGCAGGCAGACCGGCCAGTCGGAGCCGAACAGCAGCCGCTCCGGGCCGAAGGCCGTCAGCGCGGCATCCACGAACGGCGCCAGGTCCCCGACCGTCCACGTCGCCCAGTCCGCCTCGGTCACGAGGCCGGAGAGCTTGCACGAGACGTTGGGCCGGGCGCCGAACGAGCGGAGGCCCGCGGCCCACGCTTCGGTCGCGCCGCCACGGAGCGGCGGCTTGGCGAGGTGATCGATCACGAAACGCAGGTCGGGCAGGTCCTCGACGACGGCACGCGCAGCCGCGAACTCGCGCGGGCGGATCAGCAGGTCGTAGGCCAGACCGGCCGCCTCGACCGCCGCGAGTCCGCGCCGGACATCGCGTCGTGAAAGCCACCCGGCGTCCGGCTCGTCGTGGACCTGGTGCCGGATCCCCACGAGTCGATCGCCGCCAGGGCCGGCCCGCAGCGCGTCGATCGTGCCGGCGACGTCGTCGGCGGTCAGGTCCACCCAGCCGACGACCCCGGCGATGAACGGGGTGACCGCCGCGGTCGCGAGCAGCGCCCGCGACTCTGCGAGCTCGTGCCGGGCCTGGACGACGACCGTGCCGTCCACGCCGGCGACCGTCAGAAGAGGTGCCAGATCCTCCACCGCGAACCTGCGGATGATCGGGCGAACGGCCTCGGTCATCCAGGGGTAGTCCGCCTCGGCCGGGTCCCAGAGGTGGTGGTGCGCATCGATGACCGGCGTGGTCATGACGGCGTCGGGGCGTCGGCCGCGATCAGCCCGGTCGACCGCAACTCGTCCCACAGGGCGGCTGGGATCGGCCGGGCCATCAGGGCCGGGTACTCGTCGAGGTGCTCGACCGTCCGGACGCCCGCGATCAGCCCGGTCACGGCGGGATGGGCCAGCGGGAACTGCATCGCGGCGGCTCGCAGCGGGACGCCGTGGCGCTCACAGGCGGCCGCGAGCCCGCGGGCGCGCTCGAGGATCTCGGGCGGGACCGGTCCGTAGTCGAACGGCGCCCCTGGCCGCGGATCGGCGAGGACGCCGCTGTTCATCACGCCTCCGACGAGCACCGCGATGCCTCGCTCGAGACAGAGCGGCAAGAGCTCGGGCAGGGCGTCCTGGTCCAGGAGCGTGTATCGGCCGGCGAGCAGGAACGCATCGACGTCGGCCTCGCGCGCGAAGCGCACGAGCATCGCCGACTGGTTCAGGCCGACGCCGATGGCGCCGACGACGCCCTCGGCCCGCAGTCGCTCGAGCGCGGGGTACGCCTCTCCGATCGCGGCCTCCCAGTGGTCGTCGGGATCGTGGATGAACACGATGTCGACCCGCGACAGGCCGAGCCGATCCAGGCTCTCCTCGATCGAGCGGCGGATCCCGTCGGCGCTGTAGTCGAAGACGATGCGACGGCCCCTCGTGTCGGCGTAGTAGGCGTCGTCGCGACCGTCGAGCGCCTGACGATCGATGTCGGCGCCCGGCGGGACGTCGGCGTCGGCGCGGACCAGCCGACCGACCTTCGTCGACACCACGAACTCGTCCCGTGGGCGCCCGGCGAGGCCCGCACCGAGTCGTCGCTCGCCGGCGCCGTAGCCGTAGAGCGGCGCGACATCGAAGTAGCGGATGCCGAGGTCCCAGGCGTGCCGCACGACGGTCGTCGCCGCGGCGTCGTCGACCGGGGTGAACAGCCCGCCGATCGAGGCAGCCCCGAACCCGAGCCGCGTGACGGACAGGCCGGTCCGGCCCAGCGGGACGCGCGCGAACGGATCGTCGGTCAACGCCACCTCCGGTCCACGGCGCCTCGTGCGCCAGCACGGTTGACGCCGTCACCTACGCTATCGTATCGTTCAATCCATCGTCCACGGGACAGTATACTGAACGTCAAGGAGCGGGCGTGGCCGTCCAGTCGATCCCCGGTTGCCTCAAGTCGGACTCGACAGGGCGACGACGATGCGCTTGATCTCCCATCGCCGGGCGGATGGCGGCGAGGGCCTCGGCGTGGTCTCGGATACGCGATGGATGCCGGCCTCGGAGCTCCTCCCCGACGGCCCGGCATCCATGGCGGCCCTCCTGGGTTCGGGACCGGCGACCGTCGAGGCCCTGGCCGCCGCCGCCCGCCCCGAGCGCATCGCGGCCGACGGTCGTCCGCTCGACGACCTCGACTGGCTCGCCCCCGTGCCACGACCGGGCAAGGTGATCGGGATCGGGCGGAACTACCGGGACCACGCGCAGGAGGAAGGCGCCGAGCCGCCGCCTGCACCCCTGATCTTCGCCAAGTGGCCGACGTCGGTCATCGGGCCCGGGGCCGACATCCGCTGGGATCCCGCCCTGACGGAGCAGGTGGACTACGAGGCCGAGCTCGGGGTGGTCATCGGCCGGCGGGCCCGCCGCGTCGACGTCGGCGACGCCCTCGACCACGTCCTCGGCTACACGTGCATCAACGACGTCTCGGCGCGCGACCTGCAGTTCGGCGACGGCCAGTGGACGCGCGGCAAGTCCCTCGACACGTTCTGCCCGATGGGGCCGTGGATCGTCACCGCCGACGAGATCCCCGACCCGCAGGTCCTCGACATCGCGTGCCATGTCGGCGAGCGGGTCATGCAGCAGGCCAACACCGCCGAGATGTACTTCGGGGTCGCCGCGATCATCAGTCACTGCTCGCAGGCGTTCACGCTGGAGCCCGGCGACGTCATCGCGACCGGGACGCCGGGCGGCGTGGGGATCTTCCGCGATCCGCCGGTCCTGCTCGCCGACGGCGACGAGGTGACCATCGAGATCGAGCGGATCGGCCGGCTCACGAACACCTGTCGCTTCGAGCCCGCGAGGGTCGCGGTCTCGTGACCGGCGGCGGCGAACGCTTCCTCGTCACGGGGGCCCTCGGGTGCATCGGCGCGTGGACGGTCCGGACGCTCGCCCGTGAGGGTGCCAGCGTCATCGGATACGACCTCGGCAGCGACCCGCGACGGCTCCGCCTGATCATGTCGCCCGAGGAACTCGACGGCGTGACGCTCGAGACCGGCGACATCACGGACCTCGCTGCGGTCGAGTCGGTCATCGACCGCCACGCGATCACGAACGTCATCCACCTCGCCGCGCTGCAGGTGCCCTTCTGCCGCGCGGATCCGCCCCTCGGCGCGATGGTCAACGTCCTCGGCACCGTGAACATGTTCGAGGCCGTCAAGCGCCGCGGTCCCGGCATGGCGCCGCTCGTCTACACGAGCTCGATCGCCGCGTTCGCGGACGACGATGCAGACCCGGCCACGGGCCGGCTGACCGTCGAGGCGACCGGTCATCCGCGGACCCACTACGGCGTGTACAAGGTGGCCAACGAGGGCAACGCCCGCGTGTACTGGCTCGACGACGGGGTGCCGAGCGTCGGCCTGCGCCCGATGACCGTGTACGGCGTGGGCCGTGACCAGGGCATGACGAGCGGCCCGACCAAGGCCGTCGTTGCTGCGGTCCTCGGCCTGCCCTACACCGTCGCCTTCGGCGGGCCGACCCTGTTCCAGTACGCGGAGGATGTGGCGAGGACCCTGATCGCGGCCAGCCGCAGTCGCGTGGCTGGGGCGCACGTCTTCAACCTGCCCGGCGAGGTCGCCGACGGCCCGGCGCTCGTCGAGGTCATCGAGGCGGCCGTGCCCGGATCGGCGGGACGGATCACGTTCGAGCCGGTCAGCCTGCCCTTCCCGTCCGAGATCGACCACGACGGCATCGAGGCGCTCGGGCCGCTGCCGGTCACGCCGTTCGCGACGGGCATCGAGGCCAGCGTCGCGATCTACCAGGCGCTGGCAGCACGCGGCCGGCTCGATCCGGCCGAGCACGGCCTCGACGTCGTCTCGCCCGCCGCGTTCTAGGGAGTCAGCCCGCGTCGAGCGCCTGGGCCAGGTCAGCGATCAGGTCGTCGATGCCCTCGATGCCTACCGAGAGGCGCACCAGCGCGGGATCGACCTCGAGCGGCGACCCGGCCACCGAGAGGTGGGTCATCGCCGCCGGGACCTCGATGAGCGACTCCACGCTGCCGAGCGACTCGGCGAGCGTGAACAGCCGCGTCCCCTCGGCGATGGCGATGGCCCGGGCCGCGGCCGAGCGCTCGGACCCGGCGCCCGGTGCCGGCACGAACGAGACCATCCCGCCCCAGCCCGGGTAGTGGACGGTGGTGACGTCAGGGCGAGCGCGCAGGAACGCCGCGATCGCCGTGGCGTTGGCGCCGTGCCGTTCGACGCGCAGGTGCAGCGTCCGCAACCCGCGCAGGACCAGGAAGCAGTCGAGCGGCCCGGGCACGGCGCCCATCGCGTTCTGGAGGAACCGGATGCGCTCCGCGACCGCGTCGTCCGAGGTGACTGCCACGCCCAGGATCGTGTCGGAGTGGCCGGAGAGGTACTTCGTGGCGGAGTGGAAGACGATGTCGGCGCCGAGCTCGAGCGGGCGCTGCAGCGCCGGCGACGCGAACGTGTTGTCGACGACGACGAGCGGCCGCCGGCCGCCTTCCGCCGCGCGACGCGCGACAACCCCGACCGCGGCGGCGATGTCGACGACCTTCAGATAGGGGTTCGAGGGCGATTCGAACCAGACGAGCCGGGTCCGCTCGGTCAGGGCCTCCCAGAGGACGTCCGGCCCGGCCGAGAGGTCCACGTAGTGCGCGTCCACGCCGGCCGCCCGACGGACGCGCTCGAGATAGCGGAACGTGCCGCCATAGACGTCGTCGCCCACGACGATCTCGTCACCGGGCTGGGCCAGCTCGGCGAGCGCCGCCGTGACCGCCGACCCGGAGGCGAACGCGATGCCGTGGGTCCCGTGCTCGAGCGCCGCGACTGCACGTTCCAGCCGCTCGCGCGTGGGGTTCTGCGAACGGGCGTACTCGTAGCCGCCGCGCGGATCGGCCACGCCGTCCTGGGCGAAGGTGCTCGTCTGGTAGATGGGCGGGCTGACCGCGCCGGTCAGCTCATCGGGCTCGGCGCCCGCGTGGACCGCCAGTGTGTCGAACGAGGGTCGCGCCCGGGCGGCATCGGGGTCGTGCGTCGGCATGGCGGCCATGATGGCACCCGCGCGGTCAGGCCGTGGGTGGCCAGTCGTCGAGCTCGAAGAGCAGTTCGGTCCCGTCGATGTCGTCGAGCTGGACGCCCGCCTCGTGGAAGCCGAGCCTCGCGACGACCGCGAGCGACGCGACGTTGTCGGGCGTGATGGCCGCCCGGAACCGTCGCACGCCGTGCTCGGTGGCGGCCCAGTCGAAGAGCGAGCGGACGGCCTCGCTGGCGACCCCCTGGCGGCGGTACGCGGGCTCCACGTGGTAGCCGACCTCAACCCGCCCCGTCGCGTCGGGCGGGGCGTGGAAGCCGACCGAGCCGATCACCCGCGGGCCGGCCTGCTCGACCGCCACGATGGCACGGCCGAGCCACGGCTGCGCGGCCGGATCCTCGGTGAGGTCGGCGATCCGGAACTGGAGGAACCCGTCGAGGCGGTCCGGCAGGTCGGACGGGACGGCGGCGCCGATCTCGGTCGCGGCGCCCGCGAGGTCCCGGGCGAGCAGGGATCGCATGAACGGGACGGACATCGAGACGAGCGAGTACCGCGCGGTCGGGATCGGGGGGACGAGCGGCTCGGTCACGTCGCGCATCATCGCAGCCGATGCTGCCGGCAGCACGCACGAACCGGCGGCCTCCGGCCCCGGCCACCGTCACGCGACACGGGAGATTTGAGGTCTTTCGGTCCATCCCGATGAGGCGTTTGACGATGTGGCGGGCCACGCCGCGGCCGCAGTCTGGCGACATCGAGCGATGTCGAACACCCAGGAGGCATGCGATGAGCGCACTCGGCAGCGGCTATTACTTCTTCATCGACGATTCGCTCCGCGCGAGCGACCAGCGCAAGGCCGACGAATGGCGCCGGCTGCACCAGCGCCCGGACGCGCTGCCGCTCCCTGACACGGCGGCCAGCGAGGGCCTCACGGCGCGGATCGCGAGCCGGCTGCCGGTGATCCGGCGGGTCGTGGCGGGGCGCGCCTGATCGCCGCCTCGGCGCATCGCCGCAGGCTCAGGTGCCGCCTGTCGCGCCGTGATGCGTGAGGTACTCGAGCAGGTCGAGCTTGGTGACGACGCCGGCCGGCCGGCCTTCGCGGATCGCCACGAGGGCATTGGCCCCGCCTGACAGGAGGGCGAAGGCCTCGTCGAGCGTCGCACGCGCATCGACGAGCGGCAGCGGCGGATCCATGACCTCGCCGACCGTCCGGTCGACGACGCTCGGATCGCGGAACGCGCGATCGAGCAGGCCCTTCTCGCTGATCGAGCCGACCAGCCCCTTCACCGCGTCGCCCTCCGCGTCCTCGGACACGGGCAGCTGGCTGATGCCGTAGGTCTGGAGGGTGGCGATGGCGTTCCCGACCCGCTCGGTCGTGCGGGCGACCACGACGGTGGGCATGTCCGGCGCGTGGTGGCGGTCGGCCAGGAGCTCGGCCACGCGGGTGGCGGAGCCGGTCGTCGCGATGAGGGCGTTCGCCCGCATCCATTCGTCGTTGTAGATCTTGGAGAGATAGCTGCGGCCGCTGTCGGGCAGCAGCACGACGACGACGGCCTCGTGGCCGCCCTCGGTCTGGCTCAGCTCCCGCACGACCTCGCGCGCGGCGACCATCGCGGTCCCGCACGAGCCGCCCGACAGGATCCCCTCCTCGCGCGTGAGGCGGCGGGCCATGGCGAAGGCGTCGCGATCGCTGACCCGCACCCACTGGTCGATGGCGGCCGGGTCGTAGGTGCCGGGGAAGAAGTCCTCCCCCACCCCCTCGGTCAGGTACGGGCGGGCGATGTCGCCCGACAGGACGCTGCCCTCCGGGTCGGCGCCGATGATCCGGATCGCCGGGGCCTGCGCCTTGAGGAAGTGCGCTGCGCCCGAGATCGTGCCGCCGGTCCCCACGCTCGCCACGAAGTGGGTGATCCGCCCGTCGGTCTGCTCCCAGAGCTCCGGGCCGGTGGTCTGCTCGTGGGCCGTCGGGTTCTCCTGGTTCCAGTACTGGTCCGGCTTGAAGGCGCCCGGGATGTCGCGGGCCAGCCGCGCCGCGACGCTGTAGTAGGACTCGGGCGACTCGGGCGCGACGTTGGTCGGGCAGAGGACGACCTCCGCGCCGTAGGCCCGCAACAGCTGCTGCTTCTCGGCCGACTGCTTGTCGGCCATGACGAAGATGCAGCGGTAGCCCTTGAGCGCCGCCGCGATGGCCAGGCCGTGGCCCGTGTTCCCGGAGGTCGGCTCGATGATCGTGCCGCCCGGCTTGAGCAGCCCCGCGCGCTCCGCGGCCTCGATCATCGGCAGCCCGATCCGGTCCTTGACCGAGCCGCCGGGGTTGAGCATCTCGAGCTTGGCCAGGAGCAGCGGCTGACGCTCGAGCGGGCCGAGGTCGCGGACGACCCGGGTGATCCGGACGAGCGGGGTGTGGCCGACCAGGTCGAGGATGGACTCGGCGTACTGCATCGCGGGCGAGTATAGGGTCCGTCCGCGCGGCGTCGGCCCGCGCCGGCTCGACGGTCAGTGCCAGGCGGTCGTCAGCCAGCGCCAGCGCTTGGGTGCGCCCGCCGGCAGCTCGGTCGATCGATGCGCCTCGGCGACGGGCCCGGCGGTGAGCTCGTGCAAAGCTGCGACGAGCCGGTGCGCCGCGGAACGTTCTTCGGGCGACCACGGCGAGGGGCTCGGCGCGTCCTCGGGCAGACCGGCCACGGCTCGACCGCTGATGGCAGGGAGGATCTCCATGCGGAACCGCCGCCCGCGGTACAGGTCATGGGTCCCGCCCAGCACGACGGGCACGATCGGCGCACCGGTGCGTAACGCGAAGTAGGCGACCCCGAGACCGAGCGGGCGGGTGGTGCCGGGCGGCGTCGCCGGGCCCGTCTCGGGAAACAGGCACAGGACGGCGCCGGCCCCGAGCGCCGCGGCGGCCGCGCTCAGGTGCGCGTCCACGGCCGCCCTACCGCCGCGCGGCCAGATGGGGATGACCCCGCCGATCCGGCGGAAGACCCAGCGCCGCCAGCGCGACCGGAAGATCGCCGGGCCGTCCCCGAAGAAGACGAGCCGTGGCTCGACCGGCAGGTTGCCCGCGACCACGAACGGATCGACCCAGGTGCGATGCGGCAACCCCGCGGCGATCCAGCCACCCGCCGGCCGCCCGGCGGAGTCGCGCGGCAGGTGTTCCGCACCGACCACGTCGGTCCGGAACCCGAAGGCCCAACGGCCGATGAAGGCGACCAGCCAGAGCAGCGCCCGGTACGTCCACGACGCGCGCGGTGAGGGCGTCCCGACCAGGCCGGTCGGCCGGTCCATCCGCCTAGCCGTCGCGATCGAGACGGCCGGGCCGCAGGAGCAGCCATGTCAGGCGCCGACGCAGGCGGCGCGGATGTCCCGGCGGGTCGAGTGTCAGCGGGTGCAGCTCCTCCACGACGGGACCGAGGATCGCGGCGAGGGCCTCGCTCATGCGGCGGGCGGCGTCGAGCTCGTCGCGAGAGCCCGCCGCGGGGAGCGGGGCATCCGGCGCCAGCCCGGCGAGGGCGCGCGCCGTGGTCGCTGGCAGGATCCGCGAGATCATCCGCTTGCCGAGGTAGAGGTCCTCGGTCCCGACCATCGCGAACGGGACGATCGGGGCGTCGGTGCGCAGCGCGATGATCGCCCAGCCTGTCCGGAACGGTCCGAGGCGGCCGGGCGGGCCACTGACGGTGCCCTCGGGCATCTGGGCGAAGACGGCGCCGTTCGCGACGACCGCCCGGGCCGAGGCGACGTGCTGCTCCACGCCGATCCCGCCGCGCCAGACCGGCAGCAGGCCCCCGAGCCGGTGGACGAGGGCCTCCCGCCAGCGCGTGGTGAACGTCGAGGGGGCGCTGCCGAGGAACCAGGCCCGGGGCTCGGTCGGTAGGGCGTGCATGACGACGAACGGGTCCATCCAGCCGCGATGGGCCGCCCCGACCAGCAGGTAGCCGCCGGCCGGCAGGTTCTCCCGACCGGAGGTTCGGATCCGGAACCGGAAGACCACGAAGATCACGAACCGCGCGACCAGTCGCAGGAACCGGTACAGGAGCGAGGCCCTGGCCTCGGGCGGGCGACCCAGCCACGCGAGGCCCTCGATCGCGCCGCCCCGGGCGGCGGCCAGCGCCTCGGGCGAGACCCGGGCCGGCGGCGGGCGCCGTCGACGATCGTCCCCCGCCGGCTCGGGTGTGGTCACGTCAGGCCGTCGCCGCGACCGCCTCGGGGTCGGCATCCTCGGCGTCGGCATCGGGATCGGGATCCACGGGCCGGCCGACCGCGCCCCAGGTCGCGACCGCCGGGTTGGTCGGCGGATCGTCGAGCGGGTGGCCGGGTCGGTGGCGCCACACGAGGATCGCGAGCGACGCGACGATGAAGGCGAGCGAGACGACCTGCGCGGTCGGGATCCCGAAGAACGTCCAGTTGTCGTTGCGGAACGTCTCGAGCACGAACCGGACGACGCCGTACCAGACGAAGAAGATCAGCAGGATGTCGCCCGGTCGGAGCCGCTCGCGGAACCGCCGACCGATCCAGATCAGCACGATCGCGCCGAGCAGCCCGGAGATCGACTCGTAGAGGAAGAGCGGGTGGAAGCGCGTCGTCGCCTCCGGGAACGCCGCGCACGAGTAGACGTCCTGCAGCCGATGGGCGCAGTCGATGGGGATGCCCCACGGCAGGGTCGTCGGCGTGCCGTAGAGCTCCTGGTTGAACCAGTTCCCCCAGCGCGCGATCGCCTGCATGACGAACAGGCCGGGCGCGACGATGTCGGCCCAGCGCAGGAACGGCACGCGCTTGTAGCGCGCGTACAGGAACGCCGCGATGGTGCCGGTGACGATCCCGCCGTACACGCCGAGCCCCGCGTAGGGCGGCACGAAGATCTTGATCGGGTCCGCCTTGTAGAGCGCGTCCCACTGGTCGATGACGTGGTACGCCCGGCCCCCGATGAGCGCTGCGATGGCCACGACGATCAGCCCGTTGCCGAGGATGTCGGGGTCCTCGCCCGCCCAGCGTGCGAGCCGGGCCATGACGAGGTAGGCCGCGGCCAGGCCGACGGCATAGCCGATGCCGTACCAGCCGATGGCCAGCGGGCCGAGCTGGATCGCGGTGGCGTTGGGGATGAAGTCGAGCATCCGCGGCAGTGTAGCGGGCGGGCGCCGGGCGCCCACCGAACGGCCGCCGGCGGCCTCGTCGGCGCCGCCTCCCTATACTCGGACGCGGTGAACGCCGAGTTCAATTGGTGGCTGCTCATCGTCGGGCTCGTCGTCGGAGCCGGGCTGGTCTGGTTCGTCGTCGCCGACTCGCGCCGACGCGACGCGGACATCGACGCCCAGGAACGACCGCGCGAGGCGCTCTGGCTGAGTGCGGTGCTCGGCCGTGAGGGGCGGCCGGTCAACCCCGAGACCGTCGATCGCCTGCTCGAGCTCCACCAGGTCTATCTCGAGAGCCCGCCCCCTGACGACCCGGCGCCTCAGGTCCCGCCGGTCAGGACCGGATCGGGTGCGACAGTCCCGCCCTCGGCCGAGACGAGGGACACGCCGAACGCCGCCTCATCCTCCAATCCGGCCACCGCGGGCGACGTCCCGACCCAGTAGGCGAGGCCACCCCCGAAGAACATCTTGCCGATCCCCTGGCGCTTGCCGTCGACCGCGACCCAGCACCGATACTCCAGGCCGGACGGGGGCTCGGTCAGCCCGTCGGCGACGACGACCAGGTCGGTGGTCGATGGCGAGAACACGAGGGTGCCGTTGACCTCCGCCCCTGTCGGACTCGCGAGACCGACCCGGGTGACGTCGGGCTCGGCGGTCACCTGCAGAGTGGCGGTCGTGACGTCCGCGAGGTCCTCGATGGCGGCGTCCTGAGCGGCCAGTCGGTCGTCCAGGCGCCAGCCCACGATCGCAGTGGTCGCGAGCACGGACAGGACCACAGCCGCGGCAAGGGAGGCAACCCACGTGAAGACCGGGCGCGCCCGGCCGGTCGCCGGAGCGCCCAGGACGGATCCCGCCGCGACGGCGAGCGGGATCGCGACCGGCTGCGCGTCGGGTGCGAGGGCCGGTCCCCGCGGGCGGCCGTGCTGGCGGACGTAGGCGAGGGTCCGGTCACGCAGGTCGGGCGAGGGCGTCGACACGACCGCGTCGCGGACCAGCGCCCCGACGCGCCGGAGCCGGACGAGCTCGAGCGTGCAGTCGGGGCAGCCCGCGAGATGGCCGGCCACGGCCTGGGCAGCCGGCGTGTCGCCGGCCATGAGCCGATCCAGGCCGTCCGGCTCCGCCGTCGCCAGTTCGAGCGCTTCCAATACCGCGTCGTGATCCATCTCGTCCTTAACTGTCTTCGCCGGATCCGGCCGGCACCGCTTGATAGTCTTCGAGGGCCTCGCGCAGGCGGCGCAGCGCCCGCCGGGTCCGTGTCTTCACCGTTCCGAGCGGCCATCCCAGCCGCTCGGCGATCTCCGTCTGGCTCAGGCCCTCGCGATAGGCGAGGACGATCACCGTTCGCTCCTCGGTCGCCATGCCACCCAGGGCCAGCGCGATCGAGTCGCGCGTCTCCTTCGAGGCTAGGGCGACCTCCGGATCGTCCGGAGCGACGGAGCCCGCGACGATGGTTCCCGATGTCGCGGCCCGTTCGAGGAGCTGCGTCTCCGAGTCATCGATGTTCGCATTCGATGGCGGCGCGACGAACTGCGGTCGCCGGCCGGCCGCCCGAAGGCGATCGACCGTCCGGTTCCTGGCGATCGTGTGCAGCCATGCCGACAGGGATCCCGCCGCCGGGTTGAACGTCTCTGCCCGGTCCCAGAGCGCGAGGAAGGTGTCCTGGACCACCTCTTCGGCTACCCCACGATCCGATGTCAGCCGGGATGCCGCAGCGAACACCGCAGCGCCATGCCGGTCATAGAGGCTCGCCAGGGCGTCGAACGACCCGCTCGCGACCATGCGGACGAGAGCGACGTCGTCTGGGCGGCCGTGACGGTCCTCGTGCATCCCTACGGTTCCCGTGCCTCTCCGGTTTCACCGGGCGTCGGGATGAGCCGCAGTGGCCGGTGCTCGAACGCACTCGAGAGCACGACCTCGGTCTGGGTCGTGAACACGTGGGGCGTCGCCTGGAGGCGCACGAGGACCTCCTCGAGATGGTGCGTGTCGCGCGACCGGATCTTGAGCAGGTAGTCGGCCTCCCCCGCGATGTGGTGGCACTCCTCGATCTCGTCGATCGCCTCGAACGCGTCGGTCAGGTCCGCCCCGGCCGAGCCCGGCGACTGGGTCAGCCAGCAGAACGCGACGATCGGATAGCCCGCCGTCGTCGGGTCGACCGTGGCCGCGTAGCCGGTGATGACGCGCCTCGCCTCGAGCTTCTTCACCCGCTCGTGCGCCGACGGGCCGCTGATGCCGACATCGGACCCGAGGTCGGCATACGCCCGCCGCCCGTCCACCTGGAGCCGCTCCAGGAGCCGGGCATCGATCGCGTCGATCTTGGGTCGATCGGTCATCGAACCTCTATCCATTAGTCATGTGCCGTTGCAGACCGTCATTTGTTAGGCTAGAATAGAGATATCGGCCGACTATGGCCGTCATCAACCTGCAGCGAAGGAGTACACGAGATGATCTTCGCGATCGTCATCGGCCTCCTGGCGCTGTTCTCGCTGATCAGCTTCCTGCTGGACACCGACGAACCCCGCCAGGCCAGCGTCGACCCAGCCAACGATTACGCCGCGTACCTGATGCGGTTCAGCGCTCACTGAGCGTCACGCACCGCCGATAGCCTAACGCCTAACGAGGTCCCGACCGTCGGGGCCTCGTTTCCTGTCCGGCGCCTACCACTCCCCCGCAGGCCGGTGCAGGGGGCCCGCGAGGGTCCCGGCCGGGACGTGGACCTCGACGCACGTGACCCCAGCCGGGCCGACGAGCGCGTCGTGGCTGGTGCCCGCGGGCAGGTCCAGGCGGTCGCCGGTGGCGAGCTCCAGGGTCGTCCCGGTGCCGGGCAATCCGAACCGGATCGAGCCCGCGGCGACGACGAGGACCTTGTCGAAGTCGTGGCGGTGCGCCGCGTAGTCGGCGCCAGGGCCGTTCGACCACATCGTCTCGGGCTTGAAGCCCTCGTCCCACAGGCGCTCCATCACGCTCCGGTCGTCCGACGCCATGACCCCGCCTACCCGGCCGTCGCCACGCCGATGACGCTCCCGATGCCGTAGGTGACCAGCGCCGCGACGAGCCCGATCACGAGTTGTCGCGCCCCCGAGAACAGCATGCTGCGCCCGGTCAGCAGGCTCACGGCAGCGCCGACGGCGAAGAGCGCGACGAGGCTGATCGCGAGGCTGACGAGCAGGACCTCGGTGCCGCCCCCGAACAGGTACGGGATGACCGGCACGGCCGCCCCGGCCGCGAACGCGAGGAACGACCCGAGTGCTGCCCGGATCGGCGAGCCGAGCTCGTCGGGGTCGAGGCCGAGCTCCTCGCGGACGAGCGTGTCGAGGGCGGCGACGGGGTCGCGGAAGATGCGGTGGGCGATCCGGGCCGCCTCCTCCGCGGTGAAGCCCTTGGCCCGGTACGCCGCGGCCAGCTCGGCCTCCTCCTCCTCGGGCATCGCCTCCATCTCGGCCCGCTCGAGCGCGATCTGCCGCTCGAACAGCTCGCGCTGGCTCTGCATCGAGATGTACTCGCCCGCGGCCATGCTGAACGAGCCCGCGAGCAGGCCGGCGATCCCCGCGAGGAACACGAAGCTCGGGTTCTGCGTGGCCGCGCCCGCGACGCCCATGACCAGCGAGAGGTTGCTCACGAGGCCGTCGCTGACGCCGAAGATGACCGCCCGCAGCGTCCCGGAGCGACCGCCGGCGCGATGCCACGTCTCGACTTTGCCGATCTCGGCCGGCGTGCTCGCACGTCGCGCGATGGCCACGCCGTCACGACCGCCGGCCGCCACCGCGACCGCCGCGGCCGATCCCTCGTCGCGCAGCTGGTCCCAGATCCGGGCGTGCTCGCGCTCGTCGGCGGCGATGGCCGCG
Source organism: uncultured Chloroflexia bacterium (assembly GCA_963736025.1). Classification (GTDB taxonomy): domain Bacteria; phylum Chloroflexota; class Limnocylindria; order Limnocylindrales; family CSP1-4; genus SPCO01. The sequence continues at coordinate 322,378 of CAVTNH010000008.1, forward strand.
ACCTCGGGCGAGGTCCCCTGGGCGTCGTACGCCTCCTCCTCGTCGCCCTCGAGCGCCTTGACGAGGTCGGTGACGGCCTTGGTCCCGAAGAGCCGCGCGACCACGACGATGAACCGGACCCGGGCGCGAGGGCGCCCGGCGGGCGGCACGTCGACGCCCAGCTCGGTGAGCTTGGTGGCCCAGACGTCCGCATGCCGCCGCTCGTTGGCGGCGATCCGCTGGAAGGCGCCGGAGCGGCGCGGGTCGGCCTCGATGGCGGCCAGTGCGTCGTACAGGACGATCGCGTCCCGCTCGAGCTTCAGGTTCTCGAGGCTGGTCTGGACGTCGATCGGGGCCATGTCGCGATGGTAGCGCCGCGCGTCGGCCGGGGCCCCGCCGCTCGTCGGCCCCGCGTAGACTCGGGCGGCCATGGCCCCCGCCGACGCCCCACCCCTGCGCTACCTCTCGTCCGACGACGTGCTCGCCGCGATGCCCCCGCTCGACGAACGCCTGGCGCTCGCCGAGCGGACGATGACGGCGCTCGCGTCCGGCGCGGAGCTGCCACCGAAGATCGGGGTCCATCCGCGCCCCGAGGGCTCGTTCGCCCACGCGATGCCGGCCCACCTGCGCGGCGCCGACGGCGGCGGCACGGACGACCTGCTCGGGATCAAGTGGGTGGCCGGGTTCAGCGCCAACGTGGCCGTCGGCCGGCCGGCGATCAGCGCCCTGGCCATCCTCAACGACCCGACGACCGGCGAGCCCGTGGCGATCCTCGACGGTGGACCGATCACCGCCCAGCGGACCGCGGCCGTCTCGGGCGTCGCCATCCGCCGGTTCGCGCCGTCCGTCGGGGGCCGTCCGACGCGGGTGGCCCTGATCGGGGCCGGCGTCCAGGGTCGGAGCCACCTGCCGGTCCTCGGGGCGGTCCTGCCGGGCCTCGAGCTCGCGATCCACGACCGGCACCCGGACCGGGCCGAGGAGCTGGCGACGCTCGCCCGCGACACCGCCGGGATCGGCGCGATCCGCGTGGCACCGTCGGCACGGGACGCGGTGGGCGACGCGGACGTCGTCGTGACCGCCGCCTCCTTCACCGCCCCGTCCGAGCGGGGGCCGATGACCGGGGACTGGCTGAGCGCCGACGCCCTCGTGGTGGCCGTCGACTACGCCACGATGGTCGCCGCCGAGGTCGCGCGCGACGCGGCGCTCTTCGTCGTCGACGACCGTGGCCAGTTCCTGGCGAACCGCGACGCCGGCCAGTTCGACGGCTATCCGGACCCGACGACGACGCTGGGCGAGGCGATCCAGGCAGGCACGCCGCGTCCTGCCGCGGGGCGCGTGCTCGTCACCCACCTGGGCGTCGGGCTCGCGGACGTCATCTTCGGGGACGCGATCCTGCGCCGCGCCACCGCGGCCGGCCTTGGCGTCATCCTGCCCCGATGACGAGTCGACGCGGCTCCGGCTCGCCCGACGTCGTCGTGGTGGGTGCCGGGACGATGGGCGCGTGGACCGCGCTCTGTGCGCAGCGGGCCGGCATGACCACCACGCTCATCGATGCGTTCGGGGCCGGGCACGCGCGCGCGACATCCGGTGACGAGACACGGATCATCCGCGCGTCGCACGGCGAGGACCGGCTGTACACCGCCTGGTCGCGCACGGCCCGTGACGCCTGGATCGCGTTCGGGGAGCAGGTCGGCGAGACGATCTTCGTGCCCGCCGGGGCGCTCTGGTTCGCGCACCGCGAGGACGCCTTCGAGCACGCGTCCGAGACGCTCCTGCGCGAGACCGGGATCCCGGTCGAGCACCTCGGCCCGGCGGAGGTCAGCGAGCGGTGGCCGCAGGTCGCGGCGGGCGACCTCGCCTTCGCGGTCTACGAGCCGGAGGCGGGCCTCCTGATGGCGCGGCGGGGCGTGGCGGCGGTCGCGCGCCGGTTCACCGACGAGGGCGGCCGGTTCGACCTCGCCTGGGCGCGACCCGGGCGCGCCGACGGACGGCGTCTGCTCGAGGTCACGACCGACGACGGCCGCAATGTGACGGCCGACCAGTTCGTGTTCGCCGCAGGGCCGTGGCTGCCGCGCCTGTTCCCGCGCGTCCTCGGCGACGTCATCCGGGTCACGAAGCAGGACGTGATCTTCATGGGTCCGCCCGCCGGCGACGGACGGTACGGCGCCGACCAGCTGCCGTGCTGGGTCGACTACGACGCCGCGTTCTACGGCATCCCCGCGACCGACGGCCGGGGCATGAAGCTCGCGCCCGACCGCTACGGGCCCGTGTTCGACCCGTCGCACGGCGAGCGGATCGTCGACCCGGAATCGGTCCGTCTCGCGCGCCGCTACCTCGCGCGCCGGTTCCCCGGGCTCGTCGACGCCCCGGTCGTCGAGACCCGCGTCTGCCAGTACGAGACGACGCCGGACACGAACTTCGTCATCGACCGCCACCCCGACTTCGACAACTGCTGGCTGGTCGGCGGCGGCTCGGGCCATGGGTTCAAGCACGGGCCGGTCATCGGCGAGCACGTCGTGGGGCGGCTGGCCGGCCGAACGGGCCCCGACGACGAGCGGTTCGCCCTGGGCCACACGCGCGTCCCGCGGCCGGGCGTGCGGACCGGCGGGGACAGCATGGTCGAGGGCTGGTCCGACTGGTAGACCGCCCGGGTCAGCCCTCGCGGAGCTCCCAGTGGAAACGCTCGGCCTGCTCGGCGGGCGACTCCAGCTGGCTGTACAGGCCACCGTGGTAGAGCAGCGGCGGGGCGTCCTGCGGGTTGAGCCAGACCGAGCGGATGAGCGCGACGAAGACCGTGTGCGAGTACGCCTGGTAGGAGGTGTCGACCTCGCACTCGAGATGGGCGAGCGACCCGCGCAGCCGCGGCGTCGCGTCGGCGGTCGGGTCGGGCATGAGCCAGTCCCCGCGCAGCCGCTTGTCACCGCCCTGGCGGCTGCAGTGCAGCGCGATGGGGCGCTGCCCGATGGACAGCAGGTTGACGCCCAGCCAGCGCGCCTCGGCGATCTCGTCGTGGGCGCGGGCCTCCTTGTTGATGCACAGGAGCAGCGACGGCGGCGTGTCGGACAGGGAGCACATCGAGGTCGCGGTCATCCCGCACGGGGCGCCGGTGCCGTCGATGTAGGTCACGACGACGACGGTCGCCGCATGGCGGCGAAACGCCTGGCGGAACAGTTCGGCGCCCGTCAGCGGATCGTCGTCGAGGCCGCGCGTCAGATCGTCGGGCATGGCGCTCATGATTCCCCGATGCCTTCCAGGCTTCGCCGGACATGCGCCCGGCCGGTCTCCCAGTCGTAGGCACGGAACACGCGCAGGTCGGCGATGTGTTGTGCGGTCGAGTAGAACATCTCGTACTGCAACTGTCGACCACCGAACTCGGTGCCCACCAGGTCCCACAGCAGCCGCAGGAGCCGGACGCGGTCGCGGGCGGGCAGGGTCGCGGACCGGAAGTAGCGCTGCACGTCCTCGGCCGTCTCGGGCGATTCGAAGCTCTCGGCCGACGGGAGGGCGATGAAGCCGCCGCCCCCGAGCTCGCGGAGCGCGCGCATCAGGTCGACGATCCAGCGGCGCTGCAGGCTCATGGCCGGGAAGATGAACCGGGGCGCCGGCAGCACGAGATCGCCCCGCAGTTCCGGGCGGAGCTCCGCGCCGAGGACCAGCGCATCGAGAGCCGAGCAGAAGGCCGCGATCTCGCCGCCCATCTGGGCCTGGACCGGCGTGATCGCGGAGATCCCGTGGGCGTCGGCGAGCTCGATCGCGAGGCCCGAGGCGAACTCCATCTTCACGAGGAAGCGCACGAGCGCCTGGTAGTTCGCCAGGAGGTGCGCACCGGTCTCGTGGAACTGGGCGCTCACGAGCCCCGTGTCGCGATGGACGAAGACGTGCTCCCACGGGATCAGGACGTCGTCGAGGACGATGAGGCTGTCGGATTCGTCGAAGCGCGAGGTCAGCGGGTAGTCGAACGTGCTCGTGGTCGGCGAGGCGTACGGACGGCGCGGGTAGACGCGCAGGCCGGCCGCATCGAGCGGCATCACGACCGAGATCGCGTAGTCCTCGTCGCCCGGCTGCAGGGGCACGATCGAGCTCAGGAAGAGCCAGTCGGCGATGGCCGCCGACGTGCCGATCATCTGCGCCCCGCGGACGACGATGCCGTCGTCGCGCTCCTCGACGATCCCCGGGTACAGGAACGGCTCGGGCTGGAGGTGCGCCGGCTTGGACCGGTCGACCTGGGGCGGGGTGATCGCGTAGGCGATGAACCAGTCCGCCGCGCGAGCCCGCTCGTAGAACGCGACGACGTTGTCGCCGTATCGGCTGCCGCCCCGGTCGAAGACGTGGCGCGCCCCCGCGAAGCCGGTGACGAGCGACGCGACGTGATCGGGCGTCCGACCCATCAGCCCGAAGCTGCCTTCGGCCCAGTGGCGGTGGACGCGCCGCCGGGCGGCGAGATCGTCGGCCGATCTCGGGATGAGCCACATCGCGCTCGACGAGCGTCCGGCGTCGTCGAAGGCGAGGTCGGTGCGCTCGAGGGCGCTGTCGTACAGCGAGGCGATGACGCGGGCCGGGCCGGCGAAGCCCGGATGCGTGCTGACATCGGCGACCGGCTCGCCGTCGAGCAGCACGGTCCGCCCGTCCCCGGCGATGGCCGCGAGGTAGTCCGCTCCCCTGCGCATCAGGCCACGCCCTGCTTGTCGGTGCGGGACGTCCGCGGCTTCCGCGGCCGTGCGCGACGCGGCGCGGAATCGGCGACGCGGTGCAGCTCGCGCGCGAGCTCCTTGTCGAGCAGCTCGTGCACGGCCAGCTGCGCGACGATCGGACGGAGCGTGTGATCGCGGGCAGGCAGCTGGCCCATCTCCAGGTTCGGCCACCGATGGAGCTGGCCGAGCACGCCGTCCCGTTCGAGCTCGGCGTGGACCGGCTCCTCGTCGGAGAAGGCCATCACGACCCGGATGTTCCGGTCGCGCAGCCGGTCGAGGATCCGCTCGACCGACGCCGCGACGTCGTCCGGCCGACCGCCGCGGCGCACGAGACGACCGGGCATCGCGGCGACATCGCGCACGCCCTGGCTGGCAGTGGCCCGGGCAACGGCGACGACGTTCTTGCGCTTCACCTGGCCACGCAGGATGCGACGCCACCAGGCCGTCCGCCGCAGGCGGTGGAGCTTGCGGGCGTTGCGGTCCTTCACGAGCTTCGGGTGCCACTCGAGGGCGCCGGGATTGACCATCAGGGCCGCCACCGCGCGCTCGTCGCGGTCGGCTGCGTTGAAGGCCCAGTAGCCGCCGGCGCACAACCCGGCGAGCACGAACCGGTCACCGTAGCCGCGGGCCTCGAGCGCATCGAGGAACGTGCTGACGAAGCCGCCCAGCTCGGAGCGGTAGAACTCGCCGACATCGCGATAGCGGCTCGCGTCACCGTCGGAATCGCCGATCCCCTCGAGATCGACACGCAACGTCGGCAGGCCCTCCGCCGCGGCGCGGCGCGCGGCCTCGACCCACAGCCGGTTGGGCCCGATGCGGCGGACCGCGCCGGCATTGAGGAAGATCGCGGCGAGGGGCGGCCGCGGCCCATCGACGGGTTCGGCGAGGATCCCGAAGAGGGTCCCGACCTCGTGCTCCACCATGAACGGGGCCTCGCGGACGCGGACCCCGCCGACATCGAGGAACGCCTCGTCCCGCCCGACCACCGGTGCCTCGGACGACGGCACGGTGGCGCTGCGCACGACCGGCGCGGCAGCGAGCCAGGCGTCGACCGCCGCGAAGACCCCCAGCGGCGGGTCGAAGCGCTCCGGGTGGAACGTCATGGCGCCCCAGCCGGCACCCGACGCGGTGGTCACGTCGACGACGGCGTCCTCGAGATGGCGGCGCAGGCCGGCATCGACCGGGATCCCGTCGTGGTCGAGCAACAGGGCGCGCTGGAGGCCGCCGGTCGAGAGGCCGGCCAGCGTCAGCGCCTCGAGATCCGCCACGGTCTCGGCCGAGAGCGTGAAGCCGTTGACCTCCATCCAGCCCTCCGGCAGCAGGGACGGCTCCGGCTCTCCGGTCAGGCTGTAGCGCGACGCCTGGAGGCCTGCGAAGGCCCGCTCGGCCCGGACGAAGGCGCGGCCGTTGCCGGGCGTGTTCCAGGCGACGAACTCGTCGATCGACGCGTCCTCGCTGATCGCCTTGACCGCCACCAGGCCGCCCAGGCCCATGCCGATCGCCGCGACACGCCGGCCGCCGGTCGAGTCGCGGAGCCAGGCCGCGGCGGCCGCGGTCGCCTCGGTCCAGGCCGCGAGCCGCCCGGGATCGGCGGGCACGCCGGCGCTGTCGCCGGTGCCCGGGAAGTCGAAGCGCAACGTCGGATGGCCGGCGTCGGCGAGGTGCTCGGCCCATGCCCGGCGGGCCCGGTACGACGTCACGTCGTTCCAGCCCCATGGCGGGCACAGCAGCACGGCCGTCGCCGGCGCGGCGTCGGCGGATGGGGCGTGGTAGACCGCGAACACCGGCCCGGAGGGCAGGTCGAGGTAGAGCGGGCGGGCCGGCGGGCGTCGGGTCATGCGCCGGCCGCCGTCACGATCGGGATCCGGCCGGCCAGGTTGATCGCGCCGATCTCGCCGCCGAAAGGTGCGGCCGGACGCCACGGCGCGGAGGTCGACCTCGCGCGAGCCGCCCGGCTCGACGGAGAACGCGTCATCGTCGGGGACATAGCCAGGGGCGTGGACCCGCACGCCGTAGGCGAGGCGCCGGCTGCGAACCGTCATGCGCACGACGCCCTCGCCACAGGGCCGCGCGTCGGCCGACAGGCCCAGCCGGTCGGCGGACTCGACCTGCGACGGTCGCCCCGCCGGGAAGCGGAACGCCTGGGACAGCACGGTCGTGGCCGCGCCCTCGCCCCGCTCCAGGCTCGCGACGACGACATCCTGGGCGGGCGGCCCGAAGCGATAGGCCCACGACACGTCCGCGAAGTGCCCGACCAGGTCCTCGACGCCGCGCTCGTGGGATCCGTGCGCCTCGATCCGGATGGCCTCCTCGCCGTCCCCGACCCGCTGCTCGAGGTCGCGATAGAGCGCGACCCGGAGGCGCACGTCGAGCGGCTCGGGCCCGTCGTTGGCGACGTGGGCGACGATGCCGCCCAGGCCCTCGTCCGTGGTCCAGACGGCGGCCGGCGCGAGCGCGCGACGGAGATGGTGGTAGGCGACCTTGGGGGCGCCGCGATGGTCGACCACGCCCCAGCCGGCGCCGGCGACGAGGTCGCGCAGCCACAGGACGAGCCCGCCGCCGCGACGGCGATCCGGCACGCCGCCACTCACCGAAGACCTCGGCCATCACCTCGCCGGTCACGGCACGGGACAGCTCGAGATAACGAGCGTGGTCGACGCGCCGGAGCTCTCCCGGGTCGAGTTCGAACAGCAGCGCGAGGTAGTGGTCGCGCACGTCGTCGAAGTCCCAGCCGGTCCCGACGTCGCGGGGCACGCCGGCCTTCCACACCGGGTGGTGGACGACGACGCCGGTCGTGGCGCCGGGCAGCATCGACTCGATGACCTCGTCGTCGGGGACGTTCGCGAACGCGAGGCACTCGGACGCGAAGCGGACGCCGGCGACCCGTGCGTCGGTCAGGGGCCGGCGGTAGCCGCCGACGCCGTAGTAGTTGGCGACGCCCCGGTCGGGGCGGAACGGCAGGTCGCCGCCGAACGGCGCCGAGGGCACGTAGATCGCGTCGCTCCCGGCGTCGGCCGCGAGGGCGGGCAGCGTCGACGCGAAGAAGGCGTCGCGACCGAGCGCCGGGTCGAGCCCCAGCATCGCCACCTGTTGCTCGATCTCGCTGTTCCCGCATAGCACGGCCGTGCTGGGACGACCCGCCAGGCGCCCGAGGAGCATCGGTCGCCTCGCGCTCGGCGAGCGCCCGGAACGCGTCGTCGGCGAACGGGTAGTCGAGGTTGGCGAACATGAAGTCCTGCCAGACGAGCAGCCCGAGCTCGTCGCACAGGTCGTGGAAGGCGTCCGTCTCGTAGGCGCCGGTCCCGGGCAGCCGGACCATGTTCATCCCGGCGTCCCGCACGGCTTCGAGGGCCGATCGCAGGTCGGCCGCGGTCGTCGCGAACCCGACGATGTCGGTCGGCGTCCACAGCGCCCCGCGGGCGAAGGTCCGGACGCCGTTGACGTGCAGGTCCAGGCCGTCGCGCTCGATGTCGTGCGTGTCGCCCGGCCCGGCGGTGAGCGTCCGGAACCCGACGCGTCCGGCCTCGATGGCGGTCGCAGCCGTGCCGGATCCGATCAGCAGGCGGACGTCGTGCAGCGCAGGGACGCCGTGCGTGTGCGGCCACCACCGCTCGACCGACGGCACCTGCAACGTGCCACGGAACGTGATGCCGTCACCTCCCGGTGCCAGCTCGAGTGCGATCGCATGACGACCCGACGGGCCGTCGAGCTCCAGCCGGATCGAGTCCGGCATGGTCCCGTCGAGCGGGCGCACGCGGCCCTCCGCGCGCAGGAGGCCGACGTCGCCATCGAGGCTCGGCCGCAGCGTCAGCGCCTCCACGACGAGCCCGCGCCGGCGCACGAGCCAGACCGGTCGCCACGGCCCGACCGCCGGCGGACCGGGCGCGAACCCGGGCGCGCGGCCGAGGATCATCGTCCGGAACCAGCGGAGACGGCCGTCGGCGACGAGGTTCGTGCGCCATCGTGCGCGCGGCTTGCGCTGGACCTCGAGGGCCGGTGCCAGCGGCAGGCACCGGATGACCAGCTCGTTCGTTCCGCGGAGCCGGTCGCCCACCTCGACCTCATGGGATTCGAACATCGACCCGACGTCGACCAGGCGCTCACCGTTGAGCTCGACCTCGGCCAGCGTCGCGACACCGTCGAGCCGAAGCACGACCTCCTCGCCGCTCCCCGCCGGGGCAGCCTCGAACGTGGTCCGGAACGACCATTCCTGGCCGTCCAGGTCGCCGCCGATCGCGACGCCGGCGTCGCGCAGGACGCCCGCAGCCGTGCCGGGCACCCGGGCCGGCCGCCAGGTCAGGGGGTCGGAGCCGTCGGTGACCGCCGCCTCCCAGCCGTGGTCGAGCGGCTGGACGTCGTGGCCATCCACCCGATGACGCCACGGGGACTGCGCGAGCGACATGGCGTCAGCGTACGACCTCGTCCAGCGCACCCATGGCCCGGTCCCAGGCGGACGCCAGGCCCCCGAGCGCCTCGCTCGGGTCGAACGGCCGCCGCCGCGCGAGCTTGAAGCCGAGGAGCTTGGAGCCATCGACGATCTCGGCCATCGCCGCCGAGGCCGGTGCGCCGGCATCGCCCAGGACCCAGTCGACGTGCGAGGCGCAGACCTCGAACCCGGCGCCGGCCATCCGGACCGTGGCGAACGCGTAGGCGTGATAGCCCGCCTCGTCGCCGGCCAACAGGCCCGGCAGGTCGTCCGCCAGGCGCGTCGCGAACCGCTCGAACGGATTGCCCGGGTGGACGCGGTCGAGATGGTAGCGAAGCCGCTGGCGCGCCGCCGCGCGCAGCGCGTCACCGGTCAGGCGCGGGCCGGAGTCGAATCGGACGAGCTCCGTGTACGGCGGCAGGGTCGCCGGATCCGCGCCGTCGAGCCGGAAGATCCCGCGGTAGTCGTCGCCGTGGAGCGCGTAGAGCGACCCGTTGTGGAAGTAGTCCATGCGGCCGTCCTGGAGGTCGATCGCCTCGGGGATCACGGTCGTCTTGACGTGCTCTGTCCGGTAGCTCGTGGCCGCGGTGTCGGGCAGGAACCAGGCGTCGAGCTCGACGGTCATCGTGCGCCCGATCGCGAGCAGCTCGGCGATCTCGGCCGGCACGTGCCGGTACGGCTGCATCTCGTGGATGTCGACGCCGAAGAGGAGCTCGAGATCGGCCGGATCCGGCTTGAAGAACGAGAACTGGTCACCCTCGAAATCGAGGCGGACGGTCGTGCCCATGGCCGCGAGCGGCTCGTCGCCACGCGCATGCAGGAGCTCGATGATGACGTCGGCGTAGCAGTTCGTCTCCGGGTAGGACCGCTCGCCGGTGTGCAGCGCAGTGCGGGCGGTACGTGGCCGGGTCCAGGCCGAAGAGGCTGACCGCGCCGCTCGTGACGGCGCTCATCGGAGGGCGAGCTCGGTCCGGACCTCGTCCGGCCACGCGGCGACGTCGAGGCCGTGGGTGTGGAAGAGCGCGAGCGAGATGCGCTCGAGGCCGAAGCCGAGGCACGCCGTGTGGGCGACCCCGCCGTCGGCCAGCTCGACCCCGTAGGTCGACGTGAAATGGTCGTGGTGATAGTTGAAGGACGCGACCGCCGTCGGCTCGTCGCCCGCGATCTGGACGAGGACCTCGAACTTGAGGGCCTGCTCGCGCTGGCTCGCGGCGAGCATGCGGCCCTGGCGGCCGAAGAACGGGTCGGAGGCCACGTCGAACTCGGCCCCGAGCCCGACGCCGCGCAGGATCGAGATCGCGCGGTCGCGCCAGGTGTCACGCCACGCGACGACCGTCTCGGGCTCGCCGAGCCGGACGATCTCGCGCTGGTGGAACATCTGCAGCCGTGCCGGGTCACCGGACGGCTCCTGACGGAAGACGTAGGCCCCGCCCGCGTCGATCGTGCAGCCGCCGGCCGCCAGCGGCCCGCGTGCGGCGATCGCCGGGTAGACGGGATAGCACGCCGCAGGCAGCAGGACCAGGTCGCTCTGCTTCTGGTATCCGCTCCAGTCCTCGTGCTTCGTTGGCGAGCTCGAACTGCTCGTTCGCCTCGAGCTCGGTGCCGTCGAAGCCGAAGATCGTGCCGGCGAGATGCGGGAAGTTCTTCAGGTAGCCGAGCGCCTCGAGCTGATAGCGCGGCAGGAGCGGCGGAAAGCGCAGGAGCTCGGCACCGTCGGGCGCGGCCGTCCGGTCGATCATGCGGTCGACGCCGACGCGGACCGCCTCGAAGGCGGAGCCACGGCCGTAGACGCCCGGGACGCCGCTCGGGATGAGCAGCCCGCGGGCGATCAGGGCGTCGAGGAACTCGGTCTGGTCCGGCGTCCCCGGTCGGAACGTCGCCATCAGACGTCCTTGGCGATCAGCAGCAGTGTCGCGTTCGTCTGGTGGATGCGTTCGTTGGCGACCATCAGCGATGCCGACATCGTGTCGCGCAGGTGACGTCCGATGCTGAACGGCGTGTCGTTCTTGTAGCCGACGATGCCGCACACCGACATCGCGCCCTGGCAGACGCGCGGCGCCTGCTCGGAGGCCGCGATCTTGAGGTTGTTGAAGCGCAGGATCGTGGACATCATCGAGAGGCGCTCGCGGCCGGGGCTGTCCGAGGCCTCGATGAACTCGCCCAGCGCCGAGTGGACCTCGGCGCGCAACAGCGACAACTCGCTCATGAGATGCGAGAGGCGCAGCGCGGTCGGCGGCACCTGGTCCGGTCGCTGCTTCGCCGAGGCTCGGACGAAGGCCCGGGCACGGTCGAATGCGTCGGTGGCGATGCCCAGCCAGATGTGCGACCAGAGGATGTGCGAGACCGGCACCATCGATTCGGTCGCGACGACCGGGAAGGGCGTCGGGAGGACCTGGCCGGCGTCGAACTCGGCGCGGACCACGTAGCCGGGCGAGCAGGTGCCCCGCATCCCGAGCGGGTCCCACGTGCCGGTCTGCTCGAGCGTGACCTGGTCCTTGTTGGTCAGCGCGACGACCTGGTCGCCGGGCTCGGCGTCGGGCGTGCGGCGGAGCGTCGTGAGGAGGTCGTCGGCATAGGCGCCGTACGACACGGTCGGCGCCTGCTTCTCGAACGTGACGCGGCCGTCGCCTGCCGGGGTGACCGCGGCGATCGATCGACCGAGGTCACCGCCGGTCCCGACCTCGGACGTGACCGACGCGACGAGTCGCTGCTCGCTCGCGACGTCCCGAAGCCAGGCCTCGAACCACGGCGCCCCATCGAGATGGCGCACGACACACGCGATCTGGATCTGGTGCATCGCGAAGACCATGGCGGTCGCACCGCACCGGCGACCGAGCTCGAAGCACGCGCCCGCGATCGCCTCGAACGAGACGCCGCCGCCGCCGAACTCCTCGGGGATGAGCGCAGAGAGCGCCCGCTCCTCGCGCAGCGCGGTGATCGCCTCCACCGGGAAGCGCGCCTGGCGGTCGACGTCGTCGGCGTTGGGCGCCGCGACCTCGTCGGCGATGCGCCGGATCGCGGCGAGGAACGCCTGGTCGCGATCGATGGCGACGCTCATGCCGCCTGCGCGCCCAGCGATTGGAGCGCCTCCGTGATCGAGGCGACGCTCTGGAAGACGCTTCGCTTGAGCATGGCGTCCGGGAACTCCACGTCGAAGGCCGCCTCGAGCGCGAGCATGAGGTTGACGCTCGCGTGTGAGGTCATGCCCGCCTGGTAGAGGTCGGCGTCGTCGGCCAGCCCCTGGACGTCGACGGGCAGCCGCCCGTGTTCCTTGATGATCTGTCGAACCTGGTCGCTCACGACCGAACCCCCAACTGATAAGTGCATTGGACCCCGATGGAACCCCCGAAAATCATCGGCCCGCAGGCCGGCGGTGCATACGATAGCCGGACTGGCGCCAGTATCCAGCCATAAGTCCTACTCCGCGTTGGCCGGAGGCAACACTTGCACCAGGTTGCGGTCGTGGGCCGGCCCGCCAGCACCCTGTTCTCGACCTGACAGGACCGCCGCGCACCACCCGGGACCGCCCCTGACCGACCGCCGACGGGTCGCGAACGCGTAGCATTCGGCGCATGCCGATCCGCGTAGGCCTCGACCTCGTCGCCGTCTCGACCGTCGAGGAGTCCCTCCACGCCGCGCACGGCGAGCACTACCTCGAGCGCCTCTTCACCGAACGCGAGGTCGCCGACTGCCGGACCCCGGCTGGCGTCGACGCTGAGCGCCTGGCGGCGCGCTTCGCGGCCAAGGAGGCGACGCTCAAGGTGCTGCCGGCCGCGGACGAGGGCGTGTCGTGGCAGGAGATCGAAGTGCGACGCGAGCCGTCCGGGCGGGTCCACCTCGAGTTGCGCGGCCGGGCCGCGGAGCTCGCGGCGGAGGCCCGGATCACCGACTTCGCGCTCAGCCTGACCCACGAGGGCGGGTTCGCGGCGGCCGTGGTCGTCGCCGAGGTCCGCGAGCACGCAGGCCGCGAGTCCTGACGCCTACTCGCTGATCTCCAGCGGGCCGTCCGGGACCTCGATCGCGACACGGCCGTCCACGATCACGACCGGATAGATCGCGAGCGGCTCCTCGGCCGGCGGGTCGAGCGGCTCGCCGTTCTCGAGGTCGAAGCGCGAGAGGTGCAGCGCACAGGTCAGCGTGCCGTTCGTCAGGAAGCCCTTGTCCAGCTCGAAGTACTCGTGCGAGCAGATGCCCTGGAGGGCGTGGAAGTCGCCGTTCGTGTTGACCACGATGACCTGGTCCGTGCCGTCGACGAAGCACATCTTCATCGTGCCCTCGGGCACCTCGTCGACCGCGCACAGGTCGAGACGCCTCATGCCACTGTCCCGAGATCCGACCCGCGTCGTCGCGGGCGAGGTTGTGGTGGCATCAGGCCGCGGTCGCTCCCTGTCCGATCCCGCCGGTCGCGCCGGCCGCCCACTTCGCCTCGAGGAGGTCGCGCAGGTGGTCCTGGGCCTCGCCCAGCGGGACCCGCGCGACGACCGGCTCGAGGAAGCCGAGCACGATGAACTTGCGCGCCTCGTCCGGCGGGATGCCGCGGCTCTCGAGGTAGAAGAGCTGCGACTCGTCGATCGGACCGACCGAGCTGGAGTGTGCCGCCCGCCGGCAATCCGGCTGGTCGATCTCGAGCGAGGGGATGGCGACCGAGCGCGCGTCGCGGGACAGGTTCATCCCGAACTCGCCGAGGAAGCTGTCCGTGCCGACCGCGCTCTTCTCGATCGTGATGAGACCCTTCATGTAGGTCCGGGCCCGATCCAGCAGCGCCCCCTTGGACAGGAGGTTGCCGGTGGTGTCGCGCCCGATGTGGGTCGTGTAGGAGGTCAGGTCGAAGAGCTGCTCGACCGATCCGAAGACGATCTCCACCTGCTCCACCGAGCTGCGGTCGCCCTCGAGGCGGTTGTCGATCCGGCTGCGCACGAGGCGTCCGCCGAGCTGGGCGAGCGCCCAATGGAGCTGGGCGCCCTCGCCGATCCGCGCGGCGCGGTGCTGGATCACGACCGAGTCCGGACCCAGTTCCTGGAGACCGGCCACCGAGAGCTTCGCGCCAGCTCCGAGCGTGACCTCCGTCGTCCCGGTCAGCAGCGACTGGCGCCCCTCGACGGCATCGGCGGACGGCACGAGCTCCTCGACCAGCGAGGCCTCGGCTCCCTCTCCCAGCACGACGAGCGTCCGCGTCAGCAGCGCGCGGTCCGGCGCGCCCGAGACCCAGCGGATGGTGATCGGCTGCTCGAGACGGACGCCGGCGGGGATGTCGAGGACCACGCCCTGGGTCCACAGCGCCCGGGTCAGCTGGGCGAACTTGTCGTCGGCCGGCAGCCCGCTCGCTCCAAGGAGCTCGAGACCACGGTCGCCCTTGCGGGCGAGGAAGTCGGCGATCGACGTGAATTCGACGCCGGCGTCCATCGCCGCCGATGAGAGCGCCGACGCGGTCAGGTCGCCGTCGGTGAACTCGAGCAGCCCGGAGGCGCCATCGGGGACCGGCACCTGGACGTGTGCGCTGGCCGGCGCCCAGTGGATCGACGCGCCTTCCAGTGCCGCCGGGCGGAGGTCGATGTAGGTCGTGTAGAGGCGGTTCGACTCGGCCGGCAGCGTCTCGTAGGCCTCGAGGGCCGCGAGCCGGTCCTCGATGTCGCCCAGGCCGAGCGCGATCAGGCGCTCGTCGAGATCGACGCGGTCGATGGGCAGCGAGAGGTCGTCGAGGGCCCGGCGAGCCGGGCGGGCCGGTCGGTCAGCCGTCATCCCGCGGGTTTTCGAGCCCGCGGCTTCGGGGCGACCGCGCGGGGCTTCGGCGCGGTGGCCGCTCGAGCCTTCGGAGCAGCGGTCGCTGCGCGGCTTCCGAGCGGCGGTCGTCCGCCGTCGTGGGGCGGCGGCCTTCGCGGCCGCAGCGACGTCGGCGCGCAGGCGAGCCGAGTAGATGTCGAGGGCCTTGCGGGTCTTGGTGTTCTGCTCTCCCGAGGTCTTGACGCCGTGCCGCAGGAGCGATGCCCGGGCTTCGACGGCCGTCTGGAACGTCTGGGCTGGCAGGCATTTCGTCGACAGCTCGAGCATCGCCGAGCCGTCGGGGTACAGCCAGAACTCGGCGACCATCGGACGGCCGAACCGCTCGGGCGTGAACTTGGTCTTGAGCACGAAGATCGGCCCGAGGATCGAGAGGTCATCCAGTGCGATGCCCGCCGGAGCGTGGGCGTCGTAGAACGCCCGCTGCGCCTTCGAGAACAGCCGGCGGATGGGCCGGGCCTTGGCCGCCACCGGACGGACGTCGTCCTTGCCCAGGGCCGCGCTCATCGATGCCGAGCAGACGTACTTGCCGCCCGGCATCGCGTCCACCTCGACCTTGAAGCCGGGGGTCTGACGGAGCTTGGGCGTGAGCTCCTCGGGCCGGATCGGCCGGAGCTTGATCGTGGAGTCGTCCCCCCGGCCCTGGACGCGACGAGCGCGGACGACGACCCCGCTCTTGCTCAGTTTGAGGTCGGGCGTGTCGAAGAAGAACACCTGTCGGATCTGCGCCCCCAGCGGATCGAGGCCGAGCGCGTTGATCGTCGCCCGCCGGTCGGCATCAGCGACCGAGAGCTTGAGCTCCACGCTGTCGGACCCGCGGACGAGCTCCATGATGTCGGTGAGCTGCTCGTCCGTCAGGCGCAGTTGCGTGGGCGCCGTTGTCGCCATGGTGCGTCTCCCCTCCCCCGATGTCGCTCGCTCGGTCCAGAGTGCGGACCGAGACGGTATCACCCGAGCGATCCCTCCATCTCGAGCTTCACGAGGCGGTTGAACTCGATGGCGTACTCCATCGGCAGTTCCTTCGTGAAGACCTCGAGGAAACCCTGGACGATGAGGTTCGTGGCCTCGTTCTCGGTCAGGCCACGACTCATCAGATAGAAGACCTGCTCGGCGCTGACCTTGCCGACGGTCGCCTCGTGCGACATCGTCGTGTCGTCTTCCTGGATGTCGATGTACGGGTACGTGTCGCTGCGGCTCTGGTCGTCGAGCATCAGCGCGTCGCAGCGCACCGATGCGACGACGTTGGTGGAGCCCGGCGCGACCTTGAGCGAGCCGCGGTACGTCGCCCGGCCACCGTCCTTCGAGACGGACTTCGAGACGATCCGCGAGCGCGTGTTGGGCGCGAGGTGAACGGCCTTGGCACCGGTGTCCTGGTGCTGGCCCTTGCCGGCGACCGCGACACTGATGATGTCGGCGGTGGCGCCCTCGCCGCGCAGGTAGATCGCCGGGTACTTCATGGTCAGGCGCGAGCCCGTGTTCGCGTCGATCCACTCCACCCGGGAGTTCTCGTGCGCGTGGGCGCGCTTCGTGACGAGGTTGTAGACGTCGTTCGACCAGTTCTGGATGGTCGTGTAGCGCACGTTCGCGCCCGGCAGCGCGATGACCTCGACCACGGCGGCGTGGAGCGAGTCGGTCGCGTAGATCGGCGCGGTGCAGCCCTCGATGTAGTGGACCTTGGCACCCTCGTCGACGACGATCAGCGTCCGCTCGAACTGGCCGGTGTTCTCGCCGTTGATGCGGAAGTACGCCTGGAGCGGGAGCGGGACCTCGACGCCCTTGGGGACGTAGACGAACGAGCCGCCGGACCAGACCGCGCTGTTGAGCGCCGCGAACTTGTTGTCCTCGGGCGGCACGACCGTGCCGAAGTACTTCTTGAAGATGTCGGGGTATTCCTTGAGCGCCTGGTCGGTGCCCATGAACACGACGCCGATCTTCGTCAGCTCTTCCTTGACCGAGTGGTAGACCACCTCGGAGTCGTACTGGGCGCCGACGCCGGCGAGGAACTTGCGCTCCGCCTCGGGGATCCCGAGCTTCTCGAACGTCGCCTTGATCTGGTCGGGGACGTCGTCCCACGACTTCTCTTCGCGCTCGGACGGCTTGCGGTAGTAGACGATCTTGTCGAAGTCGATATGGGTCAGGTCGCCGCCCCAGGTGGGCATCGGGCGCTTCAGGAAGTGCTCGTATGCGCGGAGACGGAACTGGAGCATCCAGTCGGGCTCGCCCTTGAACCCGCTGATCTCCTCGACGGTCGCACGCGTGAGCCCGCGCTTGGTCTCCTGCAGGTAGACGATGTCGTCGTGGAAGGCGAACTGGTCTCGCTGGTCGGTGACGATCTCGCGGGTGGCGGTCATTCGATCCTCGGTCCTCGAGCGCGGCTTCTGGGGGCGCCGCTGGGAGGCTCACAGCCCCAACACTAATTCCGAGTCAGATTATCGGGATTAGAGCCCGGACCGTCAACGACGAGGTGGTACTGGGCCTCCGATCACTCCAGACCGGAGAGAAGTGCCGCCAGACCGAACCCCAGCACTGTGGCCAGGCCGGTCACGTTGCCGCCGTGCTCGAACGCCTCGGGGATCATCGTGTCGGCGATCATCGTGATCAGGGCGCCGGCCGCGAAGGCCTGCACGAGCTCGCCGCTCGACCCGATGTCCGTCGCGATGGCGAACCCGACGGCCGCGGAGAGGGCCGAGACGCCGACGATCACGCCCCACATCGCATAGATCCAGCGGACCGGCCGTCCGGCCGCCCGCAGCGAGACGGACGCGCCGATCGCCTCGGGCAGGTTGGAGATGAAGACCGCGACCAGGAACGCGACGCTGATCGACCCGCCGACAGCGAGCCCGATGCCCAGGACGAGCGACTCCGGGATCCCGTCGAGGACCGTCCCGAGCGCGATCGCCAGCCCGGATCCCGCGGTGTCGGGCGTCGCGTCCAGGTCCTTGCGCCGCTCGCCGCCCATCCGCTCGATCAGCGTGTCTCCGACGTAGAAGACGAGTGGCCCCGAGGCCGATGGCCAGCCCGACGCCGATCGGCTGCTGCGTCTCGGTCGGGACGAGTTCGTAGGCGACGGCGCTGATCAGGGTGCCGGCCCCGAACGCGAGCACGAGCCCGACGGTCCGGGTCGACAGCGTCGCACGCAGGGCAAGGACGGCGCCGACGAGCAACGACGACGCGCCGATGCCACCCCAGACGAGCGCTCCGAGGGCTCCGTTCACGCGTGCCTCCAGACGGGAAGGACGGACGGGGGCAATGTACCCTCTCCCTCGCGATGGCGAAGATCCACTACGAGGCGGACGGGGCCGTGTCGGCCGATCGATTCGTGGCCGCGCTCACCGACTTCAGCGAGCACCGGCCCGAGCTCTGGCCGAACCTGGACACGAAGTTCTTCCGCCTGTACGACCGCGGCGAGACGTGGGCCGAGGTGCAGGAAGGGACCGACGTCCTCGGCGGGGTCTGGGCCCGCGAGCACTACGACTGGTCGGAGCCGGGTCGCGTCACGCTCACGCTGCTCGAGTCACCCGACTTCCGCCCGGGCACGGTCATCGACTACCGGGTGACGAGTCGCCCCGATGGCGGCTGTCACGTGGCAGTCGACTTCCAGCGCATCGCCGCCAGCCTGCGGGGCCGGTTCGTGGGCGCCGTGGTGCAGCTGACGGGGGCCGGCCGGTTCAGCAAGGACCTGCGCGAGACGCTCGCGCGTCTCGCGCTCCCCTCGGCCTGATCCGACGGTTCAGGAGCGGGTCTTGGCCGCCTCGAACGCGACGGTCCCGTCTTCGGCGGCGGCCATCAGGTCGGTGGTCACGCCGAGTCCCTCGGGATAGTCGTTGGCGGTGACGCCGGCGTCATCGAGCGCGCCCGCGACATCGGCATAGGCACCGTTCTTGATCGGGGCGGTCGCCGCGGCGCTGAACGCGACGGTCTCGAACTCCTCGTCCTCGCGCATCTCGTCGATCCGCTCGCGCGCCGTTCGCGCGGCACGGTCAAGACGATCGCGGATGGCGGTCGAGTGCATCAGGGCCCAGCCGGTCAGGCCGGCGATGACGGCGACGCCGAGCAGGTACGGCCAACGGCGCCGGCTCGGACTCGCGATCCCGACGGCGATCGCAGCGTCGTTGACGGCCTTGCCGACGTCGATCCGCGGGAAGTCGATCTTCGAGAGATCGATGTCCGGCATCTCGATGTTCGGACGCTCCATCTTCGAAAGGTCCGGGGCGCGCATCTCGGAGAGTCCGCGGAAGATCGAGTCGCGGCTGATCTCGGGAAGTCGGAGCTCCGGCAGGCGGGACTGTTTGGTGGCCATGGACATCAGGGGTTCTCCTCGTAACGGACAGCGAGCGTACGCGAGAACCAGGGACGGCCCGACCGGCGGCGTCCGCGTCCGCATTGCATCCGCATCACAGAGTCGCCGGGTTCGCGGCGTGCGGCTACGATGACGTCAGCGAACACCTAGGAGGGGTCTTGTGGACGTCGACGATCGGTCCGAGCTGACGGACCTGGATCCGGATCGGAGCGACCGACCGTGAGTCGGCGTCGCTTGCTGGCGGCCGGCGCCGGCGCTGCCGCGACGGGTGCGTTGCTGGCCCGACGGGCGAAGCGGGTCACGTCGTACCCGCCCGGCCCGGACGCCATCACGGCCGAGGGGGCGCGGGCGCACGTCGAGAGCCTCGCCGAGAAGGCCGGCCTGTCCGAGGGCGGACCTCGCGATGACGTTCGCCCCCGCGATCGCGACGTCGGTGGAGCCGCTCCTGCACGGCCATCGGTACTTCCCCCGGATGCTCGAGGACATCGACGCCGCCCGCGACCATGTGCACCTGCTCATCTACGGGTACAAGCCAGGCGACATCGGGACGAGGTTCCTGGAACGGCTGGCCGCGAAGGTCGCCGAGGGCGTCGAGGTCCTGCTCGAGATCGACGCGATCGGCAGCGAGATCGACCTGGGCAGCAAGGACCTGTTCGGCGATCTCATCGCCGCCGGGATCAAGGTCGTCGCGCATGACGGCCTCTTCGTCGTGCGGAGCGGACCGCTGGGTGACCGCCGCTTCGGCCTCCATCTCGAGAACACGCTGCATTTCGACCACCGGAAGATGGTCGTCATCGACGGCCGGATCGCGTACGTGGGCGGCACGGGGATCGAGGACCACTACAACGACGAGCGGTTCTACGACGTCATGTGCCGGGTGACCGGACCGGTGGTCCACCAGTTGCAGCTGGTCTTCCTCGCGAGCTGGCGGCACAAGGGCGGGACGCTTCCCCGAACGAGCGAGGCCCTCGACCGGTGGTTCCCGCCCGACGTGCTCGTCGTCCCGACGACGGCGACCGACCCGGGTCCCGACGACGGTCCTCTGGAACGTGCCGGGACCGGCCACCACCCGATCAGCGACGCGATCGAGGCATCGATCGACGCGGCCACGGACGCGCATCGACATCGTGAATCCGTACATCAGCAACCGGGCGATCCTGGCCCGGCTGCTGGCGGCCGCCCAGCGTGGCGTGGCGGTCCGGCTGGTGGCACCCGGCAAGCCCACGCCCCCCTACCCGGCCGCGGCGTTCCGCCACCACTACGAGCGCCTGATGAACGCGGGCGTCGAGATCCTGCTCCACCCCGAGATGGCCCACGCCAAGGTGCTGTGCATCGACGATCGTGTCCTGATCGGGGGCTGCAATCTCGATGACCTGTCGCTCTTCCGGAACGACGAGCTGAACTTCCTGTTCGACGACGCCGGGGTCGCCGCCGCCACGGAATCCGCTATCTTCGACGAGCTCGTGGCGATGTCCGTGCCGGCCGTCGTCCCCAGCGGCGCGCGGACCCGCGCGTGGAACGCCACCATGGACCGGGTGTCCCGGCTCCTCTAGGGAGATCACGGACCATGGGCCGTCTCATCGAGTTCTACGCGACGCAGGTCCGGGTGCTCCGGCACTGGCAGGGCGGCCCGGTCGCGCTGCTCAAGCGGCTGGTCATCACGCTGCTCGTGGCGACCGTGTCGTTCCTCGGGACGGTCTGGATCCTGGACCCGCGGATGACGGTCGATCGCCCGGCCGACGCCGCGCTCGCGGTGATCCTGATGTCCCTGTTCAACGCAGCCATCCGACCTGTGCTTCTGATCCTGGCTGCGCCGATCTCGCTGGTGCTGACGGGGATCCTCGTCCTGATCCTGCAGGTGGTGGCGTTCCTGGTGGTCGCGCAGTGGGCACCCGGCGTCCATGTCTCCGGGTTCGTGGTCGCGCTGATCGGCTCGTTCATCTACGCGATCATCAACACCATCCTGACCTCGGTCCTGGGCGTCGACCGCAGCGGCTCCTACTACGGCATGCTCATCCAGCGCCTGATGGTCAAGCGGTCGAAGGGGCACACGGACAAGCCCGGCCTGGTGATCATCCAGATCGACGGGCTGGCACACCCGATCCTTGCCGGCCGGATCCGCGCCGGGTCGGTCAACACGATGGCGAGCTGGATCCGGGACGGGACCCACAAGCTGTCGCGCTGGGAGGCGCTCCTGCCGTCGATGACGTCGGCGAGCCAGGCGGGCATCCTGCACGGCAACAACGACGGCATCCCGGCCTTCCGCTGGTACGAGCGCGATCGCCAGCACCTCATGGCGTCGAGCAACCCCGCCGACGCGACCCTGATCGTCTCGCGCATCTCCAACGGCGAGGGCCTGCTGTCGAACAACGGGGCCAGCATCTGCAACCTGGTCACCGGTGATGCGACTCGCTCGTACCTGACCACGGCCGCCATCAAGGCCGAGGGCGGCGGGATCGGTGACAGCCAGGCGTTCACGTCGTTCTTCTTCAGCCCGACCGGCTACCTGCACTCGTTCACCCTGTTCCTGGGCGAGTTCTTCAAGGAGCGGTTCCAGGCCAGACGGACCCGCCGGGCCGGGATCCGCCCCCAGATGCATCGAGGGCTCAAGTACGCCGGGATGCGCGCGGCGAGCAACGTCCTGCTCCGGGACGTCAACACCTCGCTGATCATCGAGGAGATGTACCGCGGCACCAACGTCATCTACGCGGACTTCACCGACTACGACGAGCTCGCCCATCACTGCGGCCCCGAGCGCGTGGAGTCCCTGGAGGCGCTCGACGGTGTGGATGCGGCGATCGCCACCCTGGCCAAGGCGGTCGAGGACGCCCCGCGCCCGTACAAGTTCGTGATCCTCTCGGACCATGGCCAGAGCCTGGGCGAGACCTTCAAGCAGCGCTACGGCAAGAGTCTCGGCGAGTACATCCTCGAGCTCATGGGTGGCGGGGCGACGCTGCTGGAGACCACGACCAAGGCCGAGGGGTCGACCTTCGTGAACTCGTTCCTCTCCGAGATCACGCAGAGCAAGGGCGTCGGGCCGACCGTCGCCCGGGCCGCGCTGGCGAGCCGGACGACCGATGGCGTCGTCGATCTCGACGCGATGGAGGCCCCGCCCGACGTCATCGACGCATCGGACATCGCTGTCGTCGGCTCAGGCAACCTGGGCCTCGTCTGGTTCACGGGGAACGACCATCGCCTGACCGTCGAGGAGCTCGAGGAGCTCTACCCGGGCCTGGTCGCATCCGTGGCGGCGCATCCCGGGGTCGCGATGCTGATGGTTCGATCGGCGACCCGTGGCGCGGTCGTGTTCGGGCCGAACGGCACGCGCTACCTCGACGAGGATCGAGTGGTCGGCGAGGACCCCACGACGATCTTCGGGCCCCACACGGTCATGAGCCTGAAGCGCGGCGACGCGATGGTCCACGCGCCCGACCTGTTGCTCCTGAGCCAGTACGACCCCGAGCTCGGCGAAGTGGCGGCGTTCGAGGAGCTGATCGGCTCGCACGGCGGCCTGGGCGGACCGCAGACGAGGCCGTTCATCCTCCATCCGGTCGAGTGGGAGCTCGATGAGGAGGTGCCGCTCGGGGCGCCGGCCATCTACCGGAACATCCGGCGCTGGCTCGACTCGATCGGGATCCAGCTCGGGAAGCCGAAGGCCGAACCGGCCGCCGCCTCCGGCGAGACCGTCCCGGGCCCGGCCGGCGTCGCCTGACGGACCGGTCGCTCGGCGCTCTAGCCCGAGGGCTCTGGTAACGGGTCCGGCACGCCACGCGCCACCGGCGGCTCCGCCACCACGGGCGCGGATGCGTCCGGCCCGTCGAACATGTGCAGCACGGTCCGCCAGGTCGTCGCGACCACGCCGAGGAACGGCACCACCAGGAACATGCCGATCACCCCGGCGATCGCGCTCCCGGCGGGGATGGCGAGCAGGACGATCGCGGGGTGCAGATTGACGGCCTTGCCGTACACCAGCGGCGCGACGATGTTGCCCGTGACGATGTTGAACACGATCGTGAAGATGCCCATCACGATGATGTCCGTCGAGCTGCCGGTCGCCACGGTGACCAGGAACGCGAGGCCAGTCGTGATGAACGACCCGATGTACGGGACGAACCCGCCGAAGAACGACAGGACCGCCAGCGGCAAGGCGAGCGGGAGCCCGAGCACCGCCATGATCACGAACTGGGTGACCGCACCGAAGATCGAGATCGCGCCAGTCCCGATCATGTAGCCGCCGAGGACGCCGGACGCACCACGGCCGGCCTGATTGAGCTTGCTGCGTCGATCGGGCGACATGCCGGCGATCGCCTGGTCCCAGAGGCCTGGGCCGTCCCGGAGGAAGAAGAACGTCAGGACGGCTGCAAGGATCAGGGCGATGACGAATCCCGCCAGGCCCACGATCAGTCCGGCGACCGACTGGAGCATGCCCGATCCGATCGATGCCACGATGCTGGCCAGGCCGATCCGCCTCGCTTCCGTGTCATCCGCGCCGCCAGCCGCCGTCGTCACGATCTCCTGGAGCGGGCCGACCATCGAGGCCAGGGTCAGGACCAGGATGGCGCCGGCGGCGAGGAACGCTCCCAGCGTCACGGCCGCGGCGGCCCCGGTCCGATTCCAGCCCCGTTGTCGGAGCCAGCCGGCCCCCGGCTCGAGCGTGGCGGCAAAGACGGTCGCGATGACGATCGGAAGGACCACCGACGGGATGGTCACCGCAGCTGCGATCCCGACCAACAGCACCGCGATGACGACGAGCGAACGCCAGCTCCACTGTGCCAGCCGGTCCAGCCAGACGGGCACGCCGCCCGCCGCGCTGGGCTTCTCCGGTCCGATGTCCAGGGCGGCCAACACGGCCCGGTAGGTCGTCAACAGGAACGCGACGACCGGGAGCGCGGCGACGAGCCCGAGGAATCCGGCGAGGGTGCCGCCGACCAGGAGGGCGATCAGGACCAACGCAGGATGGATCGAGATGGATCTCGGGTAGATCAGTGGTGCCAGGTACCGACGCTGGAAGACGTTCGTGATCGCGATCAGCGCGAGCAGGATCACGACCGCAGTCAGACCGCTGCTCGCCCAGGTCACCAGGATGAGCACGGCCGTGGCGATGGCCGGTCCGACGTACGGAACGAAGCCGCCGAGGAGGACGATCACGGCAAGCGGCCCGGCCAGAGGCACGCCCAGGATCGTGAGGAACACGAAGTTCGAGACCGCGTCGGTGGCGGCGGTCACCGCCGTCGCGCGGAGGTATCCGCCGACCAGCTCAAGAGCGTCGCGGCCGCTGGCCGTCAGACGCTCGCGGCGCCAGCCGGACGTGCCGCTGACCGTCCACTCCCAGGCCTTTTCCCCGTCCTGCAGCAGGAAGAACGTGAGGAAGCCGCCCAGGAACGCGATCGTGGCGAAGTTGGCCACGGACCCGATCGCCGATCCGATCAGAGCCGCGATCCCGTCCTTGATCCCGCCCGTGATCTGCTCGATCGCGGTGATGACCTCGGCCGGGACGGCGACATCCGCCAGCGCCGAGCGAAGCGCTGCGAGTCCCGCATCGATGGCCGAGACCACGGCCGCGATGGACGGGACGAGCGCCAGGACCACCAGGATGAGAGCGCCGATGAAGATCGCCAGGGCCGCGAGGCACACGACGCCTGCCGACTTGGTCGACGCCCAGCCCCGCTGGCGCAGGGCGTGGACGTACGGCGCGAAGGTCGCGGCGATGATCACCGCGACCACGACCGAGGCGGTCACTGTCCCAAGGGTGAACGCGAGGGCCACCAGGACCAGGCCGAACGCCAGCGCGACCAGGAACCGCCAGCCCAGCGCCGCAAGATGGACGAGCCACGGCGGGACCAACGCGCGACCGGGCGGCACGGGACCGCCCGTCGTCGTCGAACCCGCCGCGGAGGGGGGCATCAGGTCAGTGTCGAGATACGATCCGAGCTCCGGCGCCGGTCATCGACCGGCGCCGAATGCGTCGGCCGTCAGCCGATGGTCTCCGACTTGAGCTTCTCGAACTCGGCGTCCGAGATGGCGCCCTTCGACTTGAGGTCGAGGAGCAACGCGATCTGGTCGGCGGACGAGACGCCGGCCGCCGCCTTCATCCCGGCGTCCATCTGGGCCATCCGTCGGACATCTCCGGCCGTCACCTTCGGGCGCACGATGATGTAGATCAGGGAGCCGAGGAACGGGAGGACGATCAGCAACAGGATCCACCCCGCCTTGGCGAGACCCGTCAGGTCCTCGCGCCGGAAGATGTCCCCGAACAGCGAGATGAAGATCCAGAGGAAGGTGAACCAGAAGAAGAAGAACACCATCGACCAGATGACGTCCCAGAACGTCATGCTCTGGCCGCCGACCTGATTGCAGCCCGCGAGCACGACCGCGAGCAACGCCAGGAGCGGCAGCCCCGGTGTGCCGAGCCGGCTCCGAGCGATAGCCTGTCGAATCATCGAAATCC
Organism: uncultured Chloroflexia bacterium; assembly: GCA_963736025.1. Lineage (GTDB taxonomy): Bacteria > Chloroflexota > Limnocylindria > Limnocylindrales > CSP1-4 > SPCO01. The sequence continues at coordinate 348,000 of CAVTNH010000008.1, forward strand.
TCCATGTCCCGTTGGGGCGACGCCCAACGCCCGGCATCCCTTCGCGGCCAGGCCGCGACAGCGACCCGCTGCGAGCGCCATCGTCAGACCCGGGTGTTGCCTGAGACGCCCGAGTGGGATGGTACGACCCGTGGCCAGCGGCGTGGAGCCGAACGTGCACGCGGACTCCCGCCCCGTTCCCTCGCGGTATCCTCGGTCCCGTGCCCGACCTGTCGCAGCAGACTTCCGCCCTCACCGAATGGCTGAGCACCAATGGCGTCCTGCTCGCCGTCGTGGCGATCGTGCTGCTGCTCATCTACCGCTGGGCCCGGCCCGCGATCCACAAGGTCCTCGTCAACGTGATGCGCGCGCAGGCCGTGACCCTCGGTGAGGGCGCCGATCGCAAGAGGGAGACCGACCGTCGGGTCGCCACTATCGAGGACCTGCTCTCGAAGGTGCTCCGATTCGGCGTCGTGGCCGCCCTGGTCGTCGTCATCCTCGGCATCTTCGATCTCTGGTCGCTCGTGGCCGGATTTCGGGCTGTTGCTCGCGGCGATCACGCTCGCCGGGCAGAGCATCGTCCTCGACTACCTGATGGGATTCCTCATCCTGGTCGAGGGCCAGTACTTCAAGGGCGACGTCATCCGGGTCGGCGCCGTCCAGGGGACGGTCGAGGAGGTCGGGCTCCGCCGGACCGTGGTCCGGGACCCCCGCGGCGTCCTCCATTCGATCTCCAACGGCGTGATCCGCACATCGTCGAACCTCACCCGGACGTACGCGGTCGCGATGGTCTCCATCGACGGGATCGCCGACGCCGATGTCGAGCGCACGATCGGCGTGATGGACGTCGTGGGTCCAGGGCTCGCCGAGGACCCGGCCTGGGTGGGTGAGATCCTCGAGGCACCTCTGCCAGCGACCACGACGAAGCTCATGGCCGGGGGCGCGACCCTGCGCCTGGCGATGCGCGTCCGGCCAGAGGCGCGGGTGGCGATCGAGGCTGAACTCCGGCGGCGCGTCGCGGCCGCACTCGCTGAAGCCAACATCCATCCGTTGCGACCAGCCATAGGGGCCGGCGTCCGGGACGACCCCGCCTGATGAAGGACATGGTCCAGATCCCGCGGTGGCACGTTCCTCATGGGCTCCGACGACTGGTACCCGGAGGAACGCCCGGTCCACCCGGTCAGCGTCGATCCGTTCTGGATGGACGAGCACCAGGTGACGGTCGCCGAGTTCCGGCGGTTCGTGAAGGACACGGGCTACGTGACCGTCGCCGAGCGGCCGCTCGACCCGGCGATGTACCCCGACGCGATCCCGTCCCTGCTCGTCCCCGGGTCCCTCGTGTTCCAGCGGACGCGTGGCCCGGTGCCGCTGAACGACTACCGCAACTGGTGGGCATATGTCCCGGGTGCGTCGTGGCGGCACCCGGAAGGCCCGGGCTCGACCCTGGACGGCCGGGAGCGGCACCCGGTCACCCACGTCGCGTTCGAGGACGCCGAGGGGTACGCGACGTGGGCCGGCAAGGCCCTGCCGACCGAGGCGGAGTGGGAGTTCGCCGCCCGCGGCGGCCTCGAGGGCGCCACCTATCCCTGGGGCAACGAGTTCGCGCCGAAGGGCCGGATGATGGCGAACACCTGGCAGGGGGAGTTCCCCTGGCAGAACACCCTCGAGGACAAGTTCGAAGGCACCTCGCCGGTGAAGACGTTCGCGCCGAACGGGTACGGCCTCTATGACGTGGCCGGAAACGTGTGGGAGTGGACGGTCGACTTCTTCGCCGCCAGCCACCCGGACGCGGTCGAGCACCCGTGCTGCGCACCGCACGATCCGCGCAACCTGTCGCCTGACGGGAGCTACGACACCGGCATGCCCGGCGACCACATCCCGCGCCGGGTCACCAAGGGCGGCTCACACCTGTGCGCGCCGAACTACTGCCATCGCTATCGGCCGGCCGCACGCCAGGGCGAACCGGTCGACACGTCGACTGCCCACATCGGGTTCCGGTGCGTCGTCCGGGTCACGCCCTAGGACAGGTCGGGGTCCTCGAACGAGCGGTCGATGTCATAGCCGACGCTGACGGCCAGCTTGGGGGCCGCGCCGACGACGTTGGCCGACCCGACGATCGGCGCGACCGCAAGCAGCGTGTCGACGAGGTCATCGATCGTCGCCCCGCCGATCAGCGCGCTCGACGCCGTGGCTGCGAACGAGGTGGTGGAGCCGCCCATGGCGACGAGCGCTGCCAGGCGAACGAGCGCCGTCGTGCGCGCGTCCAGGCAGCCGCGACCGGTCGCATCACCGTGTCCGCTGAGGATCTCCTTGAGCAGCCGGTCATCCGACAGGGCGAGCCGGCGGAGCGTTTCCTCGGTGACCGCCATGGGGCTGGTCCTCGACGGGGAGTCGATGGTCATCTGCGGTGACCATTCCGCGCGCCGGGCGGGTCACCCGCATCATCCGCTCGGGATGAAACGCGACGACGGGTCGCCGCGGACGGTCACCTGACGCGTCAGGCGCCGCGGGCGACGGTGGTGAGCGGCGCGCCTTCGAGCAGGCCGAACTCGAGGGCCTGCGCCACGGCCTCGGAACGCGACGACGCATCGAGCTTGCGGTAGATCGACTTCGCCTGCGTCTTCACCGTGTTCGTCGAGAGGACCATGCGCTCGGCGATGTCCGGGAACGTCAGATGGGTGGCCAGCAGCGGCAGCAGACGGAGCTCGGCCACCGTCAGCGTCGAACTCCCGAGGGTCATCCCACCGGCCACCTCCAGGCGGTGCTCGACCTCCCTGGCCTCCCCCTCCAGGCCGCCCAGATGGCCCCGCCTCGCGGTGATCTCGGCGACTTCGGTCATCAGGAGGCGCGCCCCGCTCGGGTCGCCGAGCGCGAGATGGGTCGTTGCCAGGTCGATGCGAACGCGGACGGCCAGCCACGGGATGGCATGGTTGAGCATCGGGCGCAGCCGTTGCGCGTGGGCGAGATCGGCCCGCGCCTGGTTGACCGCTCCGCGATGGGCCGCGATCCGGGCCGAGACGGCATCGACGGCCAGGCCGGCGATCTGCTCCTCCAGATGACCGTCGCGCACGACCGCGCGAGCGAGCCGGACATGACCCTCGGCGGCCGCCCAGGCCCCGCGGCGGATGGCCAGCGACGCCCGCTCGACGAGCCCCAATCCGGTCGCACTGTTGACGTGCCGGCTCGCAAGAGCGATGTCGAGGGCGTCGGCCGTCTGGGCATCCGCCTCGTCCGGCTCCCCGCTCAGATCGCGTGCGATCCCCGCCAGGAGGCGCGCGGCCGGCCCGAACGGATGGTTGACGGGCAGTCCGGCCGCGGCCGCGTCGGCGTCACGCCGCATGGCGTCGACACCGTCACGGCACAGGACCCCCCGGACGAACGAGCCAAGGGCCGTCGTCACCGGGTCGGGGTCGCCCGAGCTTGACGCCACGTCGGCCCAGCGCTCGGCACGTCCGGGGTCGCCGACGAACGCGAAGAAGATCGCCCCGAACCATGCGGCGGTCGGGTCCGCATCGCCGTGCTCGTGACCCTCGAGCCAGTCGTACCAGCGGCGAACGGTCTCGGCGCGGCCGGCGTTGAACGCACGTTGCGATTGCCGCGGCAGCAGGCGTCGGACGCGATCGAGATCGGAGGCGGCGAACGCGTACCGCAGCGCGGCGTCGAGATCGCCGGCCTTCTCGTGCCACTCCGAAGCCCGGATGGTGATCTCTCGGACGCCGTCGGGATCGTGATCCGTCGCCTCCGTCACGAGGAATTCGTGAAGGAGCGTGTGGTATCGATACCAACGCCCTTCCCCTTCCATCGGGATCAGCAGCAGGTTCGACCGCGCGAGCGCTTCGAGCATGTCGGCCGAGTCGGAGCTCTCCAGGGCGTGGTCGCAGAGCGGCGCACTCAGTCGCTCCAGCGGTGCCGTGCGCACCAGGAACCGGACCTCCCGATCGGACAGCCGGTCCAGCAGCTCCGTCCGGAGGTACTCATCGACGAGGCCGCGGCCCGCCGGCAGCACGGCACCGGGCCCGTCGGAGCCACCGTCATCGGCTCGTGTCGTCAGGGCCGTCAGGTAGAGACCGGCCGGCCAGCCCTCGGCGGCCTCATTGAGCGCACGGGCCTCGTCCATCGGGTGCCTGCGGCCGGAGCCGTCGAGGAGGGCCATCGCCTCGTCGTCGTCGAGCCGGAGGTCGTCGCGCTCGAGGAGCAACAGACGCTCCGCCGCCAACAGGCGAGGGATCGGCAGCCCCTCGATCGAGCGAGTCGCGATCGCGATCTGGGACCCGACCGGAAGGTGGGCGGCGAGGGCCACGATGACGTCGAGGGATTCCTGGTTGCGCACGCGCTCGAGGTCGTCGAGCACCAGCAGGAACGGCGTCTCGGCGCGGGCGATCGCCGAGCCGAGAGCGGGCACGGCCGTCGCCCAGATCGATGGGCCGACCGCGCCGGTCGCGAAGACCGTGTCGTCGCCGATGCCGATCGCCCGGTCGATCGCCACCGCCATGTAGCCCAGCAGGACGGCCGGATCGTCATCCCGTTCGTCGAGCTGGAGCCAGATCGCCTGCCGCGGCGTCGCCGCCGACCATTCGGCCAGAACGGTCGACTTGCCGTATCCGGCGGGCGCGGCCAGGACGACCAGCGGCACATCGGACCGCGCCTCCAACCGTTCGACGAGGCGGGGTCGGGCGATGAGACCGGACCGCCAGGCAGGCGATGCCAGCTTCGTCTCGAGTATGGGATACCCACCGGGCAGGGTGGCCCGAGCCACCCGATCCCGGTCCAGCGTGACGGTCAAGGTGCGACCCCCCGGCTTTGGACGGAGCAGCCTCCCTGCACCGCCTGCGCGCGCGGACCGCGAAGCCTACGCTCCGGGTATCCCCACCGTCCAGTCGTGGAACGATCGGACCCGATCGGTCAGGGCAACGTCGCCGGCACGCTCAGGGCGAAGCCGATGACCGTCGCGACACCGGCAGCGCGCTTACCGCGCTCGAACGCGAATGGCATCAGCGAATCGGTCAGCATCGCGAGCAGGCCACCGGCGGCGATCGCCGCGAACCGGTCGCCCGTCACGTCCGAGCTGGCGCTGGCCAGCAGGTAGCCCACCCCGGACGCGGCCGCGGACGCGATCACGACCGCGCCCCACACGGTCGCGAGCCGGCTCCGCGTCCAGCCGGCCTTGACCAGGTCGGCCGAGGGGGCGAGCGCCTGCGGGATGTTCGAGACGACGACCGCGGCCAGGAAGGCGAGGCTCAACGGGCTGCCGGTCGCCACGCCGACGCCAAAGATGAGCGACTCCGGGATCCCGTCGACGACCGCGCCGAGGACGATCCCCAACGGGCTCGCCGATCCCTCCGCGGGCTGCCCACCGGCAGGCGCCTCTCCAGGCGATGGGCCGAACCGGCGCTCCACCAGTGCGTCGCCGATGACGAAGATCGCGGCACCGATCAGGAGCCAGAGTGTCGTTTCGAGGCCGCCCAGCGACCCCTCCGCTTCGATGATCAGGTCGAAGGCGACAGCACCGATGATCGAGCCCGCCCCGAAACCGGCCAGCAGCCCGATGACACGGGTCGGGACCTGCACCCAGGTCGCGAAGAGCCCGCTCAGGAGCAGAGAGATCTGCGCGAGTCCGCCCAGCAGGATCGCCTGGATCAACATCGGCTGCCTCGGCGCGTTCGGTTCGTCGTCAGTATGGAAGACGCTCGACCGGATCCGCGCATCATCCCGTCAGGGCGACACCGACTCGCCGACGTCCGTCAGGATGGGGGGTGCAGGCAGGCTGCGCGACTGGAGGGTGAGATGGAGCCGAAGGAACCGCCGGCTGAGGCACCGCGCGATGGACGCCGTGTCGCGAGGCCACTCGATCGGGCCATGCAGAGGTTCGACAAGGAGCCCACCTCCGCCCGCCAGGGGATGATCGCCATCATTGTCGCGATCGCGACGACCGTGGTCATCGGCGGCGTCCTGATGTGGGTCGTCGATCGCCGTGAGTACCCCGATCTCGGGGTGGCCATCTGGTATGTCCTCCAGACGGTCACCACCGTCGGGTACGGGGACGTCGCGCCGAAGGAGCCGATCGGCCGGGCGGTCGGCGGCGTGATCATGGTCCTCGCGGTCGCCTTCCTTGCGATGGTCACCGCCTCGATCACGTCGACGTTCTTCGAGTCGCGTCAGCAGGCCCGGCGCACGCTGATGCGGGCGGACGAGGACGATCATCGGGCCCGCCTCGAGGCGCAGTTCGACCAGCTGCTCACCCGCCTGGACGCCATCGAGCGTCGGCTCGACCAGCGCTGAGGGGCAGACCGCAGGCGACCGTCATCCTTCGCGGGTGATAGCCGAGCACGCGCAGTTGGCGTATCGTTCCCTACCCGTCGATCGACCGACCGCGCCAGTCGCGGAGGGGATCCGGTCACGGCAGCGCCGAATATGAAAGGAGCACGGGACTATGGGTACCGGACCCGTCGAGTTCGCGGTCATCGGCTTCCCCGGCAACAAGTTCACGGGCGAGATCGCGCCCGCACTTGGCGAGCTGGTCGACGCCGGCACGATCCGGATCCTGGACCTCGCATTCGTCACCAAGGACGCCGACGGCAACGCGGCAGCGGTGGAGATCGAGGACACGGACTCGTCGATCCTGCAGGCCTTCGAGAAGATCGGCGCCGAGCGCGGGGGACTGCTCAACGCCGACGATCTCATCTCGGCCGCCGAGGTGCTTGGGCCGAACAGCTCGGCCGCGATCATCGTCTGGGAGGACCTGTGGGCGGCCAAGCTCGCAGAGGCGCTGAAGCGCGCCGACGCCATCGTCGTCGAGCGTCATGTCGTGCCGTATGACCTTGTCCAGGCAGCGGTCGCATTCGCCGAAGAGAACAAGGCCGGCACGCCGGCATAGCGCCACGCTGAGAAAGGAGTTCGCACCATGATGCGTCGTCGAGGCCCGGGCATCGCCCGGATGGCGGTGGGCACCGCAGTGATCGCCGGCACCGCTGGCGCCGTCAGGCACCACCAGGCGCAGAAGTACCAGACGGAGGCGGAGGCTCAGGCGTACGAGGCCCAGGCCGCTGCGCAGCAGTACGCGCCGCCGGCCGCCCCGGCACCCGCCGAGGACCCGACGATGGCGGAGCTCCAGAAGCTGGCCTCGCTCCATTCCGCCGGCATCCTGACCGACGAGGAATTCGCGGCCGCGAAGGCGAAGGCCCTCGGGATCTGACCGCCGGCGCCACGGGGCGCCAGATCACCTCGCGCGACCCCGGGTCATCATGACGTCGGGGTCGTTCGATTCCTGACTCCGTGACTTCGCGCCCGGTCGACGGCGTAGGCCGCGGAATCACCCCCGGCGGGTGATGGACCGCTGACCGGAACGGCGGACGATGACGGCGATCACGAACACGATGGGCATGCTCAGACTCGCGGGGCCGACTGGACGCCGGCATCCGTCTGGGACGCCGAGAGGAGAGGACTCCGTGGGCTCGAACGACTCGCCGCAGCGTGGCGTGCTGCCGATCCCGGACCGGGGCTACGTCGGCCTGACGACGTATGACGCCAAGGATCCCGACACGGCGTTTCCGCCGATCCGCGACATCCGGCCGCCGGAGGGTGCGCCGAACGTCCTGGTCGTCCTGCTCGACGACGTGGGTTTCGCGGCCAGCAGCGCCTTCGGCGGACCCATCAACACGCCGACCGCGGAGAAGCTCGCGGCCAACGGCCTCAGGTACAACCGCTTCCACACGACCGCGCTCTGCTCGCCGAGCCGCGCAGCACTGCTCAGTGGCCGGAACCATCATTCCGTGGGGATGGGCGGCATCACCGAGATCGCCACGTCCGCGCCCGGCTACACCTCGCTCCGGCCGAACACCGCCGCCCCGCTGGCAGAGACGCTCAAGCTGAACGGCTACTCGACGGCGCAATTCGGCAAGTGCCATGAGGTCCCGGTCTGGCAGACGAGTCCGATGGGCCCCTTCGACAACTGGCCGTCCGGTGGCGGCGGCTTCGAGTACTTCTACGGCTTCATCGGCGGCGAGACGAACCAGTACGCCCCGGCCATCTACCACAACACGACACCGATCGAGCCCGACCGAACGCCCGAGGAGGGATACCACTTCACCGAGGACATGACCGACAAGGCCATCGACTGGGTCCGCCAGCAGAAGGCGCTGATGTCGGACAAGCCGTTCTTCGTCTACTTCGCCCCTGGGGCCACGCACGCTCCGCACCACGTCCGGCCCGAGTGGTCCGACCGATACAAGGGCAAGTTCGACGAAGGGTGGGACGCCCTCAGAAAGCAGTCGTTCGCACGACAGAAGGAACTCGGCGTCATCCCGGCCGACGCGGAGCTGACCGCACGACCGGCGGAGATCCCCGCCTGGGATGACATGCCCGCGGAGATGAAGCCCATCCTTGCCCGCCAGATGGAGGTGTACGCCGGATTCCTCGAGCACACCGACCACAACGTGGGACGCCTGGTCGATGCGCTGGACGACCTCGGGATCCTCGGCGACACCCTGATCTACTACATCGTCGGTGACAACGGGGCTTCGGCCGAGGGGACGCCGAACGGCACGTTCAACGAACTGATGACTCTCAACGGCGTCACGACCATCGAGACGCCCGAATTCCTGATGGCCCGCATCGACAAGTTCGGCACGCCCGAGGCCTACAACCACTATGCCGTCGGCTGGGCCCACGCGATGGACACGCCCTATCAGTGGACCAAGCAGGTGGCCTCGCACTGGGGTGGCACCCGGAACGGCACGATCGTGCATTGGCCCGATGGGATCAAGGCCAAAGGGGAGATCCGGACCCAGTTCAGCCACGTCATCGACATCGCGGCGACGGTCCTGGACGCGGCAGGACTGCCCGAGCCGACCTTCGTCCATGGCGTCCAGCAGATGCCGCTCCAGGGCCGAAGCATGCGGCCGACCTTCGACGATGCCGCCGCGCCCGAGCATCGGGAGACGCAGTACTTCGAGATGTTCGTCAACCGTGGCATCTATCACAAGGGCTGGACCGCCGTCACCCGCCACAGCACGCCGTGGGTGATGGCACCGACACCGGCCATCGACGACGACGTCTGGGAGCTGTACGGCCCGGACGACTGGACCCAGGCGCACGACCTGGCGGCCGAACAGCCCGACAAGCTTCGCGAACTGCAGCGGCTCTTCATCATCGAGGCGACGAAGTACAACGTCCTGCCCCTCGATGATCGACGAGTCGAACAATTCAACTCCGACATCGCCGGCCGCCCGTCCCTGGTCAAGGGCAACACCCAGCTCCTGTTCGGCGGGATGGGCCGCCTGTCGGAGAACTCGGTCGTCAACATCAAGAACAAGTCACACGCGGTGACCGCCGAGATCGAGGTCCCCGAAGGCGCGACGCCGAACGGCGTCATCGTCGCCCAGGGCGGCGCATTCGGCGGCTGGGCAGTCTATGTCCACGACCGCGCGCCGGCGTATTGCTACAACCTGTTCGGGCTCCAGCAGTTCAAGGTCCACGGCGACGCACCGATCGGACCGGGCGAACACCAGGTCCGCGTCGAATTCACCTACGACGGCGGAGGTCTCGGCAAGGGTGGCGACGTGACGCTGTTCCTCGACGGCGCAAAGGTCGGCGAGGGTCGGGTCGATGCGACCGTGCCGATGGTCTTCTCCGCGGACGAGACCACCGATCTCGGGTCCGACAGCGCCACCCCTGTGAGCGACGATTACAGCAGCCACGACAGTCGGTTCAACGGCCGCATCAAGTGGGTCCAGATCGACGTCGGCGACGACGCCCAGGACGCGGACCACCTGATCTCGCCGGAGGAGCTCTACCGGGTCGCGATGGCGCGCCAGTAGGGCTGGGTTCCGCCGCTATCCACGCCTGAGTCGGAGTGGCCGATGGAAGCCGGGATCGCGCTGTTCGTCCTGCTGCTGGCAGGCTACGCGCTCATCGCGAACCGCCTCGATCGGGCGTCCGTCGGTCCGGCCGTCTTCTTCGTCACGGCCGGGTTGCTGCTCGGGCCGGACCTGCTCGGCGTGATCCACATCGATGTCGAGTCGTCGACGGTCCAGGAGCTGGCCGAGCTGACGCTCGCGCTCGTGCTGTTCACGGACGCATCGGGCGTCGACCTCGCGGGGCTCCGACGCGACGCCGGCCTTGTCGGGCGATTGCTCGGGATCGGCCTGCTGCTGACGATGGCGGTCGGCGGGCTGGTCGCCGTGCTGGTCTTTCCAGAGCTGCCGCTCGCGACCGCGCTGCTCATCGGGGCGATCCTGGCCCCGACGGACGCCGCGCTGGGACTGCCGGTCATCGCAAACCCGGCCGTCCCGAACCGGATCCGGCGGGTCCTGAACGTGGAGAGCGGCCTGAATGACGGGATCGCCACGCCGTTCGTCGTGCTCTTCATCGCGCTCGCGACCGCCACCGGTGGCACCGAAGGCCACAATGCCGTCGAGGCGCTCGAGGAGACCGCCATCGCCGTCGCCGTGGGGGTCGCCGTCGGGGTCGCCGGTGGCCTGCTCCTCGTCGAGGCGGACCGACGACGGTGGACCTCCGGGCTGTCTCGACAGATCGCGGTGTTCGCCATCGCCCTTGGTGCGTACTTCGTCTCGCTCGCGTTCGGCGGCAACGGGTTCATCGCGGCGTTCGTCGCGGGGCTCGCCTTCGGCGCTGCGACGCACAAGGGCGAGGCCAAGTCGGAGCTGTTCAGCGAGACAGCCGGGATCCTCCTGTCCATCGCGGTCTGGGTGACCTTCGGGGCGACCTTCGTCGGCCCCCTGTTCCAGGACGTCGCGGACTTCCGTCCGATCCTGTACGCGATCCTCAGCCTGACGGTGATCCGAATGGCGCCCGTGGCCGTGTCGCTGATCGGCAGCCGGATGGCGCTGCCCACGGTCGCGTTCATCGGGTGGTTCGGGCCTCGTGGGCTGGCGTCGATCGTCTTCGGGATCCTGGCGATCGATGCGTTGGCGGCCACCGGCGGGCCGGCCGAGATCGTGGCCCGAACGGTGGGCTGGACCGTCCTCCTCTCGATCGTCGGGCACGGTCTGACCGCCGGCCCGCTCGCGACTCGCTACGGCCGATGGATCGAGGCGCACCAACGATCGACTGCCGACCAGCTCCCCGAGCTCGCGGATCGTCCGGACCTGCTGCCAAGCGCGCGCGCGACCTGGATCAGGCGAGGCTAGATCCGGTCCGTCGGGTGTGACTCAGCCGGCGGTGCCCGCCGTCGCCGGAGGCGCCGGAGGCGGATGGGGCGATGGCGCATCGGGGGGCTCGTACCCTTCGGCCCGAAGCAGCACGTCACGTTTCGCGCAGATAGTCGGTGATGGCGAGGATCGCGGCTGCGGTCGGGATCGCGAAGATCGCGCCCCCGACGCCGGCGACGGCCGTGCCGATGATGACGACCGAGAAGACCGCGACCGGACTCATGTTCACGGCCGCGCCCATCACGAGCTGCGTCACGACCAGCTGGATGGCGATCGCTGCGACGAGGCTGACGACCACGGCCGGGACGACGGCATCGGGAGCGAGCACGACGGCGAATGCAGGCAGGACCGCCCACCCGATGAGCGGCCCGATCCAGGGGATGAACACGATGAGCCCGGCGACGACCGCGATGAGTGGTGCAAACGGGATGCCCAGGATGATGGCGGCGAGCAGGACGACGATCCCGTAGATGAGGCCGATGAGCCCGCGCCCGCGGACGAACCCGCCGAACGAGACCGCGATCGCGCGCTCCAGCTCGGCGATGTCACGGTACGTCCGCTCCGGCAGGAAGCGTCGCGTCCAGCCCAGCAGCGAGACCTGCCCGACCGCGAGACCGACCGAGATGATGACGGCCGTGAACAATCCGGCGACGAGCGCGACGATGTTCGCCACGGCTGCCTTGGCCGCGTCGGCGATGGCCTGGCCGTTGGTCGCCACGAAGTTGCCGATGGCGGTGCTCAGGTCGAATTCCCCGGTGAACGTCAGCCCGAAGAACTCGAGAACTGGCCGCACGGCTTCGCGGGCCTTGGCCACGATCGTCGGCAGCTCGTTGACGAACGCGATGGCGGCATTGAGCAAGGCGACGGACGCGCCCAGGAGCACCGCGAACGCGATGATGGCGGTCACCAGGTACGTGGTCGCCACGGCCAGGCCACGCGACTTGAAGGGCAGGTGGCGGGCGAGCCAGTCGACCAGGGGCTCCAGCACATAGGCGAGGAGCCACGCGACGAACAGGATCACGGCCGGCCCGGAGAGCGTCGTGACGACATCCGAGGACAGGTTCGCGATGACCGTCACGAGGGCGATGAGCACGAGCCAGAACAGCAGCCTCGTCTCGCGCCGCGAGATCACGTTCGAGATGGCCGACCCGCGTGGCTCCGGCATCTAGCGGCCCATCCGTTCGATCATGGTGCGCTCCCTTCGAGCCTGGGGGTGAGACCCTCGGTCGGGCTTGGCTTCGCGGCAGCTAACGGGGTGTCTGCCACCGACTGCAACAGTGGGCGCCAGATCGCGGCCGCCACCGCCACGAACGGCACGATCAGGAACATGCCGAGGATGCCCGCGATCTGGTTCCCCGCCGGGATCGCCATCAGGATGACGGCCGGGTGGAGCCCGAGCGTCCGCCCGTAGACCAGGGGCGTGACGATGTTGCCCTGGATGATGTTGAAGATGACCGTGAAGACGCCCATCACGACGATGTCGGTGGTCGTTCCGACCGCGATCGCGATGAGAAACGCGAGCGCGGTCGTCGCGAACGAGCCGATGTACGGGATGAACCCGCCGAAGAACGTGAGCACGCCCACCGGCAGCGCCAGCGGCAACCCCAGGACGACCATGATCAGGGCGCTCGTCACGGCCCCGAAGAGGGCGATGATCGCGGTCCCGATCATGTAGCCGCCGAGCACGCCGACCGCGCTCGTCCCGGCGGCATCGATGCGTTCGCGGCGCGCGCCCTGGAGGCGCCCGATCGCCTTGGCCCACCAGGCCGGACCGTCGCGCAGGAAGAAGAACGTGAGCAGCAACGTCAGGATGAGGAGCAGGGCGAGCCGCGCGGCACCGCGCAACAACCCGGCCAGGTCGATGATCAACGTCTCGCCGATGCCGTCGACGTAGCCGCCGAGCCAGCCGAGCCCGAGGTCGTCGGCGCCTTCGACCGAGGTGTCGACGATGTCGTGGAGCGGCCCGACGGTCCAGACGACCGACGCGACGAGCGCTGCGACGACCACGAGCGCCGCCCCGACGCAGTGACGACTGCCGCGGCGAGTCCCCGCGACCGGCCGGCACGCTGGAGCCGGGCGGTGAGCGGGACCAGGGTCGCCGCGAGCACGAGGGCGAGGACGGCCGGGACCACCAGCGACGGGACGCTGATCGCGGCCTGGATCGCGACCCAGATCACCCCGACCACGACGAGGCCGCGCCAGCTCCACTGGCCGAGGCGATCGAGCCAGACGGGGACGTCGTCGCGCAGCGGCCGCGGCGCGGAGGTCGCGGTGCCCGACCCTTGCTCCAGCACGACCACGATCGCGTTGCTCACGGCCAGCAGGAAGATGGTGGCCGGCAGGAGCACCACCAGACCGAGGATGCCGAAGAACGCGGTCCCCACGAGGATGGCCGCGAGGACCAGCACCGGGTGCACGTCCACGCCGCTCCCGATCGATGTCGGGGCAAGGACCCGCGTCGAGACCACGCTCGTGGCCGCCAGGACCGCGACGATGACCAGAGCCGCGGGGGCACTGACGAGGGCCAGCGTCGCAAACCCGACGAGGAGCGTCGAGACGATCGCCCCCAGGTAGGGGACGAAACCGCCAAGGAAGACGACGACGACGAGCGGCCCAGAGAGCGGCACGCCGAGCGCGCGCAGGACGACCGCCGCGACGAGCGCATCGATCAATGCCAGTGCGACGGTCCGACGCAGGTAGCCGCCGACGCGGTCGAGACCGGCCCTGGCGCTGGTCCCCAACGCCTCCGCCCGCCACGGCTCCAGCGAACTCGTCAGTCCGGCCCAGGCCTTGTCGCCGTCGAGGAGCAGGAAGAACGTCAGGAAACCGCCGAGGACGCCGACGGTCACGAGGGACGCGATGGGCCCGAGGAACGCCGTCACGTCGAGGGTCATCCCGGCGAGGATCGCGTCCGCGAACTGGTCGAAGGCCTGGGCGACCACGGCGGGCAGACCCAGGGTCGCCAGCTGGGCGCGCACGTCGCTGACGCCCGCCTCGACCGCGGCCACCACATCGTCCGCGTAGGGGCCGATCGCGATCGCAAGCAGGATCACCGCGACGACCAAGACGACCAGACCGACCACGCACGCGATGGCCGCGGCGAGGGTCGGCGACATCCCGCGCGCCCGCAGCCCGCGGACGGTCGGGGCCAGCGCAGCGGCCGCGATCAGGGCGACGAGCAGCGAGGCGGTGACCGACGAGAGGCTGATCGCGATGGACGCGATGACCAGCCCGAACGCGACGGTGACCAGGACCCGCCAGCCGATCGCGGCCAGCCGATCGAACCAGGGGGGGACGATGAGCCAGTCCTCCAGCAACGACGCCGCGACGGCGCGGACGCTCGTCTCGTGCCATCCAGTGTGCCACGCCCGATGCCCGGCCGACCCCCCGTCGCGACGCTCCCCGGGCGCATGGCGGGACCCCGCTGGAGTACCCTGAACCGCCTCGCGACCGCGCGCGCGAGCGACGGACACGGCAGCGCGCTCGGGGAGAAGCAAGGCATGCGGGGCATCACGGTCATCGTGCTCGGGGCGGTCATCCTGTTGGTGGCGGCCTGTTCGGGGGCCAGCGGCGGGACGGGCGGCACGATCGAGGGTGTCACCTGGAACCTGACGTCGTACGACGTGGCCGGGACGTCGACACCGGTGCCCGCCGACGTCTTCGTGGACGCCCGGTTCGCGGCCGGCCTGGTCGCCGGCTCGAGCGGCTGCAATACCTACAGCGGCACCGCGACGGTTTCGGGGTCCACGCTCAAGGTCGGACCCCTCGCCGGCACCAGGATGGCCTGCCAGGGTCCCGCGACCGACGTGGAGGCCGCGTACCTGGGCCACCTGGGCAAAGCCACCTCGTTCACTGCGACCGCGGACGCCCTCACCATCTACGACCCCGACGGCAAGGCCAGCCTGGTCTATGCGGCCGGGCCTGCGAATCCGCTCATCGGCGAATGGGTCGTGACCGGCTACAACAACGGGGCCGGCGGCGTCGTGAGCCCCGCGGTCGGGACCACATTGACCGCCACCTTCACGGCCGACATGGTCTCCGGCTCGAGCGGCTGCAACACGTACACCGGGTCGTACACGCTCGACGGCATCAACGTCACGGTCGGGCAACTCGCCTCGACGATGATGGCGTGCGAGCAGCCCGTGATGGACCAGGAGGCGGCGTTCCTGAAGGCGTTGCAGACGCCGAGCAGCGTCGAGCAGCATGGCGCGTCGGTCTGGCTGCGCGACTCGACCGGGTCGACCCAGGTCACCTTCGGCCCGAAGTGAGCGCGAGGGGAATCCGATGACAGCAGCCACGACGGCGCGCGTCACGCGCGCCACCGCCGGATTCGACTCGATGCCATCGCGGGCGCGGTCCGCGTTGCTGACGATCGGGGTCGCCTCGGCGGCCCCATCGGACGCGGAGGCGCTCGGGATCCCGGTCACGACCGACGGCGAGGTGCCATCCGGGATCGGCGTGAGTCGCGAGCTCCTCCTCGAGAGCGGCTTCACCGGCGCCCTGGGCCAGACCCTGGCCCTCCCACGCGGCGATCGCCCCGTCGTCGTGGCGGTCGGAATCGGGCCGCGGGGCACACTCGACGCATCGACCCTGCGAGACGCCGCCGCCGCGTTCGCCCGGGCCGCGGCTCGCGACGGTCGCCTGGCGACCTCGCTCAGCGATGTCGCGGACGTGGACGCCGAATCCGCCGGGCAGGCCATCGTCGAAGGTGTCCTGCTTGCGCGCTACCGCTATCGAGCCTTCGTCGACCGTCCCACGGAGGCCCCGCTGACTACCTTGACACTCCTGGCCGGATCCGGTCGCACCGCCGGCCTGGAGGCCGGCGTCGCCCGTGGGCGGATCACCGCCGAGGCGGTCCAGATCGCCCGGGACCTGTGCAACACCCCGGCCACCCATCTCACCGCGACGCGCATGGCCGAGGTGGCCATGGTGCTCGCGACCGAGAGCGGCCTCGAGATCGAGGTATTCGACAAGGACGCCCTCGTCGAGCTGGGCTGCGGCGGACTGCTCGGCGTCAACATGGGCAGCGACGAGCCGCCGCGGATGATCAAGCTGACGTACCGCCCGGCCGGTGCCGATGACAGGCCGGCGACCCCGACCGGCCACCTCGCGTTCGTCGGCAAGGGGATCATGTACGACGCCGGCGGCATCAGCCTCAAGCCGTCCGATGCGATGCACTTCGCGATGAAGCAGGACATGTCGGGCGCAGCCGCGGTCCTCGGCTCGATGATCACGTTGCGGGCGCTCGGCTGCCCAGCGACCGTGACCGGGTACCTCATGTGCACGGACAACATGCCGTCGGGCAAGGCCATGCGCCTCGGCGACGTGCTGACGATCCGTGGCGGTACCACGGTCGAGGTCTTCAACACCGACGCCGAGGGTCGTCTCGTCATGGCGGACGCGCTCGTGCTGGCAACGGAGCTCGACCCGAAGCCCGACGCCATCGTCACGATCGCGACCCTGACCGGCGCGGCGATGCGGACGTTCGGCACGGCCCTCGCGGCGACGCTCGGCAACGACCCGGACCTCGTCGACCAGATCGAGGCGGCCGGCGCGCGGACCGACGAGCCGGTCTGGGAGCTGCCGTTGGTCAAGGCCTATCGACGCAAGCTCGACTCAGCGATCGCGGACATCAAGAACCTCGGCGGCGAGAACGCCGGCACCATCACGGCCGGGCTCTTCCTCGAAGAGTTCACCGGCGACATCGCCTTCGGCCACCTCGACATCTGCGGCCCGATGATGACCGACACCGATGACTCGTGGCGATCGATCGGAGCGACGGCCTTCGGGACGCGACTCCTGAGTGACCTGGCGATGCACTTCCGGCCGCCCACGGGCTAGCGCCCCGGCCACCCGTTATCGAGGGAGCCCACACGGAATGACGGACACGACGGCGCCCCAGCACACGTTCCTCGGCCGGATGCTCGACACCATCGAGCGGGTCGGCAACAAGGTCCCCCACCCCGCGATCATCTTCGTGATCCTCATCGTCGGCGTCATCATCCTGTCCCAGATCCTGTACATCGTCGGCGCCAGCGTGACCTACGAGGTCGTCGAGCCGGCACACATCACCGCCGACGTGGGCTACCCGCCCGGCAGCGCGGTCGAGGTCCCGCAGGTCCCGGTCGAGGACGTGCCGGCCGAGGACATGGAGGTCCAGACCGAGACCACGGCCGTCGCGGGCCTCCTCACGCCCGATGGCATCCGGTTCATGGTCACGTCGCCGGTCGCCAACTTCAACAACTTCGGTGTCGTCGGCATCATCCTCGTCGCGATGCTGGGCGTCGGGCTGGCCGAGGAGGCCGGGCTGATCGGGGCGCTCATCCGGCTGCTGGTGCGGACCTCGCCACGACGACTCATCACATTCATCATCGTGCTGATCGGCATCCTCTCGAGCGTCGCCACGGACGCCGGCTACCTCGTCCTGATCCCGCTCGCGGCGGCCGCCTTCCACAGCATGGGTCGCCATCCGCTGGCCGGGCTGGCGGCCGGGTTCGCCGGCGTCGGCGCCGCGTTCGGCGTGAACCTGCTCATCGCCCCCATCGACGGGATCATGACCGAGGTCGCCAACGAGTCGATCGCGCTGGTCGACCCCTCGCGGACGATCGACGTGACCGCCAACTACTTCTTCGCGGTCGTCTCGACGTTCTTCCTCGCGATCATCATCACGGTCATGACCGAGAAGGTCATCGAGCCGCGCCTGGGCGTCTACGGCGGTGACGTGGTCGCCGAGCCGACCGACGTCGTGCCCCCCGAGGAGTCCCGCGGCCTGCGATACGCCCTGTACGGGTTCCTCGGCACCCTGGCCGTGTTCCTGCTCATCATCCTGCCGCCCGGCGCGCCCCTCCGGAACGAGGAGACCGGCGCGATCTTCGGGGACTCCCCGTTCATGACGGGCATCCTCGTGATCATCAGCGTTCTGTTCGGCGTAGCCGGCTATGCCTATGGCAAGGGTGCCGGCACGATCACGAGCAGCGTCCAGGCGATCAACGCGGTGGTGAAGACCTACTCGGGGCTCGCCGGGCTGATCTTCCTGCTCCTGATCATCGCCCAGTTCATCGCCTTCTTCAATTACACGAACATCGCGACCGTGCTCGCCGTCGTCCTCGCGGACGCGCTCGAGGCTGCCGGGCTGGGACCGATCCCGTTGATCATCGGGTTCGTGCTCGTGACGGCGCTGCTGGACATCATCATCCCGGGCGTCATCCCGAAGTGGGCGATCTTCGCGCCGATCTTCATCCCGCTGTTCCTGCGGCTCGACATCGCCCCGCAGCTCGTGCTGGCCGCGTATCGCGTCGGCGACTCGCCGTTCAACGTCATCACGCCGCTGATGGCCTACTTCGCGGTCATCGTGGTCTTCGCCCAGCGCTACGACAAGACCGCGGGCGTCGGCACCATCGTGTCGCTGATGATCCCCTACTCGATCGTGATCCTGCTGGCATGGACGGTCTTCCTCGTCGTCTGGTTCGTCATCGGGATCCCGCTCGGACCGGGAGCGCCCGTCCATCTGACATGACCCGACGATGGGTCGGCCGCCGGCATCGTGGGGTCGGGCGTGAGTGACATCGCGATCACGTTCGCGATCCTGCTCGCGGTCGTCCTCGCGTTCGTCTCGAACAGGATCCCGGTCGGACTGGTCGCGATCGGCGCCTCACTGGCCCTGTACTTCACGGGCGTTCTCGATCTGACCGACGCCCTGGCGGGGTTCGGCGACCCGGCCGTCATCTTCATCGCGACCCTGTTCGTCGTCAGCGAGGGCCTCGACGCCACCGGCGTCACGACCTGGGCCGGGCAGATCCTCATCGCCCAGGTCGGCGAGAGCCGGACGCGACTCATCGTCCTGATGATGCTGTTGGTGGCCGGGCTGACCGCCCTGATCAGCGTGAACGGCGCGGTGGCTGCGCTGCTCCCGGTCATCGTCGTCATCGCGGTCCGGCTTGGCCGCTCACCGTCCCAGCTCCTGATGCCGCTCGTGTTCGGGGCCCACGCCGGCTCGATGCTCGCCCTGACCGGCACCCCGGTGAACGTCATCGTCAACGAGGCGGCGGCCGCGGCCGGCGGTCGGGAGTTCGGGTTCTTCGAATTCGGGCTCGTCGGCATCCCGCTGGTCATCGGCACGATCGCCATCGTCCTTCTCGTCGGGGAGCGGCTGCTCCCAACGCGCTCGGCCCGCGGCCTCCCGACGGACTTCAGCCAGCACGCCCGGACGCTGGTCGACCAGTACCGGCTCGACGACGAGGCTCTCACCCTGATGAGCCGCACGTCGGGCCTGGCCGAGGTGGTCGTCCCGCCTCGATCGGCGTTCGTCGGCGACTCAGTCTTCCCCGGGATGGCCACCGAGAGCGGCGATCTCGTCGTGGTGGCGGTCCAGCGCAAGGGCGAGGACAAGGGCCCGGGCGAGGTCGTGCTCGCCGTCGGCGACGTCCTGCTCCTGCAGGGCTCGTGGACGGCACTCGACGAGAACCTCGCCGATCCCAACCTCCTCGTCGTCGACACGCCGGAACGTGTCCGGCGCCAGGTCGTGCCTCTCGGGCTCGGCGCGAAGGAGGCGATCGTCATCCTCGCGGCCATGGTGGTCATGCTCGCGACTGCGATCATCCCGTCGGTCGTCGCGGGCCTGCTCGCTGCCGGGGCCATGGTCCTGCTGCGCGTCGTGTCGGTCGACGGCGCCTACCGGGCGATCAACTGGACCACGGTCGTCCTCGTCGCCGGCATGATCCCGCTCTCGACAGCGATGACCGCGACCGGCGCCGCGGACCTCGTCGCGGACACGCTGGTCGGCGTCGTGCGGAGCGCCGGGCCGTACGCCCTGCTCGCCGGCCTGTTCGTGATCACGGCGGTGATGGGCCAGCTCATCAGCAACATGGCCACCGCGCTCATCGTGATCCCGATCGCGGTCGCGGCCGCGCTGGACCTCGGAGTCTCGCCGCAGCCGGTCCTCATGTCCGTGACGGTCGCGGCGGCCGCCTCGTTCCTGACCCCGGTGGCGACCCCCGTGAACATGATGGTCATGGGGCCGGGCGGCTACCGCTTCGGTGACTACTGGAAGCTCGGGCTGCCGCTCCTGCTGCTCTTCTTCGCGGTCGCGGTGTTCGTCGTCCCCGTGTTCTGGGCGTTCTGAGAGCGGATCCCGCGGTGGGACCTACTTCTGGTAGTAGGTCTGGACCCGCTCCCGGTTGCCGTACCCGCCGCCCGTGTACGTGGCGAAGTCGAACAGGAAGCCGAGGACCACGAGCGCCCAGCCGATCGGCTCCGGACCGCCCGCCGTCCAGACGACGACGTACATGAGCGTGGCCCACGGGAAGAACAGGAATCCCAGGGCCGACGCGATCTCGTTGCCGGCGAATGTCAGGGCCCAGCGCGCCGGGTCCGTGAGCCACCAGAAGAGGATGAGGGCCCGGGGGCCGAGGATCCCGAGGAGCGCGATGGCACAGCACATGGGCGATGACTCCCTCTAGCTCTGGCGGGCGACCCGCGGCCGCCGGCATGCGACATGGGCCACGGCCGCGACGATGCGCGGCGTCACGGTCCGAACCGATCGACCAGCACGCCGTGGCGGAGTCCATGGTCGCTGACCGTCAGCGACCCCTGGCCGAGCTTCTCCATGACGGTCCGGACGACCAGCGCGCCGGCCAGGATGACCTCCGCGCGAGCCGGCTGGAGACCGACGATAGTCCGCCGCCCATCGGCGTCCAGGGTCCGATAGAGCTCGATCTGGCGATCGACCTCGGACCGCTCGAGGACAGTGCCCTGGACGATCTCCGGGTCGTAGACCGCGAGCTCATGCATCACCGCGGTGATGTTCGTGATCGCCCCGCCCATCCCCACGAGGCCGTCGGGGGTCGGGCGCCCGTCGAGCGACGCAAGCTCCGCCGCGATCGCCGCACGTGCCTCGTCGAGCACGGCCGGCGTGACCGCCCCGGCCAGCCCGAAGCGCTCGGTGAACCGCACCGCGCCGACCGGGACGCTGTACTGCTCGTCGACATGGCCGCCGTGGCCGAAGGTGAACTGCGAGCTCCCGCCGCCGGTGTCGAACACGGCCAGCTGGGCGTCAGGCGACAGGGTGCCGACCTGCACCGCGAGGAAGGCGAGCCGGCCCTCCTCCTCACCGGGGATGACCTCGACGGTCAGCCCGGTTCGCTCGCGTATCGTGGCGAGCACGGCATCGCGATTGCCGGCGGCTCGAAGACCGGCGGTCCCGACCGCGGCGATCTGATGCACGCCGTGGTCCCGCGCGTCGTCGACCATGCCGCGGATCGCGACGGCCGTCCGCTCGAGCGCTCCCGGCGCGATCTCGCCCGTGTCGTCGATGCCCTCGCCGAGGCGTGTCACGTCGGCCCGGTCGACGACCGTGTTCCACCCGTGCCCATCGGCTCCGCGTTCGGCGATGTGGAACTTGACCGAGTTGGTGCCGACGTCGATGACCGCGACCCGGACGGGCCGGTCCTCGATCAGAGCCGTGAGTCCGCGCGGGTAGCTCGTGTTGAGGTAGCCGTCGAGCCCCACCTCGTGGATTGCCGCGACCACCGCGGCCGCGTCCGTCGAATTCGATGGCGACCGTGCGTGTGGCCCGCCCGTCGGCGACGACGTCCGAGAGCTCGGCCATGCAGCCGTTGACGGTGTATCGGACCCGTGACTTGTGGACGCGGACCGGGCGGACGACGCCGCTCGGCGTGACGACCTCCTCGAGGAACCGCTCGAGCGTGTAGCCGTCGCCGGCGTTCGCCGGCGGAGCCAGGTGGAGTGCCGTGCAGACACGCTCGACGTCGCCTGCCGCCAACGGGAACCCGACCTTCAGGATGGGCTCCCAGCGCTCGAGACCGCTCGCGGCCACCTCGCGGAGGGTCTTCACGTCCATGAGGTCGTCCCGGATCTTGACGCTGTCGGCGGCCGACTCGGCGTCCGCCGGCAGCAGGTACAGCTCGTCGCTCTCGTGGACCGGACTCGGCGTCAGGGCGGCGAACGCGGCCTCGGCCGCGCCGAAATGCTGCCCGAAGGTCCGCCACTCCCAGCGCGGGATGATGACGGTCATCGGCCCCGACCCGTCGCCCGGTCCGTCACGACGCCGGGGCGGCCTGTGCCGGTTGCGGGCTCGCCACTGCGGCGGTGACGTTCCTCCGACGCACGAACTTGCGTGCTTCTGCGATGACGATGATCGACGCGGCGACGACGGCGCACAGCGCCCACTGCTCGATGGTGAGCTCCACCGTATCGAGGACGCGCTGGAGCGGACCGAAGGTCGTCGCGAGGAAGATCGTCAGAAGGGACAGCGCCGAGGTCTTGAGCAGCATCGGGTTCTCCAGGAGCTCGCTGCTGAAGATCGTCCGCTCCTCGTCCGACGTCTCGATCGAGAAGAACAGGTGGAACAGGGAGAACGTCACGAGGCCCATCGTGTGCGCGACGTCTCGTCGAAGTTGTCGACCGTCCAGACGATGACCCCGAGGGTCCCGATGGCCATGGCGATCCCGACGAACGCCAGCCAGATGAACAGCGGACGCGGCAGGATCGGCTGGTCCTTGGGTCGCGGCGGCTCCTCCATCAGGCCTTCGCGGGCACGGCCGTAGCCAAGGCCGATCGCCTGGAAGATGTCGACCGTGAAGTTGATCCACAGCGTCTGGAGCGGCAGGAACGGGACGCCGGCCAGGATGTTGAAGATGCTCGCCCCGAGGAACGTGCCGATGAACCCGAACAGGCACGCCATCTGGAAGCGGATGTAGCGCATCAGGTTGTCGTACAGGGCGCGGCCCTGCTCGACGGCCTTCACGATCGTCGCGAAGTTGTCGTCGGTCAGGATCATCACCGCGGCCTCCTTGGAGACCTCGGTGCCGGTGATGCCCATGGCCACGCCGATGTCGGCCATCTTGAGCGCGGGCGCGTCGTTCACGCCGTCGCCGGTCATGGCCACGATGTGGCCCTTGCGACGCAGGATCTCGACCAGACGGACCTTGTCCTCGGGCGCGACCCGGGCGATGACCCCGATCTCGTCGATCTTGCGGTCGGCCTCGTCGTCGGCCATCGCGGAGAACTCCGCGCCGGTGATCGCCCGGCCCTCGATGCCGAGCTGGGTCGCGATCGCCTCGGCGGTCACGGCGTGGTCGCCGGTGATCATCCGGACCCTGATGCCGGCCGACTTGGCCTTCGCGATGGCGTCGCGGGCCTCGGCTCGAGGCGGGTCGACGATGCCGACCAGGGCCAGGAGCTCCAGGTCGGCGACCAGGGGCAGCAGGTCGGCGTTCGGATCGAAGGTCGCCGGGTCGAAGTCTCGCTGGGCCGTGGCCAGCACGCGCAGGCCCTGCTCCCCGAGGCGCTCGTTCTCGGCGAGATACGGCTCGCGGATCTGGTCGAGCCCGTAGCGCGTGCCGTCGGCGCCCTGCGCCCAGGTGGCGCGCGCGAGCAGCTGGTCGGGCGCGCCCTTGACGAACGCGCGGATGACCGGCTTCCCCGCGTCGTCGTCCATCGCATGGAAGGTGGCCATGAACTTGTAGGCCGCGTCGAACGGCAGGGTCGCGACGCGCGGGTAGCGCTCGCGGGTCAGGGTCGGATCGACGCCGCCCTTGGCAGCGAGGACCACAAGCGCGCCCTCGGTCGGGTCGCCGACCAGGGCACCGTCCTTCACCTCGGCGTCGGCGCACAGGGCCATCGGCAGCAGCAGCGGGTCGAGCGGGATGTCGGCGTCGCCGCCCACGCGGGTGATCTGGCCGACGGTCGAGTAGCCCTCGCCCGTGATCGCATACCGGCGACCGACGACGGCCATCTGGACGGCCGTCATCTGGTTGAGGGTCAGGGTCCCGGTCTTGTCGGAGTTGATGGCGGAGGTCGAGCCCAGGGTCTCGACCGAGCGCAGCCGCTTCACGATCGCGCCCTTCGCCGCGAGGGCCGTCGTGCCCATCGAGAGGATGGCCGTCACGACCGCCGGCAGCCCGGTCGGGATCGCCGACACGGAGAACGCGATCGCGGTGAGGAACAGGATGTCGAACGGGGTGTTCCGCAACCAACCGATGATGAGCGAGGCCGCGAGCGCGACGCCGGCGATGACGAGGATCTGGTTGGTCAGCGCGTTGAGCTGCCGGGTGAGCGGGGTGACCTCGTCCTTCGTGGTCTGGAGCATGCCGCTGATGTGGCCCACCTCGGTGGACATGCCTGTCGTGGTGACGAGCAACATGCCGGCACCGCGTGTGACCTGGGTGTTCATGAAGGCCAGGTCGATGCGATCGCCCAGCGCGGCATCCGCGGCGACGGCTTCGACCTGCTTGGGCACGGGCACGCTTTCGCCGGTCAGCGCCGACTCGTCGATCTCGAGGGTGGCCGCGGTGAGGATCCGCCCGTCGGCCGGGACCAGGTCGCCCGCCTCGATGTTGACGATGTCGCCGGGCACGAGCTGGTCCATCGCGAGCTCGACGAGCGCGCCGTCGCGACGGGTCTTGGCCTTGACCACCATCATCTTCTGGAGGGCCGCCACGCTCGCGTTGGCCTTGCCCTCCTGGTTGAGGCCCATGGCGGCGTTGAGCAGGGTCAGGACGATCAGGACGATGCCGGTCGCCACCTGGTTCGGGATGAACAGGCTCAGGATGCCCGCCCCGAGCAGGACGATCTGCATCGGGTCCTTGTACTGGCGCACGAACGCCTGCCAGCGAGGCTCCTTGGCGCCCTCCGCGAACTTGTTCGGGCCGTACTGGGCGCGACGGGACTCGGCCTCGGCACTCGTCAGGCCCGCGGCCGGGTCGACCCCCTGGCGTTCGAGGGCGGCCGCCGGAGTCAGCCCATGCCAGGCGACCGCCGGGTCAACTGCACTGGCTGCGCTATCGGTCATCGTGAGCCTCCATTGCCGTCAGCCCCGCGGGCGGCAGGCCGGTGGGAGCCTGGCCGCCCGGGGCGCTGCCGGACCGTGGTCGATCGATTGTCAGACGCTGGCGTCAGTCTGCCCGAACGCTGCCTTCACCTCACGGGAGTTCATGTACAGCAGGATGATCACAGGCATGATCGCGGCGGCGAAGCCGACCCCGGTGCCCGGGTATTCGAGGAACCACAGGAACGCCTCGAACAGCGCGAAGCCGGCCACGATGCACGTGAACAGCCATGCCCACGGCTGGAGCGACCACAGGCCGAACGAGGCCGCGAGCCAGGCGATCCCGGCGCCGATGGCCAGCCAGCCCCACAGCCCGCTCTGCTCGAACTTCCCGAGATCGCCAAGGAGCCCGAACCAGTCGAAGCCCAGGATTCGCAGGCCCAGGACCAGCCAAAAGAGTCCCGCCATGACGCCGAAGAAACCGATGACCGAGATCAGGATCGGTGGGTTCTTCATATGGATCCTCCTCCTTCAAAAGTGAACCACGTGAGGATATGCCGCGCAGGTGGCCGAAGTTTCGTCCTTTTGGGGTGAGGGCGCGACCGCCAGCCGTGCCTGACGCCCTCGCGCGCGTCCCGTCTCGTACCATCGGGCGAACGTGACCGACGACCATCATGCCGCGGCCCATCGTGCGACGGAATTCGTCTACGGGACGATCGCCGTCCTCATCGTCATCGCCGGCATCGACATCGGCGGGAGCCAGGCGTCGGGCGCGCCGGCGATCGTGCTGGTCGGCGCCATCGCGACCTGGCTCGCTCACGCCTACGCCGGCACCCTCGGGATGCAGCTCACGACCGGACGACCGACCGGCCGCGCGGACATCGGGCGAGCACTGGCCGGCAGCTTCCCGATCGTCCTCGCCGCCCTGCCGGCGACAGGCGCGGCGATCGGGGCGATCCTGGGGTTCTGGACGCCACGGACCGGCGTCTGGATCGCCAACGGCATGGCGCTGCTGGTGCTGGCTGCCGCCGGCTGGTTCGCGGCTCGGGGCTCCGGCGACACCCGCCTGGAGTCGTTCGTCTCGGCGGTGGCCTCGACGTCCATCGGCGTCGCCATCGTGACGATGGAGCTGCTCGTCCACAACTGAGTCCGCCCTCGACCCGCCTGTGGCACGATTCGGTGACGCCGACAGCCGAACGCCAGCCGGGAGGACCTGCTCATGTCCGCCATCCGTCGCGCCGAGGTCACATGGACCGGCGGCGACCTCGCCACCGGGTCCGGTGTCGTCTCCGCCGTGTCCAGCAACGCCTTCTCGGAGCTGCCCGTCTCGTGGGCCGCTCGGACCGAGGCGCCCGGGGGCAAGACGAGTCCCGAGGAGCTGATCGCGGCCGCCCATGCGTCCTGCTATGCGATGGCCTTCTCGGCCGGCCTCGGCCGCAACGGAACGCCACCGGAGCGCCTCGCCGTCAGCGCAGATGTCACCTTCGACAAGCTCGATGCGGGCTGGCGCGTCGTCTCGAGCGCACTGACGGTCCGCGGCCGGGTGCCCGGCATCTCGGCGGAGACGTTCATCGCGCTGGCCGAGGCGGCCAAGGACGGCTGTCCGGTCAGCCAGGCCCTCCAGGGCAACGTCGCGCTGAGCGTGGACGCCGCCCTCGAGGGCTAGGCGCGGCCGACCGGAACCGCGGGCGCCCTACCCGACCGTCAGGATCCGCCGCGGGTTGGCGACCGTCATCGTCTCGATCTCGGCCTCGGAGACTCCGGCCGCGCGGAGCTGCGGAAGGAACGTCCGCGCGAGGTGGACGTAGCCGTTGCCCTCGTACGTGATCAGCTGTGAGTCGTTGCAGACGTCCTGGCTGAGCAGCAGCCGGTCCACGTGGCCGCGCCCCAGCAGCTCGCAGACCAGCTCGACCACCCGGCCTTCGCCGTACCGCTCCTGCGGCGTGAAGCTCATCCCGAGGAAGTCGAATTCGATGCTGGCGCCGCGCTCGATGATCGCGAGGTAGTGGTCGAGGACGCGATAGGAGTCGGCGTGGCCGATGACGACGCGCGCCGGGTCGACCCCTTCCTCCTCGAAGATCTTCAGCTGCTCGAGCCCGATCGACGACATGACCGCGTGGGTCGTGACCGCGAGACCGGTCCGGCGGGCGGCCCGGCCGGCGGCGCGATGCACGCGCTCCTCGGCCGGCGTGATCCACGGCTTGTCGGTGCCGATCTCGCCGACGATCCCGGGCTTGATCCCCGAGTCCCCAACCCCCTCGGTCGCCTCGCGGACCAGCTCATCCGCGAGTGAGTCCACGGACCGTCGTTCGATGAGCGCCTCGGCCGGGTAGAAGGCCCATCGGTACCAGCCGCAGCCCATGACGACGTGGAGTCCGGACGCCGTGCTGACCGAGGCGAGCCAGGCTGGGTCGCGCCCGACGCCCGGCAATGTCAGGTCGACGAGGCCGCCACCGCCGGCGTCGCGGAACAGCCGCAGCTCCTCGAGGATGACCGGCTCATCGCGGGTGAGCTGCCAGTAGTCCCACCGACCGGGGACCTGCCACAGGCTGATCTGCGTGTGCTCGTGCGGCAGCGTCCAGCCGAGCGATCCCGGATCGATGGGGCCGAGGACGGTCTGGACGTGGGGCATCGCCCGCGATGCTACGCCCCGGGAGCCCGCGGCCGCTCCGCCGAGCCGGCACGACCCCCTGACCCGATGGTCACCCGGACTATCGTTGCCGCGCGGCACCGGAACCTGCCCGCTCCGTACCGGTCTGGTGGAGTCCGGTGGGGAGTGTGGTCCTAGACCCATTTTCGCCAGCCGGGGTACCCTTCCGCCCTATTCATTCAGCCGCTGCGCCTGGGAAGCGCGGCGACCGGACCGCCCAGGGGGCGGGCACGGCGGCGATCGGATGGCACTCGTTCGCACTCATCGACTGCTACTCCCATCCGAAGACCGCCCGGGGGACGGCGACACGCGCGCCCCATGCTCGCTCAGCGGCCCGTGTCGTCTACGGCGGAACCGGACCGCCCGGTCCGATTCGGGAGTGACCATGACGCGCGTTCCACCTACCGCCAGCCCCGTCCGAACGGCTCGACGAAAGAACGTCAGCCTCGCCTTCACAGGCGCCATGCTCGTGATCCTGCTGGCGACCGGGGTGGCCCAGGCCGCCGCGGTGACCGTCGGATTCCGGGACTTCGCCTACGACCCCGGCCAGGCGAGCCGCGCCACCGCGGACACCCAGCAGTCGAAGCTGTGGTTCGCGGGCAACGCTCTGGTACGGCGGCTTCTACAGCTCCGCCGACAACTCGTTCAACATCTGGCGGCTCGACCAGACGACGCCACGTCTGGGCCGACACGCACATCGTCGGTCGACACGCGCGACCGGACCCACGCCGACTACCTGTTCGACAGCGCCACCAACAAGCTCTACGTCGTCTCGACGAAGAGCCCGTGCACGTCGATGACCAACGGCTGCAACGACGGCGTCCGGGTGTCCCGGTACAGCTTCGTCGCCGGCAACCCGCTTGGCGACCCGGTACACGCTCGACGTCGACCCGTCGACGATCTTCGGCGGCCTGTACAACGGCGTTTCGCCCTCGGCCGGCGGCGCCGAGACCGTGACCATCGCCAAGGACGCGACCAACGTCTACGTCGCCTGGACGCGACGGTCGGCCGCGAGCGCCGCAGCCGTCGGCCACGTCGCTCTCCTTCGCGACCCTGGCGGCTCCGACCGTCTGGTCCGCCCCGTTCGTGATCAACGCGGGCGAGGACGGCCAGAGCAACATCTCGGCCCTCGTCTCGTTCGGCACGAAGCGTCGGCATCTACTACACCGACGCGCACGCGGTGGGCTCCGACACGGGCCTGTTCCGCGTCCACAACGCCGGCGATCCCGGCGGCACGCTGGCAGGCGCCCGAGACGGCGGCCGCCAGCTCGACCAACAACCAGGCGAGCGTCAAGGCCGACGCGGCCGGCAACGTCTACGTCGCCTACAAGACCAACGCCGGCGTCGGGAACGTCGGCGCAGATCAGCCTGCTCAAGCGCACCACCGGCGGGACCTGGACCGGGCGCGGCGTCTCCGACGTCGACTCCACCAACACCCGAGCCGCAGGTCGCCATCGACACCGACGTTCAACGGCGGCGTCGGCATCGGTCTTCGTGATCATGAACCCGAGCCGATGACCGTCGACGGCAACATCTACTACAAGTCGGCCCCGCTCACCGGCGCCGGCGCGCTCACGTTCACGCTCACCGGGCAAGGGCACGACGCCTCATCGACAGCGCCACCGACAACGACATCGAAGACGCGACGACCACCAAGCAGGTCCTCACGCAGGCCAGCGGCCTCGTCGTCTCGGCGACCGACAAGACCTCCAAGTTCTACCTGCACAACGAGCTCGCGCTCTCGGACGCGGCCGACGCCACCGGTCCCGATCGGCACGGTCGTCATCAACGCCGGCGCGGCCTCGACCAAGCTCACGGCCGTGACGGCCGTCATCTCGGCGACCGACGCGAACGCCGTCGTCTACATGCGCTATCGGCAACTCGCCTGACGGCGCGACGTGCCCGACCACGGGCTCGCCCGCGCTCCTGACGACCGGCACCACCATCGCCGTACACGACCGCCGCGCAGGCCGTCACCCTGTCGGCGGGCGACGGCCGTCAAGGGCGTCTGCGTCCAGTTCCAGGACTCTCGCCCGGCAACTGGTCGGCGCCCGTCCTCGACACCATCCACCTCGACACGACCGGCGCCGGCCGGCACCGTCACCATCAACGGTGGCGACGCCAGCACGGCCCTCGCCACGCGTCAGCGTCGCGGTCACCGGCGACCGACGCGACCGGCGTCGCCAACGTCCGCCTCTCCAACATCGCCGACCGTCGACGGCGGTGGCGTCCTGACGACGCCGGCACCGGACCTTCGCCCTACGCGACACCGCAGCCCTGGACCCTGACCCCGGACGACGGCCTCAAGACCGTCTACGTCCAGTGGCAGGACAGCCTCGGCACCTGGTCGGCCGTCTCCAACGACACCATCACCCTCGACTCCGTGAACACCACGTACACGGAGGTCACCCCGGTTCGCGTGCTCGACTCGCGAGTGAACAACCCGGCCGGAGCCCATATCTTCAGCCACGGCGTCCCGCAGTCCTTCCAGGTCGCGGGTCGCACGATCGGTGCCGTCACGATCCCCGCCGACGCGGTGGCGGTCACCGGCAACCTGACCGTCGTCGGCTCCACCGCGGCCGGCTTCGTCAGCCTCGGCCCGGACGTCAAGGTCATCCCCGACTCGTCCACGATCAACTTCACCAAGGGCGACACTCGGGCGAACGGCGTCTTCGTCCCGCTCGACGGCAGTCGGCAACCTGGAGGCGACCTATTACGTCAGCAGTGCCGGCGCGGCCAGCCAGAAGACGCATCTCGTCCTCGACGTGACCGGCTACTTCCGGATCGGCACGGCCGGCAACGAGTACTTCCCGGTGACCCCGGCTCGCTACCTCGACACCCGCGTCAACAACCCGGGCGGGGCCCACATCCTCAACCCAAGCGTGCCGTATGCCTTCCAGGTCGGCGGCCGCACGGTCGGCAGCACGACGATCCCCGCCGATGCTGTCGCGATCACCGGCAACCTGACGGTGACCGGTCAGACCAAGGGGGGCTTCCTCAGCCTGACCCCGGACGCACAAGCTAATCCGACAACCTCGACCCTCAACTTCCCGGTCAAGGACACCCGCGCCAACAACGTGACGGTGAAGCTCGGCGCGGGAGGCAACCTCTACGTCGTCTACAAGGGCACAGGCAAGGCGCACGCGATCCTCGACGTCACCGGGTACTTCCGGAATGACGCCTCGGGCCTCTCGTACGTGCCTGTGACCCCGACCCGAACCGTCGACACTCGACTGGACCAGGGCATCTTCAATCCGCTGCAGGCCAGCGCACCGAAGTCGTGGACCGTCCGTGGCTTCGCCGGCGTCGAGAGCGACGCGAAGGCCTTCACGGGCAACCTGACCATCACCGCCCAGACCAAGGGTGGCTTCATCTCGGTCACCCCGACCCCGAATGCCAGCCCCTCGACCTCGACGCTCAACTTCCCGGTCGGTGACAGTCGTGCCAACGGGATCGCCGCGCCGATCAACGACGCCGACGGCAAGTCCAGCGTGGTCTACAAGCCCTCGCCGAACTCCGGCCACGTCGAGTTCATCGTCGACATCACCGGTTACTTCCACTGATCTGACCGGCCCTCCGGGCCGTCCACTCGAGAGGCCGCGGGGAAACCCGCGGCCTCTTCGTTTGTCCCTAGGGCTCGGGCGGTCCCTCGGACGACCGCTCCTCCCAGTCCTCCCAGGGCGTCCCCGTCGCGGCGACATAGCCGTCGACCGCGGTCCCCACCGTGGGGAAGAACGCGTCGGCCCCGAGCCGGTCGAACAGGCCGTAGCGCTTGAGGCGGTCCTTGACCGGGTCCTTGAGCTCGGCGAACTTGAGGCTCCTCCCCTTCGCCTCGAGAGCACTCACCAGTTCGGACAGCATGTCCTCGGCGGTCACGTCGATGTCGGTCACGGGCTCGGCGGCGACGATCACCCATCGAGTCGGCGTGGCGGCTGCGGCGATCGCGGCCTCGATCTGCTCGCGGAACACCTCCGCGTTCGCGAAGAAGAGCGGCGCATCCCAGCGGAAGAGGATGAGCCCATCGGGTTGACGCGCCCCCGGGTACCGGCTGACGTCGTGGTACCCCTTCACGCCCTCGACCCGACCCAGGATCGCCGAGTGCGGTCGCCACGCGGCCCAGAAGAACAGCAGAAGCGACAGCGCGACGGCGATGAAGATGCCGGTGACCACGCCAGCGACCGCCACGCCGACCAGGCACACGACCGAAAGGACGAACTCCGTCGGCCGGAGGCGCCACAAGCGCGTCGTGCCCGCGATGTCCACCAGCGAGAGGCTCGCGGTCATGACGATCGCCGCGAGGGTGGACTCCGGCAGGTTCGTCGTGAGCCATGGCGCGACGACGAGCAGGGCGGCGATGGTCAGGGCGCCGACCACGCTCGCCAGCTGGGTCCTGGCGCCGGCGTTCACGGCGACCGGCGTGCGCGAAGCGCTCGCGCTGACGGAGAAGCCACCGAACAGGCCGGCCCCGATGCTCGCGGACCCGAGCGCCAGCAGCTCCTGATCCTGGTCGATCCGCCGGCCGCTGCGACCGGCGAAGGTCCGGGACAGGACGCTCGTGTCGGCCATCGAGATCACCGCGATCGCGACGCCGCCCGCGAGCATCGCCTGGACTTCCGCGAGCGACACCCGTGGCAGGTGGAAGCTGGGCAGTCCCGGCGGCAACGGCCCGACGACCGGCACTCCGGCGCTGGCCGCGAGACCGAGTGCCGCAGTGAGCGCGGTCGCGCCGAGGGCCGCGATGAGGATCCCCGGCACCTGCGGCCGCCAGAGGCGACAGGCGAGGATGACCGCGATCGACGCGAGGCCCAGCCCGAGCGCCGTGGGGTTCGTCAGGCCCTCGGCCACTCCCTGGCCGAACGCGATCGCTTCGGCAGGCACGCCCTCGCCCTCGGCGCTGAACCCGAAGAGCTTGGGCAGTTGCCCGACGAAGATCGTGAGCGCGAGCCCGTTCAGCGTGCCGATCCTGATCGGCTTGGACAGCAGTTCCGTCAGGATGCCGAGCCGGAGGAGGCCGAAGGCGATGCACATCGTTCCCGAGACGAGCGCGAGCCCGGCCGCAAGGTCGGTCGCACGTGCCGGATCGCCGAGCATGAGGGGAGCGAGCGTCGCCGCGATGATCGGGGCGAGCGACGAGTCGGGTCCGAGCACCAGGACCGGGCTCGGCCCAAGGACGGCGTAGACGAGGAGCGGCAGGATCGTCGCGTACAGGCCCGCGATGGCCGGCAGGCCGGCCGCCTGCGCGTAGCCCATCCCGACCGGGACGAGCACGGCCGTGAGCACGAGGCCCGCGGCGATGTCGTTTCCGAGCCACGCGCGCTTGTAGGTCCGGAGCACATGGACACCGGGAAGCAGCTGGCGCGCCTCGTCTGTCATCGACCCTCCCACGTATCATCGTACCTATCCAGCAGAGGGCCACGAGGAGCCGGCGGCCATGGACTCGGAGAAGGACCCAGTCACGAGACTCGGCCCGAACAGCGGTGGCCGCGCACCGGGCGGCTCAGACGTCCGCGTCTACCACTGGGAGTGGGGTCCCGATGACGCCCGCCGCCCGGGCCTGCCCTGGATCGGCATCTTCCTGCTCGTCTTCGGGGCACTGCTCCTCATCCAGCAGGTCTACCCGGAGGCGCGGTCGGCCGGGTCGCTTGTCGTGCTCGCGGTCGGGCTCGCATTCCTCATCAAGTGGGCCATCGATCGCGGCACGGGCTCGCTCTATGCGGGCGCGATCATCACGGCCCTCGCCGCGCCGGGTGTGCTCAACGCGGCCGGCATCGACGTCGACGGCCTGGGCACGTTCTGCTTCGGGCTGGCGTTCCTGTTCATCGCGCTCGTCCGCGCGGTCAGCGGCGGAGGCTGGGGCTGGCAGCTCCTGTTCGGCGGCCTGCTCGCGCTCCTCGGCGGCGTGAACATGACGAACCCGGCCTTCGGCGGGCTCATCGTGCCGGTCGCGCTTGATCGGGCTCGGGGTGGTGCTGCTCCTGCGCGGCGCCTCACGCGGCACCGCCTGACGTGTCCGGCTGGACGACGCCGAACGCGCCGGCCCCGATCGTGGGCTGGGAGGCGCCGTCGGAGCCGGAGGGCCTCGGGATCCGCGAATCGATCGGCGCCGGCTGGCGCGTCTTCCGGGCGAACATCGTCACGCTCGCCGCCACGGCGGCCGTTCCGGAGATCGTGCGCAACCTCCTCGTGATCCCGTCGCTCGTCATCGTCATCCGGGCGTGGGAGGCGATGGTCGATGTCTTCACGTCGATCGACTGGGAGAACTACCTCGACGACCAGCTGGCCATCCAGCAACGGCTGCAGAACGCGTTCCAGCCTCCGACCGACCTCGCCGTCCTGAGCGGCCTGGCATCGGGCGCGAGCATCGCGGTGGCGCTCGTCGGGTTCTCCGCCGTGACCGCGGGGACGTTGGCGATCGTCGATGGGCGGCGACCGTCGGTCGGTGGGGCCTATCGGTCCGTGGCTGCGCATGCCGGGGCCCTGATCGTGCCGGCGCTCATCCTGGGTCTCTGCTGGGCCCTGGTCGGCACGGTCCTGACGCTCAACCAGGGAACGATCCCCTCGAGCGATACGGACTCGCTGCGGGCCCGGACGGCGCTGTCGGCGCGTCCTCGGTCTTGTCGGGCTCATCCTGACGGTCGCTGTCGTGGTGCTGGCGGTCCGATGGTCGCTCGCGATCCCGGCCATCCTCGCCGAGGACCTCACGCTTCGGCGAGGCCTCTCGCGGAGCGCCGAGCTGACGTCCGGCATCCGGGTGCGGATCTTCGCCATCTTCGTCGTCATCGCGATCGTCGTCGGATTCGTCGTCAGCGCGTTCGCGTTCGTGACGGCCTTCATCGTCGGGGTCGCGACGATCTCGTTTGCCGGCGGAGTCGCGGGCTACCTGGTCGTCACGACGATCGCGGGGCTCTTCTGGCTGCCGTTCGTGCGCCGCGGTCCTGTCGTACATCTATCGGATGCGTGCCGGGCAGGTCGTCGCGGCCGGGCAGGTCGTCGCGGTGACGGGAACGCCCGGGGACGTCGCCTCCGGGGACCCTCCCGGGGATCCGGCGCCCTCAGCCTGAGGCGGCGGGTTCGCGGCCGGCCGGGGTGACCGCGGCCGCGCTGGTGGCGGCATCGACGGCCTTCGCGAGGACCGACGCGATCTGCCGCAGCTCCTCGTCGGTGACGACGAACGGCGGTCCCAGCAGGATCGTGTCGCCGTTCGTGCCGTCGGCGTGGCCGGTCGACGAGTAGACGAGGACGCCGCGCTCGCGCGCGCCGCGGACGACCGCCTCGGTGACCTTCGCGGAACGCGGGAACGGGGCACGCGTCGAGCGGTCGGCGACGAGCTCCACGCCAACCAGGAGACCCCGGCCGCGGACCTCGCCGACAGCCGGATGACCGGCCAGCGCCTCGGCCACGAGCTCGCGCAGGTGGACGCCCTTCGTCGCGCTCGCGGCCACGAGGTCCTCGGTCTCGAGGATGCGCAGCACCTCGCCGGCGACGGCCGCGGCGACCGGCTGGTGCGAGTACGTGAACCCGTGGACGAACGCGCCGGCGCCCGTGACCGTGGCATGGATCTCGTCCGACGCCGCGACGAACCCGAAGGGCCAGTAGCCCGAGGTCGCCCCCTTGGCGGCCACGAGCAGGTCCGGCTGGAGGCCCCAGTGGTCACTGGCGAACCAGCGGCCCGTGCGGCCGAACCCGGTCATGACCTCGTCGGCGATCAGCAGCACGCCATGGCGCGCGCAGACCTCCGCGATCCGCGGCCAGTAGTCCTCGGGCGGGACGGCGGCCGCGAGCGTGGCGCCCACGATCGGTTCGGCCACGAACGCCGCGACGGTCCCGGGCCCGGCCGCCCCGATCGCCGCATCCAGCTCGGCTGCGAGCTCGGCGCCGTCCGCGAGCGCGTGGCCGTCCGGGCGACCGGCGCCGTACGGATACGCCGCGGAGACGTGCCGGAAGCGGCCCAGCCACGGCTCGTACGGCCGGCGCAGCGGCGGACGGCCGGAGAGGTCGAGGGCGCCCAGGGTGTTGCCGTGGTAGCTGCCCCAGCGGCTGATGACGATCTCGCGCCCCGGCTCGCCGTTCGCGAGGTGGTAGGCGCGGGCCAGCTTGAGGGCGGTCTCGATCGCCTCCGACCCGCCCGACACCGGGTAGATGGCCGGACCGTCGATCGGCAGGTGGCGACCGATCGCCTCCGCGTAGGCCTCGAGCGGCTCGGTGGTGAAGGCGCTGCCGTGCGCGTACGACAGGCGGGCGGCCTGCTCGGCCATGATCGCGGCGATCGAGGTCCGGCCGTGGCCGACGTTGACGACGATGGCGCCGCCCGCGGCGTCGAGGTACGCGCGCCCCGTCGAATCGACGATGGTGGAATCGTGGGCCTCGACCGCGACCGGCGGATCCGGCACGGTCGCGCGGCGAAAGACGCGTCCGGTGGTCACCGCCCGATGGTAGCCGACCGCCCACGGGAACCGATCGAAGGCCCGCGGTGTAGAAGGTACGGTTGACCGCGGAGGCCACCGACACTGGACGACGGCGAACTGATCAGCCGCTCCCGCACCGGCGACGTGGCGGCGTACGAGACCCTCGTGCGCCGATACCAGGACGTCGCGCTCCGCACTGCCCATCTCGTCGCCCCGGAGGCCGACGCCGCCGATGCTGCCCAGGACGCCTTCATCAAGGCCTACGCCGCCCTGCCGCGGTTTCGCGACGGGTCGCCATTCCGGCCGTGGCTGCTGCGGATCGTCGCCAACGAGAGCCGCAACCGGCGTCGCTCCGCCGACCGGCGCGCGAACCTCGCGCTTCGGGCCGGCACGCTCGGGACCGGCGGCACCGGCGCCACGGTCCCCTCGCCCGAGGCGGAGGTCCTCGCAGGCGAGCGTCGGGCCACGCTCCTCGATGCGCTCGGGCGGCTCCGCGACGAGGACCGTGAGG
The DNA here is from genome assembly GCA_963736025.1 of uncultured Chloroflexia bacterium. Taxonomy (GTDB): domain Bacteria; phylum Chloroflexota; class Limnocylindria; order Limnocylindrales; family CSP1-4; genus SPCO01. Next base: position 384,499 of record CAVTNH010000008.1, read on the forward strand.
TGATCGGGGCGCGCTTCCTGCTGGAGCTGTCCGAGGCCGAGACCGCAGAGGCGCTGGACCTGCCGACCGGCACGGTCAAGTCGCGGACCTCGCGGGCGCTCGGCCGGCTGCGCGTGGCCCTCGCCGAGCTCGACGGGGACGAGCGATGACCGACATGCGACTCGCCCAGCTCCCCGACGGCGACCTCGAGGCTGCGCTCCGCGGTCTCGCGCCGGCGGTCGACTGGCCGTCCGCGGACCGCGGTCCGGGCCAGCCCGATCTCGCGGCGGCCGTGCGAGCACGGATCGAGGCCGCTCCACAGCCCGCGCCGGTCGGGCGTCCCGGCTGGCGCCCGACGTGGCGGCCGGCCCGACGGGCCCTGGTGCTGGCGCTGATCGCGCTCCTGGCACTGGCCGCCATCGCCGGCGCGATCGGCCTCGGCCTGCCGGGCCTGCGGTTCATCTTCGGGCCGGCGCCGGTGAGCCCGCCACCCAGCGTCGAGCCGGTCCGCTCGCCCGCGCCGGCGGCGTCGGGGTCGCTCCAGCCGCGCGTGTCCGGGTCACCCGCGCTCGGCGTGCCCGGCTCATCGATGGGTCTCGGCGAGCGCGTCGAGCTGGCCGATCTCGACGCCCGGGCGGGCTTCCACGTGCGCTGGCCGAGCGACCCGGCGGTCGGGCCGCCCGACGCGGCCTATGTCGACGACCTGACCGGCGGCCAGGTCACGCTCGTCTGGGCCGCGACGCCCGATCTGCCCGCGACCCTCGAACCGGGCGTCGGCCTGCTGTTCTCCCAGTTCCAGGGCAAGGTCGACGAGGGCTTCTTCAACAAGGCGGTCGACGGTGGGACGACGATCCAGCCGGTGACGGTCGGCGGCCGTGCCGGGTACTGGTTGAGCGGCGACCCGCACATGTTCTTCTGGCAGGCGGCGGATGGGTTCGTCGACGATCAGCGCCGTTGGGTCGGCGACACCCTGCTCTGGTCGGACGGCGATGTCACCTTCCGCCTCGAGACGTCCCTCGGCCGCGACGCGGCGATCCGCCTGGCGGAAACACTCGACTGAGCTCGTCGCGGAACCTCGCCCCTCCGCTCGGTGTAGAAGGGGTGCGCGATCGATCGGATGGCGCGCCGCACCCAGGAGACGAGATGTCGACGACCGACCGCCTGCGCCGCCCCGTCCTGATCCTCGCCACGGCCTCGATGCTCGCCGCGTGCACTGGCGCGACGTCGACCGCGCCGGCCTCCGACACCGGCAGCCCCGGCCAAGCCGACCGCCTCGGCCAGGCCCGCGACCGCCACGCCGACCGCCGAGGCAGCGTATGACCCGACGGACGCGTGGCTCGTGGTCGGACGCCCGGGCGACGACCGCCTCCACGTGATCCTCGCGAGCACCGAGGAGGAGATGGCCGGCTTCCCGCATGGGCGCGCCGGACAAGGACTGGGCCAACATCGTGGTCACGGTCCCCGACGATTCGATCACCCGGGTCGAGGACGTCCGGGCGGAGCGCGGCTTCAAGGCCTGGGGCAACCGCCTCGAGATCGAGGGGGCGTGGCGCCTGCCGACGATCGGCCTCGATCCCGTCCCCGTCGGGGTGTCCGCGGACGGCTCGACGGTCGTCCTGGTCGAGGCCGGAGACGCCGCGGCCAAGGGGCAAGACCAGTCGCTTCGCCATCGTGGCCCGCACGCTCGACGCCAAGCCGCGCATCGTCGAGCTCACGGGCGCCTTCGAATACGACGCCCTCTCGCCGGACGGCTCCCTCCTGTACGTCGTCGAGCACCTGCCGGGTCCGCCGGCGGGCCACTACCAGGTCCGGACCGTCGAGACGGCGACCGGGACGCTCCGCCCCGAGGTCGTCGTCGACAAGACCGACGTCAACGAGACGATGGCCGGCTGGCCGGTCGCCCAGGCGCGTCGATCCGACGGCCTGGTGCTCACCCTCTACCGCGGCGCGGAGCACCCGTTCATCCATGCCCTCAACAGCATCGATTCGTGGGCGATCTGCCTCGACCTGCCCGCGACCGGCGCCGACGATGCGGACGCCGCGCTCGACTGGGGCATGGCCGCCAAGCTCGACGGTGACCTGCTCGCGATCAACGCGACGCTCGGGCTGGTGGTCGAGGTCGACCCGTCCGACTTCGCGGTCCGACGCTCGGTCCCGTTCGAGCCTTCGGCCGCTCGCGGCATCGTGCTCGCCAAGTTCGGTCATCAGCCCACGGGCCCGGTGGGACGTCGGGTCGTGGCCGCATCCGATGGGTCCGCGTTCTACGCGGCAGGGCCCGGCGGGATCGTCCGGGTCGATCCGAAGACCCTCGGCGTCACCGCCCGCTTCCTCGAGGGCTCCGCGGTGGAGTCGATGGCCGTGACACCCGACGGCGGGACCATCTACGCGCTGGTGGCCGCCGGCGGCCGGATCGTGAAGCTGGATGCGACGACCGGCGAGGTCCTGGGCCAGGTCCCGAGCAGCGGCTACGACCGCCTGGTCGCCATCGTTCCGTACTGATCTCGCGCCGACGGCGGCGAGCCGATCGGCCAGCGCCGGGGGACCTCCCAGCCCCCGGCGCTCATCTCGCTCTCAGGCGCTTCTCAGGATGTCGTGGCAACCTCCGCTCGACGGGATCGGACGATCCCGCCCTGTCGGAGAGACTCCCCCATGACCCGAACCCGGATCCTCGCCGTCATCGCCGCCCTGGTCCTCGTCGGTGGGATCGGCCTGTACGTGGCCTACGACCAGGTCCTGCGCGGCGACAGCGCGCCGCCGCTGGCATTCCCCTCGGCATCGGCCGCGGCCGGCGCCTCGAGCACGCCGAGCGCCGAGGCCAGCGCCGATCCCGCCGCCAGCGCCGATCCGGCCGAGAGCCAGGCCCCGGCAGCGGGCGAGGGTGACGTCGCCGGGACATGGACGGTCACGACCGGCACGGAGGCCGGCTACCGCGTCCGCGAGCAGCTCGCCCAGTTCGACGCCGAGACCGACGCCGTCGGCCGGACGTCCGACGTGACGGGCTCGATCACCTTGACCTCGGATGGCACGACCGCGACGCTCACCGAGGGCACCATCACCGTCGACACGACGACCCTCACCTCCGACGAGAACCGGCGCGACAACCGCCTGCGCTCCGAGGGCCTCCAGACCGACCAGTTCCCGACGGCGACCTTCACCCTGACCCAGCCGGTCGAGGTGCCCGCCGCGGCCCTCGCGGGGACCGCCAACGGACGTGACGCTCGTCGGCGACCTCGACCTCCACGGCGTCAAGAAGTCGGTCCAGATCCCGGCCCAGGCCAAGCTCGCCGACGGGACGGTCCAGGTGCTCGGCTCGGTCACGTTCCCGCTCAGCGACTACGACATCGAGGCGCCGAACATCGGTGGCTTCATCATCTCGATCGCCGACCAGGGCGCGCTCGAGTTCGTCGCGGTGTTCGCAAAGGGCTGAGGTCGGGGCGCCTCGGGCGCCCGTCGAGGCTCAGGCGACGGTGTCGGCCAGGGCCTCGATGACGTCCGCGGCGAGGTGCTCGCCCGCCGACTCGCGCATGATCCCGAGGGCCTGCGCGACCGGCATCGCCGTTCGATAGGGCCGGTCGGCGGTCATCGCCTCGAAGACATCGGCGACGGCCACGATCCGGGCGCCGAGGGCCAGCTCCGGCGCGGTCATGCCGCGGAAGTAGCCCGTCCCGTCGAGCCGCTCGTGGTGGCAGGCGGCGAGTTCCGCGACGTCCTGGAACGTCGGGATCGTGTCGAGGATCCGCAGCGTCAGCTCGGGATGGCGGCGGATGACCTCCATCTCCGAGGCGTCGAGACGGCCCGGCTTGTCGAGGACGGTGTTCGGGACGCCGAGCTTGCCCAGGTCGTGCAGCAGGCCCGCCCGGCGGACGTTGACCACCTCGGGGGCCGGCATGCCCATGCGCGCGGCCAGACCCTCCGCGATGTCGGCGACCCGCGACGAGTGCGTGCCGGTGAACGGGCTCTTGGCGTCGACGATGTCGGCGAAGGCGAGCGCGATGCGGTCGATGTCGGCGTCGTCCGAGGTGCGGATGTGGCCGCCCGGCTCGAGCGCCATCGTCCGACCGACGAGGTCAGGGGCGGCGAGCTCTTCGAGCCGACCGTGCGCGCACGCGTCGAGGAGCGCTTCGGCGATGTCGGGGTCGTACCAGGTGCCGACGCGCTCGGCCATGACCTCGATCGCCCGCTCGCGGCCCTGCATCGTCAGGAAGATGTCGAGGCCCTGGCAGGCCGCCAGGATGCGGGCCAACGGGTGGATCTCGGCGCCGCGCAGGCCGCGCGGGTCGCCGCTGCCGTCCCAGTGCTCGTGGAGGTCGAGGATGGCCCCGGCGACCTCGTCGTCGAAGCCGGCCTTGCGGGCGATCGCGGCGCCGCGCTCGCAACGGAGCTGCTCGATCTGGCGATGCTCGCGCTGGCCGCGGATGCCGAGCGAGATGAGCCGGCGCATCTTGCGGGGCAGGGGCTCGCTGCTCGGGATGGTCCGGATCGTGAACGCGGCGTACGACAGCAGTGAGGATTCGATGGTCGACTGGCGGCGCTTGGCCTCGATGTCGTCGGCGCCGAAGATCCGCGTGATCGCCGCGGAGTTCGACGAGCAGCCGGCATCCTTGAGGAACGCGCCGTAGAAGAGGGCGCCGCGGTCGGCGAGGCTCAGGCCCAGGTCCTCGGCGAGGTGCATCGCGAGGAAGCACGTGCGCAGGGCGTGGCCGGGGAGCTGGCCCTCGGTCAGATCGAGTGCCATCGAGAGGCCGGCCAGAAGGCGCGCCGTCGGGATCGCCTCGCGATCGAGGACACGCAGGTCGTCTCGGCGCGCCTGGACGAGGGCGGCCGCGAGCGGCGTCGCGGTGGTGGAACCATCGAGGTAGCGGATCGAGAGGCCGTCGGGCAGACGTCCGGGCTCGGGGGCCTCGTCGGGGATGACGCGCGCGGTGGCTCGGTCCATGGTGCTCGGCATCGTGCCGCCCGAGCACCCCGCGCTCTAGCGCCCGGTGGTCAGGGTCACTGGTGCCGGTAGTACGGGGTGGTTAGGTGCGGTCAGGCAACGTCGTGCGGACTCCGCGCCTTCGCGTGCGCATCAGCTCGGGGGCGCGTCGGGCTCCAGCTCGATGTCGAAGGTCAGCACGCCGTCCTCGACCGGGACGATGAGCTCCGACTTCACGCCGTTGATCGTGTCGTCCTCGAGATAGCGGCCGCCCGCCGGATACGCCTGCGTGACCAGCCGCCGGTACCCGTCGGCCTCCACCAGGAAGTGGATGTGGGCCGGCCGCCATGGGTGTCGCTCGAGCACCTCCAGGAGCCGTCCGACCGGGCCGTCGTGCTTGACCGTGTAGTGGCTCGGCCAGATGGTCTCGACCGCGTAACTCGCCCTTGGCGTCGGTGCGCTGGCGACCGCGCAGATGCCACGGATCGAGTGTCGAGTCCTCGTTCGAGTAGTCGCCCTCGGCGTTGGCCTGCCAGACGTCGACGACGGCCCCGGCGAGCGGTCGTCCGGTCCGAGCGTCCGCCACGGTCCCGCGCACGACCCCGGCCGGCGACGCGCTCGCCTCGCGGACGATCGATCCGGGGTTCTCGACCCACGGCGCTCCGGGTCGGTAGAACGGTCCGAGCACGTTCGAGGACGTGCCGCCGGACCCCGCGTGAGTCTGGTCGTCGACGAGCCGCGAGAGCCCAAGGATGTCCGAGAGCAGGACCATCTCGTCGGCCCGGGCGACCTCGGCCAGGAACGCGAGCGCCGCCAGCAGCTCCTCGTTGGTCAGGTCCAGGTCCTTCGCCAGGCCGTGGACCGCGAGCACGATCCGCGGCATCGCCTCGCGCAGGCGGTCCTCTCGACTCACCCGGACGTCCCCTCGGGCGCACGGAAGGCATCGATGTGCGGTGCCGGCGCGTCGCCCTCGACGGGCAATCCTGCCAGCCGACGCCGGGCGCGCTCGATGTCCGCCTCGTACTTGAGCAGGACGTGAAGCGTGTCGCCGACGTCCTCCGGCCGGATGCCCTCGATCCCGAGCAGCACGAGCGTCCGGGCCCAGTCGAGCGACTCCGAGATCGACGGCGCCTTCTTGAGGTCCATGTTGCGCAGCGAGGCGACCACCCGACTGACCTGCGCCGCGAGGTCGGGGGTGAGCCCATCCACGCGGGCGAGGAGGATCTCGCGCTCGCGCTCGATCGTCGGGTAGTCGATGTGGAGGTAGAGCGCCCGGCGCTTCAGCGCCTCGGACAGGTCACGGGTGTCGTTCGAGGTCAGGAAGACCATCGGCCGGCGCGTCGCCTGCATCGTGCCGAGCTCGGGGATCGTCACCTGGAAGTCGCTCAGGATCTCGAGCATCAGCGCCTCGGCCTCGACCTCGACGCGGTCGATCTCGTCGATCAGCAGCACGACCGGCTCATCGGCCCGGATGGCGGCGAGGAGCGGCCGCGGCAGCAGGAACGCCTCGGAGAAGATGTCGGTCTCGAGCTCCGACCAGCGTTCGCGGTCCTGGTCCGCCTGGATCCGCAACAGCTGCTTCTTGTAGTTCCACTCGTAGAGCGCCTTCGACTCGTCGAGCCCCTCGTAGCACTGCAGCCGGATCAGCCGCGATGAGGTCGCGGTCGCCACGGTCCGGGCCAGCTCGGTCTTGCCGACACCCGCCGGTCCCTCGACGAGGATCGGCTTCTGGAGCCGATCGGCGAGGTAGACCGTCAGGCCGATCGCGTCGTCGGCGAGGTAGTCGAGGGCCCGCAGACGTGCCATGACGTCGGCCGGCGAGTCGAACTGGGGCGCCCGCTCGAGCGTCATTCGGCGCCCTCCTTGCGCGATGGCCCGACCCGACCCGAGTCGGCCAGCACGCAGCCGCCGCCGGATGCCGAAGAGGGCGATCGGGCGGCGCGCCACCAGCAGGCCCCACAGCCCGCGCGGCGCGAGGATGACCATGACGATGGCGACGGCGCCGAGGATCACGAGGTACAGGCTGCCATAGTCCGCGAGCGCCTCCTGCAGCGCGAAGAACAGGATCGTACCGACGATCGGCCCCTCGATCCGGCCGAGGCCGCCGATGACGACGATGAAGATCATCTTCGCCGTCCAGTCCACGCTGAACGCGGAATTCGGCTGGATCCGGAGCAGCTGCATGTACAGCACGGCCCCGGCGGCCGATGCGCCCGCGGCAGCCACGAGGTAGATGGCCAGCTTGGCCCGGAAGATGTCGACGCCGAGGCTCCGCGCCGCGACCTCGCTGTCGCGGACCGCTCGCAGGGCGAGGCCCAGCCGCGATCGCATGATCGCCGCCGCGAGGACGATCGAGCCGACCCCGACGGTCAGGGCGAGCCAGTAGGTCAGCGCCTGTCGATCGGCCGGGGGGATGGCGGACAGCGAGCGGATCGTGACGCCGGTCCCCGCCCCGAGTTCCTTCGTGTTCGCGACGAGGATCCGGATGACCTCGGCGATGACCCAGGTCCCGATGGCGAAGTAGCCGCCCTGGAGGCGGAACGCGAAGACCGACGTGACGAGGGCGACCAGCCCGCCGACCGCGGTCGCGAAGAGGACTGCGAGGACCGGCGGCAGCCCGAGGTTGTCGGCGGCGACGAAGAGGCCGTACGCGCCCAGGCCGATGAACGCCTGCTGGCCGATCGAGACGAGACCGGCATACCCGGCCAGGAGGTTCCACATCTCGGCGAGCGCGAGCATCGTGAAGACCTCGACCAGGAGGCGCATCTGGCCGGCGGCGCCCCACGCCGGGAGGCTGGCGAGGGCGACGACCACGCCGAGCCCGAGGAACAGGACCACCCGAACGTTCCTCGTGGTCCGCTCGATCCGGAACGCGGGCAGGGCGGCCGCCTCCATCACTGCCGCGTCCGGGGGCGGGAGAAGAGGCCAGCGGGTCGGAACACCAGGACCGCCAGGAACACGAGGTGGCCGGCCAGGATCTGGTAGCTCGGGCTGATCTGGTTGCCGATGGCCTGGGAGACGCCCAGGATCATGCCGCCGACGAGGGTCCCCCACAGCGACCCGAGCCCGCCGATGACGACCGCCTCGAACGCGAAGATGAGCCGGACCGGACCGTCGGCCGGCGCGAACGTCGTGCGCATGCCGAGGAAGACGCCGGCGATGGCGACCGTGCCGAACGCGAGGGCCGTGGCGACCGCGTACACGTGTCGATCGTCGATGCCGCTCAGGCGGGCCGCATCGCGGTCGTCCGCGGTCGCCCGCAACGACCGGCCCAGCTGGGTCCGGCCGATCAGGAGTTGCAGGCCCGCGAGCACCGCGACCGCCGTCCCGAGCGTGATGAGCGGCAGGATCCCGATCGCGAGCCCCTCGGTGACCGTGATGCTCGCGCTCTCGATGCTGCCCGCGTCGATCCCCTGCGAGTCCGCCGAGTAGACGCCCAGCAGGACGTTCTGGAGGATGACGGCCAGCCCGAATGTCACCAGGATCGGTGGCATGACGCCGCCGTCGAGGGTCCGGTTCAGGAGGCCACGCTGGAGGGCATAGCCGCCGATCATCATGACCGGGACGATGACGATGAGGGCCACGACGGGACCGACCCCGGTGGCCTCGATGAGCGCGAGGGCCAGGAACGCGGCGAGGATCGTCAGGTCGCCCTGGGCCAGGTTGACCAGACGCATCACGCCGAACATCAGCGACAGGCCGGTCGCCAGCAGCGCGTAGAGCCCGCCCAGCAGCAGGCCCTGGACGACCGCGTTCAACCAGTCCATCAGGCCAGGCCGAAGTAGGCGGTCGTGATCTGCGTACGCGTCAGCTGCGCCGGCACGCCGGCGAGGGAGATCCGCCCCTCGAGCAGGCAATACAGGCGGTCAGCCGCGGCGAGTGCCTGGTCGACGCTCTGCTCCACCAGCAGGACGGTGGCCCCGTTCGCGACGATGGTCGGCAGAGCGGTGTACAGCTGGCGGATCACGACCGGCGCCAGGCCAAGCGACACCTCGTCGAGCAGCAGCAGGCGCGGGTTCGCCATGAGGGCGCGGCCGATCGCCAGGGCCTGCTGTTCGCCGCCCGAGAGGACCGCGCCGCTGCGTCGCGCCCGGTCGCGCAGGATCGGGAACAGGTCGTAGACCGCGCTCAGGCCCCACGGGCCGCGCCGGCCGCGATACGTGCCGATCCGCAGGTTCTCCTCGACGCTCAGGCTCGGGAAGATGCGTCGCCCCTCGGGGACCAGCGAGATGCCCGAGCCGACGCGCAGGTGGGCTTTCACGTCGTTGATGCCGCGGCCGTCGTAGCGGACCTCGCCACCGCTGACCGGCTGCAGCCCGGCGATGAGCCGCAGGAGCGTGGACTTCCCCGCCCCGTTCGAGCCGATGATCGCGACGACCTCACCTTCGTCGACGTGCAGCGAGACGTCGAAGAGGGCCTGCAGGTCGCCGTAGAAGCTACTGGCCCGCTCGATGTCCAGCAGCGTCAAGCGACCACCTCCGCGCCGAGGTACTCGGCCTGGACGACCGGGTCGGCCATGACGTCGGCCGGCGCCCCGTCCATGAGCGCGCGACCCGCGCTCATCGCGATCAGCCGGTCGACGACGGCCATCAGGGCCGGCACGACGTGCTCGATCCAGACGATCGTGACACCCTCGGCCCGCAGTCGCTTGATGGTTTCGACCAGGTCGGCGACCTCGTGCTCGGTCAGGCCGCCGGCGATCTCATCGAGGAGCAGCAGGCTCGGGCCGGTGGCCAGGGCCCGGGCCAGTTCGAGCCGCTTGCGATCGAGGAGTGGCAGCGCACCCGCGGGCAGGTTGGCCCGATCGATCAGGTGCGTCCGGACGAGGGCCGCGACGGCGGTCGCCGTCGGATCGTGGGACGAGCCCTCAGCGGGATGCGCGGCGAACGTGGCTCCCAGGAGCACGTTCTCGAAGACCGTCATCCCGCCGAACGGCCGGGGGATCTGGTACGTGCGCCCGATCCCGAGCCTGGCCCGGAGGTGGGCCGGGACGTCGGTGACGTCCCGGCCGTCCAGCCGGATCCGGCCCGAATCGGGCGACTGGTCGCCGCCGATCAGGTCGAGCAGGCTCGTCTTGCCGGCGCCGTTGGGGCCGACGATGCCGAGCGTCTCGCCCCGGGCGACCGTGAACGAGAGCGAATCCGCGACCACGACCCGGCCGAAGGCCTTCGAGACGGCGTCGATCTCGAGCAGCGCCGTCATGCGGTCGCGGTCCGTGTGTGTCGCTCAGCCGCCGATCGGCCGCATCTTGCCCGCAGTCGGGATCTCCGGATGGTCCTTGTTGCTCACGAGCGTGATCTCGTACATCGTCGTGGTGCCCTTGCCCCACTGTCCGCCGACGAGCGGGGTCTTGGCCACGTTCGCCGCGGCGAACGGCGGCAGGCCGGTGCCGTCCCAGGCGATGTGCCCGACGATCGTGTCGAGCGAGGTCGCCTTGATGGCATCGCGGAGCGCGGCCTTGTCGTCGACGCTCGTCGTCCGCTTGAGGGCGTCGGCCGCGACCTCGAACATCGCGTGCGCGAAGCCGATCGGCTGGGTCCACTGCTTGCCGGTGTCGGAGGTGTACGAGTCGGCCAGGGACTTGGCGGATTCGGTCGTCAGCGACGACTTGAACGGGTGGCTGGGGCTCCACCAGACCTCGCTCGAGAGGCCGTCGCCGAGGTCCGGGCCGAGCGCTTCGACGGACGACGGGAACAGGATCGCCTTGCCGATCGAGGCGACCTTCGGCTTGAACCCCTGTTGTGCGGCCTGGGTCCAGAACGTCGTGAAGTCCGGCGGCAACGGCACGCCGGTGAGGATCTCGACCTTCTCCTTCTTGAAGGTCCCGATCTGGGCCGAGAAGTCCGACGTGAGGTTCTCGTAACGCCCCGGATCGATGAGCGTGTAGCCGGCGTCCTTGAGCGGCGTCGGGAACCCGACGGTCGGGATCGCCCCAGGCGTTGCCGTCGCCGTCGTTGGGGAACAGGCCCCCGACGATCTTGTTCGTGTCGACCTGGCTCCACATGTCCAGGAACACCGAGATGACGTCCTCGAGACCCCAGAAGAAGTGGTAGGTCCAGGCGAACGGCTTGCTGTCCGGTGGCGGCGTGTTCGGCGCCTGCCGGCCGAGGAAGTACGGCTGCCAGGGCGCGACCGACGAGATGCACGGGACGCCCGCGGCCTCGCACTGGTCCGCGACCGGGTTGACGGTCTCCGGGGTCGAGGCGACGAGCATCAGGTCGATGCCGTCGGCGATGAGCTCGCCGGCGACGGACGCGGCCCGGGCGGGATCGGACTGGCTGTCCTTGGCCGAGATCTCGAACTTGTGGAGGGCGTCGCCGACCTGGATGCCGTCGCCGATGGCCGCGGTCACGCCGTCGAAGATGAACTGGTCCGCCTCCCCGAAGCCTGCGAGTGGGCCGGTGGTCGGGCTGACGTAGCCGATCTTGATCGCCCGTCCCGCGGCGGCCCCGGCCGAGGCCGACGCTGCCGCGGTCGCACTCGGCGCGGCGGCCGACGGCGCCGATGACGCCGGGGCCGACGACGCGGCCGCCGGGCCGCACGCAGCGATGAGCGCGGCGGTGCCCGCGGCCGTGCCTCCGAGCGCGGCGATGCGCAGGAAGTCGCGGCGATCCAGTCGTCGCCCGAGCGCCCGTTCGATCTCGGCTCGGGTCCGATCGTCGATGGCCATGAGTGATCCTCCTCCTTGTTCCGCCAGCCGGACGGACTCGGTAGCCGTGCGCGGCTAGACGCGGGTCACGCGGTGATGGGCGGCGCCATGGGACCGGGAGTCGCGCGGGACGCTGGGGACGCGGGAGTCGCTGGAGTCGTCGGCCGGCGGCCTGCATAGGCGTCGTCGAGGAGCGCCCGCATGGCCGTGGCGGTGACCGGCGTGGCGGAGCCGCGGGTCGCTTCGGCGATCAGCCCGGCCGCTTCGTCGAGGCGGTCGCCGGGCATCCCGATCGCCGCGAGGTCGGCCGGTGCCCCGATGGCCCGGCCGAGGTCGTAGATCGCTCCGGCGACGTCCGCATCGCCGAGAGCCGCGGCAGCGCGGGCCATCGCGGCCGGCACGGACGGCGCTACGAAGGCGACGGCGTGGGGCAGGATGACCGTGTGCATCTCGGCGTGCGGCAGGTCGTAGGCGCCGCCGAGGACGTGGCAGATCTTGTGATGGATCCCGCTCCCCGCGGCCGCGAACGCGGAGGCCGCGAGATAGGCGCCGGCCATCACGGCGCCACGCGCCGGCAGGTCGTCCGGGTGGGCCACCACCTGGGGCAGGCCGCGGGCCAGCACCCGGATGCCCTCCTCGGCCATCAGGGTCGTGATGGGATTGGCACCCTCCGCGTACAGCGCCTCGACGCAGTGCGCGACCGCGTTCATGCCCGACGGCCCGGAGACCCCGGGCGGGAGCGAGACGGTGAGCACCGGGTCGTAGACGACCGTCCGCGGCTGCACCGCCGGATCGCGCCCGGTCTCCTTCCGCGCCCCGCTGGTGAGTCCCCAGATCGGCGTCATCTCCGAGCCGGCATAGGTGGTCGGCACGGCGAGGATCGGCAGTCGCCGCTCGAGCACGACTGCCTTGCCCAGGCCAGTCGCCGAGCCGCCGCCGATGGTCACGATGGAGTCGGCGCCGTTGTCCACGGCCAGGCGACGGGCAGCCTCCGCGTCGTCGACCGGGACGTGCGGCCGGACGTCGCGAATCTGGCTCACGATGCGGCCGCCGATCCTCTCGCACAGCCGGTCGGCCCAGGCGTGGCCGGAACGGTCGGCGATGAGCAGCACGCGGGTCGCGCCGAGTCGGTCCAGCTCGTCGGGCACCTGGTCGAAAGTGCCGTCGCCGAACACCACCCGACCCGGCAGCGCGTCGTACGTGAACGGAGGCATCTGATCAGGACCTCGGGTAGAACGGCGGGATCGGCGCGTCGACGTTGACCCAGATCGACTTGGCCTCTGTGTACTCGTGGATGGCCTCGAACCCCATCTCGCGGCCGTAGCCGGACAGCCCCGTCCCACCGAACGGCGAACCGGGATTGACCCTCTTGTAGCTGTTGACCCAGACCATGCCCGAGCGGATGTCCCGGGCGACCCGATGCGCCCGCGAAAGGTCGCGGGTCCACAGTCCGCCACCGAGGCCGTACTCCACGTCGTTGGCGATGGCGAGCGCCTCGTCCTCCGAGCGGAACGTCGCGATCGTCACGAACGGGCCGAAGACCTCCTCGCGACAGACGCGTGACGCGGGGTCGGCCCGGACGACGGTCGGTCGGATGTAGAACCCGCCCGCCAGGGCTGGGTCGTCGGGCGCGGTGCCGCCGGTCAGGATCTCGCCACCGTCCTCACGGGCGACGTCGACGTAACGCAGGACTCGGTCGCGGTGCGTCGCGGAGGTCAGCGGCCCCATCTCTGTCGCCGGGTCGAGCGGGTCGCCGATGCGGATCGACTCTGCCAGGGCGATGAACCGGGCCACGAACTCGTCGGCGATCCGCTCGTCGAGGATGAGTCGCGAGCCGGCGATGCAGGCCTGGCCCTGGTTGTGGAAGATCGCGAACGCCGAGCCGTTGACCGCGGACGTGATGTCCGCGTCCTCGAAAACGATGTTGGCGCCCTTGCCACCGAGCTCCAGCTGGACGCGCTTCACGTTGCCGGCCGAGGCCTCGACGATCGCGCCGACCGACCTCGGTGGAGCCGGTGAACGCGATCTTGCGCACGCCCGGATGGCGCGCCAAGTGCTCGCCGACGGTCCGCCCGGGGCCGGGGACGATGTTGACGACGCCCGGCGGGAAGCCGGCTTCGACCATCAGCTCGGCGACGCGCAACGCGCTCAGCGGGGTCAGTTCCGCGGGCTTCATGACCACCGTGTTGCCGGCGGCCAGGGCCGGGCCCATCTTCCAGCTGCAGAACATGAGCGGGAAGTTCCAGGGCACGATCATCCCCACAACGCCGAGCGGCTCTCGCAGGACATAGTTCAGGAAGCCGGGCTCGACCGGGATGACGTCGCCCTGGACCTTGTCGGCCATGCCGCCGAAATAGCGGAACGTGGCCGCAGTCCGCGGGACGTCGAGATGGCGGCTGTCGCGGATCGGGTGGCCGGTGTCGAGCGACTCGAGGGTGGCAAGTTCCTCGGCGTTGGCCTCGATGAGGTCGGCGAGGCGCAGGAGCAGCCGGCCGCGAGCCGAGGCCTGCGTCCTGGCCCAAGCCGGGAACGCGGCCGCGGCCGCCGCGACGGCCCGGTCGACGTCGGCCGTGCCCGCCTGGGCGACCTCCGCGATGACCGACCCATCGTGGGGATCGATCGTCGGAGAAGGTCGCACCGTCGAGGGCGTCGACGAACGCACCGTCGATGAACAGGCGGTCCTGGACCCGCACCTCGGCGCGGGACACGAGGGTCATCGTCGGGCCGATCGGGACGAGCGGTCGATCGGTCTAGAGCTCGACCGGCACGGACGGCAGCTGGCCGCTCGAGATGAGGCCCGGCAATGCCGGGTCGGCGTTCTCCCAGACCAGCAGCATCGCGCGCTTCGGAGCGTAGCCCTGGTGGCGGATGTCGGCCGGCATGGCCGCCACGTCGCCGGCCCGCATCGTGACCTTGGCCCGGGCCGTGCCGGCATCGCGGTCCTCGACCTGCCAGATCAGCTCGTCGGACAGCTGGATGAACCACTCGACGCGGTCGTTGCCGTGGATGATCGGGAGGATGTACTCCTCGGTCGTCGGGCAGTACAGGCTGTCGCCGCAGACCGACACGACGGACGGGTTCCAGGTCACCTGCGAGCGCGACAGGTAGGCGAACAGGTTGAACGAGTTGATCTCGTCCTCGAAGCCCGGCTCCGGGTACTTCTCCGGCTCCTCCTGGGTCACGTCGAGGAAGTGCCGGTTGACCGGATGCCCGTTGTCATCGTTGCGCAACGGCTCGTCGCCCGGGACGCTGACCATCCGGGCCGCCGTGACGCGATGGCGGGTGATGGCCGCCCGGTTCTCGCCGTGCTTCGCGCCGAAGGCCGACCCTGTCTCCGTCGGGGAGGCGAAGGGATCGAAGCCGTCGTTCGTCCAGTCGTCGAGCATTGCCTCGAACGTCGTCTTGATGACGGACGTGTCGAAGTTCTCCTGGTGGTCGAGCTCGGCCTTGCGGTAGACGTCGTTGTACCGACCGGCGAACAGGTCGACCGTCCCGTAGTGGTTGACGGTGCCGATGACGCCGTCGAAGTTCACGATCCCGTAGAAGAACTGCCACGCGACGTCGCGCTGGAGCGCCTTCAGGAACGCGTCTGCGGACATGACGTGCTTGCCGGTCGGCCACTCGACATAGGCGAAGTACTCATCGCGGGTGAACTTGAACTCCCCGAGGCTGAACCCTCGGTAGCCATGCTTGTTCGGCTCGGTCGACTGGACGTTGGACGGGGCTGCGATGCTCATCGACGTTCTCCTGGACCGTGCTGGACGGATGCTCGTCGTCGGGTCGGGGTCGTGAGGTCCGTGACCGGATCGATCACGGGACCGTCTGGATGATCTCGGCCCACCGGTAGACGGTGTCCGGGCCCTCCTGGGTCTGGAGCAGGATCACGGCCGGGGCGTCGGCATGGAACTGGTAGGCGGCCCCGACCGGCAGCAGCGTCATGTGGCCGCGCTTGGCGACGACGCGGCCCATCGGCGCGCCGCTCGGCGCCACGGTGAGCGCGTTGGACCCACGCTCGGAGGTCGGTCCGAGGTCGTCCTGGCCGAGCTTCTGCAGCCGGATCTCGATCTCGCCATCCATGACCAGGGCGAACTCGTCGTGCGGGGCGGTCCGCCATTCCGAGGTGCCCTCCGCGCGGATCGCCTCGACGACGAACTGGCGGTTCTTGCCGACGGCGACCTTCTCGTACGGCCGCGCGGTGGACGCGACCTCGAAGATGTTCGAGAAGGCGTAGCGCTTCGGGTCGTCATCGATGATGTCGATGGTGCCCTTCGCGTAGTTCTCCAGCGACCCGAACACGGTGGTGTAGGTGGTCATCGGCCGGCTCCTCGTCGCTCGATCAGGGATGGGTCGGTACGGCTGGACCGTTGGGGGTAGGATACGCTCGACCGTCGATGTTGTTCGCAGCGCGAACATCTGTACGCTAAGCGCACCGAGTATCCGTCGGGAGTCGAAACGATGTCAAGCGCGTCGCAGGGTGGCGTCACCACCCGAAGCGAACGGCTGCAATCGCTCGAGCGAGGGCTGACCGTCCTCCGGGCATTCGGTGCGGACGCCCCGGCCCTGACGATCAGCGAGGTGGCTGAACGGACCGGGCTGACGCGCGCCACCGCGCGCCGCGTCCTGCTCACCCTCGAGGACCTCGGGTACGTCGAGTCGACCAAGCGGACGTTCAAGCTGACGCCGGCCGTCCTGGACCTCGCCAAGCCCTTCGCCGCCGTCGGCGACCCGTGGGCGTTCGCGAAGCCCTACCTCGCGTCGCTGACCGAGCGGACCGGCGAATCGGCGTCGATCGCCGTCCTCGACGACACCGAGATCCTGTACGTCGCGCGCGTCGAGACCCGCCGGTTGATGACCATCGCGGTCACGGTCGGGTCACGGCTGCCCGGCCCACGCCACGTCCAAGGGCCGCGTCCTGCTGGCGGGCCTGCCCGAGGCCGAGCTCGAGGCCTACTTCGCCCGGACGGCCATCGCGCGCTACACCGAGCGGACGGTCGTGGACGAGACCGAGCTGCGGGCCATCCTCGACGAGATCCGCCGACAGGGCTGGGCGATCGTCGACCAGCAACTCGAGGAGGGCCTCTCGTCGGTGGCGGCCCCGATCCTCGATCGCAACGGACGCGTCAGCGCGGCCTTGTCGGTGTGCGCCCACGCCGGGCGAGTCGATCCGGCGACCCTTCGATCCGAGTTCCTGCCGCTGGTCGTCGAGACGGCCCGCCGGGTCAGCGCCGTCGGGACCCGCCACTGACCCTCGGCCGGTCCGGGACGGGCGAGCGCCCGCCCCAGCCGTCGGGCGGCGGCGGCGCCGGCGAACGCAGCGAGCCGGGCACCAGGACGTCGGTCGTCCCGACCGTGATCGCGGTCAGCTGGGCGATGACGTCGTGGACGTCGAGCGTGGCCGGGACGATGCAGCGCAGGTCCGTGATCCCGGCGTGAGCGAGGGCGATGACGCGGTCCTGGCACTCCTCGAGCGTCCCGAAGATCCCGACCGCGGCCGGGTCGCCCACGACGGTGAAGACCGGATCCGCCGCGACGCGGGCGACGGCCTCGGCCTGGGTGCGACCGATCGAGACGGGCAGGAGCGCGGCGACGCCGAGCGTCGATGGGTCACGGCCGGCCTCGGTGGCCTCGGCCCGGACCTCGTCGGCCGCGGTCTCGAGGTCGGCGATGTGCCACGCCGGCAGCACGATGTCGTCGGCGACCTGGAGTGCGGCGGGGAGATCGGCCAGGTCGCGGATCACGACCGAGCGGCGCAGCCGCGGCTCGACGGTCGTCCAGGATCCGAGATGCTGCCCGGCAGGTATCGCCACCTCCAGCCGCTCCGCCTCGGCGAGCGCGCGCGTGGCGGTCGCGGTGCCGAGCAGTTCCGGACCGTCCTCCGGACCGGCCAGCAGCCCGAGCGACGCGCGTTCGAGCGAGGCTGCGATCTCGTCGGCCCACCGCATCACGGACGCCAGCGATGGCGGCTCATCGAACGCGCTCCGGTCGGCCAGCCACACCACGTCGATCCCGGCGCGGTCGCACAGCTGCGCCAACGACGCGGCCCGGTCGTTCGCGTCGAGCACGATGCCGAGCCGGGCGAGCCGACCCCGGGGTGGCCGCGTCGGCGAGAATGTGATCATCGATCGTCCATGACGAGGGTCAGTGTGCGCGTAGCGACCATGCGTTCGCATCCCGTACTGTGGTCCGGCTGACAGCACCATGATGGAACGGATGCCGCCCGGCGACCCGCCCCTCCTGCTGACGCCGCTCCTGCGGCTCGTCCACTCCCTCCGCGAGGCCGGAGTGCCCGTCTCGACATCGGAGGTCCTCGACGCGACCGCCGCGCTCGGCCATGTCGACGTGATCGACCGGCGGGCGGTCAGGGGCGCCCTGGCGACGACGCTGATCAAGCGAGCGGAGGACCGCTCGGCGTTCGAGCTGTTGTTCGACCTGCAGTTCGCGGCCCGCCCCGGCACGCCGCCGTCGGCGGGACCGGCCGGCCCGATCCCGGACGCCGAGCCCAGCGGGCACGAGCGGACGATCGAGACGAGCCTCGACCGGCCCGACGGCGGACTCGCGTCCGAGACCGATCCGTCGACCGAGCTGCTCGAAGCGCTCATCGAGGCCCTTCGACACGGGGACACCGACGCACTCCGCGAGCTGGCCGCGTTGTCGCTCGAGCGGTTCGGCGGTCTCGGCTCTCCCAGCGCCACGACCGAGCGGTACCTCCTCTACCGCGTCCTCCGCGCCCTCGAACTCTCGCGCCTGATGGCTCGCGCGCTCGCCGCCGACCGGGCCGAGGCGGGTCCGGAGGGGATCGACGAGCGTCGGACCCGCGCCGACCTCGTCGCCCGCATCGACGCGTTCAAGCAGATGCTCGCGGCCCAGGCCCGGGCCCACCTCGCCCAGATGCTCGGCGCCGACGAGGCGGCGCGGTCGCTCGGCCACCTCGTGACCGAGGAGACCGACTTCCTCGGCGCCAGCCCGCGGCAGCTCGCCGCCATGCGCGAGACGATCCGGCCGCTGGCCCGGACGCTCGCCAGCCGGATGGCCCGTCGCCGGCGACGGCGCGACCGCGGCCGGCTCGATGTCCGGCGCACGGTGCGCCGGTCGTTGTCGTCGGGCGGCGTCCCGATCGATCCGGTCTTTCGGCGGCCGAAGGTCGCCCGGCCGGACCTGTACGTCCTGTGCGACGTCTCGGGCTCGGTCGCGGAGTTCGCGTCGTTCACGCTGACGCTGCTCCAGGCGATGACCTCCGAGTTCCCGCGGATGCGAACGTTCGCCTTCGTCGACGGCGTGGACGAGGTCACGGCCCACCTCAAGGACGTCGCCTCGTTCCTCGAGGTCCGGCACGTGCTGTACCGCGCCGATGTGGTCAGGGCCGACGGCCACTCCGACTACGGCGCCGTCCTCGACCAGTTCTGGGAGCACCACAGCTCGAGCATCGATCCGCGCTCGACCGTGATCATCACCGGCGACGCCCGCAGCAACCATCGGCCGCCGCGGGCCGAGACGCTCAAGGCGCTCCACGCCCGGGCCCGGCGGGTGTACCTGCTGAACCCGGAGCCGGTCGCGGAATGGGACACGACCGACTCGATCGTCGAGGTCTACCGGCCCTACCTCAACGACGTCTTCGAGGTGCGCAACCTGCACCAGCTCGGCGAGGCCGTCCTGCGCATCGGGTGAGTGCCTACTTCGTGTAGACACCCTCGGGGTCCAGCTCCGCGCGGATCAGGGACAGCTCCGCGGGCGTCGGTGGCGGCGTCTCGGCGAGGTCGGCGGCGACCGCCACGTCCCAGCCGATCGTCTCGCGGACGGCCTCGACGGTCGCGCCCGGATGGAGCGAGTCGAGGCGCATCTGCCCGTCGTCGCCGAAGTGGTAGATGCCGAGGTCCGTGACGACCACCGTCGGCCCGCGGCCGAGCCAGCCACCCTCGCGCCGGATCCGCTCCGCCTGCTCGGCGCCGCCGAGGTTGCCCGGCGAGGTCCGGAAGTCGATGCGCTCGACGAAGCTGCGCTTGCTCTGGCGCATGATCACGAACACCTCGCGTGCGTTGATCGCGATCTCGCAGGCGCCACCCGACCCGGGCAGGCGGGTCGTCGGGTGCTCGTATGGCCCGATGACGGTCGTGTTGATGTTGCCGAACCGGTCGATCTGGGCCGCGCCCAGGAACCCGACGTCGATGAGCCCGCGCTGGAGGTAGTAGCCGAACAGCTCGAGCATGCTCACCACGGCCGTGGCGCCGGTCACGATCGTCGGGTCGCCGATGGACAGCGGGAGCCGGGCCGGGCGGGCGCCGAAGACGCCCTGCCTCGTAGACGAGCTCGAGATCCGGGGCGACGGTCCGCTTCGCCAGGTTGACCGCGATGTTCGGCAGGCCGACGCCCACGAAGCAGACGTGCTGGCCGGCGAGCTCGCGCGCCGCGGCCACGATCATCATCTCGGACTTGCTGAAGACCGCCTCGGTCATGGGACGTCCCCGATGTCCGTGTAGACCGTCTTGCCGAGGCGTCGGGCGACTTCGACCATGCGATCGGCACCCTCGGACGGGCCGCCGATCCGCAGGCAGGCATCACATCGCGCGAGGACCTGTTCGGCGACCGGATGGAAGATCTCGTCGAAGGGATCGCCCGGGTCGCCGTCCCGCTGGGCCTGCTCGATGAGCGGCAGCGCGAACCACTCCCCCATCACCGGCAGGTGGCCGCGGCGATAGAGCGCCAGGGCCGTGCGCGGTCATCGCCTCGACATTGGCCTGGATCTGCGTCGGATCTCCGTCCGTCCCCGACCGGTACGGGCCCGCGACCAGGATCATGAGCGACTCGCTCACCGGTACGCCCCGTAGTCGACGGAGCCGGACGGCGCCTCGGCGCTCGGGCGCAGGGTCGCGATCCGTTCGGCGCCCAGCTTCTCGATGTAGGCGGCGCGGCCGTCGAGGTCGTACACCCATTCGCGGAGCCAGGCCTGGGTCGCGGCCTCGTCGCGGGTGATCGGGTCCCAGTCGAGGTAGAAGCGGTTGTCGCGGTCGTAGGCGCCCTGGACGTACGAGGGGTGCGCGCCCCACGGCTCGACGACCACGGCATCGACGATGAGGCCCGGGATGATGGTCCGGTTCGGGTCCGCGCGGACGACCGACTCGTCGACCAGCTCCTCGACGACCACGATCACGCGCTCCGCCGCGAATGCCGCCTCCTTCTGGCAGCCGAGCAGGCCCCAGACCTGGGTGTCGCCGGCGGCCGTGGCCCGCTGCGCGTGGACGATGGCCACGTCGGGGCGCAGCGGCGGCACCGCGTAGACCGTGCCGTCCCCGTATGGCGAGGCGATCGGGCGGATGAGCGGGTTGGCGACGGGCAGGTCGGTCTCGAAGTAGCTCCGGAGCGGGAAGAACGGCAGGTTCATGGCGCCGGCCGTGTACCGGGCGACCATGCCGAAGTGGCTGTACTCCTCGACCTCGAGCGGCTGGTCGGGGATCTCGCCTTCGATCCGCCGGCGGATGGCGCCGAGCCCGCCGACGCCGGGGTTGCC